>JBMFNR010000002.1:52405-637370 GCA_049970055.1 Fervidobacterium sp.
CTAAACTGCTGTACTTGGGCTTGCGTCTGAGTGTTGGCTTGTGTACTAACTTGTTGTTGAGCTGGTTGAAGAACTGGTACGTAACCTCTGTTAGCTGGACCAAATGCGAAGATACTACCGACCAAAATAACACCTGACGCGATGAGAACCAATACTTTTTTCATATCTTTCAACCTCCTGTCTCTTTTTTTTTGTCCTTTTCACCAAGGACAATTTAAGTATACTCAGTGAAACTTAGAAAGTACTTAAGCTGATCTTAGAGTTTACTTAAAATTTTCGCACGTCAAAAAATTTTTGACATATACCTTTGACATCTATCTTAGAAATATGATATACTTGTGTATACAGTATACACAAATATATTATTAGCGCTTTACATTCAAAAGGAAGGGGGGACGATATGTTCAGTTGCGTTGCTTTGCTTGATATGGATTCATATTTTGCTTCAATCGAGTGTGCTAAGAATCCGATTTTGAAAAATTACCCTGTTGCTGTTATTGGAAATGGCAAAAAAACAGCTGTAACAAGTGCTAATAACATAGCTAAAGCTTGTGGCGTGAAGGCAGGAATGAATTTAAAAGAAGCAAAGAGAAGCTGTCCTAATGTAATATTTGTGAAAGCTGATTTCAATTATTACGAATTTACAACACTTAAAATCGTGCAGCTCATTGAAAAGTATTTTTACATATACAAAGAAGCGAGTATAGATGAGTTTTACATCGCACTTAATGATATGTACGATGTGGAGAGGTTGCGAGATTTGAAAAATGAAATAAAAGAACGCTTAGATTTGAATTGTACAATCGGTGTTGGACGTAATCCAGTGATCGCAAAAACGGCGTGTGAAGTCGCTAAACCAAATGGTTTTTCTGTAGTTGAAGATTTTGAAGAATTCTCTAAGCAAGTAGATATATCAAACGTACCAGGAATTGGCAAGAGGTCGTTGGAGCTACTTAGAAAGGTTGGAGTTGAAACATTGTGGGATTTTTTGAATAGAAAAGATATACCTTTTGATAACTTAAAGGCGATAATTAACAAGAAATACACAGAAAAAGAATTTTTTAAATTCGTTCCTCCCAAAAGTATGGGACATCATATTATACTCGATAAAGATTTGTATAGTCTTGAAGAGGTTTTAGAAGTTGGCAAATATCTTTTGTTCGCGATATATTCAAAGTTGATACGACACAAAATGGCAGCTAAATCTGTATCAGTTTATTTGAAAGATAGTTTTGGAGTGTTTTCAACCTCAAGAAGTTTTGGAGTTTACACAAACGATTTCGTCGTTATTTCAAAAACAGCTGAGAATCTGTATAAATTAATATACAACAAACGACCTGTTGTAAAAATCGGCATTTCATTGAATAACTTAAAAATGGTAGATGGTTTCCAACAAAATTTATTTTGGAAAGAAGAACTTGAAAAGTTTAAACGGTTGGCAAATTTCGATAAGGTATCCTTTGCGGGATTTTACGTACTGAAAGAAAAAAAGGTCTTAGAACATTAAAAAAGCAATGGAAGGTTAACTACTTTGATTGTCGTCCCGAAGTTGGCAGAACGCCTGCCAAGAACTTTTGAAATTCTTATGGTAGAATAAATTACAGGGCGGTGATAAGAATGAAAGACAAAGCCTTGCCTTAATTTGTTATGCAAAATATGAAGATAAAATCCTTTTCATAAAAAGAAATAAAGAACCTTTCAAATGTTTTCTTGTTCCACCAGGCGGAAGAGTAGAGGAAGGTGAAGGAGTTGTTGACGCGGTCTTTAGGGAATTTAAGGAAGAGACAAGTCTTGATTCGTACGATCTTAAATTGAAGATGGTCACCTCTGAAAAAGGGCCCGAAAACAACAACTGGATATTATTTATTTTTACAGGTAAAGTTAATAGTGATAAGGTAATAGAAAGCGACAAAGGTGAACTTTTTTGGATAAATGAAAATAATGTTCTTGAGGAAAAAATTTCTCCAATAGATAAAAGACTCATTCCGCACATTCTAAGCGAAGAACCTGATGTTAAGGTAGTTTTTATAGATTACCATGAAAACAGAACACTAAAGCACGTTGAAATACTGAGTTTGGAAAGCATCGGTATAAATTGGGATAAATGAGCATAGTTTAGATAATTGGAAATAGAGAAAATGGTACTGACGTTAATGCTTTTCCTTGGCCTAAATTCAAAAAAACATGGTATAGACAACAGTTATAGTATGAAATAGAATATGTTTTAGAATACTTTAGGATACTTAGAAAAGTGAATACTTCCACTCTGTAAAGGTACCAACGGGTTTAATAGGGAACTCCGGTGAAAGTCCGGGACGGTCGGGCCACCGTGAGTGGGGACGAAATCCACAGAAAGCCACTGGTGAAAGCTGGGAAGGCGTGGAGAGTAGGAAGATCCACAAGTCGGGAGACCTGCCTTTACAGGGATGGTGTTCCCAAAAACCATTGATTTTTGGGAGATTTTTTCTTTTGAAAAACTTAAGAAGGAGGGATTTTCGTGAAGGTTCAAGAGTACGTGGGCAAGAGGATACTTGCAGAGCACGGTTTAACAGTTCCAAAAAGTGTTTTTGTTGGTAGTAAAGAAAACCTTTCAGATGAGTTGATTTCGAAGTTAAAAGGCATTGGTTTTCCACAAGTTTTGAAATCACAAGTACTCGTTGGTGGTCGTATGAAAGCAGGTGGCGTTGTTGTGTCAAAGAGCTTGGAGGAAAGTTTGAGAACCTTAGAAACGCTTAGGAATAAAGAGATCAAAGGTGAATTACCTGAAGGCGTTTTAATCGAGCAGTTTGTAGAGCATACGGGTGAAATTTACTTCAGTGTGACCATAGATCGTACAAGAAGAAGTATCTTAATGGTTTATTCTGAGCACGGAGGTATTGACATTGAGGAAGTTTCAAAAGGTCATCCTGAGAAAGTATTGAAAACAACAAAAATAGACGATATTCCAATAGATTTTAGAAATGTTGCAAGCAAGATTTTGGAAATTTTTGTCAAATATGATCTTACCCTTTTGGAGGTTAATCCTGTGGGTGTTACAGAGAATGGCTATATCATGTTAGATAGTGTTATACATGTTGATGATAATGCTTTGTTTAGACAACCATGGGTTTTGAAAAACAAATACGCTACAGATATGGTTGTTTTCGGTGGAGAATACGGTGTCATTGGATGCGGTGCAGGGATAGTTATGGCGACAATCGATATGCTGAAAGAATTTGGTTTTGAGCCCGCAAATTTCTACGATGTTGGTGGCGGGGCAACGAGTGAGAATGTTTACAAAGCGCTAAATGAGGTGTCTCGCATTTCAAAAAAGATCGTTCTAAACATCTTCGGTGGTATAACAGATTGTTTAGAGGTTGCAAAGGGAATAGAGATATTTGTTGAGAAAAACCAGAACGTTAAATTGTTCGTTAGAATCTCTGGAAATAAAGAAGAACAGGCAAGAGAAGTTCTCGAAAAGCACAACATAAAGAGCGCATCGGATATGGAAGAATTAATCAACATTTTGCTTTTAGAAGAAGGGCAGGTGGAAAGATATGTTTTTCTCAAATGAGCATGTTTGCGTTTACGGAATAACGGGTCGATACGGGAGTTACCACACTAAAAAGATGATTGAGTATGGCACAAAGATTGTCTGTGGAGTTAGTAAGAACCCTGATATTAAAGAAATATACGGTGTACCAATTTACAATACATTGGAGAGGTACAAAGAAAAGCACAAAGAGATGAACGTCGAAACTGCTATATTCTTCGTCCCAGCACCGCATGTTTTGGAAGCATTTATGGATGCGTACAAAAACGGTGTTAAAAAATATGTTATCATCACTGAGCATGTACCCATACATGATGCACTAAAGATTGTGAGTATAGTCAAAGAAAATGAAGCTAAAGATCAACTTACTGTGGTGGGTCCGAATTGCCCTGGGGTGATATTTCCAAAAGAGAAAGTGAAACTTGGTATCATGCCCGAGAAGTATTTTAACGATGGAGAAATTGCAATTATCTCGAGAAGCGGAACATTGATGTACGAAGTAGCCAAGCACGTAAGTGACAAGTACGGCATCAGTATAGGTATAGGGCTTGGTGGAGATCCAATAATAGGCACAAATGTTTCCGAAGCTTTCGAAAATCTTTCAAAATTAGGTTTTGAAAAAGTGATATTGATTGGTGAAATAGGTGGCGAAGATGAGGTTAACGGTGTTCAAAGAGCATTGAAACTCGGGTTCAAGCCAGATAACATAGTTTGCTTTTTTGCAGGAAGACACGCTCCCGAGGGAAAAAGAATGGGGCACGCGGGTGCTATCGTTGAAGGTGAACATGGGACTATAAGTTACAAAGAAAGCAAAATGAAAGAGTTTGGTGTCAGGGTGGTGAGATTCCCATGGGAAGTGAAAGATATATTCGATTAATCAAGGAGTATTTTGTATCTACCATCGGCGTATTAATAACAGCGATAGGTGTTGTTGTGTTCCTGATACCAAACAACATAGCCGCAGGAGGAGCCTCTGGTTTAGCGATCGTTTTAAATAAGTTCATACAACTTTCCGTTGGTATTTGGATGTATATCATAAATATCCTTCTATTTTTGGTGGCTTTCTTACTAATAGGGTTTGATTTTAGCTTCAAAACAATATACTGTACGTTTATGTTCAACTTTTTTATAGACCTTTTTGATAGGCTTCTACCATTTTACAAGTACCATGGAGATATGATCATCGCTGTATTTTTTGGCGATATACTAACAGCTATAGGCATGGCTTTAACATTTTCCCAAAATGCTTCAACTGGTGGAACAGATATATTAGCAAAGATACTGAATAAATTTTTTGGTTTTCCAATGGGTCTTGGCATACTCGTTCTTGACTTCTCCATAGGTATTTCCGCAGGCTTTGCTTACGACTTGAACACAGCAATGTATTCTCTTTTAGCCATAGTAGTTAACGGTACCACAATAGACTTCGTACTTAAAGGCTTGGAACTATCGATCAGTGTGTGGATTATATCGGATAAGTACACTGAGATAAAAGACTTCGTATTATACAAGTTGAACAGAGGTATATCGATTGTAGATATAACTGGTGGTTACACGGACAAACAACGAAAAATGCTCTTTGTTGTTTTAAAGCGCAGAGAATTGCATGAGCTTGCTTCAAAGATTCGAGAGATAGATAAAAACGCATTCTTTGTTGTCAGTGAAGCACCTATGGTTTTTGGAAATGGATTCAAAGAGATAGTTTAAGAAAATGTAAAAAAGAGCGCCACAAGGCGCTCTTTTATTTTCAGATTTTTCAACTTCTTTGCTTTTATTCTCTTGAGCCGACTTCCTTGTCGAGCATGTAAAGTCCCATTGGAGAATCTTGGAATTTTTGAAGCTTTCTGTAAATGAGTTCTGTTTGTGCTTCTTCTTCCACTTGCTCTTTTATGTACCATTGCAAAAATTGCTCTGTCGCGTAATCTTTCTCTTCTTTTGCAAGTTCGTAGATCTTATTTATACTTTCCGTTATAAACCTTTCGTGGTGATACGCAGCTTCAAACGCTTTCAACGGACTTTCCCAAAGGTGTTGCGGTTTTTGTAAAGCGGGGAGTTCAACCCTTCCCCCTCTTCCGTAAATGTAGTCGTACAATTTCATTGCATGACCGAGTTCTTCTTTTGCTTGAATTTTCATCCATTTTCCAAATCCCATCAAATCAATCGAATCAAAATACGATGCCATTGATAAGTACAAATATGCTGAAAACATCTCTTTACCCACCTGTTCATTTAAAGCATTCAATACCTTTTCGCCAATCATCTTACCAGCCTCCTTCACTTTAATCACTTTAAGACGTTCTCAATTTCCTCATATGGTGGCTCAATTCCAGGATTATTAGTTACCCATTTGTAAATAATAACACCGTCGTTTATTACAAAAACTGACCTTTTAGCAACTGTGTAATTTGGAATGTTTATGAAATTCTCATGCACGCCCGCGTATTGCTTTGCAACGTTTCCTCCAAAATCTGACAAGAGCCTAAACGTTAATCTGTTTTTCTCCGCAAATGCTTTGTTTGCAAAAGGCGTATCTACACTGATCCCAAGAACCGTTGCGTTTAGGTTATTGAACTTTGTCATCATATCTCTAAATGTGCAAAGCTCTTTTTCACAAACGCTTGTGAATGCTCCTGGGTAAAAAGCAAGTACTACTTTACCATGTATTTCCGATAACCTAACAGGTTTCAATTCATGATCTACTAATTCAAAATCAACAGCCTTTTGACCAACTTCTAACATATTCTCACCTCTTTGTATATTTATGAACCGTGTACTATATTATACCAAATCTAATAAGTTTTGTCAAATTATTTTTGAAATCAATGATGTATAATTGAATCAGGTGGATTACCGATGGTGTTGATAATATTGATAATGTTGATTGTGATGAAGGTGGTGAAGTTATGAAATTAACTATTCTTTGTAACGACAAAGCGAGAGAACCATTTAAAGCGGAACATGGGCTTTCCATTTTAATAGACAGGCAGATCATATTTGACACAGGTATGAGTAGCGTAGCTGTTGAGAACGCTCAAAAATTGGATATTGACCTTTCAAATGTCAAGAAGATTTTCATTAGCCACGGTCACTACGACCACATTGGTGGCTTACCTTACATCCTTGAAAAAACCAAGCGAGTTGATGTATACGTACACAAAAAAGCACTTTTGCCAAAATATTCAGGTAGTCGTTTTACGGGAATTCCATACGATTGGGAAGATGTACAAAGCAAATCGAATGTCCAATTGCTTGAAGGAGATGTTGAAATCGATGGTGTGAAAGTACTGAACAATGTACTAACATATGAGAATATAATTGATGGTAAATTTACTGTAGATGGGCACAGAGACTTATTTGAAGATGAGATAAATATAATCAAAGATGGTGTGCTTTTAACCGGATGCGCCCATCGTGGGATAGAAAATATATTCTCAGCATCACAAAGCATTAGAGCTATCGTTGGTGGATTCCATCTGTTAAATGCAAGTATTGATAGAATAAATAAAATCGCACAACTTTTTAAAAATGCCGATGTCACTGTTGTACCTTTGCACTGCACTGGAGATGTTGCAACTGAAATTTTAAAGATGACACTCAAAGACAAATGTATATTAAGTTTTGCTGGCGATACCGTAGAATTATGACATTTTAAAAACTTATATTTAAAAACTTATACATCACTGATTTCTAAACTGTAATCAATATAGCTTATTTCCGTTGTTAATTTTCCAATTGAAATAACATCTATGTATTCACAAACATAATTTTCTATCATATTTGGGTTTACTCCACCGGAAAATTCAATTATTATCTGTGGGTACTTTTCTTTAAGCTTTCTTGCTAGCGCACATGCTTTTTGTGGATCAAAATTATCAAGCATAATTATATCCACTCCAACTTGGGCAGCTTCAAAAGCTTGCTCTTCTGTTTCAACCTCAACCTCTATCTTTTTACTGAAAGACAGATATTCCCTCACCTTTTGAAAAGCTTCTGTGACCGAACCGTATAATAACAAATGGTTATCTTTTATCATCGCACAATCTGAAAGGTTTAACCTATGAGTATCTCCCCCACCGTGCATGATCGCTATCTTTTGCAACTCGCCTGCAAAAGGAATCGTTTTTCTCGTTGCTGCTATCTTCACTTTTTGGTTTACTTTCCTTGCGTTTTCGACTATTCTTCTTGTCTTGGTAGCTACCGAGCTCATAAACGAAAGAACGTTTAGAATGGTCCTTTCACAAATCAATATATTGTACGCATTACCAAAAAGTTTTGCGATATCACCTTTTTTTGTTATCTCACCATCTTTGTACTTAAATTCGCTTTCTATTCCAAAAGTTTTTAAGACACCGCTGACTATTTCAACACCTGATATTATCGCTTCCTGATTTTTCAAAATTATCTTCGCACCCGTTTGGTAATCTTTAAGTGGGTACGAAGCGTAATCGAAAAATCCCTCATCTTTTCTGATAAGCTCTACAATCGTTTCTATTATCTTTTCATACATAATTTCACTTCCCCTCGGTAAGCTCAAACATTCGTTCAACAGCTTTTTTTGCATTTTCAGCAATTTTTTCGTCAACTATGACCTCTTCTCTTTCCTCAAGCAATGACAAATAGGTGTTCTTTAGATTGTTTTTTTTCATGTTGTAGCATATCATAGATGAAACAGGAATGAACTTCCTTTCTGGGTAAAGTTTTTTTAACTTTTCAATCATTCCAATTTCCGTTACAACTATGAACTCCTTCGCGTTCGATATACTGGGGTACTTTTCCATCTGGGAGGTACTACCAACGAAATGTGCAATTTTTCTTATATTCTCGGGTGTTTCCGGATGCGCCATAATTTCTGCGTCTGGGTATTTTACGGCAAGCTTCCTTATTTCGTCTAACTTCACATAATTGTGAACGTAGCAATACCCATTTTCACCAGGTATTGGAATCACATTCTTACCAGTCTTTTCAGCCACATAAGATGCCAAATTTTTGTCAGGCCCCATAATTACAACATTACTATCGATTTTACTTACAACTTCAACGGCATTTGCCGAGGTACAAACAAAATCCGAAACTGCTTTTACTTCCGTACGACTGTTGACATATGCAACAAACGGAGCATTGTACATATTCTTTGCTTTAATTACATCTTCCACCGTTAGAGAATTTGCCATTGGGCATGTTGAATATCTAACAGGTACGATTATCTTCTTTTCTGGATTTAAAACCTTCATCATCTCAGCCATAAAATCGACACCTAAAAAGAGTATCTTTTTTGAATCAACTTTTGTCACAAGTCTTGCAAGTTGCAGGGAATCACCTAAGTAATCTGCAATTTCCTGAAGTTCTCTAATTTGATAATTGTGAGCGACTATAATATAATCTTTTTGCTTTGCAAGTTTTTTAATACCTTCCGGGGTAATTTCAAACATACCTCATCCTCCAATCTTTATTTTTTCAAATCGCTTTATAATAACAGAGGCAAGAGAGAGTGCGGCCAAATAACTCGTTTTGGGATTTGGTGAAGGTTTGTTTTTGTGCACAATCGTATAATCTCCAACACTAGAATGAACACTAATTTCATGTATATTCTCGTTCGCACTTGGATCTGCAACAATTTCTACTAAAACTTTTTCAAAGTTGCCAACCGCAAAAGAAAGCGTTACTGCTACGTTGATGTTCTGTGGAAATTGCAAAATAGCTTCCCTCGCATTCCCTGAAAAAACAATCCTAGGCTCGAGAAGCGTATCTATTCCGAACGCTTTTGGTGGCTTTTTTGTGGTTAGCTTAACAGCTGAAATATAATTTCTTATTGCATAGATTATATCGATTCCTCCTATTGCTCCTGATGGTAGGAAGATACGTGATTTTGAAGCGCGAGATTTATCCAAAATCTCATGGAAAAATTTCTCATCCGCAAAAGCTCCTGTACTTATAACGAAAAAATCTTTTCCTGAATTCAAAACATCCAGTGCATATTCCTTTACAGCCTCGACGGAAGCACATTCGACAACGATATCCGCTTCAGCCGGGATAGAAAATTGTTCAATATATATACACTTAACCTTGCTCAAATTAGAAATATCTGTCGGATGAACATCAAAATACCAACACTTCTCTATATACTCCGAAAGTTCATTTAGAACTATCTTAGCAATATTTCCACCGCCAATAAACAACACCTTCATTTGAATCCCTCCAACATAATCTATTATAGTTACTGTGCATGGCTTAACAATATTTTACTGTATGTGTTTTTATTTGTCAAACAATGGAAAGTAAAAAATAAAAAAACTCGCTCAGAAAAATACAAGCGAGCTTTCGATTTTACATTAAGAGGCCTATTCTTACACGTGATCTTTTTGATAATTCTCTCATTTACATTAAATCTTTGACATTTCGGAAATTATATTACTAAAGAATTGGACTGTTCTTTTGAGTTTATCATCTTTGATGTTTTCCAACTCTTCATTCGATGGATTGTAACCTGTCGCTTTTAGTAGATTCAGTGTAAATTCGTCATAATAATCACATTTTGCATCGAAGAAATCGTCCATTGGCTTTTCGAGTAGTTCGATCAGTTTGACTGAGAAATGGAAGTGTAAATCTTCTATTTCCTGATGTACTTCTTCCAAAAAGTAATCGATGTTTGTCTGACCGGAAAGAATGTATTGGTACAATCTTAGTATAGTCGTTGTACAAGCTATCGGTAACCCCGAGCCCATTGTGGCAATTGTGAGGATTGTTGCGTTTTTCTCCATGATGATAGGATCCGTACCTGCAATGTACATACCAGCGAATATATATGGGAAGTGCTCAGTTCTCGGACTGTGATTATCAAATGGGGTCATATTTATCGACGTTAGCTTTAAAAACTCGTCTATAAGTATGTTGCCATAATCATCTGTTGATTGGATGATCACATCTAAATGTCCTTCAAACGGAAATTGCACTTTTTCTAGCTCCTTTTCCGCTTTTCTCATTTCGTTTTGGTATTCACTTTCAAAATTTTTCTTACCTACGAAAAACTGAATTCGTTCAAAATTTTCTGGAAATTCGTCTTGTACTTTTTCGAAAGTTTCGTAAGCTTCCTCATAGAGTCCAAGCCTTCTTTGGATTATACCAAGCTCGTTCAAAACTTCGGGAGATTGCACATCCTTTGTCAAATCAAGCAAAATTCTGTAAGCTTCCATATGCTTACCGAGTTTGGTCAATGTGTAGGCAAGATTATACAAAATCTCCGGTTTTTTCTCAATATTCAAAGCTTCTTTAAAAATGTCTTCAGCTTTATCGAATTGTTGCCTGAGGTTGTAAAGTATACCAAGCCTTAAGTGCGCTTCCGGTATAGGTTCGATTTCAAGTCCTTCTTTAGTTGCATACTGGTGCAAATTATCACGGTTAACTATCGATCTGTAAACCACCTCGGCATCGTTGAGTTGGTTAAGTTCCATGTAAATGTCACCGATTTTCAGTAGTGGCAACAAGAAATTATTGTCAAGCTCATAAGCTTTTTTGTAGGTTTCAACAGCCTCTTCGTAGTCTTTCCGGGCAAAAAGTACATTCCCAAGTTCGTAGTATGCCAAAGCGAAATCGGGGTTAAGTGCGAGTGATTGCTTAAACTCAATTTCAGAAAGTTCATAATTACCAAGTTTTGCCTGCAAAAGTGCATTGTAGAAATGGTACCGGTAATCGTAATGGAGCTCTTTAATCTTTGCTAAAAGCTGCTCTGCTTCAACAAAGTTTTTTTCGTTCAGCAAAGTTTTGAATTTCTCATAGTAAAAATACACAAGGTATGAAAGCCAGTAATCGCTTTTCTCAACACTGTATTGTTCCTCAAGACCTCTGAGGATGACATCAAGTGGTATACTATCCCACTCAGTAATCAGTGGCAAATCTTCAGCTAAAACTGGTAATTTGACAGGTAAATTCAAACGTTTCGCAACATCAACTTTGATCGGCAAATATACTAATACTTTTATAATCTCGCCTCCTCTGTACGTGTCTTTATTTTTTTCTTCTTTTTCATATTGATAATTGTATACTTTAAATTAAAAATTTCAAGTTGTGCTTTTTTACTGTCTTTTTTACTGTATTAGACAAAAAGTGTATTTTGTGGTAAACTATGTTGGGGACATACGAAATCCATTTTTGGAGGTGAAAGTGTATGGTCACTTTGGATAACGTGATTGAAGAAAAGATAGCTCCTTCTTATCAGAAAAAGATGCTCTGGCTTACTTCGCTGATATGGATGTTCGATGCTGCAGGCGTATTAGTTCTGTCATTTACGTTGCCATCCATTTCAAAGGAATGGAACATCGACATTTCAGCTTCTGCAAACATTATTAGTTCAACGTTCTTAGGTATGTTAATTGGTGCATTAAGTGTGGGATTTGTTTCTGATATATTTGGAAGGAAGGTATCTAATGTACTTTACTTTTTATTTACCATTGTTTTCACAACATTGCTCGGCTTTACGACCAATTCAATTACGTTCACGATGTTCCGCTTACTTGCGGGGATAGGTTATGGTGGATTAATGCCTTCAGTCAACGCATATCTTGCCGAATTCACAGGGAAGGAACTACGAGGTGCTTACCTTGTCTTGCTTGAAGCAAGTTGGGCAATCGGAAGTATAATCATTGGACTTGTGGCCGTGCTGACTGTAAATATTTCATGGAGGATAAGTTATTATGCATTTCTTTCCGGATTTTTATTCTTACCAGTTTTGATTAAACTTCCGGAATCTCCAAGATTCATATTTAAAAAGTATGGAAGAACTAACTTAGAAAAGGCATTCTCAATATCTATAAACGACACAATCGAACAGATTCCAAGCTCAAAAGTAGGGATAATCGATATACTCAGAGGTCCATACCTGAAAAAAACTGTTATGATCTGGGTGCAATGGTTTACGGTGAGCTTTGTTTACTACACATTATTTTCCTGGGCACCAAAGATATTTGCAACGCAAGGCATTAGCGCAACGAAATCACTATGGTTTACATTTTTCATGATGGTTGCACAATTGCCTGGTTACCTCTCGGCTGCATATTCTATCGAAAAAATAGGCAGGAAAAAATCGATGGTTGTATACACAATTGGTATGGGTATTTCAGCGATTCTTTGGGCATTCGTAAGTTCAACATTTCAGCTCATATTTATTGCGCTTCTTCTCTCGTTCTTCACACTCGGAGTCTGGGGGCTTGTCTATGCTTACACACCGGAACTTTATCCAACAACGATGAGGGGAACGGGAAATGGAATGGCTGGTGTGATTGCAAGAATAGCGGGTATATTGGCCCCGCAGTATGGTGGTTTCATGCTTGCCAACAACAGACCACTTATCGAAATCTTTGGCTATCTATCGTTGCTTTCATTTATAGCTATGATTGTCGTTGCTACCATGGGCGTCGAAACAAAGCAAAAAGAGATATTTTAAATCAGATTCAAGTCTCATAAAATTGTACGCAAATAAAAAGCATACTCTTTCTTGATTTTGGTTGTTTGCAATGGTAAAATAATCATGTGCTCTCGGGGCAGGGTGAAATTCCCGACCGGCGGTGAAAGTCCGCGAGCCCTTCAAGTTTTTGAAGGGTTGATCCGGTGAAATTCCGGAACCGACGGTGAAAGTCCGGATGGGAGAGAGTACGATGTGCAATGTGTGCCGTTTTATTATTGTCTGTTTCAGTATAATAAACAGCTTGATAATAAGCCCCGAGAGTTTTCTCGGGGCTTTTTGTTTATTTTGTTTATTTCAAAGCGAGGTGAAAGTTAATGATTGAAATTGGGGAAAAGAAAATTCATGAAAGGTATATGAAGATGGCAATAAAACTTGCGAAAAAAGGAATTGGTTTGGTTAATCCCAATCCACCTGTTGGTGCTGTGATTGTTAAAGAGGGAAAAGTGATAAGTGCAGGGTACCATAAAAAATATGGCGGGTATCATGCGGAAAGAAATGCTATATTGTCCGCCTGGAGCAAGGGAATAGCACTTAACGGTGCAACGATGTACGTAACGTTGGAACCATGCGATCATTACGGTAAGACGCCACCATGTACGGACTTGATCATCGAAGCTGGTATAAAACAAGTATACGTAGCTTGCAAAGATCCAAATCCCGTTAGTGGTAACGGAATTGAGAAGTTGAAAAAGAATGGTATTGAGGTTCATGTTGGTATTTTGGAGAGTGAAGCACGAGAGCTTGCTAAGTTTTTCTTTAAGTCAGTTGAAAGTGGAATTCCATACGTCACGCTAAAGTATGCTGCAACACTCGATGGAAAAATTGCAGACAGCAGCAGTAATTCAAAGTGGATTACGAATGAGCTTAGAAATGTTGTTCACAAGTTAAGGCATGCACATATGGCCGTACTTGTGGGGGCAAGAACTGTTCTGGTAGATAATCCGATGTTGAATGTAAGGCTTAATGGAAAATACAAAGATCCAGTAAAGATCATTCTAGACAAGAATGGATCGGTATTTGATAGGCTGTTTAATCATCTGAATGATTTAAACGCTTTTCGGAGTGGTAAGGTTATTGTTTTTACTGAACGAGACTTGCCCGATGATGTTATTAGTAATTTTAGTCATGTCAAGGTATACAAGGAAAGTGAACCGCTGCAAATTTTAAGGGTATTACACGATCTGGAAGGTATTGATTCTATATTGCTTGAAGGTGGTGCAACGATTTTCAGTCAATTTTTACCTTACGCGGACGAAATTTACGGATTTTACGGCTTGAATATTTTTGGGAAAGGGCTTGGAACATTCGAATATGTTACAAGATATGTAACTGAGAAACTCGATTTTTCAATTCAGAAAGTTTTCGTGGCAAAGAATAGGAGAGAATTTGCGGTGGTGATGAGACGTGTTTACCGGGATAATTCAAAGAGTTGCTAAAGGAAGTTTAGTTAAAGGCAAGTTAAAGCTAGAGCGCTGTTGGGATGATCTGCAAATAGGAGAGAGTATTGCTGTTAACGGTGTGTGCTTGACGCTCACAGATTATGATAATAAATTCATGTACTTCGACGTTGGTGTAGAGACATTGAAGGTAACCAATTTGAGATTTGAAAGTTTTTTTAACCTTGAGCGAGCGCTAAAACTCGGGGAGTCGATATCTGGACACTTTGTAAGTGGACATGTTGACGGAATGATCCGGTTGATTACAAAAAACGTAGTGGAAAACTCTCTGTATTTAACATTTTCAACACCGCAAGAACGGTGGGGTGTGGTAAGGAAAGGATCAATTGCTTTGAATGGCGTCAGTTTAACCATTGCGAATGTTTCCATCGATACATTTACGGTCCAGTTAATACCACACACATTGGAAAATACTACTTTTAAGTTCATTAAAGTTGGTACTTTAGTCAACTATGAAATTGACGTGCTTGCAAGGTATGTACATGGGATAATTAAGAAGAAAGAAAGGATGTGGTTAGATGAATAGCGTAAACAACTTCAGGGAATATTTTTTAAGTGGTAAGCCGCTAATATTAATCGACGAGGAACGGGAAAAAGAGGGGGATTTTGTCTTTCCAGCACAGCTTGTTACACCTGAGATCTTAGAGTTTTTAATAGAATTCGGTAAAGGGTTATTGTGCGTAGTGGGACCTGAGAAAGAGCTTTTAAAAAGAGGATTTTTCAAATTACCTACAAATCATGGAGCAAATTATTTTGTGCCTATCGATTTTGGAAATGGTACAGGTATAAGTGCAAGCGAACGTGCAAAGACGTGTGTAAATCTTTCAAACGAGGAGTTAAGTATAAGTAATTTTCGCTATCCTGGGCATGTTACTCTGATAGGCGCTCAGGAATTTCCTAAAAGAAAGGGGCATAGTGAATCTTCTGTTGAGTTAGTGAGAATGTGTGGTTTCAAACCTTATTCTGTGATTATAGAGATCCTCGATGAAAATGGTGATTCACACAATTTCGGATATTTGTACGATCTTGCAAGGCGATTTGAGCTTGAGATCATGACAATTAAGAATGTCTGGAAACTTTTTGTGAGGAATAATCAATTGATGAACGTAAGAGCACGTGCAAAGTTACCAACTGAACATGGATTTTTCGAGATCGTTTCTTTTGAAAATTATCTCGACTACAAGGAGCATTTTGCATTGGTGAAACAATGGAATGGAGTACCCGTTGTGAGAGTCCACTCCGAGTGTGTAACTGGTGATTGTTTGTCTTCGCTGCGGTGTGATTGTGGTTCACAACTTTCAAAAGCTCTACAGATCATTGATAAGGAAGGTGGGATTCTCCTTTACCTTAGGCAAGAGGGAAGAGATATAGGCCTAAGTGCAAAGGTCCATGCGTACAAACTTCAAGATGAGGGGTACGACACATATGAAGCGAATGTCAAGCTTGGTTTCAATCCTGATCAAAGAGATTACGCTGTGGCAAGTCAGATGCTAAGGGCACTCGGCGTGGACGAAGTAAAGCTTTTGACGAACAATCCAAGTAAAGTTAGAGAACTTGAAAGTTACGGTATCGAGGTTGTCGAAGTTATAAAGTTGCAAGGGAATATTACAAAGTTCAATTTAGGTTACTTAAAAACCAAAGCAGAAAAGTTCGGACATGTGATAGAAATGAAAGGAGAGATGGACAGATGAGGTCTGTGGAAGGTGGATTTTTGGGCGAGGGTTTGAGAATTGGAATTATTGTGTCAAGGTTCAATAGTACGGTAACTGAAAAACTCTTAGAAGGTGCAGTTGATTGTTTGGTCAGACACGGTGTAAAGCAAAGCGATATAGAAGTTGTTCGAGTTCCGGGGAGCATGGAGGTAGCGTATGCAATCAATTTAATGACAAAACAAAAAAATAGATATGACGGGATCATTGTTCTTGCAGCGGTTATCCAAGGTGAGACTTACCATTTCAATGTGGTAGCAAATGAGATAGGTAAGGTCGTTGCACAATTCAACATGTCTTCGGAAATTCCCATTACGTTTGGAGTACTCACTACAGAAACGGTAGAGCAAGCGCTTAATAGAGCAGGAATTAAGAGTGGTAACAAAGGCTTTGAAGCTTCGATGGCCTTACTTGAGATGGTGAATTTAAAGAAAGCCTTTGAAAAGCAGCAAGAACAATAAAAATAAAAACTACAAATGTCGGTGTTCTCACACCGACATTTTGTTTAACTTATTATCTTCTTGATTTTCTCGATGACTTCTCGCGGGTTTCTTCCAAAGACTCTGATCATAGCTTCTTTACCGTACCAACCGTCGTCGTATATGATATCTGGGCATTGACCAACTTTTTCCACCGCATATTTTATCATCCATTGCATTGAACTTCCATCTTCTTGACTGACACTTTCCGGTTCCAAGCTTCTATCGTATTTGAAAACTTTTAGACCATTATTGATTGCGTTTTGTATGTACTGCTCAGAATATCTTACGTTACTCACGCAACGGATATGCGGAAAGAATGATTTTATTGCTATCGTCATTCTGGCTGTGTGAGATTTGTCTTTGAAAGATGCATCCGAAACAAATGCTGGCCTTCCTTCCTTTAGTCTTATTCTACCGGGGAATTTTGCCACTTGCTCTTCTTTTTCTGACCAAGGCAGTGCAAATGACACATTTTGACCAACTTCTGGGACTGTTAAATATCCGATTTTTTCGATCTCGGGCTTTATATTCTCAAGTTGACTTAATACATCATACTTCATCCATTCACGTGCTAATTTTTCACTTTGCACCTGCTGAATTTCTGTGCTTCTTTCAAGGATTTTAGTCATAATTTCCATAGCGGATCTGATCGCCTCTGGTACTGGATATTTAAACGATAAAAATCCTGTAAGCAAACTTGAGAAAGCGCAACCAGTACCATGAAATGAGCTACCTTTGTCAGTTACGATCCTTTTTGTGAAATATTCATTGGCTCCCCATGTAACTTTTATGTACTCCCCTTCGGTGTGACCGTTTGTGATGATGAATTTCTCTGAAGGCTTTACGCCGAGTTCTTCTGCTTCTTTGTTATTTAAAACAACGTAATCTGCATAGTCAAGATGTTCTCTGACGATCTCTCTTTGTTCAAATTCGTAACCTGAACTTGCCTTCAATACTATATTCCAAATGATTAGTGCGTCAGGGTATTTCTCACGCACAAGTTTTACCATTTCGGGTGATATGAGACCAATTTTGATGTAATTTGGTTTCGGGAGAGCCGTTAATTCCAAATCTATCTCTTCCCACTTCCTGAATTTTGCCAAGAAAACTTTCTCTGTATTTTGGACCGTGTATGCGCTCACAACTCCGATGGCTGTTATTCCCAACAGTGATAACGATTTTATATCCTGAAGCATTCCTGCACCTGCCGATGGGTCAAAGCCAGAGATGACAAGTACCATTTACAACGCCTCCCAGAATTCTAAAAGTTTACTCATATCCTCAGGACAATCATTAGATGGTTCGATTACAATGTCTATGTCTGTGTCTTTAATCTCTCTTAACATGTCTAAAATCTTTTTGAAATTGTAAGAATCCCCCCACGGCGAATGGTGACACTCACCATATGTTTCGATATCCGCGTAATAAAGATGGTACTCTTTCGTATAATCACATGTCTTTTCTATAAAACCTATGGGATCTATTTGGTAATATTCTGAATCAATCAATAAATGTCCGATATCGACACAAAGTTTCACTCCAGTCTGATTTGAAATCCATACATAGTCTTCCGGTTTGTGAAAATACTCGTTAAGGTACACATTTTCTATCCTTGTTTCGATAATTTGGTTCATCCGAGCTATATGTCTGATCGCTTCGTTAATTATGTTTGTCTTTCTCCAATCGTCAAATTGTCTCGCACCTGGAAAGTGAATTATTACGTATTGAGCACCAATTCGACTTGCAAGCTTTGCGCACGCTAAATTCGTGTTGTAAGTGTTCAACCGCTTCGAAGGTTCCAAGGCTGTCGGAAATGGGTGCGTGTATTTGTATCTGTATACAAAGGGTGAATGCACGCCAAATGTCGCGTTTTTTAATTTCAAGTAATTGAGTACAACCTCCAAGTCATGTGGCTTGAAAAACGTAAGTTCGTAATGTGTTGAGTTTGGTAATGTATGTAACTTTTCCACATTTGCCCTTATTATGCTCGTTGATATACCCCTTCTCATATCCTTCTCTGATCATTCTCATGCTTTTGATTCCAATTTATTTGCATACCTTTCGGTGATTTTTATTGCGCAAAATGGTCCGCACATAGAACAACCATTTTCTTCATAGGGGCGATTTTTTAAGTAATTCCTCGCTCTTTCGGAATTTATCGCAATTTCAAACATCTTATCCCAATCAAAATTTGCACGTGCCTGTGCCATTTTGTGTTCAAGTTTCAACGCTTTGGCATTCCCACGTGCCACATCCGCTATCGTTGCAGCAATTTTTGCTGCTATCACACCTTCTTTGACATCCTTTACTGTAGGCAGTGCAACATGTTCGGCTGGCGTCACGTAGCATAGAAAGTCACATCCGTAGTAACCTGCCAGTGCTCCACCAACGGCACTAACAATGTGATCGTAACCGACACCTCTATCTGTCGGCAACGGGCCAAGCAAAAATATGGGTGCTCCCTTACCAGCTTTTTTCATAAGTCTGACATTCATTTCTACTTCATTCAACGGAACATGCCCTGGACCTTCTAACATTACCTGTACACCTTTCTTCCATGCTCTCTCAACGAGTTCGCTCATCACAAAAAGTTCTTCGAGTTGCTGAGCGTCGGTCGCATCAACAACTGCACCAGGCCTCATTCCATCACCAAGGCTGAGTGTTATATCGTATTCGTGCGCAATATCAAGTATCTCATCAAAATGTGTGTAGAATGGATTTTCCTTATTATTCTTTATCATCCAACCAACGACTATCGAGCCTCCGCGACTTACTATTTTCAAAACTCTCTTACTATCACTTATCTTTTCCAAGTTTCTTTTAGTAATTCCAACGTGGATAGTCATAAAATCAATACCATCTTCGGCATGTGATCTAACCATGTCGATGAAGTCCTTTTCGGAGAAATCTACAACGTTCTTACCTGATCGATAAGAAAGAACAGCCGAGTCGTATATGGGAACTGACCCAACTGGGATCGGACTTCTTTCGACTATTATCTTTCGCATTTCTTTTAAGTTACCCCATGTGGAGAGTACCATAACCGCATCCGAACCGGCTTCTACAGCAATTTGTAATTTTTGAAGTTCTTCCTCAAGGTTACTGTAACCAAAAGACGTACCTATATTCGCATTAACTTTCACTGAAAAACCTTCTCCAACTATCATGGGCTTTTCAATTTTATGCAATTTGTTCTTTGGAAGTACCGCTTTACCACTTGCCAATCTATCAAGTACTATACTTTCTGGAATCTCTTCGAACTTTGTACACATTCTCATTTCATCGGAAATTACCCCCTGCCTTGCAAGTTCCATCTGTGTCATACTTTGACTTCCCCCTTCACCGATGATACACCCGTGCGCTTGAGTTCTTCCTCAATCAACTGGGCAGCACGCAGACCTGATAATATCATTCCACCAAAGATCGGACCCATACGTGGTCCTCCTCCTACACTCACAGCAGCCATACCCATGACGTACAGCCCCGGGTAAATTTCTTTCGTATTATCAACAACAAACTTCTCGCCATTTTCTGCGTCCATGGGGAATTCGTACTCGACGACCCCACAACTGCACAAGTTTTCACTTGAACCTTTTACAGAATTTAGAATGCCTCTTTTTGAAAGTAATCGTACAAGATTCGCTGGGTGACCCGTACCGTCAACCGTAAATTTGGAAAGAACTGTTATTGGATCAACATGTAATTTTTCCCTTATTGTCGGCGTCCAATTTATCACCACTCCTGAGATGCGCTCGCTGTACATGACCAAGTCCTCAACGAAGACGTTATTAAAGACATAAGCTCCACACTTTGTGGCGTTGTAAAGCATTGCGGAGGCAAAGTGAACAGAATCAACAACGATGAACTCACCTTCTTTTTTGTAACTGATCCCATTCTCGTCGAGATACGAACTTAACTGGCTTTCTAAAAGCAGCTCGTTGAACATCATTCCTCCACCCCAAATACCACCACCTGGCTCGTTCTTAGCCTCAAATACAGCAACTTTCCTCCCATTCTTTGCAAGTTCACATGCAAGTGCCAGGGCACTTGGCCCGCATCCGGCAATAGCAACGTCTACATTTAGTGCATCACTGAGCTTTTCGAAAAAGTGTTTCACGATAAGTTGTGAAATTTTCAAATCTTTCATACCTTTCTCTCCTTTCTTTTCTCAAGTTCTACCAAAAAAGAAAAATCCCTCCGAATTTTTTCGGAGGGATTCAACTGAATTTGTATTTATCTTCCTTCTTTGTTTTTTCTTTCCAGCCTTTCCCGAATCCCTCCGCCGGTATTACCCGGATCAGGTTCGTAGGGTCGAGGGATTGCCTCCCTCCTCTCAGCCCCGCAGTATGGAGCTCCCCTTCGGGAATGTATTCAATTTTTAAATACTTTCAATTAAATTTTAATTGTAAGTTTGAAATTTGTCAATTCTCTAAATTCTTGGAAATTCTTCTATTGTTGGCTGATTTGGCTAAAATTCAGTTAAAAATTATCCCAAAGCTCCTAATTTTCTTCCGCCGATGATGTGAAAGTGTATGTGGTGAACCTCTTGACCAGCATCTTTTCCGTTGTTTTGTACGATTCGGTAACTTTCTAAGTTCTGATCTTTAGTAACTTTTTTTATTATCTCAAATAGTTTCCACATGTTTCTAGAATCTTCTTCAGATAGCTCGTTAATTGTAGCTACGTGCTTTTTGTATATGGCAAGCAAATGAACGGGTGCAACGGGCCTGATATCTTTGATCACGATGAAGTCATTGTCTTCGTAAACTCTTTCAGAAGGTATTTGTCCATCGATAATTTTACAAAAAACGCAATCCATGCCAATCCCCTTCCTTCTTAAGTATCTTACTTTGAAATCAATTTCTTTATCTTGCTATCAAGTTGGTAGTATTTACTACTTTGAGTGTTAAGCAATGAGATATCTGTTTTGAAAAAATATCCTACCGAGTAGTCGGTTAAGTTAACTTCGTAAATAAAGCTATTTTTCAGCTTCACAACCACACCTCTCGCTGAATTTAGTTTTTCTATCTTTGAATCTACCGCGTTCATCTCTGAAAGGTCAGAGATAATTGTTGTGTTCGCTTGCGTATTGTACGAAATGATACGAGAAAGTAATGAGGCATTGAAAGTGTTCAGTGAGGAATTTATTATGTACACCTTTCCACAATTTTGGATGTTGAGGTTTTCTATTTTAGAGTTGATGATGTATGTTGCGTAAGCCCCGTTTATTGTAGCGCTCTGAAGTTGTGAATTTCGTATGACAACAAAATTTGAAAACGACAGGTTAACACCACTAACGAAAGCATTATCGAGAAATATCAGTGCCCCCACGTCTGAGTTTATGATGGTGTTATACGCCTGACCGCTAAGGTAAAGTGTTCCAAATTGTGAGACATTAAAAGTACCGCTTTCGAGTACCGTTATAGGACCTGTTGATACGAATGCGCCCTTGATGGTAAGTACCGAATTAAGGGCGTTTAATAGTGTTACTCCCTCTTCCAATACTAAACCTGCCTTTTCCGTTAGGATCACTTTACCAAGTAATCTGTATGGAGATTTCGATGAGAGAAGAAATTTTTTACCAGTTATATTGGTAATTGGGGTTTGAGAATCCAGTATATCGAGTTTCTCAAGTAATGGCTGTATAAAAATAACATCAGATACATTGCCAAATTCGTCTTCAAAAAGAGCAATTAGCGGATTTTCGGATATTTTCACTTCCTGGCTTGAAGGCAAGTTGTTAAGTGTACGATTCACAGGATTTATGATTTTAGCAGGTCTGTCAAATGTATATACGTAAAGCGATGGTGCGATCTGTACAGGAACATTATCTGGTCGAGTTTTCACGTTAATTACGAAAGTTTTATCACCTATTTTTACCTTCCTTTCACCATCTTCGATGAGCATACCATCCAAGAATGTAAATGGATAAACTTTGTTATCAATCTTTATCGATAAGCTTTGCTTGTTGAGTTCAACCTTACCTATACCAAGTTTGTTTGGTATATTAGTCGGTATATTAGTATCCTCGGTGGAAAAACCCACCGAGGATATTAAAGTAAGTAATGTAAATACCAATATAAACAAATTGTGTAAGCTGAGCGAATTATTTGCAAGTTTCAAAATGATTTCCTTTTTCATGTTTTTATTTTCTTTCTCCCCTCAGCACCGCACTGCACCTTGGACAAGTATCCGGGTATTGATCATCTTTTCCCGTGTTTGGGTGGTACTTCCAGCACCTTTGACATTTTTGCCCTTCAGCACGCTCTACAATAACGTTCACGAACTGTCCATTCAAGCCCGATGCGGATTCTACTACGCTAACTTTCGATACTATGAAGAACTCTTCGAGTATGTTAGAATACTTCTCAAGTAGCAACTTTATTTCACCGTTCTTGGGTTCAATTTTTACATGAGCATCCAGAGAATGGCCAATCACATCCAATGAACGAGCGTTTTCAAGAGCTTTGAGCACATCATCTCTTACTAATAATAATTGTTGGAATTCCTCAAGTAAGGCTTCATCTACAAATTCCTTTCTTACCTGTGGCCAGTATTCTAAGTGCACACTTTCGTACTTTTTCATCGGACTTTCCTGGTATGCTTCTTCCGCTGTGAATGGCATTATTGGTGCAAGGATTTTTATAAGTGCTTCAAGTATGTAGTAAAGCACCGTTTGGGCAGATCTTCGGTATAGTGAATCCTTTGCTTCAACATATAATCTGTCTTTGAGTATATCAAGGTAGATCGAGCTTAGTTCTGTCGTGCAGTATTTTACCGTGGCGTTGTAAACTTTTGAGTATTCAAATTCTTCATAGTATTGTGTCGTTTGCTCGATGAACTTTTGCAATCTTCCGAGTGCCCATTTATCGAGTGGTAACAATTTTTCGTATGGCAAAATATCATTTTCTGTAAAATCATATAGGTTGCTTAGTAAGTACCTGAGTGTATTTCTGAGTTTTCTGTAGACTTCTATTTGTTGTTCAATGATATTCTTACCTGCCCTTATATTATCGAAAAAGTCGGTACTTGCAACCCACAATCTCAGTATATCCGCACCGTATTTGTTGACTATATCCATTGGATCAATAACATTTCCAAGTGATTTACTCATCTTTCTACCTTGTTCATCCTTTATAAATCCATGCGTGACCACTGCTTTAAATGGAGCCATACCGGTTTTTGCCGTTGAGAGGAATATAGAACTTTGGAACCAACCTCTGTGTTGGTCATCGCCCTCAAGGTAGAGATCAACTGGGAATTTTTCACCTTTCGACCTTATCACCGCTTCCCATGAACAACCAGAATCAATCCAAACGTCGAGTGTATCGTATGTTTTCTCAAAATCTTTACCATTGCACTTTGGACATGAGAAATCGGAGGGTACAAGTTCTTCGACATTTAGCTCAAACCACGCATCTGTACCTTTCTCTTTAACAATGCTTGCAAAATGTTCAATAACCCTCGAGCTTAATATGACCTCCCCACAGGACTTACACTTGATCGCGGTAATAGGTACTCCCCAAACTCTTTGCCTTGAAATGGTCCAATCCGGTCTTTCCTGAACCATTGCAGTTATTCTATTTTCGCCCCAAGCAGGATACCATTTAACTTTCTTGATTTGTTCAAGCACTTTGCCTCTGAGATTGTTTTTGTCAACCGATATGAACCACTGCGGCGTTGCTCTGAACATCACAGGTCCTTTACAGCGCCAGCAGTGTGGATAGCTATGACTTATTTTTCCATACTTTACCAACATTCCCGATTTTTGCAAATCTTCAACGATTACTTTATTTGCATCCCAAATCTTCATTCCTTCGTATCTTCCAGCCTCTTTTGTGAAAAATCCTTCATCATCCACTGGTGAAAGTATCGGTAAATTGTACTTTAAACCCGTTTGATAGTCTTCCTCACCGTGACCAGGTGCAGTGTGAACACAGCCGGTACCATCTTCGAGTGTAACATAATCGGCAAGTACAATTAACGATGTCCTATCGTATAACGGATGTTTTGTTAATTTACCTTCAAGTGTCTTACCAAGGAATTTCTCGACCGCTTCAAATGTGATACCCGTCTCGGCAACAAATTTCTGTAGCAGCCCTTCAGCAACGATCCAATATTCATCTCCAACTTTTATCTTTATATAATCGTATTCCGGGTGGAGTGCGATAGCAACGTTAGCCGGAATAGTCCAAGGTGTCGTTGTCCATATGACAACGTACGTATCTGGTGCATCTACCATTTGGAATTTCACATAGATTGACGGCGATTCGTGATCATGGTACTCAATCTCCGCTTCGGCGAGAGCGGTCTTACAAGTTGGACACCAGTAAACTGGCTTATTTCCCCTGTAAACATTCCCGTCTTCCACCAATGTTTTAAAAACATCCAATATATGGTATTCATACTCTGGCGTTAGGGTTATATAAGGATTCTCCCAATCACCTTTTACTCCAAGTCTTTTGAATTGTTCCCTTTGAATGTCAACATATTTTAGTGCAAATTCTTTACATAACCTTCTGATATCAAGAGGTGTCTTCTTTTTAGCTTCCTCACCAAGAGTTGTAGTAACTCTATGTTCGATGGGAAGCCCATGGGTGTCCCAGCCCGGTACGTAAGGGACTTTGTATCCCTGCATCGTTTTGTACCTAATAACAAAATCTTTCAAGACCTTGTTCATAGCCGTTCCAAGGTGGATATCGCCATTTGCGTATGGTGGTCCATCGTGAAGTAAATAAGTAGGAGCATTTTCACGTGTCTCAAGTGTTTTTCTATAAATCTCTTTTTCTTCCCAATACTTAAGTATACCAGGTTCTTTTTGTACCAAATTTGCTTTCATCTGGAAGTTCGTCTGTGGCAGATTTAGTGTCTCTTTGTAGTCCATTCAATGCACCTCCGTTTGAAATCTATTGAAATTAAAATAAAATCTAAATCCGGCAAAATATAAAAAATAAGCTTACTAACTAAACCGGGTATTGAGTAACATCAGCAATATCGCCACTTTTGCAATCGATTATATACCAAATTATGTACCAAAATAAGTTTATTCGAAAATAACCCCGCCTACACCTTGATTTTGTTGATCAACATCGACAAGATGGAACTATTCAACCAGACTAATAATCAATTAGTTATCCTGCGGGACTATCTGCTTCTATGATACCACACATTCGAACTTTGGAAAGACTTTTAGCTCGAAGATCAGAAGTTAGTATCACAAACCTCGAAACTTATGATTTTTTTCATTTTAATTGTGCACTGTTTAAATTTTAATTACACTATCTAATATAATCTAATATATAAAAAGGGGTGGTGCCCACCCCTTTTTGTACTTGGTGTGGGCACTCCATCACATGTTAATTAAGCGGCTTATTATTTCTTTTAATTCCGTAAGATCGGAAGATTTAACGACGTACGCATCAGCAGCCCAAGAAGCCATATCACTTTTGTAATGAGAGTAAGCGGTAAGCAAGACCAATTTCGCTTCTTTTCTTATCTCCCTCAACTTGCCTGCCAATTCCAGACCATTCATACCAGGCATTTCTATATCAATAGTCACAAGATCGTACTGCTTTTCTTTGAACTTTTTCAAAGCTTCTTCGCCATTTTCGGCTTCATCTACATCGTAACCTGCATCCATGAGCTCCTCTGTTACGAGTAATCTCATGTTTGGTTCGTCTTCAACAACAAGGATTCTCTTAGGCATACAATCTACCCCCTTTCTCGGGGATATTATACCATTTTCTTACGCTTTTTTTCAATATTTATTTTATTTTGCCCTGTACATGACCATCGCGGATGTTGACTTCACCGTAATCTTCCCACCAACTTGGTAAAGTACATTCGTTCCCGCATTTTGTTTGTCAACAACAACATTCCATATACCTTCTGGAAGTGTGTATTCTTGGTCTTTCGTATCACCATTGTAGATCACGACGATTTCCTTCCATGGATCGTTTTCGTCTTTGATCATGAATGCTACCATTTTTCTTGTGCTTGGCAGGAAGGTTAATTTCTTCCTTATATCTTCTGCCGTTCTTTGTCTGAACGCAATGTGCGATTTTCTAATTTCGATGAGTCCCTTGTAGTAATTGAATACATCTATAAATTCGGACTTCCTGGCGTAATCCAATCCGTTAATCGAAATGGGGGCGTTGTACGAGTTTTCGTTGCCTTGTTTGGTCCTTGCAAAGTCCTGGCCTGCGTGTATGAACGGTATACCTTGCGATGTTAGTAATATTGCACCAGCGAGTTTTTGAGCATCTTTCAACATTTCGGTTGTCCATTTCACGTTCGTATCCGCTTGAGCAGCTAAGTAATTTTTATCCCACAATGTGTGATTATCGTGGCACGCAACGTAATTTATTGTTTCTTCTGGGTCTTTTGTAAAACTCTTTATTACGTCATCATATTCAATGCTTCCTACAACCCCTCTTTTAACGGCTGTTTCTTTAGCAAGTGCTCCCATTAAGAATCCTTTGACTGTTGCGTTGAAAACAGATCCTCTCAAAGCATCTCTGAATTCGTCGTTAAATGCTGCGATGTGTGTTCCTCCAACGTCTGATTTTCCAAATCTAACTGGTGCGCCCCAACCACCCCACGGTTCGCCGTACAAAATGATTGTGGGGTCTATAGCATGAAGTTGTTTTTCTGCTTCGATCATCGTCTGTTTGTCCATTAGACCCATCTGGTCGAATCTGAAACCATCTACACGATATTCTAAAACCCACCATTTCAGTGTGTCTATAACGTACTTTCTGAGCATGGGTCTTTCTGTTGCCATTACATTTCCGCATCCGCTTTCGTTTAGGTACGCACCTGTCTTATCGATACGATAAAAATAATATGGAACAGCTATGTCAAATGGCGATAGCACACCTATTCCGAATGTGTGCGGGAAGACCACATCAAGAACAACTCTTATGCCATTTTCATGGAGTGCTTTTACCATCTGTTTTACTTCTCTAATTCTTACGTAAGGATCGATTGGATTTGTGGAGTATCTTCCTTCTGGAACTGTGAATAGGTATGGATCGTAGCCCCAGTTGTAACTTTTTTCAAAGTCTTTGTCTATTTCATCTCCTGTGTAGAAATCGAACATCGGTAAGATGTGTACATGTGTAACACCAAGCTCTACAAGGTGGTCAAGTCCCGTTGTGACACCATTTGGCCCTCTCGTACCTTTTTCTGTTAAGCCTACGTACGTGGCCTTGTTTTTCACACCAGAGTTATCAAGCCCCGTCATATCCGCGATGTGAATTTCGTAAATAATCGCATCTTCAAGAGCTTTCATTGCGGGCCTTACGTCCTTATCCCAACCTGAAGGATTCGTTTTACTTAAATCTATAATTGCACTTTTTATTGAATTTTTCGTAACTGCTTTCGAGAAATAATCAACGCCTTCTCTGTATTCACCGTAACTGAAGTATCTAAATTTGTAGAACCAACCTTCCCAATCACCTTCCAAAAATACTTCCCACACACCGTTACCAATGTAGTTCATAGGTACCATTTTCGTTGGTTCTTTATCGTCCCAATTTTTGTAAAGTAACAAATCAACTGTTTTCGAAACAGGTGACCAAACTCGGATCGTTGTTCTCTGAGGTGTGTATTGGAATCCAAGAGGTCCATCGTAGTATATCTTGTCAAGGATCTCCATCATGATAACTCTTGCAGGTTTGTAACCTTCAACTTCTACTTGCACATCTTTATTTACTTCGTCAAGCTTAATAGGTTCAGCTAAGAGAATTTTAACATGGTTTGTCTTTGAAATATCCGTCGGATTTGCTTTTTCAACCTTGGCAACTTTCTTTTCGATACCATCTACTGTAACTTTTGCACTAACTTTTGTTGTGTCCACTTGCCCGGTAAGGTATGCTTCTATTGTGTTTTGTGATCTTGCCTGTGCAAAGAGTACTCTTGGACTTGTGTCTGGCTTTGACGTGTAAATCTGCTCGATACCTTCCAACAGCCACACCTCCGCTTTTCCATCTTTGATTGTAATAAATCTATCCATGGCAACATCTTTTTGTTGCCATTCGTTTAATCTAACAATAATTCCCACTTTTGTCAAAGTCTCATCGAACTTCACCCTTGCCACGACACCATAATCGTCTCTTTCTGTGAACTGATAAGCAGCACCGTCTTTTGAAATAGGCTCAACCCACCAGATCCATAAGTTCCAGCCATCGTAATTTCCATCCCAACGATGGTAGTGAATAATAAGCTCGGTACCAGCAAATGAGAAAACAAAGATTAGCAAAATAGATAAAACACTGATCTTTCTTAGCATACTTATCATAAAAAAACACCTCCTTAGCGATTATGGTTTTTGAATTCAAACCTTAGGTTTATTATAACCCTTTTACAGTAATTTTGCACATAATTTTGGAAATGTTTCCATAAAAAATTCGTGTACGCTCGTTTTCTTAAAAAATCTTAACATATCGAAATATTTCTCAAAAGTCCAGATAGGAAAATAATGTTGGCTTTTGAGGGAAACTATCCCAAACTCTGGAGGTGAGCCTATGAAAAGGTTCATTATTGGTATGTTGATGTTGATTTTCTCAGTTGTTATGTTCTCGTCTCAAACACTTGTTATCAAAGGTTCAAACACGCTTCTTGATGTAGCGCAGATGTGGGTGGAAGAGTTTAACAAGCTCTATCCAGATGTAAAAGTTACACTTGAAGGTGCAGGTAGCTCAACAGGAATTGCCGCTCTGTTTAACGGTACAACGGATGTAGCAAATTCCAGTAGATGGTTTAAAGACGCTGAAATTCAGTCTATGTTTCAACAGAAAAAGTGGTTTGCACCGATACTTGTTGCTTGGGATGGTATCGCGATAGTTGTACATAAAGATATAAATTTAAGTAACATAACTGTTCAGCAGCTCAAAGACATCTACACTGGTAGGATAACAAGGTGGAATCAGATCGATCCTAATTTACCAGCGAAAGATATAGTAGTATTCTCAAGAAATACAGCATCAGGTACTTTTGAAGTCTTTAAGGAAAGGGTACTTGGAGAAGAAAAAATGTCCCCAAGGGTTAGAATGCTTGAATCATCGATGGCAGAGTTAGAAACTGTTGCAAAAACACCATATTCAATCGCTTACTTTGGTGTAGGTTACGTTGATCCAAACATGGTGAAAGTGATCCAAGTGAATGGTATAGCACCATCTAAGCAAAATATCTTGGCAGGTAAATACCCACTCTCAAGGCCTCTATTTGTGTTCATAGATGTGACAAAAGGTTGGCCAGAAGAAGGACCTATCAGTTATTATTTGAAATTCATCATGTCGAAGAAAGGTCAGGAAATAGTTGAAAAAGCAGGTTTCGTCGCAGCGTTAGGTCAGTAATAGGTCAATAAAAATTCAAGAAAATTTAAGCTTTCAAATGAGATTTTCTATAGAAATCATGCTGTAAAAATTAAAAGATAGAAGGGATAAGAAAATAAAAATATAGGAAGGAGTTCCCTATGCGTCGAGAAATGAAAGATAGACTTAGAAAGACTTTCCTAATTCTTCCTTCTGTGCTTACGATAGGTGCTCTCTTTGGTATATATACTTACATTATTAAAGAATCTTTTCCTGCCCTAAAAAACGTCGGGGCGGCTCTTTTCTTTTCAGATCAATGGTACCCGGTATGGGATCCACCCGAGTTCGGCATGAGGGCACTTATCGTAAATTCTTTGCTTGTGACGTTTTTAGGATCTTTATTAGTTATTCCCGTGGCTTACTTTGTGGCAATCTATCTACATGGCTTTGCAACAAACCGCGAAAAGAATATCTTACGTCGCATTTTTGAATACCTTTCAGGTATACCTTCTGTCGTAGTTGCGTTCGTGTTTTTAGATTTTCTCAGCCCGTTATTTCCAAAACTTGGGATTTATTCTCCTCAAAACTTGTTACTTGCACTCATCGGATTATTCTTTCTAACTATACCTATTGCAACTATTCTCATTCTTGAATCTTTGGATAACGTCCCAAAAGAACTCGAGGAGGCAAGTACGGCACTTGGAGCAAACGAGTTTAAAACTTATACAAGAGTTACAACTAAAGCTGCACTATCTGGTATTTTGAATGCTGTAGTTCTAACGGCAAATAGAATCGTTGGCGAGACGATTGTTGTGCTTTTACTCGGCGGTGGTGCCCCGATGATTCCACAAAAATTGACAGACCCGATGAAAACATTAACAGCGGCGATTGCTAGTGAAATGCCGGAAGCGGCAAAAGGTTCTATGCATTACTATACGCTCTTTGCAGCAGGATTTATACTAATTCTTTTCTCAACGATATTTGAAATGATCGCTGTAAACATTTTAAGGAGGCAGAAAAGATGAATTTAACACAAAGCATGATGAGTAAAAAAAATAAGAGAATACAGAATTTATTAAAAACCATAAGTTACATTATTTCCGGAATGATTATAGTGCTTTTTGTTCTTGCTGCGGCTCCAGGCTTGAAATATTGGAACTTGGAGTTTTTTACCGATTTTCCAATGGAAGGAATGACAAAAGGAGGAATATTCCCAGCAATTTTGGGATCGTTCTTGCTAACTTTTACTGCTCTGGCGATATCTATACCACTTGGTGTTCTGTTGGGGATTGTGCTTTCTGAGTACAATTTCCCGTACATAAAATTTGCAGTAACAGTTTTAAGTGGTATCCCTTCTGTAGTTTATGGACTTTTCGGACTTGGTTTGTTCTGTATAACTATGGGAATGCGTACTTCAATATTGGCAGGTAGCTTGACTTTATCTTTGATGGTTCTACCATTCATTTCTTCTTCCGTATATGAAGTTATGAAGTCTATTCCCAACGAACTGCGTGAAGCTGCGTATGGACTTGGTGCCCGAAAGAGCGAAGTGATCTTTGATATGCTACTTCCCTCTGTTAAAAAGTCGATTATAACGGTTTCATTAGTATCAGCGGGAAGGGTAATCGGTGAAACTGCTCCATTGATACTCACAGCTGCTGTTTTTTACGCTACAACTTTACCTAAGAATTTGCTTTCTCCCGTTATGACGTTACCAACACATCTGTATTTCTTAGCTGCAGCGTATGGGGAAAAGGCACGTTGGATGGCAGAAGGGACAAATTCAGTTCTGATACTATTTGTAATTCTTATTTACACAATAGCATTTGCTTTGAGGAGGGACACAAATGAACGATCAAAATAATGTGGTACTGCAAATTAAGAACTTTAGTGCATATTACGGTTCAAAGAAGGTAGTGAAAAGTGCAAATCTAAAGATAGAAAAAAACAAAATCACGGCAATAATGGGACCATCCGGTTGCGGCAAGTCAACTCTATTAAGGAGTATTAACAGGATCAACGACTTGATACCTGAGTTTAAAGTTGAAGGTGAGATATTATTCCACGAAAAAAATATCTACGACAAAGATGTTGACATATATGCACTTAGAAGACGTATTGGTATGGTTTTTCAAAAACCTACGCCATTTCCAATGTCGATATACGACAATATAGCGTACGGGTTGAAGCTCATCGGAATAACTGATAAAAAAGAGCTAAAAGAAAAGGTTCGGTGGTCACTCGAAAAGGCCGCACTTTGGGACGAGGTTAAAGATGATTTAGAAAAAAGCGCACTCAAGCTATCGGGTGGTCAGCAACAGAGGTTATGTATTGCAAGAGCGATCGCCGTTGAACCCGAGGTGATTTTGTTCGATGAACCAACAAGCGCATTAGATCCGGTTGCTACACAAAAGATTGAAAACCTTATCGAAGAATTATCGCAAGAATTCACAATAATCGTAGTAACGCACAATATTGGTCAAGCCTCAAGGATTTCGGATTATACACTTTTTATGTACCAAGGGGAAATAATAGAACAAAATAATACTTCAGAAATTTTGCGTAACCCACAACACGAGATCACACAACAGTTTTTAAGTGGTAAAATAGGTTAAGAAAGTGAGGTGAAATAGCTATGACTGAACAGACGCGTCATTTTGAAAAGGAGTTTTCTTTACTTCGTGCAGAACTTGTTAAAATGGTTTCATTGGTTAGTGACTCGGTTGATCTGGCATCAAAGTCTTTTGAAAATTTAGACAAAAACATTGCAAAAAAGGTTATTGAACTTGACAATGAGATAGATAATCTGAATAGAGAAATAGAAAACCTCGTCTTTGAAATAATCGCAAGGTTTAATCCACTTGGAAAGGAACTTAGATACGTCGTCGCCGCAGTGAAACTTGCAAATAATCTCGAAAGAATTGCAGACCACGCGTGTAATTTCGCCGAAAGAACAATTTGGATAATACAGAATATCGCGGATTTTAAACCTTCCCTACTTGTCAAGGAAATGTTTGGTACAGTTATCAATATGCTCCAAAAAACAGTGATTGCGTTCTCCAAGAGAGATATAAATCTTGCCATAGAAACGTGGAAAATGGATGATGTAGTAGATGAACTTGACAGGAAGATAATTAACGATGTTGAAGGGATTGAACCCCATACACTTGTTTTATATGTACTATTTTCAAGAGATCTTGAACGTATTGCAGACCACCTTACAAATGTGTGTGAAGAGATAGTCTTTATCGAAACAGGAAAGGAGCTGAAAGCTCTTCTATGAATGTGCTAATTGTTGAAGACGAACGTGTGATTGCCGAAAGTTTGCAAAGGTTATTGAAAAGTGAAGGATTCGATTGCGACCTGGCTGGCGGAATCAATGAGATGTACAAAAAACTTGAGAATAATACATACGATGTCATTTTACTCGATTTGATGCTACCAGATGGAAACGCGATTAACGAGATTCAAACACTTAGAAGTGATTTCCCAGACACCGGAATTATTGTAATTTCCGCCAAAAATGCCGATATAGATAAGATACTTGGAATTGAACTTGGTGCCGATGATTACGTAGGGAAACCTTTTAATCCAAGAGAAGTTGTTGCACGCGTTAAGTCGTATTTAAGGCGTACAAAGGGATTAAGAGAGGTAATTAGATACGGCAAACTCGAAATATATCCATCTGATTACGTTGTTATGTACAATGGAAAACCCATTGAACTTACGTCCAAAGAATTTGCAATACTACGATTACTAGCTCAGAGACCGGATAGAGTATTTTCTCGTGATGAGATCCTCGAGACTATATGGGTTGACGAATACGAGGTCTTCGATAGGGTTGTTGATGTACACATAAACAGCCTGAGAAAAAAAATCGGAAAAAACTGGATCGTTACGGTAAGAGGGGTAGGATACAAATTCTCGAAAAAAGGAGATAAAGTATTGGATGAAAATAAGTGGTGAGCTTAGAAGTATTTTAAATGCTATTGATGATGCTATTTTCATACTTGAACAGTCGAACATAGTTTTCGCTAACAAAGGTGCTGAAAGTTACTTTGGAGAGTGCGAAGGAAGTAACATTCTTGACTTTCTGATTTTTGAAAAATCTACCATTCTGGTAGAAGCTATACACGAGATGAAGCCTGTGGATTTTGAATCAAAAGTCTTTCTCACCAAACGTGGAGGATGGGGTAGTTTTCATTTTAAGTACGTACCTCAATCTCAGACTCTCATATTAAAAGACATCACACTTGCCAAAAACGTTGAAGAAGCAAAAGTAAATATGTCTGTACTGATCTCTCACGAGTTGAAGACACCTATTGGAGCTATGAAAGTTTTTCTTTCTGATTTATTAGAAAACGAAGAAGAGAAAGAAAAAATTGGAAAACTATGGGAGATTGCTAAGCAAGTCCAAAGACTCGAAAGGATAATACAACAAATCGAGTACATTACGATGGCACAACTTGGAATTTACGAGCCAAAAAAGGAACATGTAAACGTACATAAGATACTTTCAGAAGTACTTGAAGATGTTGAAGAGTTAGTGAAGGCAAAGAATATAAGGATTGAAACGAAGGTCTCCACAAAGTTTATTAACACTGATGTGTTTATTTTTCGAACGATACTGAAAAACCTACTTTCCAACGCGATAAAGTACTCATTTGATAATTCAACAGTTATCGTCGATATATCTGACGAAAGGTTAATCGTTCAGGATTTCGGCGTCGGAGTGGCCGATTCTGAGAAGGAGAAAATATTCGAAAGGTTCTATAGAACACCAACGGCTGTAAAAATGGCCTCAGGATCTGGACTTGGCTTATCAGTTGTTAAGCATCTTGCAAATGTTGTGAATTACAAAATTGAATTTGAGTCTCAACATCTAATAGGAACTAAGGTAAGTGTGTGGTTCCAAAGTTAAATTTAACAGCAAGTCTCTCCTCAATACCCTCTGTGATAAAATGTACCAAACGAACAATAAAAAAATAACAAAACACCCCTGTTGGGGTGTTTTTCATGTATTTCAATTTTGTATTTTTACTCATCTTCCTCTTGTTCTTCTTGTTCATCTTCTACAATAGCTGTTAGTTTTCTTGGAACTTTCTTTATGATGTAAAATTCTAATTCGTCACCTTCTTTTACATCGTCAAAGTTTAAGAACTTAATTCCACATTCCTGGGGAGCACTAACTTTGCTTACGTCTTGTTGGTAGTGTTTTAGCGATTCAATTTTCCCTTCAAATACCAGAGAACCGTTTCTGTACAACCTAACAAATCCAGATTTTTCTACGTAACCATCGTACATTTGTACACCTGCAATGTTACCAAACTTGTGTATTTTAAATACTTTCTTTATTTCACCACTTCCAGTTTTTTCTTCCACTTCCTCTGGTTCAAGCATACCTTCAAGTGCAGCTTTCAGTTCTTCGAGAAGTTTGTATATGATTGTGTATGTTTTGATCTGTACACCTTCGCTTTCCGCCAATCTCGAGGCCTGGCTATCTGCTTTTACCCTAAAACCAAGTATGATGGCCTCAGATGCACTGGCAAGCATAACATCACTTGAATTTATTGCACCGACCGCTCCATGTACAATTTCTATGTCGATCTCGTTTGTTCGTAGCTTCGCAATCGCGTTTCGAAGAGCTTGCAAAGAACCAACGGTATCTGCTTTAATTATAAGTTTCAGTTCCCGCTTTTCCTCTTCTTGCATTTTTTTCAGTATCTCTTCGAGCTTTACTTGTCGCTTTTTCCTTAATTCGCGGGCTTCAATTTCTTTGACTTTTTCAACGATCTCCAAGGCTCTTTCTTTAGATTCAACAACGTAGATTATACTGTGCGGATCGGGAAGTTCCTCAAAACCAACGATCATGACTGGTGTTGATGGCTCAGCTTCTTTTAATCTCCTTCCCTTGTCGTCTATGAGTGCTTTGACTTTCCCAAGCACCTTACCAGCAATGATGTAATCACCAACTTTTAAAACACCATCTTTAACTATAGCATTGGCAACGGGTCCGTAGCCTTTATCAAGTCTTGTTTCAATTGTAACCGCCCTGACCGGTTCATCTGGTATGCATCTTATATCCTGCATTTCGGCAACAAGGAGTATCATTTCAAGTAGTGTATCTATGTTTATTCCATTTCTTGCGGAAATCGGAACAACTATTGTATCTCCACCCCAATCTTCCGGTATTAAGTTCAACTTTGTTACAAGCTCTTGTTTTGTCATATCTACATTCGCGTTTGGCTTATCAATTTTGTTTATAGCTACGATTATCGGTACATTCGCAGACTTTGCATGATTGTATGCTTCAATCGTTTGAGGCATAACACCATCATCAGCTGCAACAACGAGAACAACTATATCCGTCGCTTGTGCGCCGCGTGCACGCATTTCTGTAAAAACTTCGTGTCCAGGTGTATCTATAAACGTTATTTTCTTGCCATTAACAATAACTTGATACGCACCAATACTTTGAGTGATTCCGCCTTCTTCTTTTTCAGCAACCTTCGTTTTTCTTATGTAATCCAAGAGAGTTGTTTTCCCATGGTCAACATGGCCCATAACGGTGACAACCGGCGGTCTGTTCACAAGTTTCTCTTTATTATTTTGGTATATCTCATCGAAACGCCTTTTGAGTTCATCAAGCGGGTTTTCAAGTTGAACTAGTTCTTTCGTTTTTGTCTCATCTTCTTCAAATGTTAACCTAACATCGTACATTTTTGCTATTCTTTTTGCAAGCGAAATAGAGATGGATTGACCAGGTTTGAGTACCTCGCCTTTCATGAAAAAATCTTGGATTATTCTATTTTGAGGTATCTTTATTTTTTCCGCAAATTTGTCAAGTTTTAAGTCTTCTTCTGTTATGTGAACAAGAGGCTTTTTTGTTTCCGCCTTCTCTTTAGACGGTTCACGAGATTTTGCAAGTGTCAATTCCTCCTCTTCATCAAGAGTTTGCTTATATATATCAAGGAGTATGTTCACCGTCTCTTCATCGATGAAGCTCATGTGACTTTTAACTTCAATACCAAGTTCCTCCAACTCGTGGAGGAGTTCTTTCGTGTCCATATCTAATTGCTTTGCCAATTCGTATACCCTTAAGCGCGCCAATAAATCCACCTCCTTGGTTCTACATGGAATATTATAGCACATATTTTCAGTTTTATTTATCATGTTCAAGCAAATGAAAAAAATGTTCGAAATTCGTTAAAATTACCGCTCTATGATACAAATCTCATCTTTATATTGCCTTTTACAGCATCTACTTTTATCCATTCGAAAAACGCATTTATAGTATCTTCGACACTTCTTGGTTTGTAATCTATGGCCTCTTTCAATTTCTTATGTGAATAAGTATAGTTTAGTCTGAGCGTGTGGAGTGCATATGGTACGAATTCCACAGGAACGCCAAAAAGTGTATTTGCGGTAATCATCAAATAACTTACAAAATCAGCTGGAAGATCACTTAAAACTTTGTAATCCTTTGCCCCACAAAGTTTTGGCAAGTTTTCAAAATACAGATCATGTCCAGAAACGATGAATTTTTCGTGGTTTGTTTTTATATTTTTGTTAAATAATTCGTATAATTTGATAATGCTATTAGCAACATCTCTTACATCCACAAAGTCGAACTTGCCAGATACGGTAACTCTCAATTTACCCTCTTTATATTTCACTAAAACCCTCGAAAAATACGACCATTTATAATCGTAAGGACCAAATATCCCAGTTGGAAAGACAATAAATCCATCTAAACCTTCTTTGAAGGCGTTTAAGACCATTTTTGTCGCTATCGCTTTCGATTTTCCATAATCTCCGACAATGTTATCTTCATCTATCGGTGTATCTTCGGTTATTTTTGAACCAGGACTAACTTCTGAGAATGCATGTACACTGCTGACGTATACCACAGGGATTTGTTTCTTTTTAGCAAAGTTTAATACATTTTCTGTTCCACCGACATTGACAGAATAAACGAGTTTACCCTGATATTTAGTTATAGATATGATCGAAGCAAGATGAAAGATAATATCGATACCTTTAAGAACGTCTGATAAATCTTGACGAACATCGCCATAGACAACCTCAACGGGGACAAACTGCAATGAATAAAGATTATCTTTTGGGTGGACTAATACACGCACCTTCTCACCTTTTTCGACAAGGATCTAACTAAAACATTACCAAGGTGTCCCGTCCCGCCAGTAACTAAAATCATTTCACTCATTTCTTATTGCCTTATTTGAAAAATCCAAAAGTGTATCGAAACTTTCGTTTAACTTCTGAACTTTCTCAGGTTCAAGTGATTTAAAAACACTTTCGATTATTTTGGAAAAAGATTTCAAGAAATTGTTGTAAATCTTCTTACCTTTCTCAGATAGACAAATGCGCGTAAATCTTCTATCAAGTTCATCCTCCACCATTTCTATTAGATCGCTTTTAGACAATCTCTTTAAAGCCATACTTACTGTACTTCTTGAAATTCCAAGTTTTTTCGAAACTTCACTATTAAATACCCTTTGGTTTGTACCGATGAGCAAAAAGATATACAACTCGGTTGTACTCATTTTTTCAAGTTCTGACACTTTTGGTATGAAGTTCACAAAATTCATTGTCATTTCCATAATCTTTTGGACAATCTCCTCAACCTCCACTGTCATATTCTCACCTCTTTCTTACTAATGATCTATCCATAGTGAATTATAGTACACCATGATTCACACTATCGTACACTATTACATTAGGCCGTTCAAATTATAAATAGTTCAAAAAATAAATTATATGCCTTACAATTGCATTAGCATAGAGAAATTTTGAAATTTTCCTCTATAAGATACGCATACTAACTAATTCTTACGTATACTCGCTTATTTTCCTCTATGATTTGTATTGCTATGTTTAGGTTTTAAACCTGCAAGAGTTAAAATTTTTCTGTATCTTTATCCTATCATTTATATTAAAGGAGGCTCCACGTATGGCAACTACAGGAAGGTGGAATTGGTCGGAAGTTAACAAAGTTAACTTCTCGAAGATTCGAACAACGATCGAAACAGCCTTTTATGGTAATAACGTTGAGCTTCTAACATCGAGACGAGAAGCATACAAAAAAGCGATGCGCTCTCCGGGAACAATAGTCACAGACTTATCTGTTTACAAGCCAGAACTTCTCAATTTGGATGAAGGAACAAAGATTCTTCTATTTAACGATGGAGCTACCGTTGGTAGATTTTCAGGAGCCAGAAAGATCTTAGGTATGCCAGGAGTAAATGAAGACCAACTTGCTGAGGTCGTGCGTGAAGCTATTTACGGTACAAGGTACAGGAAGTTGTACCATGCAATAAGTTACACAGGACTACATTACGATTTTATTGTGAAAAACCACATACTTATCCCTGAAGGTTTTGAAAACACAGTTTACAGTTGGTTGCTAAATTTCCAAGACTTGACACCAGAGTACTCTTTGATGTATGAAAATTCAAAAATACTAAACGAACCTGATATATACATTTTTACCGATCCTGATTGGTCACATTCGGATTTTCCAGGTGGACTTGCATTATTTGATCCAAAAAACAACTGCGCGGCGTTGCTCGGACTAAGGTATTTTGGGGAGTTTAAGAAAGGCACACTTACGCTTGGGTGGTCCATTGGAAACAGGCATGGATACGTTGCTTGCCATGGGGGTTTAAAAAAATATGAGCTTGATGGGAAACATTTCGTTGCAGCTTTTTTTGGATTGTCTGGATCGGGAAAGTCAACACTCACTCACGCTAAGCATAAAGGTAAGTACAACATCACAGTACTACATGACGACGCGTTGGTAATCAACCTTGAAGATCTTTCATCCATCGCTCTTGAACCTTCTTACTTTGACAAAACTTCCGATTATCCTCTTACTAGTGAAGACAATAAATATCTGCTAACAATTCAAAACTGCGGCGCAACAATTGACGAAGGCGGTAAAGTTGTTCCGGTCATGGAAGACATACGGAACGGAAATGGGAGGGCAATTAAATCGAAACTATGGTCACCAAATAGAGTTGACAAGATAGAAGAACCGATAAACGCGATTTTCTGGATAATGAAAGATCCAGTCTTACCACCCATCGTAAAAGTAGAAGATCCCGTACTTGCATCGACTATGGGAGCTACACTGGCAACTAAAAGAACATCGGCGGAAAAACTCTTACCAGGTGTGGACCCGGAGGCGCTCGTCTTTGAACCGTACGCTAACCCATTTAGAACTTATCCACTTTCAGAGGACTATCATAAATTTAGAGCGTTATTTGAAAAGGGTGTGGAATGTTACATTGTGAATACGGGGTTTTATCTGAACAAAAAGGTACCAAAAGAGGTAACTTTGGAGATAATTGAACAAATTGTTGAGAAGAAAGCAAAGTTTGTTGATTGGTTTGGCGGGCTTAAAACCATGGAAATCGCTGGCTTTGAAGTGAGACCATCGGATTACGAGTACAGAGAACTTGTCAAAGTTTCACTAGAAAAGCGCATAGAGTTTATTAAAAGTAAAGAAGTAGAAAACCAAGGGTACGATAGACTTCCAGAAGAATGCCTTTATTCAATAAATAATCTTATAGCGCTTTTATAAGACGATAATATTTAGTTTACCAAAAATTTACCTTTCGTTAATTTACAATTGTTTATACATAATATAAAATTATACTAGGTTTCAAAAAAATACTATATATTTAAACTTTGGAGTAAAAACGAATTGAAAGTGAGGAGGTGTTTTCATGGGTTTACCACTTATAGGTGAGAAAGTTCCAGAATTTACAGCAAAAACAACGCACGGGGTTATAAACTTTCCAAAGGACTACGAAGGGAAATGGGTAGTTCTTTTCAGTCACCCAGCAGACTTTACACCCGTTTGTACGACAGAATTCGTTGCATTTCAAAAAAGGTTTGATGAATTTAAAGCATTAAACACCGAGCTTATCGGTTTGAGCATCGACCAGGTGTTTTCACACATCAAGTGGGTAGAGTGGATAAAAGAAAAACTCGGAATTGAAATCAAGTTCCCAATTATAGCAGACGACAGAGGGCAAATAGCTGAACTATTCGGTATGATTCACCCAGGGAAGGGCACAAACACAGTAAGAGCGGTGTTTATAATCGACCCTAAAGGTATTCTAAGAGCTTCGCTATACTATCCACAAGAACTTGGAAGGAATATGGACGAAATACTGAGAATGGTAAAAGGATTGCAAGTTGTTGACGCTAACGGAGTTGCGCTTCCGGCAAATTGGCCAAATAATGAACTGGTGAATGACGAGGTAATAATCCCACCGGCAAGTGATTGTGAAACAGCTGTAAAAAGACCTCAAGAATACGACTGTTATGATTGGTGGTTCTGCCACAAAAAGCTGAAATAAAATACATAGCTATAACAATTACATAAATAAGCGGGAGATTTTTCTCCCGCTTATTTTATTATTCATAAACTTTCTTTATTTTCCAGATGTCTTTTGCATACTCTTCGATTGTTCTATCACTTGAAAATTTTCCACTTCTTGCGATGTTAAGTAGTGATTTTTTATTCCATTCCGTTTGATTAAGGTAGAGTTCTTCTACTTGCTTGTGTGCTTTTTCGTAAGATTCAAAATCAGCAAGCAAGAAGTACTGATCAGGCATTGGAGCGTGTTTTCCATAAAGTAACGATTCGTATATATCCGCAAAGAGCTCGGGATTTTCTTTGCTAAAGTACCCATTTTTAACCATATCAAGGACCTTTCTGATTTTCTCATTCTCTAAGTAAATGCCAAATGGGTTATATATACCTTTTTTTCTCGCTTCGTCGATTTCTTCCGCTTTTAATCCGAAAATGAATATATTTTCTTGCCCCACTTCTTCAAGTATTTCTATGTTTGCACCATCTAATGTTCCAAGTGTTAAGGCTCCGTTGATCATAAACTTCATATTCCCAGTACCAGAAGCTTCCGTACCAGCTGTCGAAATCTGCTCACTTATATTGGCTGCTGGAATGATTATTTGAGCTGCGGACACGTTGTAATTAGGTACAAAGACAACTTTTAATTGCTTACTAACTTCTGGGTCGCTGTTTACAATATCCGCAACACTGTTTATTAATTTGATTATCAGTTTTGCCATCTTGTAACCAGGCGCTGATTTACCCGCGAAAATAAATGTCCTCGGTACTCTTAGGTTATTACCTGCCTTTATTTCGTTGTATAGGTGAATAATATGCAGTACGTTAAGTAACTGTCTTTTATATTCATGAATCCTTTTGACCTGTATATCAAAGAGCGTTGAAGGATCAATCGATACACCTGTCTTTTCCATAATGTATCTTGCTAATCTTTCCTTGTTCCATTGTTTTGCCTGTGATAATCTAGAAAGAAATTCTTGATCATCGATAAAAGATTCAAGTTTTCTCAATTCGTAAAGATTGGTAATCCAACCATCGCCAATGCTTCCTGTAATTACCTTTGAAAGTGGTGGATTACATTCAAGTAGCCACCTTCTTTGAGTTACGCCATTTGTTTTATTGTTGAACTTCTCAGGATACATTTCGTAAAAGTCTTTAAGAACACTTTTCTTAAGAATTTTTGTGTGAAGTTCAGATACGCCGTTTATCGAGAATGAACCAACTGAGGATAAATTTGCCATCCTGACTTTCTTTATATTCCCTTCTTCAAAAATGGACATATCAATGATTTTTTTCAGATTACCATCGAATTTTTTACCAACTTCGTCCAAGAATCTTGCATTAATCTCTTCTATTATCTGGTAGTGTCTTGGTAGCATATGTTGAAGTAGTGGTGCTTCCCATTTTTCAAGTGCTTCAGGCATCACCGTGTGGTTTGTGTAAGCGATCGTGTTTTTAACGATATCCCAAGCTTTCTCCCAACCATATCCTTCTTCGTCAAGTAATATCCTCATCAATTCTGGTATAGCAAGCGCGGGATGTGTATCATTCAATTGTATTACTTCCGACTGATGTAAGTTACTTAAATCATTACCAAATCTTCTCTTATGCCTTCTTATTATGTCTTGGAGTGCAGCACTAACAAAGAAATACTCTTGCTTTAGCCTTAACTCCCTACCTTGGTAAAATGCATCGTTCGGGTAAAGCACTTTACAAAGTGTTTCTGCAAAGTTTTTCTCGTAAACTGCTCTTTCATAGTTACCTTTCTCAAACTCTGTGAAGTTAAATTCATTTAGCGCTTTTGGATGCCAGAGCCTGAGTACAGAGACAATATTGCTGTTGTAGCCTGTTATGTAAATATCGTATGGTACAGCAAGAATATCGTAGGTATCAACCCATCTAAATCTGAGGTTACTATTTTCATCTGTGTAACTCTCACTTCTACCAAAGAATTTCACAACGACTGATTCTTCTATTTTGGGAAATTCCCATGGATAACCGTTTTTTAGCCAATCATCGGGTATTTCCTTCTGGTAGCCATTTTCGATTACTTGCTTGAAGAGACCGTACTGGTATCTAATTGTGTATCCGAACGAGAGATAACCTAATGTCGCTAAGGAATCTAAAAAGCAGGCTGCAAGTCTTCCAAGACCACCGTTCCCGAGAGCTGCATCTTCTTCAAGTAAAGCTATATCAGAAAGATCCAAGTTAAATTTCTCAAGTACCTCTCTGACTTCTTTTTCAGCTTGAAGATTTAAGATGTTGTTGTAAAGAAGTCTTCCAATCAAAAATTCCATCGACAAATAGTTCACAATTTTTAAATCTTTTCTTTTGTACATGATCTCCTCTGTTTTGAGCCATTTATCAACTACTAAATCTCTAACGGAATATGAGAGCGCAAAGAACTTTTGGAGAATGGTTGAAAGTTCTGTGTTTTCCGCCAAAGTGTGGTTTAAATGATAAACAAATCGCTCCGATAAATCTATCTTCTTGCTTTTCACTACATGCACCCCGCTTTTGAAACGCTTCCAACAAAATACCATTTTAAAGTTTACACTAAATTTTTGAAAATGTCAAATCAACGGTAAATAATCTAAAAATAATGCAGTTATCGACTTATTACGTATTATTTCAAGTGTATGTAAAAAAAGGATGCCATTTTTAGTGGCATCCTTTATATATCCAGGATAATTTTACTTTTTAATGATGTTTCGCAATTTACCTTGGATAAATTCATTTATGGCATCGTCTATACTTGTACCAACGCGTACTAAATAAACACCTATGTTTCTATCTTTTAAATCTTCAAACATGTGTGGCCCAATCCTTACAGCTATAACACCATCGATATCTCCAATTGATTCAAAAACTTCTTCATGACCATGTCCATGACCGCCGTTCTCGTGATGGTGTCCATAATGGTAGCCATGATGGTATCCACCGTGGTGTCCCCTCGCATGGAGATTGTCAACAAGTTTTCTTGAGATTTCTTTAGCTTCTTGAATTTCAACAACTACAAAGTGTTCCGCTTTACCAAAGTGTGGAGCAACAGTGGTGCCATCGTCTGTCGGAATAGCAATTCTAACCATCTTTTACACCTCCTAATCAATCTATCTTGTTTTCCAAGAATTTCTCAAAAGATTCTTTGAGCATCTGTATAAAGCTTTCCAAGTTTCTTAAGTATTCTTCACCATCTTTTGTAAGTGAGTAAATTTTTCTGAGCCCACCGTTTCCTTCCTTCACGGTATAAGTTAGCACACCGTAGTTCTCCAGCTTCCTAAGAATGTTATATACAACACCTGGGTCGTGTTTGAATGGATAGTATTCTAATTTGTTTAATCTTTCGTATAAATCATATCCATGCATAGGTTCCTTTTTTATTAGTTTTAAAATCACAGCCGTTAAAAAATCACCAGTTGAGAAACCGGTTTCTTCACATCTGTGCAAACTTCTTTCATTCTTGTGTTGACATCCACATTTTCTACGCATCATTTCAACCTCTTTTACCAAATATCTTAAAGACTTTGACCACGATTTTATTATAAATCAGTATTGATAATTTGTCAATATAGATTTTTTTAAAAGCCCCTCTTAATAGCGAGGGGCTGGGGGTACCAGGAAGGAGGATTATTAAACATCAAAGTACAGATCAAACTCTTTCGGATGAGGAATAGCGTTAACCTGGCGTTCTTCAGAAAGTTTAGCTTTCGCCCAATGTTCAATTAATTCCTTAGGGAATGTCGTTAAGAAGCTATTATTTGAAAGCAACGCGTTACAACTTTCTTCCAAAGATTTTGGAAGTGGTTTTAATTCTTTTTCGTACATATCCCCCTCGAATGGTCCAAACCCTTCTGCAGTTGGATCTATTTTGTTTATTATTCCATCTACCCCTGCAAGGATCATGGCAGCAAAACCAAGGTAAGGATTGCAGGATGCATCGATTGTTCTGAATTCTATTCTTCTTTTTTCCGGGTCTTTGACGTAGCCCGGAATTCTTATCGCGGATGTTCTGTTAGCGATTGCAAAAACTGCGTTTGTTGGAGCTTCAAAGCCCGGAATCAAGCGCCTGTATGAATTAGTTGATGGATTCGTAAAAGCCATCAGCGAAGGTGCATTTTTTAGTATTCCACCAATGTAGTAGAGTGCTTCTTGTGAAAGATTGTATATTTTGTCGCCATCGAATATGTTCTTCCCATCCTTTTTCAAAAATTGGTGTACGTGCATTCCGTTTCCCGCTTCATCATAAAGAGGCTTTGGCATAAATGTGACTATATAACCATACTCTTTCGCAACCATTCTTGCAACATGCTTTACGATCATCGTGTAATCCGCCGCTTTCAGCGCATCGATTAACGGAAGTTCAATCTCTACTTGACATGTCCCCACTTCATGATGATGGTATTTTACAGGGATGCCATATTCAAGTAATTTTTTTACTATAGCGTTACGTACTTCCATTAATCTATCAAATGGAGGAATTCTGTGGTAACCTTTTTTTCTTCCTATGAAATATTCTCCGGTTTCGCCCGATTTCCAAAAGGCTTCAGAACTGTCGATTTCTAAAGATATCTTATTGTTTTTCACCTCATACCTTACGTCTTCAAATATGTGAAATTCATACTCAGGTCCCAAGTACACCTCATCTGCAACGTCTTTTATTGACTCAAGTGTTCTTTTGAGTATCGTCCTCGGGTCATGAGTACATGGGGTCATGTTTTCAACCTCGTAAACATCACATATCATTGAGAGAACTTTTTCTCCATTGTACTCTTCTATTATCGCTGTCTTTGGGTCAGGGATAATAACCATGTCACTATTGAAAACTTCAGTGTATCCCAAATTAGAAGCGTCAAAACCAACGCCTTCGATAAATGTTTTTTCGGAAAAGTTTGTTTTTGCAAGCGTAACGTGTCGCCATCTTCCCCATAGGTCAACTACTTTTAAATCTATGAAGTTAATTCCTTCTTGCTCTACCAATTTTAAAACATAACTTACTTCCATCTTCTCAGCCTCCCAATGTGGTATCTATGCAATTTTATTTTATCATCTTGATAAAACGATAACAAATTATCGTTGAATCAAGTAATCGCTGCGTTTTGTTCTGAAAATTAAAATCTTCTCGTTATCTTAAATTTTTGTACGTATGCTATAATATACTACGAGTTGCACTTTAATATTCTAACAATTAGAAATACCGACAAATTGTAAAATAAATTGCATAGAATTATAATTGAAAAGCTCAGATAAAATTTGAAAAGAAGGCTGAATAGAAAATAAAAGGAGGATCCGGCTATGAAAGCTATTATTCTGTGTGCAGGTAAGGGTACAAGATTAAGACCTTTGACTTATACAACAGCCAAACACCTTATCCCTGTTGCAAACAAACCTGTTATACTTTATACTATCGAAAAGATTAAAAGTGTCGGTATCTCTCAGATTGGCATAATAGTCAGTCCAGAAAATAAATCCGACTTTGAGCAGAACCTCGGAGATGGTAGTAAATATGGTATTGAGATAACTTACATACTTCAACCTGAACCAAAAGGACTCGCGCACGCCGTCTTGATGGCGAAAGATTTTCTCGCTGGTGAAGACTTCATGATGTACCTCGGCGACAACCTTATCATGGATGATATTAAACCTTTTGTCAAAGAATTCGAAGAGAAAAAGGAAATAAGTGCCCTCATCATGCTCTCTCCAGTTAATGACCCAACAAGATTTGGTATTGCAGTAATGGAAGGGAATAAAATAGTAAGAACCATAGAAAAACCAAAAGAACCACCTTCAAACCTAGCAATCATAGGTTTGTATCTTTTTAGAAAAGATATATTTGAAGGTATTGAAAACATTAAACCATCATGGCGTGGTGAGTTGGAAATCACAGATGCAATAGATTGGCTAATTAGAAATAAGGGAAACGTAGAAGGGCACATAATATACGGTTGGTGGAAGGATACAGGTAAGCCTGAAGATTTACTTGAAGCAAATCATAAAATTTTAGATGAAATAATCGAGGAGTTCAAAATAGAAGGTACAGTGGAGGCATCATCTCTTATTCAAGGAAGAGTTAGTATCGGTGAAGGAAGTGAAGTTGTAGATAGTGTTGTAAGGGGACCTGTGATAATCGGTAAGAATTGTACTATCTCAAATGCCTACATAGGACCATATACATCCGTAGGAGATGGCGTACTCATCGAAAATTGTGAAATTGAAAACTCTATTGTAATGGACGAAGTCAGAATTTCTAATTTATCACAGAGAATCGATTCTTCATTAATTGGCAAAAAAGTCGAAATTATCGAAAATGATGGTAAACCAAAAGGTGTGCAAATCATCGTAGGTGATCTCGGAAGAGTTATCGTTTCAAGATAATTCCTGTTCTTGGGAGGGTAGAATGTGGTAAAGTTAATAGTCACCGACCTGGATGGTACGTTATTAAACGACGAAAAACACATTCCATACGAAAATATACAAGCGCTTAGGGCTGCCCTTGAAAAGGGTATAAATGTCAGTGTAGCAACTGGACGCAATTTTGGTTCCGCCAAGAGATACATAGAAGAGCTTGATTTAGATGTACCTGTTATATTCCAAAATGGAGCATTTATATATGAATGGATGGAAAATAAAATTATATACAAGTCCGATTTGAAGTCGGAAATTGCAGTAAACATCGTAGAAAAAGCCCGTAAGTATGATTTATTTTACATTGTATACATCGATTTTCTTGAAGAGAAGGATATGTACATCGATATCGATTATCTTGGAGAATTTTTACCTTATTTGAATAACAACAGTTGGCGAATAAATAAAGTCGAAGATGCTTTAAAATACGTGACAAAACGAGATTCAATTGCAGAAGTAGCACTTGTAGGTGATGAAGAGAAGATAGTAAAAGCAATACAAGAAGCACTTTCAGGCTTTGAACATCAAACAAGTGTAGTAAAGAATAATAAAGTAAACACAGAAACCTTTTACGAAATATTCGGTCCTAATTCGTCGAAAGAGCTTTCTTTCAAATACTTACTTGAATATTTTAACGTAAGTCCCGAGGAAACCATGTACTTGGGTGATAATTTTAACGATATTGGGATGCTCAAATTAGTTGGGTATCCCGTAGTAATGGAAAATGCACCTGAAGAAGTTAAAAAGTACGCAAAATATATAAGTAAGTCAAATAACGAAGCAGGCGTTGCTTACGCAGTGAAAACTTGGGGGTTGAGATTATGATTATTAGAAAATCGGTTTGCTTAGTTCTGAGCTTAGCTTTTTTCACTTTAATTTTTGCAGATTTGTCCTATCAAATTCAATACATGATAGGTAACAGACAAGCAAAACAACTTGATGAACTTTTAAAAACTTTAAAGTACGATGAGCTAGCACCTGAAGAAAAAGGCGAAGTTGCTATTGCTTACAGTGAACTGTACAGTTGGGGCGGCATGGGGTATAATTACTCCGAGATAGCTTATCAATTATCCGAAAAGTTGGTAAAAGATTATCCAACTTTCTGGAAAGGTTATTACTCCATGGCCCTTGTACTTTCGCATAGAGTTCAAAAGAATAATTTGCTCGCAATTATTCTTCTAACAAAGATAGATCAAAACTTAGAGCTAGCAATCAAATACGGACAAGATCAGTGGTTGCCTTATTTACTGTCGGCAATAAGGTATATCGAAGTTCCCATTTTCCCAGATCTTGAAAAGGCTGAGATGTTGATCAAAAAAGCCATTGAACTTAACCCAGATCATAATTACTCCTATCTGATGTATGGAAAGTTGCTTGAAAAGAAGCAGGAATATTGTGAATCTGCAAAAATGTACAAAATGGTATTAAGCATGAAAGTCAGACCGGAGCGGAAGAAAATAGACGAGGAAGCACAACAAATAGCAAGGCAAAGACTCTCGGAGGTGGAAAAAAAGTGTACCAAAAAATAAAAGGTACGGAAGATCTGTACGGTTCTGAGATGAAATACTGGTACTGGATAGAGAACAAAGCAAGAGATCTGTCCAGAAGATACGGATACGGCGAGATACGAACCCCCATATTCGAGGAAACGAAATTATTCATCAGAAGTGTTGGAGAAGATACCGATATCGTTCAGAAGGAGATGTACACATTTGGCGATAAAGGTGGAAGAAGCATAACGTTAAGACCAGAAGGTACAGCACCTGTTGTTAGAGCTTTTGTAGAAAATGGAATGATTGCTCAGGGGTTTCCACAAAAATACTTTTATATTGGACCAATGTTTAGATACGAAAGGCCTCAATCCGGAAGGCAAAGGCAATTTCATCAATTCGGTGCAGAGATCTTCGGAAGTTCATCACCAATGGCCGATGTGGAATTAATATTGTTCGTTGATCACCTCCTAAAAGAAATAGGATTGGTGGACTATGAGATACATATAAATTCGCTTGGTGATATTGAAGACAGGATGAAATATCGTGAAGCTTTAAAGGAATACTACGCACAACATTTAGAAAAACTTTGCGATGACTGCAAGGTCAGGTACGAAAAGAATATACTGAGACTTTTGGATTGTAAAGTAGATGTAGAATACGCAAAGAACGCACCTAAAATAACAGACTATCTGGAAGAAAATTCAAGAAAGCATTATGATGAATTGAAAGAACTTCTCACTAACGCTGGGTTAAGTTACATTGAAGATCCAAGGCTTGTCAGAGGACTTGATTATTATAACAAAACCGTCTTCGAGATTCACCATCACAAATTGGGTGCAATGAGTGCAATCGCTGGCGGTGGGAGATACGATGGTCTCATAAAAGAGATAGGAGGAAAAGATGTTCCCGCACTTGGATTTGCAGCGGGAATAGAGAGATTGATACTAGCACTCAAAGCGGAAAATGTGCATGTTGATGACGTACAAACTAACACAGTTTACATAGCTTATGTGGGTGGTGTAGAAGTAAAAACGGAAGCTCTGAAATTATCAGAACAGCTGAGAAGAGAAGGTATCCCTGTTGGTCTTGAGCTAATGGAACGTGGCTTAAGTGCTCAACTCAAACATGCTTCGAGAATAGGGGCTAAGTTCACTATAATTATCGGGGAAAGTGAGCTTGAAAAAGATATAGTATTAGTCAAAAATATGGAAACAGGGGAGCAGCTCGAATTTGAAAGAAGTTTTGTTGTGAGCGGCGTAAAAGATATGATAAATGAACTGGAATAAAAATCAATCCCCCACAATTAGTGGGGGATTCACTATCAATTGGCTGGGAGGGGAGGATTCGAACCTCCACTGGCGGATCCAGAGTCCGCAGTCCTGCCGTTAGACGACCTCCCAATGTGTAATTGTTATTAGCAAAAAATATTCTACCATCACTTTATAGCACTGTCAATAACGGAGGTGTAGTTGTGAGTAACAAAGTTTATTATGTATCTTCATTTTTCTGGAAAAATTACAATGCTGCCTCAAAGGCAAAGATGGATGTAGAAAGGATCTTCCAAAATATTGGTTTAGAACCAATAAACTTATTTAAAGACGGAAGAAACATCAGGATATTTTCCTTCTGGAAGTTTATTAAACTTTTCTTTGAGTCATTTAGTAATAAGTATACAGAAAGTACCGTTTTTTTTCAAAACGGAACGGGTATAGATATTTTACTTGCGCCAATTTTGAACTTGGCATTTAGAAGAAGTAAAAGGGTGATAATCATACACGACGTAGAGAGTATAAGGCTTGGAAGGAAAGAAGACTATATACGTGAAAAGTTCGTCTTTCAAAGATTTAATTACGCTATTTGTCATACCGACGAAATGGCGACTTTCCTGAGAGAAAAACTTAAATTCAAGGGTATATTGAAGACTCTTGGGTTTTTCGACTACATTGTTTCGAAAGAATGCGAAAGAAAAGATGATGATTTATCATTCCCTGATATTTCGAAGAATGAAAAGTTCATAATTTCTTTTGCTGGGAACTTAAGTCGATGGAAATCGGCGTTTTTGCACAAATTATCTGAAAACGCGAGCGTATCTCACAAAAATTACAAAATCTTCCTGTATGGAAAAGGCTACGATGGTAAAGTTGAGGAAGGTTACATCGAATCGAAAGGTGCATACACACCTGACGAACTACCGCTACATATCCAAGGACACTTTGGCCTTGTATGGGATGGAGATGGAATTGATAGAATATCAGGTACCACCGGATATTACTTAAAGTATAACATGCCGCATAAGGCATCCTTATATATAGTCAGTGGTCTGCCAGTAATAACTTGGAAAGACTCAGCTTGTTTTAAACTTGTTGAAAAATACAACATCGGTTTTGGAATAAATTCTTTGCTTGAACTTGATAGAAAACTCGAAAGAGTTACCGAACAACAGTACGATACTTGGAAAAACAACGTTGAGAATTTGAAAAAAGATCTTGAAAATGGAAAGAATCTGGAAAGGCTAATTAAAGAAATTATAAATGAGAGATTTTATCGATAGCTGCTTCTATGACCTGGTCCATGTTGTAATATTTGTATTCAGCTAATCTTCCTATAAATATGTACTCTTTTGTCTTTTCCAGCTTTTCAACTTCCTTTAGGTATTTTTTCCTTCTTTCTAAATTCTTCTCGTCCATTACTATGTAGTAAGGCTCTCCCTTTGCCAAGGGGTATTCAAAGCACACTGTCGTTTTCTCACTTTTCTCATTTAAGAAATGCTTATATTCTGTTACCCTTGTCCAATCATAATCGTTCGGGTAATTTACCACTGCCACTGGTTGATAGTACTCTTGGTCAACACTTTTCAACTCGAGCTTTAAAGATCTGTACTCAAGTTCCCCGTACATATATTCAAAAAACCTGTCAAGTTCTCCTGTATACACCGTCAACCTTGGTTTAAACATGTCTTTCACTTCAAAATAATCCAGTCCTAACAGCAACGAAATATTCTCGTGTTCAAGCATCTTCTCTACCATCTTTGTATATCCATACTTTGGTATACCTTGGTATTTGTCGGAAAAGTACCTATCATCTCGATTCGTCCGCACTGGGATTCTCTTTGCAACTTCTGGTGCTAATTCCTCAGGATCTCTTTCCCATTGCTTTATCGTGTAATTTTTGAAAAATAGCTCATACAACCTTTCCCCAACTTGTGATACGACTACATCTCTGAAATTCCTTGGTGGATCATTGTATCTTGATTTCTTCACTTCCTTCTCTAAGAACTCCTCGACTTCATACGTTGCAAGTTCTATCCCAAAAACTTGGGAGATTGTGTCACGATTTATAGGAAACGGTATTAACTTTCCTTCCACATAGCTGAGAACTTTGTGCTGATAATAATGAAATTCGCTAAAACGATTCAAAAAGTCCCAAACGCGTTTATTATTTGTATGGAATATATGAGGTCCGTAAGTATGAACAGTGATTCCATTTTCATCTTTGTAATCGTGACAATGTCCAGCAATGTGCTTGTGTTTTTCAATAACTAAAACTTTGTAGCCTTTCTCCGCTAAAATTCTAGCTGCCGTTGAGCCAGATAATCCTGCACCTACCACAACAACTTCAAACATAACATTAGACTCCTTTTCTTATACTCTAATGTACGAAAGCGTTTTGTAGAACGTTCTTAAAATAGAAATTACGAGTTGCCTTGGTTGATTGTATCCTTGCCCGTATCCAAAATTTTTTATCGGTCTCAAAAATCTTTTACCACCAGCGTTGTGCACAACAGGGATTATCGTTCCATCGGACAAATAAAATTTCCCGTCACGTATTAAATACTTTTCAGTTGCTGTAGTTGGGATGAAATTATAAATAACAGGTAGACTGTGGAATCCTATTTGGTAGATAAAATAATTTAACAATACCATATCTACTCCCCAAGCGTATGGGTCTTTAATCAACTTGAACATATCTTCAACTATGTTTGTAAAAACTTCAGTCGGGTATACAACGAACCCTGCATTTACAAGTTTTTTCCCTTTGAGGAATTTCTTTATTTCACTTGAATTCTGAACTTTGTCGCTTATAACTATGTCCATGTTTGGCGATATCTGCTCAATTACCCCTTTTACCTTTGATTGCTCTATTTCAAAAATTCTACTTATGTCGGCTTGAAAAATTATATCCCCAGAATCACAAAGTATAACTTGTTTGTATTTCGAAGATTTTAGTAAAAAATCTTTTAACTCTCTGAACCTTATATTGTTTATATGGCCATCAAGCTTTTCAACCTTAATTATCAAAACTCCGTGTTTTTCTAATTCAGTTGAGGTATTTTCACTTAAGCCAAAATCGAGCACTAAGATATCTATGTTACTCAAATTAACGTTTTCTTCCAATGACCTTAGCCAATGGTTAATCAAGAACTTTTCATATTTTTCATTACATGCAGTAGCTATAAGATATTTCTTACTTACCGAGTTTGTCGGATTTACCAAACGTTCCGAGTTTATCAAAATTTTCACCACCTTACCTAGTTTTCTAATTTAACTTTGGACGTAATGCATCTTGAAACAATGCGCATCGTGATGTAAAGTAAAGTTGGAGAGATTAAAAATATTCTTTTTGCAGCAAGCATTTGCTTGTGAAATTTTGTTTTTTGCTTGAAAGGTAGACGCATTTTTTTATGTTGTCCAAGATGACCTTGTTCTTCACAATTTTTTTCCAATGTTTGTAAGGATACCCGTTAAATGCAATGTTTCCAATAGCCCAACTATACGAGACTGGTAATGAATACTTTTCTAAAATCTCAGCAATTTCATTTTCGTGTCTTTCTTGGAAAAATCTTATCAATCTTTTGATCGATCCAACATTGTGAAACACCGATAAAGACGGAATTTTTGTCGATGATTCTGTTCGATATAATGCCATTACGACGCTTTCGCATATTGATGATGTTTCTTTCGCGTAATACATGGCTTTCGCTATAAACTCGTTATCTTCACCATATTTGGCACCTTTGGTAAATCTTATATTGTTTTCTTTGATCAAACTTGATTCAAATATAGATGAATTTAACGATATATGCACTTCTCCTAAAATGAAATCTTTCAAAGCTTTTCTGAAGTGTTCTTTTTCCCACTTGTATTTGTACATATCCGTGTACTTGTAAAGTACCTTCCCAGAAGGTAATACGATATCTTGTCCGCCAAATGCCATATGCGTTTTGTGCTTCTTTAGATTTTCCAGTAGCATTTCCACAGCATCTGGCATAAGTATGTCATCACCGTCTAAAAATTTAATGTACTCTCCTTTCGAATTTTCAATCCCTATATTCCTTGCTACACCAACACCCTGATTTTCCTTTTGATCTATTATTTCAAAAGGTTTGCTAGTATTTTTTAATACTGAAAATGCAACATCTCTGGTTTTGTCAACTGAACCATCGTTGATAACAATTATTTCTAAATTTTCATGAGATTGTTTTATTACGCTTTCTAGGGTTTTCACTATGTACTTTTCGACATTGTACGCAGGAATTACGACGGATACTAAGGCTTTTCTCATACCTTACCTCACACCACATTATTTAATGAACCTGAAGCCGCCAACGAGAAAATTTCTTATCTTTCTTGGTAAATATTTAATAGCAAGCATGATAAGTGTTAAATTCAGTGCGAAGTGAATATACCAATACTTGTGCAATAAAGGCATGGGATCATTTATCTTTCCAAAAACTAGAGTAAACGGAAAATAAAGTAATGTACCAAACAAAAAATGGTACGAAATAATAAAGAGCGAATTAAGTGCAAGTTTGTTAAAAAAGCTATCTAACCTTAGCTGCCTAACGACGCTAGATAAGTATATAATAATTAATACAGCTAATATTTCGCCAAGGAAGGCGATTAAACCATTTTTCCCAAACCATTGAGTATTCCAAGAGATATCGCCATTGTATTGACTTATCACAACTAGACCGACAAAAGAAAGTAGGAAAGTCAAGAAAGAAATATCGTAATTTTTCTCTTTCCACTTTTTACCAATAAGAAAGAATGGTATCGAGCATAGAGCAGTATCAAGCTTAAATGGTAATGGTGCGTGAGGAATGATGCGTAAAATCACGGCAAAAATGGAGAAAATGTATAAAAGATAAGTATTTTTGTACAGTATTGCGTATAAGGTTTCCGCAAAAAATAACATCAAGAAAAACCATAAAGGTACAACGTTTATTGGAATTTCTGATAGTTTATCAAGTCTCCCAGTGAGAAAGTTAAAGAAATATTTCCACTTACTGGTGGTAATGAAATTCTTGGGAGCCAATAACAGAAAAATGAGTGTATTAATAAATCCAGCAAAGTAGTAAGTGATTAAAAGTTGAATTCTTGACGAAAGAACTTGTTTGAAATCTTTTGCTTTCCACTGGTACCCTCTTGCGAATATCAAGGAGGATAAACCATAACTAAAAAAACTATAGATACTATTTGGTGTCCCCGAATGCACAAGAATTACAGAAAAAATTGCTAAACCTTCCATTGTTAAAATGTTTAGCTTAGCTTTCTTTGGAAACGATAAATCCTCGGTATGTTGTGTTATCATTACCATTTACCACTCGCTCCTCCACCACCACTGCTTCCGCCACCAAATCCACCACTACTTCTTGACCCACCCAACCCTCCTGATCCAGTAAACCCACCAAATCCACCAGGTCCCGTCGGACCTTTTGGGCCGGTGTAATTGGCATTTTTTATGGAAAGAAAAATGATTATAATAAACATTATTATTACCGCAATTAAAACTATTTCATTTTTACTCATTGTTTCATTATCAATCGCTTGCAACTCTGAGTCTATATCAAATGTCAATTCAGCATTGTATTCTTTTGCTATCTCTCTTGCCAGTGCCAAATATCCATAATAAATTCCTTTGGAATAATCCTCCTGCTTAAAGTAAGGTATTATGTATTCATCCCTTATCCTACCTGCTTTCCCATCTGGTATTGCCCCTTCAAGTCCGTAACCAACTTCTATCCTCATTACTCTATCTTTAATAGCCACAAGTAACAAAACTCCGTTATCTTTATCTTTTTGACCTATACCCCATTTTCTAAATAGCTGAACTGCATACTCTTCAACCGTTGTATCACCGATAGAATCAATGACTACAGTTGTAAGTTGTGCCGTTGTTTTGTTTTCAAGCTCTTTTCCAATCAAAACTATCTTTTTTACGTATTCTTCATTAACTACTCCGACGTAATCGTTAATGTACTTTAACGGTGTTGGCTGCGGAATTGTGATTGATAAGGCCAAAATTGAAAAAAGTGTAAAAAAGCTAACCAAAAAACTTCTCATGAAACCATCTCCTCTACCAATGAAAAAACCGGTTTTTTAAACAATATACTTTAAGACTTCTTTTTTTATCAACTCGTATTGTTCAATCAGTTTCTCTACTTGGACGAAATTACCAGAAAATATCGAGTCAAAATCCAATACAAATGAACCTAATACTTTTTCGTTTATCGAAAAGTACTTTGCAGGTTTTAGATTGTGTTTCTTTCTTAATAACGATATTATCTCTGAGAGTAATGGTCTGAATTCATCACTAATTGATTCATCTATAATAAAAAAGTTGATACCTTCATCGTTTATAAACGTCCTGCAAATCTTAAATGTGCCGTCCTTATACCTTTCAAGTCGCTCAATCACTTTTTCATCAACTCTTTGAGCAAATGAGAAAGATTCAACACCAACCACTTTTTCACTGAAAATTTCCTTTTTTAAAAACTCGTCTGGACCAGTAACAGCAACAAATCTGGTTTTAAACGGCAATTTTATTATACCACATTGTAAGTTACATTGCTCGCCAGTAAGCTTTTCAAAGGCATTTTTGAATTGTTCTGCATTTGTCAGCTCAGAAAACTTGTAAATCGCTGGTGTTGTTGCCATGGGTTGAGAAATTGATAGCCCTATAAGTTTTTCGTTTGACGAGGTAACTACGAAATTCATGAAAAAGGGGAATTTCTTCTTCGTAAAGGCATCTAAGTTATTGTATTCACTTGAATAACAAGTAACCACCGCGACGTGGCGGTGGTAAACATCTAAACGTTCTCTTTTCCCTTCGAGAAAATTTAGTAATTCTAAGCTATCGAAATCAAATTGCTCGATATTTTTGTATTTTTCAGGGCCTAAGTACATTCCTCCACCTTCAATTTTTTTATTCCATCATTGGTATTCTAATACCATGCTTTTTCGCCGTTTCAATCGCTATTTCGTAACCAGCATCAGCATGTCTCGCAACGCCCATTCCTACATCGTTTGTCAAAACTCTTTCAAGCTTTTGCTTTGCCAGGTCTGTTCCATCGGCTACTATGACAACACCCGCGTGTATTGAATAGCCTATTCCAACTCCTCCACCGTGATGAATCGACACCCAAGTTGCACCACTTGCAACATTTACCATGGCGTTAAGAAGCGGCCAATCCGCAATCGCATCACTACCATCTTTCATAGCTTCCGTTTCCCTGTACGGACTCGCAACGGAACCAGTGTCGTGATGATCCCTACCTATAACTACCGGTGCTTCAAGTTCTCCTTTTCTTACCATTTCGTTCATCGCAAGTCCCATTTGAGCTCTTTGACCTTGTCCAAGCCAACAGATCCTTGCAGGCAGTCCTTGCCATTTAACCTTTTTTTGAGCCATTTCAATCCATTTTCTTAAATGTTCATCTTCACCGAAGAGTTCGATAACTTTTTGATCCGTCTTGTATATGTCTTCAGGATTTCCAGAGAGCGCCACCCATCTGAATGGGCCTTTACCTTCACAGAATAGATCTCTTATGTATTCCGGCACGTAACCTGGTATACTGAATGCATCTTTAACACCGTGATCTTGCGCAAGTCTTCTAATATTATTACCGTATTCAAATACCTTTGCGCCAAGTTTTTGCATCTCAAGTATAGCATTTACGTGTTTAACAACACTATCGTATACCAATTCAAGATACTTCTGTGGGTTTTCTTTCCTTAACTTTAAGGCTTCTTCAAATGAAATTCCAGCCGGTACATACCCATTGAGCGGATCGTGAGCAGCAGTTTGGTCAGTTACAACGTCAGGAATAATACCCCGTTTCACAAGTTCTGGATGAACTTCTGCAGCATTTCCAAGAAGTCCTATCGATAATGACCTACCATCTTTCATCGCTTCTTTTGCCATTTTTAATGCTTCATCTAAATTGTCTGTCCACGTATCAAGGTAACCTGTTTGAAGTCTTCTGTCTATCATCCTCTTATCAACTTCTACTGCTATTACCACACCATCATTCATAGTTACTGCAAGTGGTTGGGCACCACCCATTTCACCAAGTCCGGCCGTTAAAACAAGTCTACCCTTTAAAGTACCACCAAAGTACTTTTTGGCTACTGCATAAAATGTTTCATACGTGCCTTGCAGTATGCCTTGTGTACCGATATATATCCAACTACCTGCTGTCATTTGCCCGTACATTATCAATCCGCGAGCTTCAAGTTCATTGAAATATTCCCACGTTGCCCATTTGGGAACAAGGTTAGAATTAGCTATCAAAACACGTGGAGCCCACTCGTGTGTTTTCCAAATAGCAACAGGTTTACCACTCTGAATAAGTAAGGTTTCATCATTCTCCAAGTTTTTCAATATTTCGATTATCTTGTTAAAACTTTCCCAATTTCTAGCGGCTTTACCTTTACCTCCGTAAACTATCAGATTCGCCGGGTCTCTTGCCACTTCAGGATCAAGATTATTCATAAGCATTCGCATTGCCGCTTCCGTTTGCCATGATTTACACGTTAGTTTCGTTCCTCTTGGTGCTCTAATCACTTCAGCCATAAATTCTCCCCCTTGGACATCAGTTTTCTTCACATTCTATTTAATTATATCACAGAACATACTCTTTTCATTTTTCACTTAGCAACAAATAGTAGAGAAATCAAAAGCATAAAAGAAAATAAAAAAAATTGCCTCGGGTTTCTAACCCGAGGTTTGAATTTTTATGCGTCATCTTTATTTTTCTTCTTGTAGGGTTTGTAGAGTTATCAACTTTCTCATAAGTTCATCGCAAAATTCACCTTTCAGTCCCGGCGTACTTGAAAGATTCACAAGCATTCGCATAAAGGCTTCAAATGAATCTCTTGGTGTAACTTTCGATAATTTTGCTAAGTTTTGTGAAATGATGTCGATGTTTTTCTTTATCTCTTGGAGCATTTTATCATCAACTGTGTTTAAAAAGTCAACAAGTCTGATCAAGATACCATTTGCCTGGTGTAGATCCATTTTTTCAGGAATATTGCCATTGACCAATATTTCATACGGGCTCGGGATATCTGAGGATATCGCTTTGTCCACAAAAACCTTTGCGGCTTCTGGACCCACGATCCCACTGGCGAGTATATATGAATACTCTTTCTTATCTTTTTCGTCAAGGAGCGATAAGACTTTGCTTAATTTATACCAGCTTCTTGGACTAGGCTTTATCGATGCTTTTAAAGACACGCCTTCGTGAACTGATAAAAACTCTGGGTACGTTCGTATAAATTCAATAACTTCTCTTGAGATATTATTCCTCAAGGCCCAATCAACCCACTCATTCACTTCCGGATGTATTTCGAGGATGAAAAACCTCGATAGAAAAGCTGGGTCAGTTATCAACTCAACCTGATCGTAATTTTCATCGGGAGGGTTCATTGAAGCCATTATCCATGTACCTTCCGGAAGTATGTGATTGTGGATACGTTTATCTACTAAAAGTTGCATGATGGCATTTCGTATACTTCTGTGCGCTCTGTTTATCTCATCAAGGAGAATGATTACATTACCATCCTCGGGCCACCAATCAGGTGCTAAGAACTTTGTTTTATTTTCATCTCTTGCTGGAAGACCTATCAAATCACCTGGTTCCATCTGCGAAAGAACCAAGATAATTAATTTTCTCCCCGTTTCGGAAGCAATATCTCTTGCAATGTCAGTCTTCCCAACTCCGAAATGACCTATCAGTAGTGGTATTTCTCCTGCTTGCATTATTTTTTTCGACAGATGTTTTGCTTCGCCTACTGTCATATGAACACCTCTTTTATTGGTTATCGCTTTTTATTTCATTAGTACTTTCTCTGCTTTCTATAATTTCTTTGTTTTCTGAATTTTCCTGTTCAGTTTCAAATATATTTTTAGCTATACTTTCGAAAGAAGCACCGCCAGCTTGACGGACAAGTTCTTCAATCATGCTCTCATCTTTGAAAGTGTCTGTGAGACTGTAAACGAATGTTCTACCAACCTTTCGACGTTTGATAACCCCTGAACTTAAGAGCTGTTTTATAATATTTGTTGAATCTTTTCCCCTCATGCTATCTATTTCAAGTTTCGTTGCTTGTTTTCTAACGGCTAGAAATATCGCAACTTCGAGTTGGGAAGGTGAAAGGCTTCCAAGGTTTCTTCTTTTTGCCACTTTTGACACTAAACTTGCAAACTTAGCTTTTGTGTAAAATCTCAAGTAATTTTCTATTTCTTTCAGCTCAATGCCGTGTTCTTCGGAGGAATATTTCTCCTTAAGAGTTTCGACGAGCTCTTCAACCTCATGTCTTGAAATCTCTGTAATTTTTGAAATTGTTTCCTTATCTATACCACGAGAAGCGAAGATAACAGCTTCAACGATTGCCAATTTCTCTTTGTCGTTTTTACCATTATAACGCGGCATCTTCTTTCACCACTTTTCTTAAGGTAAAACTATCATCAATTAAGAATTTTTCAAAACGAATCAATTCTAATATAGCCAAGAATTTTACGATGATTTCATATTTTGAAGAGCAGTTTCTCAATAAGTCGTATAAACTTACTATATTGTAATTTTCTTCAATTTCTTTCATAACTCTTTCTAGCGAGTAGTTTTCCCTTTTTATGATGTATATTTTCTGCTTTACTTCCACTTCTTGCAGTGCTGCTTTCACAATCTTTACAAGTTTCTTCTCATCTATCCTTGGAAATGAATATGGAACTTTTACCGGAACTTGCTCTGCGGAATCGTTTTGAAGCATTTGATTCACCAATTCTTTTAGCCTTGCGTATTCCTCAATTCTTCGGAAAAGTAACTCTCTTTTAGTTTCGTACTCTTTTCTCTCTTTTTCACTCAAAGAAGGAAGAAGACTTTTTGACTTTAACTCAAGCAAATATGCGGCGGTAGCTATAAACTCAGAAGTGACATTGAGATTAAAATCCTCCATTTGGTTGACATAATACAAAAATTCATCCGCCAATTGCGAAATGGACAACTGACGGATGTCTATCTGCTTTTTTTGGACCAAATAAAGGAGTAAATCGAGAGGGCCTTCAAATGTTTCCAGTTTGAATAATATGTCCATCTATTAGAAGAAACCCTCTTCTTCAACAATTGATTCATAAGGAATTTCGTAAACCTCGAGTATGCCAGCAACACTTTCCGCATCTTTACTATCAACCTTTATAGATACAAGTCTGTTACCATCATCTTTTAGAGTTAGAATGGAAAGAATATTTATTCTATTATTGGCAAGTACGTCGATGACCTTCTTTAATTCACCAGGTTTATCCTTAAGAGTAATGTTAATTCTTATCCCATGCTCATCCATTGCAGAAATTTCAGTCATAGCTTCTAAGACCTCTTGAATCGTTAACACACCTATAACTTCGCTATTTGAATTCACAACGGGTAAAATTGTTTCTTTATTTTCAATGAGCATCATCGCTGCTTCCTCTATGGTTGAATCCTCTACAATGTAAAAATCGGGAAAAACAACGTAATCTCCCACCTTTTCTTCCATCTCAACTTCTTTTATAACTGATTTGTGAATAATACCATCGAATTTATCATCTTCATCAACAACAATACAGTAATCGCACGAATATTTTCTCATCTCGTGCAAAGCATCAGAAATTGCTTGAGAATTTTTTACCTTTGGAAAAAACGTATTAACCCATCTAACTGCCTTCATCTTCTCTACCTCCTCAGTTTTAGAAACTGATCAGAAATTGATCAACAATTATTAATAATGTTAGAATTTATAGTAGTACATTTCTCCACTATCCGAGCAGTATACAGCAAAAGAATTTTGAGAATTATTTAATGGAAAAACTTCCAGTGGATAGTCTCCTGTGTCAAAAACTTTTATATCCTTACCGTCATTCGTGACCATAACTTTGTTACCCGATGCGCTAAGTATTACGATATTTTCACCGATCTTTTTAACCGCAGTTGGTGTATAAGGTACTTTGAATGAATATACAACAGAATCATTTTGTACCACATAAATTGTCTGATTTGACATTGAAGATACATAGTAAGCACTTCCATCAAAATCGGCGCTTGAAATATACGGAGCAAGTTTCACAATTTTTCCAGTCCCAAGGTTATACAATTGCCCACCTCTTGTGTCAACTAACATATCCTTGACAAGAATCGAAGGAGTCGTCAAACCAATTTTTCTAGGTTTTTCTCCAACAAACTCCACATCAAAGTTATCGTTCCACAAGTACGTTACAAAAATTTTTCCATTCCACAAGAACAAAAAAGTTGGAGATCCTGAAAAATTGTAACTGAATTTTTTGTTTAAGTCCGTGTCAAAAACGTTAAGTTCCCCACCTTCTAAAAGAACATAAATAGAATTGTCTTGAAACAAGCTTTGTTGAATTCTTCTTGGGAAAGATAAGCCATTTATAACCCAACCTTCAAAAGAAATCTTGGAAATTTTCTGCCCAACTCTATCTATAATTATGTATCCATCGTCTATAGGAAACGAATTAATCACGTAGCTACCAATGTATTTGTACAGATTAAGGATTTGTTTTAATTCCAAATCGTAAACAACCATGTTTTTATTAATCGGATCTACGAGTATGACTGTTCCATCTGTTCTGAAGTTCCTGAATGAATACTTTATTCCTATGTAAACCTTCTCTACACTGGAAGAAAATATTAACGAAGATACAGCAAGAATGAAGAGTGTAAAAAAAATTAAATATTTTTGCATATCCTAATCAACAGCTCCTTTGCTATCTCTTCTTTCGTTCCTTCAAGTTCTACAACCGCTTTATCTTTGAATATTATATACACATGATTTCTATCACTTTCCATTGCAACCCTAGCATCATTTGCAACTATCACGTTAGCGTTCTTTTTCACAAGCTTTTCGTAAGCATTTTCCACAATATTTTCTGTTTCTGCTGCAAAACCGACAACAATTTGATTTTCTTTTTTGGTATGGCCTACAACATCAAGTATATCAGGTGTTTTTTCCAATTCAATATTCAGCGTGTCTAATGTTTTCTTAATTTTTTGTTGAGATATGTTCTTTGGCCTATAATCAGCAACAGCAGCACACATTATAAGTATATCACAACTTTCTTTATTTTCCAAAACAGCGTTGTACATTTCCTGGGCGGACTTTACCGGTACAATTTTATCAGCGAAGTAAGGCTTTTCTAAACGTGTCGGACCAGTTATCAATATCACTTTTGCTCCGAGTCGCTTTGCAACAGTAGCGAGCGAATACCCCATCTTTCCGCTTGAATGATTCGAAATGTACCTAACCGGATCTATAGGTTCAACTGTTGGACCAGCGGTCACTAAAACAGTTTTTCCTTCAAGTGTTTTTTCTTCAGTTATTATCTTTATAAATTCAATGATTTTTTCGTTTTCAGGGTATCTACCTTTTCCGACTTCGCCGCACGCAAGGTGTCCACTTTCAGGATCCAAAACAAACCAACCTAGTTTCTCTAATTTTTCTATATTTTCCTTCGTTACAGGGTTTTCGAACATCCTTGTGTTCATCGTAGGGACGATTATTTTCTGTTTTTTATCAAACGCCAGAGCAGTTGTAGTTAATAAATTATCTGCCAAACCATTTGCTAGCTTCGCAATTGTGTTAGCCGTTGCAGGAGCTACAATAAAAACATCTGCCCATTTCGATAGCTCTGTGTGTATAATCCAGCCAGATTCGATCTCGTATGTGTCGGTATAGACTTTACAATTTCCAACCGAAGAAAATACAATCGGATTAATCAATTTCACGGCATTTTCTGTCATGATAATTTGTAAATTCCAGCCCTGTTTCCTTATTTTACTTGCCAGATCCACTGCTTTGTAAATGGCTATACCAGAACTAACCCCGAGAAGAATGTTCACTTTCACCACCTCACTTTTATTGATTCGACAGAGCCTTGAGAAGTTTATATATACTTGGCATTTCTAAATGAGCAATCCTTAGCTGTTCTTCATCTTTCAAAACATCTCTTGTTGGTCCATCGGATATTATCTTTCCAAAGGATGAAATTGCTTTTTTTCCTCAAGTCCTACGATTTCAAGTGTTTCAATTGACTTTTTGTACGCATACTCTTTATCATGCCATATGTTTAATGGTCCGAACATAACTTCGTCAATGACTTTGCTTTTGAATATTTGATCAGCTGGATTTTGAAATACAAGTCCAATTATTTTTGAAAGTGCGGCAACGGTTGTATCTTTTGTATTTACATCTTTGACAAAGACTTCACCTTTTGTTGGTTTGAGAAGACCTTTTAAAATTTTGACAAAGGTTGATTTTCCTGCTCCGTTTTCTCCAACAATTGCAACAGGTGTTTTATCAAATGTTATGCTTATATTCTCTAGAACGTACTTTTCAGGTTTGTATGAAAACCATAAGTTTTTTACTGTTACTGTGGCATCTACACTTCCCACTTTATTTGAACTCCCTTCAGTAATTCTACCGCTTGTTGAAACTTTACAGGATAGTAACCATTTTCGTTCCTCACATTGTATTCTTTGCATATCTTTGTCTGAAATGTTTTCCCAATTTCATAATCATCTATTTGAGAAAGAGAAAACACCTTTTCCGGCTCGTCGAAAGCAAATACTTTTCCATTATTTAAAAGTATTATCTTATCCACGTACTCAACGAGCTTCTCATACTTGTGCTCCACAATTATTATTGTCATCCCAAGTTCTTTAAGTTTCTTGATAGTCTCAAATACCTCTGTTGTACCTTGTGGATCAAGTTGAGATGTTGGCTCGTCGAGTATCAAAATCTCAGGCTCTAAAGCCAAAACACTTGCAATTGTAAGCCTTTGTAGTTGCCCGCCTGAGAGTTCGAAAGGATTATCATTACGTTTTTCCCATAGGTTAAATTGTTTTAAAACTTTTTCTATCCTTCTGACCATTTCTTCCCTTTCTGTACCCACATTTTCTAAAACGAAGGCAACTTCTTCATACACCGTCATCTTTGCTCCGCTTATCTGCGAAAATGGACTTTGAAGGATTAGCCCTACTTTTTTGACAAGTTTTTCAAACGGCAGTTGCTGTATATCTTCTCCATCGATTGAAATTTTTCCATGATACTTCCCTTTGAAAAATCGTGGTATGAGGCCACTTAGCGCATAACATAATGTTGACTTACCAGCTCCATTTCTACCGATGATTCCTACACTCTCACCTTAATAGATGGTAAACGACACATTTTCCAGAGCATTTTTATCTGAGAATGGATATTTGTATGTTAAGTTTTTAACATCTATCTTGATGGCATTCATCAATTTAGTTACCGGAGCTAATTTGTGAACGAAAGAATCTTTTTCGACATACAAGTTTAAAATTCTCACAGGGTATGTTTACTCCTCTTTGAATGTATAAACAAGTGTTTTTGGGAGCACTTTGAAAATTCCAAACGCTATGAAAACTGAAAGAACTTTATCAACAAGATCAACAACCAGTTCATCAAAGAAAGAAGAGAGCCATATTCCAACATTTTTTGACATTAGAAACGCGAAAAGTGCGTCTCCCCAAATATTCCCTGTTTGACCTTCCCAGAAAATAACGTTGAGTGGAACAGAAATGATGGTGGCCACAAGTGCAATAATAAGACCACTTAACAAAGCTCTGAATGCATTTTCAAACATCTTTGCTTTGTAAAGTAAACCCGCTGCAACACCTATACCAATACTTGTGAGTGCATACACAAAGGATATCGGACCAGCGGTTAGACCGTAAATGATATTGTTGATCGCTCCACTCAGCCCACCTACAACAGGGCCTGCAAGTATGGAAGCCAAAATTGTACCAATAGAGTCAAGCCACAGTGGCAGTTTCAAAAACTCGGCAAAGAACTTCCCCGCGTAGTTAATACCAACCACAACAGGTATGAGTACCAAAACAGCTGTTGTAAACCTACTTGTTTTCGTCATTCAAATACCCACCCTTTTTACCTCCGTTTTAAGACATCCGTTAAAATTATACCACAAATTTACTTTACAATAAGATATACAAGTGATATAATATAGTTAGTTTTAACTAAGTAGTGCAAAAAAAATAATACAATTACGGAGGTGTGATTATGTTATTGGAGGTTAAAAACTTATCGGCAAAATTACCGGAGCAAGACAAGGTGATTTTAAAAGGTGTTGATTTAGCTATGAACAAAGGCGAAGTACACGTTATAATGGGGCCTAACGGGTCGGGAAAATCTACGCTTGCAAATGTGATAATGGGAAACCCAAAATACGAGGTTATCTCCGGCGATATTCTCTTTGAAGGTGAATCAATACTTGGTTTAAGAACAGATGAGAGGGCTCAGAAAGGGCTTATGATGACCTTTCAAAATCCGTATGAAATCGAAGGTGTAAAACTTGATCAGCTTCTGCTGATAGCTTATAGAAAATTGCACGGTGAGGATAAGATATTCTTCCAGCTAGATAAAGAGATGAAACATTTAGTTGACGAAGTTAGCTTACCACATGAATTCTTGGAAAGGTTTGTTAATCTTGGATTTTCCGGTGGTGAACGGAAAAAAGGTGAAATTTTACAAGCAAGGTTTTTAAGACCAAAGTTGTTAATATTGGATGAAATCGATTCGGGTCTCGATGTTGATGCATTGAGAATTGTTGCAAATCAAATAAACAAGATAAAAGAGGAAGGAACCTCTTTGCTTATAATCACGCACTATTCAAGGATATTGAACTATCTCGACGTTGATAAAGTCCATGTTTACGTGGATGGAAAAGTGGCACTGACTGGTGATAAATCACTAGCTTATGAAGTTGAAGAAACCGGATACGCGATCGTTAAGTGATTGTCTGCGTCCGAAGGGAGGCTCTAAATATGAGTGATCTGAATGAACTTTTGTACGAGTTGAAGAGAAAGGAAAATTTTGAATTAAAAGTCAATGTACCAGCCGCTTTAAAATTACCAGCCGGCTTGGATAAAAAGCTTGTTTACGAAATCTCAAAAGCGAAAGATGAGCCTGAGTGGATGACTCAACATAGGCTCAAATCGTTTGAGATATTTGAAAAATGGCATGAACCAAATTGGGGCGTCGAAAGAAGCGAGCTTGACTTATCAAAGATTGTACCATACGTAAAGCCAAATGCTAAGAAAACTACAACCTGGGATGAAGTTCCCGAGGAAATTAAGCAAGCTTTCGACAGGCTTGGGATACCGGAAGCTGAAAGAAAGTATCTTGCCGGTGTCGGTGCACAATTCGATTCAGAAATGATCTACAAGAACATAAAAGATGAGCTGAAAAAGCTGGGGGTCATATTTATAGATATTGAAAGTGCAGTCAAGGAGTACCCTGATCTAGTGAAAGAATATTTCATGAAGCTTGTTCCCCCAACTGATAATAAATATGCAGCATTGCATGGCGCGCTGTGGAGCGGCGGAACATTTCTTTACGTTCCGAAAGGTGTGAAAGTACCTCTTCCATTGCAATCTTACTTTCTGTTTGGGAATCCTGGAGGCGGACAATTTGAACATACAGTGATAATTGCAGATGAGGGTAGTGAGGTAACGTATATAGAAGGATGTACTGCTCCTAAATATGATGTTGTGAATCTGCACATAGGTACTGTGGAAGTTTACGTTAAGGAGGGTGCAAAACTAAAGTACTTAACAATGCAAAATTGGAGTAAAAACATGTTTAATCTTGAGATCAAGCGTGCAATTGCAGAAGATGATGCCGTAATGACTTGGGTATCTGGATCGTTTGGAAGTTACAAAACGATGGTGTACCCGGCCACAATACTTAAAGGTGATAATTCAGTCTCGGAGAACGTGTCTATTTCATTCGCAGGGCCTGGTCAACATATAGATACTGGCTCAAAAGTTATCCATATAGGGAAAAATACACGTTCAACAGTTGATGCAAGAAGTATAAGTATCGGTGGTGGATGGTCCTTCTATAGAGGTTTGCTGAAAATAATGGAAAATGCAAAGGGCTCAAAAGCTTCGGTAAGTTGTACAGGGTTAATGATAGATAACAAATCAAAAAGTGACACGGTACCTATCATAGAGATACACAATTCTGATTCAGATGTTGGGCATGAAGCAAAAATTGGTCGTATAAAAGATGAACAGATATTCTACCTTATGAGTAGAGGTCTAAGTGAGCTGGAAGCGAAGGGTCTTATTGTAAAAGGATTCATACAACCTGTTGTTCAAGAACTACCTTTCGAATACGCAATTGAATTGAGTAGGCTGGTTGATATGGAGATAGAATCTTCAATAGGCTGATTGTTTTGGAATGCGGTAAGATACAGTGGGTACAGTAAAGTACATTAAAGGAGGTACTTTAAAATGGAAAAGACTTTGCGATTGACACATCAAAATATGAGAGCAATCGTCCCTGATATAAAAACAATTGAGATAAAAGACTATACAGTAGATGATTTTAGACCAAGCGGCAATAATTTACTTGACGAATGGAGAATAAAAAGACTCTCAGAATACTTAAGCTACAAATTTCCAGCATGGAGAAGAACGGGGCTAAAAGAGCTTTCGTTACCTGATGTAAGAAGTTACAAAGGCCTAGAACAAATCGATGAGGAAGCTTTAAACTTGCTTGAAGGACTGGATTTTGAAGGGGCAGATAGAAAATTTGTCTTACTTGCTGATGTGTTTTCTTCAAGTGGCGAATATTTTTCTATTGATGAAGATACAACCTTAATCTTAAACCAATTCGAACAGTACGATAATACATTGATAGATATAAAATCTGGCACACTTGAGTTAATCAGAATTATCGAAAAGCCATTCTTTGTTGGGAATTTGAGAATAAATGTGAGAAAAAATACAAGCCTAAAGCTGTATAACTTGTACTTAGCGAGCGGTGGATTGATGATTTCAAATGTTTTTATAAACGCTGAAGAAAACTCAAATACGGTCGTCAGAGACTTTTATTTCGGGGGTAAAATTAACACTGGCTTTTTTGCAATGAGATTAAACGGTGAGAACACTCATGCCGACGTAAGGCCTTACTATCTTGGCTATAAAAAGAATGTTATCGATATACTCTATCTGATGAGGTTTTACTCACCAAATGCTTACGGAAACGTCGACTCTAAAGGTGTTTTAGCGGATGAATCAAAAGTAGTTTTTCGTGGTATAATGGATATATTGAGTGGTGCAAAAGAGGCTGAAGCTCATCAAAGCAACCATGCAACTCTCATTTCCCAGAAGGCCAAAGTTGAAGCAATACCAAGCCTTATGGTAGACGAAAACGATGTTGTTGCATCACATGCGGCGAGTAGTTCTCCGATAGATGAAAGTATGTTGTTCTACTTAATGACAAGGGGAATACCAGAAAAAGACGCGCAAAATATGATAGTTAGAGGCGTTTTCGAAACATTAAAACAAGAGCTCGAAAAATACAACTTGGGAGGCGTTGTCGAGAATGCACTCAACAGTGTGGTCACAGGATGAGTTTCAAAGTATTTTAGAGGAATTTCCCACACTTAAAAGGAGTATAAATGAAAATAGATTAGTTTACCTTGATAACGCTGCAAGTACTTTAAAGGCAAAATCCGTCATCGAAAAGATGACGGATTTCTACTTGAATCATTATTCAAATATTCACAGAGCTGTTCACACTCTTGCTTCAGAATCAACGGTTGAATATGAAAAAGCACGTGAAAAGGTTGCTAAATTTCTTGATGCAGACATTGAAGAGGTAATATTCACGAGTGGAACAACGATGGGGATCAATTTTCTTGTAAACTCTCTTGTGAGAAGTGGAATATTGCGCAGTGGTGATACAGTTTTACTATCCCAAGTAGAACACCATGCGAACCTTGTACCTTGGGTTAGGCTATCGAAATTTTACGGTTTCACAGTGGAGTACATCCATGCGGATGAAAAAGGGGTAATTACAAAAGAGTCTATTTTACAAGCAAAAAAGTATAACCCAAAAATCGTTTCAATAACAGCACAATCAAATGTAACAGGACAAGTTATGCCAATCGAGTTCATACGCGAGGTGTTTAAAGAAAGTTTTCTTATAATCGACGGTGCTCAATTTATACCACATAAGAATGTCAATGTTAAAAACTTGGATGTGGATTTTCTTGTATTTTCTGGTCATAAAATGATCGCACCAACGGGTATTGGTGTCCTCTATGGCAAAAAAGACTTGTTGGAACGCTTAGAACCATTTTTGTACGGTGGTGAAATGATAGACAAAGTAACTTTTGATGATGTCACATTTAATGTTTTGCCATACAGGTTCGAAGCTGGCACTCAACATATTGCAGGAGCCGTTGGGCTTGGATACGCTATTGATTTTCTCGAATCAATTGGGTACGATAAAATAGAAAACTATATCAAAGAACTTTCAATCTATCTGCTTAAAAGACTCAGTGAACTTGACTTTATAGAGATATACGGCCCCATCGATGATTCTCACCAATCTCTCGTTTCATTCAACGTCGACGGTGTACACCCACATGACGTGTCTCACATTCTTGACGAGCATTTTGGTGTTGCAACAAGGAGTGGACATCATTGTGCACAACCGCTCATGAGCGTTTTATCAAGAGGTTCGAAGATAGAATTCCCAAACTCGACGGTAAGGGCAAGTGTTTATTTTTACAACACAAAGGAAGATATAGACACACTTATCGACGGTTTGAAAGAAGTAAGGAGGTTGTTTTTATGATTTACTCTGAATTTATAATGGATTATTCGAAATTGAAAAAATTCTATGGAAAGATTCAAAATCCACACAAAGTTGAGGAAGGTAAGAACCTATCTTGTGGAGATGAGGTAACATTGTATTTCATCTTCGAAGGTGATAAAATAGTAGATGTTAAATTTGAGGGGCACGGTTGTGCAATTAGCCAAGCCTCAACAAATGCGATGATAGAGCAAATTATCGGAAAAACTAAAGAAGAAGCTTTAGAAATGATTAAAAGTGCCGAAAATATGATGCTTGGAAAAGATTTTGATGAAAATGTTTTGGGACCAATCGTGAATTTTTACGATGTGAGAAATTATCCAATGCGTGTTAAATGCTTCTTGCTACCTTGGAAAACATTGGAAATAGCGCTAAAGAAATGAGAAAGACAGAAGAAGAAAGAAAAGTGGAAGGAGGAAAACACAGGTGAGAAGACTTGTGAAGGAATTTTCCGATTTTCTAAAACAGTATAACGTAATTGGTCTTGCTGTGGCAATTATCATGGGGGGAAAGGTGAATCAGTTCGTAACCTCTTTTGTAAACGATCTGCTCATGCCAGCTATATTTCAACCTGTTCTCACAAAGATGCGTCTTAAGAGCATTGAGCAAATTAACTGGCATGGCATATATTGGGGAAAAGTGGTATCTGCTGGCCTTGACTTTCTTTTAGTTGCTTTTCTGGTCTTTTTATTTATACGTACAATGAACAAAGTTACAGAGAAAGCGAAAACATTGAAGGAAAAATAAAATGGCGACTATCGTCACCATTTTATTCTTACTTGGTTATTTTAACTATTTTAAAATAAAAGATGCATACCCGACTGTGTAAGAATAATCTTGTGAAAATTCTGCGCTTGTAGTGTGATAAACAAGCTCGGCCTGTGTGAATAAACTTCTCACTACTGCAACAGGGCCAGGGCCGCACATCGTTACATTGTGTCTTTTTAACACCTCCAAAAGTCCTTCTAGGTCATTTTCTAAGATCTTTTTGATCGCTAATTCATCTTTCTTTACAGTAACTTCGTGTGGATCGTAGTGATTAAAATCAGAGGATGCGATGACCAACGTATCCGGATATTTTTCTAAAATATTCTTGATCTTACGAGAAACTTCCAGAGATGTTGATAACCTCTGGTCCATCATACACACAGGTACAATACTGAATGTTCCAAATGCGTATTGCAGTAGCGGTAGCTGAACTTCTATAGAATGTTCATATAGATGTGCCATTTCATCTGGAAATACCAATTCGTTATCAATTAACATACTTGCCATTTCACTGTTGATCTCAACTTTTCCGAGTGGTGTATGCCAACTGCCTTCCCACCATACTGAAACAGGACTACCGTAACCTGTATGGTTTGGACCAAGGATTATGATATTTCTTGGGCTACCGAATTCCATTGCTCTTCTAATTCCAATTCCTGCCGTTTTGCCACTGTAGATATATCCTGCATGCGGTAGTATTAATCCTATTGGATGTGTTAAGATTTCCCCAATTTTTCTTTCCCCAATGAAAGCCTCACATGTTTTCTCAAGTTGGATTGGAGTTCCTGGATAAAATTTGCCAGCAACAATAGGCTTTCTATCCATATAAGATGCTCCTTTAATATAAAATTCAAAATGATTTAGTTGGAAACTTCAAGTATTTTTGCTGTCAGGAATATTGTTATATTTCTTTGCTCACTTGTTTCTTTTGTACCTTTGAAAAGTATACCAATTATCGGTAAGTCACCGAGAATAGGTACTTTCCACTCAGACTTACTTTTCTCTTCCCTTGAAAGCCCACCGATAACCAGCGTTTGTCCGTCTTTTATAGTTATCTTGGTACTTGCCTCTCTTTTATTTATCTTCGGAAGCCCATCTATAACTACAGAGTAATCAAAGTTGCTTACCGATGTTGTAAGAACTAAATCTATTGTATTATCAGCATTCACGTACGGGACAATTTTAAGTTCAATTCCACCTTCGAGATTAGTTATCTGAGTACTTGTTTGCCCACCTGAAGTTGAGATAATTTTCACAGGAACACTATCGCCTATGAATATTCTCGCTTCTTCTCCACTCTTTGTCATTATATTTGGATTTGCAAGCAATTTACTAAGGCCTACATTTGTTCTCAATGGTGTACCTGCTTCAGCACCTCTTACATCAACCGATATACCAGCTTCGTTAAGTATTTTATCGATAATTGATCCATCTAGTATATCTAATATACTCAGGTTCAATGATAAACCATTTGAACCAAATGTGATGTAATTGCCAGATTTAAACATGGTAACTATCTCCTGAGATAATCCAGAATTATTTGATTCATCAATTATTTTTGCTTCTATTGATACGATCTTTGCTGTTGTGAACCTTGAAATAAGTTGATTTATATCATCAACATTCTTTGGATCCAAGTCATAAGCAACGATAATACCGGCCGACGGACTAATCATCGTTTTCCCACCGTAAAATTTTATTAGTTCTTCAACTTTGTCAGCATTCCTTGGAACATTAAACGTGTAGGTTGTTCTTACTTTCGTTGCTTCAGGCGTTGTGTCAACTAAGTAAACTTGCCCCGATCTTTTAATCGATATGCCATAATTAAGCATAATAGACGTAAATGTATCAAAATCAACACCTGAGATGGACATTGTTGCGGTTTTGTCTATGGGCTTTGCAAAAACAAGCTGGTAACCTAAATCACTAAAGACATTCGTTATAATATTCGAAAGTTGTTCATTTTCAACTTTTACACTAATTAAGCCATCTTTTACATAAACCTTCTTTGAATCAACGGAAGTTGTTGTTTTTGGTGTGATATACGTAACACTATCAACCTCCGTAAAGTCAGCCCATAGGGAAAATACCCGTTTGAATGTTTCGTAATCTATATCCTTTAAATACATCGAGTTGATCTTCTTATCTATCTTCTCAAGTCTGTAAGATTTGCCGAGCTTAAGCATCACTTGAGTAATCACATCATCAACTGAAGTATCGGTAACACTTATTGTAATATGCGAGTCGCTGACGGAAACAGGCTCTACTTTGGATTGCGCTTGTACCTGCCTTGTAGTAGACGTAGCTGAAACATTAGTTGATGTAGAAACCAATGAAACATAATATACACTGTCCTTTATCTCATACGTTACGTTGTACTGTTTCAAATTGTCCATGAATGTTCTGAAATCTTGAACCAAAAGTCTCATTGAACACGTTGATTTTATATCATCTATAACTACAACTTGCTGAGAGAGAATTTTTGAAACTGATAAAATCAGTTCTTTGATGTCTTTATCTTTTACTTCGATTAGAAGCTTTCCATCTATAAGGTTGTATTCACTATCTGGTTTAAATGACAAAATTTCATCTTTAATCTTCCCAATACTTGACTCGGAGCCAACCAAATAAATTCTCTGGTTGACTTTAAAATACTTTACAGTTGGATCAAAAGCTGAAACTATTGTTGATATATCTTCTTTATCAAGTTGAGTATCAATCGAAATAATTTTGTCTTCTTTCTCAGGGATAAAGTTTTTAATGAAATTTGTCACTTTATCTATAACTTCCTTTGTACCAGTTATCACATAACCATGTGGCAATTTGTACGTCTTTACACCAAAGAGTTCCCTTATTGCGTTATCAAACTCATCTGGATATAAAACAACAGCGAACGTTCTTCCGTTACCATAGACATTCGTCAAGAATTCAGAAACTTGTTTCAACTTTTCCGAAGTTCCAAACACAATATACCCTTGGGAGATTTTGTGAGTTTCAACATTGTATACCTGCTTTACTATGTTATCAATGTCATCTGGATAATCTACAATGATGTATCCTCTATTGGGATTAGAAGCAAATTTATCTATTTCTGACTTTATCTTTTCCACATCCTCTTGGTTGCCTCTTATATACAGCATATCCCCTATCTGTTCGAAGGTAAGCTTAAATCCCATCAACTTTGATATTCTTTCGACATCTTCTTTCTTTACATTTGAAGGGATAGCTATAGAAATGACTTTATCCGATGCTGTGAACGTGCTAAGATAATTCTTAGCTCTCTCTACATTGTTTTTCAAACCCGTGATTGTTATCTTACCAATATCTGAAAAGTACTGAACTTCTACATCGTAAACTTTTTTTATATACTCTATATGCGATGGTGTTATTTCGAAGTTTACATCATATGTCATCGTATTTATTGAAGCAGCATAATCTTTTGCTCGGGCAACATTGGAAGACGTACCCACCATGTACGAAGTTGAACCTGCTTGGTAAACTTTAACGTTAAATAATTCTTCTATCATTTTTGCAAAGTCTTGTTCCATCTGTCCTAATGGCTCAATAACATTCTCTGTCTTTTCAGCAATATTATCCAAAAATTGTTTTGCTTCCTCTGCTAGTACTCCTTGGATTATTATGTTTTCACCAACTTGATAGATCTTAACACCGTAAATATCCTCAACAGCCTTTTTCGCTTCTTGTTTGTACTTGTCGTTTAAAACAATAACAGAACTGCCATAAGATTTCCTTATCTGTTCAATGATCTTCGTAGCGTTTTCGACTTCAGATTTACTAACTGTTACAATAAAGTAACCGTCCTTGCTTTCAACCGTGTATCCAGTCAATTTAGATATCAACTCAGCTGAAGGGTCTGAAGGTAGAATCTGAACAGCGAAAGTTGTGAGTTCTTCTGTAACAGCTTTTTTTAATCTCTCTATTTCGTTGATACGACCGGAGACCAATTTCGTCCCATCTGAAAATCTTTGTAGTACGGTAACTTTGTAATTTTTTAAAAATTTATCGTCCGCTTTTGTGACGTATGTCGATTCACCGAAAAGATCAATAAATTTTAAGAATTTTTTGTAAGTATTTTCACTTGCAAAGAGCGTTACGATTACTCTATCATTCACCGTCTTAACATTGTAATTGTTCTCGGAAAGTCCCAAATATTTAAAAGCTGAATTAACAACATCCTCTGAAACATCATCAACGATAATTTGCCATGGATTAGCTACGTAAGGGTCTTTAGCAAGCTCCAAAGCTTTTTGTTCATAACCTGACGCAACGTACAATTTACCTCCGATAACCTTTGGATCTGAACCCGGGTACAATTCTTTAATTACCATTTGAACTCTTTCAGGATAGTTAACTTCAACGGGAACATGCAAAATATCTTTTACAGAAGAACTTTCTATTATATTCTCGATCTGAGACGCTACTGCCTCACTATCAACAAGAACTGCAACTTTCTTAATATTTTGGAGTATCGTGAAATCTGTTATATTGTATATCTTCTGCAATGAAGTAATTAACGTTGTTAAGTCTTTTTCATTCATGTTGTACTGAATGTAGTACCACTTTCTTTGTTGAATCTGAGAAGCAAGCTGTTTCAAAAAAACTTCTATCTCCCAAGGTGTAGAGGTCTTTACAGCAACTTTCTTTTGATCTTTGAATATCTCATATTTCCCTGAATCTAAGCCATATATCTTGGCTATCTTCGGCATAAGTTCTTCTATATCTTTATCAGATATGGTGTACGGTATATAATACCAATCTTCTTTTTGTGGTAACATCAACGCTTCAGCGATCATTCTGTATTCATTAACCCCACCATAAACAAAAATTTTAGACTTATCTTTAGTAAACCCTGCATACGAACCCGTTTTTAATATCTCTCTTAATTTTTCGACGTTTAATTTATCATCGTACACCTGCCAAAAAGCTGCGAAATTCTTCTTAATTTCTTCCGAACTGCCTATATAAATAGTTTGGTCAGATGAATAAGCATATGAGAGAGACGTTGTTACAAGTATACTTCTCAATACATCTTCAACAGAAGATTTGTCTGTTTTCAAATTTATCTTTTTATCTTTAGCACTATCGTAAAGTACTATCTTTAACCCAAAAAAATCGGCAATATCTTTCAACAATGTAGTACTTTCTATGTTTAAAAAGTCTGCAGTTAATCTTTTAGTCGACATGCTGTATGGGAAACGAATATAAAGCTTCGAACCCAAAACATTGTATGTGGCGTTTACAGGGGTTATCGTATAAACAAAAATATTTACTTTCCCTTCCAGAGGTACCAATTGGACACCTTCAACACTACCCGTAGAAACTGGTATATAACCTGCTGATTTAAGCAAGTCATTTACAATAAAATAGTGAACAGTTCTATTTTCATTCTTCCCATAATACCCCACTGTAGGTGATTTTGAGAAAGATAATATCAGCACAACTTCGTTCGCAGTACTTACAAAATTTATGTCAATAAGTTCTGCATAAACAATAGGATTAATAAATAAAACTAACAATGTGAAAAATACACAGAAGAATACCTTTATTTTTCCCACCATACCAATCCCCCCAGTGCTAATAAGTAAAAGCTCCGGCTATTTCTGAGTACCTAGGTAACTCAATTTTTTGATTTTTCCATCGAAGGTATCAAGCAATATAATCTCCGTTGAACTAATATTCAACACTTTGTACCTATTATCAAGAAGTTCAGTGTCAAAAAAAGATTTTGTTTCCGTACCGACTTTGACATAAATCTTTTTTCTTTCATTCCTCCCTTCGTACAATGCCAAATATCCGAGATATTGGAACTCTGGACTTGAAATATTTTCAATATCTTGTACGTTAATATTTGCTTTTTCGCCATATGCATTATTACTTACTTGTTTACTATCACTTTGCCAGGAGTATTTCGTCCCTATGGGGAAATTCAACTTTAAAACAAATGGCGTAAAGATATTTGTAAAAGTAGATTCTGGCATTATATTTTGTAACTCAACGAAAGACAAAACCTGTGGATTTGTTGTATTAGTACTACTAATAGAAACGCCGGAAGAAGAACTTAAAGAAGAATCAGAAGAAAGAGTTGAACTTTGCGTTATATTACTACTTGTTTGTACTGGCTGAGGTTTCGGGGAATTCATTCGAATCAAGACAAAAATAGCAACTGCCCACACTACTATGGCAACTATCAACAAAATTATCGTCCTTTTGTTTAAAGCCACACTATTCACCACCTATTTTTAACGTAACATTATAATAAACAGGAGAATCCTCAAATAAAATAGGATAATCCACGTTAGCTTTAATGTATAAATAGCTAAATTCTATTACCTTTTTTGAAAGTAAATCAGAGCATAATTTTTCAAGATCTTGCGCACTCATTTCCGAATTTATTTCTAAATCTTTTAGGTCAACTATTTCCTGGCGGAATTTGGAGAGTATTTCCGACTCCTGTTCAAGGTGCTTCAACTTGTTGTAGTTTTGTGTTGTTTCAGAAAGTTTCTGTTCCAAATAATTCAAATACATGTAATACGAATTATAGTAGTAGAGAGCTGATATGAGGATAGAAAGAAGCATAAATACAATAGCAATTATAACTGCCGTTTTGCGGTCTAAAATCATCATTTTACACCCTCCACCGTGTAGTGAAAATATTTCATATTACTAAAGAAATTCTTTTCCTCAAGTTTTTCAACTATAACTTGAGAATACAATTTTGATAAATCATTATAAATCGTTTGTGTTGCTATCTTAGTCTCAACACCATATTCGTAAAGATCGACGAAAAATTTTACTCCATCGTACCTTATCTCTTTTACAAAAATTTTGTTTGGATTTTTCGTCGCAATACTTGAAAGATATTTGAAGAAATAACCATCCTTAAAAACATCAAATATGTAATTTTTTACAACTTCATTTGCTTTTGTGATTTCTTCTGCTTTCTTTTTGAAAGTAAGGTTCAAGTTATCGATCTGTTCATCCAAACTATTTAGTGAAACGGATTGCAAGTTATTAAACACAACGGGATATTTTCGGAGAAGTTTCCCAGTCTTTACAATTTTCATCTGATAAGACAAATACACAAAAGATAAAGATGGAAGAGAAACGATGAGTAAAAGAATAATAAAAGTTTTCAACTTCAGAACTCGTTTTTTACCACTTGATAGATTTAACTTTTCCAATTTCAAGCCCTCCCCTGTATAACAGTCCAAGATCGGATAAGCTTATTCTGTTTTGCGGACTTAAAATATAAACTGGCTCAGAAAACTTACCTTCAAAACTACCTTGTGAGCTAATTACATTATTTCTAATCAAGGTAGAGTCGCAAACAATCATTATCCCAGATACTTGATTTATAGTTATCTTTTCAATCTCAGTGGTATTGATTGATATTATTAGCTCCCTTTCCAACCTTGCAAGTATATCAGATGAAAGTGATTCTATTATTCTTTGCGCTGTGTTTAATAAATCTACGTTACCACTCGTTTCAATCTCATGTAGGGCGAAACCAGTTTCTTCCTTGATTACACTATTTATGTCATCAACTGAAAAATCAAAAATTCTTGTGTTTATAATGAATTGATCGTGCATAACTACTATTCCAGAAAGAGTCTTCCCTAAAACAAGATACAGCCAATACCCTGGGAACTTTCTTAAAAGTAACAGTTCTGAGAAAATATTTGGGTACGCAACATCCGGTTCAAAATTAATATTCTTAGAAATTTTAAAATGCACATAATCAGATTTTTTTACAAAAAAAACTAGCGTTTTCCCGAAAAGACTAGGTATGGTTGAGACACTCAACTCATCATGAATGTCCATCAATCTTCTGATTTCAAGTTCCGCAATTTTGTTCCTTTCTCTAATGTTTTTCATAGGTGGAAGTTCAACGTAAACTGTCTGGATTATATCCCATGGGATATTCACAATAACAATGTCTTCTGGGTCCGGAATGATAGGCTGCTGAAAAATTCCGGTTATTTTCATTCTTCCTGCAAAGTAAGAAGCTGAGACCGTTCCATATTCATTTTGATCAGTATTGTAAACAAGTACCCTATACCTAAATATGCCCACCGTTATCTCCCCTTTGAAACTTCAAACATTATAGGCTCTATCGTTATTCCATTAAAAAACGTACCACTTTTCACACAGTTAAATGGTAATATCGTTATTCCATTTAATACATTTTCCGATTCTATTGAAAACATTACTCGTTTATTTTTTACATTGCATGTTCTAGAGAAATACTCTTTTATTAAGTCGCTCTTCCACAATCCTGAGTAAACGGCGGTTAATATTATATCGTACGATAAATCGACATTCAGTACATTTGAGAAGTTAACTATCAAAAATGAAAAAACAAAAGTTAATACCAAGATTGAGATAAGTATTTCTAAAAGTGTCATGCTCTCACCTTGTTCTCAATTATCCCCTATCTACCAAATTGTCCTTGCATTTGGAAGATCGTTGAGTACATTGTAAACGCTATGAATGCTATAAATATTCCAACAAAGGCTATCAGTGCAGGTTCTATTAAGCTGACAAGTTTTTTCGTATCCGTTAAGATCTCTTCTTCGTAAAAATCGGCAACTTTCTCCATTACTACGTCGAGTTTACCGGTCTCTTCACCGGTCCCAACCATTTCGTAAACAATTTGAGGAAATACTCCGGCTCTCTTTAAAGCACTTTTCAAATTGCTACCTGCCTTAACTTCTTCGATAACTTTTTGCATGATAGCAAGAAATCTTGGATTGTTAGAAGCTTTGGCCGCCATATCAAGAGCATTAACCATGGATACACCACTGCCAATCAGTACACCGAGTGTTCTTGTGAATCTTTCATTTGCCATTTTTTGACGCAATTTTCTTATTGGTGGTATTAGGTTTCCAAGAAAATCTTTCACGTATGCACCGTAAATTGTTGAGAGAAACACCTTTAGCGCGTACGCAAGTGCGCCAAGCACGGGCAGTAAGATATACCATTGGTGTGTAAAAATGTAGTTTAACTTCATTAACATTCCGAGTACGCCACTTGTCGGCGTTGTTCCAAAAACACTGATTAATCTAGGTAATATGAACACAGATATAACAATAACTACCACTATAGCAAATCCAAGTATAAACATTGGATAAGCCATTGAAGATTTCACTTGCTCTCGAAGTCTATTGACACTTTCATAGTAATTTGCAACTTTTTTCATCGTAACATCCAAAATACCACCTTCTTCACCGGCTCGTACCATGTTTATGAAAATCGAATCAAAAATACCTTGTCTTTCAAGGGCATCTGAAAAAGACATACCTGCCTTCATATCAGAAGCAACTTGTTTAAGAACATTTCTAAATTTTTTTGAAAACACCTCTTGTTCGGAAAGAGTCATAACAGCATCCGCAAGCCTTATACCAGCCGATATCATCGTTTCAAGTTGTCTTGCAAAAAGGACGATATCATTTAATTTTGCTTGAAATAATGCTTTCTTTTTGCCACCTGAATGTGTTCCCACTTTGTCAGCCTTTTGAACGATATCAACGACAAGTATACCCTGCTCTTTCAGTCTATCGAGTGCTTGCTTTACGTTTTCTGCCTGAACAACACCTTTTAACTTTCTTCCAGCTCGATCCACACCTTTATATTCAAATACCAAAAATAACCACCTCTTAAGCGTTACTTCTTATTTTCTTGTCTTCCACAACCGTCCCATTCTCAAGAACCACGATCCTATCACATAAATCTTGAAAAAGCTCAGGTTCATGCGTTGTTATTAAATAACCCTTATTTTCGTAATGAAATTTCTCAAGAATTTCTCTAATCGATAGATAACCTTTTAAATCAAGCCCTGCTGTTGGCTCGTCAAAGATCAAAAATTCTGGATTATGGAGCAAAACAGAGGCTATTGCAATTTTTCTCTGCTCTCCACCGGAAAGTTTAAAAGGTGATGAATGGAGTATATCTTCACTAAGTCCAACTTTGGTTATCAGTTTCTTCAAATCTTCCTGTGAATATGGCACACCAAAATTCTTTGCAGCGTATGTTATCTCCTGCTCTACTGTTTCGTTAAAAAATTGCCTCTCGGGGATTTGGAAAGCTACACCAAATCTTTTTCTATAATTATATGCATTTTCAAATGGATTATTACCATCATAAAACATTTTTCCAAATGTTGGTTTTATGAGTAGGTCAAGAAGATATATCAGTGTTGTTTTTCCAGAACCAGTATTCCCAACAAGTAAAATTCTCTCTTCACTTGAAAATGTTAAATTTATACCTTTCAGTGCAACTTTTTCAACGTCTGTACCTTTCTCAAAAATCACGGAAATATCCATTAACTCTATCTTCAACTTTATCACTCACTTGTTCAGAATTGTTTCTTCGAAAGATAGATCCTTATTCCACCCTCTTTCCAAATATCTTCAACATTTCCAAATATCTCTTTCATATAATTCTTAATCCTTTCTCCTCCTTTATTGTGATATGCAACAAGTTGAAGTGTACCACCCTCTTCTAAATGCTCCAAAGCACCCTCGACAAGTTTCATCCACACTTCTTTTCCAGCAACGATGGGTGGGTTTGAAATTATGTGGTTAAATTTGTAACCTTCCCAAGGTTCATACAAGTTCCCGTTTCTTATATCTGCTTCAATATTATTTTCCTTTGCGTTTATCTTAGCAAATTCAACAGCTCTTCTGTTGATATCTGACATATAAAGTTCTATCGATGGATTTTCTTTCTTCAACACTATTCCGAGTACCCCATACCCGCACCCTATATCCAAGACCTTACCTCCAACCTCTTTGCAATGATTGATAAGTATCTGCGACGCTTTATCTATCTTCCCGAATGAATAAACACCTGATGGTGTTTTGAACTTGTAAAGATGACCATTTTTTAACTCAAACTCCACCTCTCTTATTTTAAGTGCCGAATGCGGTTCCTCAGTATAATAATGTTCGAAATTGTTATCCATTCCTTCTTTTTTTGTCAATTTTAACACCTCCAAAAGTTTAAATTTTTGATAACTCTTTTAATGGCTCTTTAATTTTTTGTTGGTACTCTCTTTTTTGAATGTTTGAACTTGAAGCATTTATAAGTGATTCTATGTCCTTCCCATCTTTTCCATATTCTGCCAATCCAATTGTTGATGAAACGTGCAGTTCCATGTTATTCAGAAATCTGTCCATAGTATCATAGACCCTTTGGATAAGTGCTTCTGGAACTTCGTTTGATATGCTTAGTATGACAAACCTTCCACGTTCAATCGAGCACAAAATATCACTCTTTCTAAGTACTTTTTCAACAGCTTTTGAAAGCTTCTTTAAAACATTGTTTCCAAATTCTACGCCTTCTTTCCTATCCAGTTCACTAAAATTATCGAGTGATATGATCAAAAAGAATAATCTTCCTAAATTTCTTTTTGCCATCGAAACATACCTTTCAAAATAATTACCCAGCGCTCTATAATTCGGCAAAAACGTTATGGGATCGATAAGCATAACTCGATTTACTTGTTCCATATGATCTTTCAAAGATTTTATAAGCTCGAATCTTTCAACTGACAATGAGAGCAGAGTTCCAATCATCTCAGCAAATGGAAGAAAGCCTTTTTCTTCAAATGTTTCTTCACTGTCCCACGTATCAAGGTTAAAAAAGCCTACGATCTTTCTTTGAACCTTTATAGGAATAGAAACAAAAGCTTTTATATTTTCAATACTTTTTGACTCTTTCAAAGATTCTGCTGGTACGCCTAATTTTTGCGATAATTCTTTAATTAGATCTATCGATCCTCTTTTCATAATATAAACATTTTTATAGCGTCTCAAAGCTATTTCTTCCTTTGTATATTTTACGTTCTTTAACAAATCGAAGTTGTGGTTGCAAGCTGCCACGTAATAGAAGACCCCATCTTCATCTTTTAGCAAAACGCTACCGCTATGTATAAACGAAACGTTGTCCACAATAGTCTTCAACAATGCTTCATATTCTTTACCCTTTAAAGGGGTTTTTCGCTCCGTTGATAATTCAAGTAAGAACTCAGAAAATTTAATAAACGCTTTCTCCAATTCCCTGTGGATTTCTTCGCTCACAATATCTTTCACCTCTTGAATATATCATTACATATCATTGCCAATCATTGCCGAAGATTTCGCACAAAATTACTATTTTTTCTGATATAATATAAGCAGACTACAAAAATATTCTAACATAATCCAGCTTAGATTACGTGTGTTTTTTTATAATTTGCGTTTTAGCAATTATTATGTAATTTTTTGATTATTTTGTTAACTAATGTAGGCAAATGTTTAAAGAGGTGAGGGAAATAGCTATTCCTGGTTATTGGATATATTTAGTATTTTTCCTTTTGTACAACGTAATTCTTTCTTTTCAGATGCTTTTAACATTTCTAAAGTACAAAAACAGGTCCTTAGGTTTTTCAGGGATTTTTCTTTCACTACTAATAGCCATATATTCTTTTGGATACGCCATGGAGATACTCGCTATTTTGAATAACAACAGAATTTCCGCGTTCAATTGGTACAAGTTTAAATATATTTCAGTACCTTTCCTTTCACTAAGCTGGCTTGCTTTTTTGACAATTTTAGTCGGTAAGAAAATAAAGGTTAAAATTTTCACTTCGTTGGCTACTGTACCCATCATTGTTCTCATATCAGTTTTAGCAAACAATCTGCATAATTTATATGTGAAAGGTTATCTTGAAAGCGGCAGATATACAATCCCCGGCCCAATTTTTTACGTACATATAGTATATCAGATCACCTTAGTGTTTATATCTTGCATCATTTTGCTAAAATCTATAAAGCATGAAATGACATACGTTCAAAAAAACACCATTATACATTTATCAGCGGCTCTATTGATCCCATCATTATTGAACATAGTTTATGTCTTGCTTAAGTTAAAAGTAGATCTTACAGTTTTTGGCCTTGGTATTTCAATGATTATCTTGCTTTACGAAGTGCAAAAAGTGTCTGGAATCGACTTAAAAGAAGCGATAAAAGAAACAGTATATAACTCGACCAATGATATGATTTTAGTTATAAACGATAAAAATATCATAATCGATTACAATGAAAAATTCAAGCAGATGGCAGAAAACATATTAAATGTTAAAGAACTGAAATTTAAGAATGTGCAGAATGTGCTTTCTGCTGAATGTATATCAGCAATAGAAAATGAAAACGGTATAGTGGAAAAACATGGATATTACTTTCAAATAAAGGTAAGTGAAGTAAAAAATAAGAGTGGAAAAATTGTTGGGAAAGTCGTTTTTTTCCATGATATTACTGATATAAAAGAGCTTGAAAAGAAAAGATTTCTGGAAAATGAAATGTACAAAACACTATTTGAGTTCGCCCCTATTGGTATACTGATCGAAGATTCAGCTGGAAATATTTTAGATGCTAACGAAGAATTCTGTAAAATAAATGGTTTGTCCAAAGATGAAATCATCGGCAAGCACGTTTCTGTGTTAGCTCCTAAAGAAGACTATGAAAAAGTTATCAAGAACATTCAAAGTATCCTATCGGGTAAAACGTTGGTTCACATCGCTCGAAGTATTTTCAAAAACGGTCCGATTAAGTATCTTCAATTGTACGAAAGAAAGGTAACGCTACCTAACAATAATACAGGAATATTATCTATACAAAAAGACATCACAAAAGAAATATTAGCACGCGATTTAGTAAAATCACTGGCAAAAAGTCAAAACACCATACTAAATCTTGCACTGAATCTTATTAACGCACCTGTAGAGAATATGGACATTGAAATCTCAAGAGCTTTAGAATTGGTGGCTAAAGAGCTGAACATTGATCGAATAAGGGTTTATAAAATATCACAAAACGGTGAATTTCAAACTCTCAATATGTTTAGTTTTCCGGCAAACGAAACTCCAATCTCGTTCAATATAGATGACGTAAAAGGTAATGAACTCGATCTTTTGCTCAGTGGTAAACAATTCTCAATCTTTAAAGAAGATACGTCGAATCAGGTTATAAAAAATATACTCGGCGAATATTGCTGCACACTAATAACACCGATAAGATCTAAGGATCAAGTAATTGGCTTTGTAAGTGCAGTTTCAAAAGAGAAAAAAGAATGGTCAGTCGTTGAAAAACGAATATTATTAATACTCACAACGCTTATTGCAAATGCTCAAATAAAAAAGGAATACGAAGAAGAACTTCTCAAAGCTAAGCAAGAAGCTGAAAAAGCTAACTATGCAAAAAGCGCATTTCTTGCAAGCGTTAGCCACGAGATAAGAACACCACTAAATGGAATAATAGGATTTGCAAATTTACTTGCTGAAACCAAACTTGACGAAAAGCAGAGAAAATACATTTCAATTATCCTTAAGTCAACAGACGTTCTAATGGAGATAATAAATGATGTATTAGATCTTTCAAAAATCGAGAGTGGTAAATTTCAAATTGAACCTATCGAAACAAACGTAAAAACGGAACTTCAAAGTGCACTTACATTGTACGAAGCAAAAGCAAAAGAGAAGAATGTTAGTTATGAAATTTTTATTGATGAAAACATCTCAGGTTGTCTTATTATCGATATTGTTAGAATCAATCAGGTAATCTACAATCTGGTAAGTAACGCGATAAAATTTACACCAGCAGGTGGCTCAGTGAAAGTCTCAATAAAAAAAATCTCAGAAGACACTGAATTTGAAACTCTTTTATTTTCTGTAAGAGATACAGGCATAGGTATACCAAAGGAACGACTTAATAAGGTATTTGAGCCCTTTGAACAAGCTGACATTTCGATAACGCGAAAATACGGTGGGACGGGTCTGGGGCTTTCGATAAGCCAAAATATCGTTAATATGATGGGATCTAAGATGAAGGTTGAAAGTGAGGAAGGAAAGGGAAGTCACTTTTATTTCAAACTAAAAGTTAAAAAATGTGCTAAAAAGCTTGTTGAACGAAAAACCACAGATGGAGGAAAAATAAAATATAAAGCAAAAGTGCTTGTTGCTGAAGATTATGACATCAACAGATTACTGATGTTAGAAATTTTCAAACGTTACGATATAGAACCAGACTTTGCCAAAGATGGAAGAGAAGCTGTTGAAATGGCTTTAAAAAATAGTTACGATATTATCTTTATGGACATTTTAATGCCTGTAATGGACGGCATAGAGGCAACAAAGAAAATACGAGCCGCTAATATTGATGTTCCAATAATAGCGTTAACAGCACACGCACTAAAAAGTGTAAAAGATGACGTAATGGCTGTAGGAATGAACGATTATTTAACAAAACCAATTAAGCTTGAGGAAATTGAAAGAGTGTTGGAAAAATTTTGCAAACATTTGTCTATAGCAGTTAATGAAATCGAAAGTCAAAAAAAGACTGAATCGGAAAAACAAGAAAACGAAAGATCAGACGAATTTACAAAGCAAATCGATGAAGCTTTTGAAAACACAAAGACTCAACAAGGATTTGATGATGAATTTATGAGGGAGTTGGTTCTCACGTTCATTGCTTCATCAAAGAAAAGTATCACAAACATAAAATATGCAATTTCAAACTTGGATTTTAATACGATTGAAAGAGAGGCACACAGTATCAAAGGAGCTGCGAAGACTTTGAATTTGACTGACATTGTGGATTTGTCTTACGCAGTGGAAAAGAACGCAATGGAAAAAGATGTCAAATTCGATTACAAATTATACACTGAGAAATTAGAGGAGAAAATAAATAATGTAATTACCTTCTTCGAGAAAAAGTACAACACAAAGATTAACAGCATCAATAAAAATTAAAAAGATTAACAAATACGAAAATAACTAACAATGACCGATAAAATCAATGATATCTTCGTCAAATTTTCTCAGAGAATTAGTTAAGAATTCTGTTCTTTTTATGGTTTCCTCAACGTTTTTCGCAGCAAATCCATTTCCGCACGGAATATTAACATTTTTTAATGCCAACTTGGAAGCATTTAAAGCCATCTGAGTGCCGATACTTGCTTTCAAAGCGCACCCTCTTTTAGCTCCATCACAAGTAATGCCAAAAAGTGTAGCGAGGACGTTATTTATAGAATTTTTTATCTGCTCACTACCCCCACCTGAAAGATAAGTAATTGCGGCACTGCTCCCAGCTGAGGCTATGGAGCCTGCACCACAGATCGGTGTTAAGACACCCGTGTAAGCTTTTATATAAATTGTTACAAGTATACTCAATATAACAGCCTTTTGAATTCTATCTTCAGCAACGTTATTATTCAACCCGTACAAAGCGGGTGGTACGATACAAGAGATACCTTGATTTCCACTGCCCGCAACTGTCATTACAGGGATCAAAGCTCCACTCATTCGTTCATCTACACCAGCAGCTACATATGCTGGGATACCTTCTTCTAGTGCAAAGCCAAAGTTACCTTCTTTCTTTAGACCTTGTTTTGCCGCATTTAAGTTGTAAGTTATCCCTTCTTTTACCAACTCTATAACATCATCGTGTGGATTTTCAATGTATTTTAGTAAATCATTTAATGTGATTGATTTTATAGAGTCTTTTTTAAAACTTACACTTGTCTGCGTGTTCAAAATTTCTTTTCCGTCAACAGTGATTTTGCTTACATTGTCGTGAGAATCTGTTATTTCGACTAAAACTTCATTGGCAGCTTTTAATCTTGTTTTTATATGCAAGTTGTATGAATTTTCGTATTTTATACTTACCTTTTCTTTCAATAAATAAGCGGCTGATAAGGCTTTTGAATCAACGTCCTTAAAAACTTGTAATCCTAACTCATATTTTCCAACGATATAAGCCAGAGCAGCTGCAAGTTCAAAACCATGAAGATGCGTACCTGGAATACCAACTTCCAATCCATTCTTGTATGTGTTCCTATCCATTGCAACTTCAATACTTTCCAGTTCGCCTTTTAAGTACTTTTTCCCAACAGCAACAGATAAACCAACAGCAACAGGTTCTGTGCATCCGTAAGACAACTTAACGTTGTCGAAGAATATTTCTCTAATAATATCAAAATTATTCAGGTTGTTTAAATTCTTCATACCGTAGCCTCCCTGAGGATTGTACAAACTTCTTCGCCTCGTCCCATAGTAAATATATGAACACCCGGTGCACCTGCGTCAAAAAGTTCCTCGATAAGTTTAATGGTAAATTTTACTCCATTTCTGAATTCTTCATCTTCCGATTTAGCATCTTCCATGAGGCTTACAAGTTCTTGGGGAATACTAACAAAGAATTTTTTCGGTATCGAATAAATTGATCTTTTACTAACCACAGGCTTTACACCTGGAATAATGGGAACATCAATTCCACTCTCTCTACACTTATTAACAAAGTTTTTGTAAATTTCTGCTTCAAAAATCATTTGAGTAATTACAAACTGTGCTCCATTATCAACTTTTTCTTTTAAAACTTTCAAATCTACCTCGATATTTGGAGATCCAAAATGTTTTTCCGGATAACCAGCAACTCCTATGCAAAAATTTGTTGGTTTAGCTTTTGTATAAAGATAACTACCGCGATTCATAGATGAGATCTGTCTCACAAGTTCCACTGCATATTTATAATCGCCTTTAATTTTTGTTTCATTGGTTGCCTCTCCATGCACAACAAAAACATTCTCAATACCCATAATAGAAAGGTCTATGAGTATCTCTTCCATTTCGAATTTGTTCATACCTTTACAAACCAAATGCGGCACAACATCGATATTGTACCTCTTCATAAGAGCAGCAGTCAAACCGATTGTGCCCGGTCTTTTAACCTTTTGGACCTTTATAATTCCATTTTTTGTTTCCAAATATTCAATTTCAACTGGATGCCTTGTTATGTTAATGAAAGATATATCATACTTCACTAGTCTATCAAGTGTGGAAAATACATTTTCAACATCTTCGCCTCTTTTGGGAGGAATTATCTCTATTGAAATTATCCTTTTATTTCTCAGTTTATCCACTACCTTCACATTTGACACCTCTCACATTTCAATTTTAATATTTCCCAAAACGCCTAATCTATCGTTATATGCCACCACTATACCCTCGATGTGTTTTCCAATAGTGTTTTGCGCTTTTTCTAAAACAATTTTAATATCGTCCACAGATCTTACCATATTTGCAAATTTTGTTGCAAATGCATCGGCAATAGCTGCATCCTTAGCTACTACAACAACAATGTCTGCGTTTCCGAAACTAAGCGAGTGCCCTATCTTTCCTGACGAACTACAAACACCATATTCACCTGGACCGATGACCAAAGAAACTTTGTTAAAATCACTCTCAAAATTTGCAAAAATACCTATCCTTGTTTCGTCTTTTGAGTTTATATATATATCTCCACCATTTTCAATAATAACTTTCTCACACTCAAACTTCTTAATTAAACTTTCTCCGATTATCTTTGCGAATGTTCCTGCAACACTTGCCATTGGTCCAACTTCCGCTAATCGTGAAGCTTCAACCATTATGCGCGCAACTTTAGGCATTTTCGGATTCGAATAAATTGGTTTCAAAGATTCATAGAAGTGTTTATCTACTTGTATGTAATCATATAGTGTATTGTACAATTTTTTGGCTAATTCATATGTATAATCAAGCATTTCGATAGAAAAAATATTTGACCGGATCCACAGATCTGTATATTTGTACTTCACATGGAAGTTTTGGAGATTATCTGAAAATTTTTCGCGGTAAGACCTTTTCATTATTGGTATTTTCACCCAACCTCATCCACCTTTTCCAACTTTAGTATGCGGTACTTTCGAATTTATTGTTTAATCCTTTTTCGTATGGCAACGTCAAATGTTCAGGACAGACATCGCTACATATCAAGCATTCCTTGCACTTCACAGTTTCGAAAAGAACCTCATCTCCTTTAAAGTAAAGTGCATCGTATTTACAAACACTAACACATGCTCCGCAGTGAAAACATGTCTTTACTAGCTTTTCTTTCAACTCCATGTAAGATTCTTCCATTGCTTCAGTCGCAAAGGAAACTTGGGCAAGATTCTTAAGTCTCCTTTCTTCCGATAACTTCTCAACAGCACTTGTTAAGAAAAAGTGCCCACTCTCCATCCAATCTTTAAGTACCAAAGCAATCTGTCTAGCTTTTTTCAAACTTGAAAGTGGGCTTGTCTTAACTTTTTTTCCATTTATTTCAACATAACCACTCCGAAGCTCTTCATAACTTACAATCTTAACTAATGGTTTATCTATCTTCGAATAATCTCTTATCTCTGTATGTATCCTACTATTTGGTAAACTTACATAGTAGGCTATCTCTTCATCGAGAACAGGTATCGGTACACCTACGCCAACAAACAAAGTTACACCGTAGTTCTTAAAATACGCTCCTTTTATAAATTCTGAGCTCATCTTCTTTGCATCTCCGACAAGTGCAAGTGTACGTGAAGCAATCAAAGGCACACCATATTCATTTTCTTTTACAATGTTTCTGAATTGTGTCCCATACCATGCTATGTAGCCAATACCACCACCTAGGAATATTCTTGTACCAATCCCCATGGTTAAAAGTTTTGGATCCTTCAACAAAGGACTGAGCTCTCCCGAAGTTGAATAAATAATGTTACCATACTGTGGAAGAAGTTTTCCCATGTAAGTGTACAATATTTTATCTGAACCGTTAGTTGCAGCGGTATAGTTTTGATAAGCATTTCTTGGATTGAACAAGAAAAAGTCGTTAATCATATCTTTGTCTATGTACGCCTTGAAATATTTTCCTGGATAACAATCCGTACCTTTTCCCCAAGCTTCGAGAAGTACCCTTTCACCTTATAATGAGCAATTCTATTATATGCCCACCACCAAAAGTTTTATCATAATCAGATTCTTGCGTTGCTCCAATGTAGCCATCTACAGCGGCAATTCCTCCGTAGACATCCACTCCTCCAAGTTTTATCTTTTCCATTCTCATAGGTGGTAGAGTATGACCGAAGTTCATAAAAGCTCCACTCGAACACATAGGTGCAAACGTACCTGTTGTAACCACATCCACCTTTCTTGCAATTTCCTTAAATCCTTCTTCTTTTGACAATTTAACAACTTCTTCTGCTGTTAATATCACTGCTTTGCCTTCGGCAATTTTTTTGTTGATTTCTTCAATAGTTTTCATCACTGCTTGCACCCCCATATATATTATTGTTTTTGTCCGTGCCGAAAAATTCGCGATGTACTAAAGCAAGTGCTTCCTTATGTAAAGCCATACGGGAAGCGATTTCGCTCAAGATACCTGGTATCGTTCCAAAGTTGTGTCCTCTAAATTGCACGATTGAAATATCATCGGTCATTGAAATGCTCTTAATACAAGACATCAAATCATACTTGTGAATTTCACTTTCGTCTTCGCTTTCGCTTATTACAGTACATGCCAAATTACCATCAAGATGAATGCACTTATGCGCTTTTTTTTAAGATTTCATAACCGCAGAAACGGTATGTTTTTCGTTCTCAACGGTTCTACCGCATTGTGATGAATAATCTTCGCACCAAAATAAGACAACTCGTCTTCTTCGTCATAACTTAATTTTCTAACATTCTTTGAAAAACCTGTTACCTTTGGATCACCTGAAAGAAAGCCAGGTACATCTTTTATCAAGATAACAGCTTTAGCATCTAAGCAGTATCCAAGAATAGTTGCTGTATAGTCACTTCCGCCGCGCCCAAGAATAGTGATATCTCCGTTAATACCAGACTTTCCGTAAAATCCTGGGACTATAAAATTTCCAATGCTTATTTCTTCTTTTAGATTTTCAAGCATTATTTTACTTTTTTCGAGAATTACACTCGCATTCCCATACTTTCCATTTGTTATTAAAAGATTCTCGGGTATATGATATTAAAGTCCATTCCGATAATATTTGCAATTTTACTCACTATAAATTCCCCTGAACTTACAACTCTATCGTAAGCGAACTCTGGCACTTTTTTCAGCATTTTACAACCTTTCAAAATATTATCCAAAGAAAAGATTTCTTTTTTTAAAGACAAATCGTCATTATCGAGAAATTTTTTATGAAAGTCATACATTTCGTATAAGAAATCTTCAATTCTTATTTTGTTGATATTCTTCATAGCACTTATAATTTTATCGGTTACACCTTTTAGCGCACTAACAACTATGAACAACTGAACTTCTTTTTCTGTACCGTTGAGTTTTATTTTTCTTATAGAGCCAAGAATACTCAGTAAATTATCCCTAGAATCAAGTATAGAACCACCTATCTTCACAACTACCCTGCTCACCATCTTACACCTCCAAAAATTCTAAAAATAATAGTTATATTGCATTTTTTTGAAAATGTGGTATAAAAAAAGCGGTCGGCTTTTGAAACCGACCGCTGGTTTTTTGTAAAACCAAAGTGGTGTACCTATGTCTTCCAGCGATCGGTACACCACATCATTATAGACATCATATCAAAACTAACTTGAAGTTGTGCTTTTACATTTCTCCCAAGCACATTCGCAAGTATATCCATAACTTTGGACCTCTCGGATCAAAAATAAAACGTGAGCTTGTTTTATTTGAGAAAGATTATACAATAACTTTTCGAAAAATCAAGTGCTTAAAAACATGGGGTGACTGTAAATGTCTGAGATATTTGAAATTTGGAAAAAGTGGAACGTTAGGGGAATTGTACAAGGTGTAGGGTTCAGACATTTTGTGAAAAACACGGCAAGGGCATTGGGTTTGAAAGGCTATGTAAAAAACGAAGAAGATGGAAGTGTCACAATCGTTGCAGGTGGAAATACTGAACAGATAAAAGAACTTTTCAAAAAGATTATGGAAGGTAATGGGTGGAGTTATGTATCAGATTACGATGAAGAAGACCTACCAACTCAAGATTATAAAGATTTTCATGTAGAATTTTAGATTTTTACTTAATTATACAGGGGAAGGAGTTGAACCAGAATGAACATAGTATGTTACGGATTACAGTGGGGGGACGAAGGAAAAGGTAAGGTAACGACGTATCTTTCGAAAGATTTTCATTACGTTGTAAGGTATGGTGGCGGAAGTAACGCGGGTCATACGGTCGAGTACGGTGATTTTAAGCTTATACATCACCTGATCCCCTCATTTGATGTTAGAAAAAATGTTAAAGGGTACATTGCAGATGGTGTTGTTCTTGACTTGGAGGTTTTTTTGAAGGAAATTGAAGAACTTTCGAAACTTGGCTATAATGTAGAGGATCGAATAAGCATTTCCGCGCTCGCACATATTGTATTACCAGTCCACAAAATGCTTGATGAAAAGTTGGAATTGTTAAAAGATAAGAAAGCAATTGGAACAACAAAACGAGGAATTGGGCCAGCATATGCTGATAAGGTGCATAGAATTGGTGTGAGAGTGCTGGATCTATTTGATTATTCAAGTGCTGTTGAGAAGTTGGAATTTATTTCACGTTTGTACAAAAGGCTCTACGGTATTGAGTGGTACAGTTACGATGAAGTATTCGAAAAATTTGAGAAGATAAAAATGTATGTTGTTTCACCAATCCAAATGAAGAAGGTTTTTGAAAATTCTAAAGTATTGTTTGAAGGAACACAAGGCGTTTTACTTGATGTGGATGTGGGAAGTTACCCATATGTGACTGGTACTCAGTGCAATACAACAGGTGTCGGAAGCGGTGTAGGATTTCCTGTAAAGATCGACAAGAGAATTGGTGTGTTTAAAGCTTATTTGACACGTGTTGGAGAAGGTCCGTTTCCAACAGAGTTATTTGATGAAGAAGCTGAATTACTCAGAAAAGCGGGTAAAGAATACGGTTCAACAACTGGAAGGCCAAGAAGATGTGGCTGGTTAGACTTGCCCATTTTAAGATATGCAGTTGAAGTCTCTAATTGTGATGAGATGATAATGACGAAATCGGATGTTTTGAGTGGATTGGAAAAAGTGAAAGTCGGAGTTAGGTATGTTCTTGAAGGTAAAAAAATAGATATGCCTTTTGATCTTTCTTACTTGGACAAAGTCGAAGTAGAATACGCTGAGCTTAATGGTTGGAAAAGCCTCGAAGATGATAATTTTTTGAAGTTTCTTGATTTTATAGAGGCGGAGATGGGTTTAAAGGTAACTTACATATCAATTGGTGCAAAAGTAGACGAAATAAGGATTTTGAAAGGAGGTTAAAGTTGTTTTGAAAGTTACCATTAGACTTTTTGGAGAACTTGCGGAATTGACAAATGGAAAGTACGTATTCGAGATTAATCCTGGAGTTAATCAAACAATCAAGGATTGTATAGAACGCCTCGGTATACCACATACCGAGGTGTATTTTATTATCAAAAACCGTAATTTTGTTGATTTTTCAAAGATTGTCCAAGATGGTGATTGTTATTTTGTGTATCCGCAATGTGATCTTCCAATTCCAAAGGAGTATGTTTTGACACCAAAATTTGAAGGTGAGCCAAGATTTGTGTTAGATATTCACTTAGGAAAACTCGCAAAATTGCTTAGAATGTTTGGAATATATGCTGATTATGGTTTAGTTGATGATGAAAGTATAATAAAAAGAGCAAAAGAAATTAAAGGAATAATATTAACACGCGACCGAAAGTTGCTCATGAGGAAAGATGTAATATATGGATATATTATTCGAAGCGACTTTCCTCAAGTTCAATTCGATGAAGTATTGCATAGGTATGATCTACGTAATTGGCTAAAACCATTTACAAGATGTTTGGAATGTAATGGTAATTTGGAAATTGTAGAAAAAAGCATTGTTAATTGTCTTGTACCTCCAAGGATATTTGAAACTCATGACAAATTTGCCGTCTGTAGCCAGTGTGGAAAGATTTACTGGCAAGGGACACATTATGAGCATATGAAGGAATTAATTAAAAAATTTCTGGAATAATAGAACTCACCTTGCTTTGATCAGCTAACTCTCTTGGACTTACCACTCTATACCTTAACGATAGTATATAGCTAATCTATATCTTATTATTATTATTATTATTATCTATAAGGGGTGGTAAGGTGGTAAGTTTACACATTTGTAACACAAAAAAACACAATCCATGCGCTCTATAGATCATATTACAACTTACCACATTTTTGTTACAACTTACCACCAGTGGTAAGTTTCTCCGAAAGTTCTTTATTGATGCTCTTTTTGAGATGGTAAGTTTCTATAAACATCATCGATACAGGACAATTGCAAGATTTTTTACTCAAAAAACGGGTGAAATTTTTCACAGGTGGTAAGTTTGGTAACTTTCTTCATGAGATTTACTATCAATAAACTATATGTTGATAGCTAACTTTTATAAACACAATATGATGCGTATAAAAACTTACCACTGATAGTAAAAACTTACCACAAACTTATTACAAACTTACCACCACTACTGGTTGATTAATTTATGAGTAATACACGCTACCTATTGTGTAAGGTAAAAGATTTTTATTTTATCATCAATTGTTTTCTTCTCACAAAAAAGTTAGCTTAACTGAAATAATATTTGAAGAGCATTCCGGATAAGAGAAAATTTGGAATGATTTTATATTCATTTTTCTTCTTTTTGGTGTATAATTAATAGGCAAAGTTTAAAGTATTACATTTCGTAGGTGATACAGGTGAGTAAACATTCAATACGAATCGCCTTCTATGTGATGACACTTGCGAGTGTTATCTTGTTTGTATTAACATTTAGATACTATCAAAAGGTAAAAACAGAGCCATTAGCGGTTGTCGATGGAATACACGGTACTTTCATTGTGAACGGTCACAGTTATAGTGGTTCTTTAATCATCGAACCTGGTAAGAGTTATCAAATGATTGGACAAGTTAAGATAAAACTTTTCAATGGAATAACAAAGATTGTGAAGTTAACACACTTCGAGGTGGAAGTTGTATGGGCGAAATAAGGATTGTTGAACCGGTGAATCTGGTTATTTTCATGTTTTCTGCGCACATCGATTATTGGTTTGATCAAATTAAAGATGAACTTGTTAAAAACTTTGGGCCGATCGATTACCTCAGTGAGAAACTTGATTTTGAAAAATACACGCTCTATTACAACAAAGAAATGGGATCAGGAATTTGTGGAAGGCTCATCAGTTTTGAAAGACTTATACATCCATCTTTGCTCTCTGTCATTAAGGTTAAAACCAATGAAATAGAACAAAGGTATGAAGTGGAAGGGAAGCGAAGATTTAATTTGGATCCAGGTTACATACACCATATGCAGTTTGTTCTTGCAACAACGAAGATGTGGCCACACAGAATTTATATAGGTCACGGCATCTACGCAGAACCAACGCTTATGTATATAAACGGTAGATGGAAGGATTACGACTTTACGTATTCGAATTACAAAGAGCAGATATATAAAAATGAATTAACAAAAATTAGAGAGATTTATCTGGAAAAAAGAAAGAACTTTTTAAAAAATATTTCGCGCAAATAAGTACTACTAAGTACTACGAAGTAATATGCACTAGTGCGTAATGGAATAGAAGGTGGTGAAATTTTTGAGGTTGTATGTAGTAGTATTAGGATGTGCGAAAAATGAGGCTGATTTTTCCCTTTTTAAATATCATCTAAAACAACTTGGTCATGAGGTTGTTGATGATGTTGAAGATGCAGACGGTGTAGTTATAGATACGTGCGGATTTATCGTTGATGCAAAGCAAGAGTCCATAGATACGATTCTTGAGTTTGTTGATTACAAAAAGCGAAGACCAGATTTCAAAGTATTTGTAAGTGGTTGTTTAGTTCAAAGATACCCTAAGGATTTGCCAACCGAAATTCCTGAAGTTGATGGATGGTTCGGGGTAATTCCTCCGAAAAACTTGGCTGAAACTATCGATATAACAAAAAAGTACATAACCGATCCTATAGCCGTTTATGATTTTGAGGGCAGAGTCGATGGCGATCAACCATATGCTTACGTGAAAATAGCGGATGGATGTGACAGAGCGTGTACTTTTTGTACAATACCTAAGTTCAAGGGAGGTTTTGTTAGTAGAAAGCTTGAAGATATTGAAAAGGAAGTTAGATATTTGGTTGAGGGTGGAAAAAAGGAAATTGTTCTTGTTGCTCAGGACACTACAGGATACGGTATAGACTTATACGGTAAACAGATGTTACCAGAACTTCTCAAAAAAATTAACGATATTGACGGTGAATTTTGGATAAGAGTTATGTACATGCATCCTGACCATGTAACAGATGAGATTCTAGAGGGTTTTTCTCACAAGAAAGTTGTTAAATACTTTGATATTCCTGTTCAGCATGGAAGTGATAAGATACTTAAGCTAATGGGTAGAACAAAAGGTACAAAGGAACTTGAAGAGTTGTTTGAAAAGATCAGACAAATGTATCCTGAAGCAGTACTAAGAACGTCTATCATTGTTGGGTTTCCGGGTGAGACAAAAGAAGATTTTGAACAGTTGATAGAGTTTGTAAGAGCTGTTGAATTTGATAAGCTTGGTGCTTTTATTTACTCTGACGAAGAAGACGCGGCATCTTCCAACTTACCTGGTAAAGTCTCCGTGAAAACAGCGCACAAAAGATTGGATACACTCATGGAAACGCAGGCTGAGATTTCATTTCTGAGAAACCAAAGGTTAGTCGGAAAAATCATAGAAGTGCTTTTTGAAGAAGAAGTTAACGGCGTGCTTATCGGAAGAAGTTACATGGATGCTCCAGAGATCGATGGGAATGTCTTTGTAAAAGGTACTGGTATTAACAGATTTGGGAAAGTAAAAGTTACAGAAGCTGATACTTACGATTTGGAGGGAGAACTGATTGACTGAGAAAAAGAGTGTTGCTTTCAACATTCCCAATTCTATAAGTTGGCTTAGGATATTTCTTACGGCTGTTATAGTAGTACTCATGTATCTTCAGCAAAATATTGCGGCTTTTATTGTATTCTTAGTAGCATCCGTAAGTGATTATTTTGATGGGTACCTTGCCAGAAAGTATGGACAGATAACGAAACTCGGTAAGGTCCTTGATCAAATGAGCGATAAGATATTAATTACTTCAGTGCTCGTGGTTTTCGTCGAATGGAAACTTGTTCCATCATGGCTTGTAGTTATTTTTGTTTTCAGAGATACACTGGTCAGTATTGTGCGTATTTTGGCATCTGAAAGTGGTAAAGTCATTGCAGCTAACATTTTCGGAAAGCTAAAGACAGTATTTCAGATGATTTTGACCATAGGTTTGTATATCCAAGTTCTTGGGGTTGAAAAATTTAAATTTTTAAACAGTTGGTTGATTTACATTGTGGCAATTCTGACAATTATTTCAGGTGCTATTTATCTGTACCAGAACAAAGACTTTCTGGATCAGTGAAGATAGTTTTTCAAGATACACTTTGGAGGGATGTACGTGAGAACATTTATTGCAATTGATATAAACCAGGAGATTAGAGAGATTGCGCAAGAAGTAATAGAGAAACTTCAATCATCTGGTTTTAAAGCAACGTGGACTAAGCCGGAGAACCTTCACCTAACGTTGTTTTTCATGGGGGAAATAGACGAAAAATCGGTTGACTCTATATCTAAATCTCTAAACAAACGAATGTATGGATTTCCTTCTTTCAGTACCTCTTTGAATGGTTTTGGGTATTTCAAATTTAAGAATTCTCCAAGAGTTTTATTTTTAAAGCTGGAGCCTACAAAATCTCTTCAAAAGATGTACCTTGAGATGAAGTCGGAATTGAACAAACACAAAGTCAAGTACGATGACCAGGGAAATTTCGTACCACATGTGACACTTGGAAGAGTAAAAGAATATCCCAGCAATTGGGAAGAATTGGTTTCACAAATTGAAGTCCCAAAAGTGACTTTGGTTGTTGATGGGTTCACTGTTTACACTTCTACATTGACGCCACAAGGTCCGATATACAAGTGGGTTTACAAATCAAAATTTGAAGGAGGTTTGGTTAAGAATGTCTAACGAAATGAAAAAGGATGTGCTTAAAAAGGCAATAAGCAAAATTGAAAAGGCATATGGCAAAGGTTCCATAATGATTTTAGGTGAAGACAACCTTGTTCAATCAATCGATGTCATTCCAAGTGGTTCTTTAGCCATAGATATTGCTTCAGGCGTTGGTGGTTATCCAAGAGGGAGAATCATTGAAATATATGGGCCAGAATCAAGTGGTAAGACTACTATTGCACTTCATGCTATAGCTTCTGTTCAAAAGCTTGGAGGGATAGCTGCGTTTGTAGATGCAGAGCATGCGCTTGATTTGAACTATGCTCGTAACTTAGGTATTGATCTTTCTGAACTTTTGGTTTCACAACCAGATTACGGTGAACAGGCACTTGATATCGTTGATGAGCTTGTAAGAAGTAATGCTGTTGATTTGATTGTTATTGATTCAGTTGCCGCACTTGTACCAAGAGCAGAAATTGAAGGTGCGATGGGAGACGCCCAGATTGGTTTACAAGCAAGACTTATGTCACAGGCTCTAAGAAAACTTGCAGGGAATGTAAATAAATCGAAAACCGTTGTTATATTCATTAACCAAACACGTATGAAGATAGGAGTTATGTACGGTAATCCTGAAACAACTACTGGTGGTGTCGCTCTTAAGTTCTATGCAACGATGAGAATGGAAGTTAGATCTTCTGGAAAAATAGTTGAAGGCAACGAGCACATTGGCAATGAAGTAACAATTAAATTTGTTAAAAATAAAGTTGCACCTCCATTCAGGACTGCAACTGTCGATATAATTTACGGAAATGGCATCGTAAGGGAAAATGAATTGTTCAATATAGCGGTTGAAGAGGGATTAATAGATAGAAGGGGGAGTTGGTTCACTTACGAAGATCTTAGCGGTAAAGAACACTCACTTGGCCAAGGGAAGTCTAATGCAATAACTTATTTGATTGAACACAAAGAAATTGCCAACGAAATAGAGCAAAGAATTAGAGAGAAATATCTTCAGAAACCAGTAGAATCACAAGCTGAAAGCAAGGTAGAAAAAGAAGATGAAGACGCCCAGAAAGTTTCAAAGAAATGACTCAAAGAAAAGAGATACAAAAACAAAAGATCCACTGAACATAGCTTTGAGGTTCATAAAATTTAGAGCAAGATCTGAATGGGAAGTTGCAAGTAAACTCAGACAATATGGATTTTCTGAGCAAGTAATTAACGATACGATCAATACGCTGAAAGAAAACGGATTTATAAATGATGAAAAGTTTGCGTATCTTTACGCATACGATAGTTTAACTGTTCACTACAAAGGACCGTATAGGATAAGGTACGAATTGAGACAGCTTCATGTTGATGAATACACAATAGAAGATGCCATTAAGAAAGTTTTAAGTGAAGTTGATATCGATAAAATAATTGAAAAAATTACAAGAGGATTAGACGAACATAAGAAAAGGGAAAAATTATACAGACAAGGATTTGGAGGTGATTGGTAATGGAGCTTTTGATATACATAATTATGGTAATCGTAGGTCTTGCCGCAGGTTGGTTTATTGGAACTTCTGTAGGTACAAAAAGGGCACAGCAAGCTATTGAAAAGAAACTCAAAGACGCAAAAGAAGATGCGGAGAGTATTATTAAGAATGCTGAAAAGGAAGCAAGTGAAATAAGGAAGAAAGCAATCATAGAAGCACGTGAAGAAGTTCATCAAATACGTGAAGAAATTGAGAAAGAAAGAAGAAAGCGTGAGGAAGAAATTAAGCAGCTTGAGGAAAGATTACTCAAGCGTGAGGAGATGCTTAGCAAACGCGAGGAACTTCTCGATAAAAGAGAAAGTTACGTTGAGAATTTAAAAGCTGAACTTGAGTTAAAAGCAAAGGAAATAGATGAGAAATCAAAAGAAATAGAGAAAAAATTCATAGAAATTGCTGGTATTACTCACGAACAGGCAAGGGAAATAGTTCTCCAGGAAGCAAGGGAAAGATACGAACACGAAATAGCAAAAGTATTTGTCCAGATTAAAACAAGGTATGAAGATGAGGCAGACAAGTACGCAAAGAAAATCATAGCTGATGCTATTCAAAGGTATGCACCAGAATATACGGGTGAAGTTACCATCAGTACAGTTGCACTACCAAACGATGATATGAAAGGGCGGTTAATAGGCAGAGAAGGAAGGAATATAAGAACATTCGAAAAAATAACAGGTGTTGACCTAATAATTGACGATACACCAGAAATGGTCACTCTAAGCTCTTTTAATCCACTTAGAAGAGAGATAGCTAGGAGAACCATCGAAAGACTTGTTCAAGATGGTAGGATTCACCCGGCGAGAATAGAAGAAATGTACGAAAAAGCGAAGGCTGAAGTTGAAAGAGAAATTAAAGAAGCCGGTCAAGAAGCTGTGATAACTGTTGGTGTTGGTGGATTACATCCAGAGATTATAAAATTGCTCGGTAGATTGAAATTCAGAACAAGTTACGGACAGAATGTGCTTTCCCATTCTGTTGAGGTAGCACAAATAGCTGGTCTTCTTGCTGCCGAGCTTGGTTTGAACGTTGATAAAGCAAAGCGTGGTGGATTGTTGCATGATATAGGTAAAGCAATTGACCACGAAGTTGAGGGGTCACACACCGATATAGGTGCAGAGATACTGAAAAGGTATGGCGAATCTGACGAGATAATTAATATGGTCATGGCGCACCACGGTCAAGAGGAGCCTCTCACACCGGAGGCAGCCATAGTAGCGGCGGCGGATGCCATCTCTGCCGCAAGGCCAGGGGCACGCCGCGAAGATGTGGAAAACTACATCAAACGCCTTATGAAACTTGAAGAAATCGCTAGGAGTTACAAATATGTTGAAAATGCTTACGCTATTCAGGCTGGTAGAGAAATCAGGGTCATTGTACAACCAGAAAAAACTGATGATGCAACTATTGAGAAGCTTGCTCACGATATAGCCACGAGAATAGAAAATGAGTTGCAATATCCAGGAGTTCTCAAGGTAGTAGTTATCAGAGAGAAGCGCTCGGTCTCTTATGCAAAATAATACAAAATACTGCAGTATTAAGAAAATTTGGAGGACGTCATGAGTATCCTTACAAGCAGCCTTGCATTTGCGGTAGCTACATTCTTGTCGAGAATTCTAGGACTTGTCAGGGACGTGTTGATGGCTTCAAAATTTGGCACAACCTGGCAAGCTGATGCTTACTTCGTAGCGATTCTCTTTCCATTCTTCCTTAGAAGAGTCTTTGGTGAAGGTGCGATGACATCTGCTTTCGTTCCGTTATACTCTGAATCAAGTGAAAAAGATGAGTTTCTTTCGTCAGTACTGACAAGTTTTACTTTAATACTCTTGGTCGTAGTAACTATTGTAATGGTTTTTCCAGACATCGTTATATATCTTTTCAGTTCCGGGGCTGCACTAGAAACAAAAAGACTAATAAAGCAGCTTACACGTATTACAGCTTTTTCTATAATATTTATCTTCTGGTGGGCGGTTGCATATTCTATAGAGAATACGAGAGGTAAATTCTTTTACCCAGCGTTGACACCAATTATTCCGAACGTTGTTTTGATAGTATCGATGATGATTCCAGGTCTTGGCATATATGGCCCAACGTGGGGGTTTACAATTGGTGAATTGGCAGCATTCTTAGCACTTGCTTATCCACTCAGAAGGCACAAACTTAGATTTACATTCAAATATACCAAAGAATTTCTTAAATATTTCTGGCCAAGTTTTCTTGCAATGTCAATATCTCAGATTAATAGCATAGTTGATACAAACGTGGTTTCGTATTACAGTCATGGCAGAGGCGGCGGTGTCTCGTACCTCCAGTATGCTTCAAGGTTTTACATGTTACCTTATGGGTTATTTGGCGTTGCAGTTGCTACAGTCATACTTTCAACCATAAGTAACGACAGGGAGAGATATACGGTTCATCTAAGAAAAGGGATAACATCGACGATGTTCTTTACAGTACCGGCTACAGCAGGGCTAATAGCGCTTGCAAAGCCTACTTTACGCCTCATTTACGAATACGGTCAATTCACATCTCATGATACCGAAATGACAGCTTACGTTTTAAGTGCTTACGTTATTGGCTTGCCCTTTTATGGTATATATTCAACTATGGCACGTGCAAGGCATGCGGTGAAAGATATGAAAACCCCTCTCAAAGCAACAATCATAGTGGTTTCAACTAATGTGATAATGGATCTTTTAGTGGGTCTAAAATACGGACCAATCGGCGTTGCCTTGGCAACTAGCGTCGCAGGTATAGTAGGTTTTGTCTACTTATTAATAAAGGAAAATAACAAGCAATTATTCGAAAAAGATGATCTTTACATTATAATCTCATCTCTAATCATGGGAATTGCGACTTATTATTTTTCACTTATCTCCACAAAACGCTACTGGGCAATAGTATCCACAGCTTTTGGTGCGTTATTTTACCTGTCGCTTTCTTTCATTTTCTTCAGGGGAAGGGTTAAGGAGTTCATTAAAAGCAGATTATAAAAATATGGAGAGTAATAAATAATTTGCCACATTGCTAAGTTATCAAATTATCAAGTTGCCAGATTGCCAAAATAAGGGGTGCAAAGATGATAGGAGAAGAGATTGAAGTACTCTACGAAGTAGATAGTACCAATGAGTTTTTGAAAAAAAATTATACATCTTTTCATGATGGAGCAGTGGTTGTTGCAATAAAACAAACAGCCGGGAAGGGCAGAATGGGGCGGACATGGTATTCACCGGAGGGTGGTCTTTGGTATTCTGTTCTCTTTAAGCCGAAGATACATTTAAACTTACAAGTTTACACGAAAGTCTTTTCAATTGCGATTGTTGAGGTTTTGAAAAAATTGAAAGTAAAAGCATACATAAAGTGGCCGAACGATATTTATTACAACGGGAAAAAACTTTGTGGAATATTACCAGAGGCCATAAGTGTTAATAACAGAGTGGTTGCCATTATTGTGGGAATTGGTATAAATGTGAATAACGACATACCAGATGGATTGAAAGATATCGCTGTATCTTTAAAAGATATAGTCAAAAAGAAAGTAAAAATAACGTACTTGCTTGACGAGATAAATAAAAATGCTTGGAATATTTTGATAAGTTATCGTAATGAGACGGAGAATATAACAAAACAGTGGAAAAAGTACCTGGTACCAAGAGAAGGTGACAAGATCAAAATCAACTACGAAGGAGACATCAAAGAAGGCACTATACTTAGGATAACGGATGAAAATTTGTACGTTGATATCGGAGGGAAAGTAGTTGCAATTCAAAGTATTCATCAAGTCACTGAGTAAAACGAATAAAAAAACTATAGTTGTCCTTTATATATTTATCTATTCCATTGCGTTATTTTCTCAGGATGTTCATTTTCTTATAAAATCCAAATCACCTCAAGGTAGTTTTGTTGGTGCTTATTTTCAAGATGTTGATAATGGAAACGTTCTTGCTCAGTACAACGAACAAGACTTATTTATTCCGGCGTCGCTTACAAAGATATTTTCAACACTTGTTGCTTGGGAAGTACTGGGCCCGGATTTTCGGTATACGACAACGATTTATGTCCCCAGAGGAAATATCTCCCCAGTTATTAATGATGACGTTGTAATAAAAGGTAATGGAGATCCATCTTTAAGTGTTGATTTACTAAGAGAAAACTTGAAAAAGTTTGTTCTCGAAGGCGTTAAAGAAATTAGAGGAAATATCGTTGTGGACAATTCATTTTTTTCAAACGAACGTTGGGGAATTGGTTGGGAATGGGATTACAAAAATCCTAGTGTTGATGCACTTGTACTTAAAGAAAATACTAATTCATTTAATCCATACGATGAAAATGCTGTTGCTCGCAATTTTGGTGAAAACGTCATAAAAATCTTAAGAGAGTACGGAATAAAAGTCCAAGGAAAAGCAACTGTGGGGAAGTTTCGTAAAGACTACCGGGAGTTTATAGTAATCAAGTCAGTACCACTTGTAAAACTTATAAGTGTCGCAAATAAATTCAGCAGTAATTCATATGCTGAACAAATCCTAAGAACTGTAGGGCTTAGAGTTTACAATTATGGAAGCATATATAATTCACTGAAAGTAATGAACGATTTTTATCGCAGGCTTTTCGGTGAGTATTATCCGTTCAGACTGAATGATGCATGCGGGCTTTCGACCTACAATTTGGTAACACCATATATGGTTGTTAATACATTGATTTATGCCTATAAAAACCACGGTGGGTTAAACGGATTTATCTCAACACTTGCCCTTTCGGGGAAGGAAGGTACGATGGAAAAAAGATTGGGTGACATCACAGTGTACGCAAAAACCGGTACTTTGCAAAAAGTATCAAATATAGCTGGTATTATGATTACGAAAACGGGAAGAAAGGTTGCTTTCTGTATAATGGTTAACAACTTCTTAACACCAACCTATGTGGTGATGAATTATCACGATGAGATAATAAGGTATATTTGGAATAATTACTAAGAATTAAAGCATGAATCAAAGTATTAATTCGGAAGGGAATGGTTCGAGAAAAGTTTGACTCATTATATATTCTACTTCGTACCTAATAGCCCATGACTTGAGCAAGACAATTACAGACTGAAGTGCAACAATGCCGCTTTTGTAACCTTCTAGTAAATCCATGAAATATGCCTTCTCTTTTTCCGATAGTTTCTCTTTAAAAAAGCCATATAAGTGGAGTAGTGTATTGATGATTTTGTTTGTCTTTACCGGGGTTTTAAGTGCTTTTATTAGCAACGTACGGTAGCTTTTAAGAGCGTTGTCTTCGAAGTCTTTTTGAGCAACTACTTTTCCAAGTTCTCTCATAATCATTTCATTCTTTGCCAGCAAGAGAAACTTATTGCTTGAGTGAAAATCGATAAGTTCCCTTTTCGTTTTTATACTCCTAAATTTAGCTAATGTAAATACAAACGTTAGGAACTCGTACTTTATCTTTTCGTTAGTTAACCTCATTTCACTCTCAATCATAATGTCTGGAAATTTATCTGTCATCTCTTTCGCAAAGATCCCAGCGGTTTTTGACAACACTCTCCCGTTTGGGCTATATAGTTTTGCATCGTTTACACCACACGATGGAGACTTTGCTTTCAGTATCATTCCGTCTATACTCATACTGGAGATTTGATCTGCAAAATTTTTAGAGAAAAGTATCATCTTATCTGTTAGATCAATACTTTGAGATTTATTCATAAGTCTGTAGTTGCCATCTATCAAGAATATATCGATCGGCTCTCGAGGAATAGGAAGTCCAATCTCAACTTCCGGACATACTTTTATGAATTCACAGTATTTCTCAAGTTTTCTGACAATGTCACTTGATATAATACCACCATCGTACCTAGTATGTTCGAAAAAACATTTACTAACAACAATACGCGGTTTTACCATAAATTTTTCTCCTCTCACTCGCCATGTTGTGGCAATTTGTGATATAATATAATATAAAAATGTACTAAATGCACTAAAATATCTTGCTATATTATACCACAAAATGTGAGGGGGTGTATACAAAGATGGATAAATTGAATAAAAAAGAAATAGTCTTTAAGGTACTTGCTGAAAGTAAAGAACCTCTCAGACCCGGTGACATTGCCGAAAAATCAGGTCTATCGAAAGAGGATATTGACAAAGCAATTAAAGAGCTCAAAAAAGAAGGAAAGATAGAATCCCCAAAGAGATGTTATTACCAAGCTAAAAAATAAAATCCACTACGTAAAATCCATTTGTAAAAAGTAGGTGCTTTCATTGGCGAGGTTTCAAAGAATAGTTGTTTTATTATTTGCAATTTTAATTGCACATTTTGTTTTAGCACTTCCGTTCTATTCCCACAATTATGTTGCCATCCTTTCTGATTTGCATCATCCATATTTTAAGAAAACGATAGACACAACATTGCATGAGTTGTTAAAGATTCGCCCGATGCACGTATTTATTCTTGGTGATCTTACGGAAATGGGCAAAGATAGTGAGTTTGAAAGTCTTTCGAAGTCGTTATCTGTATTAATAGACAGCAAGATAAGCTATAATACGCTTCTCGGTAATCACGATGTCCGTTGGGCTGATAAGATTCGAAAAACGACACGAATATCGAATGCACTTTATGAAATTTTCCGTGTAGATATCGATAAGTTATCATTTATGTCAGTAGATACCTCCATGTATTTTCAACATTTAGGCCATATAACGGATGTCCAAATTGAGTGGATAGAAAAACAGCTGGAAGAATGTAGAAAGGAAGGTAAGGTGGCAATTTTGCTCTCTCACCATCCTTTTGGTGGCCCTGTTGATTACACTGACGACGGTTGGAAATTGATGAAAATCGTAAAAAGGTACAATGTTCCGCTGATTTTATATGGTCATACGCATAAGTATGATTACTTTGGCACTTATGATGGAATTTTTATACAAAGTGTTGGAGCGACCCAGGAAGGTTGGATTACAATACTTAGTTGGGACAATGATAATATCTATATTTGGAAGAAAAATGCAATTCAAAACGAAGATTACAAACTCGTAAGAAAAATATCTATGAAGAAAAGCTTTATTGAAGATCAAGACAAGGAAAAAGAGACAAAGGTAAATTCAAAGTATTTAAGAGAATTATTCTCGTATAAACTCCCAAATAGTATATTTTCTCAGCCAATAGTTTACAATAACAGATTCTATGTTGTTGATTACTCTGGGGATATAATTTGCCTTGATACAACCGGTAATATTGTGTGGAAAAACACTATAGGCCCAATTTTGGCGAATTTAGAAATATCAAATAACATACTGTTTGCTGGCAGTATCGATGGAATACTTTATTTCTTCGATCCAAAAAATGGAGTAGTAAAAGGTACGATGAACTTAAAGTTTCCAATATTTTCTTTAAAGTCGAGTGAGAATTCTCCATTACTTTTAATCGGCGCCGGTGAACATCTAATAATTTTTGACACAAAAGAATCAAAAATAAGAACTCAGTACGATGCAAAAGGTACGGTTCAATCACCAGCATTTTACTCAAACGGTAAATTTTTTCAAACCACATGGAGTGGCGATGTACTGATAGTAGATAGCAATGGGGTTCTCTTGAAAAAACTACAAGTCGGTTCTGGTTATTATACTCCCGGTGGTATAATACCACTTGTAATAGATGATTTTTTGTTTGTAACTAATCCTTCCGGAGTTGTACAATCGTACAATTGGAAAACTCTCGAGAAAGTATGGGAAGTTAGAGGTCTTAAAACAGGTTACTCCGGTATCGAAAAATTAGATAAAATCCTTATAACCGCAGGAATAAATGGTACGATATATGCATTAAATTCAATAGACGGAAAAATTCTTTGGCAAGTTAAGACAAATTCCCCGATCTATTCGATTCTTCCAACTATTTTTCCCGATGGTAGGATAGTTGTAGGTACTACAAGAGGCGAAATCGTAATGATTTCAAAAAATGGGAAACTCCTGGAAAAAATCGAAGTTTACAGATCATATCTGATTAAAGAGATATTGTTCATTGATAACATGCTTTTTCTTACTTTCACGGATGGTACAATTAAAGTTTTTCTTGTCTTGAAATAAAAAAGAGCCTACCGCTTTCGGTAGGCTGCTTATAGGTTATTTTCATAAGTTATTTAAGTCTTACTCTAATTTAAATTTTTCTATCTCACTTTTTAGTTGAGTGAATGCACTCAAGATATTATCAATCTTTCTTGATATTTCATCCAATTGGCCTTTTAAATTTCTCATCGCATTCGCTATATCATCGCCTTGCATGGATATTCTGGAAATGCTTTCAGTTATTTCGTTTGCACCACTTCTCATTTCCTCAGCAGAAGCGTTCTGTTCTTCACTGTGTGCTGCGAGTGTATCGATCGATGAAGAAAGTTCATCAATAGCTTTTTGTAGGTAACTGAATGTATCAAACAATTTTTCATATCCTTCTTCAGTTGAAATTATTTCTTTTCTCAAGTGTTCTATCTGTTGGTTAAGGCTTTTTGAAGATTGTTCGATCAGCGCAATTGTTGATGTAATCGTGTCTGTTGACTTCTTTGTCTCTTCCGCAAGTTTCCTGATTTCGTCGGCGACCACAGCAAACCCTCTTCCAGCTTCACCAGCTCTTGCAGCTTCAATTGCGGCGTTGAGCGCAAGTAAGTTTGTTTGCTCCGCTATGGATCGAACTGTTTCAATAATGTTTCCTATGTTCTTTGTAGCTTCAGTAAGTTCCATTATTCCACTTTCTAAATTTTCATACTCTCGGACAAATCCAGTCGTTATATTTCTAACCCTTTCAAGTTCATCTACACTTGATTTTGACTTCTGGTCCAACGTATCAGCTAATCTTTGAACGTTTACTGCGAGATCTGCAAGCGATTGAGACTGATAAGATAACTGTTCGATGTTAGCTGAAATTTCTTCTACCGAACTTGTGATTCTTTCAATTCCTTGTTGTTGTACATTTACTGCCTCGAATGTTTGATTTGCAACAATCTCAAAACCATCGAATGTCTTGTTTAAATCATTGAGAACTTGTGCGGAATTCTCAGACATGTTGCCAGTGTCTTTAATAATTTTGCTAATACCTTTTGTTGCGAGATTGAGTTCGTTTGCTATATACCTAAATTCATCAACAGATTCAACAGATAATCTTTTCGATAAATCACCTTTCGAAATTTTATCGAGAACATCAATTATATTTGGAATGCTTCTCAGTATCCTCTTTGTTAAGAAAATAACTGATGTAGCAAGGATTACGTTAAGACCCAAACTTGTGATAACGAAATTTTTTTGAACGTCTGTTGGAAGTCCAACTTTGAGTATTAGGTATTTTAATAGTATTGGGGCAATCCATAAAGAAACTGCCAACACTCCGAGTACTAACTTAAGTGATATCGGTATCATTACATTTTTGTACCTTTCACCTAAGTGTTCTTTTAACAAACTTGCTCTGGAGTACAATGCAATAAATATTGCAACTATAATTAAGTTGATTGCTAAAGCGCCGGATAACCTCAGCATTAGAGTTTCTTCGGGTAAAGACTTCAAATACTTAGCGAATATCCCAACAAGTGTTGCTGCAACAAAATTCATGGCAAAAAGAAGTACAGCTAACGATATCGGAAGATTAAAAGTACCACTTTTCAAAGAGGTTACCGTCAATTTTCCTGAAATAAAAAGCGTTAACAAACCAAATGTCACAAGAGAAATGATGTATCCTAACAAAATTATCCATACTGGGTAACTTCCAAGTCCAGCGAAAATATAGTATGAAAATAATAGAGCAGGAGGATCTACCAGCAATAGTATAATCAGTATACTTTTCACCACGTGGTTCTTAAAGTTTTTCACAACTTGCTCACTTAAATCGTTAATATGCATTTTGTCACCTCCAGTTTAAAATAGCTAATATCTGACAATACTATTATATTATAGTACAAAATTTCATCGTGAATCTGTGAGAATTATTAAATTTGGTTAAATAAACGTTTAAATAATTTCATATTTATTATGATATAATCTGATTCACCAAGTTGATTCACATTATGCTACAATACACTGTATACTGTACTTGGAGGTATTTTTATGATATTGTGTTTTGGTGATAGCATAACAGAAGGTAAACCTGGTGTATCGTATGTTAAATATCTCGGCAAAAACTTTCATAATTACGGGCTTGGCGGAGACACGGTGATTAATTTAAAAAAACGAATTGAGACATTTATGGGTACTCAAGTTAATAGTCAAGAGAATCGTGTTGAAAAGTTCATTATTCAAATTGGTACAAATGACATATTGTTACCCTTTTTAATAAATTACTCGTCTCGATGGAGTATCGCTATAGAAAAGGTCATTTTGTCCGGAAGGGTTCCGAGTAAAGATATCTTAGAGTTTGAGGAAAACTACAGAGAAATTGCCAAAAGGATTGGAAATGATGGTATATATGTGAGTATTCCTTGCATTGGCGAAGATCTGGAGAATGAGTTGAATAAGAAAGTTGATGAATACAACACTGTTATCAAAAAAATTTGCATGGAGAGAAATCTTCAGTACATTGATTTTAATTCATGGCAAAAAGCTGTTATTGGATTAAATGAATCAAAAAAACGGTACTTTATTTCGAAAAATCCTTTAATAATGGTTCTTGACTCACTCTTTGTTACCACACCACTTACTTGTAGTATCATAAGTAAAGTAAGAAACTTAAAAACAACAATTGATGGTGTGCATCTAAATACTTTTGGAGCGAAAAAATTGGCAAAGCTAATTTTGTCAAGTATCGAAAATACCTATCGAAAAGTTGAATAAAAATCAGGCAGGAAATACCTGCCTGATTTTTTTGATAATTGATCAAACCTTTAATATTTGTTTTATATCTTCATCGGGGGTGCTTATTAGCTTTAGATCATAATTTTTGACTAATACATCAAGTATGTCTTTGTTGACCCATGCTGGTAATACCGGCCCTATGTATATTCCTTTCAGTCCAAGCGCTAAAAGTGTCCAGAGAATTGCTACTGCTTTCTGTTCCATCCATGTTAGGACAAGTGTTAACGGAAGCTCGGTTACCTTTACACCAAAAACATCAGCTAGTGCCATCGCAATTTCAAGTGCAACGATAGTATCGTTACATTGCCCCACATCTATGAGTCTTGGTATTCCTTCAATATCTCCAAGCTGCAAGTCATTTATTCTGAACTTTCCGCATGCAAGCGTAATAACAACGGTATCTTTTGGTAATTTTTGTACAAATTCTCTATAGTATGCGCCACGTTTTGTAGGTGTATCACAACCGCCTACGACCAAGAAGTGCCTAATTTTACCTACTTCTACAAGTTCTTTTATCTTTCCTGCAAGTGATTTTACAACACTTGCGGAATATCCAGTTTGTAGCTTGTAATTACCTGGTTGTTCTGGTAGTTTCGGCAGTGATTTTGCTTTAGCTATGACCTCCGAGTAATCGTATCCATCAATATGTCTCACTCCTGGAAGCTTGGCGATTGATGTTGTGAACATACGATCTTTGTAAGAATCTTTTGGAATGAGTACACAGTTACTTGTACCTAAAATCGCTGCGGGATATTTGTTGAAAAGATCCCTCTGGTCATACCAAGCTGCCCCAAGATTTCCTGCTAAATTTTTGTATTTTCTCAATCCTGGATATCCATGCGCGGGTAGCATTTCCGAATGCGTATAAACGTATATATCTGTTCCTTCTACTTGTTTGAGTAATTCTTCCAATGCTTTTAAGTTATGACCTGTAACAATAATACCGTGCCCATGCTTCGTGCCCGTTTCAACTTCCGTTGGAGTTGGTTCTCCGTACGTTTCAATATGCGCTTTCTTCAGAAGTTGCATAACTTTGAAATTCATCATTCCAGCTTCGAGGGCTTTTTTTACAAAGTCTTCTCCATCAAAATATAGCACCAAAACTACTAGCAGCAGCGGTTATATTTTCCTCAGAACCAAGGTACCCCGTTGATGTTGAGACAGTAAAACCATCGATTTTTTTGAGAATTGAGAAAAATACGTTTGTTCAATATCTTATGAAAAGTGGAACATTGCTGAAAAATTACCTAAGAATTGTAAGTGATGACTTTACATTTATCACTGAGAGATTCTACGAAATTGCCATGAAAAATTTAGTCCAAAAAGTATGTTCATATCTTGTAAGACTCATGGATACACAACAATCTCAGCAAGTTACAATGGATATGACAAAAGAAGAACTTGCGAGACAATTCGGCGTAACACGTCCCGCTCTTTCAAGAGTGTTTGCTGAACTCGAAAAACTAGGAATCATTGAAACTGATGGAAAAGTAGTAAAGGTACTCAAAGAAAAGTACATGAGAGACCAAGCGGAATTTGGTTAATTCGTTGATACTACATAAAATTATTTCCTTTGAGTAATTTTTTCAAGCAATATATCATATATTGACTCAGTGCCTACAATTTCCGTAAGTGTATAAGAAAGTATAGAGACAAGTGTTGAACCTAAGAATATCGGTACCATCTGAACCATTTCAATTACAAGTATGATGCCTGTTAACGGAGCTTTTACAACTGCTGAGAAAGAGCCTAATATACCAAGGATTATGAAACTATGCCAGAAAGGTGAAAGGCTCGGAATAAAATATGTAAAAACTTCAAAGAAGCTCATAACTATGGTTGCTCCTATGGAGAGTATAGGTAAGAATATACCTCCTGGTGCATCGGAAGTATACGAAATAAGCGTGAACGAAAATTTTAGAAAGAGTAAGGCAAAATCAAAAGAACGAGTGAAAATCTGTGGAATTTAATGTAAATAAGGATGAAAGCGAGAGATTTGAGAGCATCTTCATCCTCCAATTTTCTATGTGAGTTAGCAAAATGCGATAACATGCTACAACAAAACCGGTGGTCACGCCAGTCAAAATACTAAAACTACTTAGCCGCATACATGTCCTCATAAATGGTCTCCCTTGTATCTATACTTAAGATCAATTAATTTTTTTAGATTCTCACCTTCGATTGGTACCAGGTCACCTTCTTTGGGTGAAAGTGAGATATCGATGGGACCATGTGAAATGCGTGTTAATTCAATCACTGAATTACCGATGTACGCCATTAATCTTTTCACTTCATGTTTTTTACCTTTAATCATCGTTATTTTAACAATAGAATGTTTATCTGTATAGCTTAATATTTCAATGTCTTCACACTTTAGAAACTCTCCGTTGTCCTTTATGCCGTTTTTTATACGTGATATGTTTTCTATATTTACTCTCCCTTGAACTTTAGCAATATAGACTTTTTCTACACCGAATTTTGCACTGGTCAATATGTTCAGTAACTGTCCGTCGTTTGTTAAGATAAGCACTCCGTTAACATCTTTGTCTAATCTTCCGGCAGGTTTTATTTTTAATGCAACCTCTGGAGGTAATTTTTTTGAGATTAGTTTTCCTATGGTATTTCTCTGCTTTGGGTCTTTTAAGGTGCTGACGTAACCTTTGGGCTTATGCAAAATGTAATAGTACATCCTTGATGTAAAATGGGTAAATTTTTGATTATCAACAGTAACAACATCTTTTTCATCCACATCGTACCAAGGCTCAGTAACAATTGAATTATTCACTTGAACATCTCCATTGATTATAAGCAAATCTGCTTTTCTTCTCGAAAAACCTAAGTTTTGAAGAACTTTTTGAAGTTTGATATAACCCACTCCTTGTATTTGTGTTATTAGCCATTAAAATCATTATAGCATTGAAAGTGTATAATGTCTTTAAATTATTCAGAATACTCAAAGAGCCCAAGAAGAGTTTAAAATGAAAAGAGAAAACACTCGGAAGACTGGTGGCAAATCTCTGGAAAATGTCCGACAAATTTCTGAAGAATTTCTATTGACTTTTTAAAATAGAAATTGTAAAATATGCCTAAATTACAAATTTTAGAAAAAACTATACAAAAATTACGCAAATATGCAAAAGGGAGGGTTGTCCATGAGAATAAGTCGTTTGGAAAGTAGAAGTTCAATATTTTTATGTTGGACAACCCAGTGGTTTGCTTTGGATAATTCACAGTAGTTTTTGATTTCTACAAAATATAGATGTAGAGTGAACATATAAGGACAGAAAAGTATAAAAACTCCACGGGTTGTCTCGTGGAGTTTTTTCTTTTTTACTTTCCGAATTTGGAGGTGGATACTATGAGCGACTTCAAGTTAATTCTGAAGTATATGAAGGGGTGTAGAACTTTCTACTTTCTTGCCGTGTTATTCACTGCTCTATCTATAGTTTGTTCCCGGCTTGTACCACTAGTGGTTAAATTTACGATTGATAACGTTATAAATGGAGAACGCTTAGATTCAAGCTTACTTTCTAAGATTTATCATTTTCTTGGAGGAAGGTCCTTTGTCATTGAAAACTTATGGATCATAGGGCTAATAGTGCTTGTAATTTCTTTTTTCAATGCCCTATTTAACTATTTAAGGGAAAAGTTCGTAGGGTACACATCTGAGAATTTCGCAAAAAGGCTCAGGAATGATTTGTACAATGTTATTTTGAAGGCAGAAAATATTTTTTACTCAAAATTCCAATCAGGTGATGTCGTGCAAAGATGTACATCGGATGTGGATAATGTAAGAAGATTCATAGCAAGTGACGCTATAATTGTTTGGAGAATATTATTTATGGTTATTTTCGTCTTATTTATTATGATAAGAATCGACGTAAAAATGACAATAATTTCTTCTCTGTCATTACCAGTACTCACAGGAATTGCTTTATGGTTTTTTACAATTGTCAAAAAGCATTTTGAAAAGGTTGATGAAGCTGAAGCGTCTGTTACGAGCGTTTTGCAAGAGAATATCACAGGAGTTAGAGTTGTTAAAGCATTTACGCGCGAAGATTATGAAATAGAGAAGTTCTTGAAAAAGAATGCTGAATTTAGAAAACTTGATCTAAAACTTATCAAACTATTTGCGATTTTCTGGACGGTATCGGATTTTATTGCACTCTTTCAATTCACGTTGGTCATTGTTGTTGGTACTTATTTTGCAGTTAAAGGAAACATAAGTGTTGGTACTTTAGTAGCTTTTACGACATACGTTGGAATGTTAGTTTGGCCTGCAAGGGAACTTGGTATGTTGCTTTCTAACTTTGGTAAGGTAAAAGTATCAGTCAAGAGAATTAATGAAATTCTTTCTCAGCAATTAGAAGAATTGGATAATGGGACAAACATCATGAAAATATCTGGTGATATCGAATTTAAAGATGTTTGGTTCGGTTATAAACCGGAACATCCGGTTTTGAAAGGTGTTTCTTTCAAAATAAGAAGTGGGGAGACCGTCGCATTCTTTGGAAGCACAGGTTCCGGAAAATCGACAGCAATTGCTTTATTAATGAGAATGTATGAACCAGACAAGGGAAAAATACTCGTCGATGGTATTGACATAAGGCAAATTCCCAAGAGTATTTTAAGAAGAAACATTGGTCTTGTACCACAAGAAACCTTCCTTTTTTCAAAAACAGTGAGGGAAAACATATCAATTACCAAACCCCATGCAACCTATGATGAAATTGTGCATTCAGCAAAGCTTGCATCAGTGCACGAGGATATAGTTCAACTTGAAAGTGGCTACGATACACTTGTTGGAGAAAAGGGTATTAATCTTTCTGGAGGACAAAGCCAAAGAGTCACAATTGCGCGTACACTTATAAAAGATTATTCCATACTCATTTTTGATGACTCTATGAGTGCAGTCGATACTGAAACAGAAAATCAAATAAGAAAAGCTATTAGAGAGAAAAGCAAAAGCAGAACAACCATTGTAGTTTCACACAGAATTTCAAGTATAAAAGATGTTGAAAAAATTATTGTTTTCGAAGCCGGCAGGATAAGCAATATTGGTACACATGATGAATTGATAAACCAACCAGGCCTTTATCAGAGAGTATGGAAAATAGAAAACTTCTTGAAGTCCACGGGGGAGTGAAAAAATGGAAGAACTTATTGTAGATAAAAAAAGTAAATTTGATATCAAACTTTGGAAGAAATTTAGTGTATTTTTGAAAAAATATAAGCTTCACATGACAGGATTAATTTTTGTTATGCTTGTTGTTGGTTTCACTGATGCGACTTATCCTTATTTAACGAAATATGCTATTGATAATTTCATAGCTAATAAATCTTTCATCGGATTCACTAGGTACGTCATGTTGTTCTTTGTTGTAGTCGTTATACAAGTTAGTGGTACATATTTTCTTATAATGCTTGCGGGCAAGATTGAAAATGGATTTTCATACGATGTAAGGAATGAAGCTTTCAAAAAATTGCAATCTTTTCCTCTTTTGTTCTTTGATAATACGCAAACAGGCTTTCTTATTTCGAGAGTTATGTCCGATGTCCAGCGGATAAGTTCTGTAATGTCCTGGCAGGTAGTTGATGGTGTTTGGGCTCTATCTTCTATGAGCTTTACAGTTATTTATTCTTTTCTTTTAAACTGGAAACTCGCACTTTTTATACTTTTCGCAATTCCACCTTTAGGAGTGGTAAGCTTATACTTTCAAAAAAAGATACTGTCTCAACAAAGGATTGTTCGGAAATTAGTTTCTGAAGTTACAAGTATATTCAACGAAGGACTCATGGGTGCAAGGACAGCGAAGATACTTGGTGTTGAAGAGACGAGAATTTCTGATTTCATGCAGCAAACACAAGAACTAATGAGAGCATCGGTAAAATCCATTATTTTATCAGGTATTTATACACCAATTGTTTTATTCACAGGTAGCGTGGTGACATCTTTTATACTTGTTTATGGAGGTAGTAAAACTTACATCGGAGCACTAAGTGTTGGTACGCTTACGGCTGCTGTTTTTTACTCTATTCAGTTTTTTGAACCTGTTATGCAACTTGCAAGGATTTTGGCGGAACTTGTTTCCGCTCAAGCTGCTGCTGAGAGGGTATTGGAACTATTGAATACTCAACCAGATATAGTTGACAAAGAAGATTCTATCGATATGTTCATTAAGGGAGAAATTGTTTTTGACGACGTGTCTTTCAAATATTCAAAAGGTAATTGGGTCTTAAAATCATTCAGTTTAAAGGTTCGAAAAGGAGAGACAATAGCCATTGTTGGCGATACAGGATCTGGAAAGTCAACAATTGTAAATTTAATAGGTAGATTTTATGAGCCTACTCAAGGTACAATATATATTGATGGGATTGATTACAGAAAGATAAAGCTGAAAACACTAAGAACAAGTATAGGCTATGTACTCCAAACACCACATTTGTTTAGCGCGACAATAGCAGAAAATATACGTTACGGAAAATTAGATGCTACAATTGACGAAATAATCGAGGCCGCAAAGTTGGTGAATGCCCATGATTTTATTATTAATCTTGAAAAAGGTTACGAAACGCAAGTTGGTGAAGGTGGAACGAATCTTTCAGTTGGTCAAAGACAGCTTATAGCCCTTGCAAGAGTTGTTGTTGCAAATCCGAAGATAATAATATTAGACGAAGCTACAAGTTCAATAGATGCATATACAGAACATTTGATACAAGACGCAATTCATAATTTACTGCACGGTAGAACGAGTTTTGTTATCGCTCATAGATTGTCGACTATAAAAAATGCCGATAGGATACTGGTGATAGAGAAAGGTAAGATAGTTGAGGAAGGAGCTCACAAGCAGCTTATGAAAAATAGGGGAAAATATTACAAGCTGTACATTAATCAGTTTGTACGTGAAAAGGAAGAAGATATTTTGAGAGAAAAATAGATGCTTTAATCCGGGAATACTTAAATTAATACGAAATCACGCTATTTAAATCCGCTAATTTGTTTTTTTCTTTGGTATACTTACTTGTTTTAAGCTTATTTTTGTTTAACGAATTAAGCAAGGATAGTATAATTATAAATGTGAATAATTTGTGAATGGCTTCTCTTAAAAACTAAAAGGAGGCGGTTGCTTTGGGAACAATTACGATGAAAGCGATTATGAAAGAAAAAGCAGGCCCAGGCTTAGTGATGAAAGATGTTAAAAAGCTAGACGAATCGGATCTTGGCCCCAGAGATGTTTTAGTTAAAGTTCGAAGAGCGTCAATTTGTGGTACCGATGTGCATATATACAAGTGGGACGAGTGGTCGCAATCAAGGATTATTCCACCTCTCATTACAGGTCATGAAATGGCTGGAGAAGTCGTGGCAATAGGAAGTGCTGTGACAAGAGTTAATATAGGTGATCTTGTTGCAGCTGAAACACATATTCCTTGCGAGACTTGTTATCAGTGTAAAACTGGAAGAATGCATGTTTGCAAAAATTTAAAGATATTAGGTGTAGATACAAATGGAATTTTCGCGGAATACGCTGTTATTCCTGAAAGTGTGTTGTGGAAGTTCTCTCGCGAAATTCCACTTGATTTTGCTTCCGTGATGGAACCTTTTGGAAATGCAATACATACCGCTTTCGTGACAAACTTGCTAGGTAAGAATGTACTTATAACAGGTGCTGGGCCCATAGGTTTGATGGCAATCCAAGTTGCCAAAGTTGCAGGTGCGAGCACTGTTATCGTTTCAGAAGTAGACCCGCTAAGAATTAAGATGGCTCAAGAAAACGGCGCAGATGTGGTAATCAACCCCACCGAGAAGGATCTTGTTAAAGAAGTTTACAAATTGTTGGATGACGGTGTTGACGTACTATTTGAGATGAGCGGTAATAGAAGAGCATTTGAAGACGGACTGAAGTGTGTTACAATGGGAGGAGAAGTATCAATTCTTGGAATATTTGGTGGTAAAATGGATATAAATATAGATGCTTTAGTAACAATGAGAGGTTTGACTCTTTACGGTATCACAGGTAGGAGGATGTTTGAAACTTGGAGAATTGCTGATGAATTGCTTAGAACAAAAAAAGTAGATCTTTCAAAGGTAGTTACTCACATATTACCTTTTGACGAATGGGAAAAAGGTTTTGAACTGATGCTTAATAAGCAATGTGGAAAAGTTGTCCTTAATTTGGATTGAATTTGAGCAAGCATTGAGAAAGGAGGGGATTGAGATGTTCAATTATAAGATTCTTGAAGACGAAATGGAAAATTTGAAAGCGGAAGGTCTTTATGTTAATATACGAACACTTGAATCACCACAGGGTGCATGGATTGTAGTAAATGGGAAAAAAGTATTGAATATGTGTTCAAATAACTATCTTGGTTTTGCAAACGACGAGAGGTTAAAACAAGCGGCAAAAAAGGCTATTGACGAATGGGGAGTTGGACCAGGTGCCGTTAGGACAATAGCTGGAACGATGAAAATCCACGAAGAATTGGAAAAAGCTCTTGCGGAGTTTAAAGGAGCCGATGCAACAATATTTCTCCAGTCTGGATTTTTGGCAAATCAAGCAGCTATACCTACAGTTTTCGGCGATGAAAACGATGCAATTATTTCCGATGAGTTGAACCATGCAAGTATAATTGATGGTGTAAGACTTTCAAAAGCGAAAAGGTATGTTTACAAGCATAATGATATGGATGAACTCGAAGCACGGTTAAAAGAAGCAAGAGATATCCAAAAAGCAAGGAGGATATTGATAATCACAGATGGCGTTTTCAGCATGGACGGAGATATAGCACCACTCCCGGATATTGTTGAACTTGCTGAAAAATACGATGCTGCCGTAATGGTTGATGATGCACATGGTGAAGGAGTTTTGGGAAGAGGTGGAAGAGGTATCGTTGATCACTTTGGTTTACATGGAAGAGTAGATATGGAAATTGGAACATTATCGAAGGCTTTTGGTGTTCTCGGAGGGTATATCGCTGGAAAAGAGACTCTCATCAAGTACTTGAAACAAAAAGCAAGACCATTTTTGTTTAGCACAGGTTTGACACCTGCTGATGTTGCGGCATGTCTGGAAGCAGTAAAAATTCTCCAAGAGAGTGATGAGAGAGTTAGGAAACTATGGGATAATGCAAATTACTTTAAGACTGAGATGAGAAAACTTGGGTTTGATCTTGGTGTGAGTCAAACTCCAATAACGCCTGTGATGTTATACGATGCAAAGGTTGCAAGTCAATTTAGTAAAGAATTGTTTGAAGAGGGTGTGTTCGCTCAATCGATCGGTTATCCGACAGTGCCAAAAGGAAAAGCAAGAATTAGGGTGATGATAAGCGCAGTACATGCGAAAGGTGATCTTGATTTTGCACTTGAGAAGTTTGAAAAAGTTGGCAGGAAGCTGGCAGTTATCTAATAGTTAGAATGCAATATCGGTAATCAGGTATACTACCCTGGTTACCGATATTTTTTAGATCGGATGTGAGAATATGGATATATTTACATATCCGCAAGGAACTGTGTTGTATAACTTTGGCGAGGTACCAAGTGGAATCTATTTTCTCATAGAAGGTGATGTTTCAATAACATTTTACAAGAAAGAATTTACTTTAAACACAGGATCATTTGGTGAATGGTCACTTTTCTCGTTGCCATCTCAGGAAAAGGTATTGGTATCATCGAAAGAAGCAACATTTTATGTTTTTAGACCTGATGAAGTATTGCAATCCAGAGATTTTGAAAAAATATTGAAAAAGTTTATTTCGTCGATTGCGAAAAGACTCATGTTTATAAATTCTGAACTTGCTCAATGTCAAGAAATACCAGAATACGTAGGTCCTGATAGATTGAGGTTCTTTAAAAGAACTCATCCAAATGCTATACGATTTGATGAAAAAATATTTCAAGACATTTCTCTTATGAAACACCTTTTTGTAAAGGGAGAATATAAAGAAGCATTTAACATCTCTGTTAAACTGCTTTCAGAAGTACTTGTTAAAGATTTAAAAAAGGAGATAACGATTTGGTACACGTTACTTACGTTGATACTTGACCCAGAACACGCGCACTTACACTTTAAAAGACTTGATCCAAAAGAATACGGAGATCATCTGTCATACCAATATTTAAGCACATTTTTTAATGGTGGACAGGCTCGAGAGATAGTGGAACTATACATGAAAGCAGGGTTTTATATACCTACTCACACACTGTTAACGATCGAAGGTGAACCAGCTACACAGGGATTCTTAATTCTAAGGGGTTATTTAAAAGCAGTTAAATTGTACGAAGACAAGGAAATTTTACTATCCTTAGTAAAGCCTGGTGAATTTGTTGGAGAAAGTGCCATATTGGAGAATAAAACACGCATGATAACTTTGTATTCAATTTCTCCTGTGGAGCTGATTCCAATAACACGTGAGAATGTTGAAAAGGCGACCGAAAAAAATCCTGATTTTGTTCTCAAAATATGTGAGTCACAGCTCAAAAGAATAAAGCAAGTAAAAAGTTTAATAGAACTTAAAAGCAATCCTAACTCCATCCAACGCGTCGTCCTAGCTATAAATTATCTTCAAGAATTGCTTGAAAAGACCAGAATCAATGTACGAGATATATCAAACATCGCCAATTCACCTTTAGAGATAGTTATCACTGAACTCAACAGGCAAGGTTTCAAAGTTTCCGTTGATGGGAGTGTCAGCGTGTGAGTAAACTCGTAAAATTACTTAAGAACGCAGACGCATACACACCGTTTTACATTGGAAAAGTGGACATATTAATTGCGGGCGAAAAAATATTACGCGTTGAAAAGAATATGAACGTTTCTCTAAATGATTTGGAAGTATACAATTGTGAAGGTTTGGTTGCTATACCCGGGTTTATAGATCCGCATGTACACATAACTGGTGGCGGAGGTGAAGGCGGTTTTTCCACAAGAACTTTTGAATTGAAAATCTCTGATTGCGTGAAAAATGGTGTTACGACGGTCGTTGGATGTTTGGGGACAGATGGAGTTACAAGGAGCTTAGAAAATTTGTACGCAAAAGCAAAAGCATTGGAAGAAGAAGGAATAACAGCGTACATATACACTGGATCGTACCATATTCCACCAGTAACGTTTACTGGTAGTATTCAAAAAGACCTCGTACTGATAGATAAAGTTGTTGGTGTGGGCGAAATAGCTATTTCAGATCATAGGTCTTCACAACCAACATTTGAAGAAGTTCTGAGGGTAGTAGCTGATGTTAGGGTTGGTGGAATGATTTCAGGAAAGCCTGGAATCGTTAATTTTCATGTAGGTAACGGTATTATGGGTATTGATTGGCTTTTTGAAATTGTAAGGAAGACCGAAATTCCAATAAAGCACCTTTATCCAACTCATATGTCGAGAAATAAAAGGCTTTTTGAACAAGGATTGGAATTTGCAAAAATAGGTGGAACGATTGATTTAACAGCTTTACAGCCCTATGAGAATGAAAAAGGTAATTTTTCAACAATAGATGCTGTTTTTGAAGCGTATGAAAATGGACTTATTGATCAAATTACGCTCTCATCTGATGGGCAGGGCAGCTTGCCAAAATTCGATAAAGCCGGAATTTTCGAAGGCTTAGCTGTTGGAAGCGTAGGTGCACTATTTTTCACGATACATAAGCTTGTCGAAAAAGGGCTGAAGCTCGATCAAGCCTTGAAGTTATCAACCACTAATCCATCTAAGGTTTTCGGGTTTAAAACAAAGGGAAGAATTATGCCTGGTTGTGATGCAGATATAGTACTTTTAAGAGATTGGGATATAGTATCTGTTGTATCTCGTGGAGAATTTCTTATGAAAGATGGTATATTGAAGCCTTTCAATTTCGATTAAAATCAAAGATGTTTGAAAAATAATCTTATACTTTGTTTTGTTAAGGTATCTGTTAGTTGAAAAACTTTGAGATGATAGTATACTTATCTTTGATAAGATTCTTGAGAAAGTAAAAAAACATACTAAGGAGGCATAGTATGCTGAATCAGTTTTTGTTGTTCTTTAGCAAAATGGCATTTGCACAAATGACTTTAGGTAATATATTCATGATTTTGATAGCGGGTGTTTTAATTTATGTCGGTGTAAAAAAAGATGCGGAACCACTTTTACTTATACCAATTGCATTTGGCATAGTTTTTTCAAACATTCCTCCACTTGCTACCGGTATCTTAAATCCTCCTCAAACTTTTTCAGATGGAAGGTTCATACCAGGTGGATTCATGTACTATATAAAAAAAGGACTTGATTTGGGTATTTACCCCCCTCTCATATTTTTGGGTATTGGCGCTCTCACAGACTTTTCTTTCATGATTTCATACCCGATTACAATATTTCTTGGTGGTGCTGCGCAAATAGGTATATTCGTTACATTTTTGTTTTCAAGGGCTTTGGGGTTTACGTTCAAACAAGCAGCCGCAATAGGTATCATCGGTGGTGCCGATGGTCCTACGTCGATTTACACTGCAACCAAATTTGCGCCTGAGCTACTTTCTATAATTGCCATTGCCGCATATTCATACATCGCACTTATTCCTATTCTTCAACCACCTGTTTCTAAATTACTAACAACGAAGGAAGAAAGGTTAATTCGCATGAAACCGCCAAGAAAAGTTTCAAAAACGGAAAAGATAGCTTTTTCGCTTATTACTACACTTGTTACAGCTTTGCTTGTTCCACAATCTTTAACACTTGTTGGTCCACTTATGTTTGGAAATCTACTCAGAGAAGTGGGAAACGTTAAAAGGCTTGTCGAGGCAGCGAGTAAATACATACTTGATACAACAACAATTCTGCTTTGCTTATCTGTGGGAGCTTCAGCAAGGGCTGATATATTCTTAAAACCACAATCGTTGTTGGTCTTTGGAATGGGTGCATTTGCGTTTGTTTCGGCACTTGCCTCTGGTATATTATTTGCAAAAATAATGAACCTATTCCTGAAAGACAAAATCAACCCATTGATAGGTGCGGCAGGTGTATCTGCTGTTCCGGATAGTGCAAGAGTGGCTCAAAAATTAGCCCAAGTGGAAGATCCAACGAATTTTATTTTAATGCACGCCATGTCACCGAACGTTGCAGGAGTTATTGGATCAGCAGTTGCAGCTGGTGTATTTTTGGCGATATTTGGATGAGTAAAGGAGGTTTTCGGATGGCCAAGAAGCAATTTCGTGTAGAGATCAAATACGAATGGTGTAAAGCATGTGGTATATGCTATAACGTATGTCCTACAAAAACTATCATCAAAGGCGAACTAAATAAGCCCGCTGTTCCGAATCACAGTAAATGTATTGGTTGTTTAATGTGCGAAAATTTGTGTCCTGATTTTGTTATTAATATAGTCGAAGTAAAGCAAGATGAAGATCAGAAGGTTGGTGTCGAAAATGCCTAAGAACACAAGGATGGTTTTCTGGCAAGGTAACGAAGCTTGTGCTTACGGTGCAATAAAAGCAGGATGTAGATTTTATGCGGGATATCCAATAACACCATCATCTGAAATTGCGGAGACGATGGCTCGTGAACTCCCGAGAGTTGGTGGTGTTTTCATCCAAATGGAAGATGAAATTGCAAGTGCCGCGGCTATAATAGGTGCCTCACTTGCTGGAGCGAAGTCAATGACGGCAACTAGTGGTCCCGGGTTTAGTTTAATGCAGGAAGCCATTGGATACGCGATTATGACAGAGACGCCAACAGTTTTTGTCAATGTTATGAGAGGTGGTCCATCAACGGGGATGCCCACAAAACCTTCCCAGGGTGATATAATGCAAGCAAGGTGGGGTACCCACGGAGATCACGCAATTATTGCGCTCTATCCTTCGACTGTTGAAGAGGTTTACAGGTACACTATCAAAGCATTTAATTTGGCTGAAGAGTATAGAACACCTGTTGTGCTGTTGATGGACGAAGTGCTTGGTCATATGCGTGAGAATTTCGTATTGCCACCTGACAGTGAAATCGAAATTATTGAACGTGTTACTTCAAGAGAGCTTGAGGAAGAAGAGATTTTTGTTCCTTTCTCAGAAACTGAGTATGCAGAAAATCTACCACCTACACTTGTAGAGATGGGGAAGGCAAAGTTTCATGTGTCAGGGCTTGTACATGATGAATCAGGCTTTCCTATGGCGACAGCAGAAACAGCTGAAAAATTGATAAGGAGGCTCGTTAATAAAATAAAACTTCACATCGATAAAATAGCAGAATGTGAAGAATTCATGGTAGACGATGCTGAGACGATCATAATAGCCTACGGTTCGGTGGCGAGATCAGCAAAAGAAGCGGTTTTAATGGCAAGAAGGGATGGAATTAAAGTTGGACTACTGAGACCTATCACCATTTGGCCCATTCCAATTGAGAAGCTGAGAAAAAGACTCTCAAATGTGCAAAATGTACTTGTTGCCGAGATGAACCTTGGACAATATGCGAGTGAAGTGACAAAACTTGTAAAGCCGGGAACCAAGGTTAGATTACTTAGCAAGGTTGGTGGAGAACTAATCGCACCACATGAAATTCTAAGTGAATTAAACAATATGCTCCTCGAAGGCATAGATTTCTAATATATTTCACATGTTTGGGTCATCCTTTTGGATGGCCTTTTTTCTTTTTTTATGGTAAAATATATTTAGGATAACTAGATTCAAAACAAAAACTTAAATGAAAACTTAGGAGAGGTGTTTGAATGCTCGAGGGTTTGAAAAAATTTTTCGACAAGAACGAGGCACAGATAAGAAAGGCAAAAAAAATTGTAGAAAAAATAAACCAAATTGAACAAGACGTAAAGAATATGTCATTTGAACAGATGCGTGAATACATAGCCCAGTACAAGGGAAAAATTGAAAAATTAGAAGATTTAGACAACCACTTAGTGAAAATATTTGCTTTTGTTCGTGAAGTTGCAAGACGCACAGTGGGCATGAGGCATTTTGATGTCCAACTCATAGGTGGAATTGTTCTTCACAATGGAAAAATAGCAGAAATGAAAACGGGAGAGGGAAAAACTCTGGTTGCAACAGCTCCAGTTGTTTTAAATTCTCTAATGAATAGAAATATACACATGGTCACTGTTAACGATTACCTTGCAAAGCGTGATGCAACATGGATGGGACCCATTTATCTTGCACTTGGATTAACCGTTGGCGTTATAAATACGAGTGGTAAGGCCTACAAAGTAGTTTGGAAAAATCCGGAGCTCGCACAAATAGCTTTGGCAGAAAATTATTGTGTTTGGCCTGAAGACTTTGATGGAGAATTCTTACCGGATGAAGCAAAGGTAAAGAGAGCAGTCGAAGCTTTCCAAGTTGATATTGTTGAGGTTAGTAAAAAAGAAGCTTATCGATGCGATGTTACTTACGGTACAAATTCCGAATTTGGGTTTGATTATCTCAGAGACAATCTGGTTATATCTGTTGAAGATAAAGTCCAAACAGGACATTTTTATGCAATTGTTGATGAGGTTGATAGTATACTGATAGATGAAGCAAGAACACCACTTATCATAAGTGGTCCGTCACACAACAACGCGTCGGTTTACAAGCATTTTTACCAAATTTCAAAGAGACTTGAGAAAGATAAACACTTCAAAGTCGACGAAGAACATAGAACGGTAGTTCTTACAGATGAGGGTATAGAATATTTAGAAAAAATCCTTGGTGTTGATAACCTTTATGATCCGGCAAATGTCAACAGTATTTATCATATTATCAATTCACTGAAAGCGATTCACCTTTTCAAAAAAGATGTTGACTACATAGTCCACAACGGTCAGGTCTTGATTGTTGATGAGTTCACAGGTCGCGTACTCCCAGGAAGGCGTTATAGTGGAGGGTTGCACCAAGCGATTGAAGCCAAAGAAGGTGTACCTATAAAAGAAGAGAGTATAACTTACGCAACAATCACTTATCAAAATTATTTCAGAATGTATGAAAAACTTGCTGGAATGACCGGAACGGCCAAAACTGAAGAGCAAGAATTCAAAACAATTTACGGGATGGACGTGGTTGTCATCCCCACACACAAGTTAATGATCAGGGTAGATCACGACGATTTAATTTATAGATCTGTCGAAGAAAAATACAAAGCTATTGTTCAAGAAATAAAGAAACGTTACGAGAAGGGTCAACCTGTACTTGTTGGAACAACTTCCATAGAAAAGAGTGAAAAGCTCAGCGAGATGTTGAAAAAAGAAGGTATTCCACATCAAGTGTTGAACGCGAAATATCATGAAAAAGAAGCACAGATAGTAGCTCAGGCAGGCCAAAAAGGCATGGTTACAATAGCGACAAATATGGCAGGTAGAGGTACGGATATAAAATTAGGACCTGGTGTAAAAGAACTCGGCGGACTTGTTATAATAGGTACTGAGAGGCACGAGAGCAGACGTATAGACAACCAGTTGAGGGGTAGAGCCGGAAGACAAGGCGACCCTGGCGAGTCGATATTTTTCTTATCTGTTGAAGATGATTTGATGAGAATATTTGGTGGTGATAGAATACAGAAAGTAATGGATATGGTTAAGATTGAACCAGGGCAGCCAATATACCATCCATTGCTTACTAAGCTCATTGAGCAAGTTCAGAAAAAAGTTGAAGGAATCAACTTTTCTGTCAGAAAATACTTACTCGAACTCGATAGCGTGCTTGATACCCAAAGACGAGCCATTTATGGCTACAGAGATTACATTCTCGAACACGATGTCGATAATTTTATTGATGAAGCTATCGAAAATATTGTTGAATCACGAATTGGTGAGTTCTGTGAGGGTATGGAGTGGAACTGGGATGGCCTGAAAGATTCTTTTGCAGTTGTAAAAGATTTTATTAAGTTAAACGATAAAATGGATGATAAGGAAAAACTTAAAGAAGACATAGTTAACCAGTTGAAAATAGCTTACGAAGAGAAAAAACAGGAATTTGGCGATGACTTTGAAAATGTTGCTAAGTTTATAGTGCTCAGGATAATAGATGAGAATTGGAGACAGTACTTAGAAGAAGTTGAGCAAATAAAAGAATCTATAAGGCTCAGAAGCTATGGTCAAAAGGATCCCGTCTTAGAGTTTAAGAAAGAGACTTACGAAATGTTTAACGATATGATGATGAGAACTTATGAACTTGCTGTATCTTATTTGCTTAACTTAAGAAGAGTAGACAACAGAGCTGAAGAAGAGAGCAAAAAGGAATTGGCAAGAGTTAGCACGGTCCATGATGAATTTAAGTTAATAGCTGAAGAAGACAAAAGTGGGCCAGTAAAAAAGAAACCAAAGCTGAAAATTAAAAGGAATTGATTATCGAACCTTTTGGAGGCGATTATGAGGATAGAAGGCACCATTTTTAAAGCGGGTGAAATACCTAAGAAGCTTTTTAAGATATTATCTGGAACTGTACGTGAGACAAGAAATAAAACGTATCATGATCTTATAAAAGGGGATTATGTTGCTATGATAGAGTATCTTCTCGGTATTCCAGTGGAAGAGGATGTTATTACGCTTGAGGAGTGTGAAATTGAAGAGGTTTCTTTGGAAGATGAGTATCTGAACATAATTAGGAAGATAATTGAAATTAGAAAAATCATCTACGAAACGTCCGTAAACGTGGACAGCATAGTCTTAGATGATTTTAATTTTGAAAATGCCAATTTGGATGAATTTCTTAAGGAAGTTGAGTCTTTATTGACTCTATCTGCCGGTGAATTACCAGAAGATAGAAACGAAGCGCTAAAAATCATAGAAAAAATAGAAGATGACAAAATTATCACGAAGGTTAATTTAGTTAAAAAATTTGTTGAGAAATTTCCAGACGACAAGTTCGTACCTGCACTTTTAATCGAAACGGCATCAAAGGTGTATTTAATACTAAACGACAGATACATTGCCAAAAGTCTTTTAAAGAAAGTGTTGATAAGTTACTCACATATGCCTTCGTACTGTTACGAAGCTGCAAGAATTTTAAAGAATATATACGAAGATGAGGGAAACGTACTTTGGAGAAGGTATGAAAAATTAGCAAGAGTTATTGAGGTGATAATGCGTGGAAACTCTTGATTTTGAAAGTGGTGAGGTAATAATAAGAAAAGGGGAGGAAAGTAAGAGTGTTTACATCCTTAAATCTGGAAGGGCTAAAGTTACAGTCAGTGGAGTCGAATTTGTTTTGACAAGTGAAAACTCCGATGTTTTTGGGCTTGAAGCATTAGTTGGTGAAAATTACACAGAAACGTGTGTAGCCATTGAAAATGTTAAAGTTATAAAATGCTCACCGCAAGAATTTATGGAAATATATGCAAAAACAGATGTTGGAAAGAAAGCAATTGAAAGTTTCATGAAAAGAACAGCTAAAGCTCTTGGCTGGGTTTGATTTTATATAACATCAAGTTTAAAATAACTTCTGGGGGTGATTTGTGTGCATACAAACAGAATAGACCACATAGGTATAGCGGTTAAGGATGCGAAGGAAAAACTAAAACTATATAAAGATTTCCTTGGGTTAGATATTTCTGAGGTAGAAGAGCTCCCGGAAAGAGGTCTAAGAGTTTATTTCATAAAAGTTGGTGATACAAGAATAGAATTGCTTGAATCTATGAATGAAAATTCTGAGATTTCTGGATTCTTAGAGAAAAAAGGAGAGGGAATCCACCATATTGCATTCAATGTTCATGGAATAGATGAAGCTGCTAAATTGGCAAAAGAAAAGGGTTTACAACCTCTATCCGAAGAACCAAAGCAAGGAGCAGGTGGAACAAAAGTGTTATTCTTGCATCCAAAAACAACCGGAGGAGTACTAATTGAGCTTGTCGAGGGAGAACACTGAAGCTATCGAATATACTTAAGATTTCATATTCACATAGAGGGGAGTGGCAGTGATAATGGATGAATTTATACAGAAATTAAAGGAACTGGAAAGTCAAGTAGAACTCGGTGGAGGAAAAGATAAGATAGATAAGCAGCATTCCGAAGGTAAGCTTACTGCCAGGGAAAGGTTAGAGCTTCTTTTTGATCCGGGAACGTTTGAGGAGATAGACAAATTTGTAAAACATAGGAACTCACAATTTGGTTTAGACAAAATGAATTTGCCCGCTGACGGTGTTGTAACAGGAATTGGGAAAGTTAATGGACGTCCAGTAGCAGCTTTCTCTCAAGATTTCACCGTGCTTGGTGGATCACTTGGCGAGATGCATGCGAAAAAGATTATAAAAATAATGGATTTAGCGATGAAACTTGGAATTCCACTCGTTGGAATCAATGACTCTGGTGGTGCAAGAATTCAAGAAGGAGTCGACTCGCTTTACGGTTACGGTGAAATATTTTACAGAAATACGCTTGCATCTGGTGTGATACCTCAGATAACAGTTATTGCTGGTCCATGTGCCGGTGGTGCTGTTTATTCCCCTGCAATTACAGATTTCGTGGTAATGGTCGATAAAACAGCACAGATGTTTATAACAGGCCCTAATGTAATTAAAGCGGTTACGGGTGAAGATATTTCGAAAGAGGACTTAGGCGGTGCTTTTGTACATAACTCAAAAAGTGGTAATGCACATTTCTTGGCTGCCGATGACAAACAGGCTATAGAAATTGTTAAGAAGATAATATCCTACATTCCTCAAAATAGTATGGAAGAGCCTCCATCGGAGGATAATTACATCGTTCCTGATATATCTGATATTCACACACTTGTCCCAGTGGATTCTAAAAAAGGTTTCGATGTGAGAGAAGTCATTAAAAAAATAGTTGATTCTAGTACATTCTTTGAAGTACATGAGCACTTTGCAAAAAGTATAGTTGTTGGTTTTGCAAGAATTAAGGGAAGAAGTGTTGGAATTATTGCAAACCAGCCAAGTTTTCTTGCTGGTGTACTTGATATAGACTCGTCAGATAAAGCCGCAAGATTTATAAGATTTCTAGATGCTTTTAATATCCCAATAATAACGTTTGTTGATACACCAGGCTATTTACCAGGAGTTAAGCAAGAGCACGGAGGTATCATCAGGCACGGGGCAAAATTGCTTTATGCATACAGTGAAGCAACGGTACCAAAGATTACGATAATTTTGAGAAAGGCCTATGGTGGTGCTTACATTGCAATGGGTAGCAAACACCTTGGTGCTGATTTTGTTGCAGCATGGCCCACAGGAGAGATCGCAGTTATGGGACCAGACGGAGCAGCTAATATAATATTCAAAAAAGAAATCGATTCGTCAGAAAATCCGGAAGAAACTCGAAAACAAAAGATAGAGGAATATCGGCAATTGTTTGCTAATCCATACGTTGCAGCCTCAAGAGGGTATATCGATGCTGTGATAGATCCGAGGGATACAAGAGCATGGATTGAAAAGGCCCTTGAATATGGTTCTACCAAGGTAGAACCAAGGCCCAATAAAAAACATGGCAATATACCTTTGTAATTTCGCAATTTTCCTTGAGATTAGCTGAGATTGGTGGGTGGTTAAATGGAAGGAGTGAACGAACTTAGCGTTACCATAGTTGGTATTACGACGGTTTTCATCGTATTTTTCATACTGTATTACGTTTTCAAAATTATGGAAATTGTTGGTATCAGTAAGAACAAAAAGATTAAAATTCCGGAAGGAAAATCTGAAAATTTAGAGAAGGCTTCAAGAACTAATGTAGAAAGTATAGAAGTGCAAAAAACTCCAAAACATACTCCATTTGTGTTAAACCAAGAAGATGAAGAAATTGCAGCAGTTTTTGCAGCGATTTACTCTACTCTTGGTGAAAATGTGATTATCAAATCCATTACACCAACAACTTCTATAAATTCTAAAGTAACGTCGCAGAAAAAAGGAACAAGGGGTTGGAGTGAATGGAGAACATATGGTTGGAGAGGTGGAAATAGATGGTGAGAAAATTCGTTGTAAGAGTCAATGGTAGAGAGTATGTTGTAGAGGTCGAGGAGGTGTCTTCACAGATTCCTCAAACTCAAGCAGTTCATTATTCACAATCTGCACAATCAGCATCTGTTACTTCGTTTAGTCAACCAGAACAACAGGTCAAAGTAATTCAGCATTCTCAACAAGAAGTTACACAAGGTGTGAAACCGGAAAAAATTCAGGTAGCAAGTTCTGGAGGTTCTGGATTCAAAGTGACAGCACCCATGTCAGGAGTTATATTAAAAGTGCTTGTAAGTGAAGGACAAAGAGTAGAGTACGGACAGAAAATTGTCATACTCGAAGCCATGAAAATGGAAAATGAAATAGTAACTGACAAACCTGGAGTTGTAAAAAAGGTTCTTGTCAAAGAGGGAGATAACGTCGATACCGGACAACCTTTGGTAGAGATTGAGTAATTAAATAGTGTAAGTATAGCTATTAACAGATATGTGGGCAATCTTTGGGAAAGATTGCCCCTTTTATTATTTTTTTAGTGTATTTCCTTGGAAATTACTTTGCAATCGATTAAGATAAAATTGCATCGCGAAAATTATAAACATCTGCCATACTATTAAGGAGGTATGTTGTATGAGAAAGGTACTTATTAGCTTGTTACTTCTGTCAGTTCTCGGTGTACTTTTTGCAGGTTCTACTCAACTTTCGTTAGCGGGTGGTCAAGGAGTATGGACGCAAACACTGACATTCTCGGTAAAGCAATGGGTTAGAGTAACGTGGGACTATGATCCAGCAAATGCAGTTGCAATCGATGATACAACAGGAGAAGCAAACGTAGGAAACTTATCATTCCAGTCGAACAAAGCTTTCAAGGTATGGTACTCATCAAGTGTTGTAACGAGTGGAGTTAGTGTAACAATTCAGTCGGTTAAGATAGGGTCAGTTGTTCTTTCAAACAATAGTTCAGCACCAACACAAGTTGCAAGCAAAAACCTTTCCGGAGCGTTCATAGTTACATTTGATAGCGGTGTAAACAATTTGGATACAGATTTTTCAGTTAAGTTTGACTTCACATTCTTGCCATTCTAAATATCAAACGTGGTAAATAAAAAAGGTGCCGAAAGCTCGGCACCTTTTTACTTTTGAATACCATCACAAGAGAATCTTTAAGCCTTTAGCCTTCCTCCGTAATTTTTTGGAGTATTTTTATTAGATGATTGTACAGCTGCGTACTAATTTCATACTTTTCAAAGAACTCTTTAAATATTGTTTTTTCTTTTTCCACAACTTCGAAATCTTTCCTTTTAACGGGACCAGTTAAGGCATCTTTCAGATTACATTTATTTATATTATTTCTAACTGATCCTAAAAGTTCTGAAATTATCTTCCTTCCCGTTTCATCATTTATACCTAACTCTTTGTATATTAAAAGCGACATATAAACAAGAGCCATTGGAAAATTACTTGAGATCACAGCGGCTAGATGATACAAAGGTTTTTTTACGGTAGGTATAATGACACTCTTTCCTCCAAGCATTTCGACAACTTCCATAGCTAACTTTACACTCTCTTGCCAACCTTCTATTCCAAATACAACATTCTTAAAGGAATACCATTCATTTGAAACTGCACAATTAGGGTGCATTGATGCTGGTTTCCATTCTTTAGGCAAGATTGTTGATGGGTGAAAACCACTGAAATGTAAAGCGGTAATTTCACCAACTTTTCCTATCAAAAGTTCCTTGGCCTTTGGTAGCACTGAATCGTTTAAACCGAGAAGAGTTATCCCGTTCAATGTGAAATTCTCTTGGTAAGATACTGGTGTTGCTGATAGTTCAAAAGCAAGATTTTGGGCCTTTAAAAAGTCTCTTGATACGATGAATCCAAAACTAACTTTTCCCTTTAGCTGTCTTGCTATCGAACTTGAAACCTTACCGACACCAACGATATTAATCAACATAACTTACTTTCATCTCTCATTCGACATTTTTCTCGCATAGCGATTTAAGAACTAGCTTGGCCATTTTTGAACTGCTTTTTACTTCTAAATTTTGATATTTCGAGAGCACGTCGATGATACGTTTATTTAATATAACTTCAACATGCTTCTTTGTTCTTCTTTCCGATCTAATTGTTATCTCACCTGTTTCGTGCAGGTTTTTTTTGTGATTTTCAATTTCGTTGTACAGTTCATCAATACCTTTTCCAGAGGTTGATACACACATCACTATGGGCTTTTTACTCTCCGAAAACGATAATGTGGTTTCCAAATTGATCTTCAATATGTCTGCACCTTCCAAATCCGATTTGTTTATAACGAATATATCACCAATTTCCATTATCCCTGCTTTCATCAGTTGAATTTCATCACCGCTACCCGGTGATAATACTAGCACTACCGTATCGGCAACGTACGCAATATCGATCTCACTTTGCCCGGCTCCAACCGTTTCGATGAGTATATAATCAAATCCGTACAACTTGTATAGTATGATAACACCGAATATAGAGTCATTTAATCCTCCTACACTCCCACGGCTTCCCATACTTCGTATGAAAACGCCCTCGTCTGTAAAATGTCTTTTCATTCTAATTCTATCTCCAAGTAAAGCCCCGCCTGTGAATGGACTTGATGGATCGACAGCTATAATACCAACCTTTCTACCTTCCTGTCGTAAACGTGTTACGTACGCATCGACCAAAGTGCTTTTTCCAGCTCCAGGACTTCCCGTAAAACCGACTATGTGTGAATTAAAAGATGAGTTTAATAATAATTCACTGTACTTTTCTTCTATCACAAATACTATCTCCGGCTCATTTTCAACAATACTAATTGCTTTTGAAAGAGCAATCTGATTACCTTCCAAAACTCGTTCCGTCAGTTCCAACAATTTCTCTTTATTATCCTGTTTGTTTTTTAAACCATTTACATCTCTCATGCTTGTTCTACACCTTGCCCGACAACTTTGTTGATTTTTTCAACAATTTCGGAAATAGGAGTTCCGGGCCCAAATACGGCTTTAACTCCCATATTCAAGAGTTCCCCCGCATCATCTGCCGGTATTATTCCTCCAACAAAAACAGGTACATGGAAATCGTATTTGTCCATGAGTTCAAAGATCCTCTTGCATACACTCATATGTGCTCCGGAGAGAATGGAAAGACCTATGATGTCCACATCTTCTTGCATCGCGGCCTTTACAATTTCTTCAGGGGTCTGCCTGAGACCTGTGTAGATAACTTCCATCCCTGCATCCCTTAATCCTCTTGCTACAACCTTTGCTCCTCTATCATGACCATCCAAACCAGGCTTAGCGATAAGGACCCTGATTCTTCTTTGCATAACCCAAACACTCCCCTTCACAAAGATTTTCAGTAGACTGTTGTTTTAAAAACCAATCATATTTTACCACCTCGACGATTATTTTCAAATTATCCATATTAGATAAAAGTGTTGATTGGTATTCATCGAGTGGTAAAAATGACTATTTCGTTCAATAATTAACTTTAACCATATTTTGCACGCAAAGGCAAAGTGTGGTATAGTTCACCTATTTAACGAAACAAATTAACATAATAGAAACTGAAATTTAGCCATTGCAGCAATAAAGTTTACAGGTTTTTGTGTATAATTGTAAATGACTCTTAGTAATGTCTCTCCTATTATCTATTGTTTGGAATTTAGAAGAAAAGCGTATATGGGGTGATAATGTGATAAGATTATTGGGGGATTTTTCGATTGATGAAGCTAAAGACAAAAAGTTTTCCCCGAAGGAAATTGTTGCGCTTGCTTATGCGTTATTTAAAGGTAAGGATTTTTACATTAATGAACTAGTAGATGTTCTTTCAGAGCCAACCGATGAAATTGAGAAAGGGTATGTGAAAAAAATTATTAATAATTTGTTAAAGAAATTGGAAGGAGTTGTAAACATAACTGTTGACAAAATGAAAGTAAGATTCACACCGATTGTAGCAGTTGATGTTATCGAGTTGGAAAAGTGTCTTTCGAAGATTCAAGATTTTGGTAATCTTGAAGAGGGTTTGGTTGATCGGATTTTGGAAATATACAGTGGACATTTCCTCCCATTTATTGATAACATTTGGGTCAAGAGTGTGAGAAATGTCCTAAAGACTATTGTTTTAAAAGTTGTTGTAAGATATTTTTACTCTCAGGATATCAACTCACCTAATTCAAAAGCAATTATGCTGAAAATAGCCAAACTTATTCCAGAATTATATTTGAGCTCAAGTACCAAAGAAATGTACAATTATCTTGAAAAATTCGCGTATGTTAATGTTGGACTTAAAAGCGTGGAAGATTTAACAAGGTCAAATTATGTGAAGGTTATTAAATTGCAAGGCAAAGATTTACAAAAGCTGATAAGAAATTCCACTCATGTTGATCTGATAGATTCAAATGAATTCATAATGGTTTTTGAAAATGGATCATGCTTCGACTAATGATGCATAAGTAGATGCATAAGTAAAGATTATTCAGCAGCGAGGTGGTAAGTATAAGTAGCGTATTTGTTAAAATGTTTGGAGAGTGGGCTATTTATGTTGACGAAAAAAAGATTGAAAAAATCAGATCAAAAAAAGCGTTAAAGCTGCTTTTTTATTTACTTTTATCTGAAGGTTCGAGGGTTTCCATCTCAGAATTGTCAAAAATTTTTTGGAAAGGTTTAGATGAAGAATATGTACGGAAAAACCTAAATGTTCAGCTATACTATATACGCAAAGACCTTGGAGTTGACGAAAATTATATCAGAAGTGAGAGAGAATATGTTTACATAAACAAAGATTTTATAAAAAGCGATTATCAAGCATTTTTAAATATGTTAAAAAGCCAAGATTATTTGGGGCGTGTGAAAGAAATAAGGAACATATACTCTGGAGCACTGTTACAAGGGCTTTCTGAACCCTGGATAGAAAAGCACAGATACTTGGTACAGATATTATACGAAGAAGCTATCGAAGGTAAGCGTACAGATTCTAGTGATAAATTTGCAAAAGCTAAAGTTATTCTTGAACATCAAAAGTACACCAGGGGAAAGTACTTTGTACCGATTTTGGTTAAAAAGATTCCACCTTATTATTCAACCATTAGTGTTAGAAGAGGGGATATTGTTTTAGATTTGTATATAGGAAGAATATTCATATTGGAATCCGGAAGAAAAGATCCAACAGAGGTTGCAAAAGGTTTCCTAAAACGCTTAAACTTGGAGAACGGTGAGATTGAGATATTAAGTGAAGATGCTGCTTTAAATTTTATAAACAAATTTTAAATTGTGTGATTATCCAAATTTGAATACTTTGGCGGTGAATACGATGAGTAGAGTGTATTTCAAATTGTTCTTTGTATTCTGTTTTTTCGTGCTAGTACAAGTTTTCGCCCTTGAAATTTCACCAAATTTGGTTTATCAAATTGAGACTAGTAAAAATATCTTTACTTACTCTTTCTTCGTAAAGAACGACATACCTGGTGAAAGTCTGATAAACATAGAGATAATAGATTTCATAACCGATGGAAAGAACTATGTTTTTGATGATCCAAGCTATAAGTATAGTTTGAGAAAGTATGTATCGCTGAGAGAATATGATTTTACGCTGAAACCGCAAGAACAAAAAGAAGTCTCTCTAAATTTTGATGTACCAGCTGATTTTCCAGGTGCCTCGGGAATTTTCGCGCTTAAGATCTCTCAGGAAAGCGTATCTGGTGGGAAAGTTCAGTTGAGATTGAACTACATAGTTCCATTCTTTGTTAGATTTAATTATATTCCTGTTTTTCAATCTATAAAGATTGCAAACATGTCGGTCAGAAATCTGCTCCAGGAGCCGGATGAAAAATACGGAAATTTTGGTTCGTTGGTAACTATCGAACTTGAGAACAACGGAAATTTAGCCTTTATACCAAAGGGAAGTATTCAGATAACATCAAGAGAGTTGCGGACAACTATAACAGAAATTCCAGTTGATTCGTTTGATCTTGTTATCTTTCCTGAAAAGAAGACATACTACACATTCTACACACCTTATATTCTACCAAGTGGTACTTTGGATATATTTATAACTGGAAAATCATATGGTATGGATTTTCAATTCTCTGGTTCTGTGAAGAATAACAATGAAGTTAAAGATAGTTTGTATTATTTCGATAGAGATGTGCTTCTGTTTTCCGATAAAACAAAGACAACAATACAATCTTTTAATATCATGAATCTTTCACCATTGAAAGAAAGTGTAAATGTGTTAGTTGATAACCAAAAGGTATCGATTCTCCCTAAAAAGGTAATAATCTACCCCTATAAATCAACAAGTTTCAGTGTGCGTATTTCAGAGAAAGACTTTAATTTTAGTGGAGATAGGATCTATGCTGTAAACATTTCAGATGTTGAGGGCAATCAGAGATCTGCGGTAAATAATTTATTAATTGTTTTTAGGGGTAACACTGTTAGACCAAACATTGAGGCACAGCTAAAAAATGATAAAAATCAGTCGATCCTTGTGGTAAGAAATAGCGGTGATTGTATACTAGAATTTAATGTTATCTACCAAGGTAACACAGTCAACGATTCACCGCTTAGGATTTTCCCGGGTCAAACTATAAATCTAGAACTTGGTAGGATAGTCCAAAGCTCAAACTTAGCAATTGAATACAATGTTTACGGGGAGAGAGAAAAATTCAAACTTGAGAATGTACATCAATAATAGGACCAATAAAAACAATAACAAGGTGGGAGTAAATTGAGGGGGAAAAGTACTTCAAGCATTTTCAGAAAAGTATTAATCTTGCTTATTTTTGCTGCGACAGCTTTGGTATTTTCCGATGAAATCAGTTTTTTTAATACAAATATTAAAGATGTCCTTAACACCATATCACTAGACTATGGTAAAGTGATACTATACGAACCAAATATCACTGGGGCTGTTACTTTAAATCTGTCTTCTGAACATATCGATTTCGAAAGGCTTCTTACCCTCATATTATTGCCATACAACTACTATTGGACGAAGATAGAAGATATTTATTTTGTGGGAATTGCGAATCCAAATTCTCCATCTTTCGTTAATGTTTCAAGAATGTATGAAATACCTCTTAGATACACAAGTTCAGATAAAATCTACGATATGATTCCCAAAGTTTTTCAAGATTATATAATTAAGCAATATACTGCGGATAATTTATTGGTATATGCTCCAATTCCTATTGCCTCGAAAATTGCAAACTTTGTTTCTAAAATTGACAAACCACTAGAGAAGAGAAGTATCGAAATAAAAATAGTGGATACAAGTGAGAGCTATCTGAAATCATTGCTAAATGATGTATTAGTTTTATCGGGATCTACGATCGTTCCCTTTTTGCCAAACCAGATTCAAGTGTCACTACCTTCAATGAGTCTAAACGTAATTTACGCTAATTCCAAAGATGAAGAAGGCCAGTTTCAAGTCATATACGAAGGGATATTAAATGCTTCAAACGACGTGCCTTTGAAAGTTTCAACACAAAAAGTAATGACTGTTAATAAGTACTCAGACGGAAAACTTATTTCAACTCAAACCACGTCTGAGATAAATGTTCAAATTACTCCAAAGTTTCTTTATACTTCTTGTTTAATTGATGTAGATGTACAAATCAGCGGTTTGCCAACAGCCAATGAAGCAAACTTTGAAAGCAGAGGATCTTCTTTAAAAACAACAACAAATATTGAATATGGGAAGTACTATGTACTTGCATCGGTTAGTTACGACAGGCTTGTACAAAAAGAGGGCGGAGTTACTGTCCTTAAAGATATTCCTATCATTGGAAATTTCTTCAAAAGATATTACTACGAAACAGAAAAAAGATATATAATCTTTATACTTAGTGTGGGTGATAAGCAATGAGAATCTTTTTTTCATTTTTGATTTCAGTCGTAACCATTTTTGTACCCGCTATAACTTTTGCTATAACCCTTGATTTTCAAGACGCGCTTCTTAGTGATATATTTAACGAAATTACTAACCAATCGAAAATTACGCTCATTTATCCAAGCGATGTAGGGGCATTAACAACTTCAATAGCTGTTCAAAATGTTGATGTTCAAACTGCACTGAATTTGATTCTTTTGCCACTCGGTTTAGATTACGAAAGGATCGATAACGATACATATGTTGTCTTCTCTAAGAAAGTAAAATCATTTCCGAGAATTCTTGGGCAATATCAAGCACATTATGTGGATCCTGTACACTTAAGTGGAATTATCAAAGTGCTTGGCTTTGATGCCTATACTTTCAACGGAATAGTGTTTTTTTACGTTCCAAGCAGTGATATTTTAAATCATATACTTAGTGTCCTGGAGAGCATCGATAAGAGAAACGATCAACTAGTTATCCTCTACCGTATTGAAAGATATTCTACTAATCAATTTTATGCTACAAATAATCATATAGAATTATCCACAGCTTTACAAAAAGTCATCAAAGAAGAATTAAAAGAATTCATCCTAGATGAAATTTTTGGTACACTTTACCTGGATCTTAATGCGGAAGATAACAAGAGAATCTTGTCATATAACGACGAGCTTGTGATGGAGATTACTAACGAAAGTTCAACTGATACAGCTAATGATATTTTTCTTACAATAAAAACCATGCAAGAAGCATTGAAAATTAAGAGAGAAGATTTAAAGGCAAGCATAGATGAAGTAAAATCGTATACATTAAGATCCGGAAAAGATGTTTTTCGTGTAACTTTAAAAGTTTTACCTGCCACTGAACAAATCGCAATGAAGATGGAAGAATATACAATGGATACGATAAAAGAAAATAAAAACTATTTAAAAATAAACTATACATCTTCTAATACAACATTTACAGTGGGGGCAAGAGGGATTTTTTCGGAAGTAAGTGTGGCGAATAAAGATCTAACACTAAGAAGTGTCACGGTTGGTGCAAATTTAATTGATGGTTTATTACTTTGTTTAGGATATAACTATGAGTCTGAAAATTACTTTTTGACATTAACAGACATATTAGAAACTGAATGGATATATTTTTCACCAAGCATTAGATACGACATTTCCAAAAATACCTTTAATATCACATCCGAAACGTTACTAAAATTTAGATTCGAAAGGTTTTACTTAGGCCCTACAATTTTTATCGAGGGAAAAATCTTTTTTGGTATGAACGTGGGTTTAAGCGATGATACATTTGCTTTCGGTATATTTACGGACACAAATATGAATTGGGGGCTTCAATTGAAACTAAAATGGTAGGAAGGTAAATTCTAAAAGCACGGTGAAGGTATCAGATTGGATATCGGAATAATCGATGTTGAATGTAACAATAAAATCACCAGCTAAGAACTTGCTTGCAACCTCAATTGGTTGATTTGGTATGATCCTCTTATTTCTCACATGAATTTCTAACACGCTCGGTGTTTGCAATGTTTGAGTATTATAAGTAAGCAGTATCTTGAAGGCCTATTGGATGCCAAAGATAAAAGCCGAACAGTTGCTGTGTTGTTTGTATCATCTATTGGCACAACTTGCGCTTCATCGTATAACCATTGTACAGAAACGTTTTGTTTTACTGCAAAGACTAATACCTGTGACCGAACATTTCCGCCTGGTTCCACAAGAGCATAAAAGTATCCTGCAAAGAAAGTAGTACTAACTATAGAAAGTAAGATAAAGACCGCAAAATACTTGCTTAACTTCATCAAAATTCACTTCCTTTTAGCTAGAAAGGTAAAAACACAAACGTTAAGACCAATTTGAAGTCATCAAGCAGAGGTGGAAACGAAAAATACAGGTCCAAATATCCCGATATGTAAGAATTTTTAATTTTCGTTGGTGTATATGGATTCATTGAGATTGATCTTTTCCCTATGTATATATAGTTAACCTTTATATCACTATTCAAACTATCTCCAACGTATACACTTGGGTTGACATACATTTTAAACTTTGCCTCTGAATAAATTGCAATATATCCAATTCTAACACGTGTTGTTGTTTGTGAAATTACAATAGGAAGGCTTTCGTCGTAAAACCAATCTATGTATATATATTGTGCGGGGAATATCGTTGTATTGAAAAGTATTACCATAGGTGCCATAAATAGAATAAATAAAAAAGGTTTAATCTCTATCATTCCATCTCCCCTTTTACATTTTCTAGTGGTATTATACCACTTTTTTGTCCAAAAAAACAAAAACCGCGGAATTTAATCCGCGGTAAGAGTTTCAAAAGATCTTAATAAACGTTAAACAATCTAACACAATTAAATACTACCGAATACGATCAAATAATCATATTGTCTGTATCCAAAGAATTTTGGCTTTTTCTTTTCCCGGGTTTCTCAAGTAATGTATGCAATCTGCAGAATAGTAGAAACAGTCTCCTTCGTTTGCTCTGTACTTTTTTCCGTCGATATAGACATCTACTGAACCTTCAATTACGTAACCGAATTCATCGCCATCGTGATAGTCTTCTTGTTCGGTTTGTGCTCCAGGCTCAAGCTCCACGATCTTCGCATCAACTTCTTTGTCTTCCACCCCATCCATCAGTATTTCTATTTTAACACCTTTTGGTAATTCATACAAAGGAACGCGCTCATTTTTCTTAAAGATGATCTTCTTTTGCTCTTCGGAGAAGAAGTGTTTCAGATCCGTTCCCAAAACTCTCAAAACACGTTCAAGCGTTTCCACAGACGGAGAGACCTTGTCACTCTCAAGTTGAGAAATAAAACTTCTTGAAAGATCACACCGATCAGCTAGTTCTTCTTGGGTGTAACCTCTTGCCATTCTTAGTCGCTTAATTTTACTACCAAGCTTCATACTTTCACCCCAAAGTTAAAAAACGGCAGGAAGCTCCCCTGCCCTGTATTTTTTCATTCTTCGATATACTTTTTAACAAAGTTCGGAAGTGCGAATGCTGCCACGTGAATTTCTTCGTTGTAATACCTGAGTGGTTCTTTGAAATTTCTAACTTTCTCTGGGTTGAAATCCTTCACTGGATCGAGCCCAGCTTTTGAAGCGTATGTATAGGACCAAATTCCACCGGGATACGTTGGCATAAATCCGAGGTACATCCTTGCAATCGGGAAATTTGCTTTTATTCTTTTGTAAGCCGTTGACCCCCATTCATAATCATATGTCATACCTTCTGTTTGGGCACAAAGAATTCCATCTTCTTTTAATGCGTCGTAACATGCCTTATAAAAATCGAGCGTGAATAAATGTCCTCCTTCACCGGCTGTTGGATCTGTTGAGTCAATAATGATAACATCGAACTCGTTTTTGAATTGCCTTATAAACTTCGAACCATCTTCGTAAACAAGTTCAACACGTGGATCTGTTAACTTTGACGCCGTGTATGGAAGATACTCCATGGCAGCCTTTACCACAAGCTCATCGATTTCACACATCACTGCTTTTTCAACGGAAGGATGTTTCAAAACTTCTCGGATGCTTCCACCGTCTCCACCACCGATGACAAGGACCTTTTTTGGGTTTGGATGCATAAACATCGGGACGTGGACGAGCATTTCATGGTACATAAATTCGTCAATCTCCGTTGTCATTGTGATACCGTCCAAAGAGAAAACTCTTCCATAAAAAGGTGCTTCGAATATATCTATTCTTTGGTACTGACTTTGGGCAGAGTAAAGATATCTGTTAACTCTCATGAAAAGACCGCCTGGATCTTTTGAGTACCATTCCATGTATATCATATGTCTACCGAGCTTCAGTTCCTTTCCCAAGTTTTTATCTGCCATCTCAGCACCTCCTTTGTGTTTTTATCGGTTCGTTGTTCAATTTTGCAACTCATTTAGAATACTTTGAATGTATGAAGAATCTAAGAATAAATAACTATACTATGGCTTAAACAATTTCAATCATTTCAACTTCAGCTTTGTGAGGTGCTTCTTCCGGTATCCCGATTTCGTCGTATCTACCTCTTAGATGCTCAACCACATGTGCCCTTTGAGATTTGAATATTTTTTTCAAATAAGTAAACGCTTTCCAAGGATCAACATGATCGCCACACGTAAACAAATCAACTGCTGCATACCCATATTCTGGCCAAGTATGAATTGTTAAATGAGATTCGCTAATCACAACAACACCGCTCACTCCATAGGGGAGGAACCGGTGAAAAGACGAGTTAACTATCGTTGCACCAGTTTCATAAGCCGCTTGTTTCATGTGAAACTCAATCGCGTCGATGTTGTCGAGAATTTCCTTATCACAGTCGTAAAATTCTGCAATAATGTGTCTACCTAGGCTCTTCATGCTAATCCCTCCCCGTTATGTAGTATTTTTCGTTTGTCGTTTTAAATAGACATATTTGTACCATTTATATATTCATGTCTACTTAAATGAACAAAATTTGTCAGTATTACGCACAATATTATATACATTAATATTCGTTTTTTTGGTTACGTAAAAGTAACTTTTTTGGTAATTTTTGGTTTAGAAACATGGGTGAAAGATTGTTGTGAAGTATAATATTTTGCATTTATTTTCTAAGAAAATTTCTAAGAACACAGTAAGTATAAATGAAGCATAAATAAGAGTATAAAAGGAGGTTCAGATATGGATATTCTCGAAACTCATCTGAAAAGGCTTATGATGTTTACAACGTTATTTATTACAGGTATTGTTGTATCAAACGTGATTGCTGCAAAAGTTGTCAAGATAGGTTTGTTTATTTTTCCTGCCTCCATTATCAGTTATACATTTACATTTATCCTATCCAACATGGTCTCAGAGTCACTAGATAGAAAATATTCAAAGGCGTTAATTTACATGGGTTTTATAGCACAAGCTATCGCAAGTGGATTGATTTTAATTGGATTATTTATGCCGTCGGTAAGTTTGGAAAGAGCGGAAGCTTACAATATAATACTTGGAATGAATTGGCGTTTTACAATTGCAAGTTTCCTTGCTTATGGTACTTCACAATTCATTAACCATTACATCTTCAATAAGGGGTTTTTTGATAGTGTTTTAATAGCAAATTTAGTTTCAGTTGGAGTTGCTCAATTTATTGATACGGTTGTCTTTACGTTTGTTGCATTTTTGGGAGTCTATGAAAATCTTTGGGCGATGATATTGTCTCAGTACGCCATTAAGGTTATAATTGTTATTGTGATGAATCCGATCTTTTTACTTACGAATCACTTAAGAAAAAAGTGAAAGGGTGAATAACTCGTATATGTACGTAATTGAAACATACAATCTTAGCGGCGCAAAGAATATGGCATACGATTTAGCAATTGGTGAATTGACAAATGAGGTTACCCTAAGATTTTACACATGGAAAGTTCCCACTCTTTCACTTGGTAAGCATCAGGATGAGAATGATTTAGATATTGAATATATTAATTCAAAAGGTTTCGATGTTGTTAAACGGCCATCTGGTGGTAGAGCTGTGTTGCACTGGGATGAACTGACATACTCTGTTGTTATTCCACAGACGCATCAATTATTTAAAACAGGTGTGTTGGAACTGTACAACTTTTTATCCAAGCTGATTGTTGATGGTTTGAAAAGATTAGGATTCCCGGTAGAAATAGTTGAAGGTAAGCGAAAAACATTGAGTCATGTGTGTTTTCAAACACCTTCAGCATACGAAATTGTTCTAAACGGTATTAAAGTAGTTGGAAGTGCGCAAACACGAACGCAAAGTTACATATTACAACATGGATCGATAGTGTTAATACCCCATGAAGAAGTAAAGTACTGTTTTAAAACAACAAAACACGTAAACATACCGATGATAGGTCTTTATAATTACAAATACGTATCTACTTCGGAAATTGTTTCCTCGATATCCCATTCTTTTAGCCAACACTTTGGTGAGCCTAAACGGTTTGGTAAAAACGAGTTTGATATGTTGGAAGAAAAAAGTAAAGAGCTGGAAGGTAGGTTTTTATGGAAAATTTAGAAAATAAATACGGTATACTCTACGTTATAGGTACACCAATTGGAAACCTTAAGGACATAACTTTTCGGGCGGTAGAGGTACTAAGAGAAGTTGATTACATTCTTGCGGAAGATACGCGTAGAACCAAAATACTGTTAGGCCACTACGGTATTCAAAAACCTTTAGAGTCATTTAATGAGCATAATTCATACAAAAAGCTAGGTAAAGTAATTGAGCATTTGAAAAGTGGGAAAAAAATCGCTCAAGTTTCAGATGCAGGTATGCCTGTTATTTCTGATCCCGGGTATAACCTTGTTGAAGCTTGCCATAAGAATGCCATACCAGTGGAGGTTGTGCCGGGCCCGAGTGCATTAACAAGCGCACTTGCTTTAAGTGGGTTCCAAGGAACTCACTTTTATTTTATTGGATTTATGCCAAAAGATAAGAATCGTAGAAGACTTTTAAGAAAGATAGCTCAAGTCAAAGAATATGAATTAATTGATACGATCGTATTTTTCGAAAGTCCAGAAAGGCTCAGAAAAACTCTCGACGATATAAGAAGTATCATCGGAAATTGCCAAATCTTTATAGCGCGTGAACTGACAAAAGTACACGAAGAGTACTTTTACGGGATAATAGACAGTGCAATTGAAAAATTTACTCAAGTGAAGGGCGAACTCACCATAATAGTAAAAATAAATGATTGCAATTCTCATAACAAAATAGATGGTGGTAACCGATGCTAAAAATTGAAAGTGGAGAATTAAAAGGCAAATTAATAAAAACAGTCCCTGATCCAAAGACTCGATATACTTCAGCAATTTTGAGAAGAAGTTTGACAAATATGGTTGATTTTTCTGGAAAAGTGTGCGCAGATATTTGCTGTGGAAGTGGTTCTGTAGGGTTTGAAATGCTAAGTAACGGCGCTAAAAGCGTTACTTTCGTCGATGCATCGAATAAAGCTATTACTACCGTTAAATTGAATGCAAAAGAATTAAAAGTCGAAAATAGAGTATTTTTTTACAGAGAGGATGTAAGGCGATTCTTGGAACGTTTCGAAGGTACATTTGACATTGTGTACTCCGATCCGCCGTATGAGCTGGGACTAGTTAATGAAATCGTGCAAAGAATACATATCGTAATGCACAGTGGTTCACTTTTTATTCTTCAGTGTTCAAAAAGAGAAATTCCAAACGAAAACGACTTGAAAAATATAAAAATAGTGAAAATAAAAGCATACGGAGATTCTTTTCTCATTTTTTTTGAAAGAATATGATATAATTTAACTGTATCCGAACGTTGAGCATAAAACACATGAGGGGTGGTGTAAGTGGCAATATCTTTTGCAAAAAAGGAAAATGAGGTGATTCAAAAACTTATCGAGTTATCGAATAAAACTGTTGAAGCGACAGTGACTCTAAAGGAGTATTTTCTTTGTTATTTCTCTAAAGAGTGTGATAAGAAAAAAGAGCTTTTTTTGCAGATTAAAAGAATTGAGCATGAATCGGACGAAATTAGACGATGGATTATATCCGAAACGTACAAAGGATTATTTTTACCTGACATGAGAGAAGTCATCCACTCACTTGCTGAACAGATAGATAAGATAGTAAACAAATGTGAGTCGGTGAGTAAAATAATAGATTACCAACAACCAAATGTACCGGAACCTTTGCAGGAAAAGATAATAGTCCAACTTAATTGCTCTGTAAATGCTGCAGATGCTTTTGCAAAATCAGTAGCTGAGCTGTTTAAGAACATCGATAATGTCAACGTGCTTATTTTAGAAGTTGAAAAGTCCGAACACGATGAAGATATGATCGAAGAGGTCTTGCTGAAGGAAGTATTTACCCTTAATTTGAACTTATCGGAAAAGATGCAACTTAAAGAGCTTATAATAAACATTGGTGATATAGTTGATAGAACGGAAGATGCTTCAGATATACTGGAGGTATTGTTATTAAAACTCGCTTACTGATCTTTATTTATATCTTCTTGAGTTCCCTAGGCTCGCAACTTTTTGCTGCGGAATTCTATGTCTATTACAACAACGGAATACCGATATATAGATCAACGTATGAAATAAAACCATTTTTCGAATTTACGAGTATAGCAAAGTCTTCATGGGAAATGCCAAAAGCTCAATTAATAAAAATAAGGAGCGGGAAAGTCCCTATTGTACTTGTTCATGGTATAGACCCAATGGAAATTTACGGAGTGTGGACCGATTACAAAAAAAAGTTTATTGAGGCTTGGAAAAGACTTTTACCAAATAATTTTGCTTTGTATATTTTCATTTATCCTTCCTTGGATGTACCTATTGAAGATAGTGCCGAAATTTTTTTTGAAGAAGTGTCGAAGTTGGAAGGAAAAGTGAATATATATGCTCACAGTATGGGCGGAATTTTATTGAGATATGCGCTTCAAAGAGAAGAACTTGTCAAAAAAATAAGCAAAATTATATTTGCTGGAACACCACATATTGGATCACCACTTGCAAATTTTGTTGTAGCAGATAAAGACATTTTAAAACTTAGAAGCGACTGGGAATTTATAAAAACGGTATTGCTAATAGCCAACGTATCTGGTGGTTTTACTCAAGCTCCCAATTACAAATATATCTCGATTGGTTTTGAAAATCCACAGATACCTGAAAATGTACATTTTGTAAATTTCGCTGCGCGAATCAAGAACGATGCGGCTACAACTGTTTCAAATTTGTTAAATACCGAGTTCTTTACGAGTTTTGGTTTGGAATCTCTAAATAGGGTAACGAAAATACTTTACCCACCAAATTCGGAGTTTGTAGAGAACGATGGAATGGTGCCTTTGTCGAGTGCGATCTACTTCGGAAATGCAAAAATTTTTGATGGATATGATCATTCAGACCTTGCATATTATGATATAATCGTAAATGAAGCGGTAAAAGAATTTTCTCTTACGGAGGTGACCGAACAGCAATGAACCTAGAAACAAAGTTAAAAACGAATTTCAAGAAGAAACTTTATGGAAAGATTTCCTACGTTTACATGGTAGTGTTTTTATTAACACTAGGAGTGTATTCATGTTCTATTCCTTTCATGCCCGAGGTACCGCCATCAAGTTACTCAACACAAGCAGCGATAAATGTACTCTCTAATAAATACAACTTGTTGGATTCAGGTGATATAAATGGCTTTGGCGATATTTACCTTGGAGACGGAAAGTATTCGATTTTTGATGGCGTGGATGGAATGTTAATGGTTTTTCGCTACGATGAGCCAGAAAGTGCCAAAGAAAATTGGGAGAAAGTGACTAAAAAATATGGGAATCCATTTAAAATGAAATATTTTAAAGTGAATATGGGCGTTTACGGTTTGTTCACAATAAGGCTTGATAAAACGGATCTGTATATTTGGTATAAAGATAATTGGTTGATAGTTATCACTGGTGATGGCATATCGAATTTTGTTCAAGATGTCAACGAGATATATAAAACTTTAAAGAGGTAAGAATATGAGCTTTCGTAATATAGATTATTCAATCATAGGAGTTGATGAAGCTGGTAGAGGACCTATATTTGGTCCCGTAGTTGCAGCAGCAGTTTATTTTGACGAAGATCTCTTCATAGAAGGAATAAACGATAGTAAGCAGCTAACCGAAGCGAAAAGGGAGGAACTTTACGAAAAGATATTTTTAAGTGCAAAATTTGGAATTGGCATAGCTACTGTTGAAGAGATAGATTTGTACAACATACTTCATGCTACAGAGTTAGCAATGAATCGTGCACTTGATATACTTTCCCAATATGTAGAGATCAAAAACGTGTTTATAGATGGTAAAAATTTAAAACTCAAGTATCCATCAACGTGTATTGTAAAAGGCGATGAAAAAATATATCAAATATCAGCTGCTTCTATTTTAGCAAAGGTAACAAGAGATAGAATAATGGAAAAATTCGATAAACAACTGCCGGAATATAATTTGGCGAAACACAAAGGTTATCCAACGCCAGAGCACATAGACTCTCTTAAAAAATATGGTCCCACGCCGTATCATAGGATTACATTTGAACCAGTGTCTCAGCTTATAAGTAGAGAGCTTGCAGATAATTGGTTAAAAAACAACCTTATTTCTGAGCAAAGATACAAAGTTCTTTTGAAATACACGGAGGTGGATTTGTTTGGCAACAAACGAAGCAGCGCAAAAAGGAGTTCAAAATCCAGAATCTAGCCCAGAAGTTAATCAAGATTTGTCGAGATTTGAGAAAAATATTTTAGATAGAGGTTTCGTTAGATTAGTCGATATGATGGGTGACGATTATTCTGCAGTTAAAGCAGCTCGTGTTTCTTATGGTCAAGGGCTTAAAACTCCCGAAAGAGATAAAGCACTGATAATGTACTTAATGGAGCATGGTCACGAAACCCCGTTTGAACATATCGTTTTTACATTCCATGTCAAAGCTCCACTTTTTGTTGCGCGACAATGGTTTAGACACAGAATAGGGTCTTTCAATGAAATAAGCCAGAGATACACTGAGATAAAAGAAGAAGAGTTTTACATTCCTACAAATATACGTGTTAATATACCTGAAGACAGGCAAAAAGCTATTGAGATAGACGATGAGGAATTGTTAAGAAAAGTACAGTATAAAATGGAGAATATCTTTGAAGAAACTTACAAAGTCTACAAAGAACTTCTTCAAGAAGGAATCGCTCGTGAATTAGCGAGAATTGTTCTACCACTTGCAACATATACCCAATTTTATTGGACGGTCAACGCGAGAAGTTTGATGAACTTTCTAAACTTACGTGCAGATTCCCATGCTCAATGGGAAATACAACAATACGCCCTAGCAATAGCTGAAATATTCAAAGAAAAATGTCCATGGAGTTATGAAGCATTTGTAAATTATGCTTACAGGGGTGATTTATTGTGAAGTTGAAAGACCTACTCCAATTAGTTGAAGGTGAAATTGTTGTTGATAATGGTGTGAATATTGATGATATAAAAATTGAAAAAGTTGCTGCATCTGATTTGATGAGCGATGTACTTGCACTTTCTGAGCCGGGGTCTCTGCTTGTGACAGGTTTGGCTACACCTCAGTGTGTTCGGACAGCGGGTGTAGTTGGAATTCCGGTCGTTTTAGTTGTTAGAAACAGAGAGATAATGCCTGAAACAAAAAGAGCTGCAGAAATGAGCGGTGTAATTTTGTGTGTTACTAAAAAAGGGATGTACGAAGTCTGTGGACTACTCTACATTGCTGGGTTACAGCCCGTATATGGTCAATAAAAAAGGGGTGTTATGAATGATAATTAACGTTGAACCACTGTATTCTGCTATTGTTAATGATATAAAAGAAAGAATTTTCAAACTCTCAAAAACACCCAAGCTGGCAGCGGTTACTTGTCAGCCCGATCCTTCTACACTTACATATTTAAAGAGCCAGGAGAAGCAAGCAAAACGACTTGGGATCGAATTCGCTGTATACGAGGCGCCGAGGGCATCGGATTTAAAAATCCTCTTACCAAAGTTATCATCAGATAGTTCGGTGCATGGAATTTTTGTTACTCACCCACTTCCATCTGATATTTCTGAGCTTGAAGCAGTATCACTAATATCAGCTGAAAAAGATATCGAAGGGAGACACCCGTTTAACTTGGGAAGCATTGCATACGACAAACCAATATTTCCCCCTTGTACTGCAGAAGCTGTTCTAAGAATAATAAATTACTTGACAAATCCGTTTGGGAAAAAAATAGCCATTATTGGTAGAAGTGTTACAGTTGGAAAACCACTTGCCTTGTTATTGCTCCAAAAAGGGGTAGATGCAACTGTAACAGTTTGTCATTCAAAAACGAAGGACATTAAAGAAATAACCCAGAACGCAGATATAGTTGTAGTGGCCATTGGAAAAGCGAAGATGTTTGATAAAAGTTACTTCAAACCTGGTACAATAGTAATTGATGTTGGGATCAACGTTGAAAATGATGAAATAGTTGGGGATGTTGAACCGTCGGTGAGTGAAATATGTGATTTAACGCCAGTGCCGGGGGGTGTTGGAAAGATAACGACACTTGTTTTAATGGAACATACCGTTAAAGCAGCTGAAATACAGCTAAGGTAACATTTTCTTAAATAGAAAACTAAGGAGGTATTCAACATGAGGATGATTTTTGCGGGAGCTCCAGATGCAGGTGCAACTACAGGAACAACAGCAGCAACGAGTAGCTCGGGAGCATTTATGCAGATGCTCATAATGCTTCTCATATTTTTTGCGATGATGTACTTTTTAGTGATACTTCCACAGAGAAGAAGAGAGAAAGAATACAAACAGATGATTGAAAACCTCAAAAGAGGTGACACAATAATAACAACGGGCGGAATTGTTGGTAAAATTGTTGATATCAAGAAAGATACAATAAAGATAAAAAGTTCAAATTCTACGGAACTTGAAATCCACAAAGCGTACATAGCAAAGATTGTAAAAGAAAAAGAAGATGCCAAGGAAGAAAATGGAGATTCCAAAGAATAAGTACTCAAAGGGAGGGTTACGGTATGCGAAGCGATCGTGTAAGGCTCATAATTTCAATGATACTACTAGTCGCGGCTATTGTTGCGATGTTTTTACCAGGGGGACGACCTGCAACAGGTATTGCTAGGTTTTTCAGTAGAATTAAGCTTGGTTTGGATCTTAGTGGTGGGGTTAGACTTGAGTACCGTGTTGATATTGATAAAAGTGCGGAAAATCCGAGTGCTGTAGTTGATGATGTTTGGACGGTTCTTAGGAATAGACTTGACTCCGCTGGTTACACAGAAGCATTCGTCAAGAAAAGTTTCAGGGAGAACAATTCTTTTATAATAGTTGAGATTCCTAATGCGACAAATACAACAGTGGCGGAAAAATTGGTTGGCTCAACAGGATTACTGTGGTTTGGTCAAGCTATTGATGAAAGAGATTACGACCCGAATACTAATTCCGATGATATAAATCTTGCCACAAGAGAAGGTGCGCAATGGTACCAAGATAAAGACGGTAAAAAATGGTATCTTATAAAAAAGGAAATCAACAATAGAAAAGACTTAGTTTTGGTAGGTCCAAAGATTTCTGAGGCGATACCGACAATTGATCAGAAAGGTGTTGCAAATTATGTTGTATCATTCACACTTGCAAGAGAATATGTTGAAGTATTTAAAAACATAACAAAAGAACTATACGTCCCGGAGCAAATTTTGAACAGCGGTACTACACAATATCAGATAGCACTTAAGAAAAGGCTTGCAATTATTCTTGATGACAAAGTTCAATTTGTTGGATTTGTTGTAAGTCCAATTGAGGATGGAAAAGGACAAATTAGAGGAAATTTCACCTTTGATCAGGCAAAAGAACTTGCTGCGATATTGAGAAGCGGTGCACTCCCTGCAAGACTTGAAAAAACATCAGCAAGCTTGGTTTCGCCATTACTCGGTAAAGACGTATTGCAGCAATCTCTTAATGCAGGTATAATTGGTGCGATATTAGTAATGGCTTACATGATAGCGTTTTATGGTGTAATGGGTATAGTAGCGGTTATTGGGATGTTCTATGCGCTTATAATTATTTTTGGATTTCTGGCAGGTACGGGTGCAATACTCACACTTCCTGGTATTGCGGGTATCATCTTCACCATTGGTACATTAGTCGATGGTAACGTTGTTATCTACGAGCGAATTAAGGAGGAAATGAGAAGTGGTAAAACTGCAAAGACATCCATAGATATAGCATTTTCAAAATCTTTCTGGACGCTTTTTGATGCGAACTTAACGACAATAATCGCTGCATTATTCCTTTACTACTTTGGTACGGGAACCATAAGAGGCTTTGCGATAACAACGATCGTTGGTATATTCTCGGCAATGTTCATGAACCTTGTGTTCAGTAAATTCTTACTTGACGCATTGGCTGGAGCAATCAGAGTGAGAAAGACAGGGGGTGCACGATAATGAAAATTGATTTTGTCGGGAAACGATATTTCTTTATAACCCTATCTGTTGTGCTTGTTGTTATTTCTTTGATTAGTTTCTTTACCAAAGGTTTCAACTTTGGACTTGAATTCATTGGCGGGAGTGAAATCGTTGTTAAAACAGCCCAGAATATGACACTTGCTGAGGTTAGACAAAAAATTGCTCCTCTTGGTAAAGAATTTGAAAATGCAAGAATTTTAGAAGTACAAGCGCTTGGTCAACAAGGAGAAAGAAACTTCTCAATTGTAGTTTCACCAAAAGACGAAAAAGGTAACCTGAGAGTATACAAGCCTGATGAAAAGTCAGAAATTTCTACTAAAGTTGAGCAAGCTCTTAACGCAAAAGTAGTGACATTTAACGAAGTTAGTGGAGATGCAGCAAATGAAATTAAGAACCTCACCTGGAAAGCCATAGTGTTTACACTCTTGGGTATACTTGTGTATGTTGCGCTGAGGTTTAAATTCGCATTCGGTGTTGGCGCAATACTTGCTCTTATACATGATGTTGTGATAACTATGGGATTTTATTCCATCTTTGGTGTTGAGATGAATATAGCTGCAGTTGCGGCACTTCTAACGCTCGTTGGCTATTCAGTTAACGATACGATAATTGTATTTGACAGGATAAGGGAATTCGGTAGAAAATACAAAGGAAAGGATATGGCAACGATTGTTAACGATAGTATAAATTCTGTGATAATCAGAACGATCAACACATCATTAACGACTTTCTTTACGGTATTAATGCTCTTACTCTTCTCGACAGGTAGCATCAAATCCTTTGCGTTTGGTATGACGATAGGTGTTGTAGTTGGTACTTATTCATCGATATTCATAGCTTCACCGATAGTTGTCAAGTGGGTCAAATCAATCTAAGTTTATCGAAAAAATCGGGGACCCACGTCCCCGATTTTTTTAACGACCGAAATTAGGCAAAGGAGGGCGGGATTTTGATATTACCATTCTCTTCGGTAATTATAGGTGCTATTTTGATAATTTATCTCACACTTAACGTTCTTGACAAAAGTTCAGGAAATGAGAGGACGGAGAAGATATCAAAAATCATACAAATCGGTGCACGATCGTTTTTATTCCAAGAATACGCAGTATTTTTTCCGATAGTTGGAGTATTAGCCGTACTGTTTGGATTCACAACAGGATACAAAGAAGCTGCATCATTCATAATTGGATCGTTTTTTTCTGTAATGGCAGGCTTTTTTGGGATGATGATAGCAACAAAATCAAACGCGCGTACGGCTTGGGGAGCTATAAAAGGTGTTGGCGAAGCACTCGATATCGCTTTCTCTGGTGGAGCAGTGATGGGGCTCACAGTATCTGTACTCGGTCTTTTTGGACTAAGTGTAGTTTACATACTTTTTGGACTACAAGCAGTTAGCTATTATTCTCTTGGGGCATCGTTTGTGGCACTTTTTGCAAGGGTCGGTGGAGGTATCTACACAAAAGCAGCAGATGTGGGCGCAGATATAGTTGGAAAGGTAGAGGCAAACTTGCCAGAAGATGACCCGAGAAACCCTGCTGTTATTGCAGACAATGTTGGGGACAACGTTGGTGATGTTGCTGGAATGGGTGCCGACCTTTACGAATCGTACGTTGGTTCAATTTTTTCAGGTATTGCCATTGGGTATCTATTGTTTGGTGACAAAGGAATACTAAATACTCTATACGTAGTTTCGTTTGGTTTAATAGCGTCTATAATTGCCATTATATTTGTTAAAGTTATGTCGAAAATGAATGTTGAGCCTGCTTTGACATTGCGAAGTGGAACTATTACTTCAAGTGTGATATTCCTGGTACTTTCTCTCGCGTATTCTATAATCGAAAAAAATCTTAACCTTTTCTGGGTTGTTTTAATTGGCAATGTTGTGGGTGTTTTTATAGGCCTTATAACTGAATGGTACACTTCAGGAAAGAAAGTTGAAAAACTCGCACATTCTGCTGCAATGGGGCCGGCTAATGTTATCATCAGTGGTACTGCACTCGGTATGGAGTCCACCGCCGTTATTACGATTTTAATTGCGGTTGGTACACTTTTAGCATACAAGATTTCGGAGCTTTATGGCATTGCGATGGCAGGAGTTGGCATGCTTGCAACACTTGCAATGAACTTGTCGGTAGATGCTTACGGGCCTATTGCGGATAATGCTGGTGGCGTTGCAGAAATGTCTGGGCTTGACAAGAGTGTGCGCAGTATAACAGATAAGTTGGACGCTCTTGGAAATACGACGGCAGCGATGGGAAAGGGTTTCGCAATAGGTTCAGCAGCACTTACCGCAATAGCCCTATTTGCAAATTTTGGATCAACAGCCCATATTCAAGAATTACATTTACAAGATCCAAAAATGTTTATCGGTGCGCTTATTGGTGCAATGCTTACATTTTTCTTCTCAGCGCTCACCATGAATGCAGTTGGTGATGCCGCAAACGATATGGTGGAAGAAATAAGAAGACAGATTAAAGAAATTCCTGGAATACTCTTGGGCAGCGCGGAACCTGACTATCAAAGTTGTATAAAAATAGCGACCAAGGGAGCACTTAAGCGAATGGTTGTTCCATCTGTTTTGGCGATACTTTCTCCAATAATACTTATGATTGGTCTTGGAGTACAATCAGTTGCAGGTTTATTAATTGGTGCAACAGTGACCGGAGTCTCACTCGCAATATTTATGGCAAATTCCGGTGGTGCATGGGATAATGCAAAAAAATACGTTGAAGAAGGACATCTTGGAGGGAAAGGATCATTTGCCCACAAAGCAACAGTGGTTGGAGACACCGTTGGAGACCCCTACAAAGACACAGCAGGTCCTTCATTGAACATATTGATAAAATTGATGGCAATAACATCTATAGTATTTTATTCAATCGTAGGGAGGTGGTTGTGAATGAGAAGAATTGGTGTTCTTTCCGTGGGAAACGACTGTCCCGGTTTGAATGCGGCAATTAGGTCTATTGTTGTTAATGCAATTGAAAAAGAAATAGAAGTCATGGGGATAAAAGATGGTTTTGAAGGTTTACTCCAAGACAAAGTAGATATTCTTGTAAGGAATGACGTCTCGGGTATACTTCACAGGGGTGGAACGATACTTGGTACTTCGTTGTTTATTCCTGAAAAAGATGAAGATCTTGTCACAATAAAGAACAAAACTATGCAGTATGGAATAACAGGATACATTATTCTTGGTGGAAGAAATGCAGTCAAAAGCGCACTACATTTGCAAAAGTATGGAATTCCGAGTATCATTGTGCCAGCGACAATAGACAACGATCTATCATTTACTGATTTTTCAATAGGATTTATCACTGCACTTGAACACGTGACACAGGCGCTTGATATAATCCATTCCACAGCGGAATCTCACCACAGAGTTATGATAGTCAAAACGATGGGAGCACCTGGTGGATGGCTCGCAACATTTGGTGGTCTTGCCGGCGGAGCAGATTTTGTCATAACAAACTCTGATGTAATTAGTCCTGAAGAGTTGATAAATACGATCAAGAACAGATACGAAAGTGGTAAAAGATTTTCAATAGTAGTTGTTGAGGACGGAGTTAAACTTCCAGATGAAATACTAGATGAATGCAAATGTTCATACGAAACAGACCCTGCGGAAGTTATAGGATTGTATATTGAAAAGAAGTTAAATATAGAATGGAGGTACACAAACCTTGGTTATATCCAGAGAGGTGGAGTACCTGCCGCAATGGATAGAATTATAGCTACACAAACAAGTGCAAGAGCTGTCGAACTTGTAAAAATGGGCAAATTTTACCATGCAGTTGGAGTAAAAGGATTTGTTGTAACAGAAGTGCCATACAGTGAAACATTACTGAACGTAAGACCTGTTGACTATTACATCAAACAACTTGCAAAGCTTTTCTATTGATATCTGAGTATATTCCTATATTTGCATAGTAAAGAAACTCAAATAACATAAAAAACATAAGCGGCTCTTTTGAGCCGCCTTTTTTCTTCAAATTATTTATAAATACCTTCCCTACCAGTATAGACAGCTATCAGTGGCCTTTGTAATCACATTTAAATTCCACAAGCTATATAAATAAACCTTCCTTTCGTTATGCGCTGCTATGTATTAAAATGTCAAGGTCATGCTAAATTATGCCAAATCAAGTTCTTCACAACGGTATTATAATATCTTTCACCTACCTCTTCCTCTTATTGCATAAAGCCATAAAACAAAGTATTCACAAAATAATTGGTGAAAATTAATGTATAAGAATTAAAATTACAATTGATAGAAATTATTTATCTTAATCGCTTGAAAATTGTAGTCTGTTTTTTCAATGAATAATGTTAAAATAAATCAGAATGTCCGGTAACGTTACCAATGATCTTTAGATACTTAAAGACAGGAGGGGTTGTTATGGCAGAACGATTGCCGACGTGGAAGAAGTGGATGTACGCTTTAGGACAACTAGGTTGGTCGCTAACAAGTTTTGCTATTGGAAATGCGCTTGTGTACTTTTACATGCCACCAGAGGGGGTTAACTTTCCTCAGTTTGTTCAAAAAGGTGCTGTGTTTGCAGGATTGACGATTGTTGGCCTTGCCTTAGGCGTTTCAAGATTTTTCGATGCTGTTACCGACCCTTTAGTTGCAACGCTCTCGGACAGAAGTAAAATGAAACTTGGAAGAAGGCGGGGATTCCTTGCTATTAGTGTTTTACCGTTTGCCCTTTTCTCTTTCTTACCATTTTTACCACCATCATCGAGTTTTTCTATTAATACGGCTTGGCTCTTTGCGACGGTGATCGCGTTTTATTGGTTCATGACCATGTATGTTACACCGTATTTTGCGTGGATGAGCGAACTTGGTCACAATCCAGACGAAAGATTACTATTAAGCACAATGATTTCTATTATGTGGGCGATTGGTTATGTTATAGGTACCCAGATTTATTTGTTTCAAACAATCTTAGAAAAAGCTGGTTTAGAACCGGTAAGGGCATTTCAAACAGTTACAATACTTTATGGTGTAATAGGATTTGTATTTATGCTGCTTCCAATTTTATTTATTGATGAGAAACGTTATTGTGAACAACATTCAGTCAACGAAGGTGGACTTGAGGCTATTATCAACGCTTTTAAGGAAAAGAATTTCTTAGTCTTTGTCTTCCAAGATTTACTTTATTGGGTTGGGCTAACAGGTATAAGCCTTGGGCTTGTTTATTATGTTACTATTTTACTTGGTCTTCCAAAAGAACAAGCTTCTCAGGTTCAGCTAATCATGTTCTTACTCTCTTTTGTTTTCTATGTACCAGTCAATATACTTGCGAAAAAGATGGGAAAAAAGAAATTGCTTATGATTGGTTTTATAATCTTTTCTCTCGATTTTGCTTTTGTTTCGCTATTAGGCAAATTCAACTTCTCACCACTTGCACAGAGTTATGTTGTCGCAGTGCTTTCAGCTATTCCACTTGCGATATTTGGTATCTTGCCAAATGCTATGATTGCTGATATTGCTGAAGCACACGGAAAAGAGACCGGAAATTATAAGGCGGCAGTCTTTTTTGGGGCAAGAACGTTTATGCAAAAAGTGGGACAGACAATTGCTGGGCTCATATTCCCATCAATATTTATACTTGGGTCTAATGAAGTTAATGAAGCAGGCTTAAGAGTTAGTGCTATCATCTCACTTGTATTCATGATCCTTGGATATGTGTTACTCTTACTCTACAATGAAAAGAGGATACTTAAGTTATTGGAAACTCCAATAAATAATTGAAAACATCAAAACCTGTTTGGAAAGCTTGACAAAAGGGTGGCTTTTTTAAAGCCACCCTTTTGCTTTTAAAGAATTATCTAACGATTTTTTTCTTAACAAGCTCTATTAACCCTTTCGAGGGAATGTTACTTACCACTGATATATTTTTGTTTGTGTATGTTTCAAATTCGTTCAAGGGAAGAGCATTACTGAGTTGGAAGAACTTTTCATAATTTTCAAAACCTTCGTCGGTTTCGATTTCTGCTAAGTATTTTACTGCGACTTTATAAGGAACATCGATCTGAAGGAATTCATCTAAGACAACTTCTGCAGGTTTAAAGCTTAAAAAATACCTTATTTTGACTACGACTGGACTTTTCGATAACTTTTCAAACAAATCAGGCTGAGGACTTATAAGAAATTCTTCTTCTTTCCTTGTAAAATCATCGCCTACTTTTGATTTAAATGCAACAATCCATTCTTCATTACCTTCTTCATCAACTGTGTACCTTATTCTGCAATCTTTATTTCCGTCTTTTACGGGACAACTGTCAAAATACCACTGAATTACGCCAAGCCTTTTTATTGATTTTCCTTCTAGTATTTGCGCGAGCTGTTCGCTGACAAGATATTTCTTTTCCCTTTCGATACCCATAATCATGCTCACCTTATACTCTGATTATGTTATTCACTTGTTGGATTACTATCGCTATTGTATTATCGCTTGCTCTATTGGATAATCTATTTCTTCGAGCTTTTTAACCACTCTTTCGATATTCTCTGTGTCTATGATTACCTCTTTTTGCGCAACCCTAACTTCAAAATCTGTCTCACCAATTTCTTCAAGTGCTTTTATGATTCTCATCTTGCAATGATTACAAGAAATATCTGGTACTTTCAAAAGGTATCTTGCCATAATATGCACCATCCTTTCTTTCATTCTAAGAACAACAAGAATTTCCTTTATGCTTTCTTATTTTTAGTGAGTTTAAGATTACAGTAATTGAACTCATCGCCATCGCACCTTCGGCGATAGCTGGGTGTAAAAACCCTGCCATCGCCAAAGGTATCGCAAGTACATTGTAAAAAAACGCAAACAATAAATTCGTCTTAATAGCTTTGAAAGTCAATTTTGATATTTCAATTGCTTCAACAACTTTGGAAATTCCACCGTTTGTTATAATTATGTCAGCATTATCAATAGCCAAGTCACTTCCACTTCCAATGGCTATACCGATGTCGGCACTTTTCAAAGCCGCAGCGTCGTTAATTCCATCTCCAACCATTATAACCTTTTTTCCTTTAGCTTGGAACCTTCTTACTATATCAAGTTTTTCATCTGGCTTCACGTTTGCAAATATCTCACTTATTCCAAGCGTCGTTGCAACGTGCTGTGCTGTTTTTTCATTGTCCCCCGTCACCATTACCGGGATGATGTTCATGTTTTTCAATGCATAAACTGCACCTTTTGAATCCTTTCTTACCGTATCCTGAATTGCAAAAAAGCCAACAATTTCGTCATTTTTCCTAATTTCAACAATTGAGCTTCCTTTAGTTATATACTCTTCATACAATGCTGTGTCAACTGGTTTTCCAATAAAATATATGTCCGTTTTTATTTTTGCTTTAAGGCCTTGTCCATGTAACTCTTCAAAGTCCTCTATTTCACTAGACCCCTGAACATCAAAGTCTTTTAAATATTCAACAATGGCTTTAGCGAGTGGGTGCACCGATAAACTTTCTACACTCAAAATTTTTCCAACTTCCTCTTCTGGTACGTTTGAATAAACAACTCGTGGTTTTCCTTCTGTCAATGTTCCTGTCTTATCAAACAATACGAAACCCACATCTTTTGCTGTCTGTATTGCTTCTGCGTTTCTTATTAAAAGCCCTTTTTTCGCTGCTAAAGATGTTCCTACTATAAGTGCCATAGGTGTTGCAAGGCCAAGTGCACAAGGGCACGCAATAACCACGGTTGTTAGAAAAACGAAAATAGCAAAAGAAAGAGGATCTGACGTATGTAAGGTCCAGGGAAGCGCATTTCTTATCGAGTGAGTAATCATGCTTAGTTTGTCGAAATTTAAATACCAGACCAATCCACTAAGTATGGCAAGTGCAACTATTGTGGGTACAAACCAATTAGTTATCCTATCAGCTAAAGCCTGTATCGGTACCTTTGCACCTTGTACTTCCTGTATTAAATTAACCATCTTAGATAAAAATGTGTCTTCACCGACTTTGGTAACCTTAACTTTTATTACTCCTGTCAAGTTAAGCGATCCACCAACTACTTCATCGTTTACTTCTTTCATAACAGGAAGAGATTCTCCCGTAATCATCGATTCATCAACAGATGTGTTTCCATCAATTATTATTCCATCCACGGGTATTCGTTCACCAGGTTTTACAAGGACAATAAACCCTTCTTTTACTGCTTCTGTTGGAATTAAAAGCTCACCTTTATCAGTCAAAACAACGACTTCTTTTGCCTGTAAATTTATAAGCTCTCTTACCTGTTTAGATGCTCGATCCCTTAAGTATGATTCTATATATCTTCCAAGCAAGTGGAGTGAAACAATCATTGCTCCGATTGTTCCAAAAGGGTGTATATTTACACCTAAAAACGTAAGAATATTTGTTACCCATGCGGTTACAGAGCCAAAGAGTATCAACGTATCCATATTCGAATGCTTATGAATTAACGCAATTGTTGCACCTTTTATTGTTCCGCTTCCGGTGTAAAAAATGACTATACCAGCAAATATTAACTCTACTTCTCTAAAATATGGTATATTAAAACCATTCATGTGTAAAAACATTGCAATCATCAGAGGAATCGTTATACTCAGAGATAGAATCATGTTCCTCTTAGTTATTCTGAGTCTTTTTTCTTCTATTTCCTCGACAGGTTCATTTGATACACCATACCCAACATTTTCAACAGCTTTTATCAACGTATCCTCATCAACTTCTTTTTCGAGCACAACGAATGCAGTATTCGTAGCGAGATTAACGGCTGCAAATTTCACCCCGCTAACTTTCGATAAGGACTTTTCTACAATTCTTGCACAATTTGCACATGTCATGCCAGTTATTTTCAGAGTCTTCTTGACTCCCATCACTTCACCTCTCATCTAAAATTACCTCAGAAATGGGTAAATACAGTTACTAAATTTAGTATACCACTTCGCTTAAGTAAAATCAATAAGTACAACCTTACTTTTTGTACTCACAACTGGCTTGCCGGGTAATATAGAAGGTCATTTTTCTTTGCGTAATACATCGCTTTGTCTGCTTTTTTCAAAAGTTCATCAAAATTTTGAGCATCCTCTGGAAAAACAGCTACACCAAAATTCCCAGCTACGATTATTTTAACGTAATTATAAAATATATCTTTTTGAATTTCTTGACTGATTCGATTGATAAACTCTTCATATCCCTTGCAATCGTACATTAAAATTACAAATTCATCTCCTCCAACTCGTGAAATAAAGTCACTTTGCCTTATTGTATTTTTTAGTCTCTGAGCAACAACTTTTATTACGTAATCCCCAATGTCGTGACCATAATAATCGTTTATAGGTTTGAAATTTTTTAAGTCGAGGAAAAATAAGCAAACTTTTTTGTTTTCTCTCAAAGCAAGTGAAAACATACGTTTGGCCTCTACTTCAAGAAACCTTCTGTTAGGAAGACCAGTTAATGGATCATGGAGTGAAAGATGTTCGAGTTGTTTTCTTTGCTCGTGTAATTGCCTTTCCAACAAGATGCGCTCGAATATTATACCAACCTGATTGGCAAATAACCTTCCTATATTTATGGAAAGTTCCGAAAACGCATTTTCGCTTGTAAAATTATCCAAGTTTAAGAATGCAAGGATTTCATCGTTTATAACTATTGGTATTGAAAGAGTTGATTTTATTTCAAAAATCTTTCCAACCGTCTTTAGTATCTCTGCATTTTCGTGAGTCAACGTGTTAATATCGAACTTGTCGAGGTTCTTGATAATCTGTATTTCTTTTGTAAATCCTTGTACGAGTTCTTCAGGTTTTAACTTCACATTTGAGAGTTTTTCAAAATCGAATCCAACGGAAGCAGAATAAACAAAATAATCTCCTTGCTTTGTCAAAATGCTTCCCGCCTGAGCGCCTGGAATAATTTCTATAGCTTTTTCTAATAAATTTTGATAAGTTGGTTCAAGTACCCCTTTAAGAAGTTGTTGAGTTAACTCAGTAAGTGCTCTCAGGGATTTTTCTTGAATTTTTATAACTTTAATGTTCTTTTGTTCGTAGTGATAAAAAGTTATAAGAGCTGAGAAAAGTGTGAGTAAAGAAATGCTTATCCAAATCCATATATCCATGAGTGTTAATTTTGATTTGTACCTAAGGTTGTACAAAAGTGGTGGGCCTTTCTTCGTGATTAATATATTCTTTATATGCATGTTATCCAATAACCTTTGCGCAGGAATAAAAGCGATAGCAACCTTGCCATCCAATTTCGACGTTCTAAAGTTATCAAATATACCAAATTCACAGATGATTTGTGTTTCATCCGAAGTGATATGAAAGAGCGAGTCACCGTTGAAATTTTTGTTTTCTATCTTCACATTCTCGACTTCAGGGAAACTCTTTAATAAGTCTTGAATACTCTCAGATAACCATCGCACGTCGTTATTTGAAACTGCTTCTAGCATGTCGTCCCATTGAAAATAACTCACAGAAATCGCTCTTGCCAAAAGGTCGATGTTTTTATTGAGAGTGAACCTAACAGTTTCAACCAACGATGTAGAATACAAATTGAATATATAATACGGAAGAAATAACAAAGCAAAAGCAATAAATAGCACAACAAAAAACCTTTTCAAGGTTTCATCCTCCCTTTCCAATTCTTTTTTCACATTTTTCTCATTTGCTTGTGTCATCTCTATTATTGGCTTCACTATTGCTTTTTTGTTTCTATCTAGTCCTACCGAGTTTGCGCTATCAACGTTCTAAGTCTGTTTCACGTATTTTAATTGGAAAATTTAATATTCCATTTTCCACAATTTTAGTGGGGAATTACAGTTAGTATTATATCACACTTAAAAATTATAAAGAAAAACTAAAGGCAATAAGGTATAATATCTTTGTACACTTTACACACTTTGCACATAGCTACTAACTTGGAGGTGGTCTGATGATATTTACATTGACTATGAATCCCTGTCTTGATAGGTACATTTACGTTGATGAACTTGTCATTGACGATACTATCCGAGCAAAGAAGGTTGTTGACTACCCTGCCGGAAAAGGGATCGATGTTTCAAGGGTAATTAAAGAACTTGGTGGAGTTTCAATCGCCATTGCTCTCGTTGGTGGTGACACAGGAAGAAAGCTTGAAGAAATGCTTGATAGAGAAGGGGTAATTTACAGTTCGATTAGAGTACCTCAAGAAACAAGGATGAATGTAATTTTAGAGACAAACAAAGGGCAATACAGAATAAGTATGCCGGGTGAAAAAATAAGTGTGAAGAAACTTCAGGTTGTTTTGGAAGTGCTTCAAGCGCTTGTGAGAACAGGTGACATTGTTGTCATCTCAGGTAGTTTGCCGAAAGGTGTGGCAGCGGAATTTTACACTGGTATCATATTTGCATTAAAACAGTGGGGAGCTACAGTTTATTTTGACGCGGATGGTGATAAACTTAAAGCAGGATTGATAGGTCAACCAGATTACATAAAGCCAAATTTGCACGAGTTTCAAAGGTTAATAGGTAAGCAGATCACAACGGTGCAAGAGATAATTTCAGAAGCAAGAAAAGTCATAGATATCCACGAGCTGAAAGGAATTTTGTTAACACTGGGTGGAGAGGGAGCGTACTATATTTCAAAAGAAAAGGTACTGTTTACGAAGACAGTGAAAGTAAATGTCAAAAGTGCTGTTGGAGCTGGTGATTCGTTCCTTGCAGGTTTTGTTTTGAAGAAAACAGAAGGAGCAAGCGAAGAAGAGGCATTAAAGTGGGCCAATGCAGCAGGTACAGCAGCAGTTATGACCCCTGGAACAAGACTTTGCAAGAAGTCCGATGTTGAAAAGTTGATTGACAAAATTGAGGTTCAAAGAGTAGAATAAAAATGATCAAGAAGTAGTGAAAAAAACAAGGCTGCCAGTGGCAGCCTTGCTTTAATATTATTATTTATTTTAGTATTTATAAATTTCAGTAAAGGTGACATGCGATTTGTCTACCATCCTCAAGTTTTTTTTGCACAGGTTGTGTTGTTTTACATATATTCATTGCATACTGGCACCTTGGGTGGAATCTACATCCAGCGGGAGGATTAATTGGATTTGGTACTTCTCCTTTGGGAATAAATTTTTCTTTTGTCTCCATTAACTTCGGATCAGGTTCAGGTATAGCGGATATCAATGCTTTGGTGTACGGATGCTTTGGATTTTCGTAAATATGACTGTAAGTACCGATTTCTACAAATTTGCCAAGGTACATAACACCAACGTGATCGCAAATATACTTAGTTGTTGCCAGATCATGTGTGATGAACAAAAACGTTAGATCAAACTCTTTCTTAAGATCGATTAACAATTGCAGAAGTTGAGATCTCACTGATACATCTAACATCGCGAGTGCTTCGTCTGCGACGATAAACTCCGGCTTCAAAATTAACGCCCTTGCTATCACCACACGTTGTCTTTGACCTCCCGAGATCTCGTGTGGATAACTATTGTAAAGTTCAGTAGATAAATTCACTCTCTCCATCATTTCTAAAACCATCTTTTTCCTTTCACTGTCGGTTTTGCCTATGTTATGAATTTCAAGACCATGTTTTATTGCATCACCGATTTTCATGTATGGATTAAGGGAAGCAGTTGGATCTTGGAATATAATTTGAAACCTTTTTCTAAAAGATCGCAATTCACTTTGGCTAAGTTTGGTTATATCAACACCATCGAATATAATTTTTCCACTTGTTGGTTCTATTAAGCGCAACACAAGCCTTCCTGTTGTAGTTTTTCCACTTCCAGATTCACCAACTAATCCTAAGGTTTCTCCCTTTTTTATCTCAAAAGATATATTATCAACGGCTTTGACAAGCTTTTGTTCCTTTCCGGTTAAAACTTCTCCAATCGATCTTTTTACAGGAAAGTATTTCACTAAGTTTTCCACTTTTAGAAGTGACATTATATCACCTCGTTTTCGACGTGCGATTCGTAAAGCCAACACTTAACTTGTGTCCCTTCGACTTTGTACATCGGGGGCTCTAATGTTTCACATTTTTGCATTTTAAATGGGCACCGACTTGCGAATCGACAACCAGGTTCCGGGTTTAGCAAAAATGGAGGGGAACCTGGTATGTAATTGAGTTCTAAATCCCTTGGGTTTGTATTTGGTATACTTTTAAGTAGCAGCTGGGTGTATGGATGTTTTGGAAAATAGTATATATCGTACTTAGGGGCAATTTCTACCATGTGCCCAGCGTACATCACCGCAATTCTGTCGGCCATTTCAGCAACTACACCTAGGTCGTGTGTGATAAGTATCATCGAGGAATTGTATTCCTTTCGAATCTCATTTAGAAGTTCAAGTATCTGTGCTTGTACTATCACATCGAGCGAAGTTGTAGGTTCGTCCGCAATAACTATGTACGGATTCAAGACAAGGGCTAGTGCGATCATAACCCGTTGGCGCATACCGCCACTGAATTGAAAGGGATATTCCCTCATTCTTACTGGTTCAATACCGACCTTTTCAAGTATTTTTGCTGTTCTTTCTGCTGCTTGCTCCTTTGTTATTGTAGGCTCGTGTTCTTTTAGTGTTTCGTAGAAAAGTTTCTCGACTTTTATTATTGGATTCAACGCTGTCATTGGATCTTGGAAAATCATGCCAACAAGCTTTCCTCTCACTTTTCTCATTTGCTGTTCGTTTAAAGGTACAATATCTGTATCTACAACCCTCATCTGCCCTATGTACTTTGTGGAAGGTGGTAGCAATTTCAAAATTCCCTGCCCGAGTGTGGATTTTCCACAACCGGATTCACCAACGATACCTAAAGTCTCACCTTCGTAAACAGAAAAAGAAATTCCATCAACAGCCTTCACATACCCTCGTTTTGTTGAATAATATATCCTAAAATCTTTAGCCTCCAAAACTGTTTTATTTTTATTAACATTTGCCATCTCATCACCTTCTTTCTCTTATCGTTGGATTAAGAAGTTCATTGAGACCTTCACTAAACATTGAAAATCCAAGAGCTGCAATAACTATCGCAAGTCCGGGATATAATATAGCCCACCATGCTCTACTGAGGATGAATCTTTGTCCGCTACTCAAGTCGAATCCCCAGTCAGGTGTTGGTGGTGCGATTCCCAATCCCAAGAAAGAAAGTCCGGCTTCCGTCATCAAGGCATCTGCTAAGTTCATAGAAAGAACCACAACAACAGATGGCATAACGTTTGGAAAAACATACTTGGTGAGTATCTCCCAATTTTTTGCACCAAGTGCCCTTGCTCCTTCAACATACAATTCATTCTTAACTGATGAGACCTGATTTCGTATGATTCTAAAGTAGGTTGGTGCGTACACCACAGCGATAGAGAATGAAATATTGACAATTCCAGGTCCCAGTACGGCGGCGATAGCGATAGCTAAAATCAATCCAGGGAAAACATAAAGTGCATCCATTATGAGTGTTAAAATCCTGTCAAGCCATCCTCCAACGTAACCTGAAATCAATCCGAGTGGTATACCTATTATCGCGGCTATAACTACACCTAAAAAAGAAACACTAAGCGCTATTCTCGAACCGTATATAACTCTACTGAAGACATCCCTTCCAAGATTATCTGTACCGAACAGGAAATCTTTTGAAGGTGGTTCAAGCGAAAGCCCAACTTTTTCGATAGGATCGTACCTACTTATATATGGTGCGAGAAAGGCTACAAGTATATAAAAAATCAAAATAAGTCCACCTATTAACGTTAACCTACCCGTACCAGTGCCAACAAGGTCTCTTAAAATTTCTCCGATGCTTTCGCTGATAAACTTTTTATCTTTACCCATATTATTTTCACCCCTCAAATGCTGACTAATACCTAACTCGAGGATCAACTAATGCATTGACTATATCGATAACGATGCTCGTTATCACTATAAATATCGCAAAAAAAACAATAGTTCCTTGTATAGCCGGAAAATCCCTATAACGAATTTTCATAACAAGATAGCTTCCTATCCCTGGCCAAGAAAACGTTGTTTCCGTTAAAACAGCACCAGCCAACAAAAGAGCAAATTCCATACCCATGATTGTAAAAATTGGTACGAACGCATTTCTCACTGCATGACCGTAAAGAACAATCCTTTTTTTCAAACCTCTTGCACGAGCAGCTTTAACAAAGTCTTTTGAAAGCATCAAAACAGTATTATTCCTAACCATTCTAAGAAAAATACTAGAAATAACTGTTCCAAGCGTAATACTTGGAAGTGCGAGATACTTTAGTGCCTCCATCAAGCCTTTCCAATCTCTTGCAATTAAAGCATCTAAAACGTACAATCCCGTAACTACTTTGAAATTCACTACGGCAGAAATCCTTCCACCTACTGGTAACCATCTCAAATAGGATCCAAAAATCAACTGCAGTAGTAATCCAAACCAAAAGACTGGGAATGCGTAGATTAGCAGCGAATAAACCCTTGCTGCTATATCAAGTGCTCCATCTTTCCTCCATGCAGCCTCCGCTCCCCAAAAGATTCCAATTAGCAAAGCTACGATAAATGAAAATATCGTTAACTCCAAAGTAGCCGGAAACCTATCTTTTATCTCATCTATAACAGGGCGATTCGTCAACGTAGATGTTCCAAAGTCTCCCTTTAAGACGTTAACTACATAGTCACCAAATTGGGCTAAAATAGGTTTATCAAGCCCCATTTCATGCCTTTTTTCCTCTATAACTTCCTTCGGTGCTTTGCCGCCAAGAATGGCGAGTACAGGATCACCAGGCATTACTCTGAGGATTACAAAAATAACAGAAAGCAAAATAAAAATCATGGGAATAGCAAGCAGAATTCTTGTGATGATGTAATTTTTTAACGACAATTCGCATCCCTCCTGAAGCTTGGTTTTGGTTATTTAAATATTTAAAAAAGCCCGCCCACAGGCGGGCTTTTGATTCAAACTTTTACTTTTTTTCAAGTGTGTAATATCTGAAAATTTGTGTTGGTTCAAGTACAATTCCTGAAACGGTATTTTTCGCTTCACAATCTGCGTATCCTTGCCACAACGGTATGTATGGTACATCTTTTGCCGATGCAGCTTGCACCAATTCGTAAAGCTTTGTTCTTTCCTTAATGTCTGTTGCAGCGCGTGCTTGCATCATTAAAGTTTCAACTTGCTTGTTTTCGTAGAAACTACCGAGTGACTCTCCACCGCTCTTACTCAAGAATGGCCATACGTAATCATCTGGGTCAAGATAGTCTGGGTACCAACCGAGTAAGAACAATCCCATTGTTCCATTTAAGAAGTACTCAACATAAGTTGACCATTCGGCATACTTGATATTGATTTTTATTAATTTTGTTTCTTCCAACGATCTTTTGATCAGTTGAGCCACATCAGCTTCCGTCGAACCGTAGTGGCTTGGAGTGTACCACAGGTCTATTGTTAATGGTTTTGACTCAGAGTACCCTGCTTTTTTAAGTATATCTACTGCTGCTTTCACATCTTTCTTCGGAAACACATCTTTGTGGCTCCACCACCCCATTGGTATAAGTGAATACAATGGTCTAGCAAGATCTTGGAAAACAGTCTTTGTTATTACTTCTCTATCAACAGCGTAAGCTAATGCTTGCCTTACCAACACATTATCGAAAGGTTTTTGTTTTACATTAATCACCAGATACCTTATTTGCGGACTTGTCCCGAGATAAACTTTTATGCCAAGTTGATCTTGCATTTGCTTGAGATCGAGTATATCTCTTGGATCCATGTGCCTGTATGCAACATCAATTTGACCTGTTTCAAGTGCCATTCTAAGTTGTGCGGAATTTTCGAAGAATTGGATTATTATCTTTGGTGTTTTCGGAGCTGGTCCAAAGTATTTTGGATTCGCTTCTAAAACGATTTTAACATCCCTTTGCCATTCGGCAATTCTATATGGTCCAGATGCAGAAGGTGCACCATCTAAAAATTTATCTTCCGGCGTTGTCTTTGGATTCATCGGGAATGCAACGGTGTAACCAAGTACTGAGACAAATGCTGAGAACTTGTATTTCAGTTTTACTTTTAACGTATACTTGTCAACAACGTCGATTTTGTCGATGATATCGCCAAGTAAGAATGCTGGATCACCATTGAGTTTCATAACCCTTTCCCATGACCATTTGAAGACATTTGCATCGATTTCTGTACCATCCTCAAACTTAGCACCTTTTTTAATATAGAACGTGTACGTCAAGCCATCTGCCGAAATAGTCCACTTTTCAAAAAGCCAAGGAATGATCTCGGAACTGCCTATCTTGTAGTCCACAGGGCCTGCTAAAACATTGAAAAGAATGTTGCTTGAGAAATAATCATAACAATTCGCTGGATCGAGCGTTCTAATCTTGTCTGTTGTACCGATAACTATGTAGTTTGCAGCGGCAAAAGACAAAACCATAACGACCGCCAAAAAGACAAAAGTCAAAAACTTCCTCATACCTATCCCTCCCTTTCTTTAAGGTTGACAAAATTATAGCAAAATAATGTTACAAAAAAAACACAAAAAAAGAATGTAAAGTAACTCTCGTATGTACTATTTATTATTTGGTATGAAAAAGCAGGAGCTTTTACGCTCCTGCTTTTTAGGTTTTTTATTTTTCCGGATTTATTATTTACACCATTCCATAACTTCTTCTTTACTTATTGTTGCGAGTGCAATATAATTATCTGGGGCTCCGTAGTAAATGTAAAATTGAGTATTGTATTCTACCATAGCATCAATAAATACTACATTAGGTACACCGCCGAAAATCTCCCACTCCTCTTCTGATTCCAATATAGGTTCTTCGCTTCTTTTAAGTATCTTAGTTGGATCATTCAGATCAAGGAGCATGAATCCAAGTCTATAAATTGACCTTGGTGCATCTTCAGCAACATGACTATGCCATGGCTAACCAGTGACGTTGTTATTGCAACAGTTGTAGCATATGATGGATCAATTCTCCTAAATGCGGTATCGTACATATAAGTCAGAAAAGTTGAGGAAATAAACATACACATCTTCGCCATAACTGTGGAAAGGAAAAGTAATTAGCTTCTCATCATCGGTACGAAATATGGTGTTTTGTTTCAATATTTCCTTACCACATTAATCTATTTAATCTACTTTAGAATGTAAAAAAATCCTCCTTGGCATGCTGTCCGGGATACCAAGGAGGATTTTCAAAATTTCAAGATTTCCAATGTTTTTTATCTTAATTATATTATTTTATTTTTACAGGAATAAGCTGCGCGTACGATTGTCCAGGAATGTAAGATCTTAATATTTCCTCCTGACTATAGCCTTCCGGAACGATAATATCAAGAACAAAAGGTGCGTAATCTTTTGAATCACTTGGATAACCACCAAGTGTCCACTGAGTAGACTCGGGTGTAATGGGTCTTATGTGGTCGGTACCATATCCATCTTGACTTAACGATAGTATGTATGCGCTTATTCCAGATTTAATATCTAAGTACTTTTTGAAAATGATGATATTTATAACCTTATCTGCAGGATCTGCTTCGTATGTTATCGCTTCTGGTATTTCTTTTCCATCAGCTGTAGCGAAAACAATTCTATCATCCGGCCAACCTGCAACTTTTATGAAGTAATCCCATGGTTCTTTGAAACTCACCCTGGCCCCTGGCTTGTACGTGTCTGTTTTACCACCGTCTTTTGTGTCAAGATAAATATTTATAAGTTGGTGTGAGAAGCCTTTTGGAGAAGCCCATGGGTTGGTCATTTCCGCAAACTTTATGCTGAAAACGTATGCCTCTTCGTTTTCAAGGACTGTAACTTCTGTTATATCAAACAATCCTTTGAACGGTGCAAATGCCGGATCTTTTGGATATGTATATTTTCCAAACCCGTAATCATCGCCAATTTTGTCGATGAGTTTTGCAACAACATTACCTGATAACATAGTTGGTGTCTTGAGAACAAGCCCATCTTGCGGAAGGGCTTCGTCTTTTCCATCGATCGAGCACACTACAAACATGTTAAAAGATTCTCCGCTCTTTACACCAATTAAATCGTACGGTATTTCAAATTCCACTACATCATCGACGGCAGTTTTAAAAGCATTTGCTTGGAGAACCCAAGTATCGTCTCCAAGGGCGGCATAGAATGTTCCCCTTTTTCTTGTTAGCCATGTTTTCATATTGACTGTGAACCTGAATGAAACTGACTTAGCAAGTTTGGTACCATTAAAAGTTTTGTTATTGGAAGTGGTCATCTTTGGCGAATCTGTGTAGATTTCTATGAGCACGTTTTGACCAATGTATTCACTTGCCGCTTTTTCCAAAGTAACGGCCACGTACAGTGCTGTTGAAGTTCTTGCTATGTAAGTTTCCTTTATGCTTGTTCCTTTAAAAACGGCTGTTGATTTCTCTTCATCGGAAAGTTTCCCATCGATCTGGTAAGAGACCGCTTTTACCACACTCTCTTTTGGTGGCTCTACCTTAGTTAGTTCTTCCTTTTTTACTCTTGGTGCTCCTACTTTGAGTTTCCCATCTTCTTTCCAGACTTCAAATATTCCATTTTTACCACCGAATCCATCATCTACGAAAGCTGGTGCATTTGGGTCAGCCACCCAATCTTTTCCATCCACAACAAATTTGTATTGGTAAACACCAGGTGTTAGTTCTAAGACCGCTTCCCACCAACCATCACCGGAACTGTAACATTCAGTATCGCTCATACTCCAGTTGTTGAATGAACCGGCGATAAATACATATTTTGCATCCGGTTTGTAAAATTTAATAACGATGTATGTATTATCTTCGATCGATAAATTTTCCTGTCTTTCAGCATTTATTTCAACTTTTTCTTTTATCTGTGCAACTGGTTCAAGTATTATCAATTCCCCATTTTTGAGAGCTAATGTGAATACACCATTTTTACCACCGAATCCGTCATCCGTGTACCCTGGTGCATCTGGGTCTTCTTTCCACACTTTACCACCGTCGATAACAAACTTGTACTGATAAGTTCCAGGTTTCAGTTCAAGTTCGGTAACCCAGAGATCTCCTTCTTTTCTCATGGGATTTGCACTGGTCGACCAGTTATTAAACGTACCTGCAAGATGCACTGAACTTGCCTGAGGATAGTTGAACGTAAAGATAACTTTGTTACCTTCCACCTTCAATCCTGCTAGTGACAACACGGAAAACACCAGAACAAGTGCAACAATTAACCTTACCGTACGCATGTTTTTACCCCCTTTCGGTATGTTATGCATATATTATGTTATGCATATATATTTTCTCATAATTTTCTTAACTGGTAACATACTTGTGGAAATGTTTCAAAGGGTGCTTTCAATTTCTTTTATAACTTTCTTGATAACATTTCGTGATTTGAGGTAATTTTGCTGTTCAGTTTCGGTTAAGTCTAATTTTATTATCTTCTCGATACCATCTTTCCCAACAACAGCTGGATAACCTATATATATTTCATCGACTAAAACAGATGGGGTCCAAACACGTTTTTCGTTTTTCCACATACTGCTAACAAATTGAGCAGTTACCGCACCAATTGCAAGATTAGTTGCACCTTTGCGTTCAATAATTTCATACGCCGCTTTTCTTACATTTTCTTCTATGACTTGTAAGTTTAGACATATATTCTCACCAACTTTCACTTCACATTGCTTGCAGTAATCAAGTAATTTTAGCCCACCGATTGTTGCATTTGAAAATGGCACAAATTCACTATCCCCGTGCTCTCCAATAACATATGCATGAATACTTGCGGGAGAGATGCCAACCTGTTTTGACAACAAAACTCTCAACCTTGCTGTATCGAGTGTAGTACCTGTACCAATAACTCTTTTGCTTGGAAGTTTAGTGAACTTCCAAAGAAAATACGTTAGTACATCCAACAGGGTTCGTCACGTTAATAATAATACTATTTGGTGAATATTCGATAATTTCCTTAGCAATTGACTGCATAATTTTCACATTATCACTTATTAGTTCCAACCGTGATTCGCCGGGTTTTTGTGCTCTTCCAGCAGTGACAATGATGAAGTCGCTATTTGAGATATCGTACATGTTTCCGCTCTTAACATCACATGTTTTGAACATCGATGTCGCATGTAACAAATCGAGAGCTTCACCTTCAGCCCTCTTCTTGTCGATGTCTAAAAGTACCAATTCATCAACCAAACCTGTATGCAAAAGTGAGAACGCTATACTCACTCCAACTCTGCCTGCCCCATAGATAGATACCTTCATATGCCACACTCCTTATTTAATTAGTTTAAAATAAGTCTATCGCAATTATATCACAGAATTCATTGTTTTCAAAGTCCAAAATGATGCAGGTACACTCAGATTCTGTATATATGCAATATAAAATCACATCTTTACTAAGTAATTTTTTTGTCGAAAGAAAGTCCATATTCACGGCAAGTAAGTTTAAAATGCCGTTTTTAAAGATACCGCTGTACCGATATTTTGATCGATATTCTTAATGTATGAAAAACTGAATATCTAATTGCATTTCTTTCACATTTAATATGTTATGAGAAATTAGGTATGCACTAATTACACGAAAGATTATTTGCAAGCGTAAAGAAGCGGTGGATGTAACTTAATTTTTTCTATTCTTTACAGTATGTTATTGTGAAATTATTCACTATTTAACATTTCTCCCATAAGCCTGCTATATAATAATTGTGAAACTTATCACAATACAATTCGAAGGAGGGAGAAGTATGTGGGAAAAGAAGGTAAACATTTACAACGTTTTTGAACTTAGGTGTAAGACAACGTGTTACTTTGGAGTTGGGGCAATTGACAAGATAAATGACATAGCCGATTGGCTAGTAAGAACCAGTAAAAGCAAAGTTATTGTTGTAACTGATCCAGTTGCGTACAAAGTTACAGGTGCATGGGAAAAAGTACAAAATGCTTTTAAGAAAAGAGGTATAGAATATATATTGTATGACAAAGTTTTGCCTAATCCGACAACAGACCAGATAGATGAAGCAACGAAAATCGGAAAAGACTTTGGTGCACAAGCGGTGGTTGGCATTGGAGGTGGAAGCCCGATAGATGCAGCCAAAAGCGTTGCTATATTGCTTGAATACACAGACAAAACAGGCGTTCAACTGTACGAAGGTGAATTTGTTCCCGAAAGGGCAAAGCCAATAATAGCAATAAACACAACACATGGCACGGGTACCGAGGTAGATAGGTTTGCTGTTGCAACAATTCTGGAAAAGGAATATAAGCCTGCTATAGCTTACAACTGTATTTATCCAACATTTTCTGTAGATGATCCGCAATTGATGGTAACATTACCCCACAAACAAACACTTTATACAAGTATTGATGCACTAAATCATATTACGGAAGCTGCAACAACCCTTGCAAGAAACCCTTATTCTATATTACTTGCGAGAGAAACGGTTAGGCTAATTGCTACTTACTTACCTCAAGCACTTAGCAATCCCAATGATTTAAATGCGAGATATTACCTGCTTTATGCCTCCGCAATAGCAGGTATATCTTTTGACAACGGGCTTTTGCATTTCACACACGCGTTAGAACATCCATTAAGCGCTGTGAAACCTGATCTTGCCCACGGACTAGGTCTCGCGATGCTTTTACCAGCTGTTGTCAAAGAGATATACCCATCGACTGCCGAGATACTTGCTTCAATTTATGAACCGATAGTGTCTGGTTTGAAAGGAATTCCTGCAGAGGCAGACAAGATAGCTAAAGGTATAGAAGATTGGCTATTTTCTATGGGTGTAACTCAGAAGCTTGAAGATGAAGGATTTAAAGAAAGTGACGTCGAAAAGCTTACAAACCTTGCTTTGACAACACCTTCACTTGGCTTGCTTTTAAGTGTGGCACCGATAAAGGCTGAAAAAGAGGTAATAGAGAGAATTTACAGAAATTCATTGAAAAGAATATAATTTTTGAAATTTTTGGGTTATATGAACATTCTAAAGGCTATGCATTTTTGCATAGCCTTTTTTGTTGAAAATGGTGGTATAATATGAAGCAGGGGTGGTAGAATGCTTGGAAAGGCTTTGGTAATTTGTGTTTCAAAGCATAGGGGTAATACGCTGAAAATAGCTAAAGAGATTGCGAATGTACTAGAATGTGAGGTTAAAAGACCAGATGAGGTTGACTTGAAAACACTGACCAGTTATGATGTGCTAGGACTTGGTTCTGGCATTTACGCGTTTGGTATGGATAGAGCCTTGAAAAAAATAATTAAAAGATTTAAAGATGGTCAGAGGAAAAAGGTTTTTATTTTTTCAACATCAGCAGATCTAAATGGTTATAGATACCATAAGGGTTTGAAAAAACTTTTGGAGAAAAGAAGTTTTGATATCATTGGTGAATTCAATTGCCCGGGAGCTTACTTTGGTTGGTTTTTTGGAAAAAAGGGTGGAGTTAATCCGGATAGACCTAACGATGATGATTTGAAAAGAGCAAGAGAGTTCGCTGAAGGTTTGAAACAGAAATGAGAGGGGGGAATGTATGACCTACCATGAACCTTACGAGGAATTGTCAGACTTTGATCGTGATTTAACAAGGCTGTTAAGAAGTTTGATCGAAGAACTCGAGGCGATTGATTGGTACCATCAAAGAATGGTTGTAACAAAGGATCCAGAGGTTAGAAATCTGATAAAACACAACCGAGATGAGGAAATGGAACACGCAGCCATGATACTTGAAGTAATTAGAAGACGTATTCCTGAATTTGATAAAGTTCTCAGAGAATATCTTTTTACAGATGGAACTGTAACAGAAGTGGAAAAAGAAAGGAAAAGATGATTTCGTGCCAGAAATTCGATACTTAGTGATTGCTTTAGTAATTATTTTTCTAATCATTTCTGAGATTAGTTTAGCCTGGTGGGGGCATGATATCTTTACATTCCTTGTTGTGACTTCGATACCAGGTTTTGACTATAATAAGTACGCTGAGTTACGAGAATATAACTATGTAGAAAAAAGAAATTACAAGAGTGGAAAGTACTCGACTGAAGAATTGTTGCTGAATAAAAAAGGTGAATTGCGTGTCCCAGATGAATTATCTTCCAGCGTACACTTAAAGACTATTAGTGGCATATCCATTCCTGTGTGGATGATTTTAACAGAGTATGTTACCTTTCCAGATAACGGGATGGATATGGTGCCAGGAGCTATGCCTATAGAGCTTTTTATTGGAGAAACGCAAGCAAATAGGCATGGATATGTAAAGATTCAGGCTTTTGAATTTTTTGAGGGTAATAAATCCTTTGTGCATTTTATGGATTTATCACGTCAAGCCTTTTTGAGGAAAGACTTCTATTGGGGATATCGTTTCTTTGCTTACAGTTTGCATTATCTGGAGGACTTGATGCAGCCTTACCACGTGAGGCCTGGAACTGTTCCCGAAATGATAGTTGCGGTCTTTGATAAGAACACAAGAAAGATGTTGACGAATGCTCATGAATTATACGACATGTATTTAGAATATTTGATGCTTTTTTCAAAAAACAAACATGATTTATTAAGAGTGATAAGGGAAACGAAACCTATAATAATGAATGTTCCAGATGATAGGTTAATTTACGAAGCTATCGTTTATTCTTATTCAAATTTTTTCAAGGTACATAACGAGATCAAAAAAATTTTTGGCAGTAGATTGTATGAAAGCGTTTCAATGAAAGATTTTGTGGATAAAGAAAACAGCAGAGAGCTTGATAATTTATACGAAATCACCTGCGGTATCGTTCAAACGATGGCAGGAGTTATCAAAGGTTTGATTCTGAAAATTGAAAATACTATGGGAGGTATTGATTAATGCAATTTGATAGAGACGTGAAAACAAGAATTTACTGGCTTGGTGTTCTCGTGTTTGTAGCGTTGATGGTCTTACTTTACGTATCAAAGCAAGGAAGTCTCGTGATTGTACAGAGTTCTTCGGAAGACAAGATCGTTAAAATACACGTAGAAATTCCTAGGTTGAGGAATTTAAAGAGTGTGGCATTTGAACAAGATATCAACGAGGAGATAGAAAGCAAAATAAGACAATTCGTTCAGCAAATAAAGAGTACTTCTCAAGAAGATTTTAAATCTGGTATTCAAAGATTTCCATACGAAGCGTACGTTAAAACACAATTACGGTATAATGATGGTAAGATAATTAGCTTTGTCGTATATTACTATGGATACACCGGTGGTGCTCACGGATCAACTATCTTCGATACATACAATATAGATATCGAAAATTTAAGAGTTTTGAAGTTGTATGATATAATCCAAGAAGATGCAGAAAAAGTTGTAAAACAGGAGATAGTAAGGCAAATAGAGGAAAGAAAAAGCGATTTTTTTGAAGATGCAACTGCCACCGTTTTTAGCAAAGATATTTCCACGATGAGGTTTGTTATTTCAAAAGAAGGCATAACTTTTATATTCGATCAATATGAGTTAGCGCCGTATTCAACAGGTATGCCCGAGTTCGTATTACCGTGGAGTATACTCGATGGGTTTTTAAAGATCAATATAAATGATAACTTTTAATAACTTTGTAAATTCGGGGGGATAGAGTTGAATGTAAGTAAAACAATTGATAGAAAAAGAACAGTTCTCTTTCTTTTTCTTTTACTTACCATATTAAATGCCGATCAGATGGTTATGAGCCCAGTAATAGGGATGATAGAAAAAGAATTTAATGTGACTGATTCTCATATTGGGCTTGTTGGTGGGGTTTTTAGTATCGTTGGAGCTATCATTAGTTTGGTATGGGGTTATTTAACGGATAAATACGATAGGAAGAAATTACTCGTTGCATCAATATTGGTTGGCGAAATACCTTGTCTTTTAACAGCTATTTCTGGTTCGTTTGAGCAGCTGTTTTTTTGGAGGGTATTGACAGGTATTGGTGTTGGTGCTTCATTTCCAATTTCTTACTCTCTTGTTGGTGATCTGTTTGGTCACAAAGAGAGGGGAAAAGTAGTTTCTATTCTTGGCTTAGCTGTAAGTGTCGGTAGTATATTGGGAATGCTTGTTTCAGGCTATACTGCGGGCATTTTTGGATGGCGTATACCGTTCATACTCGTTTCATCACCAAATTTGATATTGATACCACTTATTTGGTATTACATTGAACAACCAAAAAGAGCATCGTGTGAGGAAGGATTCGAAGAAGGTGATGCTGTTTACACGTATTCGATAAAAATTTCAGACTATTTGAACTTATTTAGAGTAAAAACAAATTTACTTTTATTTTTCCAAGGTATCGCTGGTACAGTTCCCTGGGGTGTTATACCCTTCTTTTTGATAGAGTTCTTGAAAAGAGAGAAAGGCATGGATCTCAAGACAGCAACTACTGTTTTTTTACTCTTTGCCATTGGTAGTATAGTTGGTAATGTTTTAGGAGGATTCCTTGGTGAAAGGCTTTATCGTATCTCTAAGCGTTTAGTCCCACTCGTATCAGCTGCAACAACTGTCATTGGTGTGTTTTTTACAATCTTGGTTTTTAAATTCGATTATCGTCAGGGAACATTATTAACTCTTGGAGTGATAGGATTTTTAGCTGCTATGGTTGATTCGTACACGGGACCAAATGTTAAAATGATGCTTTTAAATGTCAATGAACCCAAGAATAGAGGTAGGATTTTCTCGATATTTAATCTCACTGATTCAGTTGGCAACGGTGTCGGAAGATTTATTGGCGGGATTTTATCGGTCAGCTTCGGAAGTATCGGCGTCGCTCTTGAGATAAGTACTTACTTCTGGCTTATTTGTGGGTTTTTGCTGATGCTTGCAGCTTGGTTTTTTGATAGTGAAGTAGAATTGTTGAATGAAAAAATGAGAAAGCTTGCAAGCAAAGAGCTATGCGAACATTCTAAAAGTTTAGAAGATGTTTAAAATGCTTAGAATATAAAATAAAAATGGCGGAGGCGGTGGGACTCGAACCCACATGGTGGTTTAACCACCACCGATTTTCAAGACCGGCTCCTTAGCCAGTTCGGACACGCCTCCGTCCAGCGTTAGAATTATACATCGATCTGAAAATTTCGTCAAGTGGAAAAGTTAGCACACAGGAGGTATGATGGATGCAGGAACTAAAAAACTTGAGAGATTATCTGAGAGGTAAAATTACAGGAAAAACTCTCTACGCCTTACCCAAGCAGTGGTTTGTTTTCCATTATCCTGGAAAGCTTTCCACAAAAGATGGAAAGTACTTTGTTGACCCATACGAATATTATTCGTATTTAATCGACTGGGTACTTCAAAGTGACAAGGGGCTAGATTACTCAAAATCCTTAGCTTATCTCAACGGTGAGAACAACACTAGCTGGATAAGAAATGCAAAAATGTATGGTGCTCTTCCAAGAACAACAGTTGCATACAATCATAAGGGTTTTGGTAGCTTTGAGCCAGAGGATATATTTGGGCATAGGGAAACGGGTACATTTCTAAAGATGATTGCGCTTTTACCGTATTTGAAGAACATGGGGATGAATGTACTTTATATGTTACCTATATCAAAAATGAGTAACGTTTTCAAAAAAGGCGAAGTTGGTTCACCATATGCGGTAAAAAATCCTGTAGAACTCGATGAGAGTTACAGTGATCCTCTTGTTGATTGTTTCTCCGTTGAGGAACAATTCAAAGCTCTTGTTCAGGCTGCGCATATACTCGGTATACGTGTTGTTTTGGATTTCATTCCAAGGACAGCGGCAAGAGACAGTGACTTGATAAAAGAACATCCTGATTGGTTCTACTGGATTAAGATTGAGGAAGTGAGTGGTTACAAACCACCATACATTCCAGAATTACCATTCAAAATACCCGATGCTACAGATCTAGAAGTTATATATTCAAACGAGGAGGTAAAAAGGCATCTTGAGAAATTTACACTTTCACCTGGCAAATTAGATCCAAAAAAGTGGCAAAAGGTTAAGAAGATGGAGGGTAATATTCTTTCAAACATAGCCAAAGAATTCGGAATTATAACTCCCCCGGGTTTCTCAGATTGGGTAAATGACCCACAACCTACTTGGGATGATGTAACGTTCTTAAGACTTTACCTTGACCATCCAGCGGAAAGTCAAAAATACGTATCGAAAGAACAGCCACCATATGTGTTGTTTGACGTTATTAAATCAAGCAAATTCCCAGGTAATGTACCGAATAAAGAGCTTTGGGAATATTTATCAAATATTATTCCATCGTACCAGAAAAGATTTGGAATAGATGGTGCAAGGATTGATATGGGGCACGCGCTTCCATCAAATTTGCAAGACATGATTATCTCAAAAGCAAGAGACATAGATCCTGCGTTTGTATTTATAGCCGAAGAATTAGAAATGAAGAATGACGAAAAAGCAAAAAACGAAGGGTATGATTGTATACTTGGAAATAGTTGGTACGCCGTAGCAAGACCGAGAGAATTTTATAGATTCATTGAGGAGATTGTACCACAACTGAAAGTGCCGTTTATAGCCTCATGTGAAACACCAGATACTCCAAGAATCGTAGTTAGAGAGAATGGTGATAAATTAAAATATCTTGCACCGGCACTCTTGTATTTTGCCCCAAATTCGATACCGTACGTTAATACAGGCCAAGAAATAGAGGAAACTCAACCTATGAACCTTGGCTTGGATAATAATATATTTGGAAAAACAATTTTACCCCCAGATGACCAATTTTATGGAAAGCTTGCATTCTTCGACTATTTTGCACTGCACTGGGATAAGAGTGAGGCAGGTATGTACGACTACTTGCGAAAGTTACTCAATTTAAGGGAAAGATTATCGGAGTTCTACAATGGGGAATTTAGGTATGTGTATCTGAACTATCAAGACGGCCTGACAGCGAATTACAGTTTCTGGAAAAAAGATGAAGCTCTCATAATACTTGGTAACCTTAACTTAGTCCATGGTAGGTATGTTGAAATATATATTAACGAAACTGCTGGACGACCAGTAGAGGTACGAAGTGTTAAGATAATAACGCGTTTTGGAGCGAAGAATTTACCACTACAAATGACAAACGTGATCCCGTATGAGTTAGCAGCAGGTGACTTTGTAATTATACTTTTGAACAAGGACATATGATAATTTTAAAAAAACTCTTGACAGAACAACTTTTACATAGTAAAATCTGTATCGCTGATGCTGAAAATACGTCAGCAACAAGTGGGTGCGTAGCTCAGTGGGAGAGCGCTTCCTTGACGCGGAAGAGGTCGTAGGTTCAATCCCTGCCGCACCCACCACTCTTTTAATATCAATAATTCCTAAAAACTGCGGTCTTAAATTTAGGCGATACAGCGCAAAGGTAGGCTAAAGCTGCGGTAAAGATGCTGGGGCGTCGTCTAATTGGCAGGACCCTGGACTTTGGCTCCAGTTGTGTAGGTTCGAGTCCTACCGCCCCAGCCAGTTTAGTAAACACTTAAACAAAAATAATATACGAACTCTACGGGCGCTATAGCGCCCGTTCTTTTAGCAATGTTGGTTAGTTTATCGTATGAAATTAAAGACGCCCGATATCGTGTACGCAACAAAAAATTCACACGGGCTTTATTGTATTTTTGTAAAAGTGCGTTTATAATATCACACGAGTGTATATGATTGAAGGGAGGGTTTAGATGCCAACTATTAATCAGTTAGTGAGACACGGTAGGCAGAAGATTAAGGAGAAATCCAAGTCACCAGCATTGCAGGGGCACCCACAGAAAAGAGGAGTTTGTGTCAGGGTTTCGACAATGACACCGAAAAAGCCAAACTCAGCTCTCAGAAAGATAGCAAAGGTTAGATTGAGCAACGGTATAGAAGTAACAGCGTATATTCCAGGTATAGGCCATAATCTTCAGGAACACTCCATCGTTCTTGTAAGAGGTGGAAGGGTTAAGGACCTTCCAGGTGTTAGGTACAAAATTATCCGCGGTGCTCTTGATGCAGCAGGTGTTGAAAACAGACGCCAGAGCAGAAGTAAGTATGGTGCAAAGAGACCAAAGGCTGGAGCAGCAGGCGCAAAGGGCAAGAAATAAGGAGGGAATTGAATGAGGCGAAGAAGAGCCGAGCCGAGAATAGTTCCACCAGATCCAGTGTACGGTGAAATTCTTGTAACGAAGATGATTAACAAAATTATGTGGGATGGAAAGAAATCAATCGCTCAAAAGATAGTTTACGGGGCAATTAACATTCTCGAGCAAAAAACAGGTAAAAACGGTATAGAGGTTTTTAAACAAGCAGTTGAAAATGTAAAACCAATAGTAGAAGTTAGGCCAAGAAGGATCGGTGGTGCAACGTACCAAGTTCCTGTTGAAGTTCAAGAACCAAGAAAAACAACACTCGCAATCAGATGGATTGTTGACGTAGCAAGATCAAAGAAAGGAAAACCAATGCAAGAAAAATTAGCAGAAGAACTGTTAAATGCATACAACAATACAGGTGCAGCAATTAAAAAGAGAGACGACGTACACAAGATGGCAGAAGCCAACAGAGCATTTGCGCACTTCAGATGGTAATTTAGAGTTTAGTTCTATGTCTTTGAGGAGGAAAGTATGGAAGAGATAAAGGCATTATATGTCGACCTGAATAAGCTTAGAAACATAGGAATAATGGCGCACATTGACGCTGGTAAAACGACTACAACCGAGCGTATACTTTTTTTTACAGGTAGAAAGCACCAGATTGGTAGTGTTGATGATGGAACTGCAACGATGGATTGGATGATTCAGGAAAAAGAAAGAGGAATCACCATAACATCGGCTGCAACAACATGTTTTTGGAAAGAACATCGTATTAACATCATCGATACACCAGGCCACGTTGACTTTACAATCGAAGTCGAAAGGTCGCTAAGGGTTCTTGATGGGGCAATAGCGGTCTTTGATGCAACCGCAGGTGTTGAACCACAGTCTGAAACTGTTTGGAGGCAGGCAGATAAATACAATGTACCAAGAATTGCTTTCATGAATAAGATGGACAAAACGGGTGCTGATTTCGATATGGCTGTCCAAACAATGCTTGAAAGACTTGGTGCACATCCAATTCCTGTCCAAATACCGATGGGTGCCGAAAGCGATTTTAAGGGTGTTGTTGACTTAGTTGAAATGAAGGCAATTAGATGGCTTAATCCAGAAGGTACGGAGATGGTTGTCGAAGAAATTCCTGCTCAGTGGCGTTATAAAGCCGAAGAAGCAAGGGAAGACATGATAGAGAAGATCGCAGAAGTTGACGATGAGGTAATGGAACTGTACCTTGAAGGTGAAGAGCCAAGTATCGATCAGATTCATGCGGCACTCAGAAGGATAACTATTGCTGGATTGGGCACACCTGTTTTTTGTGGTTCAGCTAAGATGAACTTGGGAATTCAACCCCTTCTCGACGGTGTTATCAGGTATCTTCCATCGCCGTTGGATCTACCACCAGTTCGTGGCTTTGATAAAGATGGTAACGAAATACAAGTTTACCCCAAGGAAGACGGGCACTTTGTGGCATACGCGTTCAAGATTCAAACTGACCCATATGTAGGGAAGTTAACATTCCTTAGAGTGTACAGTGGTAGGCTTGAGAAAGGAAGTTATGTAGTTAACACAACAAAGGGAATAAAAGAAAGAGTTTCGAGGCTTATCTTCTTACATGCCGATAAGCGCGAAGACGTGGATTACATAAGAGCTGGAGACATCGTTGGAGTCATTGGAATGAAGAGTACTGTAACTGGTGATACTGTCTGTGAGGAGAACACGTACGTTGTTTTGGAGAAAATGGAATTTCCAGAACCAGTTATATCTATCGCGATTGAACCAGTGACAAAAGATGATGAAACAAAGCTTTCAAAAGCGCTCCAAGCACTTCTTGACGAAGATCCTTCACTAAGAGCTTACGTTGATCAAGAGACAGGCGAAACTATTCTTTCAGGAATGGGAGAATTACACCTTGAAATCATTGTTGATAGGCTCAAAAGGGAATTTAATGTTAATGTGAGAGTTGGTAAGCCACAGGTTGCTTACAGAGAAACGATTACAAAAGAAGTCAAAACTGAAGGTAAATACATCAGGCAGAGTGGTGGTAGAGGTCAGTACGGTCACGTTGTTATTCAGTTCGAGCCACTCAGTCTTGACAAAACGTTTGAATTTGTTGACAAAACGGTTGGTGGTGTAATACCAAAACAGTACATACCAGCTATTGAAGAGGGAATAAAAGAAGCCTTACAAGTAGGTGTGTTGGCAGGTTACCCAGTTGTTGGTGTGAAAGCAACGCTACTTGATGGTTCATACCACGAAGTAGACTCGTCGGAAATGGCATTTAAAATAGCAGCAAGTATGGCTTTCAAAGAAGCAATGGAAAAGGGTAGTCCAGCGTTGCTTGAGCCGATAATGAAAGTGGAAGTTACGACACCAGAAGAGTACATGGGAAATATCATAGCTGATCTCAACTCAAGAAGAGCGCACATAGACGCACTAGAAAACAGAGGTCATCTAAGAGTAATAAGAGCGTTAGTTCCACTAAGTGAAATGTTTGGATACGCAACCACGCTTAGGTCACTTTCACAAGGTAGGGCTAACTATGTAATGGTACTTTCCCACTACGAGAAAGTACCAGAAAAAGTAGCAGAAAAAATACTTAAAGGACAATAAACTACATTACTCCACCATAGGTGAAGAAGGAGGGGCAAAAGTATGGCAAAGGAAAAATTTGTAAGAACCAAACCTCACATGAACGTCGGTACGATCGGGCACATTGACCATGGAAAGACAACACTTACAGCTGCTATTACAAAGTACTGTTCACTCTTTGGATGGGCAGACTACACACCATACGAAATGATCGACAAGGCACCAGAAGAAAGAGCAAGAGGTATCACCATCAACATTACACACGTTGAGTACCAAACAGAAAAGAGACACTACGCACACATTGACTGTCCAGGACACGCTGACTACATCAAAAACATGATCACTGGTGCAGCTCAGATGGATGGTGCAATTCTTGTCGTTGCAGCAACAGATGGCCCAATGCCACAGACACGAGAGCACGTTCTTCTTGCAAGACAAGTTAACGTTCCTGCAATGATTGTTTACATCAACAAAGTTGATATGGTTGACGACCCTGAACTTGTTGATCTTGTTGAAATGGAAGTTAGAGACTTGCTCAGCAAATACGAATTTCCTGGTGACGAAGTTCCAGTAATCAGAGGTTCCGCTCTTAAAGCAGTTGAAGCACCAAACGATCCAAACCATCCAGATCTTCAATCAATAAAGGAACTTCTCGATGCAATGGATAATTACTTCCCAGAACCAGTTCGTGAAGTAGATAAACCATTCCTTATGCCAATAGAAGACGTATTCACAATCACGGGAAGAGGTACAGTTGTTACAGGAAGAATCGAACGTGGCGTTATTAAACCAGGTGTTGAAGCAGAAATCATTGGTATGAGCTATGAGACAAGAAAAACAGTTATAACAAGCGTTGAAATGTTCAGAAAAGAACTTGACGAAGCAATGGCTGGAGACAACGTTGGATGTCTGTTGAGAGGTATTGATAAAGACGAAGTTGAAAGAGGACAAGTTATCGCAAAGCCAGGTTCAATCACACCACACAAGAAGTTCAAAGCGAACATCTACGTCTTGAAAAAAGAAGAAGGTGGACGTCATACACCATTCACAAAAGGATACAAGCCACAGTTCTACATTAGAACAGCTGATGTAACAGGTGAAATTGTTGACCTTCCAGCAGGTGTCGAAATGGTTATGCCTGGTGATAACGTCGAAATGACAATAGAACTCATCTATCCAGTAGCTATCGAAAAAGGTATGAGATTTGCTGTTCGTGAAGGTGGAAGAACAGTTGGTGCAGGAGTTGTCTCAGAAATAATTGAGTAATAGTTACTACCTATCAAAAATAGTGATATCGATGTAATTGGGGGGGATCCCCCCCTTTTCTGAGAAGGAGGGTAAGACATGCCAGGGCAAAAAATTAGAATCAGATTGAGAGCATATGACCATAGATTGCTCGACGAATCTGCCAAAAAAATTGTCGAAGTTGCAAGGCAAACAAATGCTAAGGTTTCGGGTCCTATACCACTGCCAACAGAAAGAACACTTTATGTAGTATTAAGGTCACCGCTTAAACACAAAGACTCACGTGAACAATTTGAAAAGAAGGTACACAAAAGGCTCATCGATATAATAGAACCGAACTCAAAAACGATTGACGCTCTGATGAAGATTAATCTTCCAGCAGGTGTCGACGTTGAAATCAATCTGTGAGTCCTTGGAGGTGTTTTGAGATGAAGTTTATAATTGCAAGAAAAGTAGGAATGACCAGACTGTGGAAAGACGATAAGGTTATTCCAGTCACAGTTCTCAAAGCCGGTCCTTGTGTTGTTGTTCAGAAGAAAACGGTTGAAAAAGATGGGTACAATGCAGTACAAGTCGGTTTTGAAGAAATAAGTGAAAAGAAGCTTACGAAACCAATGCTTGGTGTTTTCAAAAAGGCAAATGTTAGACCAATGAGAGTTTTGAAAGAATTTAGAGTCGAAAATGTTGATGAGTATTCCGTTGGACAAGAAATAACAGTTGCAATTTTCCAAGAAGGCGATAAAATAGACATTACAGGTTGGTCAAAAGGTAGAGGTTATTCTGGTGCAATGAAAAGATGGAATTTCCAAGGTGGACCAAAGGCGCACGGTGCAAAATTCCACAGGGAACTTGGTTCAGTTGGTCAACACACTGAACCGGCGAGGATATTCAAAGGTAAAAGAATGCCTGGAAGGTACGGTAATGAAAGGATAACAGTACTCAATTCAGAAGTAGTTAAAATTGATACAGAGAACAATCTCTTAGCGGTTAAAGGTGGAGTGCCAGGAGCAAGGGGCAGCCTTGTTCTGATAAGAAGCGCAGTTAAGCAATAATCGTTTTTTTACTTTTTAACTGCGCAGAGCAAGAGTGTGCTCCGAAAATGGAGTAAGGGAGGACGAAGAATATGGCACAAACAGTACTTTACAACATCAAGGGTGAGAAGATCGGAAACATCGAACTTAGTGATGAGATTTTCAGTATCGAACCAAACCTTGACGTCATGTGGCGCTACATTGATATGCAACTGACAAATGCAAGATCAGGTACAGCATCCACAAAAACAAGAGGAGAAGTAGCTGGTGGAGGAAGAAAACCTTGGCCGCAAAAGCACACGGGTAGAGCAAGGCAAGGTTCTATAAGGGCAATTCACTGGAGACACGGTGGTGTTGCTCACGGTCCGAAACCAAGAAATTACTTGAAAAGGTTAAACAAAAAGATGAAGAGATTAGCTCTTAAATCGGCTCTTTCAGCGCGTTTCCAAGAAGGAAATCTCATTGTTGTAAGCGACATACGATTTGAAAAAGCGCAAACAAAACAGATGAGAGAAGTTCTCAAAAATCTCGGAATCGCTGACGAAAAGGTGCTTTTTGTTCTTCCGAGAAAAGAAGAAGTGTACGAAAACGTTAAGCTTTCTGGAAGAAATATTCCCGGTGTAAAGGTTATAATTGCAGATAATCCGAACAATGGAAATCCAGTTAATATCGATGGTTTGAATGTTTACGATATAATCAATGCTTCAAAGGTTGTCCTTACAGAGGGCACCGTTCGCAAAATTGAGGAGGTGCTCAGCAAATGAGAAAAGAATATTCAGACATCATCATCAGACCTATAATAAGCGAAAAATCGATGATGCTTAGAGCAAACCGTGAATATGTATTTGAGGTCAATAAGAATGCAAATAAGGAACAAATAAAGGAAGCTGTTGAGAAACTCTTTAACGTAAAAGTTGAAAGAGTCAACACTTTAATTGTTAAGCCGAAACCAAAGAGAGACCTCAGAAGAGGTTACATGGCAAGAGAAGGTTACACAAAAGAATGGAAAAAAGCCATAGTCAAATTAGTAGAAGGCTATGTAATTAAAGAACTCCAAGCATAAGGGGTGAAAAACAATGGGTCTTAAAAGATTTAAGCCAACAACTCCAGGTAGAAGATTTATGATAATTCCTGACTTTTCGGAAATAACAAAGGCAGAGCCCGAAAAGTCTCTTGTTGTTCCATTGAAGAAGACAGCGGGAAGAAACCACCACGGTAGAATCACAGTAAGGTTCAGAGGTGGCGGGCATAAGAGACTTTACAGGATAGTTGACTTTAGAAGATGGGAAAAGGAAAACATTCCAGCAAAAGTTGTTTCGATTGAGTACGATCCAAATAGAACCGCGAGAATAGCCCTTCTCGTTTACGCAGATGGTGAAAAACGATACATATTGGCACCAAATGGGCTCAGCGTTGGGGATACTGTAATGTCCGGTCCAGAAGCGGAAATCAAGCCTGGAAATGCGCTTCCACTTGAGAATATACCAATTGGTACAATCGTGCACAATGTTGAATATTTACCGCGCGGTGGTGCAAAAATTGCAAGAAGTGCAGGTGTAGCATGCCAACTTATGGCAAAAGAGGGGAACTACGCACTTCTCAGGATGCCATCAGGTGAATTAAGAAAGGTACACGTAAAGTGCTACGCAACGGTTGGTATAGTTGGAAATGAAGACCACAAAAATGAAGTTTCCGGTAAAGCTGGTAGGGAAAGATGGAAGGGTAGAAAACCACACGTACGTGGTGTCGTTATGAATCCTGTTGATCACCCACATGGTGGTGGTGAAGGAAGAGGTAAAGGTCACCATCCACAAAGCCCATGGGGTGTACCAGCTAAAGGATACAAGACAAGGAGAGGTAAGAGAGCAAGCGATAAATTCATAGTTAGAAGAAGAAACGGTTAATCAGGAGGTGTAATGAATGAGCCGTTCAAGTAAAAAAGGACCTTTTGTTGATCCTAAATTAATCAAAAAGATTAGAATGCTCAACGAAACGGGCGAGAAGAAAATAATTAAAACATGGAGCAGAGCAAGCACAATTGTTCCAGAGATGGTTGGGCACACTATAGCAGTTTACAATGGAATGAAGCACATACCCGTTTACATAACAGAAAATATGGTTGGCCACAAGCTCGGAGAATTTTCATTTACGAGAAGATTTGGTGGACATACGAACAAGTCAGCCAAAAAAGGTGAGGTCAAGAAATAAGGAGGGAATTAATAATGCAAACGATTATTAAAAGAGAAGGACTCAAAAGGTCCAAGTTCCACGCAAAAAGAAAAGAGACACTCGCCACGTTACCAAAATATGAAGCAAGGGCGGTTGCAAGATTTGTCCGCATATCTCCAAGAAAAGCAAGATCAGTAGTCAACTCTATAAGGGGTAAGAATGTTTCAGAAGCGTTTAATCTTCTTGAATTTTCGCCTAAAAAGGCTGCACGAATCGTATATAATGTGTTAAAATCGGCAGTAGCAAATGCAACAAACAACCTCGGACTTTCTGAGGATAATCTTTATGTTGCAGCATGCTATGTAAATGATGGTCCAAGAATGAAAAGAGTTTGGGCACGCGGTAGAGGAAGGGCAGACATCATTCAAAAAAGGATGTCTCATGTAACTGTTGTTGTAAGAGACAGGGAAAAAGAAAATGAATCAAAAGCAAAATAATACATATGTTGTGAGGTGATACAGGTGGGTCAAAAAGTACATCCAAAAGGTTTTAGGCTTGGTTTAACAGCAGACTGGGATGCACAGTGGTTCAATGAAAAGAAATACAAGGAATACTTGCTTGAAGATGAGGCAATTAGGAAGTTCATCAAGAAAAACTATGATCAGGCTGGTATCGCGAGAGTGTTTATTCAAAGGCCAGATGCTGAAAGAGTACTTGTTTCCATTCACGCTGCAAGGCCAGGAATATTAATCGGTAAAAAAGGTGCGGGTATCACAGAATTAAGACAAGCTCTTGAAGCAAACTTCAACAGGAAATTTGGAATTGATATTGTTGAAGTAAAAACGCCCGAGACAGAGGCAGTACTTGTAGCAGAATCAATTGCACAAAAAATAGAAAAACGTGCATCATACAAGATAGTAATGAAAAGAGCAATTACCGCGGCACTAAAAAGGGGAGCAAAAGGAATAAAGATAATGGTTTCCGGAAGACTTGCGGGTGCGGAAATAGCAAGAACAGAGTGGTACTTAAAAGGAAGACTTCCACTTCAAACATTAAGATCTGTAATTGATTATTCAACTGCACGAGCAGAGACAAAGTACGGTACAATCGGAATTAAAGTTTGGATATACAAAGGTGACCAGCAGATATAATTTCAAAATACTTCTACTGAAGTGAACAGAGCCGAGAAATTGAATAGAGTATTAGCAGACCTGTAAAATATAGGCAGATGAGGGAGGTAAGCAGCCATGTTGATGCCAAAAAGGGTTAAATATAGAAAACAACACCGAGGAAGAACAAAAGGCGAAGCCAAAGGTGGAGCTCTCGTAATGTTTGGTGAGTACGGACTGAAAGCACTCGAACCATCATGGATTACATCACAACAAATAGAAGCGTGTAGGCTTGCCATTACAAGGACGCTTAAAAAAGAAGGAAAACTTTGGATAAAGATATTCCCAGACAAATCTTACACAAAACACCCACCGGAAACAAAACTTGGTAAAGGTAAAGGTAACGTTGAAGGATGGGTTGCAGTCGTAAAACCAGGGAAGATAATGTTCGAAATCGGTGGTGTAGACGAAGAAACAGCAATTAAAGCGTTAGAGTATGCCGCAACGAAATTACCAATCAAAACAAAAATAGTGACAAGACATCACATAGGTGGTGAAGCAGTATGACACCAGTGGAAATCAGAAATATGAGCAATGAAGAATTAGTTAGATTACTCGAGGAAAAGAAAAGAACGTTAATGAACCTAAGGTTTCAGAATGCAATGGGTGAATTGAGAGATACAAGCCTTATTCAGAAAACAAAAAGGGACATAGCAAGAATCAAAACTATTCTACGCGAACGTGAACTTGATATAAGGAGGTAATACACATGCCTAAGAAAAGATTAATTGGCGTTGTCATAAGCGATAAAATGGATAAAACTGTAACTGTTGAGGTCGAAAGACTTGTAAAACACCCAAAATTTGGTAAGTACGTCAAAAGATCTAAGAAATTCTACGCACACGATGAAAACAACACTTGTAAAATTGGGGACGTTGTTGAAATCGAAGAATCAAGACCACTAAGCAAACTCAAAAGATGGGTTGTTGTAAGAATTCTTGAACATTCAAAACTAGGAGAAACGCCAGAGACAGAGGAAAACATCGATATAGAAGGGGGTAGTGAACAATGATACAGAATGAAAGCTACCTCGTAGCAGCCGACAATTCAGGGGCCAAAGTTCTTAGAGTTATAAGAGTTTTGGGTGGTTCGCACAAACAATTTGGCACAATAGGAGATATCGTTGTTTGTAGTGTAAGAGAAGCTGTTCCAAATACAGATATTAAGAAGGGTGACGTTGTCAAGGCTGTTGTTGTTAGAACAAGAAAAGAAATTAGAAGACCAGATGGCAGCTACATAAGGTTTGACGACAATGCAGCTGTAGTTCTTGACAAATTCAACCAACCAAAAGGTACACGTGTCTTTGGACCAGTTGCAAGAGAACTTAGAGAAAAGGGCTTCATGAAAATAGTATCTCTTGCACCAGAAGTATGGTAAGGGGTGGTAATCGATGGCACAGAAGATAAAAAAGGGAGACACAGTGCAAGTAATTTCCGGAAAAGATAAAGGAAAAAGAGGAGAAGTCATCCAAGTAATGCCAAAAGATGAAAAAATAATTGTTAGAGGCATTAATATAGTCAAAAGACACCAAAGACCAACGGGACAACTTAGGCAGGGTGGAATTATAGAAAAAGAAGCGCCACTTTATTGGTCTAAGGTAATGTTAGTATGTCCAAGCTGTGACAAACCAACGAGGGTAGGTTTCAAAGTTTTAGAAGATGGTTCCAAAGTGAGATACTGCAAAAAATGTGGAGAAATCATAGATAAGAAGTAAGGAGGAGTAAAAAATGGCCTACGAATTTGTTCCTTTAAAAGAAAAGTACCAAAAAGAAGTGGTGCCAGCTCTAATGAAAGAATTCGGATATAAAAACATCCATGAAGTTCCAAAGCTTGTTAAAGTTGTTATCAACATGGGTGTTGGTGAAGGTTCAAGAAATAAGGATGTTATAGAATCGCACGCAAGAGAATTGACAATGATAGCTGGTCAAAAAGCTCTTATTACAAAGGCGAAAAAGAGCATATCGAACTTCAAAATCCGAAAAGGAATGAGTGTAGGTGTGAAAGTTACACTCAGAAGTGCAAGGATGTACAACTTTGTTTACAAACTTGTCAATCTCGTTCTTCCAAAAGTCAGGGACTTCAGAGGGCTCAATCCAAATTCATTCGACGGGAAGGGAAATTACAGCTTTGGCTTGACAGAACAACTTGTGTTTCCCGAAATATCCCCTGATCAAGTCAAGAGGATTCAAGGTATGGATATTGTTATCGTCACAACAGCGAAAAAAGATGAAGAAGCAAGAAGATTACTTGAATTACTTGGTTTCCCATTCAAAAAGCAGTAATTTAAGGAGGGAAAGGTTAAATGGCTAAAAAATCAATGGTTGAAAAATGGAAAAAACCGAAGAAGTTTAAGGTTAGAGAATACACAAGATGCAGCATTTGTGGTAGATCTCACTCAGTGTACAGAGAATTTGGTATATGCAGAGTTTGCTTCAGAAGAATGGCTAACGAGGGAAAACTCCCGGGCGTTAGGAAGGCAAGCTGGTAATTATGGAGGTGTTAACCGTGTGGAGCGATCCAATAGCTGACATGCTTACAAGAATAAGGAATGCAAACCAAGTCTTTAAAGAACAAGTAGATATTCCTGCATCAAATTTGAAGAAGGCGATTGCTGATATTCTTGTTAGAGAAGGTTTTATAAAGGGCTATACATATATAGAAGACGGTAAGCAAGGCATATTGAGAATTCAAATGAAATACAAAGGAACAAGAAAGAATAGGGAAAGAGTTATTCATGGGGTTGTACGTGTTTCCAAAGCAGGTAGAAGGATATACGTTGGAAAGAACAACATACCAAGAGTTAAAAATGGACTCGGTATTGCTATAATATCCACATCAAAAGGCGTACTCACCGACAAGGAAGCAGAACAACATGGAGTCGGTGGAGAAGTTATTGCCTACATCTGGTAAGGAGGTGTAGTTCATGTCTCGTATTGCGAAAAAACCACTTGTTTTGCCATCAAATGTACAAATATCAGTCACCGACTCTGAAATCAGAGTTAAAGGTCCGAAAGGAGAACTCAAATTAGCAACACATCCTTTTATTTCTATAAAAATTGAAGGTAATGAAGTGTGGTTTACGCCAAATCTCGAGGTTGCTAAGAGAAAAGCGGACGAAAGAAAATTCAAGGCTATGGTTGGTACCTATTGGAGACTTGTAAGGAATATGGTACTTGGTGTTACGGAAGGTTTCAAAAAGGAACTTGAAATTGTTGGCGTTGGTTACAGGGCACAACTTCAAGGGAACAAGTTAATTATGAACCTTGGTTATGCACACCAAGTTGAATTTGATGTTCCAGGCGATGTAAAAGTTGAAGTTCCTGCACCAAACAGAATAATTGTTAGTGGAATTGACAAACAGAGGGTAGGACAAGTAGCAGCCGACATACGAAAGTGGAGAGAGCCAAACCCATACAGTGGTAAAGGTATTAAATATGTAGACGAAGTTCTTAGACTTAAAGAAGGAAAGAAAGCATAAGGGGGTATAAGACGTGATTAAGCGTGAAGATCGCAGACAATTAAGATTGGTTAGGCATAAAAGGTTAAGAAAAAAGATTTCAGGAACACCTGAAAGACCGAGACTTGCCGTCTTCAGAAGCGAGAAACACATGTATGCCCAGATAATCGATGACATTAAGGGTGTAACTTTAGTTGCAGCTTCGACCACAGAGAAAGCCATGAAGGAAAAATTGAAGAAAACATGGAACGTGGAAGCTGCCAAAGAAGTTGGAAAATTGATAGCAGAAAGAGCACTTGCGAAAGGTATAAAAGAAGTTGTTTTTGACCGCGGTGGATTTAAGTACCATGGTAGAGTAAAAGCCCTTGCTGATGCTGCAAGGGAAGCCGGATTGAAATTTTAAGTTTAGGAGGTGCTCACAGTGTCAGAAATTGCTGAAAAGATAAAGCAAGCTGGTGAAACATTTGAAGAAAGAATAATCGAGATTAGAAGAACGACGAAGGTTACAAAAGGTGGAAAAAATCTTTCGTTTAGAGTTCTCGCAGTAGTTGGGAACAGAAATGGTAAAGTTGGTGTTGGTGTAGGTAAAGCAAGAGAAGTACCCGATGCAATTAGAAAGGCGCTTGTCAGCGCAAGAAGAAATATAATTGAAGTTCCGGTGGTTAAAGGTACAATTCCACACGAAGTTGTTGGAAGACAGGATGCCGCGAAGATACTCATGAAACCTGCAGCACCTGGTACAGGTATCATTGCAAATGGTACCGTCCGTGCAATTCTTGAATTATCAGGCGTTCAAAATGTTCTTACAAAAGCAATGGGCTCAACCAATCCTGTTGTTATGGCCCAAGCAACCATCGATGGAATTAAGAATCTTTACCCAATTGAAAAAATCGCTGCTCTTAGAGATGTTACTCCTGCCCAAGTAGTACGCGGTGTAAAAAAGGAGGGTTAAGATATGAAAAAACTTAAAATCACGCTTGTTAGAAGCCCTATCGGATATAAATACGACCAAAAAGATACTGTCAAAAGACTTGGCTTAAGAAGAATGCACTATACAGTTATTAAGGAGGATACACCCCAGATTCGTGGAATGATTAACAAAGTGAAGCACCTTCTAAAAGTTGAAGAAATTGAGGAATAAGGAGGCGAATTAGATGATAACAATAGAGGATCTCAAACCAACTCCTGGCTCAAATAAGAAGTACAAACGGCTGGGTAGAGGACAAGGTTCCGGAAAGGGTAAAACAGCTGGTAAAGGGCACAAGGGGCAGAAATCAAGAGGTACAGGGAAAGTAAGACTTTGGATGGAAGGTGGTCAGACGCCACTTCACAGAAGACTTCCAAAGTTTGGGTTTAAAAACTTCACAAAGAAAGTCTACGCGGTGGTCAACATTGAAACATTGGAAGAAAAGTTTGAAAGCAATGCAATTGTTACGCCGGAAGTCCTTCTTGAAAAAGGTATCATCAGTAAACTTTACGATGGTGTCAAGATACTTGCAAGAGGAGAAATAACAAAACCACTAACAGTTAAAGCTCACAAATTCAGTGAAAGTGCTAAGGAGAAGATAGAAAAAGTCGGTGGAAAAATAGAGGTGATTTAATAATGTGGAAAGCGCTGCGCAATGCAATGAAGATTCCAGAGGTACGGGATAGGGTTATCTTTACATTCTTGATGTTACTTGTGTTTAGGCTTGGTATATATGTACCAGTTCCAGGTATAAATATAAAAGCTTGGGGGGAAGCGCTTTCCAAGCAAGGCACCGGTCTTGCCGGTGGCGTTCTTAGTTTTTATGACGTTTTCACTGGTGGCGCATTTAGCAGATTTTCTGTATTTTCAATGAGTGTTACACCGTACATCAACGCATCGATTATCATGCAATTGCTTGCTTCCATCATTCCGTCTTTGAAGGAGCTATTAAAAGAAGGAGAAGAAGGAAGGAAAAAGTTCCAAAGATATACAAAGAATTTAACACTTGGCCTTGCAGCGCTTCAGTCTTTTGTGGTTTCATTCGGCCTTGCAAGGAGTTATCAAGGAATTATAGCAATCAATACCTGGTTATTCTCATTCGTTTCAACGGTATCTCTTGTTGCAGGTACAATGTTTCTTTTGTGGATCGGTGATAGAATTACAGAAAAAGGTATTGGAAACGGTGTTAGCATAATGATATTTGCAGGTATCGTATCGAGATACCCAGCTTACTTCAGAAATGCTGTTCTCGGCAATCTTAGCATATTTGGTTGGATATTCCTTATTGCGGTTGCTATATTTATGATTGTTGCAATTATCTACGTTCAGCAAGCTGAAAGAAGAATCAAAATCGAATATGCAACAAGGATGGTTGGTAGAAGAATTTACGGAGGTACAAGCACGTATCTTCCAATTAAAGTTAATCACTCAGGTGTTATTCCCATAATCTTTGCTTGGGCTATTATTAGCATCCCAGAAGCAATCGCACAGATTACAGGTGCACAATGGGCAATAAAATTATTCAGTATGCAAAGTCCGTTTATGATGATACTCTACGCACTTTTGATATTCTTCTTTACATACTTCTACAGTGTGGTCGTTATTGATCCAAAGGATATATCTGAGAATATCAAAAGATACGGTGGATTCATTCCTGGTATAAGGGCTGGGAAACCAACGGAAGAGTATATCACTTACGTGCTCAACAGAGTTACATTCCTTGGAGCGGTCTTCCTTGTCGGTATTTCATTGCTTCCTTACTTAGTTGAAGGTGTAACGAGAGTTAATATATGGCTTGGCGGTACGAGTGCACTTATTGCAGTTGGCGTTGCGCTCGATATTGCTCAACAAATAGAAGCGCATCTGATTATGAGAAATTACGAAGGCTTTGTCAAGAAAGGTAAGATAGCGGGAAGAAGATAAAATCGTTTCCGTTGTCGGTGGCCGATGATGATAGCGGCCCCCGACTTTAGGTGAAATGGATAATCATACGAAGAGGTGGGGTTTGTGAATTTGATATTTCTTGGACCTCCGGGTGCAGGGAAAGGAACTTATGCCAAAAGAGTTGTTGAACAATACGATATACCACATATATCCACGGGTGACATATTCAGGGAAGCAATTGCAAAAGGTACAGAACTTGGAAAAAAAGTACAAAATATAGTTAGTTCGGGAAATTTAGTTCCTGACGACCTTACTAACGCATTAGTTGAAGAAAGATTGAAACAATCTGACTGCAAAAATGGTTTTATACTCGATGGCTATCCAAGGACCATAAACCAAGCTCAAGCGTTGGATGTGATGTTACAAGCAATGGGAAGGGAATTAACGGGAGCCATATACTTCGAAGTAGATGAGGAAACGGTTGTCCAACGAATCTCAACAAGACGTGTATGTTCAAGGTGTGGAAAAGTTTACAATATTATCACGTTACCACCTAAAGTTGAAGGTATCTGTGATGATTGTGGTGGAAAGCTTATACAAAGAGATGATGACAAAGAAGAAATCGTTAGAAGCCGATATAGAGTATACATCGAAAAAACCTCACCGTTAATTGAATATTATAGAAATCAGAATAAACTTTTTACATTAGATGGTAGAAAAAGTGTAGAAGAAGTGATGAAAATATTGTTTAATATATTGGGTGGTTTAAATCGAAAATGATTAGGTTGAAATCAAGTGAAGAAATTGAGAAAATGAAAATAGCAGGTAGAGCGGTTGGCCTCATACTAAGCGAATCAAGAAACGTAGTTATGGAAGGTGCCACTGCTTACGATGTGGAAATGCTTGCAGAAAAGATTTTAAACGAACTGAAGTGTAAACCTGCGTTTAAAGGTTACGGTGGGTATCCATATATAACCACAGTTTCAGTAAATGAAGAAGTTATACATGGATTCCCATTGAAGAAGAAAGTATTTAAAAAAGGTGACATTGTATCTATAGATGTAGGAGCAATCTACGAAGGATATTATGGTGATGGCGCGGTAACGTACATAGTTGGAGAAACCGATGAGGTTGGTGAAAATCTTGTCCGAGTGACATACGAATCTCTCATGAGGGCCATAGAAATAATAAGACCTGGTGTAAAATTAGGTGATATATCGTATGCAATTCAAACTTATGTTGAAAGTAATGGATTCGGAGTCGTGAGAGATTTTGTAGGTCATGGTGTGGGAAGAGCGCTTCACGAAGATCCACAAGTACCCAATTATGGAAAACCTGGCACAGGTATAACACTTAAAGCAGGAATGACGATTGCTATAGAACCTATGGTTACAGAAGGCGGCTGGCACGTAGTTATTTTGGAAGATGGTTGGACAGTAGTTACAACGGATGGTAAGAGAGCGGCACACTTCGAACATACGGTAGCGGTAACAGAGAGCGGCTACGAGATACTCACTCTTCCTAGCTAATTGATTGAAAGATTTTAAGATCTTTGGAAACTTTTAAGTGCGTGAGGTGATTTATCTGAAAAACAAGGAAGACGTCATACGAATGGAAGGAACAATAGTTGAAGCACTACCGAATGCTATGTTCAGAGTACAACTCGACAACGGATTTAAAGTACTAGCACATGTCTCTGGTAAGATGAGGAAAAACTTTATTAGACTTGTTCCTGGTGATAGAGTTGTAGTTGAGCTCACCATTTATGACCTTACTCGTGGTAGGATCGTTTACAGAAAGAAAATTGACGCAAAAGGTGAAGAAGAAATATTAGATGAAGATGAATAGTATCAGAAGAATAAAAACATCCGAAAGGAGAGGAAAATTATGAAAGTGAAAGCATCTGTTGGTAAAAGGTGTGAATATTGTAAAGTTATCCGCAGAAGAGGAAAAGTTTTCGTTGTGTGTAAAGTAAACCCAAAACACAACCAAAGACAAGGATAATCAAAGGGTGAATAATTGGTAATTGAGGAGGGAGATTGATGGCTCGTATCGTTGGTGTTGAAATACCAAGCAATAAGAAGGTACATATATCACTAAGATATCTCTACGGAATTGGACCAACACGCGCAATGGAGATCTGCAAGAATACAGGTGTTGATCCTGACAAGAGAGTGAAAGATCTTACAGAAGATGAGATAAGTAGGATATCAGCTTACATTCAACAGAACTACAAAGTTGAAGGTGAGTTAAGAACCGAAGTAATGAGAAATATAAAAAGATTGATAGATATAGGTTGTTACCGCGGCTTAAGGCATAAACTGGGGCTTCCCGTTAGAGGGCAAAGAACAAGGTCGAATGCAAGGACAAGAAAAGGTCCTCGTCCAAGCAGGATCAAGAAAAAAGGTAAATAAAATAACAGTGGACTCGCTTATCTAAGATCAGAGAACGTTAAGGTATGTTAAAGGAGGGAAAGTTCATGGCAAAAGGCCGAACATCGAGAACCAAACAAAAAAGAAGAGCTGCCGTTGATCATGGCGTGGTACATATTAAGTCAACATACAATAACACGATAATCAGCTTAACGGATCCCAACGGACATGTATTAAGCTGGGCAAGTGGTGGAACGGCTGGATTTGAGGGTACAAGAAAAGGTACACCGTATGCGGCACAACTTGCGGCAGACAAAGTAGCGAAAGATGCGGTAAAAATGGGTATAAAGAGAGTAGATGTTATAGTTAAGGGACCAGGTGCTGGAAGGGAAACAGCGATAAGGACACTCCAAGCGGCAGGACTTGAGATTGACAATATTAGAGATGCTACACCTATTCCATTTAACGGTTGTAGACCACCAAAAAGAAGAAGAGTATAAGATGACGAAAAGATGTATGGGCTTAAAGTAAAGGAGGGAAAATGATGGCACGATATACAGGGCCTTTGTGTAAACTATGTAGGAGAGAAGGTATGAAGCTATACCTGAAGGGCGAAAGATGTTTTAGCGAAAAATGCCCTTTCGATAAAAGACCATTTGCGCCTGGGCAGCACGGTAGAGAAAAGAAGAAATTAACACAATACGGATTGCAGTTAAGAGCAAAGCAGACAATGAAAAGAATTTACGGTGTGCTTGAAAAACAATTCAGAATTTACTATGAAAGAGCTGTTAAACAATCAGGCGATACCCGTGAAAACTTAGTTTCACAAGTTGAAAGAAGGCTCGATAATGTAGTTTACAGACTTGGTTTCGCAATTAACAGAAGAGTTGCAAGGCAACTTGTTTCACACGGACACATACTTGTAAATGGCAAAAAAGTTGACATTCCATCTTATCAAGTAAAACCAGGTGATGTCATTTCCATAAAAGAATCGAGCAAGTCTATCGAACCAATCAAGCAGGCAATTGAGCAAAACAAGGGTAGAGCAATTGCAAATTGGCTTGAAGTTGACTTTGACCAATTCAAAGGTATATACGTCAGAAATCCAAAACTCGAAGAAATTACAGATCTTCCAGTCAATGTACAGGCTATCGTTGAATTCTACTCGAGGTGATCTTAATGATTCAAATCACAGCAAGGAAATTCAGGTTAGAAGAGCAAGCAGAATACGAAGATCACTACTACGCAAAGTATTCCTTATCGCCTCTTGAAAAAGGCTACGCAGTAACCATAGGGAATACACTTAGAAGAGTTCTGCTCTCTTCTATCCCAAGTTTTGCAATCACCGATGTTAGGTTCTTGAAACCGGAAAAGTATCATGAATTTGATACCATCGAAGGTGTGAAAGAGGACATAATTGATATACTACTTAATTTGAAAAAAGTCCAACTTCGCGTTGAAGCTTATGTTGAGTCTCCTGTGAAACTCATGATTAATAAAAAAGGGTCTGGTATACTGAGAGCACATGATATCGAATGTCCAGCTGGGGTTGTCGTTGTTAATCCGAATCATTACATTGCAACGTTAAACGAAGATGCTGACTTGGAGATAGAGCTCTACGCGACATTCGGAAAAGGTTTTGTACCAGCGGCCGATAGAAATGAACGCCCTGAAATAGGTTGGATAGTTCTCGATGGTGTTTACAGCCCAGTTATAAAAGTTAATTGGCTTGTTGAAAATGTCCGTGTCGATAAGCGAACTGACTACGAAAAACTAATACTTGAAATATGGACGAAAAAGAGTATAAAACCAGCTGAAGCCTTGAAGCATTCGCTGAGAATTATACTTGACCACTTCAACTACATAGAGCAGAGCCTTAGTGATGTTGAAGAGCTACCAATCCCATTAGTTTCAGAAACTGCAGTCAGTGGAGAAGAAGCAATCTCATCAGAAGACGTTATGACAAAGAAAATAGAGGAGCTCGATTTATCCGCAAGGTCACTGAATTGTTTGAAGAGAGATAAGATAGAAACGATAGGTGATTTACTCTCAAGAACGGAAGAAGAGTTGATGAAAATAAAGAATTTTGGCCTTAAATCTCTCGAAGAAGTAAGAGAGAAACTCCGCGAAAAATACGGTCTTTCGCTAAGAAAGGGGGACAAGTGAAATGAGACACAGGATGAAAAGGAATAAGTTAAATAGATACGGTACACATAGAAGATCTCTCATGAGAAACTTAGCAAGGGAAATTATCGAACACGGAACAATAATGACCACAACTGTAAAGGCAAAAGTAAGTAAGGAATATATTGAAAAACTTATCAAAAAAGCAGTCAAAGCTTACAAAATAAAGAACGACAGTAAAGAAGAGAGCGTGGCGCTTAGAAGGCAACTCTTTGCCGAGCTTGGTGATAGGAAACTTGTTAACAAATTAGTCGACGAAATAGCACCGAAATATGCAGATAGAAACGGCGGGTACACGAGAGTTATCAAAGTTGGTACGAGAAGAGGAGATGGTGCGGAACTTTCGGTACTACAAATAGTCGAGTAATTTTAGATACCAACCTATGAAAAGGGGCAGATGTGCCCCTTTTTAAATGATAGTTTTTTTCATTAAGGAGGTGTAGTAATGGAGATTAAGGTGTTGGAAAAGGATAAGAACGTAGTTGTTAAAGAATTTATTTTTGACGAACATGATGTTAAAAAGCTAGAAGATAAAGCGGTTAATTCACTGAACAAAAGAGGTTATCAAATAGAGGGTTTCAGAACTGGTAAGGTACCAAAAGAAGTATACAAACTGAGACTAAAGGATGCATTTTACAGCATATACGTTGCAGATGAAGCAATTAAGGAAGTAGAAGCTAAATTAGACGAAGAAGAAGTTAAATTAGTTCTACCACCTGTTATAGCAGATGCACAATTTGATAAAGCTGGTGGAAAGGTTACAGTTGAACTTCACACTGAACCAGAAGTAACGTTTGAACCGACAAAAATAGTAGTTCGAAAAGCAAAAGAAAGCGAAGTATTAGATAATTACGTTGATTTTATGCTGAAGAACGTTATTAACGAACAAGCTCTCGAAATTCCAAAAGAAAGTGAAGCGTCCGAAGGGGATGTAGTTAAAGTTAAGGAAACAGTATTACTTGATGGAAAACCCATAAGAGACAAGCAGGAGAGAGAATACATACTTTCAAAAGATGATGAAAGAGATGTTATTAAACAGCTTTACGGAAGGAAAAAAGGTGATGTTATAGAGTTTGAAAAAACATTCGAAAAGAGTGAAAATGAAAAAATTGTGTACAAGTATATACTTGAAGTGGAAGAAGTATATGAACGTTCACTTCCAACTCTTGATGATGAATTTGTCAAAGGTCTTCAGATAGAAAACGTTGAAACGGTAGACCAATTGAAAGAAAAATTCAAAAACGATGGTAAACAGATCTATGATGCTGAACTCGAAGAATCATTTAAAGATCAGATAATTGGTCAAATTCCAAATGTCACACAAATTGATGTGAGCGAAAAGACAATTCGAAGAGCTGTTGAAAACATAATAGATAACCTCAAGGAAGAAGGAAAGTACGATGATTATGTAAAAAGATACGAAAGTGAAGAAAAACTTGTGGAAGAACTTAAAGAGTACTATCTGAAACTATTGAAAAAAGATATAGTAGTTAAGAAACTCGCTGAAGAAAATGATATAAAAGTTTCTGACGATGACGTAAGAGAATACGCACAGAGGGCTTCAGTAGAGTGGGGAGTAAGCCCTGATAGAGCAGAAGCAATTATAAAATCGAAAAGGGAGCTTAGAAACGAAGTAATAATGGACATCGTTGAAAGAAAGGTTGCGAAAAGCCTGTTTGACAAAGTCCAAGTGGAAGAAGTAGCAGTCAGTGAGAACAACAAAGAGCAACAAGAATAAGTACGCGAAAAGTGGTGAGAGAGTATGGAAATGGAAAAGGAAATCAAAAAGATCATTGATCAGTACGTACCAATAGTTATTGAAAGTACCGGAAGATACGAAAGAGCCTACGACATTTATTCAAGGTTACTTAAGGATAGGATAATATTCCTTGGTAGTGCAATCGATGACCATGTTGCGAACTTGGTTGTTGCGCAGATGTTGTTCCTTGAAGCGGAAAATCCAGATAAAGATATACAACTTTACATAAATTCACCCGGAGGACTTGTGACAGCTGGGCTAGCCATATACGACACTATGCAGTACGTCAAATGTGATGTTGCAACGATATGTGTTGGTCAAGCAGCGTCAATGGCAGCAGTGTTACTTGCGGCAGGTACAAAAGGTAAAAGGTTCTCGCTTCCAAACAGTAGGATAATGATACACCAGCCATTGGGTGGAGCTGAGGGAAGCGCAAAAGATGTTGAAATACTCACAAAAGAATTGCTGAGAATTAAAAGAATAATCAACGAGATACTAAGTAAGCACACGGGACAAGATATAGAAAGAATCGAAAAAGATACAGACAGAGACTTCTTTATGAGTGCACAAGAAGCGATGGAATATGGTATAATAGATAAGGTGATTAAGCCGGGAGAAAGATAATCTGTGATTAAAGGTTTAAAGGAGGAGATAGTATGTCAGGTCACAATAAGTGGGCAAATATTAAGCACCGAAAAGCGGCACAAGATGCGAAAAGGTCAAAGATGTTCACAAAATTAATTAGAGAAATCATAGTTGCGGCGAGAGAAGGAGGAGGAAATCCGGATACAAACCCGAGACTCAGAGCCGTTCTTGAAAAAGCAAGAGAAGCCAACATGCCAAAAGATACAGTTGAAAGATCAATTAAAAAAGGTACTGGTGAACTCGAAGGCGAAAAATACGAAGAAATCATATACGAAGCATATGCACCAGGTGGAGTTGCGCTTTACATACTCGCACTGACAGACAACAAAAACAGAACAGCACAAGAACTAAGGCACATACTAAGCAAGAATGGTGGATCACTTGCCGAAAGTGGTTCAGTTGCTTGGATATTCGAAAGGAAAGGTGTCATAGAAATTCCAGCGGAAAAAATCTCAGATATGGATGAATTCACACTTCTTGCAATCGATGCCGGTGCAGAAGATATAGAAGAGGGAGATCCAGTTTTGGTTTACACAGCGCCAGAATCGTTGACATCATTGAAAGAAGCTCTTGCAAAAAATGGTTTTGAAGGAGAAGCAAAGATTACATACAAACCGAAAAACAGTGTAAAAGTTTCTGGTTCCGATGCGGAAAAAGTTCTTAAACTTATCGATGCGCTTGAAGATAACGATGATGTGCAAGAAGTATTTGGTAATTTTGATATAGACGATTCTGAACTCGAGGCCATAATGTCCAAACTCGAAGGCTAATGTAATGGTGATGTGCAAAAGATAAAGATAAAAAAGGTGTGCGCAAATGATTAACGACAAAAACGTAAAGCTCACAGTTACAATACTATTTTTATTGGGCTCACTTATTTTTGGAGAGACGCTTTTTTTTAGCGTCTCTCCATTTGATACTACATATGGACTTTCACTCAGGTATGACTTTACCTTCTGGAAGATAAAGGCTGAGTTTTATTTACCTGTCAATGTACAATTCAATCGTGGGTTTCCTCAATTTGTATTTGAGCCCGCTAATTTGATAAACGAATTTCACTTCTCAGAGTATCCATATAAAGTTACGTACGACTCGATAAACGATATACCGTTCACTACATTTGTCAACCCTGCAGTAAAGGTGTGGCGTTCAACATGGCTTGGCGCGGGATATTATGGTGATAAACTGTTTTACAGTAGCGATTTTTCAATATTGGCAGATTCGAAAAACATTAATTTGTCTTACAAAATCTTACGATTGAACATATTCGTTGAAAAGCAAGAGGAAGATTACACAGTTGGTATAGGAAACATATTTTACGTATTTTCAGGTAGTAAAACGGGTGTCGGTGTGAATTATGTGTCGGAAAATGTTCTTGTGTACGGAACTATCCATCTCAAAGATGGTGCATTCACGTCAAAGTTCGGCCTCACTTTGAAAGGCCCCGACGTAGAATTCAATATCGTGAGTGATTCTATAGATTCTTTGGACGCAATTAGTATTTCCATTGTTTGGAAGGTAGGTGAAATATATGTCATTGGACGACAACAAGGACAAAAAGTTTGCTTGGTTGCAGAGTTTCCACTCTGGTGATTTTCAAGAATTACCCTGGGAAGAATTCGAGTGGTTTGTTAAGCGCATTAAAGATGTAATGAACCTTGATTTGTCTGGGTATAAACCAGAGCGTGTGAAAAGAAGAATAGAAATGCTTATCAGAAAGCATAATTGCAAATCATACAAGGAGTATCTTGATCTTATCCTTAAAGACGCCAAGAAAAAAGATGAATTTTTAGATAAACTGACCATAAATGTTACTGAGTTTTTCAGAAATCCAGAGAAATGGTTGGAATTGCGTGACAAATTTTTGCCTCAGTTACTAAAGGAAAGCGGTCCAAAGTTCAAGGCTTGGAGCGCGGGCTGCTCTTCTGGGGAAGAACCGTACACAATTGCGATGTTATTGGAAGAACTAAAGGCTCCACCAACGGTGAAAGTACTTGCCACAGATATAGATATAGGAGTACTAACGAGAGCACAAATAGGTGAATACGATGAGCGGTCGATGGGTAGTACACCACCTGATTACATACAAAAGTATTTTATCGTCAAGGATGGCAAGTACATAGTGAAACCGAATGTGAAAGCACGTGTTCAATTTAAAAGGCACAATTTACTCCAAGATCCTTTTGATAAAGGTTTCGATCTAATAACGTGCCGAAACGTTGTTATTTATTTTGAAATGGAAGCAAAAGAGCAGCTTTATAAAAAATTTGCCGAAAGCTTAAGACCAGGCGGATTATTATTTGTTGGAAATACCGAACGAATATTCAGTTACAAAAGTATAGGTTTGGAAGTTGCATCGCCATTTATTTACAGAAAATTGTAATTTTTCAGAGAGGACTGATTACGTGTTCTGGGTTACATTAGCTGTAGCGTTTGACCAGGTAACCAAATATATTGCAAGCATATTTTTGCAGTTCAGATACATTTCTATTTTTAACTTTTTTTATTTATCATACATAACAAACCGAGGTATTGCGTTTGGCTTATTTGCGGGTGTTAAAGAAGTTGTAATCTACCTCTCGCTTGCCATCGTACTAGGCATATCCTTAATCCCTTCGTGTGTAAAGATCAGCAAATCAACTGAACGTTGGCTTGCATTTATCGTTGGGGGTGCACTCGGTAACCTCATAGATAGAATAAGGTTCGGGTATGTAATTGATTTTATAACGATGAAATTTTGGCCAACTGTATTCAATGTAGCTGATATGTTTATTTTCTTTGGCAGTTTGGGTTTACTTGTCACATTACTAAAGAAAGAATACGAAACAAATAAGATGCATAAAAGCCTGGTTTCTGAAGGAAATCGGAGGGAAATAGGTGGATATACAGGTCACATCACGCGAAGATGGTTGGAGATTAGACAAATTTCTAATGGAAAAAACCCCAGATTGGATATCAAGAACATTTATCCAGAAAGCGATAAAAAGCGGCGAGGTAATGGTGAATGGGACTTCGAAGAAGCCGAGTTACAAGGTGAAATCTGGGGATATAATTACCTTGAATGTTCCGGAAACACCACAACTTCCGGAGATTCTTCCAGAAAACATCCCTCTTGATATCATCTATGAAGATAAAGACATACTTGTCATTAACAAGCAGCCTGGAATAATTACCCATCCAATACCGTCTCACACCTCAGGTACTATTGTAAATGCAGTGCTTTACCATTGCAAAGATCTGCAAGGAATAGGAGGGGTACTTAGACCTGGTATTGTACATAGACTTGACAAAGACACCAGCGGCGTCATGGTTATTGCAAAAAACGATTTGGCACATCAATCTTTAACAAGACAATTTAAAGATAGATTAACAGAAAAAACATATATATGCCTTGTAAGGGGTGTTCCAAAGAAAAAGTATGGAGACATTGAAATCAACATCGCACGTAATCCCGTACTTAGAGTTAAGATGACTGTAACTGATTCAGAATATGGTAAACCTGCACTGACTCATTACAAAGTTATCAGAGAATTTGGAAATATAGCGGCACTTGTGTTGGCATTCCCCAAAACAGGTAGGACTCATCAAATACGCGTACATATGAAATATATAGGACACCCACTGATGGGTGATGAAGTTTACGGAAGGGCAAAAGAAGACGAAATATTTGGTATAAAAAGACAGATGTTACATGCATTAAGTTTGTCTTTTTACCATCCCAGAACAGGGCAAAAAATGAAATTTATTGCAAGGATCCCGCGAGATTTTAAAGATGCTATGGAAAATATCTCCAAGTTTATAAATCAAAAAATGTGAATTATTGATCTTTATATATTTTAAATATCTCCAGGATATCATTTAGCCGCTTTTTGAAAATTTCTATAATACCAGGATCGAACTGCTTGCCACTCATTTCAAGCATATATTCGATAGCCTTTTCAACAGGCCACGCGGGACGATAACACCTATTATGTGTCAATGCTTCAAATACATCGGCAACCTGGACAATACGGGCTTCAGGGGTACTTTCTTCCTTTTCTAAGCCATAAGGATATCCTTCTCCATCCCATCGTTCGTGGTGCTGAAGTGAAACGACAGCTCCTATTTCAAAAACTTTCAACTTTGAGCTTTTCAAAAGTTCAAAACCAATCAACGCGTGCTCTTTCATTATAGAATATTCTTCATTTGATAACTTACCTGGTTTATTTAATATATGATCGGGAATACCAACCTTCCCTACATCATGAAGTCCTGCTGCGCTTTTGATAATACTTGCTTCTTTTTCAGAAAAACCATAATCCAGTGCTAACAGATAAGACACTTCTGAAACACGCTTTACATGATTACCGGTCTCTTCAGAACGAGTTTCGATAAGGTTTGCGAGTCTATAAACTAATTCATTCTCAACTCCCAAAAGCTCTAAGTAGTTTGATGAATGTTTAATATTGAGCAATAATGTGCGTATATAGTCTTTATCAACATTGGAAAGATTTTTCGAACTTACAATAACCATTTTTACATATTTTCCAAATATCTCTTCTTCAAATATATACCTCAAGTGTATTGGAGAAATTGTATTTGATACAACTTTAGGTGGGAAGATCTTTTTGTTGTCGACATATATTTCACATTCAAGATCGTTATTCGGCATCTTCAAAGTCAAAAAAGAACGAATTTGGAAAAAAGCCTCTATAAGGATATCATTTAAATCCATGCGGCTTGAATTATGAATTATATGATCTATTGATGTTATAGCTTTCTCAAAAGCTATGATATCTTTGTATGTCCTTAGGAGAGAGAACACATTTATTTTAAGGCTGAATTCACTCATCGCCTTTTTTTCAATATATGCATTCACATCGTAATCTCTTATCAAAATATCTTGCGGAACTTTTTCAGGATTTGCTGTCATTAACGCTATACGGGTTTTTGAATCAGCTACTTCGTGCCGTATATAATTAATAACTTTTATTCCAGCATCTTCGGTTTCCATAACCAGATCTGTCAAAACAAGAGCGTAAACTCCCGGTTGATAAATCCTTCTAAAATCTGAAAAGCTGTATGCATCGTCAAACTCAACTGGTATATTTTCAAGTGTTAAACTTTTCAGAATTTCTTTGATTTCTTTGTGGATTGTCTTGGAGTCATCAACTATTAAAATCTTAAAATTATTCATTTGCACACCTCCTTGACTACTTTAATTATACCACTTTAATGGTATAAAGTGTAGAAAAAATTCCAATAACTTGAAAAATGAAAGATTTTATGATAGAATACAACTTAGCATGGTCGATGAAACTTACTCTGGGCGTAGTTCAGTTGGCTAGAACGCCAGAATCGGGATCTGGTGGTCGTGGGTTCAAGTCCCACCGCCCAGACCAGGCAAAAATATAAGAAAAAACGGCAAAGACCAACAAACATCGGTAAACACTGGTGAGAGTTTTTCTTACCAGTGTTTTTTATTTTTCTTTTATTAACAGTCTTGACTAGTCATTGATAGAAAACTATAATAAACATAAAGTCTCAAGCCATGAGGATGTTTGATTGACTCAAGGTGAACTTATTTACACACACCACAACTGTTGTCTCGCCAGTATTTGGAGGTGTTGCCGATGAGATTAAAAGATCTACTCAAACGGAAATTTTTCAATGTGTCAATATTAACATTTATTAGCCTTACAGTTGTTTATTTTATCGTTTTCTATTCAATTGTTCACCAATATTGGGAATATATGAGAAGAAATTTTGAATCTGCAATTGAAGTTATAAGAGATTCATCGTTGAACTTCTTAATGAGGAGTGAAGAACCACTACTCAAGGCTCTAGACGGCCTTATAGTGGATATATCCTTTGATAGGGAAAACGCTATAAAGTATATAGATAAATTTGTTAGTCTACATAACAAAAATAACTCTTGGAATTTACCAAGCTGCTCGTACAAAAGAGTCGATGAAAAAGAAATTCCAAATTTTGTTGAATTAAAGTTGGATAAGGATTTAGACTATTATATAACAAGAAGAATTACCAATTTGGGATTCATTCAGAACGTGTATATAAAAGTTGATAATATCTACTATCTTATAGCCTTCAACGAGAAATTAACTGATGAGTCAAATTTACTACGAAATATACAAAGGCTTAGTTCCATGTTTGATTTGTGGGATATGAAAGTACTAAGCTTTACAGACCCAACGTCAATCGATAGTACTTCTCTCTCTTGTGTATTTTCGCTAAATGGTGGTCATTCAATAGGATCGTTAACAGACGAAGAAATAAAGCAACTTGCCCTGAAAGCGTTTAAAGAAAAACAAACTCAAATTGTAAGCATTGGATTCAGTGTTAATTACGTTGATTTTTTGTCCATCGAAAGTGAGAAAGTGTCATTTGAGCCTTTAATCATCTATCTTAGGTTTAACTTTTCTTCCTTTTTTTATCCAATAGTCTCTGGAATTACAGTAACTGTTGTTTTTATGTTATTTATATTTCTGATTGTCAACAATATTTCAAAAAAATTCTCAGACGAAATATCTGAACCATTTTCAGCTCTTGTAAAGAGTATGAAGAAAAGCTCAGCGATTCGTGAATTCGATGATAGCGAGATGCCTGATACTAACATAGACGAAGTGAGGGAGCTCGTATCTGAATATCACAATATGAGAACTGAACTGTCAGCTGTTATGCAAGAACTTAGAGCTTCCAACGAAGATCTGGAGCAATCTTACAAAGAACTTGAAGAATTGTCGAAAAAACTTGAGAATTCATATTTGTATTTTGCGAGACAGTTAGCAACTATTGCAGAAAAATATGATGAGGACACGGGAGATCACATAGATCGTGTTGGAGAACTATCCGCATTTTTAGGTCAAAAGATTGGACTGTTACCGGATATTGTTGAAAAGCTCAGAATCTTTGCACCACTGCACGATATAGGTAAGATATTAATTCCAAAAGAGATTCTCAATAAACAAGGTAGACTTTCTGAGGAAGAATTCGAGGAAATGAAAAAGCACACAATATATGGAGCAAACATCTTGGGCGATTCGGAATATTTCTTGCTAGCAAGAAATATTGCACTTTACCATCATGAAAAGTATGATGGTAGTGGGTACCCGTACGGACTGTCGGGCGAAGAAATTCCTATTGAAGCACGCATTGTTGCTTTAGTCGATGTGTACGATGCTCTAAGATCAAAAAGACCTTACAAAGATGGACTGTCTCATGAAGAAGCTGTTGAAATAATAACAAAAGGGGACGATAGAACCCGTCCCGAACACTTCGACCCGAAGCTGCTGGAAATTTTCGTTGAAAATAGCGAACAAATTAAAAAACTTTGGGAAGAGATGTCAATGGGAAATAAAAGTAGTGAGAGTAATGATTAGCTTTACTTATTTCTCAATTCATTGACAAGTGTTTCCAGAATAGATAATTTTCCAGAAAGTTTATTAACTTGTTCGGAAAGTTTTGAAACCGCATCTATGAGTTTTACGATATCTGTGTCCTGCTTTTTAATTTTCTCCGTAATCATTGAAAGTTCATTTGTGATGCTAGTTATGTTATCTTTCAGAGGATTTAACATCTCTTCAATATCTTCAACTGAAGGTTTTGAACTCGCAATCTCGTAGATCATACTGGTGTATTCTTCGAGTAATTCCATTCTGTTTACTACACCATCAGCCAGGCTGAGTTCTATATTTTCAATCTTACTATTTAATCTGTTTTCCAATTCATCGAGTAGAGATATATCAGCTTTGTTGTTAAGTGTATCGTATATGTTTACAATATCCTGATCGTATATATCCAACTTCAGAGAAATAGACTGTAATTCCTCATTTGTTTTTTCATTTATTTTATCGATATTTGCTGTTTTTTCAAATAGTTGTGATACTGAATCAGATAGGTTTCCAAGGGTGTCGTAGATTTTCAGAATATCACCGTCGTGAATGTCTATGGTTACTTTCAGCTCGTTAATCATTATTTTAAGTTCATCTAACTGAGATGATAGCGACTGACCTAATTCATCGATAGAGATTTGTGCATACGATGTCAACCTATCTTCGAGATCTAAAAGATTTTGGGCAAGCTCATACACAAATTCATAGATCGATGGTAGCCCAGTATCAATAGTGTTTTCGATGTTTATCATACGTGTCTCAAGTTCACTCAAGCGGGAATCAATAGTTGAAATGTCTAGATCTTGGGAATTAGTTGGTTCTTGTCCGAGTGCAAAAGCTATTGCTAATGCAATGAGAATAAAAGACACAACTTTCCTTGCTTCCAACATAGTTTCTCCCTCCCTTGGATTTAGTGGCTGTTGTATTGCCCATTATGTGTAACATCGTAGGCTTATGATTTTATATTATACAACACTTTTTTTAATTTAATACGACTAAATTTTACATATAAATAAATTAAAAACCACGGTGGAAAAGCACCGTGGTTTTTAACTTTTGAATGGATTTCTCAGAGTAAATAACCAACTTTTTGCTTTGGTAAAGATGTTTGAGGTTCACCAAAGACAAGTACGAACTGGTGCACAGGATCATGTTTTGGAACGCGTATTCTTAAAGAATATCCGATTTTTCTTAATGTATTCTCGAGGGTTTTTCTTCTTGTGAAGTCATGCATACTAACAACAAAATTACCTTGCTTTACGATTTTTTCTATTTCTTTCCAGAGCTCTTTTTCTCTCTCCAATTTGAAGTCAGGGAATCCCACAATATACACATGACCTTTTTTTGGCTTATTTACAAGTTGGTTTTCGAGTTTTCCTACCATTCCAACAACGAGTGTTGGAGGTATGCCTTTACCATTGTAAGTATTATAAAGTGATGCGTTTCCCGATGCCACAGGGACATTGGAAAACTCGCACGCATCCTTCAAACCTTTCATCTGTGCTGCAAGACCCATCGGATCGATATCTGGGTCAGCATAGTTTATTCCATCAGTGATTGCAAGAGGTATAGCTCCTACGGAAAGTGTTTTTCTAATACTTTCGATAACAGTTACAAACGCTCCCCAATATGGACTTTGAACACCAATGTCTGCCCTACTATGTATTGTCAACGAATATCCGACAGAACTCTTGACGCGCATTATTGCAGGTCCAAAACCTGGAGGTAAGATGGTATCGGTACCAACCATATAGTCGTATTTTCTAAAAACTTCATGCGCGTCAACGTCTTTGAATTTTATCCATTTGAAGTTTGGCAAATCGGAAGGTGTGTAATGGTAAATAGGTTCTTCTGGTGCTTCCTCGAGTATTTTTGCAGGAACGTCGATTATAACTTCGCCATTGTAAAGTGCAATGTAACGGCCATTATCAGTGACTTGTGCGACTATGTCTGCATAAAGTAAATGTTTCCTGGCAACTTCGATAACTCTCTTTGCTTTTTCTGGGGAGGTAACGACAGCCATACGTTCTTGACTTTCACTTATCAGTATTTCAATAGGTTTCATGTCGGGTTCACGAAGTGGTACTCTTTCAAGGTGTACAATTGCACCTAACCTACCACGTGCAACAAGTTCACTTGTTGCGGATAATACACCGCCAGCACCAAGATCCTGGGCTCCTTCCACCAAATTTTCCTCAATCATTTGTAAAAAAGCTTCTATTAGATTCTTTTCAGCGAACGGATCACCTACTTGTATTGACAATTTCGTTGCTTTTTCGCCTATTAAGTCTTCAGAAGCGAATGATGCACCATGTATTCCATCTCGTCCTGTAGCACCACCAAAAATCACTATAACCTGTCCGGGGTACAAGGCTTTGGATTGTATCAACTGGTCATTCTTTCCAACCCCTACTGCCATTACATTGACAAGCGGATTGTGTTTGTAGTAATTAGAAATTCTGAGCTCACCACCAACTGTTGGAACACCAATAGAATTTCCGTAATCTGATATACCTTCGACGATCCCATCTATGACCTTATCCATATGCAACGAATCCAAAATAGCGGTTGGCCTCGCACCCATTGCAAGTACGTCTCTTATGATACCACCAACACCTGTTGCAGCGCCGTTGAACGGTTCAATTGCACTTGGATGGTTATGACTTTCAACTTTGAATGCTAAGAAATGATAATCATCAAGATTAACTATGCCAGCATTTCCCCCAGCTCCAACCCTTGGTAAATTTCTTATATAGCCCTTTGTGTGTGAATAACCGCAATGCTCACTCCACATTACGGTGAATGCTTCAATCTCTTCTCTTGTTGCTTTCCTACCAAGTATCTTTTCAAGTCTGTCCAGGTACTTCATAACTGAACACCTACGCTTGATTTTCTCTTAATTGATTTAACGTAGTTAAACGCGCTTAGAAACACTCTTAATCCATCATCTGAACCAAGTATCTTTTCCATTGCCCGCTCTGGATGCGGCATTAAACCAAGTACGTTTTTTGAACTGTTTGAAATTCCAGCGATCATATCATCCGAGCCGTTTACATCATAAGTGTACTTGAAGACAATGTTTGTTTCTCCAACTTTAACATACCTGCCGAAACCGTGAGCAATTGGTAATTTAACCCTTTCACCCTTTTGAAAGTACATTGTAAATGGTGTTGTGTTATCAACAACTTCAAGTTCAACAATATCACAGATGAAATGACCACATGAATTTTGTAGCAAGGCGCCTGGTAATAGTCCCATTTCAACAAGAATTTGAAAACCGTTGCAAATACCTATAACAAGCCCCCCACGGCTTACGAAATTTTTTATCTTATACGCAATTGGTTCTCTTGCGGCTATAGCGCCTACGCGTAGATAATCACCATATGAAAACCCACCGGGTAAAACAATAAGATCGGCGTTTATGTCGTCATGTATACCAATGAATTCCGCGTCAAAGCCAACATACCCAAGCGCCCATAATGCATCACGGTCACAATTGCTTCCAGGATACACAACAACTTGCGCTTTGGGAACAGAGTTAGAATTAAAATTAAAACTCATAATTCTTTCACCTCATATGTTTCCGTTACGGTGTTAACGAGTAACTTCTCACATGTACGATTAACCATCTGTAAAGCTTCTTGCTTACTTTCGGCTTCCACATCTACATGGATTGATTTTCCAAGTCTAATGTCTTTAACAGGTATACTGTACTCTTCGTTTAGAACTCTTTTTATAGTTTCTCCACGTGGATCTCTGACGCTACTTTTGTATTGAATATCAATTACAAATCGATAGATTGGCATAAGCTTAACACCACCTCGTATTTTTCTATTGGATTTCCCAAATCTTTTCTGTAAATATCCTTATCGAAAATCTCACCTGATTTTCTAAGCCGCATTGTGTCCGGAGATATCTCATCGCCTAAACACACATTACCGTCTACATCGATTCCAAATTCGAATTTCATATCCCACAATTCTATTCCAGATCTTTCAAAAAATTCCTTTAAATATTTGCCTGCCATTTTTGCTTGATTAACAATCTCTACTGCTACCTCCTTTGTTGTAATGCCAAGTACTTCGAGATGCTCTATACATATAAGTGGATCGTGGAGTTGATCACTTTTGTATGTGAATTCCACAAGTGCATCAGGTAAAGATTCTCCTTCTGTTCCACCATAGCGTCTCACAAAAGAACCAGCTTTTTTAAACCTTACAATGACCTCAAGTGATATCATACTCAATTTCTTAGCGCGGATTTTATTTGGTGGAAGGTATTCAATAAACATCGTCTTCACGCCTTTTGAGTTCAGGTATTTCATAAGCCTTGATGTGATTTCGGAACATATAGCACCTTTATTTGGAAGTACATCATGTTTTGCACCATCGCCCGCTGTGATGTCATCTTTGAAATGCAAAATCACTTCTTTTCCCAGGTCTTCCACCTTTTTCGTTTTGCCCTCAGCTATTATGTTCATATTAATCTCTCCCTTTCGTATCTTTCATAGCCTAAATCTTCAAGTGTTTTGGCCTTTTTTTCAATTTCATCGTTCATCAGAGCTTTGTACTTTTTGAGTTTTTCTTTCAAAGTTGGATATTTTAACGAAAGTATTTGCACCGCAAGTAATCCGGCATTCTGAGCGTTGTTTATAGCTACAGTTGCAACTGGTACACCCTTTGGCATTTGAACGATCGATAATAGCGAATCAAGCCCATCTAATGAGGAACCTTTCACAGGTACACCTATTACTGGTAAGGTAGTTATTGAGGCAACCATGCCGGGAAGGTGAGCTGCACCTCCAGCACCTGCGATTATCACTTCTATACCCCTATCTTCAGCACTTTTAGCATAGTCAAACATTCTCTGCGGTGTGCGATGCGCGGACACAATAGTGAGTTTGTAAGGTACACCAAACTCTTCAAGTACCTTTGCCGCATGCTTCATTACTTTCAAATCAGAATCGCTTCCCATTATGATGCCAACTATAGGATGGCTTGGGATTTCATAAATATTTGACATTTCCTCACCTCATTTTTAAATACTTTTAAGTATTATAAGCGTTATTTGAATTCAACTTCTCACTACCTAATATTCTTATTTTCTCTTTCAAATATCTGGCCTTTTCAATGGCGCGTTCTAGATCTTTATCAACTATCGTTACATGCCCCATCTTACGCTTTGGAAAAGTCTGCGATTTACCATAAAAATGCAAATGTGCTCCTTCTATCTTGAAGATCTCGTCGAAATTTTCTATGATAGGCCTACCTTTGTATCCATCCTCGCCGAGGAGGTTAATCATAACGGCGGGGGAGTGCTGATGAGTGCTCCCAAGTGGTAGGTTGCAAATTGCTCTTATATGCTGCTGAAACTGATTTGTAAAGCATGATTCTATCGTATGATGTCCCGAATTATGCACACGTGGTGCTATTTCATTTATTAGTATATCACCATCTTCTAACAAAAACATCTCTATAGCAAAGACACCAACTCCGTCAAACTTTGATACCACCTCGACAGCTAGTTGCTTTGCTTTGGACGAGATGTTTTCACTTATTCTCGCCGGACTGATAAGATAATCAAGTATGTTACTATTTTTGTCAAATACCATTTCAACAACATCATAAATTTTTACTTCTTTGCTTTTATTTCTTGCAACCAAGACTGACAATTCTTTTTCGACATGTACAAACTCTTCTATATAAGACTCTGCTTTCATAATATTTTTTAGATCGCTAACATTTTTGACAACAAAAACACCTCTGCCGTCGTAACCACCGCGCCTTGTTTTTTGCACGAATGGAAACGTGATGTTGTTCTTATCAAGGAGAGATTTCATATCTTCCAGATCTTCACTTTTTGACAGATCAACTTTGAATATGTATGGTGTTGGAAGGCCATGAGAGGTGAGAAATTCTTTTTGAGCTACTTTATCACTGATCGTTTCAAGTATGTGTGGTGATGGTTGAATTTCGTAGCCTTTGTTGTACAAGTCTATTAGAACTTTTACATTTACATGTTCGATTTCATATGTTACTACATCTGATTTCTCAACGAGCTTTTTTAGTGCTCCTTCATCATACAAACTTCCGACGATTAGCTCATCACAAAGATGCGAGACAGGGCAATCGGGATCTGGGTCGAGGGCGATTACTCTGAATCCCATTCTTTTAGCTTCAATAGTCAACATCTTTCCCAATTGCCCACCACCGATAATACCGATACTTTTAAACGGAAACGAGGCTTTTTTCATACTTGTTTAACCCCCACGACTTTATGCGAACCTCTTTATTTTTTATTCAATCACAAGATTTGCTATGATACCAGCTATAGCTGAAAGTGCCATACCTTTCAGTTCAACACTACCAATTTTTATGCTCGCCCCACCGATTCCAAGTGTGAGTATTAGTGCAGCTATGATTAAGTTTCTTGATTTCGAAAAGTCCACTTTTGACTCGACGAGAGTTCTTACACCAATCGAAGCTATCATTCCAAAGAGTATCAAACTAACCCCACCAATCACAGGTGTAGGAATTGTTTGGAGGACAGAGCCAAATTTTGAGAAGAAAGCTATAACAATTGCCAAAATCGCTGCTCCTCTTAATATCGACGCTTCATATACTTTCGTTATGGCAAGTACTCCCGTGTTCTCGCTATAGGTAGTATTCGCCGGTCCACCTAACAGCGCTGCTACCATTGTTGCAAGTCCATCACCAAGCAATGTTCTATGAATACCCGGTTTTTCAAAGAAATTCTTTCCAACAACGGCACCGTTTGTTGTTATATCACCAATATGTTCCATTACAGTCACAAATGCAACGGGGGCTATCAGACTTATTGCTTCTATATCGAATTTTGGAAAGATAAAGTGGGGAATCGATAGCCACGGGGTGTTGACAATTGGTGAGTAATCAACTATACCGGAGAGTGCAGATGCTATATATCCGACAAGCACACCTAATAAGACGGGAATGAGAGAAAAGAAACCTTTAAAAACAGAAGAGGAAGCGATTACCGTAATTATTACAACTATTGCTATGGGCCAATTTGAAGACGCCATGTTTACAGCAACGGGCGAAAGCCCCAAACCAATTACCATGATCATGGGACCTGTGACAACTGGTGGGAACAACTTTTTTATGATGCTATTTCCAGCAAGCTTGACGATGAGCGAAAAGACAAGGTAAACAGTTCCCGCAGCAACTACACCGCCCAGAGCGTACCTAATGTCACCGTACTTTTCCTTTACCATTATTATCGGGGCAATGAACGCGAAGCTCGAACCTAAGAAAACGGGTACTTCACCACCGGTTATAAAGTGAAATAACAATGTACCAAATCCCGCGGTGAATAGAGCTACCAGAGGATCTAACCCTGTAAGAAGGGGAACCAAAACCGTTGCACCAAACATTGCTATGAAATGCTGAAGAGAGAGGAGAAATTTCTTTGAGGTTGGAAGACTCTTCATCGAAGAGTTTTCTTCATAGGTAGTAGTAATAACTTCTGCCTTTTCCATACTTTTCCCTCCTTCCTCGCCTCACTGGGCGAAATTAAAGGTGTTCTGTGTTATTCAGAGGTATTCAATTTTCCACAAGTTTATACTATCACAAAGCTGCGTAAGTAGTCAACGTTAACGATAATTATTTTTTGTTACGTTAATCTTTATTAGATTACAATTACTGGATACCTGTTTTTAGGGTGCTCGATAATTTCAACGCTTATGTTGTATACACTCTCGATGATACTTTTTTGTATTATTTCACTAGGTGTACCAACTTTTATTATTTTGCCACCTTTCATTAGAGCAATATAATCACAGTATTTGGATGCGATCGTAATATCATGGAATGTACCAAGGACCGTCTTGCCCATCTTTGTAATTGATTTAAGATAGTCCATAACTTTTACGGCCTGACCAATATCCAGATGGTTAATAAGCTCATCTGCTATTATGATGGGCGTATTTTGATAAATGGCGCGCGCAATTAAAACACGCCTCTGTTGTCCGCCACTGAGTGTTGAAAATGGCCTTTTTCTATATTCAACAAGGTTTACAGTTTTTAACGAATCCAAAAGTCTTTCTTCATCAACTTCAGTATCGAAGAGTGATTTTGAATGTGCTATACTTCCCATTTCCACTATCTCTTCCACAGTATAGTCGTATGAAGGGTTGAAATCTTGTGCTATGTAAGCTATATTTTGTGCCATTTTTTTGTGGGAAAAGTGTTTTACGTCTTGACCATTCACGAAAATCTTACCACTTGATGGTTTAAGAAATTTCATAATTATCGACAAAATTGTGGTCTTCCCAGAACCGTTCGGACCGATTATACCAAAAAACGATGAATGTGGTATTGAAAGTGAAAGATCCGTTATTGAAAAATCACCACCGTAAGTAAACGAAATGTTCTGTATTTCGATCACATTTTTCATCTTTCCGCCTCCGTATTCGTTGCCGTTGATGTCTTATCTATTTCTTCCATGCTCATGATCTGATTATCAATGCCTTTTCGACTCTTTGCCAATTCATTTTCATGCATTTGTTTATATTTATCGTACAAACTCATAACGTTTTTTGCGTAAATTTCTTTATTTTTACCATTGTTGTATGATTCGAGAGCTTTTGAAAGTGATCCTGTCTTTTTGTAAAGGTACGAAAGATACGCAGTACCATACGTTATGTTCAACTTATAATCCGTTAAGAGCTGGTTCCAATCTTTTGGAACTTCCAAACTAAGTAATTTCGCAATAATTTGTGCCGTAGATGGAAGAATCTGCATCATTCCAAGAACTCCACCCGGACCTTTCGCATTTACAAAGTTACTTTCGTACGCTATAACAGTTGTTATAAACACCGGGTCCATTTCGTATTTTTCGCTCACAGCACATATCGTATTCCACAGTTCTTCGATAAATTCAACAGTAGTTTTTTCCTTCACACCTGTTCTTTTTTTTGCTACAACATCTGCAAACCACCCAGGTGCTTGACTAAAAGCAAGTGAAGAAATAATTAATAAAGTTAAAAATGTAATTAACTTTGAAAATCTCTCTATCATTTTTTCACCTCAGATTATTTCATAAACTTTACAGTTCCCAGAGCCACGATCCAACCAAGTAAAAAGCCATATATAACCTCCATAAGAGTATGGCCTTTATTTGGATCAACGTTTCTTCTCAAACCTACAGCATCAGCTGTTGTAATGGCCAAAAAGATGGCAGCTACCGCAGTTATTGGTGATCTAAAACCTTCAATATAACCAACAGTCCAAGCCAAAGCCGACGTAGTTGCCACATGTGCACTTGGCATACCACCATATCTTCCAAACACTCTGATGTCTTTGTATATGATAACTTTTAAAATTTGCGCTGCGAGAAAGCCAAAGAAAGCAGACACAAATGGCACATTTTGAGACAGTTCCAATATCCAACGCATATTTAAGACTCCTTTGTGATTTAAACTTTTCACTAAATTTCTTCTTTCTTTGGTGGAATTAGGTACTTCTTTTTCAAAAAAAGGAGGTTTCCTTCCTTAACATCTTTGAATTCCATAACATCGAATATGCGTTGTATTATGTAAACACCAAGTCCTCCCGGTCTTATGTCGTCAAGGTCTCTTGATTTTATCTTGCTTGGGTCTACCCTTGGTCCAAAGTCCCTCAGTAATATTTCCAGTTCATTGGGATCTTTCCAATTCATGGTCATAACGATGTATTTTGGTTCTCCTTTGTACGTATGCTGAATTATATTTGCAATTGCTTCGTTGATTGCAAGTTCAGTATCGAAGATGTCCTTATCAAAGGCTCCTCGGAAAGAAAGGAATGTATGTAAGACCGCTCGTACCATTTTTATATTCTCAACAAGACCAGGAAAGGAAATAGTTACCGTTTGATTCAAATTACAACCTCCCCTTTGTTTATCTTTTTCCTATACTACGTTCGTACTTTGTTAATATAATTCCTAAGGCTACTTTTTCTATATTTCTTGCTGGATTGAAGTAAGTTTTTTCTTTAAATTCGTTTAGTTTCTTTATTATGAGACCAATGTATTGCTCGTTGATATCAGAAAACAGTACGTAATTTAAAAGCTCATACCATTTGCTTAGATCAACGTCACTTTGCAGTGCAAGCTTCGGTAAATCTTTGTAGCTTCCATTATTGAACCATTTTGATATGAGAAGCGCTTGTCTTAAACCTTCTTGTGCTGTTTCGACAACGTTGGAGAGCGCGTAACCCTCATTCGTCTTTACATCAGCGTTAGATGGCAAAAGGTGAATATCCAAGTTTTCGTAGCTTACAACACCAAATGTGATGTTCGATAATGAATATCTTGAGAATTCTTTTTCTTTTGGACTGTTATATTTTACCACAAGAATTCTAAATTTTTTCAGTTCAGTTTTGAAATATTTTGAAAGCCTCTTTATCTCCTCTGGATAAGTAAATTGCTCAAAAGCCCATGTTCTTATATAACTATCCAATAGTTTATCTATAATTTCCTTCTCGTCTTTGATTTCGATTAGGAGGGTTATATCACCGATCGAGTAAGGAATCAGAATATATTTCTCATTGTTGTAACTGTATTCAACCTTGACTTTTGAAGTGAGTGCAATATCCGCGTAGATTTGCTTTTCCTGTTGAACTTCATCTTTGGATGAGTATATCCTCATTTTTTTCACTCCTTCGATACGAAAACGCACATCCGCAATAGTTCTGCCTGTAAATATTGAGTTGTTTTATTAACTTTTGTGCATCGTTGTAGAGTGGTGTTTTTCGATAGATATTCGGAAGGTACGTTACACCGTATATCTTCATAATGTCGCTTCCGATTTTGTTGATCATCTCAGTAGACTTTCTTGGAGAAGATGTAAGCGTTGTAGAAAATGATTGGTAACCATTTTCCAAAGCAAATTTTGCCGTCTTTTCGAGTCTCATATTAATACATATTTCACACCTTTTTCCCTTTTCAGGTTCATTTTCGTATCCTTTTGCACGCTTAAAAAAATTCTCTGGATCGTAAGGGACTTTTATTACATTCAAGCTCCACAAATCGGCAAGTTTCAACACTTCGTTATATCTTTTTTCGTACTCTGCCTTAGGATGTATATTTGGATTGTAAAAATATATATCTCCGCGGGCGCCTGAAATGTAAGCTATTACTAAATCTGGTGCACAACAAACATGAAGAAGGTGACAACTTTTTTCCATTTTTTGAATTACGTAATCCATTAAAACACCTTCTTAGAATCTAACAGTAATGTTACAGGCCCGTCGTTACTTATTTCCACAAGCATGTGCGCGGCAAAGATACCACTTTCAACATGTAAGCCATATTCTTTTACGAGTTCTATGAACTTTTCATACAATACTTTTGCAATTTTTGGAGCAGCACTTTCCGAATACGAAGGTCTCCTACCTTTTCTGCAATCGCCGTACAAAGTGAATTGCGATACGATAAGCATTTCGCCTTTCACATCCAGTAAAGAAAGGTTCATCTTCCCATCATTATCATCAAATATCCTTAAATTCACAATTTTTTCCGCCAAATACTTTGCATCGTCAACGGTGTCATCTTTGCCTACGCCAATTAAAACAACTAGCCCATTCCCAATTTTACCTACGATCTGACCATCCACAGAAACACTCGCTTTCGATACGCGTTGCACAACTGCACGCACGTTAAGAACGCACCACCTTTCTAACGCCTGGTGAGGATTTGAAAAAGCTCATTATATCGTCGAGTTCCTCAACGGATTTAACACTTACATTCAGTGAGATAACAACAGCTTCGTCTGATATATCTTCGAATTTGAAATTTCTAATTTCTATCTTTCTTTCCATTGCACGTGAGAGTATATCTGGTACACGCTCTTTTCTGTCAAGTTCCATCTTCACGAGTACACCGAATTGAGCAGTTATATCAGATTGCCAAAGTGCCGGAAATTTTCTATCGCTTCCAAGATTCACGATGTTGTGGCAATTTGATCTATGTACTACAATTCCGCGTTTACTTGCCACGCCGATGATTCTATCACCAGGGATGGGGTTACAGCATTTTGCAAAGAGTATTTCAAGCCCATCAAGTCCATCAACGATCACAAGAGAACCAGTTGATTTCCTTTTCTTTGGTTCTACTTTCTTTTTTTGTTGTTCCTTAACGCCCAGTATTCCGAGCAAATCATCTTGAGTAATTGTTTTGTCACCAAGGCGAGTAACAAATTCCTCTTCGTCTATCTGGTGTAACATTTCGTATTTTTTTATTTCGTGTTTTTGCAGTAGTTCATCGATGGATATATTTAATTTTTTGGCGACCCGCCTTAATACGTCTTTCCCTCTTTCGATAAGCTGTTCTTTCTCTTTTTCTTTGAAGAACCTTTTTATCTTTGCCTTTGTTCTTGGGCTCTTCGCATACCTTAACCAATCTAAGCTTGGACCGGGAGAAGATTTATTAACAATAATTTCAACCACATCGCCACTATTAAGTTGGTAATCTATCGGTACGATCTTTCCATTGACCTTGGCACCAGCAAAGTGGTGTCCAATTTCCGTATGTACCGCATAAGCAAAATCAACAGGTGTTGCTCCGTATGGTAAATGTATAATCTCACCCTTTGGAGTAAGAACGAAGACCTCGGACATTTGGAGTTCTTTCTTCAAATCATCGAGACTCGCGTAACCTTGCGAGAGTTCCTTGCGCCATTCAGAAAGTCTAAGCAACCATTTTTGCTTTATATTGACCGCTGGTTCGCCCTCTTTGTAAGCCCAGTGCGCAATTAAACCATATTCAGCTTCTTCGTGCATTTGTTGGTCTCTAATTTGAACTTCCAATGGTTCTCCAAACTGTGTTATCACAGTTGTGTGGATGGATCTGTAACCGTTAGATTTTGGTGCAGCTATGTAATCTTTGAATCTTCCAGGTAGTGGTACCCAGAGGCTATGGACAATTCCAATAGTTGTGTAGCAAGTTGTAACATCTTTTACTATGGCTCTAAGTCCCATTAAATCGTACAACTCGTTGAAGTCCTTACCTTTTTGTAGCATCTTTTTCCAAATACTGTAGTAATGTTTATACCGTCCCTCGACCGTTGCTTTGATATTATGCTCTTCGAGAGCTGTTTGGAGTTGTTGGATGTAGTTTTTTAATCGTTCCTCCCTTTCTGTTTTCTTTTGCGAGATCATCTGTTTTATTTTCTGATATTCATCGTAGTGCAAGACTTTAAAACTCAAATCTTCAAGTTCAGATTTTATCACGTTGATTCCAAGCTTATGCGCAATAGGTGCGTAAACTTCTAATGTTTCCATAGCTTTGTAGCGTTTCTTTTCATTATCTTCCACAAATTCAATAGTGCGCATATTGTGAAGTCTATCTGCAAGTTTAACGAAGATAACCCTGATATCTTCTGCCATTGCAAAGAGCATCTTTTGAATAGTTTCTAACTTTTTTCTCTGCTCAGTGTTTCCAACCGGTGCATTGATTTTACTTACTTTAGTTACACCATCAACAATCAGCGCAATATCGTGCCCAAATTGTTTTTCTATCATCTCGTAAGTAACTTTTCCATTACTATCTTCTATTGCATCGTGTAGTATCGCTGCGATAATACTTTCGGCATCCAATTTCAACGAAGCCACAATTTTTGCAACTTCGAGTGGATGAACGATGAACGGTTCACCAGACTTTCTGTAAAGTCCTTCGTACGCGATCTTGCCAAGTTCGATAGCCTTTTTAATTTTAACCTTATCACTTTCGGCAAGTTTTCTCCCAAGTAAGTTTTCGATTTCTTGTATAAACGCTTCACTTTCTATTTTCTCTGAAATTGTAATCCCATTGCCGCCTTCCTGTAGGTAGTCTCCCTGTAGGTATTTGCCAAGATTTTCAGGCATCCAAACACCTCTTAAAATGTTATATTACCAATTTTCTGACCGCTTCGAATTTTTCTTTATCAGCTACGTGTAAGTATATACTCGTTGTGCTTAAATTTGCATGTCCTAAGAGTTCTTGTACGATTTTAACATTCACATTGTTCATTATCAGATGCGTTGCAAATGAATGACGAAGTGTATGTGGGTGAATCTTCTTTGTTATTCCTGCTCTTTTTGCTGCTCGTTTCACTATTCTGAACACAGTTGCGGGGTGTATAGCCTTTCCACGACTTTCTATAAAATAAATTTTGGGTTTGTATTTTTGAGCGTATCTTTCAAGAAACGGTACAACGCTATCACTTATCGGTACCAATCTATCTTTATTTCCTTTGCCCATGACCACTTTCACGTAAGGTGGGTAAAAAGATACATCTTCAACCTTTAGGTTACACAGCTCACTAACACGCAATCCACAAAAATAAAGAAGTAAGATGATCGTTTTATATTTTAATTCCTTCTCTTCATTGAACGCCTCTATTATTGCCTTAACTTCATCGATTGTCAGAAAGTTTGGTATCTTCTTCCTTAACCTTGGATGCCTTACCCGTTCCATAGGGTTTTCAACCAGTACTCCAATTAATTGAAGGTAGTCGAAAAAAGTTCTTAACGAAGAAATATATCGCGATACTGTTGTTTCTGTAACCATACCTCCAGTTATCTGGCCTTTAGATAGTGCTTTTATAAACGCTTCTACATCAGAGCGTGTAATATCCTTAACAGGTTTTTGTATATATTCGAAAAACCTCCGTATATCTTTTATATATGCTTTTACGGTGTTTTCAGAGCTTCGTCTAACATGTATGAGATAATCTTCGTATGTTCGAATCAAATGTTCTATATCGATGCGTACCACTCTCCTATACTGGCTATATAAAATCTGAATGTTCCATCAACAATTTGTATGCTTTCTTAGCTGCATCTTTCTCTGCATCCTTTTTCGAATTTCCTACTCCTGTTGATATTTTTTGGCCGTGTATGTACAGTTCAACTAAAAATTTTCCATTTTCGTCGTTTTTAATGGCTTTGTACTCTGGGAGCTCTCTGAACTTTTCCTGTGTAATTTCTTGAAGAGCCGTTTTGTAATCAAAAATTCTCTGACCGGTGTAAAATACCTCTATCGCCCTTTTAAACTTTTCGCCGAAGATTTTCATAACGCTTTCTAAATCACCATCTAAATAAATCGCAGCACAAAGCGCTTCAAAAGCATCCGCCAATATACTACTTCTTGTTCTCCCGCCGGTTTTTTCTTCGCCTTTGCCAAGGAAGATGTACTTACCAAGTTCGATTTCCTTAGCCATTTCGGTAAGTACCTCTTCGCTGGCAACGGCTCCTTTGATCTTGGCCATGTCACCTTCACTTGAATTTGGGTAATTTTTGTACAGTATGTCGCACACTACAAGTTCTACGACTGCGTCTCCAAGAAATTCAAGGCGTTCGTTATCTTCAATATTTCTACCAAGTTGGTTTACTTCGTATGCGTAGCTGGAGTGACAGAGGGCATTGAACAGGAGCATTTTATTTTTGAAAGTGTATCCGAGTCGATACTGGAGTTCCTCAAGTAAATGTCTTTCTCTTGCTCGTAATTCGTCCATTCACGCACCTCCACAACATGGAACGTTCTAAGTTTATTGTTCTTCGACTCATTCCATTCGACTTTTATCGGTACTGCAAATTCCGGCTTTAACTTACCTTCCACGACCCAAAATCGAGAGCTTTCTACCCTGTATATTGAAGGATTAGCAACGATTGTCAAAATCAGTGGTTTATCGGCCACGATAACGTCATCTATCACGTCTATTTTCCTCAATTCTTGTGCCAAATTGTATACTTCTTCCCTGAATGGCTTAACATTTATCACCGCTATATTTTTCGATAGCGGACCTACTATTTTCACATTAGCAATCTCATTTGACGCTGGAAAATAATCGAGTACCATTTCATTTGCTATAGCCGTTGCTTTGCCGTGGTATGCAGGATTGGTCATCGGTTTAAGAAGATGTTTTAATTTACATCCTTCCCTTAGTGCATGTTCACCAATCCTTCTGATCACAACTTTGTATCTATCTAGTATTTTTTGAATTTCGTCCTTACTAATGTCACCCAGTGGGGCATACATACCATTAAATATACGCAGTCCCGTCTGCCCCCAGGTATCGGATGAATTTGAACCAGTAACCACCAATCGACCATTAGCGTAAGATAACACCGTTGAGATCTTTACCTGCTTTGTGCACATATTACACGATGGACCGTATCTCCATATCGCTTCTTGCCCTCTGTTGTACAGGAATGTGATTTTAAAATCAAATCTTTCTGCAAATTCAGAGACGATCTCTAAACTATTAGAATACGTGTACGGACCATACACAACATGTACCAATTCGATATTTTCTTTTCCTATCGCCTCCGCACAAAGTAAAGCTGAAGCGGTACTATCCATACCTCCAGAGAATGCTACAACAAAATTTTTGCCGTACTCTTTTGCAACGGTTTTTATATCGTTTAAAATATCTTCAGCAGTGACGTGTTTCATCCCAATCCTCCTAGCTTAAGAATAGCTTTTCTTATTATTTTACCACAATTCTTGACAAATTTGAATATATTTGAGATTTAAGGTGTGACAATGGAATAAAGTTAGATTTCAAAAGTCTAATTTACAAAAATCACCATTTGAGATTGGATAATGTTCGTGGTAAACTATTAGTGGGGTAAGGATTATAAAAACACAAAAGAGGTGAGATGATGTTGTCTGATATTGAAATTGCAAAACAAGCAAAATTGAAACCGATAAGCGAGATTGCTTTTTCACTGGGCATTCCAGATGAAGTTGTAAGACCGTATGGAAAATATATCGCAAAGATTGATCACCGGTATCTTAAAACCTTAACGGACAAGCCGAACGGGAAGCTCATATTGGTAACAGCCATTACTCCGACTCCGGCTGGTGAAGGCAAGACTACAACGAGTATTGGACTTTCCATGGCTCTCAACCGCATTGGGAAAAAATCCATCGTTACGCTCAGGGAACCTTCACTTGGGCCTGTATTCGGTGTTAAAGGTGGGGCAGCTGGTGGAGGGTATTCGCAAGTTCTTCCCATGGAGGATATAAACTTACACTTTACAGGCGATATCCACGCAGTTACAACTGCTCACAACTTGATTTCAGCGATGATAGATGCGCATATCAATCATGGAAATGAAATAGGAATCGATATAAGAAAGATTTACTGGAAGCGTGCAATGGATATGAACGATAGAGCATTGAGGCAGATAGTGGTAGCGTTAGGAGGTAGTGCCAACGGATATCCAAGGGAAGATGGATTTTTAATCACCGCTGCATCTGAGATTATGGCAACTTTATGTCTTGCAAGTGATATCGGAGACTTAAAAAGAAGGATAGGCGAAATTGTGTTAGCTCAAGGAAAAGAAGGTTTGGTTAGAGTTAAAGATCTGAAGGCGCAAGGTGCAGTAGCTGCCTTATTGAAAGACGCAATCAATCCTAACCTTGTGCAGACAATCGAAAACACACCGGCATTTGTTCACGGTGGCCCTTTTGCTAATATCGCACACGGTACAAATACACTTATTGCAACCAAACTTGCTTTAAAGCTTGCCGATTATGTTGTCACGGAAGCAGGTTTTGCGGCTGATCTTGGTGCTCAGAAGTTTTTAGATTTCGTTGCACCAACTGGCAATTTGTCTGTAGATGCGGTAGTTATTGTTGCATCAATACGCGCGTTGAAATATCACGGTGGTGTGGAAAAGGACAAACTTAACGAGGAAAGTGTGGACGCGGTTCTGAAAGGCATGGAAAACTTAAAAGTACATGTTGAAAATATGAGAAAGTATGGACTGCCAGTAATCATCGCACTTAATAAATTTTCATCGGATACACAGGCAGAAATTGATACAGTTTTAAAAAATAGCCCAGCAAAGTGTGTTGTTAACGAAGCTTATGCGAAAGGTTCAGAAGGAGCTCTTGAAATTGCTAAATGTGTTGTTGAAACTATTAAAAGTACTCCAAGTAATTATAAGCCGTTGATACCTATGGATCTCCCAGTTGAGCAAAAAATCGAACTGATAGCGAAAGAAATTTACAGAGCTGGTAAAGTTGTATATACGGAAACAGCAAGATCAAAACTTTCGATGATCAAAAAAAATGGCTTTGGAAATTATCCAGTAATCATAGCAAAGACACAAAACAGTATATCTGACGATCCAAAAAAGATAAATGCACCGAGTGGGTACGAATTTACCATACGTGACTTCCAAATTAGTGCAGGTGCGGGCTTTGTTGTGGCCTTAGCTGGAGAAATAATGTTAATGCCTGGCCTACCGAAGGTTCCGGCTGCTGTAAATATAGATATAAACGAAAATGGAGAGATAACTGGACTGTTTTAAAAATTGCATACGCGAATATCTCTAAACATATAGGAGAAAAAAAGAGATTTTCGATAATTTTCTTTGAAAATGTGATACTCTTCACAAAAATTCCGGTTGCCTACTTTCCAAACCTGAAAGATAATAGTTTCGAATATCTAAAATATGCTTTAATATTTGTAATTCCCCACAAAAATACTGAGGAGGGTGCAAAGATGAAACTTAGTCAGATGGGCAACATTAAACCATTTGGACCACTGTATGAGAATGCTCAGAAACAGTTTTTGAAAGCAGCAGATCTTATGAACCTCGATCCAAACATAGGTAACTTCTTACTATGGCCACAAAGGATTTTGGAGGTACACTTTCCAGTAGTAATGGATGATGGAAGAGTTGAAATATTCGAGGGTTACAGGGTTCAGCACAACACAGCAAGAGGACCAGCAAAGGGAGGTATCAGATACCATCCAGACACAAACCTTGATGAAGTTGCATCGCTTGCATTTTGGATGACTTGGAAATGCGCTGTTATGAACTTACCATACGGTGGAGGTAAAGGTGGAGTTAGAGTTGACGTTACAAAGCTCTCAGAAAAAGAGCTTGAAAGACTGAGCAGAAGGTTCTTCTCAGAAATACAGATGATGGTAGGTCCACAAAAGGATATTCCTGCTCCAGATGTAAACACAAACGCAAAGATAATGGCATGGTACATGGACACGTACAGTATGAACGTGGGTTACACAGCGCTTGGCGTTGTTACTGGAAAACCACTTGACCTTGGTGGTTCTGACGGAAGACCAGAAGCAACGGGTAGAGGTGTCTCCATAGTTGCAAACGAAGCATGTAAAGCCCTTGGAAAGGATATATCGAAGGCAACCGTTGCGATACAAGGTTTTGGTAACGTAGGTTCCTACAGTGCAAAGATACTCTGTGAGGAATTTGGTGCAAAGGTCGTTGCGGTAAGCGATGTAAGTGGCGGATTGTACAACGAAAGCGGAATAGACATCAACGATTTAATTGCTTACAGAGACGCAAACAAAGGTCTAATCAAAGGTTATCCAAAGGCAAAACCAATAACAAATGAAGAACTCCTTGAACTTGATGTCGATATCCTTGTCCCGGCCGCACTTGAAAATGCAATAACAGAAAAGAATGCAAATAACATAAAAGCAAAAATTATCGTTGAGGGTGCAAACGGTCCAACAACACCAGAGGCGGAAGAAATACTCATTAAGAAAGGTGTACTTATAGTTCCAGATATACTTGCGAATGCTGGTGGAGTTACGGTTTCCTACTTTGAATGGGTACAAGACCTACAAACATTCTTCTGGGACATTGACGATGTCAGGAAGAAATTAACGAAGATGATGACCAATGCATTTGCAGAAGTTTACAAAACAAAAGAAAAGTACAACACAGACATGAGAACAGCTGCTTACATCGTTGCAATAGGCAGAGTTGCAAACGCAGTAAAAGAAAGAGGATACTACCCAATGTAATTTACTTATGTAATCTGCAATACCTATAAAACATCAAGCACATCAAAAAACAAAAAAACATCTGGAGCCCCTGATTAAAAAGGGGCTCCAATTTTTCAATAAGAAGTGCTATAATACATGTTAGAATAATTAGTAAAGCAAACTAATTTATCCGGAGGCGATTGTCTTGCTAAGAGAGTTTTTGAAAAAGCGTTGGCACTTTTACATCATGGGGATAATATCGCTTATTATTATTGATCTACTCCAACTTTTTGTACCAAAGTTCATTGCAAAAGCTGTGAACACATTGCGAATGATTCAAGACATCAGTGAAATAAAAATCTTTGTCTGGTCCATCTTGGGGCTTGCATTTGGTATGCTTTTTGGTCGATTTTGGTGGCGGTATTTTATTATGGGAAGTGCACGATATTTCGACTACGATGCAAAGAAAAAACTTTTTGATAAAATTCTCAGTCTTGATATGTTCTTTTTTGACAAACATCGCTCAGGAGACATAATGGCTTACTTTACAAACGATATTTCAACTGTTGAAAGGATGCTTGGAATTGGTGTTGTGCAACTTACCGATGCTGTTTTTATGAGCTTGATGACGATATTCTTCATGGTTACTTCAACTAACTGGAAGCTTACCTTAATTGCCCTGTCTCCTCTACCTGGGATCATAATCATTTCCGCACTTTTTGGTAAGCTCATATTCAGACGATCAAGAAAAGTTCAGGATGTTTATTCTGATCTAAGTGGTTATACAGAAGAGACAGTGGACGGAATAAGGATAATAAAGAGTTTTTCAATAATACCAAAAATAGAAGAACTCTTTGAAAAACGTGCTAGACAACACTTTGATGCTACGATTTCTTTGATACGTGTTTGGGGTGTTATGTGGCCGTTAGTTCACTTTATTGGAACGCTTGCATTTTTCTTAGCATTGACAGTGGGTGGACCTATGGTTGTAAAAGGTGTTGTTACCCTTGGAGACTACATGGCGTTCAATAGTTACATTGGTATGCTCATTTGGCCACTCACGGCCTATGGAATGGTAATGAATGTAATTCAACAAGGTAGAGCTTCTCTCGAAAGGTTAAAGGAACTGCAAAGCGTAAATCCGCTTGTAGTTGAACATGAACATCCAAGAACACTTGAGCGTATTGAGATAATTGAAACGAATGGGTTATCATTTAAATATCCTGGTACAGATAGGTATGTTTTAAAAGATATTGACTTTACAGTTAAGAAGGGTCAATTCGTGGGAATTGTCGGAACAGTTGGTAGTGGTAAATCCACATTGGTTAAAATAATAAGTAAGTTTTATCCAGTGGAACGTGGTCAAGTTTTTATAAATGGCATCGATATAAATGATTTACACTCTAAGGATATAAGAAACTTAATATCTTATGTGCCGCAGGAGACATTTCTTTTCTCAAACTCGGTCAAAGAAAATGTTGCATTTGCCATGAAAGAGTATGATTTTGAGAAAGTTAAAGAAATGGTAAAATTATCTGCTATCGAAGAAGATGTTGAAAAATTCCCAGAAAAGTATGATACAATAGTAGGTCAGAGGGGAGTAATGCTCTCTGGTGGTCAAAAGCAAAGGTTGACGATTGCCCGAGCTTTAATGCGTAAAGCGGATGTGTACATATTCGACGATTGTTTGTCAGCGGTTGACCCCGAGACAGAGCAAGAAATAATCGAAACACTAAGAACGAAGATGAAAGGTTCCACGATGATAATTATCACACACAGATTAAAAGTTTTGCAAAATGCTGATATAATATATGTGTTAGACCAAGGAAGAATACTCGAAAAAGGTACACATTATGAATTGTTGGAAAACAAAGGACTTTACGCAAAAATGTACAAAAAGCAGTTGGTTATAAATGGCGATTAGTATTCAATAGTATTCAAGAGGGTGAAAAATTGCAACTTGGATATTTTGTGACATTCATTTTGTTAATCGTAGGACTTTCCATATCGGTTGCTCTAGCATTCAGTTTACGCAAAAAGGTGAGAGTGCTTGAAGAGGAAAAGCAAGAAGTTATAAGCGCAATAAGCATATTTGGTGCTCTTAACGATCTGCAAGGTTTTGGTATTGCAATCTGGAGAAATGGAGAGCTTGTATACATCAATAGCAACATACTTAATCACGGCAAAGCTCTTGGGATTGATATCAGAGATAGAGCTCAAATCGAACACATGCTTGAACATCCAGAGCAGTACCTGACAATATACGACATATTAAAAGGTATTAAAGAGTACGAAAGCAAAAATGAAGATTTTACACAAACGTGGAGAAAAGAGCTTGGAAAAAGATATGTTGAAATTACATACATAGCAAAGATCCTTCCTGAAGGAAAAATCACAGCGCTAATCTCTCAGGATATTTCACTTGAGTTTCAAAGCGTGGAAAAACGAGTTCTTAGCGAGCTAATATCTATATTTACCGAAGAATTATCTAAAGAAGAAGTGGTTATTAAAGAAGTTGGAGATAGAATTAGAAACTTGTTAGTAAACTACGGTTTGATTGATACAATGGGAATAGCCCTTTTGGAGCCTGATGGGTACATACATTTTCCGTACTTAAAATACATTGATGAAGATGACAGAAGCGGTTTGAAAATTGAACCTGGCAATAAAACTTTAACAAGATTTGTTATAGACAGAGCAATGAAGGTGCACATAAGAAATAGTGAGAAAGAACAAGAGCTACTTGAGGGTTACAAACTTCTTAAAATCCGCGGAGAGGTTTTTACGATATATGCAGTACCGATCATAAAGAAGACCATCACACGAGGAGCCGTACTTTTTCAAAAACAAGGTGAAGACCAGTTTTCAGATAATACCTTATCACTCTTTGATAAAATTACCGATATAATAACTCTTTCATTGACATTCATAGATGTTCTGCAAGAAGTCAACACTGATAAAAGAAAATTATTCGAATTATCCATTAAAGATTATCTCACAGGTGCTTATAGTCGAAGATTTTTTGAGCAATACCTTGAAAAAGAGCTATTCAAGAGTAAAAGAACAAATTCGCCACTTTCTGTTGTTTTTCTTGATGTGGATTCTTTCAAGAAAATCAACGATACGTATGGTCATGTTTTTGGTGACAACATCCTGCGAACCTTAGTACGCACAGTAAATGAGACAATACGCTCTATGGATTTGTTAGCAAGATACGGTGGTGATGAATTTATCATCGTATTTCCAGAAACGACAATCGAGAAAGCTCAAAAGGTTATGGAACGTGTGGTAGAAAAACTATGGCAAAATCAAATAAGCATTTCCTATGGAATAATAGATGCTTCAAAATACGATTCGATAGAACATATATATAAAGAAGTTGATAAAAAGATGTACGAAATGAAGTTGATAAAAAGGTGTACGAAATGAAAAGGCACATAAAGGAAAATTAATATAATGGCTGGGGGTTTTTATGAATTATAAGAACTCGCGGATTTTTATCTTAATAGTGATAACATTGGTTATCACTATGTTTTTTTCTTGTACTAAAAATGCCAGCTCAGATTCTTTCCGTGATAGACAGACTTACGAGGCACAAGAAAAACAACAAAAAAGGATAATCATCGGCTATGAAAAATACGATAAAGCTTTGATGTTTTCAAACCTTTTGGGTGGGGAAGTAGTTTTGCACATTCCGGAGCTTAAAGTTCTTTCCATTGAAGTAGAAGATACCGCAGAAAAAGTAATCCAAAGGGCTATGGAGAACGACGATTTCTCAAAATACAACATTCGATATATTGAACCTGTACAAAATCGATACCTTGAGCCCGAATGTGAAGATGTTCCAGGTTTGAAAAGTGTGAAAGACTTAAAAGACTTGAAAGTGAATATTTCCGAGTTTGTGTATAATAGCTATGAAAATTACACAGGTGAATCTCTCGATCTTTATCTTTGGAACCACCGTGTGGTGGGTATTAAGGATGCTTGGGACAATGGATACAACGGAGAAGGAATCGTAATTGCTGTTTTGGATACGGGAGTGGATGGAACGAACCCAGATTTGGAAGGCCAGGTTACGATAGGTTACAGACCGAAGTACGACGAAATTTTGCCAGAGGAAACTGATTCTTCCTACGGTGGATCTCATGGTACCCATGTAGCAGGTATAATTGCGGCAAAAAAAGACGGGGTAGGTATCGTCGGAGTGGCTCCAAGGTCGAAGATAATGCCGATTGTTATTTTTGAAGCGAATGGAGCTTACGTTGGTGATGATTACACTGCGAGAGGTATCGTCTGGGCAGTTGAACATGGGGCGAAGGTGCTTAGTAATTCGTGGGGAGGTTACGGCTATTCCCAGGTTTTAAAAGATGCTTTTGACTACGCTCTCAATAGTGGAGTAACAGTAGTAGTTGCGGCGGGCAATTCCACAGCTTCCCAAACTTTTCAATATCCGGCCAACTACCCCGGGATAATACAAGTGGGAGCTGCGGAATTCAATGGTGGAAACGTAAGGACTGCGAATTTTTCAAGTGGTAGTCCCATGATCACACTTTCCGCGCCTGGTCGAAATATCCTCTCAACCATGCCACAATATGGTTCAAAGGGGTACACTGGCGATTCCTTCAAGATAAATGAAAATGGTGGCTATTACGGGTTTATGTCTGGTACTTCAATGGCCACACCGTATGTAGCCGGGCTGGTCGCTCTGATATTGCAAAAATATCCAACCGCAAAGCCTTGGCAAGTTAGAAAAATATTGGAAAAAAGTGCGAAAGACATTGATTTTGTTGGTATAGACGACAGATCGGGATACGGACTTGCACAAGCCAAGGCACTTGACGAAACACTTCCAATTACTGGAGGATCGAACTTCGTAGTGAATATTAGTGATCATTATGGTCTTTGGAAGATACCTGGCGTTTACGTTTCACTTGTAGGTACATCCGATGATGGTAGGTTTGTTAGGTACTTTTCGAAAACAAACAAAGATGGACAAGCAAAATTTTTGGGCATTGATGAAGGAACGTACGATATATTTGTCGGCGGACCTGATAGTTTTGAAAGCAGTAGGGGTCTATCAAAGGAGTGTTATAGGGTTCAAGAAGAGAGATATTACTCATTCGCTAAAAAGATAAGAAACGAAGACGAAAGCTTAGATGTCCATTTCAATTCGATGGCTTTCGTAACGTTTGACAGCACTTCATATAAACCAAAAAGAATCGTTTTTCAGAACGTAACAAAGCCTGCAACAGATTCCGAAGCTTTTATTTACGTTGATTTTTCTTCATTAACATCGTACGATTTCTCGAAACTCAGTGGTAAGTATAACATTTTTGCTCAGATAGATCAACCAGCTACAAATGACATCACTTTAAGTGGCAAAGTTATTTTGAATGGTTTTGAAATACCCATTTCAGGTACCATAACCAAAGGTGAGTTAGAAACGCAATTAAAAGATAAAATAGGGAAATGGTGGACGGTGTTTGGGAATGATTAAATCTTTAAAGAATGCCCGCTTGATTTATGTACAAACTTTTTTAACACATTTTTTACTTCTTTTACTGCTCTTATCAGTTCTATCTTCATGTGGACTTTTTATAGTAAAACCCATATATATAAAATTGATAATTACCGAATACAACTCCGGTCCCGTGGTTACTAATGCAGATGTTTTGTTGTACGAAAACGGAGAAATGATTACCAGTGCAAAATCCAACTCACAGGGCTTTGTTACTTTCAATAACCTTCAAGTAAATAACGCCTACAAGATTATTATTCGCAAAGAAGGACATTCATTTACGATAATCGATATTACTAATTTGCAAAGTCCGCTGGAATTAAATACAACGCTTAGGAAAGCAAAATTCTTAGCAAGTGTAGAAAATAATATATCAATCGATTTCGAACTATACGATAGTTACGAAAAAAACACAAAATTTTCTTTAAACAAGTCTGGAATCTACGAAATCCCATACAATGATATATTGTACATCGAAGCAACAGCCACATACTCTACTTTGCCCATCTCAACATTTTACGCCAAATTAGGCAACGTACCAGGCTCTCAAGCGCTTACCATGCCGAGATTGTATTCACCCACGAACACATTAAATGGTGAGCTTCAAATACCGTTGGAAAGTGGGCTAACCTACTTATTTTTCGATTGCTACGATGAAAATGACAACCGATACGAGAAGATAATACCGTTAAAAGTAGAAACTTACCTTAATATTGGTACGAAAAAGTACATCGTTGAACCTCAAAAACCTGGCGTACTGGCGTACCATTTAAATACATCCATCGAATATTACCGAGCATCGGAAAAAATATTAGAGGAAAGTGATGAAAAGACTGTAGGAAAGACTAACAAATATATTATCGTTCGATGGAAAAAATGGGAAAATAGCGGTCAGCGCAAGGTAACAGACAAACCGACTGCTTATCGAATCTATCGTTCGTATGATGGAAAACACTTTTCAAAGATAGCCACTGTACCAAACAATTACGATTACTTCATAGATACTTCCGCTCAAAATTTGATAGGAAGGCGAGTTTGGTATGCAGTAAATAGTGTTTACGGCTCCATTGAAACACAGAAAGTAAATATTGGAAGTACGCTCATACTACCACTTGTGAGTATAGAAGATATTGAACCTTCGGATGGTGCAATGAGTGTATCGACCAGACCTGTATTTTCTTGGAAGTTCACAGGGCTTGAAGAGTATGAAAATATAGAGTACTGGTACGAAATCTGGATTTACGATCTAACAATCAACGATATGTATTACTATCCTTTAGATGAGTTTGGTGGGCGTAAGATTTTTAAATCCAAAGACCCAAATGTATCGATAAGATTTGAAGATTTCCAATGGAACGGATTACCACACAACCAACTGCAGTCCAATAAACCGTACGAATGGGCACCCGAACTTGCCGCTGGAGTATACGTAGATATTAAGAATAATTCAGTATCTTTATCTATTCTTTCCGATTACAATTTCGTTTTAGCTCCGGTGATGTTTCCTCCTGAAAAATATTATTTATTTATTACAGGAGAGTAGTTTACGTTCACTTTTCATTCTCCACGCTCTTTTTATCTTACTTTACTACACCCAAGACAAAGAGTCTTATAGTATTCGACTTTGTAGGTGTTCCATACGGCTGATAAGCTCCGGTAACTATTCGCGGGTCGTAAACATAAGTTTTGTAATAGCCAGTTACGGTCTGACCTGTCATCGAATTGAAAGTTCCGACTGCTCCACGGATATTCTGCATGATACTACCAAAGACAAGCAACTGACCTGTTGGTGATCCAGAATCGTATCCTTGTAATCCGAAAGAACCATCGAAAGCGAATATACTTGCAAAAATTTTCATATTCTCAAGCTTTTGAGCGATAGTTACGTTATTCATCGCAACGATGTTCAAAGATGACGTTTCGCTTGTTGAAACAAAATTTTTTATCTGCTGAACTCCAGATTGGCTTACCACGTTACCATTGTTACCATGTTCGCTTGCGGTGAAGAAATTTTGATAAGTTTGGTAAGGAATAATCCTATCTTTTATACTCACATCTTTTTCCGAGAATAAAGTATAATTGCCATTGTAAGTTGATAGTGCAGTTGGTCCATCGACTGTTAGATTATCTGTCGAATAAATCACGCCGTTGAATTTAAAAGTGAACTCCTCTGTTTGTCCCCGTAACATTTGTTTTCTTATTTTTGCATCTGGCGGTTTTGGATTCCACGTGATTATATAATCGACGTTTCCTTGTGATATTTTGACCTCGTAATTTGAACCACTCTGTCCATGGTTGAAACTAACTTGTATTGGTCCTGTGAATTTCAATCCACTTAAGATGTTGGGATTGATTTTTACTTCATCGTAGGTTTTTACAACATTACTTAAAGAGCTTTTGTATTCGTTTTTTATCACATTAAAATCAAGAGAACTGACATCTTGTGAAGTAAGAATTTTGTACGGCGGATTTCCCTGTAAATTTGCATAATCAAGGTAATTTTGAGGTTGAACTATATTACCTCTCGCATCTTTTATTCCTAAAACCTCAATCGTACTGAGAAATGTTGGCTTTCCACCCGCGGGGTTTATATTAATATAATCATGACTTCTCAGAGGGCCATCAATTAATTCACCGGCTTTGAAGAATATTCTTTGTGATGTAGATATACTCTCTTTATTTGTGAAATAAGCATATTGATTGAGAAGTTTTGAACCAACAATACCATATGAGTAAACTGAAATTCCATTTTTTTCCGTGCGAGAAATTAAAAAGACCTGCAATTGGTTGATTCTAAACGCGTACAACTCAATAGAAGACAATCCTCTTTCAAGCTTATAACTTGAAATTTCATCTCGAAGAAGATTGTCTGCAAAATAGCTTTCCGAAGTGGTAAGTGAAACAATTTTGAATGTAGCATTTTTCTGAACATTTTGATTTACAAACGATCTCCACTGATCGTTTAATTTATTGAGAAAATCGCTATTGTACCAACTTGGTGTGTTAGGTGAGAAAGTAATGGTAAATCCAAGCAAACCAGCGCTCTTTGCTTTCAAAAAGCCTACCCCAACATTGAGGATATTGAGTGCATCGGTATCTAATTGTGTTTGTAAACGCATTTTTATTGCGCTATTTCTGTAATTTCCAACAATTTCATAGATCGATAACAGTAAGATGCTGGATATCGCAAGAAATATCAATACAATAGCTGTTGCAAACCCTCTCCTGTTACATTTATTATTATTACAACTCATCATCAATCCCCCCTCACTGTATCTTAACATTCCATAAGAACACGTAATTTTCGCGACATTCAGCTTGCCTCGCTTAGGGCGGTAAGTAAAGGCACTGTATACACTTTAAATTTTTCAAATTTCGGTTCGATAGTCAAAATTATATATTTTTTACCACCGATCTGACTTAAAGAGAACCTAACAGATTTAACAACTAAGCTAATATCTGTAATCTTCTTACCATCGTAAATCAAAGCACCATTTTCAACTTTCAATACCTTTGACTGCTTTATCACAGTGCTTTGCGATGGTGTAAAGTAATCAAGCGTAATTGAATTTTTAGATACTGCAATTTCATTTGTCCAAACACTATTTGTTAAGAACATATCTATGATATTCGTTAATCTCTGAGCTTCCGAGTAAAATTCTGTATATAGTCTTTGTTGATCAAGTACTCTCAACGTTACATCGAATATTAGCGCAAGCATCCCAAAAATTATTACAAAGACAACCATACTTGCTATTAAACCGGGAATCGTTAAATCCATACGATCACCTCATTAGGTAATATTAATTCGTTGGTTTGTATTTGTACACGGTGAAAACTTGAAACTTACCCGGTGCGTATTCGATTGTAAAGACAAACTTATCAAAATAAGTACCAACCGAGGAAGCGGTTACTCGACTAACTCGCGGGTAATTGTTAGAAGAGGATCCGTAAAAAGCGCTGTTTACATCGCTAACAACGTTTGTGAAATCGGTTTGAATGTAAACCCAGCGGGCGATAAAATTTTGAAGTTCTGTCACTTTTTGGAAGTTCTGCAACACAACAACAGAACTAATCGCAGAAGAAAGCCCATACGCTATTACGGTAAATACTATTGATATAAGAAGAATTGCAACTACTGATTCTGTCAATGTGAAACCTTCCCTTAATTTCATCATTCTCACCTCTGATGTTTTTCTCTCTACACTAAATATTAGACAAATAAAGGCGATAAATTGTTTAGTGGAGAGTAATTTTAAAAGCTTTAAGTCTAGGAGGAATAAAATGGAGAAAGCCTTTATCTTAGCTGAAAGTGCGGATGTTTTTGAAAAAAAGGAACTAACAGAACTTTTAAAACATTTACTTAATACACTTAGCGAATCAGAATTTGTAAATAAATTAGCAGCTATTATATACAAAAATACCGTTTGTATAGGTGTAAGAGTAATGACCAACTCATACATTAAGATTATTGGGAAATCCGAAGGACTTTCAAAATCGCTGTTATCGGATCATTTAAAGATAATTGTCTACTACAAATCTTTGTCGGATTCGGAGTTCTTGCTGATTGATGATTTATTCGAAATCGCTAAAGTTCACCTATCAAATATATTATACCACAACGAAATAGTAAAAGCGTATTTACACGACCAACTCACGGGCGCATATTCAAGGCATGCGGGAATGGAAATTTTAGATAAAATGTTTGAAAGTACCAAACGAAGTCAAAGATCAGGCTTTCTAATTTTTATCGATATAGACAATTTAAAAACATTCAACGATAAGTACGGCCATTCACGTGGTGACGAATTACTCAGAAATTTTGCAAAGACATTCTTAAGCATCATAAGAAAAAGTGATGTTTTAGTACGTTACGGCGGCGATGAATTTTTACTTTACTTAGAGTCAGATGACCCAGAAAAGGTTATTGAACGAATAAAGGCCCACGGTAAAATAGATTTTTCTTACGGAATCGTCAAACTCAGTGCATTCGACTCGCTCCAAGAAGCTATAAACGCAGCCGATCTAAATATGTACGAACGCAAGAAATTAAGAAAAAAATTAATGCTTAATAGAGATTACGTATAAATCAACTTTCCAATATTTGCTTTTTTGCTCATACACTACTTTCTCCATTCAAATATTCTTAGACATTATTTTTCTCACTCATTCTTCAATTATTCTTATTGCCGCGCAATCTTTTCTTTTTCAAATTCGAGGTAGTAATCTGTTCTTTTCCTTTCTTTTTCACTTTCAAAAATCGTTCAAAACCCTTACCGTCAAAGTTATCAGCCTTAGTACCAAATACAAACGATGATTCAATTAGTTCAAGATGATCGCTGATCAAGTTAAAAATATTTCTATTAATTTATTTATTGTTTGTTGTACAAAAACAAAGCTCGTTTTTTGTTTGGAAGTGGTTTTATCCTAACACCACGACCTACGGATTGTAAAACAAACTTTTCAGCATCTGTACTTTTTCCAATATTAATAAACAAAACTACATTAGGACGATTGCTATCCCATCCTTCATAAAATCAGCGAGAGCCCATAAGTAAGAATGTTTATATCAGTGTTTATATCTTCATTATTTATATTTCTAAATATGCTTTCATCATCTTAAAATTTTCCACAGTATTTTGAAGATAAAGTTGCATAGTTTTCACTTCCACCAGATTAATGGTTTAATAAGCTTACAGTCTAAATCTTTCGTATTAATCTTTGTTCCATCTTCAAATTCTACCTCATCTTCCTTTATTTTCTTTATTGCCAGTAATATCTATATGGTTTTTCTTCAATAGCTTTAGAATATCCTCTGTTTTCGTTATTTTGCCTTTTTCCGAATAAATAACATCAAATACTGTTGTTTTGTCTGGTTTAATTTCTTTTAACTCATAAATCAAGCTTCTTTCTTCGTTGGCTTTTTTGTGTTCTAAATTCGATACATCAAAATAAAACTTTATCCCATCAATCTCTATTTCTAAGCTTCTGAAAATCCTATCTGTTCTGTTTTGATATAATAAAGCTTGTGTGTGTTCCAATACTATCTTTATCATCAGTGTAAACTTTTTCGTAAACATTGTTGTGAAACAGAGTAGAATCAAAGTAGATAGGACCATTCTGTGTGAAATAGCTACTGAAAAATGAGTAAAGTTTATCAAAAAGTTCATCTCTAAAATCAGGATATTGCTTGAGAGCATTATCCATATCCTTTTTGAGAAGTTTTTCTATTTTTTTCAGTAGTTAGATTTAATGCGCATCAGGTTGACAAAACGGCCTGTACCTTCTATTTTGGCACCGATAAATAGACCTCCAATGCTTTGTAAAACTTTTGTTCTTTAACACTCTGTTTCTCGTTAAACATGGTGTCTCTCATTTAAAGTCACCTCTTTTTGGTTTAAATTTTCAATATTGTGCATTGAACTATGTTTACAATCCTCTTATAGTCCTCCAACATGGGCGCTATAAGGCCTTTTAATCTCTCAAGATGTCACAATTTCTCTCTAAATTAAACCAACATTGCGGTAATTTCATCATTTTTTAAAATGATAAACACACGAATGAAAACAAAGGGTGTGAAAAGATTTAAGTGCAAAAGGTTAAGAAAAGAATGTATGTTTATAAAATTATCCTTAAATGATGAGTTTAAGTGGATAAAAAGAATGTATTGAAAGTTCGTTTTTTCAAGTGTGTTGTGGTATAATATTTTTGGCAATGAGAAAGAACGAGAATAAGAGAAATTGGGGAGTGGGACACTTGGGGCAAGGGGTTTTTTTGCTTTCTTTAACTAATCTTTTTACGATTCAACGTTGGAACAACCGCCCTGCGATTATAAGGTTCTCCGAGGCGGATAATGCGTTCAACACGTTGTTTCTTTCTTTTCTCTTTAAATTGGTTGAAAAAAAGCCAGTTGAGGAAAGTTTAAAGTGGCGTTTGAAAAGAGAGCTGCCGAAAATAGTGCTCTCTGATGTTTCTTTACAATTGAAAGAGCGTATCGAACGTTTCTCACCGCAAGTATGGAGGCAAGTTACGGAAAAATCTATTCAAGATCTGCGAAAAATCGCTGGTGATGAAGTTGTGGATTTGCTGATTGAACCTTCCCAGGAAAGTGACTTGGATAAATTAGCCGACCTTTATATAAGTTACCTTGAAGCGCGCGAGAATGGTAAATTCTTCGATTACAACCAACCTCTGGTGGAACTAAACGAAAAGATCGAAAAACTGAAATCACATTTTGACGAATCGAAAATTTCGGTATTTTGGGATCTGGCTCAGTATACTTGGACGCCTTTGATTAATCTTACTTCGATGGTACGATGGAATAGAAGTCACAGGAATGTGAGAACATCCGTTTCGGGTCATTCTTTTATTGTTGTAACGATATCTTACTTAATTGCAAAGTTAATTAGCTTTGAAAAAGTTGAGGAGGTAATTTTAAAATCTATTCTCCACGACTTGCCTGAAGCGTTCACGGGTGACGTAATAACACCAACAAAAAAGAAAGTGCCTGGGCTGGAAGAACTCGTGGGTATTGTCGAGAGAGAAATGGTGCTTGAATGGACGGAAGGTAATGAGAAAACTCGGGTATTGAGAGAATACATAGATTTTTGCGTGAATCCATTTGAGGGTGAGAGTGGAAGGATTGTTCGGACGGCAGACTATCTTTCGGCTTTGCTGGAGTGTGCGGTTGAGATTCGCTCCGGTAATGGGCTTAATGTATTCAAAGAAAGCTTTTTCGAGTTTAAAAAACTTTTGAAGCAGATCTCACCGATAGATGTTTCGGAATGGATCGATGAGATCGAGTCATATATTCTGTGAATATTCGTGAATAATTGTGAGTAATTGCGAGTAGTGGATAATTGATAGGGAGAGGTAGTTATGGTGGATTTTAAGATGACAAAAGATGGGCTTGTGCTTTACATCAAAGATTACGCAGATATACTCGATGTGCTTCAAAAGATAGAAGACAAGATAAAAAGTATGGGAAATTTTTTTGCAAAAGGTGATAAGATAATGCTTTTAGTTGAGGAACATGAAAAGCATATATCGGATATTCCAAAGATCGTTGCACGTGTTCAAGAACTTGGCTTAACTATTTCTCATGTGCTCATGGGTTCTGAAGGTATGAATGAGGTTGTTGTTAAAAAGAAAGTGGATATGGTTAACCAAGGCGATACACGTTCTGGTACAAAGATAGTGAAGAAAAATCTAAGAAGTGGGCAAAGTATTATTCATTCAGGAGATGTTACATTAATTGGTAACTTACACGCTGGAGCAGAAATTGTTGCAGGTGGTAGTGTGGTCATATTTGGAAGATGCCAAGGAACAGTTAGGGCAGGGATTAATGAGGGAAGGGAATCGATTATAGCAGCGTTATCTTTTGAAGCACCTTTTGTTCAAATTTCAGACGTTAAGGGAACGTTTACCGAAAAGTACAACTTTCCCTGCGTACTTTATGTGAAAGCGGGTAGAATAGAAATCGTCAAATATGATGGAAAAATGGGAGGGATCAGTCTTGAGTGAAATTTTTAAGAAATTATCAACTACCGAGTTACTTTTGAAATTAACCTCGATACCGGGACCTTCTGGGTACGAAGATGAAGTACTTGACGAAATAAGAAAGGTTATGGAACCATTATCAGATGAGTGCTTCGGAACACCGATGGGAAGTCTTGTGTGTGTGAAAAAGGGTAAAGGACCGAAAATAGGGTTCTTTGCCCATACGGACCAGATCGCGTTTGTTGTTACGAAAATTTACGAAGATGGATTTTTGAGGTTATCGGGAGTTGGTGGATGGGACCCGAAAACGGTGATAAGTCAGAAGGTCCATATACACACAAAGAATGGGAAGTTGGTAGGAATCGTGGGCTTTATGCCTCCCCATTTACAAACAACGGAGGAATCGAAAAAGGTTCCAGATTACGACCATTTATTTGTTGATGTTACAATGAACGATAATTGGAAGGTAATATCGGTGGGTGACTTGGTAACATTAGATGTTCAAGGTTTTGAAAAATCAGATGTTGTCTTTGCACCTGCGTTGGATAACAGAGCAAGTTGCGTTGCAATAATTAAAGCGGCGGAAATTCTATCTAAGATAAATACCGATGCGCAAGTGTACTATGTGTTCTCCACACAAGAAGAAATAGGCGGGCCCGGAGCCAAAAGTGGGGCTTATTTATCGGAAGTAGACTATGGTGTAGTAATTGACGTAACTCATGGTGATGAAGATGTACCTGGTTATCCAAAAATAAAAATGGGGGAAGGTCCCGCCGTCGCTGTGGGACCGGTTACGAATAGAAAATTTGTAGAGCATATTAAGAAAGTGGCTGGAAGGTATAATATAAAAACACAGGTTGAGCCGATACCGGGAAGATCTGGAACGGACACTGACGAGGTACAACTCACCAGGATAGGAGTTAAGACCGCGCTTATTTCAATTCCACTCAAATATATGCATAACCCGTATGAAAAAATTTTTGTGAAAGATGTCGATGACACAGCAAAATTACTTGCATTTTCTGCTGCAGAGATTTCGGAGGTGGATGAAATATGATGAAATACTTAAAAGAACTTACCGAATTAAAGGGTGTATCTGGTTTTGAAGATGATGTGAGAGAATACATAAAGGAGAAAATAAAAGATAAGGTGGATGGACTATACGTAGATAGAATGGGCAATTTAATCGCGTTAAAAAAAGGTAATGGCACAGGTAAAAGGATATTACTCGATGCGCATATGGATGAGGTTGGGCTCATGGTAACAAGTATAAATGAGGACGGAACGCTCTCGTTCGCTCCGATTGGTGGAGTCGATCCCAGGGTAGTTATTGGTAAAAAAGTGCAAATAGGTAAGGACGTGTTTGGTGTGATTGGATACAAAGCAGTCCATTTGCAAAAAGAAGGTATAATGAGCACACCAAAGTATTCTGAACTTAAGATAGACATTGGTGCAAAGTCCAAACAAGAGGCTGAAAAGCAAGTCAAAATAGGTGATATGGTTGCATTTACTACAAATTACCAAGAGCTTGGTGATTTTGTTATAGCCAAGGCGTTGGATGATAGGTGTGGGTGCAGCGTACTGATGGATCTGATAGATAAATTAAACGAGACGTTAAAATCACCTCACGATGTGTATTTTGCTTTTACAGTCCAAGAGGAAACGGGACTGAGAGGACCTGCTGTGATAGCAGAACAGGTAAACGTTGACGTGGCGATTGCGGTTGAAACAACGACAAGTGGTGACGATCCGGAACTTGAAAAGCAATTATGGTCGACACACCTTGGCAATGGTCCTGCGATAACATTTATGCACAGTGGGTACGTTGTACATCAAGAGATCTTTGAGAAGCTCGTTCAGATTGCAAAAGATAACAACATCCCATTTCAATACAAAATGCGTACGGTAGGTGGTACAAACGCAAGAAGGTACGCACTTACCGGTATACCAGCAGGTGTTGTATCAGTCCCTGCAAGGTACATACATAGCCCTATTTCATCGATAAACAAGAAAGATTACGAAAATACTCTCAGACTACTTGAGAAATATATCGAGAATGAGTAGTTATATTTCATTTATGTAAAATTTAGTAGTAATTGCTATTGACACTAAGTTGACATGATTAAATCAAATTTGGTATAATAATAAATACGTTAAAGACACAATTGCGATGACGGAGGAATTTCTGCACATAGATTGTTGAGTACAAGAACATTCTAACGAAGGGGGGATTTACGGTGAAAAAGTATGTTTTTACGGTAGTAGCAGTTTTGCTAGTTTTACTCGCGATGTTTTCATGTACTCCAACTCCAGTGAACAAACCACCGGTCTGGACTGCGGAATCATACACAGTATCAAGCACGGTAGGTCAGGAGGTAGTATTTGATCTATCTGACAAAGTTTCAGACCCAGACGGTGATCCAGTAACGATAACAGTTGAAAGCACAAGTGCAACGGTTACGTCGGAGAAAAAGTTTAAGTTCACAACAACTGAAGCAGGTAGTTTTGTTTTTAAACTAAAAGCATCCGATGGAAAAGGTGGAACAGCTGTTGCATTTTTGGTTGTTCAAGTTTCACCTGTCCCAAACAATAAGCCAACTTGGAAAAATGGTCCTTACACAGCGTCCGTTGAAAAGGGGCAGGTTCTACAATATGACCTTTCAGGGAAAGTTGAAGATCCAGACGGGGACAGTGTTACAGTTACTATCGAAGTGCAAGACTTTGGTGCAACTATTGAAGGCACGGTTTTCAAATGGAATACAGCGGGTGTGAACGAAGGGGTGTACAATTTCACACTTAAGGCGACAGACTCAAAAGGATTGTTTGCATATGAAAGCTTAACAGTGACTGTTAATCCACCGGTTGTTCCAAATAGAGCTCCTGTTGTTTTACCTCTTGCAAACGTTTCAGCAAAAGTCGGTCAGGAAATTTCCATAGATCTTAAAAATTACGTTTCCGATCCAGATGGTGATCCTATTCAGATAACCAAAATAAGTGGCCCTGGTGCAATCGTTGGCACAAAATATGTATGGTTCCCCTCTAAAATTGTTGATTCTTATGAAACTGTTACTTTGAAGTTCTCAGATGGAAGAGGCGGAGAAACAACGTCAAGCTTCAAAGTTATTGCACAAACACCAGGAAGTGCATCTGTTGTTGTTTACGTGACGGACTACAAGAGTGGACCAGCAACCCAGGGTGCGACAGTAAGTATTTTGAGAAATGGCGATGTGGTAGCATTTGCAACAACGGATGAAAACGGAAAAGCTAGCTTTTCGGATCTGCTATTAACAAGTACAGATTTCGATGTCTTAATTACAAAAGATGGTTATGCAAAAACATACATCGAAGGGTTAAGATTAAAAGATGGTCAAACACTCGAGTTTGAAACGCAGATGAGGGTAGCCACGATCGGAAATACAGCTTCAAATAAACCATTTGAAATCGATTTTGAAATTTTAGACCAGAATGGTAATCCACTTAACGACAACACTGTTTACACGGATAAAATAATGGTAACAGGTATGGCAACTTCTACAGAATACACATTCAACCTCTGGTATGTAAAAGTTGGTGGTGTGCCAGGTACAGGCACATTTACTAACCCGAGGGTGATTGGATACAGTGGCGAAATTTATGCGGCACCTTCCGTTGCGGAATTTGAAGGAATGACTCCAGTGTACATCGATATGTACGATCAAAACGATAATAGGTACGAAAAGATTGTGTACATATACGTTTCGCGAACACCAGCAACAGCCATAACACCATATATTGTTCAGAAATACACAAATGCTGTTCCAACAGGGTACAATATCGTTTCCGTGGCAAGGCGCGCACCAATTGAATACTACGGTAAAAAAGATCCAAAACCAACCGCTGCAGAAAACGGAACGAACCTGTACGTTAGGATCTATTGGAGACCGTGGTACTCAACTTCGGGAACAACCAAGCCAAAAGCTTACAAGATTTACAGATCATTCGATGGAGTTCTCTTCGAACCTGTGGCAATTGTACCAAATACTGTTTATACATTCACAGACTATTCAGCAAAACTGGAACCGAATAAGAAGGTATGGTACGCAGTTTCATCTGTTTACGATGGATACGAGGCACCATACACAATTATAGGAAATGTTATACCGCTTCCAATGTTCTCAGTTACAGATGTAAGTCCAATCAACGGCTCAGTAGACGTACCAAGGGACCCAGAGTTCACTTGGAGATTCAATGGACCAACTACAACATCTGAAGGTAACGTAACTTACTTATATGATATCTGGCTATATGACGAAGTGGTAAATGACTACGGCTACTACTCAATTTCCAAAGCGCTTAATGGAAGTTATTCAATATTTGGCCTCATACCAGCATCTGACGGTGGCACGGTAAACATTAAATTTAGTGATTATACAAATCCAACAAGTCCATACAGGTGGGTTGATTTTGCAGCGTTGAACTGGTATCCATACGATAAATTACAAGCAAATAAAACATACGAATGGGGCAATGAACTCTTAGCAGCTAGAGTCATTGATAGCACGGATAGATCAATTTCATATGCAATATACATTGATAACAACAATGTTCTGGGCTTTGGAACTACAGAAACAGAAGTGTACCACAGATTCGTAACTGGCGATAATTAAGGAAGGGGGGATCGAAGATGAAAAGATCATTACTTCTTGTTAGTATTGCGCTTGTTTTCCTTTTGGTATTTTCTTGTATGACAAATAGTCCACAAAACACGAAAGTAGGGCTTAGGCCTTTTGAACCAGGTTACAATCCGGAGAAGGTAGAAATAGCCAAGCCAGATGGTTTCAAAGTTCTGTTTGGTGAACTTAAAGATGGAGAATACACGGAAGGTAAAGTTCTTGTCGGATACGAAGCAGGTTCAAGAAGTGAAGTTGATAAAATTGTCAAAGCTTTGAAAGGTAAAGTTGTTTTGGAGATTCCAGAAATAAATGTTGTCTCAATATCTTTCAATGGGACAGTTAGTAAAGCGTACGAGATCATCAAGAAACTTGATGTTAAAGGTATAAAATACGTTGAACCAAGTTACAAAAGAGAACTCATTGAGCCAACAAGAGTCGAGAGAAATCCAGAAATTTTCTCAAAGAAAGGAAATGTCTTGCTGCAATCTCGTGATTATGGAGAGGAACTTTCGAACGAACTATGGGGTCTTGAAGCGATGGGAGTTAGTGAATCGCTTTGGAACGAAGCATCGGGAACTGGTATTATCGTTGCAGTTGTTGATACAGGTGTAGATGGCACGCATCCAGACCTTGAAGGGCAAGTTATCGAAGGTTACAGACCTTTTTTGGATAAAGAATTACCTGCTGGAACAGATTCATCGTTTGGTGGATCTCACGGTACACACGTTGCAGGAACGATTGCGGCAAGGAAAGATGGCAAAGGTATAGTTGGTGTTGCGCCAAATGCAAAGATAATGCCAATTGTTATATTTGATGATCCAGCAATTGTTGGTGGGAATGGGTACGTAGGTGATGATTATGTTGCTGCAGGGATTATATGGGCAGTTAATCATGGTGCCAAGGTAATGAACAACTCGTGGGGTGGCTGGGGATACAGCTACACCATGAAGGCCGCGTTCGATTACGCTCTAAAAAACAATGTAATAATGGTAGTTTCAGCAGGTAATGCACACTCTGATTCTCACCATCAATATCCAGCGGGTTACCCTGGTGTAATTCAGGTAGCAGCTGCTGAGTACAATGGAGGCAATTACAAAACCGTATGGTTCTCAAGCAGAAGCGATGGAGTAATAGTTGCAGCACCTGGTGTCGCTATTCTTTCAACTGTTCCAGGAGAAAATAGTATTGGATACGAAGGTCACAATCCAAACGTTCCCGCAACAAACGGTGGTACATATGATTACTATCAAGGCACATCGATGGCGGCACCACATGTGACGGGAACAGTGGCTGTTCTTTTGCAAAAATTCCCATATGCAAAAGCATGGCAGATAAGGAAATTACTTGAACAAACAGCTATGGACATTGACGATACGGGTTGGGATCACCACTCAGGTTACGGTCTTGTGCAGTTGAATCATGCACTCGCTGGTACTATACCAACAACAGGTGGTATAGAAGAATTAAGAATCTTAGTTAAAGATGCCTCCGTCAGTTTTGGTGTTCCGACGGTTTGGGCTCAACTTTTGAGAGATAACGGAGCATGTTATTATGCAAAGACGAATGCAAATGGCTACGCAAGTTTCTATCAAATTGATGATATGAATATATCCGAAGATAGCACTAATGTAGTTATCGCAGGTCCAGACCACATGGATAGAGCTCTTGCACCAACAAAAGATGGAAGCGTTCCAGGAGGCTGGGCAATTGCGCTAAGAATGGCTGAAGAAAGAAAACCGCAAATATTAAATGTAACTTCTGATGGTACAGTTGTTGCTGTGTTAAGTTCTGAATTTAAAGTTGAGTTCAACAATGACCTTGGTAGAAATGCGCTCCTAATTGTATCAGATCCGATGTTAAATGAAACTTACGGTTATTATACATACCAAAAAGATATGCAGTACGATCTTTCATCATACTCAGGACAAATAACTTTGGGAATTGTTAAAGTGGTACCAGCAACAACCGACATTACAATCACCGGAACTGCTACATTGAACGGCGTTAAAATTCCAATTTCAGGTGTATTGAAAGCGGGTAAAACATTCGCTGTTGTGGATGATTACCAAGGTATGAATTTCGGAACGGATAATGAGCCATTATACGCATGGTGGACGGTATTTGGAAAAATACAATAAAAATCCAATAGTTACTAAAAGGAACTAAAAACTTAAATAGCAAAGTAGTAAAAGCGCCTACCAAACACGGTAGGCGCTTTTTAATTTGGTGTGTTTTATTTTTTGACGATATCATTTTGGTTTCTTGGCAGAATCTCAAATGTGCTTTTGTACAGATACATTATGCCGGTGACAGTTACTTTGTCTCCAACTTTTAGATCTTTCGTTGATGCATTTGCTTCTTTTCTTAGGTAGATGAGTATGCTAAAGTAGTCCGTCTTAACTGTGAATTGATAGTTTTGAATGTCTGAAATTGTTCCTTCAACAACTACAAGTGTTGAAAGTAACGAGTTTAATGTTTCGTTGATCTTTTGCTGTGATACAACGCTTACGTTTTCCTTTGCGATCTCTTCAAAAATGGTGTTAAGGTTGAATGGTTTAACTTCCGACCTACCTATTATTTCTATTTTATCAGGTAGTATTTCAAGAATTCCATTGTAAACTTTCGTTTTTCCAGTTAATTTAACTACATCACCAATCTTGAGAGCGGTTAGATTTCCGTAAAGCATTATACCGGCATCCTTATCTTGAATCCAGGAGGTTTTGCTCATGAGTGTGTTTGGTTCGACAAGAACTACACCGGTAGCTTCAACTGTTTCTCCCTCTTTTAATGTGTAGATCTGCTTGATAGGTACGGAAAATGCTAATGTGGAAAATGTGGAAAGAAAAACAACCAAAATCATGATACTTAGTGCCTTTTTCATACCATCTGTCCCTCCCTATATGTCCTTGTTTGTTTTGCTTAATTCACCGGCACAATTTCGAAAGGTGCCCTCAGCATGATTGTTGGTTGACCATTATCATTCCACAGCTCCCCATAGAATCTGACGGTTTTATCTTTCAGGTTAAAAAGGTTATAGTTTTTAAATAAATAATTGTACTCTTCATCACGTATTTTAACCTTTGCAAAGTTCGAATTAATCTCCCAGATGCCTGGAGATTTTTTAACTTCCTTTACGAACATCTCAAGCCATACGATTTTCCCAACATAATTTGTCCAATTTGAAGTCAAGGAGTTGATAGTTGGCGCACTGTTCCATTTGGAGAATATTCCCTGCCGTTTCTCATATGCTCTCACGTAGGCGTTTATAATCTGGTCTGAATATGCTTTGACGTATACATCTGTGTAAATCAGTGGTCTTGCATATCCAAGCTCGGTGACGGATGCTTCATATAGGTACTTGTGCCCTGCAGAATCGTTACCAAAGACGTACGCAAGTTTTCTGCCGTAGTTATCTTGCCCTTTAACTTCGTAAGATATTGTAAGGTTTTCTACAAACCATTTTAGAAAGCCTTTTGCCTCTTGCCCATATTCACCGACAGGTTTCGATGAACCTGCGTATGTTTCGGGTGTGTCTATGCCTATGATTCTTACATGGATCCCATTAATTTTTAGAGTATCGCCATCAGTTACTTCGATGTAGCCGGCTATTTGTTGTACGCTTTGGCAAGAATATAGTATAATAAATAATACCATTAAGAGAATTAGAAGTCGTAGATATGGACTTTTTTTCATCGCTTTTGATACCTCCAATATGTTCAACGTGAGTTAATGTGCTGGATAGTTGTAGATGCCGTGATTAATAATGGCTAATCAGTTTCCCATGCGTATATCCTCTTGACTTCTTGGTAATAATTCTAATTCATTTTTAAATAAGCTTACAATTCCTACGATCGATACTGTATCTCCCTGGCTTATGTTTGATAAATTAATACCCGTTGCACTTTTAACGTATACTTTCACGTCAGATTCGCCAGTATCAAGTATTATCGTATCTTTAGAAATTGATTTAACTACACCCTGCACGGACACAAGGTTTGAGAGGTGGCTTGTCTCAAGTTTTTTAACTTCGACGGGTTTTGGTTGTTTGGAACCTACTTTTGATATGTTATCAACAAGAATTTCAAGTACTCCGTTGTACATTTTTGTTGTACCTGAGACACTTACTAGGTCACCGACTTGTAATGTTGTTGGGATAGATTTTCCATAGAGCATGATCGCACCACTTTCATCTTGTATGTAGGTGGTTGCACTACTTAACAATCCAACAGGGGATAAGATAACGCCTGTAACTGTAACTTTGCTTCCTTCAGGCATGGTGTAGAGTTCGGAAATTCTAGTTGTTTTTGTTGACTGAGGCGTTGTAATTAGCTGCGTTTGACTTTGAATTGGTTGGATCATCTGAAGAGTTGAGTTGGCAATTTGTACTAAATCAATTGATGCTTTGTAATTGTATGTTAATTGAAGAAGAACATTTTGGGTACCTAAGAGGGAAGAAGACAGATCGCCATTGGCAAAAGATATTGTGAGATCGGCAATTTTGAATTTAAAACCGTACAGTGGAAGCCAACCACTTTCCAACCATTTGCTGTTGTATTTCACAAAAACTGCGTTGTATATTCCCGAATTCTCGCACCCAGCTTCAAACATGAAGTTCCATGAGTATGGCATGTTTGGGTTTGATGGTTCGCCCGTTGCAAACTCCACGTCGTATTTATTCGCACCAATGTACACAAATTGAGAAGAAATAGTGAACGGATTTTGTTTCCAAGTAGTACCTAAGATAAAGCTAGGCTCAAGTAAATTACTTTGGGCAGCGGCAAAGCCCGTCCAAATGTCGAATTGTCCAAAATCCGTTTTAATTTGGTGAGAATAATTTATAGAAGCATTTTCGTACTTGCTTTCATAGTAAATTCCCAATCTTCCGTTTCCAAATTGTCCAAAGTTCGAACTTACTGTTCCGTATACTGCATATTTTTGTAAATCTAAACTGTACGAACCTCCAATTTCGTACGTCTGCAAGCCTATTTTTCCCGACCAATAACCGGTTATTCCACCTATCGTTGGGGGGGCTTGAACAGATGTATTATACGTATCGAATTTGAATCCTCCTAGCCTTACACTCTCGAATTTGCTCGTTAAATTTCTTGAAAGTCTTTGGCGACCAATCGAGAGATATAAGCTACCATCGCCAAAATTGAAAGTGGAATCAAGAAAGTAATATCTTGGTAGAGGAAAGATAAATCCGTTGAAGTCCGCGTTGCCATGTGTGTATGTAAGGTAATCAGTTAATTTGATTGAAACCATGTCTAACAGCTGTGGAGGTGTTATCGTCCAGTAAGCGATCGGGAAGTTATCGTAAGAGCTATCGTTTAATCCGTAAGTTAAGTAACCTGTAAGGCTGAAATCTAATTTAAACGCATGCAAAGGAGAGATAAACAGGAGCAATATTACTAAAGTGAGTATTTTTTCCATTTTTTCCATCATCGTCACCCCCAGTTGATTCTTTGGCTAGTTTTGTTCCCATCTTAATCTTGGGTAATCGTTGCCTTCGTCTATTGTCCAAGTGTTTGTAAAGTCCCAACTTGTGAATGTTGATTGGATCTTCATTTCTTGTGTTGATTTTGCTGGCGTTCCTACTTTATCACTTGATGTGGTTGCAACATCTTTATCGAAGTAGTTATTTGTTGCTCCTTTATCGTACCCACTTGTGACAATGTAACCAACAAAGCCTTGGCCGTTTGTTACTTTAATTGCCGCGTAATTGTACCTGACAAAACCTGCTCCGTCCGAGACTTTGTAATTACATATGAACCCTGCTGAAGATGTTGTAGAAGTGTAATTGCTGCGCACTTCTCCACCTTCGACATAGTTGTTTTCTATTATGACTGGAGCAGATGAGCTTGTTGAAATAAGTTGCCCCAGCAATCCACCTACCGCATATTTTTCTCCTATTATTGTTGAATTTCTAACCACACACGCTTTAATTACACTACCTTCTGATACATCACCGATTAAACCTCCCGCGTACCCAGAACCACTGTAAGATACGTAAACGTTTGAATTGATAACTTTAACTTTGTTGATGAATACATTTTTTGCAGCACCTGAAAGCACGCCGGCTCTCTGTTTGGCACTGATATTTGCGTTCTCTAAGATAAGATTGGTCACTGTTGCATTGTACAGATAGCCAAATAAACCTACGTTAGTACCGTTAGTATCATTGTAAGTGAGGTTAGAGATTTTGTGACCGTTACCATCAAATACACCTTGGAATGCAGACTTTGAAAGGTCAGTGGAGTAAGTACCAATGGGGATCCAATTTTGATCCGAGAGATCGATGTCTGCGTTTAGTTTGAAGTGTTTATTTTGCGTTGCCAAAGCTCTAACACTGATCAAATGCAGTGGTGATTCGATTAAGAACGGATCTTCGTTTGTACCTGTACCTCCGGCAAAAGAGAAGTATTCCCATTCCGCTCTTAAGTTGATGATATACGTGTCACTTCCCGTAGGTTTTTCCAGATATCCAAAGAACGTAACTATTTTGTTTTTTAGGAAGGAGAAATCCTTCGTATCGAAGATGTAATTCAAATTTCCTGCGGAAATTTTAACCTTTAACCAATCTCCAACGAAAATTTCAACGCTTCCGTCAGGTACGTTAGTTACATCGGATACTGTACCCACCGCAAACACGTATTTGCCAACGCTTGATTGAGCTGTGTCTGAGGATTCAACAGTTTCAGTTGTACTGAACGTTGAGTAGATTCCCGTTTTCTTATTAAATGCACTTCTATAAGCTTCTTTTATCTTGTTGTATAAGGTAACAGGCTCGCTAATTGCATGATCAATCTCTGGAACAGCTTTTCCATCTTTCAATAACTCTTCCTGGTAGAATTTGTACCCATCGGCACTAAATAAAAATACATGTACCACACCATTTTCATCAGTCTTTCCAAGAATTACTTGAACAAGATTGCCATTTTCACTAATAAAAGACTGTAAGTCTGTTTTTGATGATTCATTTAATTCTACATTTATTCCGGTTAGTTTATAAGTTTTATCAAGTGCTCTGAAGGTTAGTCCGTCTATAACTTCGTCAACAAGTAAACCTTCTCCGACAATCTGTTTGCCCAACTCAATTTGTGTTACATTTAACTTCCACTGTCCGTTTGTGAATTGTACAAATCCCGTCACTGTGGCTTCCGTTGTATAACTCAGAGGAACTGTAAGTGATGAGGTTAAGCTTGATATATTAATCGATGCCTTTTCGTTGTTACTTTTCACATACGAGAAAACATAATTACCATCACTTGTTGTTCCACCTAAAATGTATCCGTATGCGGTGACGTATTTGTTATCCCAAAGTGATCTAGTTTTCAGAGATTTGTCTAAAGTAACATTGAGTAAGGTTGGTGAAATAGTTGTAGCACTTGTTGATAGAGATTTGCTTCCACCTTTCGAGAAGTCTATTTGGGTAGTGTCTTTGTAAGTTGTGCCTACTGAGTTCGATATAACAACTTTTTTACCTAAGTCCGAATTGTAGAATCCGCCTTTGTACACATAAATACCCGTTTTGTCATCGTGTATGATACCATTTCCACTGCTATCAACGTAAATCAGTGTACCTTCAATTGACTTAATTAAAACATTTCCAGCGGAGTTTAAAATCTCCATCTTCCAAGAATAAATGTCGTTGCTTGATGGCTCTGGCCTTTGAGGTACACATGAAAAAATCGTCAAAAGCAAAATCATAGCAAAAGTTAAAAACATTCCACGTTTTATGTTAATCCTATTAACCCAACGCATCTTAATACCCTCCTTGCCGCGCGAAGATTTTTTAAAACCTTATACATCTATTCGGTGCAATGGTATCTATAGAAAGCATTTGATAGGCTTTTCACCTATCAAATGCGAATAGATGTGAATGGGCGTATTTTTTACACTAATAACAAGTGTTAATACGCGTTAATACACCTTCACAGCCCTTTTAAACTATTTATTTTTTATTGATTTTCCCATTTTAATCTTGGATAATCGTTGCCCTCGTTTATCATCCAAGTATTTGTAAAGTCCCAACCTGTGAAGCTTGAACTTGACTTCATCTGTGAAGTTGTTAACGCCGTTTGCATACCAGCACTTGAAGAGCCTGAAGTAGTTTGTGCAACATCGCTATCAAAGTAGTTCATAACTGATGGGCTTTCCGCTACGACAGTGCCACCACCTACAAATCCTTTCCAGTTAGCATTTGTACCACCTGCTAAATTAACTGGTTGAACGGCCGCATAGCATTGACTGATATATGTTTTTGTTGTCGCACCGGAGCTTGATGACGTTAATCCAATAAAACCACCTATATTGCTCGATGAGCTTGATTTAAACTTAACGATCCCTATTGCATACGATTTCTCGATCGTGTTATTATTCGCGTCAGTTGTAAGTGTAACTCTTCCAACAAACGCACCGATACGTGCGTTATCGTAATTTGGTGCGGATACGGTTACACTCGCCGCAAAGGATTCAACTATGGTCACTCCACCATTGGCATCTCCAATTAATCCACCCCCATACACAAAGTTTGAGTTAACCCCCTGGATCGTTGCTTCTTTTACGCCAACTCTTGTTATAACTGAATTCTTAGCGGAACCTGATAGTGCACCTATGTATTGTTTAGCTGTTATGTTTACGTTTTCGATGGTCAAATTTGTTACCGTTGCGTTGTACAGATATCCAAATAGACCAACATTTGAAGCGTTGGAATCATTAAAGCTTAGATTTCTTATCTTGTGATAGTTACCATCAAGTGCTCCAACGAACGCGCTTGTCGAAAGAGTAGCGCTGTAAGTTCCGATCGGTGTCCAATTGACTCCATTTAAGTTAATGTCCGCAATCAGTTTGAAATACTTACCGGTTGTTTTGTATGCACTATCATTTAGCCTTTGCAATTGCCAAGCTGTTCTGATAAGGTATGGATCATCTATGGTACCACTTCCACCATCAAATGGGAGAATATTGCTTTTTCCAATTTCTGTTTTTTGACCTTCCGTACCTTGATAATATCCACTTACTGCGATTTTATCGAGGTTGTCGTAATCGCTTTGCGTTAACTCGATGGTTGCTGTTTTCGTTGTAACCTCGGCAACTTTTGTGTAGTCATTGTCACTTGTAAGTTTCTTGTAGATATAGTACTTTTCCGCTTCCACTGTACAATCCCATGACAATTTTAGATTTACACCATCGTAATTTGCTTTAAGGTTTGTTACACTTGCACTGACGGTGATGAATTCCTGAATGTTCGCTTTACCAAGAACGACGAGACCACTTTCTTTGTTATCCACAACTGCATTGACGGCGATACCGTTGATTCTGTCGTATTCCGTTTGGTCAAAATTTCCAATTGTGTATGTTTTGTCTTGAGTAGACCCAACAAAATCGTAATATTTATCTCCATCTTGGGTTAATATTTCTTTGTAAATGTAAAACGTGGCGTTTGAGGATGTGTGATCCCAACTCAAAACCAATTCATTTTGTTGCTTTTTCCAAGTACCACTTAAATTCGTAACAGGATCTGCGTATGGTAGTGAAACTTGAGTTGTAACAACTGCAATCTCAGGTTCGTTTGTTGTTGAGTCAAAGTACACTCTGAACTTTACTTCTCTAACTTTTGCTGGTGGCACTTCTATTACCACTTGCTTTTCTAAATCTTTGCTTGCAGGTGTTGTATACTGACTTTTTGCGGAGAGTGAAATGTTGAACTTGACATTCCACATACCTGGGTAGACTGCTTTTTCATCGGTAATTGAAGAGGCAGAGAAGTTTATATCCTTTGCTTGGTCAATATCACTTGATGTTTCTTTTTTGAAAGTCAGTCTGGCAAACGATATGTTGTACTTATCCCAGATCACAGAATCGATTTCCATAATTGTTCTAATTGTTCCATTCACAAAGGCTGTGTCGATTGTAAAATTGTTATTTGAGCCTTGGGCGATTGTCTGGTTTTCCTTCGTTCCTGAGAATATGACAGTGTCATTTTCGTAACCTTTTACTTCAAATGTGTATGTTCCAGGTGTCAGTTGAAGTTGGAATGTGATGTTTGTTTTGTCGGTTACTTCTTTTGTCTCTACTACATTGTTGCTTGAATCTTTAACGGTAAGAACTACTTTCGTTAGGTTGTCGATAAATGCGGTAGGTTTAAGTGACAATTTGCTTTCCAATGTGCTTTGTGATGGAATCTTTACACTGACTGTGACTGGAATTTTTGATGAATCCCTTGGCTCAAAACCTTGCGTACAGCTTGTAAGAGTAAATAAAAATGCAACCAACACAGTTAAAAGAAAACCGTACACCTTAAAGTTTGCCCCTTTAAACATGGTGTTCAACCTCCCCTCGAAAGTGTCGTAATTTCTCAATTTAAGATTATATATTCCCATTCAGCTCGTAGTAAAATCTTGTAAATTCCAGATTCTTTCCAGAGCTCTCCGTAGAATTTTACAGTTTTATTATTAAGATTTGATAAGCTACTTTTTATTAATCTTTGATATTCTTCTCTTCTAATTTCTATCTTGCCCCATCCGTCGTCCAATATCAATATCCATTTATCCGCACTTGAGTCAAATGATACGTTTGTAACTGTTCCTTTGAGCCACACTATTTTGCCAATATAGTTATCTTTGCCAGAAGTTGAAATCTCGATTACCGGTGCAGTATCCCATTTTGAATATATTCCATTTCTATGCTCATAAGCGTAGCTATACGCGTTGATAAGTCTTGGTGTCAGAATTGGATCGTCACTTTCATCGTAAAAAAGCGGCCGTGCGTAGCCATTTCTGAGGATTTCCTCTTCAAAAAATCTTTTCGCTGTTTGGCTAAATACGTAAGCCAATTTTCTCCCGTACGCGTCCGTACCCCTAACGCTAACTCTTACATAACCGTTCGATGAATTAACGAAATTTACTAAAGTGTAGAGAGCTTCCTGATTGAACTCGCCAATTGGCTTTGTTCCAGCTGATACCTCAGGTGCGTCGATACCTATTATTCTGTAGGTATTCCCGCTAGTGTCTTTAAATGTATCGCCGTCATGTATATCAGATGTCTGGACTTGAACGATTGTTCCTATTTCATTTTCAGATGGGACTGATAGTTTTTCCGTGTAATTTGTAAGTTTGGAAGGCTCCACGTATATGTACTTTTTATTGGCTGACTTTGAATATCTTACATCCGTTTGATTGTTTACTCTCCTTACGTATACTTCACTTTCTACTTCCCACACACCGGGGTATATTTCAAACGAGGCAACCGCTTGCGAGTTCTGGTAGGATATCTTCGGGTTACATATAAGAAGTGTTTTGCTTGGATAGGCTTTGTTAATAAACGTTACAGTGGCTTGTGAAATTTCAAAAGACGAATCATTTGAAGATAACGATAAACTAACCGTTCCTGATGCAAGTTTTGTGTCTATAGCAATGGTAGTATTTGAGTTTATATCCACGGTCTTTGAGCCGTAGAAAAACAGTTTTTCTTGGTTTTGTTGGTTAAAATATGAGTTAACTATAAACTGGTAAATTCCCGGTGCAAGTCTTATGTCATTAAACAATAATTGATTCGATTCGTAGCTTGCTATTTTTGTACCATTTTTGAATATTTCAAGAACAGCTTTCGATATTGGATAATCCGAAAAGCTGTTTTTTTGAACTATTTGATTTGCTTCAACTGGCGAGTGAATGTTAACCGAGATGGAATACTCTGGTTCAACGGCTTTTTCACAAGATGTTAAAAAGATAAGTGATATGATGAAAAGAACAAGTAAAGTTTTTAGTTTATTTTTCCTCAAGATATTTCGATTCATTTTTTAAATCCTTTCTTTTTTTGTTTTTTATTATTTTACCGGTATATCTTCTTTTTTAATCTTTGTTAGTAAACTCTCTTTGCTGTTTCTGTACGCAAGAATGGCAATAGATAAAGTATTTTCAAATGTTTCGTTATCTAAAACTGTCTCGAAGTGGTTTTCATTTGTGCTACCAAGTAAGGAGTAATAACTATTCCATTCTTCCGCGTATTCTCTATACACGATGAATTTTACATCTGTAGCAGGATATGTCCAAGAAACGGAAAGTTTACTTTCACCTGTTAAGTATGTTGCAGTTGCGTTTTCCAATGGAGGTAGAATTCCCAGATCCACAGAAACTGTTGCAGGTGTTGGTGGGATATCGATAATGATATTCTCTCTGCCAAATGGCACAATGTACCATTTCACCTTTCCGGACTCATTTTTTGCGAATAGATAACCGGTTAATGTGGCATCCACGGAGATTGTTATGGGTTTATTTGCGTTAAATGATTCGATATCACTTATTGCTTGGTTCCCGTATATGTATAACTCGTTCAGATAAGTGTCTTTGATTACATAGGTGGGCTGATCTGTTGTTGACTTAGAGAGTTTACCAAAGACTGTTACGTATTGTCCGTTCCAATAACTGTTTTCTTGGAAAGCAAGAGCGCTTAAAGACGTGTTTAAAACAAGTGGATTCGGGGCAAATTTTTCAAGTAAGTTAAGAGTTAAATCGGACTTTTCATGGAGCTTAATTGTGATTATTCCGTCTTCAAATGTCAAAATACCATTTTTTATTGTGACATATTTTCCAAGATAATTCGTTGAAATTGCCTTACCAGTAACGTAGACAGCTGTTTGTTTATCTCGAAGCACAAAGTTATTCGTATTTGTGTCTATCCAAAGAATTTTTCCCACAATTAAATCAACCTTCTGATCGTTGTTCGTTTTCAACAATTCTGATTTTAAAAGGTTTAACACATTTGCTGGGTCTGTTGAATTCACTGGTGGTTGAGGCGGTTGATTAATGGAGCAAGAAAAAAGAAAAAGTAAAAACACCAGTAAAATGACTTTAAAACATTTCTTAGACATAACATTCCCCCCCTCAGTATAAAATTGTCTTAGCATGCTATTATACAAAATTTATTGTTAAGTTAAAATTAAGATTTTTATTAACTTTCTCAAAGCTAAAAAATCTACCGACAAAATCGGTAGATTTTTAAGTAATGTTGAATTGGGTAAAATCTGTCTTACAATATTCTCTTTAGAAATTCTCGTGTTCTTTGTTTTTGTGGGTTTTTCAAAATTTCTTCGGGGGTACCTTCTTCTTCGATTATGCCATTGCTTATAAAGACGATCCTGTCAGCTACTTCTTTCGCAAATCCCATTTCGTGAGTAACTACAAGCATTGTCATTCCGCTGTTTGCCAGGTCTTTCATAACATCCAAGACTTCACCAACGAGTTCTGGGTCAAGTGCGGAAGTAGGTTCGTCAAATAGCATGATTTCTGGGTCCATCATCAACGCTCTTGCTATGGCAACTCTCTGTTTTTGTCCACCGGATAGTTGTTCTGGATAAGCGTCTATTTTATCTATTAGTCCGACTTTGTTAAGAAGAAGCTTAGCTTTTTCGATGGCTTCCTTTTCGGGTACTTCTTTAACCTTCACTGGTGCGAGAATCAAATTTTGTAAAACATTCATATGTGGAAAAAGGTTGAATTGTTGAAAAACCATACCGATTCTTGTCCTCAGTTGGTTTATGTCGTACTCATCTATATCTTTTCCGTCTAAATATATTTTCCCGTCTTGATAGTGTTCAAGTTTGTTTATACATCTCAAAAGTGTACTTTTTCCTCCTCCACTTGGTCCTATAATTACTATTGTTTCTTGTTTTCTAACTTGCATGTTAATGCCTTTCAACACTTCCAGTTTCCCAAAACGTTTTACGAGATTTTCTATCTTAATAATTATTTCTTTTTCTTTTTGAGTTGTATCGTTCATGCTGTGGCCATCCTCCTTTCGATGAACCTAACTATTCTTGATATGACAAATGTCATTATAAAGTATATGAACGCTATTCCAAAGTATATGGAGAAGGTTTGGAATGTGCGAGAGATAACAAACTGGCCACTTCTCATTAACTCAGAAACACCTATAACGGAAGCAAGTGAGCTGTCTTTTGTTAAGGTAATAAATTCATTTCCAAGAGCTGGAAGGATGTTTCTAAATGCTTGTGGGAGGATAATATATCTCATCGATTGCCAATGTGTTAGTCCCAAAGAGCGCGCAGCTTCGTATTGACCTTTTGGGATAGATTGTATCCCTGCTCTCACAATTTCCGCAATGTATGCACCACTGTTTAAACCAAGGGCGGTGATAGCAGCTGGGTATGGTGGGAGTTGTATTCCAAGCTGCGGTAGTCCGAAGTAAACAATGGAGATCTGTACAAGTAATGGGGTACCTCTCAAAAATTCCACGTACGCTGTACATGGATAATTTACTATTTTTATCTTCGAAAGTCTTCCCATGCCGATAAATGTACCCAATATCAAGCCTATGCCCACGGAAAATGCTGTTAATTTGAGAGTTTCCCACGCTCCAAGTAGCAGAAACGGAAAGTTTTTGAATAATTCAGCCAACGCATCCACAATTTTCCCTCCCACCGTTTGAAAAGCTTGTGTTAACTTATTTTATTAAATGCCCCCAGTCTCGTGGGGGCAAGGTAGTTATTACTGAAACCATTTTTGTAGCAATTTATTGTATGTTCCTGTAGATTTCATGATATCCAATGTTTGGTTTACAAAGTTCAATAATTCTTTGTTATTCTTTTTTACCGCAATTCCATACGTTTCACCCGTATCGATTATAGAACTAATTAGAAATTTTGTAAATTTTTTCGTGTACGCCTTTGCGGGGGCCTCATCAAGAACCACAGCATCTACCCTGCCATTTTGAAGCTCAAGGAACGCATCTGTAAATTTCTGGAAACGAACAATATCAATTCCGTTGATTTCACTTACGACTAAATCACCTGTTGTACCGAGCTGGACCGCTACCTTTTTCCCTATTAAATCTTCAAATTTTTTTGGTTCAAATTTTCCATCTTTTCTCACAACAATCGCTTGGTTGGCTTCAAAGTAAGGTTTTGAAAAATCGACGATTTTTGCACGTTCCTCGGTTATGGTCATTCCAGCAATGATCATGTCAATTTTACCTTGCTGGAGAGCGGGGATTAAGCTGTCGAATGGTAAACTGACGATTTCAAGCTTAACGCCAAGTCTTTTCGCAAGTTCGTTTGCAATATCGATGTCAAAACCGACCACTTGGTTCTTCTCATCGACAAACTCAAATGGTGGAAAGGTCGGCTCGGTACCAATGATTAATTTGCCACGTTGTTTTATCTGTACAAGGGTCTGTGAAAATACAGTCGCCGATAACAAAATGGTGAGAGTAATAACAGCTAGTAAAACTTTTTTCATATCAACCCCTCCTTTAAAATTGTGTAGGTTGCTATGATTATTATAAAAGTAAATGAGACTGTCCGAACATTCGAACAGTCTCATTTTGGGATTTATATTAAAATTGTACAGAAGCTTTCCATATGAATTTTGAATTTCCAAAATCGTACAACGCAATGGCGTTTGCAAAATTGAGTGCTAATCCAATTCCTGTTTTCCAATTTCCATCGAAGTTCTGAGCTGCGTATACATAAATCATATCGGCGGGAATCGCTAACTCAAAGGCGTATTTGAAATTCCCATTCATAATCTCTGAAAGTTTTCCACTGTAGAAACCGAATAAGAAGTATCCAACATCTTGTGACTCTATAACAAGATTCACTTGTGCATTTGTCCAATCGAAATTTTCGTTTATCTTGAATTGTCCACCTTCTTTTACAATTAAATCGTTTGGTATGTAAGAAAGTTCAAAACGAGACCAGGAGTAAAATAAGATATTCGTTTTTTGCATACCCAGCAAACCGAACGCGACCTTTGGTTGTGCATAAGATGAAATGTCTGAAATCGACGAAAGACTTGTGGTGGTTGCCGTAACCGAGGCAAAAAATCCTCCAAATCTGATTCCCAAACCCAAGTAGACTTCATTGTCCAATGGGAATCCGGGGTACTGGGAGTAAGTACCCATCGATAGATTAATACCTGCAAGTTCAAAGTGGCCTTCCAACGCAATATCGAAAGTTCCTTCCGTTGTTGCTGGCATAAGTGATACCCTTGCATAATAAGGTTGACCTACTACACCGTTCGGAGTTTTCACATTCAACAGATCAAGAGATGTTGAGAAAGCCAAAGTGGCAAACAAAACAACGAGCATCCAAAATAATTTTTTCATACTACCCTCACTCTCCTTTCACTCAAATATATTTGTGTTTATATTTTCTCAATCTGTGTCAGATCACCAATTTCCATAAAGAGGTTATCGATAGTTCTCAGAAATCCAAGTCTGTTCATTCTAAGGTCTTCGTTTTCACACATCACAAAAACTTTGTCAAAGTATTCATCTATATATGGTCTGAGCATTATGAGATGCTCAAGAGCATTTGTGTAATCTAAGTGTTTAATGGCATCAAGAACCTGCGGTTTTATCTCAATGTATTTTTCAAAAAGCTTTTTCTCTGCTTCTTCAACAAATTTCTCAGAATCAAAATAATCTATGACGTGCTTCTTTGATATATTGTGTACTCTCTCAAATCCAACAATTAGATGCTCAAATTCTTCTTTTCCAACAAGCCTATGAATGGCTTTTGCTGATAAGATCCCCCTTAGGGGCTTACTCCACAAGTGCTTTGTTGCTCTGGCTATGTCGTATCGAACTTTTGAGTTGTACAATTCAAATCTGTTTTCGAAAAATTCTGTAATGTTTTGTGGAATATCTTTTCCAAGTATTGCGCAAGTTTTTTTAATTAACGCGAAGATATCAAGGTCCCAATCGAATTTTTCAATTATCGCAAAAATATCGTCCGTTTTGCTTCTAAGTCCGTAGGGGTCTTTTGATCCACTTGGTATGTTCCCAATGATGAAGTTACCAACAATAGTGTCTATTCTATCAGCTATTCCAACAACTGCACCTGCTATCGTCGTCGGGGTTGAGCTGTAGTGTTCTTCTATACCATACGCTACTTCTTCGTCTTCACCATCTTTCAGAGCGTATATCTTACCCATTATCCCTTGTAGTTCAGGAAATTCATACACCACGTGACTTCCTATATCGGATTTACATAAGCGAGCTACTTTTAATATTTTATCACTTATCTTTTTTAGATCCAAAAGCTCCACCATTTCTCTTGAAAGTTCTTCAATTCTCAATACTTTGTCGTAAAGTGTGCCAAGCTCCTTCTGAAAGACAATTTCTTTCAATTTCTCATTGAATGATTCAAGTTTTTTGCTTACATCTTTTTCGTAGTAGTATCTTGCATCTTCAAGTCTTGCGTTTATTACTTTTTCGTAGCCTTTTTTAGCGTTGCCGTATTGATCATTTGGCATATCGATGAACGCAACAAAGTTATTCGTTATTTTGTCACCTTTGTGTACGGTGAAAGATCTCTGATGATGTTTTATAGTCGTTCTAATTAGCTCTTCCGGTAGTTGTAAGAATTTCTCCAAAAATGTTCCGCTGATGAGCTTTGGATACTCCGCTAATATGGCTACTTCTTTGATCAGCTTTTCATCCTTATCGACAATGAAACCTGTTTTTTCGAACTCTTCGATTTGGTGTTTTATAAATTCTATCCTATCTTCAAGTTTTGGTATTACGTAGTATTGTTTCAACTTTTCAAAGTAATCCTGGGCGGAGTGAACTTGAAAGTATTCATCTTGAACAAATCTGTGGCCAACGGTTTTATTTGATGATTTCAAATCGAATATCTCCATATCAACAACTTTATCGTTAAGTATGGCAAGCACGTGATGTGGTATTCTAACGAATTCATACTTTCCATCCGCCCATCTCATCGGCTTTCTGAATCTGAGCGATGTAATTATTTGAGGAATTACTTGCTTTAGGAAATCTCCTATTAGTTGACCTTTCTGAACTTTTGTTATGTATACGTATTTTTCAACTATTTTGACATCTTCTATCGTTGAATCGTTCGATTTTAAAAACCCCATTAAAGCTTTTGTTGGCTGATTGTTTTCGTCAAAAGCAACACTTATAGATGGTCCCTTCTTTTCTATGGTTTTATCGGGGGTGTGGTTTGGAAGACCTTTCAATAGAAATCCGAACCTTCTTGGCGCAACGAATGTTTCAAAAGTTTCATACGATATTTCTTCATTTAAAAGAGTACTTTTTATTTGTTCCGAAAGTTGTTCTAATAAACCGTCTATCTCGGTTGTTGGAAGTTCCTCGACGCCCATTTCAAAGAGGAATTCGTTCATTATTTATCACCTTCCTTTTGGTTCACTTCTTGCGCTTGTTGAGTTTCCAGAAACACCTTTGCGCATTTGCTTGCCATAGTTCTTATATCCCTAATGTACGTCTGTCTCTGTGCAACACTTATGGCATTTCTTGCGTCAAGTAAGTTGAATGTATGAGAACATTTCAATAGTTGCTCGTAAGCTGGAAAGATTAACCCTTTTTCCGAAAGTCTGTCAAACTCTCTTCTGTATATCTCATATAAGTTGAAAAGGGTTTCTACATCTGCTTCTTCAAAGTTATATATGGAAAATTGTCTTTCGTTTTCTTTGAAAAGTTCTCCGTATTTTACATCCTTGTTCCACATAACTTCGTAAACATTGTCTACACCTTGCAAGTACATGGCAATTCTTTCGATACCGTATGTTATTTCAAGAGGTATTTCTTTTAAGGTAATTCCGCCAACTTGTTGGAAGTATGTGAACTGTGTTATTTCCATTCCATCGAGCCAGACTTCCCAACCAATTCCCCATGCACCAAGAGTTGGAGATTCCCAATTATCTTCAACGAAGCGTATGTCATGCTCTTTTGGATTTATTCCAAGTGCTCTAAGTGATTCAAGGTAAACTTCTTGAGAGTTCTTTGGATGTGGTTTCAAGATAACTTGGTATTGGTAGAACCTTTGCATTCTATTCGGGTTTTCAGCGTACCTTCCATCGGTTGGTCTTCTACTTGGTTGAACAAATGCAACATTCCAAGGCCTTTTTTTCAGAACGCCAAAGAAGGTTGACGTGTGAAATGTTCCGGCACCCATTTCCATATCGTAGGGTTGCTCGATAAAACACCCATAATCTGCCCAAAATTCGTCAAGTGTACGCACAATATCCTGTAAATACATTGCTTTACCTCCTTTCGATTATTCTTTACTTAAATATCTTTTCAAGTACAACAGCCCATATTGGAAGAGTAAATAAGGAAAGCAAAGTTGTAACAGCCACTGTCATTCCTGCTTTTGCGGTGTCTTCTTTTTTAAATGTGTTTATCACTACAACACTGTTTACACCTATCGGCATCGCACATTCTAAAACGAAGGTTTTTGCTTCGAATGGTTCTAAAATTAACGCGAATAAAAGTAAGAATGATGGTACAACGATCAGTCTTTCAGCACTTAGTGCTAAGTAGTCTTTCACATCGCCCCAGTCAAGTTCTATTCGTGAAATCGATAATCCAACTTGTAGAAGTAAGAATGGAATTGCCATGTCTCTAAGCCAAACGAAGGCGGTAAGTATCCCACTTGGTAGTTGTTTGTACGATACACCAAGTAAACCAAGACTCCAACCTAATAGTATTGCATACAAGAATGGTAACTTTAGTGCGTTTTTAAATTCGATCTTACCACGAATCATGCTTGGTAAGAATGTGCTACCGAAAAGCACATTAACAAACGAGTATACAACTCCCAAAGCAAGAGCTCTTTCCCCCCATAGCGCTAGCAATACGGGATATCCTAAATACCCAGAATTAACGTAAACATTGCCCGTGAAGAATATCTCTCTGTGGTTTTTATGGAACATTGAAATTAAGTACGAAATAAGAAACATAACTGCAAAACCAATTGAATATCTTATCAAAACATCTATATTTGGTATGTAATCATTAATGAAAGTGAAAGTCACGATAGGTGCCATCAACCAAGTAGCTATCTTGTTAAATATGTCTATATTCTGTGATTTAAAAATCATACCGTACAAAAAACCAACGAACATCATTATAAAAGATGGTAAAACAGCGTTAAAGCCCTCTCCAAGCATCGGAGTACCCCTTATCTTTTCAAAATTGGTATGAGATTGAAAGGTTAAGTGAAAGTGAGAAATACGGTGCGTTGTTACCCTCTAATGGTCTCATTATAGGTTTTTTCACGTTGTCTGAATTAACTTCGACAAGTTCTGACTTATTCCATATGTATCCAAGTGATGAACTAACACTTGCTTTTATGAAATCAAAGAGTTCAAATGAATATTTCACGATACCTATAAGCCGTTTCTCTAATACTGGATCGTCGAGCAAATGCGTGCCTTCGACAAAAGTTGATGATTCGTTCCACGGGTTAATAGGTGACCTTTCACCGAGTACTACGTACTCGAGTGACGCATTAAGGTTTTTTATTTGCTTTGGTACGTAGTTAAATAGTAATGCTATGTTGTTTTCCCCGTACATGTAACCTGCGTAAAGCATTTCAAGAGGATAGATTATATTTTTTCCACTCACACTGTAAGTGAAATTGGTGAAGTAAGTGTAACCGTAGTATATTTTGTTTCCACTCTCGGAAGAAGGTTGGAAGGTGTACTTTGTAGCACCAGCGTTGTAAATCCCAAATTCTCCGTAAGCTGTTGAAAACTTGCCGCCAAAAGACCAGGCTAATTTGTCTGGATTTTGTGATCCATCCGGTTTAAGGAATCTATTCATATTTATGTCATCTACGAGTATTTGACCGTATATGTATTTTTCTTTGTCCAAGTATGATGAGTAAAACCCAATCATATAATTCGTTTCTCCTAGTCCCTCTGGATAAGGCCTTCCCGCTTTGTTTACGTATTGAACGAAAAAACCAGGTATCGGGTTTGCAAAATATTCAAAGTCGAAATTCTTTCCAACGTACACGTTAATCTCTTGATACCCGAATTGAAGATTGTTGTTTTTGATCGCGTACACTTTGTAGTTTGCGCTTCTATACTTTTCGCTCTGGTTTTCTGTGCTAAGGATATTGTTTAATTCGATCCATCTTGTAATGTAAATAAAGTTTTCACCTTCGTAACGATATTCAAGTGTGTTTCTCGGAACGTGTATTGTAGATATGAACAGCGGGTAAGGAGAAGATACCATGTCACCAAGGTTTGTTTTACCGAACGTGATTGTAAAGCTATTAACGCGCATTTTTACGTAAGCATCTTTTATCAAGAAGTAAAATCCAGCGTAGTAACCTTGCGAAAACGGGTCGTTGTACACTTTATCGTTCAAGGCAGAAAGGCTTGCCACAAAAGAGAAGTTTTCTGCAGTGTAACCAAGCATTGCATTCAGATTCAGAAACTGAATCGATAAATTGTTGTGGCTGTTGTACAAGCTAAATAAGTAATCACCAAAATTGTATGTGCCAGAAAGTATGAAATCTAACGAAAACAGCGTGACTGTAAAATTTATTATACTGATTACACAGATTAACAAAAATGTGTAGGTTATTCTTCCCTTCTCCATATCACGTTCCCCTTGTGTGTGACAAGCTTAACATCCAGTGGGATTGCAACCCCAGCTTTAAATGCGTCAAGTATAATGTCTATCGGTAATGAGGTTTCAAACCATATCTCTTCGATTTTTACTTCTTCCCAACCTCTGTCTGCAAATCTTTGTATAACTTTTTCAACAGCTTTCCTGTACTTTTCAATATCCAGTTCGTATTTTCCCATTTGTTCCCCCTCCAAGCTCGATCGTAGTTTTGGTGGTATTTTTGCTTGAATTTCTGCCATGATATTGATTTTATCATAATTTTATTGCTCTGCAAACACTTCGAATTTTGCTTTTCAGGTAAATTCCGTATTCTTCATTTTTAAGATCTGTTATGCTCACACACATGTCATGACCATTTGCATGGATAATTTTTTCATCACCAATGTATAACATAACGTGCCCTTCCATAAAGAGAAGATCACCTGGATCAGGTTCTTCAACTTGAGGAAGGCTGGCTTCCTGTTGACTTGCATCTCTTGGAATGACTGTATCGAAAGCGTCGTAAAGTCTATTGACAAAACCGGAGCAATCGAAACCATACGAAGATGTTCCACCCCAAAGATATGGAATTCCTAAAAAGTCCATAGCTAAGCTTACTACGTTGTTTTTACTATCTTTGCCTTTGGAAGGATCATCCATAAGATAGTAGGTTTGTCCATTTGGCAAGTAAAATTGAGAGTTATTATCGGAATAAACCCTGCTACCAAAAGGTAACAGGTAATTTATCGCACCGTACGTTTTGCAGAATGGCGTTCGTATCTTAACAGGTGTGTAGATCGAAAAATCGGCATATTGTTTATCGGTGAGCATGAAGAGTGTATGTTTGTTTATATAGCCACAGTAATTTAATCTTATATCACAAGCGTAGACATAATCTTTTTCGAATTTAAAGACTTCAACAACCTCACCAAAGACTATCTGGTGAATTCTTTCACTTCTAAATTTTTCTTGTGATCTCATATCTGTCACAGGATATTTAACAATTCCGTACACGCAAACTCCCCCTTTTTTTCTATTTTACCACAGAGATGGTATAATTAAGTTGAAAATCACTAGAGCGACCAGTGGGGGAATTTGATGAATACTTTTAAGACGGTGAATACTTTGAAAAAGGAAAATACTCTGAAGAAAATTTTATTTCTTAAAATGATTTTTTACGCCCTCTCTCTTTTGCTTGCTTTTTATCACTTTTTGCTTTTCTTGGCAATAATATTAATTGTGAACTTACCGCTGGTTAGGAAATCTATCTTCGGTAAGTTAGCGACGGACGAGGGCGAAGCATTATGGAAACATATTGAGTCAGAAAAATATGATGGAAGAAATTATTTGGATATATATTACCCGGACACAGAGAAACTTAAAATTTCAAAGCCTAACGGTATAGTTGTTTTTGCACACGGTGGTGGATGGATAAGTGGTTATAGAAGACAACCGAATAATGTTTCTTGGTACAGGTATCTTGTTAAAAATGGTTTTATCGTTGTAACGATAGATTACACGAGAGGGTACACCGTAGGTATCGAGAAACTTGTTGAAGAGCTCTCTAATGCTGTGGAATTCATATCAAGAAAGTTCGAGAATGGAAAATACACGATATCACTTATGGGACTGTCAGCTGGTGGGCATTTAGCTCTCTTAACGGCCTCACGTTATGCTTCAAAAATAGACAAAGTTGTGGCATATTATGCACCTTGTGATTTGATGGATATATGGGATTCACCATCGCTGTTTGCTAGGTTAGCAGCAGCTACTACATTAAAAAGGCTTCCAAGTAAATCAAAGGAAGTTTACGAGATATATTCACCGATAAATAATGTTCACGATACCTATCCACCGACACTTCTTGTCCATGGATTAAGAGATACAGTAGTTCCATATATCTCTTCTGTTAAAATGTTTAAACGTTTGAGGGAAAAAGGCGTACCTGCGAAATTGCTTTTAAATCCAAGTGGTGATCATGGTTTTGAATTTGTACTTAGAGATGTTCGAACAATTGAGATATTGGAAAAAACTGTGGCATTCTTAATGAATCGGTAATGAATGAGTATGGAGGGAAAAAAATGGTAAGTTTTGAATATAGTGGTAAGATCGAAGAATTTACGCAAGGTTATATAATGAAATCAAAGAGGTTTAGAGGTCTTTATGTAAGATTCAAAACGCTCTACCCAAATCCTGTGAAAGGAACAGAACTTGTGGAATATTACATGTTTGACCCCAAAGAAGATCCTGTTGGTATTCTTTTTATACTCCACGGTCTTGGCACGTCCAACATTCCATTTTTACTTTGGATGGCAACTCACCTTGCTAATGCCGGTGTTAGGGTCGTATTCCCCATACTTCCAGGTAATTTCACGCGTGTAGCACACAATTCTGTAAGTGGGAAAGACTTTTTTGATACAGATGTCGAAAGATCAACGAAGTTTTGGGAGCAATCGGTAATTGATGTAATAAGCATTGTTGATCATATCAAAGATCAAGGTTTATGGGTCAACAATGCCTGCTTATTCGGTTTTTGCCTCGGTGGCATGGTGTCTGTGATGATAAATGCAGTAAGAAACGACTTTGACAAAACTATTTTAATGACTGTTGGGGGTGAAATGGCGACGTTGATGTGGCATTCCCCAACCCTTGCATTTTTTAGAAGAAGTGTTGAAAAGCTCAAAGAAACAGGAAAAATAAAACATTTCATTGAAGATCAAAAAAAGATGGAGGAGATATTTGAGCAAGAGTTGGGAATACTCCATAACTTTAAAAGTGTGAAAGAAATGCAAGAGAGTAATATTCATCCCTACCTTAAGTTAGATCCAATTGCGTATGCTCAGTTTGTGGATAAAGAAAAGATAATATTTGTAGAAGCACTATTTGACAAAGCCCTACCTAGAAGGAGTAGAAAATTGCTATGGTATGCACTTGGAAAGCCGAAAAGATATGTGATCCCAAGTGGACATGTTACGTGGTTACCACTTCAATTTTTTGTCGCAAGGTTCATTTTGCAGAATATGGGCGTAAGGGAATTTAAAAAGCAGATGGAAATTTTAAAGAAAATTGATCTGGAAGAAAAAAAGTAAACTCAAAATAAACTCAAAAACCAGGCCAACCAAAATCGAATGAACCACCAAATGCCGTTTTCTGACCGTTTTTAAACACATCCATGCTGACAGTTATAAATCTCTCAACACTCTCGTATACTGTCGTTGTTGATGTTAATGAATATTGTATTGTTCTCTCGGAATCATTCAAGTTAATCTTTATATAGTCATCTATCGAAAATCCAGTTACTGGTCCGCTGTCTTTTAGGATGCTACCTACGTTAGAGTACTGAATTTCATCCCAAAATGCACCATTATCTGTTAAAAACTTTGTCCAGATGTTTGCAGATGAGATCATGAGTAATCTGGCTTTCGAATTGTCAAGAGAAGCCTGAATGCGTGATTCCACTTCTATAGTTTCTCTCATAACACTTGAGATTACGGTAGCAGATAAACTTGCAAGTAAGAAAATCAGTAAGGAAATAGATATGGTTATTATACCTCTTTTGTACACTTTTTTTCACCTCACGAGTGTTATTGTATAGCTTTTGGAATTATTATGAGCCGTGTTTTCGTGAGAATTGCATCGTTTTTTGATAGATTCTTCCATGGTGCTTCCCAATTCACCGTAAATTTAATTCCAACGATGTAGTCTTTTATACTTCGGACAGCTGGACCGTATTTATACGTATTCCAGTCGTCTCTGTTATCAAACCGTATTTCTGCTAAATTTCCAGAGGAGTAATACACAAGACTCCCTTCAAAATTTGTTACATTATCAAGTAATTTAACAGTGTAGGTATTTTGAGATAAATCTGTTGATGGAAGGAAACGTGTCATAGTAATTTCTTTTGTTTGTGAATTATATTCGATTTTCACTTGTCTGAATGTTTTTGTCGTGTACCCAAAGTTAAAGATGGTATTTTTAAATCTTGCGATGGGAACAATGTAAAAATAATTTTTATACTTTGGATCAGAAGACTCTGGGTTTAGCACTATCTCACTTGGTGGATTCGTTGATGCGATCTCCTTTACAATAAAAGAGTCAGTAGGACTTACTTGAATCAGTGAATTCACTGGTGCTCCGTTTTTATAGAATAGTAACTTTGCGTATCGCGGTGTATATGTTGGAGCGGATGGGGAGATGGCATTTTTTAAAATGCACCAGCCGGCTAGAAGGTATCCTGTTGTTGTTGGTCTGTAAGTTTTTGTTGTTGTATCATATTTGAGCATAACGGGTGATGGTAGTATATACGTTACGTAAATAGCAAATCCTGTCGTTGTTTTTTCTATATCTAAGCTATTGTATAGCCAAAGTTTATCTGTTATTTCAGTGTAAACTGTCCCGTCTGGTTTCAGCAATTTGCCGTCATTCGAAAAAGCATTCGCACCTTCTCTCATTAATAGGGTTGAACCGCTACCTGTCCATTTCAGTTCGCCTTCTAAAACATCAAATAAGAAATCTACATAACTTTGTGCATACAGTGTTTGCAACGTAGCTCTTGTTATCTGGTATGATTTCAAGGTAGAGTCCGTTATCGATACTAAAATTGCGAAGAATATCGAGATAATTATAAGCACTACTAAAACTTCTGACAAAGTATATCCACTTTTTCCCATGCTATCACCACTCACACCACTCATTTTTCTAAGATCTTTGGATAAGAGTCTTCTATTATTATTGCTATGCTTTTATCACCAATAACAAATTCAAACGTAGCATTTGAGTAGTCTAAGCTCATTGTATTAGACTTATCTTTACGTACGAATATCCCATCTACTGTGTAAAGGTCGGTTATAGATTGAACCTCTTTGCCGTTTAATTTTACAATTATTTCTTGATAGTCCTTGTCATTAAGGCTCAAAGAAGAAATAGATACCTGGTTGTCTGGAGTTCCATCTAGATCGTTGTCTACGAATGAAGAGAATGTCCTATTTTCGTATTTTATGCATACAACATCACTTCCGTTAAAACCAGTTTTTCTGGCATCGGATAGTAAAAAGAAAAATTTTTGTGAAACGTTTAAAAGTTTTGCTTCCTTTGGAAGAACACTCGACATTTTGTAGTAAAGTGGAATAGAAATAGCCATGAGTAGAGATATTAACAAAATGGCGACCATAAGCTCTGTAAATGTGTATCCTTTGGAATAATTGATTCTTAGTTTTTTTCTGGATAATCTTACCATTGTTGAGGCACCACCTGTGTTTCAAGATACCTTCCTTTGGAATCTGTTACTCTAATCACCACAACGGTTACAGGGTTTGTTTTTATGTTTGGTGGTTTTGATACGCTCGTGTATGTATTTGAAGATTGGTTATAATTAAAATATTTAAAGTTGGATGATAGATCTGTACTCACTTTTTTTACTGAAATTGTATATTGCTGACCTTTGTATGTAATACTTTGTGTATTCTCGAATATTTGGGTCTGATTTAACGTTGATATTTCTTCGCATTTATTAATTAAAAGTTCCAACATGTTTAGAATTATTCTATTTTCATAGACTTTTTTTAAAAGGTTATACGAACTCACCATACTTACTCCAATTGCTAGTGAAGTAATCAGTATTGCTATCAAAGCTTCAACTAATAAAGAGCCTGGCTTCATATCAATTACCTCTCTTTTGTCCAATTGAAACCGCGTATGATTACCCTTGCAGGTTCAGTCCATATTCTGTACGTTACTTTTGTCAAATGCGGAGCTTGGGTTTTACTTAATGCTTTGAGAACAATGATCACTTGTGGATCGGGGGATGGAGTATCCAGGATCGCTCTTGCAACAAACTTTTTTGACAGTGGTATGGGCATATACGTTTGCATCTGTTGCATCGTAGACGCATCCAACATGAGCGGAAAATTAGAAGGAACGATCAGCGAAGGATCTGTTATTAGTTTTTTGGAGTATCTCAGTTCGAAGTATCCTACACCGCTTTCAAGAAATTCAACCTCTACTTCGAAAGCCCTCACAAAATTATTCTGAAGCAACAACTTGGGAATACCAATGACAATATTTCCATCAGGGTATTTGTAATCCACTAAGTTGACCAATCTGTCACTAACCATAATCCCATCTGTAAGTTTGTATTCATTTACCGTTTGTGTCAGAATTTTGTAATAATTTCCAGAGTGATTACCATCCGCAGCAACGAAATCGGGTATGCCATCGTTATCAAGATCGCCTATCGTTCCAGCATCAAAATCGTACGGGGGTTTGTTTTCTGCAGAATAACTTCCATGAACAAGTTCCAAGCTTAAAAATTGCGGAATTCCAGTTGCAGTAAAATTTTTACCTTTGAAGAGATAAACGGAGCCTCCAAAGTTTTTGCCTTGTCTCCAAGCATCTGTACCAACAAATACATCTGGAACACCATCTCTATCAACGTCCGTGACTTTTATAATGGTCGGTGCAAACGAGGGCAACGTGGATGGTGACTTTGAATTTAGAATGCTACTGTCAACAGTAGCTATATTTCCAAGTGTTCCGTCTGCCTTTACAAGTGTTATTTTTGTATTTACGTCATACACAATTTGATTATTCACAATCTTTCCGGGGTATATAAATATATTCTTTTTATCGGTATTTCCAGCTATTATGTCTGGAACCCCGTCTTTATTTACGTCATAAACATCGAGTACTGCGCCTCCGTTGGATGCCGTTGTACCGATATCAGGATCATCTATCAATTTTATAAACTGCGTATTAAAGAATCTATCTTTACCTTTCGAATTGTTATTCTTCCAGAGCCAAACTCTTCCTCTCATGTCTGCGTATACGATATCTTTGTATCCATCTCCATCAAAATCATATGAAGCCATGGCACTAACCGTCCAGTTTGTGAGAAAGTCCGATAGATTGTAAGGTACGTTCTTTGTGTAAATTTTTGGTGTATTTTGAATGGCATTTGGGACATAAGCAGCTTGATAATGAGCATTATAAAGAAAAATATCAACTTTTCCATCGTTGTCAAAATCATCAACAATAAATGTACCGTCACCAGCTATTCCAAGGTTGTAAGAGATATAATCTTCGATTTGAAGATTATTGTTTATTATTCCTTTGTTTTGTTTTATTACAACTTTTCCTCCATAAGTTATACTCACAATATCAGCATAACCGTCTTTGTTGTAATCAACAGCGAAAGTTTGTGAGACATCTGTAAAAGGGCCAGAACCAGGAGAGGCTGTTATTGTATTTATTTGATATGCAATAACAGCAACGAGTTTATCAGATACCGTTCTTAATGAAATATCCTTTGCGTAAACGCATCCTAAAGCAGATTCTGGTTTAGATTGATCATAATTAGATATGGGGTATGTCTTTGAGTAATTTGGCTTTGACCAATCAATTGAAAAAATTGTGGAGACAATTATCAGTAAACTAATTGATAAAAGCCTTAGTCTCATTTTCTCGCCTCCGAGTTTAGAGATTAACACATAAACAGTTACATTTTGACTATTCTATCACGAAAGTTATCTAAAAACAAAACAGGGGAATTTTTACAAAACCCCCTGTTTTGTTATTGTGTTATTTTGCTTGTCTATTTTTAGCATGTATTTATTCTGTATTTACTGTATATTTACTCCGTAAGCCATCTATAGATAAGTTTTGTATAGATTTTCACGAACTTCTTGAACGATTCTAGTGACCAATTTTCGTTTGGTTCGTGCATATGTGTCTCTTCACCAGGGAATACTGCACCATAAGCTACTCCGTATGGTACACTTCTTGCGTACGTACCGCCACCAATTGAAATTGGTTGCGTTTCGTCTTTTGTCTCAGAATAATAAATTTCCATAAGCATTTTGATAAAATCACTATCTTTTGAAACATAAAGTGGTTTGCTGTAGCTTGTTCGTTCGATTTCGAACTTACTCAAAGATTCTTTTATCTGTGACGTTATCATATCTACATTAAAAAATATTGGATGCCTTATGTTGATGATTGCTACTATTTTGTTATTTTCTAATTTAAGGATCCCTAAGTTACAGGTGAGTTTTTTACTAATATCATCCTGACCAGATATACTCAGTCCAATACCGTAGTAATCTTTCCCAAGTTTTTCATAAAGTGTTCTGATTATTTTACTATCTTCGCCCAGATCCAATCTTGATAGTAATTCAAGCATGCCAGCTGCTGCATTTAGTCCCGCCTCTGGATGTGCACCGTGTGCCGATTTGCCGTAAGATTTTATCGTTATCTTATCACCATCGATCTTGTATTCGTACCTGCATGAGTTCTTGTAATTTTCAACAACATACGCAATTTCTCTAACTTTATCGCTTTCAATTACCGCAGTACATTCTTCTGGTACAACATTTGCCGCCGTTCCCGCTTTAAGGTCTATTAACTTTGTCGAATAGTCATTTTTAATTGATCCTGTTATTTTGTAAGTAACAATTCCCTTCTCAGCAAAAACGACTGGAAAATCACCATCTGGTGTCACTGCAGCATAAGGATATGGTTGTTTTGTGAAATAATATTTCAAACACTGTGATCCATTTTCTTCGTTTGTGCCAAAGATAACTCTTACTCTATTTTTTGGTTTATCTACTAACTCAGAGGCTATCTTTAGTGCAAATAACGCACCGATGCTTGGACCTTTGTCATCCGATACTCCTCTGCCGTATATTTTCCCATCTCTTATCGAAAGTGTATAAGGGTCTGATTCCCATCGTTCAATATCACCTTCAGGTACAACATCTAAATGTCCAAGAATTCCATAAAGCTTTCCACCACTACCATATTCTACATGCCCTGCATAATTATCAACGTTAACAGGTTCAAAACCGAGTTCTTTTGCTATCAAGAGTGTTTCTTCTAATGCCTTTGCCGGTCCTTCTCCAAAAGGCATTCCGTCCTTAGGTTCTCCCATAACTGAACGAATTTTAATTACTCTACCAAGCGTTGTCAAAACATCATCGAAATATTTGTTCACAAGTTCGTTGATTTTCAGATCAATACTTTCCATTGCACAATCCCTCCTTTAATGTGATTTTCATTACAACAGTTCGTGGTATTTTCTTGCCATTCTCATTATCACATATGGAAGTGTTGGAGACAAATGATATGCATTCTTTATTATCGCCATTTTTGAGTGAAAAACGCTATTGTTAGTATCTAAATGTGTTTTGTGTATATACTTTTCGATATCTTTTCTACTGGTAATTTTTCTCCAATCTATGTAATTAAGTTTGTTGTAAGCTAATATACCTAAGGTTTGCGTGTAAGCCAATGGAAGTGAGTAGTTTTCTATGTGCACTACCAATTCATTTGCGTTAAGTGTTAAAAAGAATTTTCTCAACCTTCTCATAACTCCCACATAGTGGAACATACTTAGGCTCTTCGTTTTTGTTGCGGAAGACTTTCTGTACAGCCAGTAATACACGTAATCATCACAAAATGCAATTTTCTTCGAATAATAAAAAAGTTTTGCGATGAACTCAAAGTCTTCTGCAATTTTAACACCAGGGGTGAACCATATGTTATTTTCTACAATGATTTTCTTTTCAAACAGGATATTTCCCAGATGGATAAATGGCTTGTAGGTAAGAAAATTCTTTATCAATTCTATTTTATCCACAACACTACCATCTACCCTCCCCAGTTCATCAGAAATCATTATTTGCCTACCTTTTGATGTTTTCATTACAAATTTACCGAATGATATATTTGCATTCACCGAAACTAATGTCTTGTAAAGTTTTTCAGTTGACTGCTCGGGCACAATATCATCGCCATCTATGAATCTGATATACTTACCATTTGAATATTTTATGCCTACGTTCCGAGCAATACTTACTCCACTATTTTGTTGATTAATAACCGTCCAACTGACTTTCTTGTTCAGTGTTTCTTTTACAATTTGAGAAGTTTTATCTTTCGAGCCATCATTGACAACAATTACCTCGGAATTTCTAAAAGTTTGTGCCAAAATACTTTCAAGTGTTTTCGAAATATATTTTTCGACATTGTAAGCCGGTATAACGTACGAAATCAATGGTTCTTCATCGTTTAATTTAAATCTTTCTACGTTTATTATGCCCAACATCTCCTTTCTGCTTATTTTTATACAATTTTATAATTTTAAACCTGAACTTTCAAGATACAATTGTGAAATAAATGATAGGATAAAGATCCCCCTCAAAACTCCAGGGGGAAAAATTTAAAGGATATTAAGTATATATTTAAAATCTTACTGCAACACTCTCTCTTTTTATCAATTCAACAGGTACAACCAACTCAGTTACGATCTTTTCCTTGATAGTTTTTATTAAAGAATTAAACGCTTCTGCCCCAAGTTTTAATTTGTCAACTCTCACAGTTGTAAGTGAAGGTGTCACAATAGATGCGAATTGAATATCGTCAAAACCAAGTAAAGAAACATCTTCTGGAACTTTTATACTCTTTTCTTTTAGAACTTTCAAAACTGCTAATGCGTATATATCATTGTAACATATTACCGCATCGAAGTTTTTCGTTTTTGAAATATATTTTTCGAATATTTCGTAAGCATTATCAAAACCTTCGTATGATCTAATAACTCTAATCTTGGCATCTTTGTTGTGTTCTTTTAATGCCTTTTTTGCACCTTTTTCTCTCATCTTTGCGGCAAATTTGTATTCCATACCATTAAGAAATAGAATATTTTTGTGCCCTGTTTCGAGAAGATATTTCATAGCTATATAACCGCCATTTTCATCATCACTATACACATAGTTCGTTGTTATACCATCCAACTTACTCCCTACTATTACGTTAGGAATATGATTTTCTACAAGTTCCCGTATATCTTCTGTCTGAGACTGTATTGCTGTGATTATTAGTCCATCAACTCTGCGTTGTAGCAATGTTTTTATAGCTCTTACTTCGTTCTCGTAATTTCTGTCTGTATTGATGAGTATAATACTGTAGCCATTCTTTCTTGCTTCTATTTCAATGCCTTTTACAAGCTCAGCATAAAATGGGTTTGAATTATCTGCAACAATGACACCAATAATCCCTGAGTGTTTAGTTCTAAGCGAAGAAGCGGCACAATTACGTGTATATCCCAGCTCCTGAGCTATCCTTATTATATTTTCTTTTGTTTTTTGAGCTACGTACCCTTTGTTGCTAAGAGCTCTTGAAACTGTTATTATAGATACTCCAGCTGCTCTTGCAATATCTTTTATGGTAACAAAGCTTTTCGTGCGTTCCATTACTTATAGTTTTCCTCCTCTATTTCTTTTATTTTATTTTGTGCTCCCCTAAGTAATTCTTGCCTCCACTCTTCTAAACCCTCTGTAAAAGAAGCGTTTAGCCATCTTTCAACCATATCACATGCTTGCTCTGGTGCAACTACCCACCCACCCATCGTTAGCACATTTGCGTTGTTGATAACCTTAGCCATCCTTGAAGTGTAGCTTCCTTCAACCGCAACAGCGTATATCCCTTTGAATTTATTCGCAACTATTGACATTCCCGCTCCCGTTCCGCAGATCAGTATTCCCCTCTCGTATTCACCAGATTGGATTTTTCGTGCAACTCTTGGCGCAACTTCGTAGAAAGGCAACCAGTTATCTAAGTCCTTTGTCCCAACATCTTCAACTTCATATCCTCTTGATTCAAGGAATTTTTTTATTAATTCTTTTAAGTTGTATCCAGATTTATCAGAACCGATTACTATACGTTTTGTCATCTTTACCCCCCCTTTTTTTGGTAATAATGTTTGTACTCAATTTTTGGTATAGGATTGATACCTTTCCAGTTCATAACCTCCATAATCTCGTCAGTCCAGTGACCTTTTACTATGGGAAAATGATGCTCAACTTTGTTTACGAGTATTGTATTGATGAGGTCAACCACCTTAACCTCTTCGCCAAGGTATTTTAATTTTCCAAGCCACCCACGACTTCCGTCGTAATAACGTAGATAAAGAACTGCCCTAAGCTAGCTATAAGCAATCCGTACGTTGGAAGATCCGAACGAAGGAATTTGAATTCCTCCACCTTGAAACTTCTTGCAAAAAAGATTAAGAAGAAAATCATTGTAAAAAAGTTGTTATAAAACGCGATGACGTTGTCAGAGACTGGATTTTTTCGATGTGTTTGTATGCTCTTTATAACAAAAGCATTTACAGAAATGAAGAACGCACTGAGTAAAAAGAACATATCCGGTAAATTTAATGAAAGGCCAGAAAAATCTATGCCCGAGACGAAGAATACACCAACTAACATTGTGATTGTTAGTATGAAATCCGTGAAAGAAAGTTTTTCGCCTAATATTACGGAAATTAAATTTGAAAATATTACGTCGGACCTAAGTAGTATCGCACCTTTTGACGCAGTAGAAAACTTGAAACCTAAGAATGCGGTATAGTCTAAAAGAAAACCAAAAAAACCTATTAGTAAAAGCTTCAGAAAAACATATTTTGTTTTAAAAAGGCTATCTATCTCCTTTCTTATTACCATATATATTGTCATAGTAATCAAAACAACAAAACGAATAAAAACACCAGTAAACACTACTGAATATTTTGAAAGAGCTAATTTGTTCGCAATGTAGTAGCTTCCCCATACTGTAACCAACAAAATCAAACTTCCGTACTTGCTTTGTTGCATCAAATCAATTCCTTTTTCAGTTCTTCAAGTTCATTTTCATCAAACTCTTTATTTTGCCTCTTTGCTTCGAGTAAACTCACAAGTTCGCTATGGACTTTTGGAACAAGTGGGTATATAAGTGCAGCGTAGATTCCAAATGTAAGAAGAATTATAGGTCCAAATGCTAATATGATTCTGATTGCCATTATTACAATTTGCGGTTGTTGAGGAATCTCATTTCCTTTTGGATTGACATAGCCAAGCATTCCGAGTATCAACAATATTAGAGCTTGAATGACTGCCGAAGCTACTTTCCTTAGGAATGTGGCAATTGAGCTTAAATTACCTTCCCTTCGCTCCCCAAATTTCAGCTCTCCTACGTCTGTTACATCACCAAGCATAGTATGAGGCATCACCGCTACTGCAGAAACACCTGCACCAATGATTGCCGCAAAGATAAGTAAAACAGTTGAAGGCCACTGAGGTATCATTATTAGAGTTAAAATCCCACCAATTGCCCATATAATCGCTCCAATAATGTATGAAAAATTCTTTGATCTTTTTCTTGCTATGTACGCATAAACGGGAATAAAGATGATTTCAGTTATAAGTAACACACCAAGTACGGCAGATACAAAAAATGGTTTCCCGATGTAATACTTCATATAGTATGGAAATATAACAGAAACCGTATCTATGGCAAGGTAGGCAAAAAGGAACATCATTAAATACAGCCTGAATGTCTTAATTTTGAGTGGTTTTATGATAAGCTCTTTGAAATTCAATTTAGTTGTTGCTGGTTTGAAGTTACGCTCTTTTGTGAATGCAAAAACTCCAAGGTAAGGTAAAGAAAAGAATAAACCGAATAAAACTGCCATGATCAAGTAGCCTTTTTTCACATTGCCAGCAGCTTTAACAATCATCATAGGTAGAACTGCACACAATAGTGATGACAAAAGTGAAAAAATAAGCCTTATTGAGTTAATTTCTGTTCTCTCATGGTAATCCAACGTTATTTCTGCACTGAGAGCGGTGTAAGGAATAACCACAATGGTAACGACCGTATTTAAGAAAACGTATGAAAATAGAGCATACAAAAATCTTGCAAATACACTTTCAAATGAGGTGGGATACCAAACCATTATGAAGGACAAAAAAATTAATGGTACACCGGCAAGAAAATATGGTCTTCTCCTACCAAAACGAGATTTTGTTCTATCGCTTATGTATCCCATGATTGGATCTGTTATAGCATCCCAGATCTTACCAACCAAGAATATTACCGATGCATACTGTGGTGGTATCTTAACAACATCTGTTAGGAAGATAGCATAGAAGAAGTTTATAATGTTAAAAACCCCACCACCGTAAACATCGCCAAAACCGAAGAAAAACTTTGTCAAAAAAGTTACTTTATCATTGCTTTGGTTGCTTTTTTCATATGTTTTACTCATCCCTTAATCCCCCCTGCGGATAACCCTTTAATTATGTATTTTTGTAATGCAAGAGTAATTACAAACACAGGAAGAAGCATTATAGTTCCGGCTGCTGATAATTGTCCCCACTTTGGTGCGTACTGTCCTAATAATCCATTCACCGCAACGGGTGCGGTACGCGCGTTTACTGAAGACAGTATCAAAGCGTATAAAAATTCGTTCCACGATGTGAGAAAAGAAAATATTGCAGCGACAACAAGTCCTGGTGCAACAAGTGGTAGAAAAACCATCCAAAAGATTCTAGCCTCTGTTGCACCGTCTATTCTTGCGGCTTCTTCATAATCCTTCGGTATTGCAGCAAAAAAAGGTAATAAAAGCCATATTACATAAGGTAAGTTGAAACTTATGTGAGCAAGAGTAACACCGGTCAATGTATCTTTTAAGTTCAACGTACTGAACAACATGAATAAAGGTATTACGAGTGATATTTGTGGAATCATTCTAAATGTTAGAAATGAATATGCAATGAATTCTTTTACTTTGGAAGAATAACGTGTAATACCGTACGAAGCCATTGAACCGACGATAACAGAAACCAAAGTAGAAAGGCTTGCGATAGTGACACTATTTTTGATGCTTTTTAAAAATTCTTTATTTGACAAAACTGCTTTATAACTATCAAATGTTAGTTTAAAATACAATGGTCCGCGAGCCCAGATATCTATATCCCTCTTGAATCCACTTGTTATAACAATAAATATTGGCATTAATTCGACCAACAACACGATAATGCTTGTTAGTACTATAAGAAAAGGAATTAGTCTTTTTTTGCCCATCTTGCTCATCCTTTTTCACTCTCAAATTGGACATTCCCACGAACAACAAAGAACGCTATAAACAAAGCAATAATAAGTAAAACAACGCCCATTGCTGCTGCGTAACCTATATTGAAAAACTCAAATGCGTGCTTATTTATGTAAAGCGAAAGCAAAAGTGTAGAGTTTCCGGGACCACCGCCAGTCATTACGTAAACTTCTGAAAATATTCTCAGTGCGTCTATAAGTCTTAGTAAAAAAGCTGTTGCTATGGTTGGTCGGAGATACGGGAGAATAATTTTAAACACCTTCGACCAAAAACCAGCTCCGTCTATTTGTGCCGCTTCAAGTGCTTCTTTTGGTAACCCAGAAAGTCCCGCGTATATAAACATGAACATGAAAGGCCACATACGCCAAATATCCTGAACTATAACCATACCATATGCAAATTTTGGTTCTGCAAGCCAGGCTTTCATTCCATATCCCATTTTTTCAAGCAAAAAACTAATCATCCCATACTCAGGTTGTAACATCATTCGCCACGTGAGACCAGAAATAACTGGCAATATAAAGACAGGTAACAACAGCAATGCTCTGGCCGTGGAATAAAACCCGCCTTCACGATTTAAAAGTAGTGCAACGGAAAAGCCTATTATAGTTTCAATAGGAAGAGCTATAACTATAAAACCCAACTGAAGCCACAACGAATGAATGAATTCGTTATCTTTGAAAAGGTTTTTGTAATTGTCAAAAAGTACGAATCGTCTTCCTTCCTTGTTGAAAAGGTTCCAATCAAAAGTAGACATATAAATTGCGTAAAATACTGGATATACAAGTATCGCAAAAATTAAGATCAGTGCAGGTAAGACAAATAGCCAAAAGGGGCGACTCGCGCCCCATGATTTTTTCTTAGTACCCGCTTGCTTTGAGTAGAGCATTTAATTCCTCCTTCATCTTTTTAACGGCATCTTCTGGACTCATTTTGTCAGAAATTGCAGCAAGCCAGTAATTTCTAATTATTTGAGAAGCTTCAGGATATTTTCCAAACCTTGGTCTTGTCACAGCTCCTTTCATTGATTCAAAAATAGCTTTAAACCAAGGTCTGTTTTTGTTTATATTTGGGTTGAGCAAAAGATCGCTTCTTGCCGGTGTAAATCCTTTTGGAACGAGTTTCTGACCTGTTTCCAATGAGGCCCACCAGTAAGCAAATTCAACAGCAGCTGCTTTATTCTTGGAGGCGTTTGGTATAGCTAATACCCAACAACCCCTTATCGCAGCTGGTTTTGCAGGACCTGCTGGAGGTGCTGAATAAACTATCTTACCTGCAACAAGTGAGGCGTTTGGATCTTCATGTTGAGGAACCAGTGCTGGCCACTGGAACATTGTAAAAACCTTGCCTTGGTTAAATGCAGCTATTCTTTCAGAATGCCCCATGTCGAGAGCACCCGGAGGCGCAAACTTAAGCAATTCTTTGTAGAAATTTATCGCCTCAACTGCTTTCTTATCGTCAAGCGCAACTACGACCTTGTTGTTGACTACGTCAAGAGGTCTTGTCCCGAACGATTCAAACATGAAAATTGCTTCTGCCGTTGAACCTTCTGTTTGTTTTGTGAAAGGCGCGAATCCGTATATGCCCTTTGAAGAGAAAAATTCTGCCATATCACGCAGTTCTTTGAATGTTTTTGGTACATCCAAGTCATAACCGTATTTTGCTTTAAAATCGCTTTTGTTTTTTGGATCGTTGATGAGATCTTTTCTGGTGATCCAAATATATACATTTGCGTTCACCGGCATTCCAACAAAAACCCCCAGCCACTGCGCTGCTTCGAAAGCATTAGGTGCAAATATGTTCAAATTCGGCTTTTTGTACACTTTACCGTATGGCCATTCATTGAATGGGGTCATCAAATGCGCCAGTGCTGGAATAAAAGGTTCATCAACAGTTACTAAGTCATAATCTGTTTTGTCTACTGTTACACTTACACCTATCTTTTGTAGCAAGTTACCTGACGGAATAAGTTCTAGTATAACTTTAATGCCTGTTGCTTTTTCAAAATCCGGCAGACCTTCTTTAAGAGCTTGTGTTAAAGCATCGTCCCAGGCAAGAACTTTGATAGTTGTATTGTACGTTGCTCCTAGAAGAAAGCTCATCAAAAAACTTACCAACAACAAGAAAACTACTCTTTTCATAACAGTCCCCCCTTAAAAAATTGGTTACCACAACATGTGGTAACGTTAACACAATTTAATCATACTAATGTACCAAAAACAAAATACCTTTTTTGGAACAAATTAGCCGATTTTGCTAAATATTCGCGGATGTATGATAATTTTCTTAATTTCCTGTTATTATCTGCGAATATATGATAACGTTATCATATGATTTTCAATTGATTTTCGATAAGAAATAAGGAGGATAAACACGATAATCTGTGTTATAATAAAATTATAAGAGCGAATCAAGCAGTAAAGGGGGATAAAAATGAGGTTGTTCGCTATATTCAGTAAAATATTCGGTAAAAAGTCACGTGTTCAAGCAGCACGAGATGCTTTTCTTAAAGAAGATTTTGAGACACATAAAAGCCTACATTCACCAGACAAGATAGGTAATGAGCCGTGGCACAAAACGGAACAAGGGAAATACATTGGTCAGGCAGTTTACGGAGCAAGTGATGGTATAGTTACGACATTTGCTGCTATTTCTGGTGTTGCAGGAGCAAATCTGAACCCAAAGATAGCGCTTATCGTTGGGTTAGCTAATCTTTTTGCGGATGGCATTTCGATGGCCATTGGTGATTATCTTTCTGAGAAATCAGAAAAGGATTACATCGCAGCCGAAAAACAAAGGGAACTATGGGAAGTTGAGCATATGCCAGAGGCAGAGAAACTCGAAGTTAAAGAAATTTATAAGAGGAAAGGTTTAAGTGGTGAGACACTCGATAACCTTGTCGATGCCATTACAAGTAACAAAGAATTGTGGGTAGATACTATGCTCCACGAAGAGCTTGGATTGTTCGAAGATGAATCTTCACCTTTAAAAAGTGCTTTGATAACATTTTTAGCATTTGCAATAGCAGGCTTTATGCCATTAATTGCGTATGTGTTTGCCGCTCAATGGGAATTTCTTTATAACAATCAATTCCTCATTTCTTGTATAATTACAGCTGTAACTTTGTTTGTTGTTGGGGCGTTAAGACAGATTGTAACAGGTGTAAAGTGGTTTATAGGCGGTCTAGAAATGCTATTTATAGGTGGGCTTTCCGCTGCTGTAGCGTATCTTATAGGCTGGATACTGAAATCGGTATTTAATATAATTGTTTAAAAAGGGGATACTGTATGCATTTTACTTTTATAGACAAGTTGATTCTATTTCCATTAATTTTTTTAGCCGGTTTTGTAGATTCAATTGCTGGTGGTGGAGGTCTGATTTCCTTGCCAGCGTACCTTTTTATCGGTTTACCAGGTCATTATGCGCTTGGAACCAATAAATTATCATCTACAATAGGTACGGTGTTTAGTACATTCAGATATGCTAAGGGAAGAGCTATTGTCTATTCAGTTGGGTTACCATCAGTTGTTGGTTCACTTTTGGGGTCTTACCTTGGTGCGAAACTTGCATTGCATATTTCGTCTGAGAGATTGAAATTGATACTTACGCTACTGATACCTTTGGCAGCTGTATTTGTGTTTTTAGGCAGGGTAAGAGAGAAGAAAAATAATAACAACGTCACGCTTTACAACATCGAAACTTATGTAATATCTTTTTTAATAGGTTTATCCGTCGGTACCTACGATGGATTTTTTGGACCAGGAACGGGTACATTTTTGATAATACTGTATGTTTCTATACTATCGTTAAACCATGTTTGTGCATCCGGCACGGCAAAGATAGTCAACCTCGCATCTAACATTGGAGCTCTAATAACCTTTATCATTGGAGGAAAAGTGTTGTACTCACTTGGTCTTCCCGCGGCACTCTTTGGAATACTTGGTAATTGGCTAGGTTCTGGCCTTGCTTTAAAAAAAGGTTCAAAGGTAATAAAACCAATCATACTTGCGGTGCTGGTAATATTATTTGTCAAGATTCTTAGCGACATAGTATAATTGTGTAAAGTTATTCAGTGTTTGATTGTACAACTGAGGTGATTTACGTGGCTGATATGCTTGTTAAACTGTACGAAATTCGAAGATATGATGAACTGTTAGAAAAACTGAGACCAGAGGGAATAGAAATCAAGCGCCCTATCGGTCCGGAAAAATACTTCGTCGTTGAATGGGTTAGAAAACACTTTGGACATCATTGGGCAAGCGAGATGGATATGACATTTTCAAACAAACCTATATCGTCTTTTATAGCTGTTGATAAGAATAAAGACAATCAAATAATAGGGTTTGCCTGCTACGATGCTACTGTTAGAGGTTTCTTCGGACCAACCGGTGTGGATCCTAATTATCGTGGAAAAGGTGTTGGAACTGCTTTACTATTGGAGTGCTTGAACGATATGCTTAATGTAGGGTATGCTTACGCAATCATAGGAGATGCAGGACCAACTGAGTATTACAAAAAAACCGTGAATGCGATTGAAATTCCAAGCTCAGAACCAGGTATATACAGGATGATGGTGAGAAAAGTAGAATAATCTAAAGCTTTTTAAAAAATTTTCCCGGATATTTTCTCGAATAGTTTCTCAGATAGTCTCTAGAATAGACTTTTTAACTCAATGTTAACCATCTTTTTTCATACATGGTTAATATAAAGTACTTGACAAAAAAAATTTCTTTGGTATCATTGGTTACGGTTACTGACTTTGTGAAACAAGCCAAATATTAACGCCCCCATCGTCTAGCGGTCTAGGACACTGGCCTTTCAAGCCAGCGGCACGGGTTCGAATCCCGTTGGGGGCGCCAAGTTTTCTAAATACGCGTTGATCAGTGGGGGTGCGTAGCTCAGAGGGAGAGCGTCTGCCTTACGAGCAGAAGGTCGTAGGTTCAAGTCCTGCCGCACCCACCAAATAAAAGAAAATAAATAGAAGCGATTAGATAAAAACTTACAGGTGGCCAGGTAGCTCAGTTGGTAGAGCAGTGGACTGAAAATCCACGTGTCGACGGTTCGATTCCGTCCCTGGCCACCAGTTTTTATTTTTATCCCTCATTGATTCTTTAATAATCCCTGTTGAAGTTATAAAATTTTCTGGTATAATTCTTCGTAGCTGAGATTTAATTCTAAATGCTTATACATACTAACACATATCAATGCATACTAAGAAGGAGGAAAGAGCGATGAAAAGGACATACCAACCATCCCAGAGAAAAAGGAAAAGAACACATGGCTTTCTGGCAAGAAAATCAACACCAGGTGGAAGAAAAGTTCTTAGAAACAGAAGAAGAACAGGAAGATGGAGACTCACCGTTTGACGCATTGTAGAAACTTCACTTTTAGAAAAAAAGAGCGCCTGAAACTCAGGAGAAATATAACCCTTTTGTTTAAACTTGGCAACTCAATTCAAAATGAAGATTTCGTTGTGATTTATAGAAAAAATGGACTTGATTACAGTAGGATTGCTATTTCTGTAAGAAAGAAGTTCGGAAAAGCGATTCGGAGAAATAAATTAAGAAGATGGGTAAGAGAATGCTTCAGAACGAATAAAGAAAAAATTGCGAAGGGATACGATTATCTTATCATATCAAGAAAAGGTTTATCCGGAAAGTTTGAAAAGAGTAATTACTGGTCGGTATGTGCTTCATTACTAAGTGTTTTTGAGAGGATAGTTGATGCGGAAAGTAATATTAGGAATTATTAGATTTTACCAAAGGTACATTTCACCACTTAAACCACCAACGTGTAGATTTGAACCAACATGTTCCACTTACACATATCAGGCAGTGGAACGTTTTGGTGTTTTGAAAGGGTTGCTCCTGGGTTTCTGGCGCGTTCTTCGTTGCAATCCACTTTCTGAAGGTGGGTACGATCCTGTACCTACCGAGGTTCATATTTTCAAAATCAAAAGCGCAAATAAAAATCTAAGGAGGCGGTAGTATTGAAAAAATTAACCGTCATTTTTTTCTTGTTAAGCTTAGTAGTAGCGGGGGTTGCGAGCGTACTTGTTGAAGAAAGAGTAGACTCTATAGTTGTTACTGGGAAGTATATTCAAGTTGAACTGATGAAAGATGGTAATCTTTCAAAGGTAAGTCACCTCTTGGGGAGGGCGTTTTTATTTTACGTTAACGACAACGATGGCTTTGATTTATTTGATGAAAATAACGTCGAAATATCCGAAGGTACTCCAACGTGCAGTATTGTCTACGGTGAACAAGTGGGTAAGGACATGTATAAGTCTGTGCAGATCGTTTTTTCTTATCCAAGTGGAATAAAGAAGATATATACGTTCGATGATAGCTTCATAACGTATTCATACAAAGTATCTATTCAATCGCCTAAGGATGTAAAAGTTGCTCTACCTTTAATTTGGACAAACGATACTATCAGATCTGTTGTCAATTTCTTTGTCTCATTCAGACCAGATAAAGATTACACCTCTATTGTTAAATTTACAGGAAAGTTGCAAGGTACAAAAGTTGTAGGTAACAATCTCGAATTAACTGTTTACATGGGCCCCTACAAGAAGAATGTTTTAAAGCATGTTTTCGGCGATGATTTTGACAGACTTTTAAGTCTCATTAAAACCATTCCAGGTGCTGGTACGTGGTACAGTGTTATATCTGATGGGCTCACTGAATTTTTCAACTTGATAAATTTACTAACAAAAAACTTTGGACTTACAATTATCGTTTTTACCATAATCGTTAGACTAATACTTTACCCTTTCTATCATGCCCAAACGAAACAGATGATACAAATGAGAAAACTTCAACCCGCAGTTGAGGCTATAAAGAAAAAGTATAAAGATCCACAGAAGCAGCAAGAGGAATTAATGAAATTGTACAAAGAAAATAAAATTAATCCTTCAAGCGGTTGTTTAATGCTTCTAATACAATTACCAATCTTTATGCTTCTTTATGGTGTCATTCAAAGTTATCAAGAGCTCTTTTCGGTTTCTGGAGGATTTTTGATTTGGAAAGATCTTTCTGTTGGTGGTTGGGGTGCAAACTGGCTATTCCTGATAATCACGGTACTAACGTCGTACTATCTGGCACTTATTACGAGCCAAGATTCAAGAACAGCTTGGCAACAGATCATTATGGGTGCAATTTTCCCATTCTTCTTTATTAACCTTCCAAGCGGTATATTCTTGTACTGGACAGTGAACTCACTCATACAACTTGGAATAACATTCTACATCTACAGACGTTACAAAATACAAGGACTAACACAACATGAATTGTGGGGGATTAAGCCCAAGAAAAAATAGGCGCTAGTTATTGAAGTTTGAAGAGGTGATCGACTTGAAGAGATTAAACTACATAGGAAAAACAGTAGAAGATATCATTGAGCAATTTAAGAGCGATTACGATGTACTTGATGGTGAATACGAATTAAATATTCTCGATAAAGGCACGCATGGTATATTTGGTTTATTTGCCAGGGATGCAGTAGTAGAAATTACTGTAACGAATAAGTATTACGAGAGAAAGTTAAAAGAATTTTTAGAAGGTATATTCAAACATTTTGGGATTGAGTATTTTATCGAAGTAACAAGTAGAGGTAAGACTTTTCTTGCATCTTGCCATAGTGAAGGGATAGGCAAGATAATCGGAAAACATGGGAAAGGATTAGGTGCTCTTCAGCACTTGGCGAGCATCTATCTTAACAGGATAACGGATACAAAAGTTACTGTGATTATTGATGCTGGAAATTACAGGGAGAAAAGAAGAGAGCAAATCCAAAAAATTGTGGAACACGCTGTAGAAAAAGCAAGAAAAGTCGGAAAAGTAAAACTTGACCCAATGTTTGCATTCGAAAGAAAAATTGTTCATGAGTTCGCAAAGAAATACAAAGATATCCACACATATTCAGAAGGTCTTGAACCTTACAGGTACGTGGTTATTGAATTGCGCAAGGGAGGTCGTAAAGATGAAGATAGGAAACATTACAGAAATGCAGCCACAGGAAATTGACAATGGGAAAATATTAAAACGCGTATTGATAGGTCCGAGAGATGGTGCGCCGAATTTTGTAATGAGACTCTTTACTTTGAAACCGAATGCAGCAACACCGTACCATACTCACCCTTGGGAGCATGAGATATTTGTTGTTGAGGGTGAAATAGAAGTTGTTAGAAAAGATGGACGGGTAAAAGTTACGAAAGGTTCCTATATATACGTTGAACCAAATGAAGAACATCAGTTTCAAAACATCGGTGATATGGAAGCATCATTTATATGTGTCATTCCCAAAGAAGGCGGAGAATGAAGTATAAATAAAATTTTAACAATGATTTTTCACATGTAAATACTTGACATGGCAATCCATGCATGCTATAATTACTCACGGTCTTTGCGAGTCGGGGCGTAGCGCAGTTGGCGAGCGCGCCGGTCTTGGGAACCGGAGGTCGCTGGTTCAAGCCCAGTCGCCCCGACCAGTGTGCGGGTGTAGCTCAATTGGTAGAGCATCGGCCTTCCAAGCCGAGGGTTGCGGGTTCGAGTCCCGTCGCCCGCTCCAATTTTTTCTTCAATTGGCTGCGGCCGTAGCTCAACAGGATAGAGCATCGGACTTCTAATCCGAGGGTTGTGGGTTCGAGTCCCGCCGGCCGCGCCAGAAGGTAAAGTTAATAGTAACTGTATATGTGGTGGCTATAGCTCAGCTGGCAGAGCGCCTGACTGTGGATCAGGTGGTCGAGGGTTCAAATCCCTCTAGCCACCCCAATTTTTTATATAACGTGCGCGCTCGTAGCTCAACTGGATAGAGCGTCGGACTTCGGATCCGATGGTTGCGGGTTCAAGTCCTGCCGGGCGCGCCAGAGGGTAAAAATGAAGAAATTTATTCGCTCAAACATTCAGACAAACTTCAGAAAAACGTGATTTTCAAACGTCAGAGAAGAGGAGGTATAACTATGGAAGTGCTAAAAGTGTCTTCAAAATCAAATCCAAACAAAGTTGCGGGTGCTCTTGCGGGAGTTATTAGGGAAAAAGGGAGGGCAGAAATTCAGGCAATCGGTGCAGGTGCAGTTAACCAAGCGGTTAAGGCAATAGCGATTGCACGTGGTTATCTTGCTCCAAGTGGATTTGATCTTGTTTGTGTTCCTGCTTTTACTGATGTGAACGTTGAGAATGAAACAAGAACAGCTTTGAAGTTCATAGTCTTCCCAAGAGAGTAAAAGTAGAATAAATAAAAATGGTCCCTAAAAAGGGACCATTTTTATTTTGATTTTAATATTGTTTCGTCGATGAGTTCGAGTATCTTTTCTGTGATTTTGTTTCTAACAAGCGAATAGTAAATACTGTTACCTTTTCTTCTGTCTACTAAGAATCCAGCTAATTTTAACAACCCAAGATGCTGTGACAAATTCGGCTGACTAATTCCTATAAATGGCAACATCTCACAGACGCACATCTCACCAGATTTCAAAAGATACAGTATTTTCAGTCTTATTGGATGTGCTAAAATCTTTAGACTTTCACCGAGAGCTTGAAAGTCAGTTGTGTTTATTTCATTAATTGTATTTATTGTGTTCATCGTGTTCAAAGATTTGTTGTCCATAATTTTCACTTCTTTTCCTTCAACTTGCTTTATACCAGTGAATTTTATTACAATATTCTCTAGAATTTTATTACAATATTCTCTAATAGTCAAGAAAATTTTTAAGTAAGGAAAAAATAAAACAAGTAAAGGAGACCTATTCGGGCCACAAAGGGTAAAATGTTTCGAATTCAGATTTTCATTTCGAATGTGTCGATATCATGCATTTTGAAGTAGTTGTTTTGCTTCATCAAGAGTTGGTATTTTTCCGGAAAGTATTACTTTTCCATTTATTGCAACCGCAGGTGTTGCTACAATACCTCTTTTTATAATCTCTTCAATATCCTGAACTTTTTCAACATCAATTTCCAACCCAAGTTCTTTGATTGCCATTTCTAAAATCTTTATCGTTTGCTTACACTTTGGGCAACCGCTCCCGAGAACTTCAACTTTTTTCACCATATTTTCACACCTCCAGTTTTACAAGTTTTTCGCTTCATATCAATCCATATATAAATCCGAACAGTGTTGAGAATAATACAACCAAACCGAAGTAGGTAAAAGCCTTCTTTTTGCCGAGAAGCCTTGTTATAACAATCATGCTAGGTAAGCTCAATGAGTTTCCTGCCATTAATAATGCAAGTGTTGGACCTTTGGCCATACCAAGCTGAGTGAGTGCTTGAACAATTGGAATTTCTGTAAGTGTTGCGAAATACATAATAGCACCTATGATCGATGCAATTAATGTAGAAAGAATGTTGTTATGACCTAAAAGTGCTGTTATTATTTGTTCGGGGAGGAGTTTTGTGATAATACCCGCCAAAAAGACACCGACAAATAAGTAAGGAAGAATCTTTTTTGCGAAATCCCATGTCTCTTCGAGCCAAGCTTTGGTTTCGTTTTTTTCAAATGCTGTTAAAGCCATGACGAATGTGCCACCGGCAAGTATTACCATCGCTGAATTTTTTGCGACAGGGTTGATTTTTAAGCCACTTACTATGAGAAAAGCAAGTTGGAGTAGGAAAAATACTACGCTTTTTAAGTTATCATTAGAAGCTTCATCTATAACAAATCCACCACTACCTTTTTCTTGGTACAGTATCTCCATAACCAAACCAATCAAAATAGCTGCAACAAGTGTGGAGATCATTCTTGCAATTCCAAGATCCCAACCGAGCACACGTGCAGTTAAGAAGATAGCAGCTATATTAATCGCTGGACCAGCGAATAGAAACGTTGTTGCAGGACCTATACCCGCACCTTTTTTGTATATCCCACCAAACAAAGGGAGAATAGTACATGAACATACCGCAAGAACTGCACCACTTATTGCAGCAATAGGATAGGATACTAATCTTCTCGCATCAGGACCAAGTAGCTTCAAGACAGCATCCTTTTTTATCAGTATAGAAATTGTTCCAGCGATGAAAAATGCTGGAACTAAACATAGCAGCACATGTTGACGAGCATAATCATTGAGCATCCTGAAACCATTTAAAATTGCATTACTGACAGATGGATTGTCAAAAGGGACGAAATAAAAGACAAGGAAAATAATTATTACGATCACAAACTCCTTCATTTTCTCATCCTCCTTCTCGTTGTATTAACTACCATGCATTTTAAGTATATAATAATTTTCGAATATAGTCAAGATGGAAAATATTAAAATGTCTGATTTTTTCAAAAATTCCAAATGAAATAGTTAAAAAACAAGGCAAAAAAGTCTCGTTTCCAAGGTTTATCAAGTTTTTTAAGATTTCTTCGTGGCGGCGTAGTTTTACGGAAAGAATAGTTTACGCAATTTTGGAATGTTTTTTATGAGGTTTTTAGAATGTGTTACCTAAAATGTTTTACAACCTTTTTGGCAAGTTCTTCTTGCTTTGTCCAGTAACCATCGAGTATACCTTGCGAGGCAAGTTTGCCGAGGAATTTGTAATGGTAATCCTTTAGTGTACCAGGACCCACATTCCATAAGGGTGTACCTGGAAGAGGCATAAAGGTGTGTGCGTGGATCTTCGCTTTGTATCTCTTAACAATTTTTTCTATGAAGTTGAATGTTTCCTCCACATCTTCCAATGTTTCAAACGGAAAGCCAAAGATGAAGTCAACTTTTGCGTAAAAGTCATTTTGCGCTAATATCTCAAGAGCCTCTTCGACTTTTTCAACTGTGTGTCCACGCTGGATTTTTTCGAGTATTCTATTACTGCCACTTTGAGCACCGATAACCACGTAATTGTGGTTTACATATTTCTTGATTACTTTTAAAACTTCATCAGTTACGCTTTCAGGTCTGACATCTGATGGGAATGTTCCAAAGTATATTTCTGTTACACCTGTACTTTTCACTCTGTACAGCAGTTCATCAATAGCTTTAAGGTTTGGTGTGACACCATTTTTACTTCCATACCCGAAAGCGTTGGGGGTGATAAAGCGTGCCACTGTTTTTCCATATTTTACCGAGATTTTTTCGTATTCAACTACTTGTTCAATACTTCGGTGTCTTACAATTTTACCGGCAAGTCTTGGTGTTTGGCAATAAACACAGTTAAATGGACAGCCACGGGATATTTCAATTGGCATGAATAATTTTTTCTTTTCACATATCGCTGGATATTCATCAAGATTTACACGGTTCGATATACCATCGAAGATTCTTGATGAAGGTTCTTTACCAAGTAGAAATTTAACTATGTTTTCCTCACCATCACCAATGAAGACGTAATCAAAACCTATTCTAAGCGTTTCTTGAGGAAACGCAGTTGCATGAGGTCCTCCAGCAATAAGCGTGTATCCAAAGTTCTTTAGTGTACTTACTTCTAACTGAACAGTATCTAAATCGAAGCTCATGAAAGAATAAGCGACTACAGTACCCGTTGTAGGGTACTGTAGGATATCATTTATATTTTTGCTTTCTATTACTTCCATATCAAGTTGAGATAATATGGCACCAACTAAGGCGGTAATACTATAGCGGTTATGTTTGTTAGTCCGAAATATAATTCTTTGAAATTTCATTTAGTTTCTTATTCACCCCACAGTGCTTTTTTGATTTCTCTGGCAGGTTCCGATAAAAGTAAGCTGTGTCCGCTATCCATAAAAATAATCGACTGGCATTCTTTTCCGTATGTGAGGTTAACCATCTTCCCACCAAGTTGGTTACTTGCTCTTATCCTCCTCGAAATAGTTGAGCTTACAGGTACAACTGCCAATACTCTGTCTTTAACAATGAAAACACTGTCATTCAATTTTACGACAGGATCTGTTTTCATGTAACCCCCTCCTCTTGTCGCTTCATTTATACGTTAAACCTTATTGTGATAATATCACCGTCTTCTACTATGTGTTCTTTACCAACTAACTTCATTAATCCTGCATCTTTGACAGCCTTTTCTGTACCAAATTTTAGTAAATCATCGTATTTTATTATCTCCGCTTTTATAAAGCCCCTTGCTAGATCTGTATGTATTGCCGCCGCTGCGTCAACAGCGGTTGCTCCTTTTCTTAATGTCCAAGCTCTGACTTCGTCTTTTCCGACCGTGAAGAAGGAAATTAATCCAAATTGTCTGTATAGAGCGTTGGATAATCTTTGAATCCCTGTTTCTTCTGTACCTAGCTCTTTTAAAAATTCTATCTTTTCTTCTTCGCTTAATGTGTTTAATTCCATTTCAAGTTTTCCGCAGAGTTCAACGTAAGCAAATCCATTCTTTTCGCAGAGTTGAAGGATCTCATCTTTCGTTTCGTATTGTTTTTGTGAAAATTGTTCTTCATCTACGTTAGTTACGACGGCGATAGGTTTTAGTGTTACAAGTGAGAACCCACCAAGCATCTTTTTTTCCTCTTCGGATAATTCAATTTTTGATAAGAGTTCTTCATTCTCAAGCGCTTCTTGGATTCTCTTGAGCAATTTCAGTTCTATTTCTTCTTTTGGTTCTAATTTTCTCTTCGCGTTTTCTAACCTTTCTATACGTCCCGTAACGACATCAAGGTCTCTAAACAAAAATTCGTCAAGAGTTGCTTTTAGTTGTTCGATGGATTTTTCTACCTCAGGATATGGTACGGAATCGTTTCTGAAAGCTCTAACCACTATTAACATTGCTTCAACGTTTTGCAATAGATTAAATACTGCAGTTCTTTCTTTTTTATCGTTTATTTTTAACGCCGGTGTATCGAAGAATTCAAGAGTTGCATACGTTATTTTTTTGGGTTCGTACATCTTTGAGAGTATGTCAACTCTTTTGTCATGTACTTTTGCATTTCCCCTTTGGTGCTCCTGCGAGAATAAATCTACCTCGATACCGGTTAGAAGAGAAAATATTGTTGTTTTGCCGACCTGAGATAAACCTACAATACCAACTTTCATTGTAATTCCTCCTCTAGTTTGAAGACCTTTTTAAGAGTAGCTATTCGTTCGTTTCTTTGGTGTTCTTTTAAAGTTTTGATAAAGCTTGAGTTTCTCTCGGCCACCGCAATGGCTACCAATTTGTTTTCGTAGATAACCTGAACTAGGGAACTTTTCATAAACTCTTCATAAAAAATAACGTCTTCTACCTTCGGGTGAATGCCGTTGTAAATTTTCATTATGTCGGAAACAACTATCCTCGGAAAGTCAAGTATCTCTTCCATAGGTTTTATGCATTCAATTATTCTACTTGGATCTTCATCAAGTGCAATTGCGTCATCTATTGTAAATTTTCCAACCCTTGTTCTTCTCAATTCTACCGCTGTGGCTCCGCATCCGAGTTTGTAACCGATATCCATACACAGACTTCTTATATATGTACCCGCTGAGACTTTTGTTGTAAATTCAACGTAAGGTAATTCTATATTTATGTTCGTAATTTCGTATATGGTAACTTCTCTTGGAGGTAAATTTATTATTTTTCCTTCACGTGCAAATTCGTACAGTTTTCTTCCTTGATATTTTTTGGCAGAGTAGGCAGGTGGAACTTGTTTGTATGTACCTACAAACGAATTGATAGCGTCTATTATTTCTTTTTCAGAAATGTCAATTTGGTTTTCTTCCATTATGTTTCCTGTTATGTCAAATGTATCTGTTATAATTCCAAGCTTCATTTTTACCTTATAAATTTTTGTTTCACCTTGCAGGTATTCGAGTAGTCTCGTTGCCTTACCTACTCCAATCAATAGCAAACCTGAGGCAAAAGGATCAAGTGTACCAGCATGACCAACTTGTTGTATTTTTAGTATTCTCCTGACTTTGTTGACCATATCATGTGAGGTAGGTCCTTTTTCTTTATCAACAAGGATTAATCCGGAGATGTTTTTTGCCATAGACATTTCACTAATCACCATCTGTCACCAGTTTTCTAAAAATCTTACATCATTTCTTACCAGATCTCTAATATCTTTGATTCCATACTTGACCATTGCTATTCTTTCAATACCAAACCCAAATGCAAGGCCACGCCACTCTTCTGGATCATATCCTACGTTCTTAAATACGTTTGGATGTACCATTCCAGAACCAAGTACTTCAAACCATCTGTTGTTAAAATAGATGTCTACTTCAAAACTCGGTTCGGTGAATGGAAAGAAACTTGGCCTTAATCTTATCTTTGCGTTTTCACCGAGTAATCTCTTTGCGAATTCTTCCAAGAAATATTTAAGATGTTTGACGGTCACATCGTGATCGACGTACAGTCCCTCCATTTGTGTGAACATTGGAAGGTGGGTTGCATCGTAATCTCTTCTGTAAACCCTACCTGGTGAAATTATAGCAAGAGGTGGTTTTCTTGAAAGCATCGTTCTAATCTGTATAGGTGATGTATGTGTTCTTAGAAGATATTCATTGTTAATATAAAAAGAATCATGTTCATCTCTTGCAGGATGCCATTCGGGTGTATTCAACGCGTCGAAATTAAACCATGGTGTTTCAATTTCTGGACCTTCGACGACGGAAAAGCCCATAGAAATAAATATATCCTCAAGTTCTTGTCGAACCTTTGTTAAGATGTGAAGGTGACCTACTGACCTTCGTGCACCTGGCATTGTTGGATCAACCCAGAGTTTTCTGTATTGTTCTTGTCTTTCTGACTGCTCAATTACCTCTTTTTGAGATTGCAAAAGGTTTTCTATCTGCTCTTTTAGTTCATTTATTACTTTTCCAAATGTTGGTTTTTCTTCTGCTGGAAGGTCTTTTAGTAATTTCATAAGTCCTGTTACAAGTCCAGACTTGCCAAGATATTTGACTCTTAGATCGTTCAATTCCTTACTGTTCTTTACGGTGATAATTTCATCTTTTGCCTGCTGTAATATATCTTCAACTTGTCTTCGATAGTCCATGTAATGCTCCCCCTTTATTGCCGATTTATTTTTCCGATACCAAGAACAACAGTACTTCCTAATGCGATCCAAAGAAGCATCGTTGAACTACTTCCTGAACTATGAAAAGAAGGTGTAATTGGGTAAAGCGAGCCTGAAACAAGACCAAGTATGAAGTTAAGTATGGACTGCTCTGCATTCTCAAACAAAATCTTTAGTGCTTTCGAAATAACTCCTATGCCGAATAGTACACCAAAACCAAGAATAAGTAAGAACAAGAAATCATTCAATGTAAACCCAGCTGATGTTATTTGTGTTAGTTTCGATACAGTGAGGATAGCCTGCTCGTAAAAACCTAAAAGCATAAGCATTAAAGAACCACTTATACCTGGAAGAATCATCGAGCTTCCTGCAATCACTCCTGATATAAATAAGTAAAAATAATTTACATTACTTGATGAGGCTTTTTGTACGTTTTGTAAGCCGTTGCTCAAAATGTATGGAACTATAACAACAGCTGTTCCGATTAAAAATTCAACAATTTTGAAGGTTTTTATGTCTTTTTTTAGATCCAAGAGTGAAAAAAGTATCAATCCGTAGAAGAAACTGTAAGTATAAAATGAATAATTAACAAATGCCCAGGATAGTATCTTACTACCTGTTAAAATACCAAGAAGTAACCCTATAACCAATGTGAACATGAAATAGAAATCTTTCCTTGTCAATTTGAAACTCATAATTGAATTGATTAAGTTTATCAGTTGCTCGAATATTCCTGTTACAACCGCTATAGTTCCACCACTCACTCCTGGTATGACGTTTGCCCAGCCCATTAGTAAGCCAGCTACCGCAGGTTTAATTAATCTATACATTTTTGCACCTCACCTCAACTTTTTTGGAGAGTACAATATTGTAGGCGGTTAATTTTCCGCCGTAAACGCATCCTGTGTCTATACCTATTTTATCTTCTGATATATGGATATCTTCAAATGGTGTATGTCCAAAAACAACTATGTATCCCGTGTTGTGCTTTTTACTTATGAATTCTTCTCTAATCCATATCAAATCCCTAACATCTTGTTTTTCAATAGGAATGTTTGGCCTAATACCACCGTGTACGAAAAGATAATTACCCTCAATATGATAGTATTTGGTGTTTTTAAAAAACTCAATGTGCAGATCATTTAATAATAATTGTTGTAGTGAACCGTAACTTCTCCAAGTGGCATGTGCGCCGTTAATGGTCCACATGTACAAGTCACCACCATCAAGTACGTCAAGAAGCATCTGCTCATGATTACCACGCAAAAAAACGCAGTTGGTGATCTTGGAAAGGCCAATTAGAAAATCAACCACCCCCTTAGAATCTGGACCTCTGTCGATGTAATCACCTAGGAAAATGAGCGTATCATTTTGCGTTGGTGAAATTTCGCTTATCAATTTTTCCAAAGGTCGCAAACAACCATGGAGATCACTAATTGCCCATATCATCTTATCACCAACTGCTACTGAGCTTTATTTTCATCCTGTTTTTTCGTTTCCTTTGAAAAACTCGATGCTTTATTAGATCCTTTAGTGATGGATTTTGATGTTTTACTATTAGATTTTTTAGAATACGACCGTTTAGATTTTGTTTTAAAGTTGCCAGTTTTTTGCTTCTGAACTTCGTTTTCAGAAGTGTCTTCCTTTTCTTCTGTGTCTTTATCTTCTATAAAGTACATCTTTCCATCAAGTAGCACACCAAATTCATCCGCTTTTATAGATTTATTTGTTTTACACTTTGGGCAATTTAGATATAAGCCATATTTCCCCACCCTAAGATGATACGGTTCGTTACATTGTTCGCAGAGTTTGTTTGTCTCAAAATCAATTGTAAAGAATTCTTTTTCAGCGTATTGAAAGTATTTGTTGAATTCTTTCAGAAAGTTTCTAATTACATCTTTCCAATTCTTTGCTCCGCTTTCTATTTCATCTAGCTGTTTTTCCATTTCCGCAGTAAAACCTTTATCGACGATATCTGGGAACCTTTTTTCGAGGTAATCGTTAACAACAAAGCCAAGTATCGTTGGAATGAGTGCTCTTTTCTTTTTTACAATGTATTTCCTGTCAAGGAGTGTTTGAATTATTGTAGCGTATGTGCTTGGTCTACCGATGCCTTCACTTTCAAGAACCTTAACAAGCGAAGCTTCGTTGTATCTGTCTGGCGGGGTAGTTTCCGATTCGGCACTCTTTGGTTTAACATCATACTTTTGTCCGACTTTCAGTTCTTTGTGCTCTTCAGCTTGTTCTTTATCAGTAATATAAACTAATTCAAATCCATCGAAAATAGGCTCACGTATAGAAGCCTCAAATGTATATTTTCCAGAAACGAAATCATAACTGTATTGTTTGTACACAGCACTACTCATTTGGGAAGCGATAAAACGTTTCCAGATCAATTCGTACAATTTAAAATGGTCTTTATCTAGAAGTTTTTGAGCTTGTTCTGGTAGGAGTTCTACATTTACAGGTCTGATACATTCATGTGCATCCTGGATTTTTCCTTTTTCTTTTGATTTCTTTTTTGTTTCTTCGCCAAGATATTTCTCGCCAAATTTCTTATCTATCAATTCTTTGGCTGCTTGTTTTGCTTCCTCAGATACCCTTGTCGAATCGGTTCTCATGTATGTTATAAGTGCGATATGCCCATCGGGTGTGTCAATGCCCTCGTATAATTCTTGAGCAATTTTCATTGTCTTTGAAACGGAGAATCCGAGTTTACTCGAAGCTTCTTGTTGAAGTGTACTGGTTATGAAAGGTTGAGGTGGATTCTTCTTCAATTCTTTGACGTCTATATCGACTAAATTCACATCTTTTACATTTTCTAAAACATCCTGCGCAATCTCTTGTGTGATATCAGTTGGTTTAACCTTTTTGCCTTCAATCTTTGTTAGATTAGCTTTAAGACCTGCTATTTCGATCCAAACTTTGTAATATTTTTGCGGTACGAACTTGAACCTTTCTCTTTCCCGTTCACATATTATCTTCAAAGCTGCAGATTGTACGCGCCCTGCACTTTTTGCATCCTTGATTATTTTCCAAAGCAATGGACTAATCTTGTAACCGACAATCCTATCTAGAACGCGCCTTGCAAGTTGCGCATTAACTTTGCTCATATCAATTTCCCGAGGAGATTTCACGGCTTCTTGTATAGCACGTGGTGTTATCTCAAAGAACGTTATCCTGTTTTTTCCCTTAACATTCAATAACGTGGATAGATGCCAAGCGATAGCTTCTCCTTCTCTATCAGGATCAGATGCGAGAAAAACTTGCTTACCCTTTACAATATTTTTTATCTGCTCGACAACTGCTTCTTTCCCCGGAATTATTTCAAAATCGATTTTCAATGAATCAAGATCAACACCGAATTCTTTTTGCGGAAGGTCTCTTACGTGCCCTTTTGAAGAGATAACTTTGTATTCTTTTCCCAAAATATTCTCTATTGTTTTCGCCTTTGCGGGAGATTCAACAATGATAACTTTCGAAGCTCCCGAATCTGTTGTATCTAAATTTTCCCCCTTTATTGGTGTCGTTTTTTTTACTTTGGCTTTAGCCACTTTCAATCACCTTCATCACCTTTTGATAGAGATTAGTGAGATTTACAATGTCTACTTGAGTAAAAACCTTCTGTTGAGGTTTGTATCGTATTCACTCCATTCTTTAGTATCATCCTCTTTATCGATTATCTGAAAAACTCTATTCAATTTTGAATCCATATTTTCGATGAAATGTAGTACGAGAGCTTCCGGTGTTTTCGGTACAACTGGTGAACCCCACTCAAACTCACCATGGTGTGAAGCAATAAGGTGCTTCAGTTTTAAAATTTTATCGTAAGTTATACCCCGCGCTTTTTGATTTATGTATTCTATTCCTATTATTATATGTCCAATTAGTTCACCTTCGGTAGTTACTTCTATACCGCGTTGACTGAGTGTGTATTCTTTGATCTTACCAATGTCATGTAAAAGAGCTCCGGTGACAAGAAGGTCCCTATCAAGTTTATCGTATATTGAGCATATTTGATCAACCATTTTTGCAACATTCAACGAGTGTTCAAGCAAACCACCAATGTAAGCGTGGTGAATTCTCATTCCTGCTGGAGCAGATTTGAAAACTTCCGCAATGCTTTTGTCTTCAACGAAAAATATTTCGAGTAATTTTCGGTAATCACTGTCTTTGACACTTTTTATCATGTTTAGAAGCTCTTTGAACATATCTTCTATGTTAGAGATTTTTGAAACAAAACGTTCTATCTCGTATTCAGATTCGGAAAGTTTTCTCACAGCGCTTTCCGAGTTGGCTATATTTATTTGAACTCTTTCTTCAAAATACACCACTTTGCCTGTCACTTGTATGATCATGCCTACCTGGAGTAACTGGTCATTTTTCTCTGCATTATACCAATCAACAGCTCTAACACTACCTGTTCTGTCTTCGAGTGTTAGCAGAAGAAATTTTTTTCCATCTTTTGTTTCTTGTAACTTTTTGCTTTTCACTTTGAATATTCCATCAATTTCTTTTTCGATAAAATTGTCAAGCTCTACTATGTAAGGTGGTTTCAACTTTTCAATGATCTCTTTTGGTATATTCACAATTCCAGCCCCTCGTACTTTCTTGGAACACGCTCGGAAATTCTGCATGTGACTTCGTAATTTATTGTTCCAACCAATTTAGCTATCTCTTCTGCGGTAATTGTATTGTCTCCCTGTTTTCCTATCAATACCACTTCATCACCTATTCTTACATCACTGAGGTGTGTGACATCGACCATAAACTGGTCCATGCATACTCTACCTACGATTGGACATTTTTCTCCACGGATTAGCACGTAACCTTTGTTTGATAGGTGTCTCCAATAGCCATCGGCGTATCCAACAGGTATTGTTGCAATCTTCATTTCGCTAAAAGCTTTAAATGTTCTACCGTAGCTGATTGTATCGCCAGGTTGTATAGTCTTCATATGCGAAACAACACTTTTCCACGCAAGTACAGGTTTTAATTTATCACTGTATACGCTTTCACTTGGCTGAAGACCATAGCTTGCAATTCCAACCCTCACGTAATCAAAGCAATTAACAACTTTTGAAAGGGAAGCTCCACTGTTACACATATGTTTTATTTTTACATCAAGATCAAGCTTCTCAAACTGTTCAGCTTGCTCTTTCGTAAATTTTATATCTTCTTCTTCTAAACTATCGGCAACTGCAAAGTGTGTGTAAGCACCTTCCACTTCGAATCCAGACTTTCTTGCACTATCAATAAAGTCTTTTGACTCTTGAGGCAACACACCAAGTCGCCGCATGCCAGTGTCTATCTTTACATGACATTTCGGCCGCCATATGTATTTACTGTATTTCCACAGTTGTTCCCAAGAGTAAAGTGTTATCGTTATGTTGTTTTCCTGAGCTATGTGAAGCAAATCAGGCTCGATATAGTTAAAAACTAAAATATTTGAAGATATTCCATGTTTTCTTAACTCTGTTGCTTCTTCCAAAAAAGCAACTGCGAAGTAATCGATCCCAATTCTTTCCGCCGCTTTTGCAAGTTGGACTGCACCATGACCATATGCATTAGCCTTAACAACAGGCATAACTTTTGCTGGCGCGCAATGATTTTGGAAAAATCTTAGGTTATCAAGGTAATTCCTTACATTTATAACTGCATAAGTCCTTCTGCTTTCCATCTAAGACACCTCTGAGAAGGTTACTGACGATTTATTTTGGGTACTTTTTCCATGGGGGGTAAATGGTATACTCTCCAACGTGTTCTTATTTTAACACCAAATAGTTTGTTTTCGATATCTATTATATCATTAACTTTGATTTTAAAGTACATTCCTATCAAGTATTCACCTTCAATTTTGATGTAAAAGAACAATGCTTCAGCCGTTAGTAGCAGAATTACTAAATAACACACTGTGATCAATGTGTTCGCTATATTTGAGAGTTGTAAAGAAAAAAGATAGAGCACAAATGGTGTGCTCAATAATGATAAAGCTAGGGTGAGGATTTTGTAAGACTTCTTGACTCTGTATACCATGATTGAAAAAAGCGGGGTTGTCCCCGCTTATTACTCCTCCACTGCTACGGATTGAGATTTACTTACGTATCTTTTAACCTTCCCTGCTTTTAGGCAACTTGTACACACGTTCATCCTTTTTACTGTTCCATCATCAAGAAGCACTCTGACTTTTTGAATGTTTGGTTTGAACCATCTGTTTGTGTGTCTGTTAGAGTGGCTTACATTTTTACCGGCTCTAGGCTCTTTCCCGCATATTTCACACTTTGCCATCTTCGCTTCCTCCCTTTATTATGAATTTTTCGATTTCAACTAACAGAGGTAAACAACGTCACTGGTATATTATACCAATTATCCTGTTAAATTCAAGGGGGGAATTATGTATTTCAGATTAACTTTTCTTTTTAAGACTTCAATATTTACTATTGAACTTTTTGCACTTGGACGGTATTAGTCGTCCCTGGCTTACCCCATGGGATTCCGGCAACGATTATAACTTTATCACCTGGCTTGGCTAAACCCAGTGATTTTGCTTTTTCAATCACGCTTTCTATCATTTCATCAGTTGTCAGTTTTTCTTCAAGCATTACAGGAATTACACCCCATGCAAGGCAGAGCTTGTAGAATGCCCTTGGATTATTCGTTGCTGCCATTACTGGGATTGATGGTTTATATTTCGAAACATTTATCGCGGTTGAACCTGTATTTGTTGCTGTGATTATGAGTTTAGCTTCAACATTTTTTGCCAACGTGGTTGAAGCGTATGAAATCGCACTGGGTAAATCAAAACTTGACGAGTATTCTTTTAACCAATCAAGTTTATACGTTTCATATTCCTCCATATATTGTTCTGTATTTTTTGCAACTTCATCCATAACTTTCACCGCTTCACAAGGGTATTTGCCAACAGAAGTTTCACCGGAAAGCATTACAGCATCGGTACCATCTAAAATAGCATTTGATATATCCGTTACTTCAGCTCGTGTGGGTGTTGGATTATTGATCATACTCTCAAGCATCTGTGTTGCAGTTATAACAGGTTTCTTGTATAGATTTGCAACTTCGATTATACGTTTTTGAGCGATAGGTACTTGGGAAATGGGTATTTCAACACCTAAATCGCCGCGTGCTACCATTACTGCGTCAGCAGCTGTTATTATATCTTCAAGATTATCAAGTGCTTGTGCCGTTTCAATTTTTGCAACAACTGGTACATCAGTTAATTGTTTTGCTTCACTGACATCTTTTGCTTTTCTTACGAACGAAAGTGCGAAATAGTCTATTCCCTCTTCATTTCCCAGTTTTATGAATTCTTTGTCTTTTTCGGTAATAGAAGGAATAGATACATCTACACCAGGTAAATTGACGCCACGCTTATGCGTAATTGTTCCACCACGTTCAACACTGCAGATAATTGACTTACTTTCCATTATTACTTTTTCAACGATAAGTTCAATTGCTCCGTCATTGATTAGAATTTTGTCATTAGGCTTAACTTCTTGGTATAATTTATCATAGTTTATCCAAAATTTTTTCTCGTTTCCAACAAATTCATCGCCACAAACAATTTCTACTTTGCCTTTGTTTTCAAGAGTGACAAATTCCTTATCAAACTTTCCGGTTCTAATTTTTGGACCGGCCAGATCAAGTAATATGGCAAAATTGTAACCTTTTTCCCTAACGTTTTTTAATCTCTTGATCCTTTCCCTGTGAATATCGATTGTTTCATGAGATGAGTTCAATCGAAAAACATTTACACCACATTCTGCGAGTTTGATGATATTTTCCTCGGACTCGGATGCAGGACCAATTGTAGCTACTATCTTTGTCTTTCTCATTCAATATCCCTCCCTTTATTTCATTCTATTTTGCATACTGTTCTGAAATTTTCTAAATCGGATAAATTATACCATAAATTTCAAAGAATAAAGGCATTCCTTGCGGAATGCCCTTAAATCACAATTTTGTTTAGTTTTTTATTTTCTTACTTAATATTCCACTTCATAATTCCTACAATGACGTAGATTGCGAAAGCCCATGTTAAAGAGAAAAGTTGTATTAGAGCTGCATTACCAACGTAGAAGAAATCTAAAATGTTGAGCAAAATCATTATAATTCCAAGAAACACTGCCTTTCTTATTCCATTTCTTACTTTTAGTTCTCCAAAATCTCTTGCAATTAAGAATGTGAATATAGAAATTATTACGTACGCTACCGGTGAAATTGAGAGCCCCAACTTTGAAAAAAACGCCTTAAATTCTCCAGAAAAGAATCCTAAAGATATTAGTATGTAAACAACGGAAACCACGTTTGCAATATTCATCGATGCTTTAGATTGCTGTATTATTGCAAGTATTAACGGTACGGCAAGCACTATATTAGCTATGAACATTAGTACTGAATAAGCATTTATATTAGTCATGAAGTAATTATTCCCCCTCTATTGTTTTTTTGTACTCTTCCTCAGTTAGTAATTCATCGAATTCAGCAGGATTTATCGGTTCTATTTTCACAAGCCATCCTTCTCCTTCGGGATCTTGGTTGACGAGCTCTGGTGTTGCGTTAACTTTTTCGTTGACTTCAATGATTTTACCACTTACTGGTGCGTAAACATCTCCTGCTGCTTTGACACTTTCAAGAGAAACTATTACTTCACCTTTTTTGACTTCTCTTCCTACCTGTGGCAGATCGACATACACGATGTCTCCGAGCTGTTCCTGTGCATGGTTCGTGATTCCAACTATCCCCGTTTCAATATCAACCCATTCGTGTGTTTTTGCATACTTTTTCATAATAGTTACCCTCCCTTTCTGATCGCTCATGGTGATGCTACGTTAATTATATCACATACTATAAACATCATTCAACGTCATCCAACGTCCAAAAGTTTTATCCTATTACTGTATATTTCCAATACCTTCTTTATTATATCGCTTTCTGGGTAATTTTCAATTATCCATCTTGCATCTTCTCTTGCTATCATAATTAATTCTGAATCAGAAATCAGGTCGGCAACTTTGAAATCCACCATTCCATGCTGGCGGGTCCCAAAGAATTCCCCTGGTCCTCTCAACCTCATATCATACTCCGCAATTTTAAAACCATCTGTTGTTGACGCAAAGAATTGTAATCTGTTCCAGGCTTCTTCGCCAGCTTCGCTTACAATCAAGAAGCAATAGCTTTGCTTATTTCCCCTTCCAACACGCCCACGCAGTTGGTGTAGTTGAGCGAGACCAAATCTTTCGGCGTTTTCTACAACTATTATTGTTGCGTTTGGTACATCGACGCCGACTTCTATTACGGAGGTTGAAATGAGTACTTTAATTTCGCCTTTGACAAATTTTCCCATGACTTCATTTTTTTCTATGTCGGACATTCTTCCATGAAGTAATCCCACGGGTATGTCTGGGAATGCCTCTTTACTAAGTTTTCTGTACATATCTTCTGCCGCTTTTGCATTAATTTGTTCAGACTGTTCGATAAGTGGGTAAACGATGTAAGCTTGGGCGTCGTTTTCAATCACTTGTTCCCTCACAAACTTGTACACTTCTTTTGCTCGTGTGTGTCTGAGCGTAAATGTTTTAATAACCTTTCTACCTGGTGGCATTTCATCTATGACTGATACATCAAGATCGCCGTAGAGTGTTAGAGATAGTGTTCTTGGTATAGGTGTGGCTGTCATTATAAGTGTGTCTACAACTTTACCTTTAGAAATAAGTTCCTCTCTTTGTTTGACGCCAAATCTGTGCTGCTCATCAATAATTACAAGTCCTAAGTTTGCAAAGTGGACATCCTCTTGTATCAAAGCGTGCGTACCGATCACCACATCGAGATCACCATTTTTCAGTGCAAACTTTATTTTATCTTTTTCTTTTTGACTCGTCGACCCTATAAGTAACGCCACACGTATGCCAAGATCTGTGAGGTGGTTGAATAATTTCTGATAATGTTGAATGGCTAGAATAGACGTAGGTACCATGAAAGCGCTTTGAAAACCCGCTTCGTAGTTGTCAATTATCGCCAACTCGGCAACGAGTGTTTTTCCACTTCCAACATCACCTTGTAAAAGTCTGTTCATTGGATTGGGACTTTTCAAATCTTGCCGAATTTCGTTGTGGGCTCTTATCTGGGCATTCGTTAGTTTAAACGGAAGCGAGTTTATAAACTTTTCTGTCAATTTACCGGTGAATTGCTTGGCAATACCACCTATTTTTTCAATATTCTTCTTAGATATGAAGAGTGCAACCTGGAAAAGTAATAATTCTTCGTACGCTAACCTTTTTCGCGCAATTTTTTGGTGATATATACTCTTTGGGAAATGCATACCTATGTAGGCACGTTTGATATCTATCAACTTTCTTAACTCAACAAGTTCGTTCGGGATTAAGTCTTCGTAGTTGCAAACAGCACTTATGTTATCCTGTATGATTTTACGGATGGCTTTTTGAGTTAGATTTTCAGTTAGCGAATAAATCGGTAATATCTCGCGTTCAGGACTATCGCTAAGGCTTACTTCTGGGTTTTGTATCTCCATTGCACCAAAAAATCCACGTTTTGGTGTACCACTTACATAAACTTCCTTCCCAATTAACTGTTTCAGTTCTAGTTCTTTGAATTCTTGATTGAACCATTTAAGAATTATCTGACTGATTCCGTCTTGCAATAGAGCACTGATTATAATCAGTTCACCTTTTTTCGTTTTTTCAACACTTTTGATGATTCCTTTGGTTGTTATTTTTTCGTTTTCACGTACAAAGACGAGTGGAATAATTTTTCTTCTATCTTCGTAATCTCGCGGAAAGTAGTTTATCAAATCACCTATCGTTTCTATCCCAATCTTTCTTAAAAGTTTTTCTCTTGCCGGCCCAACACCTTTTGCGTATTTTATCGGTGTCTCAAGTGGCCTTGGTGTTTCGCTACATTCAATAGTAGTAGTTAAATATTTGTTTTTGAACCTCTCCACCATTCCTCGAATTTGTTGTAATCTTTTAAAAGCCCTTTCTTGTGGCAATTTACTTGAAGATGTTATGTATTGTGAAAATTCGTAAAGTTTCTCCTTTATGGTAGTATCTGCAAGCAAGGGATCGTCTATCTTTTCTAAGTTATCTTCGATATATTCAATTATGGCATTAAGACTTTCTAGCGAGATGTCTTTGGCGATTTCATAACAGTTGTCGAGAAATTCCTCGATTAGTAGCATACGCTACCCCCATTTCTCACTTTCTCTTACGTTCTTCAGTAGTACTTCGATAATATTTTAATAATACATGTGAAGATACGTCCATATTCCGCTGTTTTGTAGTTTGAACTTCTTTGTAGCTTTTCCAAAATATTTTTCAAATTTATCTGAAGGATGAAGTAGGTAAAAATTCCCGTTTGGAAATTTGCTCTTTAGAATTGAAATTTCATTTAATATATCTGAGTCGAGTCGTTTTCCATATGGCAGGTTTGAAATCACATAAGCTTTTTCATGATATGAAGGTAAATTTCTAAAATCTAAACATCTGAAATTTATGTGTGCACTTCCTGGAAAAAGTTTTTTAACCATTTGATAGTTTTCTTGCGCAGTTTTTAGTACTTTACAGTCACGGTCCGATGCAAATATTAATTCCTTCTTTTCTGAATTAATTACTTGGTATTTAACTTCCTGCATAGCTTTTTGCTTGGCTTTTTGCCATATATTTTTCAGTATAGCCCAACTTTCAGAGACGTACGTTCTTGAAGTGTTTGGAATGTTTAATATGGAAGCCTCTATGGGTATTGTTCCGCTTCCACAAAACGGGTCAAAAAGGGGAATATTTTCGTTCCATCTTGATAAAATAATTAGGCTTGCTGCAATAGTTTCTCTAAGTGGGGCAATGGAGGATTTCAGTCTGTATCCTCTTTTGTGCATTCCACTTTTTCCTGTTGTATCGAGAAGCAGGTAAGTGATGTCGTCTTTGAGTATAACTAAGAAAGGATATTCCGCTTTTCTTTCATCACTACCATGAATATTGTCTATAATGGCCTTTTTTACAACCGAAGCGATGGCACCTGTTGCACTTAATTTTGAATTGGTAACTTTTACCTTTTCTATTGTGATCTTTGCATCTTTTTCAATTAAATCTCTCGCATTTGAGGTAAATATATTTTCGTACAATTCATCAAATGTTTCAGTTTTGAATTGTTTTACCAATAGGGCGATCCTGTCAGGTGTTTTTAGCACCATATTCAAAAATGGGATATCGTTTAACCTAGCATTAAAAAATATCCTCCCGGAGGAGGAGTACACGATTTTGTAATTGTACTTTTTTAGCTCAACTGCAACAGCGCCTTCTAACCCAGCAGTGCAGAAGGCAACAAATGTGAAGTTATGATCATTTTCGGTCTTTTCGTTTTTCAAATTGAATTTCTCCTTTTCAAGTTTTTTCACTGAGCTGTAATTATAGAATCGTCTACTACCAGATACGTTGTTCCATCAAAAAGCACTCCGTCTGTATTTTCTGACTTAGGGTAGAAAAGCATCCTGTTGACGGCATTGTTGTATATTATTTGACCTATGACTTTTCTGCCGGAAATCTGGGCACCAATCCACATCTGAGCTTTTCTGTAAAAATACTTTGATGGGTACGATGTTTTCTCGAAACATATAAACAAGTCAGGAGGTAGTTTCACATAATTTTCCGAGATGCCTATTTCACTACCGATGAGTATTCGAAATATATATTTATCGTATTTCACATCGTTTTTCTTTTCGATTGTGTATTTTGGGGTTTTGTAGTGGAATATGTGAACCTTAAATCCATCGAAATAAATAGTGAACGGCACATCAAACAAGTGCCCATTTATAGTTGTAGTTATGAAAATTTCAGTTTCATATTCATCTACTGCAGCCGGGTTCCCCGAAAAAATAATCATCCACCCATCTCTCTTCTAAGTACTTCGTATATCAATATTCCCGCACTAACAGATACGTTTAGAGAATCAATAGTTTTTCTCATGGGAATAGATACAAGCTCATCGCACGATTCTTTTACAAGTGGTCTGATGCCACTGCCTTCGTTGCCAAAAACAATACCTAAAGGCCTTTCTAATTTCACTTGCCAAATTGGTTTTCCATGCATATCCGCGCCATAAATCCATATACCTTGCGATTTTAATTTTTCTATGTACCTTGATAGGTTAACCGTTATAGCGATAGGAATTCTGAAAACTGTTCCGGCAGAAGCTTTCACGGCACCTGGTGTTACATGTGCGCTGTTATCTTTTGTTAAGACTACCATGTCTACCCCGGCAGCTACAGCAGTTCTAATTATCGCACCTAAATTTTGAGGGTCTTGCACTTGGTCGAGTAAAATGATGAATGGATTTTCTGGAATGTAACTGTCATCAGCGTATTGGAAATCACCAATGTCTATTACAACTCCCTGATTTTTTTCTTCATTACATAATCTTTTTAGAATATTCTTTGGTGCTATCGTATGTGGTAATTTCCTTTCTCGCACTTGCGTAACTAGTTTCTCTAGTTCAGTATCATGAGAATCTGAAAAATATATCATCTTCACAGGATGATTGCTTGTTAAAATCTCCCTAAGCACATTTCTACCGTAAACTATCAAATCTTACCACCTCATGTGCGATTTTCTATTTTTCTTTTATTCTATTCCAATACTTGTCGAGTTCTTCAAGTGATAAGTCTTCAACTTTTTTACCATCATTTTGAATGAGTTTTTCCATCTTTTCGAATCTGCTAATGAATTTTTCTGTTGCCTTACGTATAGCCACCTCTGGATCTACATTTAAAAACCGAGAAAGGTTAACAACGGCGAACAGTAAATCTCCAATCTCTTCCTCAGTTTCCTCAAGAGTTTTTGCATTCTTTAATTCTTCAATTTCTTCGTGAACTTTATCCCAGACATCTTCTATCTTTACCCAGTCAAACCCAACGCCTGCTGCGTTCTCTTGAACTCTCCGTGCGAGTGATAATCCAGGCAACGCATGGTTTACATCCCCAATACTTGTCCTCTTTTTACTTCCCTTTTCCTTTGCTTTGATTTCTTCCCATCTTGCGTATGAGTACCCTTGTGCGTCTCCAAATACATGTGGGTGTCTTCTGATTAATTTGTCACTCAATGTTTTGATAACGTCAAAAATATCGAATGCGTTACGTTCTTTTGCAATCTGAGCATGAAAGACTACCTGCAATAACACATCTCCAAGTTCTTCCTTTAGTTCTTCATCATCTCTCATATCTATAGCATTAAGTACTTCATATGCTTCTTCAATTAAATAAGGCATCAAAGATTCGTGGGTCTGTGCTTTGTCCCAGTCGCAGCCATTTTTACTCCTTAATGTTGCCATTATTTCTACCAGTTTTTCAAATTCTTTTCCAGCCACTGCTTAACTTCCTCCATTTCAACTTTTAACGACCGGCTCATCAAAGATTTTATGGACTCCAGTGGAGATTTCCTGTTGTATATAACTTCGTAAACTTCCTTTATTATCGGTAAATCGAACTTGTCTCCGTAATTTTCAACGATCGCCTTGCACGTGTAGGCACCTTCTACTACTTCTTTACTTGCTCTAAGCAAATTCATTGGATCAAATTCTTTTGTTAACATTTCGCCGTATCTTCTATTTCTACTGTGTCTGCTGTTGCATGTAACAATGAGATCCCCCAAGCCAGCAAGTCCCATAAAGGTTAATGGGTTTGCTCCAAAATTAACTGAAAATCTTATTATTTCATACAACCCCCGAGTTATGAGTGCAGCTTTTGCGTTATCCCAACCTCCAAGTCCATCAATAATACCAGCCGCGATAGCTATAACATTCTTTAAAGCGCCCGCAAGCTCAATACCTGTTATATCGTTGTGTATGTAAACTCTGAAATAATCATTTGAAAATTCCTTTTGAAATACTTCCGCATAAGCTCCGGCTACCACAACCGCTGTTGGTAATTTTTTAGCAACTTCTTCGGCGTGTGATGGGCCAGAGAGGATGGCATATTCACATCTTAATGTTTCGTTTACTATTTCTGAAATCCTTCGACCTGTTGAAACTTCGATCCCCTTTGAAAGGTTAAGTACAACATTCGGCTTATAGTCTACTTTTTCTAACACACTCCTCACAAACTGTGTAGGAGTTGCTATAACAAGAACATCATAGTGTTTACCAGCAGAGATATCATCTGTAACGGGCACATGCAATGCTACATCAGGTAAGTGCGGCATGGACTTGCTGTTGTTTAATCTAGTGGCTAGTTCAGTTGTATGTGCCCATATCATCACGTCTTGTCCATTATCTTTCAAAAGTTGTGCGATTGTGCAGCCCCAACTCCCAGCACCTAAAACGAAATAACGCATGTTTACACCTCATTTTAGTAGCTTTTATTCAGCCCTGACAAAATCAGCAATAGCTTTCACTGACCATTTGACGGCAGGTGTTCGATAGGGGTTTGATGCACTATCGAGTTTTATTATCCATTCTTCACTTCCTGAGTCTTCAGGATAGGCAACCAGATAATAATGCTGTTGAAAATCTCCATCTGACGATATAACTTTTATTAAATAAGCATTGTTCCATGTTGATTTGTAAATTCCCTTGATTACTGCAATCGTTGACTTTTCTTTAAACACCTTACCTAATAGTTCTACGAATTTTTCTTCTCGTACTTTAAGTTTTGCATGAGGCATTTCGTGGATACCTCCAATCAATCTTTCTACTTCTGCGTGCTTTACCTTTCGTAATTGAACTAAGTATATGTTTCTTCCATACTTTATCCATTTTCGCTCATAACGAGTTTTAATCTCCCTATCTGGATTTTCAATAAATTTTTCAACTTCAAAGTAACTTTTTTGCGTGGCTATTTCAATAGTTTGCTTTGCATACCATTCAACGTCTGTTGCAAGTTCGAATACACCATTCTCAGTTAGGACATTGGAAAGGGTATCAAAGAACTCTGGTATAATTATCCTTCGTCTTTCGTGTGCTTTCTTATCCCACGGAATTGGAAAATTCATTACTACCTTTTCAACGGATTTCGGCCCAAAAAACTCTCGCATTCCGAACCGCGCATCGGTTATAACTAACCTAACATTCGAAAAATCTCTGAGCCTATTGTTGGCTTTTTTCATTGAAGTTATAGCAACTTCAAAGCCTACGAAATTTTTATTCTGGTATAAAGAAGCATAAGAGTGAAGGTATTCCCCGCTACCAAAGCCTATTTCAACAATTATACCGTTGTTATTTTGAAAAATTTCTGTCCAATCAAGCGGTAAATAGTCAAAATAAGCAGGCTTTATTTCTTTACTGAAAAGCTCCAAGTTTAACACCCCTGACTTAGCTATATTTGGCTATTTTGACTGGCTTTTCATTTAAACATACTAGAAAGTTCTTTGATGTATTGACCTGTTGGATAGAGTTTTTTGTACTCTTGGAAAATCCCTAAAGCATCATCTTTATTACCTAATTTGAATTTACTTACGATTTCGTAGTAGTAAACGTCTTCTTTGAAATACACATCTATCCCTTCAAGTTGATTTCTTACATACGAGAGTATTTTATTGGATTCTTCGTATTGAGCGTTGTTGTAGAACCTAAGACCTATGAGGAAAAGTTCTCTTAAATCCTTAGTTTCTCTTATCAGTTTACCGATATCGTTCGCTGTTTGATTGTCTGATGTTGATTGAACCGTGGTAGTTTGGATACTACTTTGCTGTAAGTTTTTAATTGTAACATCTTGTGAAGTAAATTTCGAAACTTGAGCTTTAATATCCGTTATTTCTTTGGTTAAATTAGATAGTGTATTTTCCAATTTTGATATTGATTCTTTGATGTCGCTTATCTCTTTCGAGGCAATGCTATTTTCAGATGACGTCATATTCTTCAATATTTGTTGTATCTCAGAGATATTTGCTTCCATCGATTTTAATCTGCCTTCTGCATCTACACTTGCTTGTTGGAAAGTTTGCGTATTTTGCTGCGGAATTTGTGAAATTCCTTGCAAAGCTATGTTTAATTTTTTGGAAAGCAACTCGACTTGCTCTTTGACTGTTTCTATATCTGAAGCATCAACTTTTGCACTTATTAGTTTGGATATTTGATCTTTTAGTTCAACAAGTCTTGCCTCAATACTTTCAACCTTTTCAAAGTTTTGATACGATGTCTGTGTTGAGTCTCCATCAGTTACGTATTGTTGAATTTTCAGTTTTTCAATTTCTTTTTCTATTGCAAACATTTTTTGAGATATTAACTCAAGTTTTGCAACCAAAGATAGAGTATTTTTTTTGAGTTCGTCAAATGATAAATCGTAATTTTTGCTTTGACTTTGTATTTGGATTGTACCAAAAATAGAATTTAGCTTACTAAGCATCTTCTCCATCTGAGACTTTAGCTCAGCTACTGAAGTTGAGAGATTTGAAAGTGATTGTTTGTCATAAACAATTTGACCATTTTGAATATTTTGCGTTGTTTTTGAGATGTTAATTGCTTTGACTTCTTTTTCAAGTTGAACTATCTTATCTGCTAAGAATTTGATTTGGTCGTTAAGCACCTCGAATGTGGTATCGTTGTTTTGTACAAAAGTTGTTGTATTTTCTGAAGAGACTTTCTTGTCGACATAGTCCAAACTTGCCTTTAAAATATCGATAGATTGAACAATCTTGGCAATTTGTTGATCTGTTTTGGATGAGAATGTTGAGAGATTTGTTGAAAGTTCATCTATTTTTTTACCAAGAATCAGTGTACTAACACTTCCAGATGTTGTCAATGAAAATATTGAAACGATAAGATTTGAAAGAACAATTACGAATAGTGTTATCAGTACAGCAGGTCCTAAGAAACTTTTAATTGCTGTTTTCATTTTGGCACGCGATAGTACAGGATGAGTTTTATCGATTTGCGAAAGTATTTCCGAAAGGTTTTTAATCTTCTTTTTATCGTTCCTCCTTATGGCAGCTAGAAGCTCCAAAGCAATAACTTCAACAACTTGAGGATAAGACCGTTTAAGCTTTTGTATTTCAGCAACAAAGATAGGATAATTTTCCGATGTGTATTCTTTAATTACTTTCTCCAAAGCCTCACTAACGTTATCAGCATCGTTTTCAATAGTTTGAGCTACATGAAGATAAGTCTGCTGCTTATCTTTAGGTAGATAGTTGTAAATTTCTAAAGCACGCTTGTAATTTCCCGCTTGGACTTCCAGTTCAAAAAGCAAATGATTGTATTTTTCACCCAAAGATTCTAAAATGTTTCTTGCAAGGGAAAGCTCGTTGCTTGACAAAAGCATCCTTATAAGTTTTTCTACTGCCATGTTTTCATCATCTTTACCAATGCTATCTTTGTCAAACAAATTTTTGTCGTAAAAGGCCATAATCTAACCCTCCATATATCTCTGTTCTGATGGGAATTAAATTTTACCAAATGCCTCTGGTATTTTGTTAAGTACATCAAAGCTGCTATTGAAGCCTTCTTGTGTTATGGATTCACCAGCTAGTCCAAATACGTAAACACCTGTTTTGACTGATTCTAACACATCTAAGTGTTGTGATATGAGACCAGCGATGATGCCAGAGAGTATATCGCCACTTCCTGCTTTTGACAGTGATGTGTTGCCTGATATATTGAAAAAAGTTGAGTTCCCATCAGTTACTATAGTCGTTGCATCTTTCAATATCGTTATAACCGAATACGCCGAAGAGAACCTTTCAGCTTCTATGTAATTTTGTTTAATCTCAGAAATTGTTTTACCTGTCAACCTCGAGAATTCACCGGGATGAGGTGTTATTACAATTGTCTTATCGTACCTTTTCTCTTTCAACAGACTTAAATCTGATGATAAAATGTTCAACGCGTCCGCATCGATTATAAGAGTATTTTTAATGTCCCTGATTAGGTATCTTAAAATTGCCAATTTTTCATCTTTTTCATTTTGACCCCACCCAGGCCCAACAACAATAATTGACTTTTCTGAAGAAGTTGAGATAAGCGATTTTATTAAATCTAAGTTAACACTATCCATTTTATAACAGATCAGAGATGGGTCGTGAGCCATAGCAGATTGACAAACTTCAGATGGAGCAATTAATTTTACCATACCGGCGCCTGCACGTTGAGATGCGAGGGCAGATAAAACGGGTGCACCAACGTACTCTTTTGATCCACCTATGACGATAACTTCTCCAAAGCTTTTTTTGTGAGACCAACGAGGCCTTATGGGTTTTTTCACATCACTTGTAATGAGAAATCTTTTGAATTGTCCTGATGAAAAAATCTGAGAAGGAATGCCAATTTGCGCAATTTTCAATTTTCCAGTCAGATCTCTGCCAGGGTACAAAAGGTGCCCAGGCTTTGGAAATCCAAAAGTTACCGTTAGGTAAGCCTTCACCGCTGCCCCTTGTATCTTTCCTGTATCTGTATCTACACCAGATGGTATGTCAACTGAAATGGTGCAATTTGAATATATATTCACAGCTTCTATAAGGTTTACCAATCTTTGATCTGTGATTTCTCTTTTTAAGCCTGTCCCGAAGATAGCATCTATAACTATATCGGATGAGGCTATCATTTCGATTGCTTTCTCAAGGCCTATTTCATCGTATTTATAAATGATTCCCCCGTGTTTGAAAAATCGTGTCTGATTAAGTTTCGCAACATCTGTTTTTGGTTCATTGATTGCGATTACTCTGACAGCTTCCGTGTAGTTTAGTAAGTCCCTCGCCACTACGTAGCCATCGCCGCCGTTATTTCCAGTGCCACAGATTACTAGAAAATTCTTATCCGACAGGTTGCCGTACTCGTTCCATATAGCCTGGACAGTTGACAAACCAGCTCGTTCCATAAGTATTTCTTCACTTATATCGAATTTTTCAATTGTTGATCTCTCAACACTTCTCATTTCGTCAGAGGTTATCACTATCATTCAATCATCTCCTGTAAAGGAAGGTGTAAACAGTATAATTGGTCATTACTTTCCTAACGTACCTACTTCCAGCATCATCCTTTATCTCTTGACTTGCATACGGTCCAGTATTATAGTGAACTAAAGCTTGGTAGAGATCATTGTCTTTTTCTATAAGGTATTTCAGGTAAATACAACCAAGCGCAATATTTCCTTCAGGCTTTGTATAGTCGTAATTCAGATTGAATTTCTTGTTTATCCACTCTGCGGTGTCAGGCATTAGTTGCATTAATCCATACGCTCCTGCATTTGAACGTGCTGTTTCTCTGAAGCTGCTTTCTGTTTTGATAACGCTAATAACAAGTAGAGGATCTAGATCGTTGCAGTTTTGAATAACTGTTCCGTAATATTTCAATGGAAAATATTCCGTAAGCAAAAAAATGAAAAAAAGCAAAAAAACACTTAAAAACAAAGCTAATTGCCGCATCTTCTCAAACCTGCCTTTTACTTAATATGCCTTTTACTTAATAACTTAATTAATGATTAATCTTAATAAATTATAACACATTAAAACCTATGAAACAATACAAACGATCACAAAAAATAAAGATACCTTGCGAGTGTCAAGATATATCCACTCAGAATAATAAATGGACCAAAAGGAATGATTTTATCCTTCTTTATAACTGAAAATATTATACCACCAATGGATGAAAGTAAAAGTAACAGAGGCATAAAGATAAATCCGGCAGAGAACGCCATAACGGGTAGTAAGAATATATCGCCTTCGCCGATTCCATTTTTATACCGGAACTTCAATAAAATCAAAATTGAAATAGTCACAACGGCACTGATAATATCTAAAGTTAATTGATCTTTAAAATAAGTCAAGTTAGCATATGTAGATACAACAAGAATAACAATCCAAGTGTAGTCCGGAAGTAGCATTTTTTTCAAGTCGGTAACAACAGCTGGCAATGAGACTGTGAATATGGCGCTCATTACTGTAGCTAAGTCTGGTGGTAGTATTAAAAAGTTTGTTGTGAAGATTATGGCGTATAGTAATTCAACCAGTGGATATCTGATGCTGATCTTTTCTTTACAATATCTACATCTGCCCTTGAGTATTACATAACTCAGTATCGGTATATTATCGTACCACTTTATCCGTCGTTTGCAATTTGGACATATTGAAAAACGGGGCTCAGTTACTTTGAGCCCCGCGATTGGACGGTATATTAAGACATTAGCAAAGCTACCTAATATGGCACCAAAGATAAAAGCTATTAAATACTTCATTTTATACCGCACAACTCCTTCTCACTATTTGTGAGTAACTCATCGAAGAATTCTCTTTTTCCGTACAAGTACCAGAAATTATCGTCTTTAAGTTCCTCCACAACGCGTTTAGCTTTTTCGATTTGGTTTGTTTTTATATATGCAACGGCTAATACCAAATTGAGATGTTTCGCTTCAGGTATTGAATTTATAACATTCTCAACAACAGAAATTACTTTATCGTAATTTCCTTTTTTCAAATGCACCTTTGCCCAAATTTCGATGCCGTTTGGATCTTTCTGTGGATCTATCTCCATAATCAAAGATTCGTACTCTTTTGCTTTGTCCTCATTACCCGCTTTTCTATATAGTTCAGCAAGTTCGTAAAGTGCAATGATGCTATTTTCAGAATTTTCTCTAAATTTTTCTAATATTTCAATTGCTTTGTCAATTTTGCCCACCTTTGTGTAAGCATCTGATATCATAAAGTATGTAAAGGTATTCGATGGTGATAATGAAATTTCTTTTTCCCAATACTCAATAGCCTTTTCGTATTTCCCCATATTATAGTATGCTTCACCGATCATAGAATATGATTGGATGAGCCACGGATCAAGTTCAATGGATCTATTAAGATACTTAATAGCCCCTTCGATATCTCCTTCTTCCAGAAGCAGAGAGCCATAAAATTCGTAAGCAGGGGCGTAATTCTTATCAAGTTTTATCGCGAATTTTAATATATCCTTCGCGATGTCAGTGGCATTTTTGTCAGCATACTCGATTGCTAGTTCATAAAGCCCATCGGCAGTAGCATGAACCATGTTTTCGGGTGTGAGCCTGTATTTCTCCAAAAATTCAGCTACTTCGGTCCAAACAACAGGTTCGTAAACAATTTCATTCAACGAGACAATGCGCTCTTCAAGTTTTTCAAGTGTTTCCACTTTTTTGTTTAGTTCCTCTACTTCCTCTAAGTCTTTCATTAGGTTTTTCCAGTCGCCAGAATAGAAAATATCTCTTAATATAACAAGTATTGGTGTTTCCTCATCAATGTCGATAACAAAATGTTCCATGGAGCCCAAGATAAGTCTTATGATCATTTAACAACACCTCCTGTTTTGTAACGTTCCATTTACATTTTACCATTTTTCTTCATAAAAGTAAATACTCCCTAAAACATTGCAATAGATAGAAATAGATAGATAAAAATGAAAGAAAGAAACAAGTGAGAAAAATCCATTAAAATCTGAGAAAAGTCAATGACTTTAAGGTTATTCTAAGGAATCGTGTGATATAATCAATAATGGAGCAAGATTTACAAACTTAAAAAGTGGAGGAGGTGTTTATTTATGAGAAAGATAGGTGTCTTATCCATGGTTGTTCTAGCACTCTTTGCGGTACTTTCCTTTGGCATAGTGAATGCTGATTACCAAAGCCCCATCGTGAACGTTGTGAAAGCTGCCGCACCTGCTGTTGTCAAAATAGATGTAGTTACACAAACGGAATTATACGTAGATCCTTTTATCAGAGAATTTTACAAGCAGTTCTTTGGGGATATTCCAAAGCAGTTTGAGGAATCAAATAGTATTGGTTCTGGTTTCATAATTAGTAAAGAAGGATACATAGTAACTAATTATCACGTTGTTGATGGCGCGAAGAAGATTACGGTAACTCTTTTGAATGGCGATATCTACGAGGCGCAGTACATTGGTGGCGATCAAGAGCTTGACATTGCTGTGATAAAGATCTCACCTAAGAAAGATCTACCTACGGTGGAGCTTGGTGACTCTGATAAACTCCAAATTGGAGAATGGGCAATAGCAATTGGTAACCCACTTGGGTTTCAACACACCGTGACAGTTGGCGTTATCTCAGCAACGGGCAGGAAGATTCCAAAACCGGATGGAAGTGGGTATTACACGAATTTGATTCAAACAGACGCAGCTATTAATCCAGGTAACAGTGGAGGACCTCTGCTTAATATATACGGTCAAGTGATCGGAATCAATACGGCAATAATAAATCCGTCTCAGGCCATGAATATAGGTTTTGCTATACCTATCAATACAGCAAAGAGGTTTATAAACCAGATAATTGCAACAGGTGAGGTTGAAAAAGCGTACCTTGGTATCTACGTTCAGACTGTAACTGATTCACTTGCAAAAAGTTTAGGGTTAAAAGTTTCGAAAGGAGTTTACGTTGCACAAGTTGAGAATGGATCGCCCGCGGAAAAAGCCGGAATAAAAGAAGGCGATGTCATTACAAAGCTTAATGGGAATTATGTTGAAGAAGCCGAAGAATTAACATCACTTGTTAGAAATTATACACCTGGGACAAAAATAAAGATAACACTTAACAGAGCCGGTAAGGATATTACGCTCGAAGTTACATTAGGTACTCTACCAAAACAAACATCTGGTGGTAGTGCATCAGCAAAAGAATTTTTCAATCTTAAAGTTGCAAACATTACGACGGACGATAGGAATACATATAAAATTCCTGTTGGTCTTGAAGGTGTTGTTGTGAAAGAATCTCAGAATGCTTACATAAAAGTTGGCTCTGTCATTTGGAGGATATCTTTGAATGGTTATACTTACGATATAAAGGATGTGAATTCGTGGAACAAAGTTGTAGAAAATATCAAGAAGGGAGATTACATAGGTTTATTCTACTACTATAACGGTGTAAAATCGGTATTTTCATTTAGGTATTGATAGATAACAATACACGTAACAACAAGCACAAAAATCCCCGCTATTCAAAGGCGGGGATTTTTGATACAATTTTTCTTAGAATTTCTGTTATTCTAAAACATAGGAGGAAACACAATGAAGTGTAGGAAGTGTTCTAACCATGCGGTAATACACTTAAGAGCTCATAACATTGCTCTGTGCAAAGAACATTTTATCGAGTTCTTTGAAAAAAGGGTTCAGAAAGCGATAAGCGATTTTAAGATGTTTAAAAAGGAAGACAGAGTGCTCGTTGCGATTTCAAGTGGAAAGGATAGTAGCACCGTTTTGTATGCACTGAAAAGACTTGGCTATAATGTCGAAGGTTTATTCTTAAAGATGGGCAGACATACGAATGCTGCCGAGCGTGTTGTTAAAAAACTTGAGGAAAGTATAGGTGTTCCCATTCATATTCACGATACAACAGTGTATTTCAAAGGACTTGGCACTTCGGAAATTGCGAGTATAGTTCGCAGACCTGTCTGTAGTATATGTGGAATTGTTAGAAGGTACTGGATGAATAGGTTTGCAGTCGAACACGGTTACGATGTTCTTGTTACAGGACATAACCTCGACGATGAGGCAACCTTTTTGTTTGGTAATATCTTAAATTGGCAGGTAGAATATTTTGCAAGACAATGGCCTGTTTTGGAAAGAACGCATGAGAAGTTTGTAAGGAAAGCAAAGCCGTTGGTATACGTTACTGAAAGAGAGACGTATGCCTACGCGTTTTTGAATAACATACCATTTATGGAGCAAAAATGTCCGTTCGCAAAAGGCGCAACGAGCTCAAGTTATAAAAAATATCTTAATCTAATAGAATACGAGCAACCTGGTGCAAAACATAGACTGCTCTTTGGTTACTTTGACAATTTAAGAAATAGCGTGTACAAAGAGCAAAAGGTAGATTTAAAAGCATGTTTTGTATGTGGTTATCCAACAACGGGGGATAAATGTCAGTATTGTAAGCTCGAAGAAAGGGTTAAAAATACTCTTGAAAATAAAGGGGAGAAGGTTCAGATTGATGACAGGGAAGGATAAATTCAAAGGAGTAAAGATAAGAGAGAATGAATATTCATTTGGAGATTACCTGATAATTGGTTTCGTAGTATCCTTAATGGTCATAGGTATTCTAACACTCAGAAGTGTTGTCTTAGGTACATCACAAGAGTATCGATACACTAGACAAATTATTTGGGACATCGTTGCTATTGCTGTTATGTTGTACGTAATGTTTGAAAAGGAATCGAGGATTAAGGCGTACAGTAAATATATCTATGCGATAGCAGTTATTCTATTAATTGTTGTTTTACCCGTCGGTAAAACTGTTTATGGTGCAAGAAGATGGATAGATATTGGGCCGTTTGATCTGCAACCTTCGGAAGTCTTCAAGTTTTCCGTTGTACTTGTATTGGCTAACATTTTTTCAAAAATTAAGTCAAATGTAGTATTCTTCTACTCTCTTTTAATTATATTACCAGCAGGATTAATTTTTATGGAACCTGATTTAGGTATGACATTGATGATTATATTTATATGGTTTTCCATGCTTATAGCAAGTGAAGTTGATAGGAAGTACATTTATGGTCTTATTGGAATTGGAATAACACTTGCTCCTGTAATATTCTTTTTTATCCTTAAAGATTACCAACGGGCACGCATACTATCGCTTTTTAACCCAGAAGAGCATTTTCAGTACGGTGCGTATAACACTGTAATGTCAAAAACAGTTATTGCAAATGGTGCAATTTTTGGCACGGGTTATGGCCTTGGGATGGGTACTAATATGCACATAGTTCCTATGCAGCATACAGATTTCATATTCTCTGCATTTGCCGAACAATTTGGAATGCTTGGTTCTGTAATTTTGATTTTGATTTATGGTACAATAGTGCTGATAGGATTGTCAAGAATTGGGAAATACAAAGATGACTTTTGGGAATTTACTGTTATTGGAGCTTCTTCTATCATCGTTTTCCACGTTACTGAGAATATTGGAATGAACATTGGTATATTGCCAGTGACAGGGATACCACTGCCATTTATAAGTTATGGAGGAACATCAACAATTACATTTGGAGCGATAATTGGATTGATAATTAAGGCAAGGCTTGTTTCAAAGCTTCCACGTCCTATAGTTATATGATCATAGGTTTATTTGAAAAAAGCAAATTAAAAAGGTGGTGAATATATGCCGGTTATTAGAAGGAAGAAATCAAGCTTAGCTCCAACTTTTGTTGGCACTTTTTTGATAGTGATTATGATTGTTAGTTTAGTGCTCTCAATCGGCAATTTCATAAGGTACCGTGAAATACTTCAAAAATACGAAGAGATGAAGAAGTACATTGATAAAAAAGTTTCAGAAGTTAACGAACAACTGGACCAAACGAAAACATTGATAGGTCCTAATTCCGTTATTGACAAATATATATCGGCTGCAACACAACTAAGAGACTTTGGATATGATTTTGAGAAGATACTTAGCAATATATACGATGATCCCACGACAGGATACTTTATGATCTTTGTTGCAGGAAATGAATCAGTGTGGGTTAACATCAAAGATAAAGACCAGAACTATTTTTCAGGGGAATTAAAACCGGGGCTTGCAAACTATAAATTTTTTTACTTCAAAGAACCAAGGATAAAAACTAACTACGACATAATCATAACACCAGAAGTGACAATAAATGTAGGTAAAACAGGACGTGTTTACCTTTTATTTTACGGCGTTGGTGTAAAGTTTCATCCGACGAAAATTGTTCAACTTACCGATGTAAGATATGAGAACATAGCTGAAAAATTTTCTTTATACATACCTGGTAGATGACGGAAAAACTGAGCAAAATTTTAACTGCAGTTCACTTAATGCTACCTTCGGATGGTTCCGCAGATTCCATATTTTGTAACAAGTCGATATTTTTCCCACTACTTTTTGCTTTGTAGAGCAATTCATCGGCGCGTTTCAGTACACTTATTCCTTCATCGTCGTCAGATTTATCTATAAGTGTAACACCCGCAGAGAAACTTATCTTGAATGGTTCGTGTAATTTGTTGTTTATTTGTTCAAGTTCTTTTCTCATTCTTTCCAGTATCTTTTTTGCCCCTAACAAATTTGTTTGAGGAAGGATTATAACAAACTCATCGCCACCAAATCTGGCACACACATCTGTACCTCTTGTGTTTGAAATCATAACATGGGCAAGTGATTTTATCGCTATGTCCCCCTTATCATGCCCATATTTATCGTTTATGGACTTTAAGCCATCAAGATCAATCATCACCACGGTTGATTCTGTTGAGTACCTTTTTACCCTTCTTATTTCGTTTCTTAACGAGAGCATAAAGTATCTTCTGTTATACAATCCAGTCAGCGGATCTTTGAATGAAGCTTCTTCGAGCTTTTGTATGTAGTAAATTCTGTCGATGTAAGAGAAAAGTATGTTTAGAATATTCTCGAGACATCTTTCAGTCGCGAGCTTTGGAAGTTTATCGTACATAAGTGTAAGAGATATGATTCGATCATCTATTTTTCTTTTGTGCTCTACTTTTTGTAGTGTGCTTTCTTCACTGATATTCAAGTTATCAACGAACAAAATGCTGAACTGCCCGTTGTGAGAAGTTAATTCAGCTTTGGCGTATTTAATGTTACATTTTTCTGAAAGTATGTTCCCAATTTTAGCTGCTGACATCTGATAGTTAGATTCTGAGAACGTATTCAGAAGCTTTATAATTATTTCCTCTTCGAAATCTCTTTTCCGATTTTTCGTAACGTCCACACCTACACTTATGGCTCCATAAGACTTGCCGTCCTGTACAAGTAGCTTGTTTTCCCACAGCACTATAATTGAATTACCTGACATTGTCAAAATCTCGTTTTCATAGGTTTGTACCAACTCAACTTTGCCTTCCATTATCAATTTAAAAACGTTTTTGAGATTTTCTTTTATTTCATCCGGGATAAAAATATCAAACCAATTTCTTCCCAGTACTTCGGTGAGCTTGTAGCCTGTTTTTTCAAGAGCCCATGCATTTATGTACTCTATATTACCATGCTGATTTAATACCACAAAAAAAACGGGGGCAAACTCAAGGTACATACTTAGCGTTTCGATTTTTTGGCTCAGGTATTCATCAATGAGTAGCTTTTGTGTTAAAACCTCTCCGATAATAAAGAAAGCTTCATTTTTTTCATCTGTTTTTTCATCCGTCATGGGTATAATCGTTAAAGAAAATTTTTCATGTGACTTGGTTTCAAATATTTCACTTATAGCCTTATCTTCACTTCTAGCTTGGTCAAAAAAGTCTTTTAAATTTTCTATAACATCAAATAAGTTATTTTTTTCGTGAAAAAGTTCTGGAAGATTAGGTGAGTGCTCCAAAATCTCCCCACGTCCATTGCAAATCATAAGGAAAATGCTTGTGTCTATTAGTTTGCTTAACGTTTTACTGAATATCTTGCCTGATGTTTCGCCCATTTGATTTGACATACTTTTGTCCCCTTTATCTATTTTGTTTTATAGATATTATACCATCATTTTTTCAAATTATGGTATAATTTAGATGAAAAAAACTTCAAATACATGTTCAAAAACGCTTTCAAATACTTTTGCTTTTGGAGGTGGCTTTTACGTGGAGGATCCACTAAGTTATCTGTGGAATATTTTAGTCGTTGTGCTGCTTATCATATTCTCGGCATTCTTTTCTGCTTCTGAAACGGCACTAACATCGGTTAGTCGTCATAAACTTAGAAACCTTGCCAAAAGTAAGCAAGAAGATGAAGAAAAAAGTGAACTACATGTTTTTAATAAGATTTTAACGGCTCTTTTAATCTCTAACAATTTAGTTAATATCTTGGCATCGTCCATCGCAGCGGTCATGTTTTCACAATTAATTAGAAACGAATCTTTAGCTGCTGTAATATCAACTATTGTGATGACGTTTTTACTACTTGTTTTTGGAGAAATTACACCAAAGATCCTTTCAAGGCAAAATAGTGAAATGTTTTTTGAAAAGAGCATGAAAGTAGTTGTTCCACTCTCTGGTTTGCTTTCACCGTTTGTAAAATTTTTCATAAGTATATCGAATTTTGTAGTAAAAGCTTTTGGTGGGCAGACGGTTTCAGATGCACCATTCATAACTATGGATGACATAGCTTCCTACCTTGAGATTGGGCGGGAGGAAGGTTCTATAGATCATGAAGAAGGACTAATGATAGAACGTACAATAGCAATGGATGAAACACTTGTTAAAGAGATTATGATACCAAGAATTGATATCGTTGCTGTAGAAGAAACACAGACGTTGGATGAGGTCGTAAAAGTTATAATAGAAGAGGAGTACTCGAGAATACCCGTTTACAGGGAAACTATTGATAACATAGTTGGCATATGTTATGCAAAAGACATACTTTCATTCATCGCACAAAGAGGTACGCAGGTCATGGAAAAAATTAGAGTTAAAGAACTTATGAGAGTACCTTTGTTTGTTCCCGAAGTTATGCCTGTTTCTGAATTACTTAAAGAATTCAAAACGAAAAAGGTGCATATGGCCATTGTTGTCGATGAGTACGGCGGGACTGCTGGTATAGTTACTATGGAAGATATACTTGAGGAGATATTTGGTGAAATAATGGACGAATACGACGAAAATGAGAATACGGGTATAAAAAAATTAGATGAAAATACCTATCTTGCTGATGCAACACTTTCTTTAAATGATATAGAAAGAGAACTTAGAATAGAATTTCCGGAAGGGGAGTTTGAAACTCTTTCTGGTTATTTACTAGATAAGTTTCACCATATTCCAAAAGTTGGCGAATTATACGAAGAAAATGGTATAACTTACAAAGTAGTTGCAGCCTCACGAAACAGAATAGAAAAGGTTCTTATAAAAATCCAAAGGGAGGAAAAAAACAATGGATCAAAGCAAAATAGTTGAATTAATAGAACTCGCAAAGAAGGCTCGCGAAAATGCATACGCCCCATATTCACATTTTAAAGTAGGTGCAGTACTTGTAACAAAGGATGGAAGTATCTTTACTGGAGTAAACGTAGAGAACGCTTCTTACGGCTTAACAAATTGCGCGGAACGCACCGCCATTTTCAAAGCAGTATCGGAAGGTCATACGAAGTTCGATACACTTATTGTTATAGCTGATACAGAAAAGCCGGTGTCTCCGTGTGGGGCATGTAGGCAAGTTATGGCGGAATTTGGTGATTTCAAAGTTATACTTGCCAATACAAAAGGTGATTGGATAGAAACAAGTGTGAGTCAGCTTTTACCCTATAACTTCGATAAAAAAGATCTCGATAAGGAACTCGAAAAAGAGTAAAAAAGGTTGAAAAAATAAAAAGTGTCTATCTTGAGGGGTGTCCTAATTGATTGAATTACTACACATAAACGAATATGTTTATCTAAAGAATGTAGACATGTACTTTTGTGAAGGTTTAAACGTCATATCAGGTGAAACAGGTACAGGTAAAAGTCTGATCTTGGATATAATAGGTGCATTTTTGAACTACAGCTCTATAAGAAGTGATGTGTTTTCGGCTGATATGGTAGTTAATTTGCCATCAGATTATACAGAAATTGGTATAATCCGAGGGCAGCATATATTTAGTGTAGATAAAAAAGGCAGAAGGATTTTCTATAAAATGGATGGTAAGCTGGTTACAAAAGATATTGTTCAGAGTGTAATTTCCAATATTATTTCCATACATAAGCAAAATTCTCATATGAAACTTCTCGAAAAAGCATTCATTTTAAAGATGCTTGATAATGTGGCAGATAACGGTGAAAGATTAAATATATATAAAGAGATTTACAAACGCTACCGAAATATTCTCAATCTTATTTCCACTACCGACAAGAAAAAACTGGAAGAAGAAATCGAAGAACTCAAAGGCAAAATCACTGAAGTAGAGGTCGCAAATTTATCTGTTCAAGAAGAACAAGAATTAGAGGAAGAGTACAAAAGAGCATCAAATGTAAAATCTCTTATCCAAAATTACAACGATGCGTACCAAAAGATTGATGAAGTAAATTACATACTCAGAAGGATTTACGCGTTAATTGAAGATAAATACCATGAATTACTTGACAAATCGATTGAGTCACTTGCAGAACTTGGAAATAAGATATCAAGAGAACTTTTAAATCTAGATGAGGTAGATTTAGAGGATGTAGAAAGCAGACTCTGGATTTACAAAAAATTGCGAAGAAAATACGGGCCAACGACTGAAGATGTGTTAAATAATTTGGAAAGTTGGAAACAGGAACTAAATGAAAAACAGGAACTTCTAAGAATTTTGAATAATGCTGAAAGAGAGCAAAAGTCGATTGAAGCACAACTTTACGAACTGGCAAAAGTTATCAGCTCGGAGCGAAAAAAAGCAGCTAACAAGATTATTAAAGCAGTTTCACATCATCTTGCAGATTTGAACATGAATGCGAGAATTGATTTTTCTTTCATGCAAAAAGATATTGCAGAAGATGGTATTGATGATGTGGAATTGGTTGGTAGCACTTTGAGCACAGGTCCACTCTACCCACTGAGAAAGATAGCTTCAGGCGGAGAGTTATCAAGACTGATGCTTTCATTAGAGCTCTCAACTATAAGCACTACTGTTCTTGTGTACGATGAAATTGATGCCGGTATAGGTGGAATTACTGCCGTGAAACTAGCCGAAAAACTGGAAAATCTTGCTCAAAATCATCAGATCATAGTGGTCACACATCTGCCTCAGATAGCTTTAAAAGCCCACAAGCACTTTGCACTTTTAAGAGACGGGGACACGGGCATTGTAAAGGAACTAAGTGGAAAAGAACGTGAAGAAGAGATCAAGCGAATGTTTGGTGGTGAAGATGTCGTTGAAATAATAAAGAAAACTAACTAAATACCGCATAAAGTTGAAATAGTCGGTGGGTGATATTTTGTCCGATAAACTTTGTCTACTGACAAAAAATCCAGAGATTACAATCGAGCTCCAAGAACTATTATCGTTTGTTGGTTATGAAATACTTGAGTTCAATACAATCAATTCACTTTTCGATTCGCTATACGACAGCCAGAAATTCGATGACATTCAATTAATCTTAGTCTACTCTCCCAATGTGAAAGAGAGTTTTTCGTGGATACGAACTTTGAAAACAGATGTTAATTTTAAGAGCATTCCAGTGATTTTAGTTAGTGAAAAAAAAGAGTACAACATAATTTTGGACGCTTACCAACTCGGTATTTCAGATTTTATAGAGCTTCCAATAATAGATGTTGAACTCATCTCAAAAGTAGCGCTACATATCGAACTGAAGAAAAGCAGAGAAAAAGTAGAAAATCTTTATTTGGAATTGAAAGAGAGTCTTAATTTAGCAACAAAGCTTCAAAAATTAACGCTACCTTCTGAGATTTTTGCCGCAAATAAGTTTTGGTTTACGTCTCAGTACTTACCATTCCAGGTCGTTGGAGGAGATATATACGATTATTTTGACATTGATGGTATAATATTTGGATACATCGCAGATATCTCTGGGCACGGTGTGCAATCCGCTCTTTTGTGTTCTGCGGTAAAATCTCTTGTTCGATCATTGGCTGCCAGAGGATTATCTGTTGTTGATGTCGTCAATGGACTTTACGAAGGTATAAGAACTTCACTAGCTAATAATTACTTGACAGGAATATTCTTTAAAATTTTTCCAGATGCAAATTTTGAGTACATAAATTGTGGTCACCCAAACATAATTACGTACGATGGTGCAAATTTTGAAATGATGGAGCTAAAAAACACATTTCCAATTGGATTGTTTGAATATACATACAGTCAAGAAGAAATGGGAAGATTTTTCATTGAAGATGGCAAAGTCTACATATTCTATTCGGATGGATTGTATTCTGTATTTGAAAAACTTTACCCATGGGAAAACTCGCACAAGTTGTTACTTAAGTTCCTAAAAGAACGAATTTCCGGGGTGCCCGGAGAAATACTTCCATTTTACTTGGAGCAGAATTTTCACAAATTATATGGTGACATACCAGATGATTACTCGGTCATCTGCCTTGGAAAAAGTGATGAATATTGTCTGTTTGAAAAAAATAAGAGGATTGTTCACACAAACGACGAGAAAATCATAAATTTACTTGAGAAACTTGAGCATTCTCAAATGTCCGATGAATATATTATATTCTCTAATATTCACAACAAAGATTTTGTGATACTTACAAAGTTTATTGAAACTGGATATATTCTCCGTTCTCTTCCGATGAGCATATCTCTTTCATTTGGTGATATCTCAAGTATAAGAGTTTTCAAATAAACTCTTCAATATGCTTTATTACCTCAACGATAGCTTTATATTGCAAAGAAAGAGGCATAGAAGGTATATCGTTTTTTGGGTATTTCTCGGCTACTTGTTCTGGAAGGAATGGTACGTGGACAAAAAGCACGTATTTTGGATTACCACAAGTTATTGACCTGTGGAGCGAGAAATAGTAGACTTCGTTGCATATGTACTGTCCAGCGGTGTAAGAAATAGATGTTGGAGTATTTTTGCTATTCAAAAATTGGGCAAGATCTTTTACTTTCACATTTGTCATATAAGCATCTTGACCTTCTTGTATTACTTTTTTATTACTTAAAGTTATGTTATCGTTATCTGCCAGAAGAGAGTCCATAAGATTTATTGCGATTCTTTCTAAGCTAATTGTAGCTCTTCCCCCACTTTGTCCAATGTGAAGTACAAAATCCACCTTTGTTTTTGAGTAGAAATCTTCGAGAACTTTAATACTGCGATCGTAACTTACCGGTAGAATAAGCGTATCTAAAAGGATATTCTCACGCAATTTTTTCCCCATTTTACCTATCTTTCTGACAATCTTTTCGCTTGGATTTAAACGTTCGCCACCGAATTTCTCAAATCCCGTAACTAAGATCTGGAAAAGTTTACTGTCTATACTTTTCATCGCTATCCCTCTCCTGTTTTTCCAGTTTTCTGGGTACAAATTCTATTATACCAGATTATATCGTAATTATAACAGATCTGTACTTTCGTACCGTGTATTCAATTAGCTGTCAACGGTTGATCTAATAATTGTCAATAAGTGCCCAAATGGTTAATATATTCATGAAGTGAATTTTTTCTCAAATATTAACATTTTGGTGATTAACAAAGATTATCGAAGGTAGTAAAATATTCCTGTGATTAATGTTAAGGGGGAGTAGAGATGGATAGTTGTAAGATATGGAAACCAACTGATGATGAGATTCAAAAAGCCAAAAGTTGGCCAACATGGAGTAAAGAAGAAAGTATTTTCGATTGGTACTATGATGAGCCTGAACAATTTTACGTAGTGGAAGGTAATGCTGAAGTTACACTTGATGATGGTTCAAAGGTATCATTTGGTGCAGGAGATATGGTAAGGTTTGATAGGGGTGTAAAGTGCACGTGGAACGTAAAGGAAAAGATATTAAAACATTACAATTTTTGTTAACGAATAACAGGGAGGACGATGAACATGGCATATGTTTATCTTGCGACAACATTATTTGCCTTTTCGAGCATTGAAGTGTTTTCAAAGCCATTAATGGGGTTAGTTGACCCATTTTTTATGACAGCCTTTCGGTTTTTACTCGGTGGTTTGATTCTTATGCTTTTCGTTAAGGAAGATATAGAATTAAGAGATTTCCTGCCAATATCACTTATAGGTGCTCTGAACAGCATAATATCGATGACCTCTTTGCAGTTAGCTGTAAAATACTCAAATGCGTCGACCGCAGCAACATTAGTTGCATCTAATCCCATATTTGTTTCTTTACTTGCGTGGTTGTTGCTCAATGAGAGGCACAACGCAAGAAAGTACATAGGTATATTCCTAGGATTCCTTGGTTTATTGATTTTCAGTTTTGGTAAGTTATCTGGTGATTCTTGGCTTGGTATATTTTTTGGCATTTTTGCAGCTGTAACGTTCGCTCTTTACACGGTACTGATGAAAAAATACACAAAAAAATACGGTTCTTTGCGTGTCACTGCTTTTTCTTCACTCTCGTCGGGACTAATTTATGCGCTACTTTTGTCAGTTTTAGGAAAATTCACTATTCCCAAACTTAGCATATTTCAATGGTGTATACTTGTATACCTTGGTGTAGTTGTTACAGGCATCGCTTACCTAACATTCTTCAAAGCTATGGAAAAAATAGGTGCCACGCAATCAAGCAGAGTCTTCTTTTTGAAACCGATTGTTGCCACAGTGCTTGCGGTAATTCTGCTTGGAGAAAAGTTGGGGCTTTTGAAAATCTTCGGAATGGTTATTGTTTTGTTTTCTCTCATCTTGTGAAAAATTGAATAAATGTGGAATGGTTTAACTAACGCTATATAATTGCAATTATACAATTAAATCTCCCAAAATATTGGCTTTTTTAATATGTGAAATTCTCCTTTTGTATGTTATAATAATCACGAAGTGTGAAGGAGGGATGTGTGTGGCCGTATGTGAACGTCATAAAGAACTTTACGAGGAGTTAGATAACTACATTGAACAGGTGAAGGATAAACCTGGAATTCTTATTGGTGTGCTTCACAAAGCGCAAGAATTATTTGGTTGGCTACCAGAAGAAGTGCAAGAACACATTGCACAAAAGCTTGAGGTTCCCGTATCGGAAGTATATGGGGTTGTTACTTTCTACAATTTTTTCGCAACGAAACCGAAGGGAAGGAATCAAATCAAAGTGTGTCTTGGAACTGCATGTTACGTTAAAGGTGCCGACAGGGTTATGGAAAGGTTTTTGGAAGAACTCGGTGTGAAAGCAGAAGAGGTTACAGAGGATGGTTTATTTTCTGTTCATCCTGTCAGGTGTCTTGGGGCGTGTAGTATGGCACCGGTTGTGCTTGTTGGCGAAAAAGATTTTTACGGTAAAGTTACACCTGATATGGTTAGCAAAATTATAGCTGCTTACAGGAGGGGTGGGTCGCAATGAGTAAAGTGAAAAGTTTGGAAGAATTAATGAAGATAAAGGAACAAGCGCTGCAAAGTATAAAGATGAGAGAGAGTGGAAAGAGAGGAAAGATCATCGTTGCAATGGGTACTTGTGGAATAGCTGCTGGTGCAAAGGATACACTCAAAGCCATCGTTGAGTATATGAATGAATTGAAGATAGATGATATTGCTGTAGTACAATCCGGTTGTATGGGACTTTGCGAAGTAGAGCCCACGATTGAAGTTTCACTGGATGGTCAAGAACCAATTATATACGGACATGTTACACCGGAAAATGCAAGGAGAATAATTCAGTCACACATCTTGGAAGGTAAAGTAGTCTCCGACCTTGTAGTTAAAAAAGGCGAGGTTGGATGATTTGACACGATTATTTCTTAGTAAATCCTTAAGGAGGCGAATAGCGTGGCTTTAACTACGAATACTATTCTTATTTGTGCGGGTGGTGGCTGTATATCCGCTGGTGAAGAGAGTGTAAAGCAAGCTTTTGAAAGAAAATTAAAAGAGTTTGGGCTTGACAGCGTTGTTTCAGTAGTTGAAACAGGATGTATGGGTGCATGTAGCCTTGGGCCCCTTGCTGTAGTTTATCCAGACGGTGTTTACTACCAGAAGTTAACACCAAAAGCGGCAGAAAAAATTGTTGAAGAACACATGCTCAAAGGACGTATTGTGCCAGAGTATTTGTTCGAAGGCGAAAAAGAAAAGCTGACGATAAAAGAAAAAACAGCAGGTAAAGAAATTCCCTTCTTTTCACGACAAGTAAAGATAGCACTAAGAAATGTCGGTGTTGTTGATCCGTTGAGCATTGATGAATATATAGCAAGGGATGGTTATTTTGCACTGCACAAAGCATTAACAAAGATGACTCCAGAAGAAGTGATAAAGGAAATCAAAGACAGTGGTTTAAGAGGCCGAGGCGGTGCTGGTTTTCCAACTGGATTGAAATGGGAGCTAGCGCGTCAGCAGAAGTCGGACGTAAAATATATGATCTGTAATGCCGACGAAGGCGATCCAGGAGCGTTCATGGATAGGTCTGTTCTTGAAGGCGATCCTCATTCAATAGTTGAAGCTATGACTATTGCAGGTTACGCGATAGGTGCGCAAAAGGGCTTCGTTTATGTAAGAGCGGAATATCCTCTTGCTATTGAAAGACTTGGTAAGGCCATTGAAACGGCACATGAGTACGGTTTCTTAGGTGAAAACATATTTGGAAGTGGTTTTTCATTTGATATAGAGATCAGAATTGGTGCCGGTGCGTTCGTTTGTGGCGAGGAAACAGCGCTAATGCATTCAATCGAAGGAAAGAGAGGCCAACCTAGGGTTAAGCCTCCATTCCCTGTACAAAAGGGCTTGTGGGGTAAACCGTCGGTAATTAATAACGTTGAGACACTTGCCCTTGTTCCTCCAATCATACTCAAAGGTGCTTCTTGGTTTAGACAGTATGGAACGGAGAAATCGCCTGGTACAAAAGTTTTTGCACTTGCCGGTAAGATAAAAAACACAGGTTTGGTAGAAGTACCTATGGGTATAACTCTTAGAGAACTACTTTATGAAATAGGTGGTGGACATCCACAAGGTAAGCAGATAAAAGCCGTGCAGACTGGCGGGCCAAGCGGTGGTGTTATACCAGCAGAGTATTTTGATACACCAGTTGATTATGAATCCCTTGGTAAACTTGGCGCAATCATGGGCTCTGGTGGTATGATTGTTCTTGATGAGGACGATTGTATGGTTGATGTTGCAAAATTCTTCTTGGAATTTACTGTTGACGAATCTTGCGGTAAGTGTACACCATGTCGTGAGGGTACAAAGGTAATGTACGACTTACTGGATAAAATAACCAAAGGCGAAGGTACGATGGAGGATATAGAAAAACTTGAAAGTTTAGCCCAAATAATTAAAGATTCTTCGCTCTGCGGTCTTGGACAAACTGCACCAAATCCTGTATTATCAACTTTAAAATACTACAGGCATGAATACGAAGCTCACGTTAAAGATAAAATATGTCCGGCGAAGAAGTGTAAAGCGTTTATAAGCTATGTAATAAATCCAGAAAAGTGCGTTGGTTGTACTGCCTGTGCAAGGGTATGTCCAACTAATGCGATCCACGGAGAGGTAAGAAAAGTTCACGAAATAGATCAGGAAGCTTGTGTAAGGTGCGGCAGCTGTATAGAAGTTTGTAGGTTTGGTGCGATAAGTAAAGTTACGCCTGCTGTTGAATCGGTAGTTTCTAGGTAAATTTAATACAGGTGAGCGATCCGAAAAGATGCTCACCTGTATTTGATATTATCTTGGAGTTTGTGTCTAATTGCATTTGCGGGGAGGGAAGGTGTGTGGATCGCTCGATGCTGAAAAACTTCATAAGCGAAGTTAAAAGTGAAAGTTTGGAAGAGCAAGATATGTTGATATATCTGCTTCACCGTGTACAAGATTACTACCAGAGTCATTACATCCCACCAGAAGTTGGTGAAATGATAGCCGAAGAATTAAATATTCCTCCTTCAAGGGTCTACGAAGTCCTCACATTCTACACTATGTTTTCAACAAAACCAAGAGGAAAATACGTAATAAGAGTATGTACAAGTTTGCCATGCCATGTACCTGGTGGTCGTGAAATTGTGCAATTTTTAAAGCAAAAACTTGGATTAGATTTTGGTGAAACGACTAAGGATGGTCTATTTACGTTAGAAGAGACTGGATGCTTGGGGCTTTGCGGTGTTGCTCCAGTGATAATGGTTAACGACCAATACTATGGTGACCTCACCGTTGAAAAAGTGAATGAAATCATTGAAGAATTAAAAGGTGGTGAGGCAAAATGACACCAATTACGGTACTTATCTCCGTTGATAGTAATAGTATCTTGCTGGGCGCGAAGGAATTTGCAAATTATCTCAAAGAACTCATCAACAATTACAATCTTTCTTCCCTTGTAAATGTACTTGAAACAGTATCTCTCGGCTCGTACGATGGCGTTGTGTTACAAGTACTTCCAGATGATGTTTTATATTCTGTAAAAAGCAAAGAAGATATAAGGAAAATAGTAGAAGAGCATCTTCTCAAAGGAAGAACAGTTTGGGAACTGACCGTGCAGAAATCGGAAATCAAAGCACCTAAAAAATTCGCGCTTAAAGAAACAAGAATTGTTACAAGAAATATTGGTGTTATAGACCCAAAAAGTATCGAGGAGTACATTGCAAAAGATGGGTATTTTGCTTTGAGCAAAGCCCTGAAAATGACACCAGAAGAAGTATTAAAAGAAATCAAAGACAGTGGTTTACGTGGGCGTGGAGGTGCTGGATTTCCAACAGGTTTGAAATGGGAATTTACGGCTAGAGCGAAAGCTGATCAGAAGTACATCGTATGTAACGCAGATGAAGGTGAACCTGGTACATTCAAAGATAGGCTTATTATGGAAGGGGATCCGCACAGTGTTATTGAAGCAATGATAATTGCTGGATACGCGGTTGGTGCAACGAAGGGATACATTTACATAAGAGGTGAATACTACAATTCCGTTGAGAATTTGAAAAAGGCCATTAAAGATGCTTACGAATATGGATTTTTGGGTGAAAATATCCTTGGTAGTGGATTTAATTTCGATTTGACGGTACGACTTGGAGCCGGCGCGTATGTATGCGGTGAGGAAACAGCACTTCTTGAATCGATAGAAGGAAGGTCAGGAAGGCCAAGGCTGAAACCACCATATCCACCACAATCCGGATTATTCGGAAAACCTACTGTGATAAATAACGTCGAAACTCTTGCAAATGTACCGCAAATTATACTCAATGGTGCACAGTGGTTCAGAAGTGTGGGCACACCAAATTCACCAGGTACAAAGGTTTTCTGCCTTGTGGGGGATGTTAACAAACGTGGAATGGTAGAACTACCATTGGGTGTAACGGTTAGAGAGGTACTTTACGGATTTGGCGGGGGAATAAAAGGTGGAAGAGATCTAAAAATGGTTCAAACAGGCGGACTTGCTGGTACCTTCATAGGACCGGACAAATTGGATACTCCATTCGATTATGATTCAATGAAAAACTACGGGGTTAGCCTTGGCTCAGGTGTTATACTCGCAATAGATGACTCACACTGCGCAGTCGACATAGCGTTGAATGTAATGGAATTTTTTAGGCATGAATCATGTGGAAAATGTACACCTTGTAGGGAAGGAACAAGACTAGCTTGCGAGATTCTCGAAAGAATGACGAAATTTGAAGCAGATATCGATGATTTAAAGTATCTCGAAGAGATAGCGTATGTAAGCGCTGATGCTTCCTTCTGTGGTCTTGGACAAAGCATAAATGTTCCATTACTGTCTTTAATAAATAACTTTAGAGGTGAGTTCTTAGAACACATTGAAGCAAAGTATTGCAAGGCAGGTTTGTGCAAAGAGCAAAAAAAGAAAGTTACAGTTAAGTGAGATTCAAGTAATGTAGTGAGAATGATGGAAACAATAAAAAGTGCGCTCGAAAAGGGCGCACCTTTTTAATTTTTAAATTATGATTCTGGATTGTAGTTTAATCATGATCCTGTAAAGTTTTTTAAAACTCTCATCACATTCTTTGTCCATTTCGCTTTTAGGATTTAGCGGAGAATTCAAGATGAGCCCTATCCTTTTGTCGAAATCTACAAGGTCTTTGGCAAAGAATTCTTTTCTTTGAGTGTATTTTCTGAAAAACCTTTGCGTTTTTGAATTTTCAAGCGATAAAAAAGGTACTCCAAAGTACGAAGCTACTACTGAACCATGGAAACGTTCAGAAACAACAAACTTTGACGATAATATATGCGAGATAGTTTTGTCAACGTCGCCTACGTCGTTTTCGTTTACTAGATCGGCCTTAAGTATATTAGCTAATCTCTTGGCTACAGGATAATCTGTTTTTTGCGCTGGTAGAATGAAGATATTGTCGAAGTAGTTACGTAGAATTTTGTACTGATCGATGTTTTTGCTTTCCCTTGGTATTATTATCAAGTCATATTTCTTTTCACATTTATCACTTAAAGAGGTAACTTTTCTAAGATACCTAATTGAAGGGTCACAAGACAATTCTGTGCTTTTATTCAGATATTTGCCGTACTTATAAGATATTATGTCCCTTGCGAATAAAAAGACGTTTCTATTTTTTAGGATGTTTCTCAACGTAAGTCGGTTGCAACTTTTTTTGACTGGCCCGATGCTATTACCGAATAAAATGACTGGCGTCTTTAAAAGTAAACTTAATCTAATTATTAAAGCATAATAAAGAAAACTCCTAGTACTTGTTATGTCTTGTAAAAGTCCCCCGCCACCGTATACAACGACATCACTGTCGTATATCGATTCGAGAAGTTCGAAAATGTTGAATCTTGATATCGTGTCTTTACTAACCCTTTTTGGAAGAGCTAATGTGTACTGTATGTTAAACTTTTCAAGAAAGTCGATAATTCCTAATTTCATTAGTTCATCGCCAAAGTTACCATATCCATAGTAACCTAATAGTAAAACTTTCAAGGAATAACCAGCTCCTTTGAAGAATAGTTAATTGAAAAATTTTAAAAAAGTTTAAATATCTTCTACAGGGGTGTAACTATGGTTCGTAAGATAACGGAAAAAGTTTATGTGATCGAACATGAAGAAGCCGCAAACAACGTTGTTATCATAGGAAAAAAAGGTGTCATACTCGTCGATACCTCTTTGTTTCCTGAAAAAGCAAGGAGGATTGCTAAATTTGTGAAAGAATTTACAATGAAAACAATTTCTTTGGTTCTGAATACTCATTATCATCCCGATCACACTTTTGGTAATGTTGCTTTTGACTGCCCTATTGTTGCGCACACGCTTACACGTGAGTTTATGGAGCAATTCAATGTAGATTATTTCAATAAGATTGGTGTTGAATATTTTCGTCCAAAATTACCTGATGTATTATTCGATGATATTTTCGAGTACGAAGATGGAGTACAGTTAAAGTTCATCCACGCTCCTGGTCACACACCAGACTCTTCATATGTGTACTTACCCAAAGAGAGTGTTCTTATCGCGGGTGATACAGTTATCAATACCATACATCCCGAGATAGTGGAAGATAGCAATCTAAGCACATGGATAAAGACGCTCGAAACACTTCCAAAAGTAAATCACGTGATACCGGGACATGGTGAAATTGGCGATTACAATTCTATTGTTAAGATGCAAGAGTATATAGAAAAAATAAGAAAACTCACAATTGGCGAAATAAGACCAGCAGATTTTGAAAGAGACGAGAACTTTTCAAAGCGACTCCATCCAGAGATGCTTGAATGGAGCCTGAAGAATATTTTATCTAAAAGTGCTAGATGATTTATTCAGGTAAACTTTCCCAGATTTTTTCAACATATTCAGATTGTTTCCTGAACATTTCCTGTGCATTTTGCGAGTTGTACTCGTGATCGTATCCTGCCATATGTAATATAGAATGAACAAGTACAGTGAGCAGCTCTTTTTCGAATGGATTTTCAAAAGCTTCACTATTTTCTTTTATTTTTTCCAAACAAAGGTAACCTTCTGAATAGATAGTTAAGTTTTCTTTTGCTTGATTTAACTCATCTAACCCTTCTGCCATATCTGATGTAGATTGTTCAAATTCTGTAAATTCTTCATCTCCGTAAACAAACGTTAGAACGTCCGTTGGACCTTCTTTCTTTCGGAAACGCATGTTCATTTCGGACATCAGTTGTGGGTCTATAAAAACAAAAGAGATGTCCACATTTCCTATTTCTTTTTCTACAATAATTTCAAGTTTATCCTTTATTCTCTCCAGGAACTTTTCCACACTAGATGGAACTTCGTTGAAGTATATCATTCTCTCACCTCTTATGGTTATCCTGTATGTTTACCCCGTTGTTTCTATTTCTTCGCTTATCGACGGATACTCAATTCTATGTTTTGATAGGTTTTCAAATACCGTTGTGAAGCTTTCGACAATTATCCTTAGTTCGTTAACTGTTAAACCAGTATCGTCAAGCTGACCTTCCTCGAATAACTCTACAACAATCTTTTCGATAGTGCTTTTCATTTGGCTTAAATCGAACCTATCAGCGCTTTTCGATATAGCTTCTACCACATCCGCGAGCATAATTATTCCAAGTTCCTTAGTTTTTGGCTTTGGACCTTTGTAATGGAATTCTTCTATATTAGCATTACCATATACTTGCAAAGCTTTTGCGTAAAAATATTTTTGAATTCTTGTACCATGGTGTTGTGGAATTGCCATTTCGATCTGTATTGGTAATCTGTATTTTCTGGCAATTTCAATCCCATCTTCAATATGCTTCATTATTATTTTCGAACTCACTTCTGGTGGTAGAGAATTATGCGGGTTATCCTCCAAGCTTTTCAGATTTTCCACGAAATAATCCGGATTTCTCATCTTTCCGATGTCATGATAGTAAGCGCAAGCCCTTACAAGCACCGTATTTGCCCCTATATCCTCTGCCGCTCTTTCTGAAAGTTCAGCAACTCTCATACTGTGGTAATACGTACCAGGAGCGTGAACAGAGAGGAGTTTTAACAATTGATGATTTATAGTTGAAATTTCTGATAGCCCGATGTTTGAATATATCCTTGTGGAGACTTCTATGTAAGGGAGTATCCCAAGCACAACTACGGATGAAATAATGGGATTAAGAAAGACAATTATGTAGTCTTTTGTCGAAAAATAAAAATGTCTTACAGGTTCTTGCAGGAGAATCATAACTATACTTGCTATACTCGAAAATAACCCAGCTTTTGTAACTTGTATTCTGCTTTTCGTGTTTTTCAGCATATACGTTACGATAAAAACTTGAGGAAAAAAGTGGAGAAACATAAAGAAATCGTGGTGGTGAAAAGCTGTGGAGAGAGAAAGGATGAGGCCCGCACTTGCGCCAAATTCGTAATCGATAAGGAGTGTTATAAGCATGGGAACAGCAACTATGGGTATGAAAGTTATCCCATAAGTTTTGTAAATGACTGTGTTCAAAATTCCACCGATGAGAAAAACGCTATAAAAGAAAATTCTATATCTGATATCAGTATTTAGTATGTTTGAGTTTCTTATGAAATGCTCTACTATGCCATACCATATGACTAATATTAGGATAAATTCGTTTGCAAGCCCGAGCAAACTCAAATCATATATGTTATTTGCTACACTTATAATTAACGCCAAGATTATTCCATCGTAAATAAAAGCCTCATTTTTTAGCATATCTTGATCTGAGGTTTTTCTTTGCATTTCTATCTCCTCTTCTCAGATTTTTCTTTCTTCTCGAAATTATCGTACGCACGAATTATCTTTTTTACAAGATGATGCCTAACCACATCAGCATCGGTCAGGTATACAAACGTTATACCGTCTATATCTTTCAAGATCTCCTGCGCAAGAACTAAACCTGATCTTTCCTCTATGTCAATTTGTGTTATATCGCCCGTAACGATTACTTTTGAACCAAATCCCATACGTGTCAAGAACATTTTCATTTGTTCGTACGTTGTGTTTTGTGCCTCATCTAGTATTATAAATGCGTTATTCAAAGTGCGTCCTCTCATGTACGCAAGAGGTGCAATTTCTATGATATTCTTTTCACGCAAGGAAATAAACTTTTCTATTCCTATCATATCAATAAGTGCGTCGTAAAGCGGGCGAAGGTATGGATCAACTTTTTCAGTCAGGTCGCCTGGTAAAAAACCTAACTTTTCACCAGCTTCAACAGCCGGACGTGTCAATACTATTCTCTGTACCCTGCCGGACTTTAAGTAATCTACTGCAACAGCGGACGCAAGATAAGTTTTACCGGTTCCCGCTGGTCCAATAGCAAAAACAATATCATTTTTTTCTATAGCTTCTAAGTATTTTCGTTGACCTTCCGTTTTTGCTTTTACTTTCCCAACAGATTTCTTGTAAACTTCCTCAGGACTTTCTATCTTTTCGTTTTCTTCAACAATGTACTCAAATTCTGTCCAGTCGAGTAAGTGCCCATCTCTTGTTATGTTTATTATCTCTTTCAATATCTTTTCAACAATTTCTACGGATCTTTGGTCTTCTCCACGAACACGTATTTCATCGTCTACAACACTAATTTCAACGTTAAACCTTCTTTTCAAATAACGTGCTTTGTTATCGTACTGCCCGAGGACTTCAACTAAAGCAACATCAGACGGCACCGTAATCCTCTTTAAATTCACCAAATCACCTCATTGATATGTTGTATATTTGCATTTTGTTATGTGTATTGTTTTTTTACCACCGCGCGGGTATAATATGTAGCAGAGATACGCGAAATTACCTTTTCTATACTGCTTACTCTATTAAAAGTATTATATCATATCGAACATTAATATTCAACGAAATAACATTTGTACGGAATATTAAATTATCAAGTAAAAAGTTAGGAGGAGTGATTACATTGGCAATTGTATCGGCATCTATATTAGCTGCGGATCTTTCAGAATTAAAAAAAGAAGTTGAAAGGGTCAAGCCATACATAGACGAAATACACCTTGATGTTATGGACGGGCATTTCGTTCCAAACTTAACATTTGGGTATCCAATGATTGAAGCACTGAAAAAGTTTACAGATCTTCTCATCGATGCTCACCTTATGGTTACGAACCCAGATGCACACATAAAGGCATTCATAGAAAAAGGTGCCAGCCGTGTTACCATTCACCAAGAAACTTGTTACCATTTGCATAGAAGTCTACAACTGGTAAAGTCAATGGGCGTTGAAGCGTTTGTTGCAATAAATCCGGGGACTTCTCTGAGCACCCTCGATGAGGTTTTACCTTACGTCGATGGCGTGCTCATAATGACAGTTAATCCAGGCTTTTCGGGGCAAGAGTTCATTCCAACAATGTTTGACAAAATAAAAAAACTGGTAAAAGTGAAGGAAGAAAACGGATTTACATTTAAAATAGCTGTAGATGGCGGCGTGGGAAATACCAACGCACTTCGGTTGAAGCAAATAGGTGTTGATATACTTGTTATGGGTTATGGTGTTTTCAGAAATAATCATTTAAAAGAACTTTATACCTCACTTAAGAACTCTTAATCTGGAATGTTCACACCTTATGGAGGTGTTGAATTATCGGAAATAAAAAGGCAATTTGTTTTGTTTCACCTTATTCCTTTGAAGGATCTGTAATAAAATTCGATCAAATCTTCCAGTGGGCGGTTGAAAATAGACTTGAAGCTGTGATTTTATCAGACAAGACGCTGCATGGTGTTATAAAATTTCTCAATATTAGTGGGAGGTATAATGTAACTCCCGTTATTGGATTCAGAGTAGGAGAAAAAACATATATTTTTCAAAATACACAAGAGTTTCTGAAATTTACCCGGATGTACAACGAAGGTGAGTTAAATCAGAAAGAGTTAGATAAAAGTTTCTCTTTTGTAACACATCCTCCCATATATTATCTACCATGGCAAGAAGATGCAAGCAAAGTATTCAGCAGGTACTTGGAAAAGGAAGAAATTACTCAACCTAGTGTAAACCAATGTATATTTGAAATCGATATTGAAACAGATTACGACCTGAAAGTATATCAAAAATTACCAAAAGCACCTGATGGTTTTCTTGAAAAAGTGTTGGAAGAGGAAAAAGCACATAAAGAGATACTCGAAAAGGAAATAAAAGTTGTTAAAAAATTCAAGTTTGAGGATTATTTCTATACGATTAAAACAATTGTAGACCTTGCTAGAAAAAACAACATAGAGATTGGACCCGGAAGAGGAAGTGTAGTTGGTAGTTTACTTGCTTACAGATTAGGGATAACGAAGATAAATCCGATCGAATTCAGCTTACTTTTCGAAAGATTTCTCAACGAGGGAAGGCAAGATTATCCAGATATCGATTTGGATATAGAAGATGAAAAAAGGCTGGAACTAATGAAAATAATACGAGAACACTTTGGATATCTTTATACTATCTCCACGTTTGTTTCAATTCCGAGAAAGTTTTTGGAGAGCCTTCCAAAAAACATATTTGATGAACTATATGATCTACCTATCCAACGTTCTGTTCATGCATCCGGTGTGATAATATCCACAAATGATTTAAATGTACCAATTGTCAAAGGAACCGATACAATCGAGTGGGATATGAACGATCTCCAGAGCCTCGGATACGTGAAATTTGATCTTTTGGGGTTGAAGACACTTAGCATATACAAGCAATTAAGAAATATGCCATTGCAGATAAGTGAAGAGGGAAGCAAAAAAACTTATAAGTACTTATCTGTGGGATTTACAGACAACGTTTTTCAACTCGAAAGTGACATTGGTAAATCTGTTGTTAGAGATGTTAAACCTACGAATATACAAGAACTTGCAATAGTTATTTCTTTGAATAGGCCGGGACCTCTCAGATCTGGTGTGGTAAGTGAGGTAAGGAAACTGAAAAACTCGGGTAGAATGAGGTACACTATAGAATTGCTTAAGGAGACCTATGGGTTACCAATCTATCAAGAACAAATTATGCAGATCGCAATACAGTTAGCAGGTTTTGATAGTGTGAAGGCTGACGCACTAAGAAAGGCTATAGCTAAAAAAGATTCAGGCATTATGAAACAGCTTTTCGAGGATTTAAAGAATGAGCTTTCAAAAAAACTTGGTACTGATGGTATCGAGCTTGCAAGGAGTATCTTAGCGTTTGGTGAATATGCGTTTAACAAATCCCACGCGATAGCTTATGCCCACTTGACGTTTATCATGGCTTATTTTAAGGTGAATTTTCCAACGAAATTTTACAATGTATATCTAAGATACGATACGTCTATTCTGAAAGATGCAATTTACAATCTGCAAGCACTTGGTTACACAGTTGTACCACCGAAGATAAGTTCATTCTCAACGATAAAAGATGAAAAGGTATATACTTTACCTTTATATGTATTACCAGGTATATCATACGAAAAATCTCAACAACTGCAACATAAAAAATTTAAAAACTTCGAAGGTTTTGTGGAAAACGCTGGTTTATCATATTCCACGATAGAAGCTCTCATAAAAGCTGGTGTATTTGATGAAGTGTTTGAAAGTAGGAGAAAGGCTATACAAAAACTACGAACCCTGCGTAGTGGTTTCAATCAGGAAGCTATGCTAATTGGGAAAAAGATATTCGGAAAAGTTGTAAATACAAACGACACGAAGGTTGAAGATGACTGGGAAAGAACAAGTATGGAATATGATATACTTGGAGTTGGTTTGTCCTTACCAACGAAAATTAAAAACAATCTCGCACCGTATTCCGTCGCCTACTCCTTATCCTTACCTTACGGTGTACATGTATCTATAAAAGCAGGTTATGGAACAGATGGCAAGAGCGTTTTCAGAGCGAACATGCCCGACGGTGACTACACACTCATATATCCGGATAAATTTGAAATCGGGCATTGGAAAGTTTCCTATGAAGTAAAAGAGCCACCTTTAAAATCCGAAATATCAAAATCAACGGAAAGCGGGTTCGAAGAGATACTCTTAAAAAACGGTAAAACTATCCCAAACGCACGCCCTCTAATGAACGGAATAAGAACCGTGCTGCGTAAGTGAATCCTGAGAAGAGGGTGATTTATTCATGTGTAGTATACGCATTCATCAAAGTTATCAGGACGACCCCAATGACCACAACGGACGCAATTACGTCAATAATCACGAAAATTATCACGAAGCGGCTTGGTGGGAAAAGAAAGATTCACAAGGCGCTCAGATCATTCAATGTAATCTATGCCCACATAATTGCAAATTAGCGGAAGGTAGCGTTGGGGTATGTAAAGTGAGAAAAAACATAGCGGGGAAATTGTACACAATGAACTATGGTGAAGTTACATCAATAGCCCTTGATCCTATAGAGAAAAAACCCATTTTTCACTTTTACCCAGGTTCGTCTATAATCTCCGTTGGCACATGGGGATGTAACTTCAAATGCCTTTTTTGTCAAAATTGGGAAATTTCGCAAGAACGTTCATACTATGTAAAGAAGATTACCCCAAAAGTACTTGTTGAAATAGCTCTTGAATACAAACACGAGGGAAATATTGGAGTTGCCTACACTTACAGCGAACCAATCGTGTGGTACGAGTTCGTTTACGAGACTGCCAAGCTTGCATCAGATGCTGGCTTGAAAAATGTTCTTGTAACAAATGGTTATATAAACCCTGAACCATTAAAAGAACTTGGAAAGTATATCGATGCGATGAATATCGACTTAAAAGCCATGAACAATGATTTTTACAGAAAGGTTTGTGGTGGAGATTACGAATCAGTACTGAGGACTATAGATTACTGCATTGCAAATGGTATTCATGTTGAAGTCACGACACTTGTTATACCTGGTGATAACGACGATTTAGAAGAATTAGAAGAGGAGTTCAAAATACTTTCGAGGATGTCAAAAGACATTCCGCTCCATTTATCCCGGTACTACCCTGCATACAGATACACAAAACCACCAACAAAAATTGAAAAATTGAATGAAATATATAATGTTGCGAAAAAGTACTTAAATTACGTATATCTAGGAAATGTCTGGGATGAAAAATACGAAAGCACTTACTGTCCAAAATGTGGAAATCTTGCTATAATAAGAAGAGGATACGATGTGAAAATTGTAAATCTAGATGAAGAAGGGCGGTGTAAGACATGCAACAACCAGATCATAAAGAGATAATGATTATGAATCGAATAATTGTGTTCTCGGTAGTCGTAATTTTTTTAGTCCTTTCCGCGATATACCTGATTTTTATCTCCGGGAAGACTGGACAGTACAAAGATTATGAAGATTATATATTTGGTACGTATGTAAGAATCAAAATAGCATCAAAAGTAAACACTTCCACTATATCAAAAGCAGTATTTAAAGAGATGAAAAGGCTAGAAAGCAAATACGACGCTTACTCTCAAGATAGTGTACTTTACAAAATTAATCATTCGCAAGATTGGGTTGATGTGGATGATGAAACCTTATCCTTAATTGACCTTGCTTTGAAACTTGCGAATCAGACAGAAGGTGCTTTTGATCCAGGACTTGGAAGAGTCGTAGATCTTTGGGGCTTTAGTCAATTTACACAAAAAAGTGCAACGGGAAGTTTTAGGGTACCAACGGTGAGTGAGATATCTGAAGCAGCGGCACTTTCAGGTTACAAGAAGATATCTATCGACTATATAAAAAAGAGAATCAAAACCAATGGTGCATGGATTGATCTTGGAGGAATGCTTAAAGGATATGCGCTAAAGAGAGCGTACCAAATAGCTAAAGAGTACGATCCCAACTGTCATGGTTTTATTGAAACAGGTGGACAGATCATGATACTTGGTCCAAAGTACAACAAAACCAACTGGGTTATTGGAATTAGAAATCCGAGGGGACAGCCAGGTGAAAATATAAAATTAGTTTATATGAAATCAGGCTCAATTGCGACAAGTGGTGATTACGAAAGGTATTTCATAGTTGACGGAGTAAGATACCACCACATCATTGATCCAAAAACAGGTTATCCCTCAAAAGGTGCCGTAAGTGCGACCATAATAAGCGAGGATCCAGTTGTAGCTGACGCGTTTTCAACGGCTGCTTTTGTACTTGGCAAGGGCAATTGGCTTTTAACACGTACTCTTTTCCCAAAATATGGTGCGGAAGTCTTATTAGTGTATGATGAAAAAACTAAAGATGGCTACAAACTGCGTACGCTCGAGACCGACAATTTTACCATATACGAAAACCCCGATAGATAAGTAGCTAAATTCGACATAAACCTACGGAAAAATACATAAAATACATACAGTACACAACACACACAAAACCAAACAGGGAGGTTTAAAAGATGAAAAAACTGAAAAGTTTTGGTGGAAGGAACTTAGGCGGTAGTAGCGGCGGGCCTGGAATACCAAAAAATTTTGCTGAATTGCAAAGACTTCAGGAGAAAATGGAACAAGAATTGAAGGAATTGGAAACACAATTTGCAAATGAAGAAGTAACAGTTGAAGTTGGCGGAGCTTTGAAAATAATTGCCACTTGCGACAGGCAGATAAAAGATATAGTCTACGAACCAGATATTCTCGAAGACCAGGAAATGTTCAAAGATTTGCTTAAAACGGCAATAACGGAAATCTGGCGGAAAGTTGATCAGGTAAGAGAGGAAAAAACTAACGAAATTATCGCAAAATACAATCCGCTTGCGTAAGATATTGTAACTTTGTGCTTTTGTATTTTGGAATTTTTAGACTATGCATTTACTAAAAAAGGCTGGTTAAACCAGCCGTTTTTGTTTCAGTGAATTCCCCCCAGATTTTAGAGGTCTTCAAATAAGGGTAATTTTTGATAAAAATCTCAACGGGTGGTATAATTAATTTAAGTACTAAAATGTATAAAAGTAAACTATGAAAATTGAAAAGGAGCGATTTGCTTGCGCACAAATAGACAACCCGCTTATTTGTATTTGATACTGGTGAACTCTATTATCTTACTCGCTTTTTATGTAACAAAAACGTTTTTTAATCAATCTGAAAGTGTGTACCTTCTTTTTGGAGCTCAGTACGGACCACTTATAGATGAAGGTCAGTGGTACAGGATAATTACGGCTATGTTCATGCATGGTGGATTTTTACATCTGGTGTTTAATATGTACGCATTGTACATAATCGGTACCTATGCGGAAGGTATTTACGGAACTTACAGATTCTTATCATACTATCTTTTAACGGGCATCGTAGGAAACGTAGCTACTCAAATATTTTATCACGATGCGATGTCTGTCGGGGCAAGTGGTGCGATATTTGGTCTTGTAGGTGTTTTGTTCGGCGCAGGCTTCAGAAAGGATACTCCGTTTTTTCTCAAACCCATAACGGGGAGTGCCCTACTACCCATGATAGTTCTGAATATCGTACTTGGGTTCGTACCTGGATCCGGGATAAACAATGCTGCGCACATCGGTGGGCTTCTTTCCGGTATCATGCTCGGCTACACGTTACCGGTCTATAGCTCCGATCGTTCTGAAAAACTTTGGAGAACTGTCGCGTTTTTACTCATTGCTATTGTAATATTAGCTTACGGCTTCCTGGTGAAAGACATTTTCGGCTGGTTGGCAGGTTGAAACTTTGCGTAAGAGTCAGGAGGTGATGCTGTGAAAAAATTAAGAATAATTTGTTTGTTTATTCTTACAGTGCTCGTCTTTTCGGTAGCGTTTTCAAATACCGAGGAATCAAGTATAAATGAACTTCCTAACTTTTCAGCAGTACTTGTACTTTTTAACACCGGAGGCTTGCTTTATAAAACGTTAGAAGATGGGTTTGAAATTCCGAATGATTGGAAGGTATTACAAGTTTCGGCGTCGAGATGGTACGTGGAAAAGAAAAAGGAAAGGCCAAAGTACTTTCTACCTATTCAAATTCCAAAAGGAACTTACGAAGTGTACGACGAAAATCTTTTTGTTTTTGAAAACGGTGATAAGTACACTAGCACAACATTTGGAATTGCCAAAGTGATCTCCGAGGAAAAAATAAAAAACATCTTAAGGGTGTCTGAACCTGCAAATGCTCTTTTCTTCGTACCCGGTGGTTATCGTATATATTATGTTTTGCAAGAGAACACTTTGGAACAATTTTTTGAGATCCGGTCACCTGTTGATAAGGCTTACGTGATTCTCTCATCTAGTCCTGAGGAAGAAACTCAAATATTGTATTCTGTGCGTTATGAAGCTAGAGAAGAGAAAAAATACTTAGAAGCTGAAGAAGCCTCAGCGGTTGGACTAAAAATTTTTGTTCTCGGCTATCTGGAGGGGTTGGGGGAGTCAATTCATATAAGGAATAAATTAATCAATGTGGTAAGGAAAGATTGGCAGTTGATAGATTTATATTATTCCAGAACATATGACTGGGAACCTGCAAATTATGTTGTTGAAATAACTACTGACGAAGAGTTACCTGCTGGTAAGGTATACGTTTACTCAAAGATAGATGACAAAGTCGTACCAGTCGCAGTAACTTCAATGCCCAGTATAAGCAAACGAGGTGAGATAGAAATATCGGAAAGCTGGCAGTTGTATCATTCTTGGGTTTTAACGAAACTACATGAAATTGGAGATAGGGTGTACATATCTGGGAATCTGTATTTAAGAGGTCACGGTGATACAAAGATAATGATCAGAGGTAAAGATATTAAAGATTTAGTAATTAGTCCACAAGGTGTTTATGAGATATTGAAGAGTTCTTCTGATACTTACGAAGTAGTGATTCCCGTTTCAGGTGAGGTAAAGGTGAGTATAAGCTTTAATAGGGAGAAGTGATGGTGTCTTGAAAACGATGATTTCACAAAATAACATTCTGAGATTCCTCTCAGAGAACCTGCTAAAAGTTTCGAAGCCTGGCAGGTACATAGGAGGAGAGTACAATAGTGTTGTTAAGGATCTAACAAAGAAAGATTATTTAAGAGTAGCTTTTGGGTTTCCCGATGTTTACGAAGTTGGAATGTCGCATTACGGACTTGAGTTACTTTACTGGATCGCAAATGGACTCGACTTTGTCTACGCTGAACGTGTTTTCCTGCCATGGACTGATATGATTGAACTAATGGAGGAAAAACACGTACCATTATTCACTTTGGAGACAAAAACTCCTATTTACGAGCTTGATGTACTTGGCATTACACTTGAATATGAATTATCTTACACAAACGTTTTAAAGATGCTGGAACTTGCCCGAATACCAACTAAGGCCGCGGACAGAAGGGATGATACCCCCATCATAATCGCAGGGGGCCCAGTAACTTACAACTGTGAACCTATAGCAGATGCCTTCGATGCTATTTACTTAGGTGATGGCGAAGTAAACCTTGAAAAAATGCTGGAAGTCCTTTACAAGACAAGGGGAATGAGCCGTTTTGATAGGCTAAAAGAACTCGCGAAGATAGAAGGAATATACGTTCCAATCTTTTACACTCAGTTGGGAAGAAAGATTGTGCCAGCGTATGATTTTGCACCTTCCAAAGTAAAAAGAAACATCTTGAAGGACTTAAACACTGTAAAACCCTTAACTAAGAAGATATTATCTCACGTTGAAAGTGTGCATGATCGAGGGGTAATAGAAATAAGTCGCGGCTGTACACGTGGCTGTAGATTTTGCCACGCAGGTTATGTTTACAGGCCTGTGCGGGAAAGAAGCGTGGATGCAATTATTGAGAGTGCCGAAGAGTTAATCAAGAATACTGGTTATGATGAAATTTCTTTTCTGTCTCTTTCAGCGCTTGACCATTCTCAAATAAACGAGTTAACGGAAAAGATCATTGAAAAGTTCAAAGATAAAAAAATCTCGATCTCGATTCCATCCACGAGAGTGGATGCGTTCAACATAAAGATCGCGGAAAGAATAGCAGAGGTAAGAAAAACAGGTCTTACATTTGCTCCCGAGGCGGGAAGTCAAAAGATGAGAGATGCTATTAACAAACAGATATCTTTTGAGGATATCATAACTACGACTAAAGAAGCGAAACTCGCTGGTTGGAGAAGGGTGAAATTGTACTTTATGGTAGGTTTTCCACAAGAGACGGAGGAAGATATACGCGAAATAGGAGAATTGATAAAAGAAATTAAAAAAATTGGTTTTTCAGACATTACGGCATCTGTTAATTTGCTTATCCCCAAACCTCATACAGCATTTCAATTTGCACAGTTGCAATCTCCAGAGTATATGGAAATGGTGAAAAAGATCCTAGCAGCATACAGAAAGTATGGAAAGATTGATATTAACGATGGGAAAAAGAGTTTTATTGAAGGTATACTCTCGCGTGGTGATAGAAAGTTATTTTCTACTATTGAAAAAGCTTATAAAATTGGCTACTATGATGAATGGGGAGAATACTTCTCATTTGAGAAGTGGATGCAGGTGATGGACGATATAGATATATCCCAGTACATTGGTCCGTACGAGTTAGAGGACTTTCCGTGGGATCATCTCGATAGTGGTGTAAGCAAAGAATTCTTATGGAAAGAGTATGTAAACTATTTTTCTCGTGTTGCAACAAAAGACTGTCGCAACAGTTGTACTATGTGTGGCGTGTGCTTTGATTACAATGTGAGAAACATTATTGTGGGAGGTAAGTTGGCATGAGCAAAAGATTACACCCTAAGGTTTTCAAAGTGCCCATTGATAGAATTAGGATGGGATACTACTCTGATAAATATTTTACAAGATATGTTGAGGTGTTAAAGAAAGATAATCGACATCCGAGGGTCTATTACCAATTTTTCCCACGTGATAATGCAATTGTTTGCGGGGTAGACGAAGCCCTAGCCATATTAAGATATTGTACGGGATATTACAAAGATGAGGATAAAGCTCGTCAACTTTATACCGAGATGATCAACTTAGATAAAGTTATGCAAAGCTTGTCGGTGGAAGGTAATGTCGAGGAAATAATTAGCTTAACAAGGAAGAAATGGGATTTAAGATTAAAGTTGAACGAACTTTGGGTAGATAAATGGGATGAAATTGAAGTAAGAGCTGTTTACGACGGAGAATATGTACCAGAAGGCGATCCTTTAATGACAATTGAAGGTGATCCCATTTATTTTGGATACCTTGAAACTGTTTTGCTTGGCGTTATCGCAAGAGCAACGAGTACCGCAACAGCTGTTAAGAAAGTTGTTGAAGCGGCAAATAGTAAGCCGATTCTATTTTTTAGTGCGCGTTTTGACCATTATTGGGTACAAGCAACAGATGGTTATGCTGCTTTAAAAGCTGGGGCATTCGGTGTTTCGACAGATGCGAATGCGGACTATTGGGGAGTTGAATCTATGGGAACAATTCCCCATGCTTTAATTGCAGCGTACGATGGTAAAACAGAGGACGCTGCGATAGCCTTTGATATACACATGCCGGAGAGTGTTAATCGGATAGTACTTGTCGATTGGGACAACGATGTCATTGGCACAACTTTTAGAGTTGTTAAAAAACAGTATGAATACGTTATGGGCGAAGAATTCATATTAGGTAAAACGGATCCTTCGCCGATTATTGGCCCGGGTAAAAACAAGATATGGGGTGTGAGGTTTGATACGTCGGGAAGTTTACGGGATAAATCAGTAACACCTATTGGTCCTCAATCTTTTGGAGTTTGTCCAGAACTAGTGTGGAAGGCGCGTCATGAATTTGATAAAGTTGGACTTAACGATCTAAAGATTGTCGTATCTGGTGGTTTTGATGAAGAGAAGATAAAGCTATTTGAATCTCTCGGTGTACCCGTTGATGTCTACGGTGTTGGTTCGAAATTACTCAAAAAGAAAATTGATATTACCGCAGATATTGTCGAGGTGAATGGAAAGCCTTGTGCTAAGGTTGGTAGGTACAAAAAAGATGCATCGAATTTAAAAATTGTAAGTAAACGCTATTGGGAAGAATAATTCCCATAAAATCGCCACAATTCACATTTGATACATTTTCTAGTAGTGATAAAATTAAATTGGACAATATTTCTAACTTTTGAAAGGGTTACGAAAATGTGGAAAATTGTGATGACAACGGTGGGTGAACTCGAGGCAAAGTTTTTTGAAAGTCTTTTAAAATCAAATAATATACCGGTCATTATTCAAAGGACCGATGTTTTTGTTCATCCAATTTTTGGCAGTAGTGTTGAGTGTGAAATACTTGTACCAGAAGAAAAATACATAGAAGCAATTGAACTTATCAAATGGGAGGGAAAGAACGTGAAGTACACACCATTGTATGAAGACCATGTAAAGCTTGGTGCAAAAATTACAGAATTTGCAGGATATTACATGCCACTCCAATACGAAGGTATCGTAGCTGAGGTTCAAACAGTAAGAAAAGAAGTTGGAATGTTCGATGTTTCACACATGGGCGAGTTTATCTGCGAAGGACCAGACGCGGTAAAGTTTGCCGATTACGTCGTAACAAACGATTTTGGATCCATAAACTTTGGTGACATTATCTATACAGCTATGTGTAATGAAAACGGTGGATTTGTGGATGATTTACTTGTTTACAAAATTGCACCAGAAAAGGTTATGTTCGTTGTTAATTCATCAAATATAGAAAAAGATTTCAATCATTTGCTTAAACTCTTCAAGAATTTCAATGTTAAGTTGACAAACATTTCCGACGAAACGGGGTTAATTGCTGTACAAGGGCCAAAAACTCAAGAAAAATTGCAACCTCACACGAATCTAAACCTTGATGAGGTTGGCTATTATTCTTTTAAGGAAGGCGAAATATTTGGTATAAAAGGGATCATTTCCAGGACAGGTTACACTGGGGAAGATGGTTTTGAATTGTACCTTCCCGCGGACAAAACAGCCATTGTATGGAGAAAATTACTTGAAATAGGTGTTAAGCCCGCAGGACTTGGTGCAAGAGATGTTTTGAGGCTTGAAGCGGGATTACTTTTGTACGGTAACGACATGGATGAAACAGTAACACCCCTTGAAGCATCTATACCTTGGGCTGTAAAATTTGAGAAAGGCGATTTTTATGGAAAGGAAGCCTTGCTAAAACAAAAAGAAGAAGGGCTAAAGAGAAGGCTCAGGGGAATTATTCTCGATGGAAAATTAGTTCCAAGACACAATATGGAGGTTTACAGAGACGGTCAAAAAATCGGGTATGTAACGAGTGGTACTTTTTCACCAACTTTGGAGAAACCTATAGCATTTGTTATGATCGATGCCGGTGTTAAAGTAAACGATAAGGTACAAGTTGCGATCAGAGACAAGATGGCTGATGCAACTGTTGTAAAAACACCATTCTACAGAGGTAGCGTTCGCTCAAGGAAATAGTTGATATTAAAGAGAGGGGTGATCTTTGTGCATAGATATGTTCCTCACACACCAGAAGAAATAAATCGGATGCTTATGGAAATAGGTGTTAATAGTATAGATGATTTGTTTATCGATGTGCCAAAGACTATTGATGGTTATAACATTCCAGAAGGTAAAGATGAATTCACCGTTAGGAAAATTATTGAAAATATTGCTAAAGAAAATGTGGAATTCAATCCCGAGAATGTCTTTCTTGGGGCAGGAATATACTATCATTATATACCAACGGTGGTAAAGCATTTGGCCTCGAATCCAAACTTTGTCACTGCTTACACACCTTATCAAGCGGAGGTTTCGCAAGGAACACTCCAGATGCTTTTTGAATACCAAACAATGATGTGCGAACTAACAGGAATGGAAGTATCTAATTCGTCGATGTACGATGGTGCAAGCGCTTTTGCGGAAAGCTTGCTCATGGCAACACGTGTGACAGGAAAAACGAAAATGCTCGTTGCAAGGACGATAAATCCAGAGTACAAAACCGTTGCAAGAACGTACACAAAACCTCAGGGGATAGAGATTTACGAGGTAGAATACGATAAAAGCGGGCGAGTTGATATTGGAAAATTAAAATCGATGATAGATGAACAGACAGGGGCTGTTGCCGTTGCGTATCCGAACTTTTTTGGTGTTATTGAAGATTTAAAAGCCATTAGAGAAGTTATACCGTCAAATGTTTTGTTCATTGTTGTAGCCGAACCTGTATCTCTTGCTTTGCTTGAAGCCCCTGGGAAGTTCGGTGCAGATATTGTTGTCGGAGAAGGTCAATCGCTCGGTGTGACCCCGAATCTTGGAGGGCCTGGAATAGGTTTCTTCACAACACTTGAAAAACATGTTAGAAAGATGCCAGGAAGAATTATAGGTGAAACAAAAGACTTGGAAGGAAAGAAAGGATACGTAATGATCCTTCAAACAAGAGAACAACATATTCGAAGAGAAAAGGCAACATCGAATATTTGTTCAAACCAAGCTTACATAGCTTTGATAAACGCGATTTACATGTCTGTAATGGGGCCTGAGGGTTTAAAAGAAGTTGCAAAAAGGTCGTACAACAACGCACATTATCTTGCTCGTAAACTTGAGGAAAAAGGTTTCACACGATTATTTGACGGAGAATTTTTCAATGAATTTGTTGTAAAGGTGCCTGAAAATTACCGGGGTAAGTGGCATGATATGGTAAAAGAAGGAATACTTGGCCCAATTCCGATAGATAGAGTTTACAAAGAACTTTGGCCAAGTGCGTTGGTATGCTCGACGGAAGTCAACACAAAAGCCTCCATAGAAAGATTAGTTGAGGTGATGTCAAAATGACAATATTTGAAAAATCAACAGTTGGTAGAAAAGGTTACGAATTACCAGAATATGATATTCCCGAGGTGGAATGTAGTATCCCAGGGCATCTGCTAAGAAAAGAGAAGCCATACCTTCCGGAAGTATCGGAAGTGGATGTCGTAAGGCATTACACAAACCTTGCTCTTAAAAACTACTCAGTTGACAAAGGGTTTTATCCACTGGGCTCTTGTACGATGAAGTACAATCCAAAAATCAACGAAGATATGGCATCACTGTTTACAAGATTACATCCGATGCAACCAAAAGAGACGATCCAAGGTGCCATTAAACTTATGGGACATCTTAAGGAGCTTCTTTGTGAAATAACAGGTACCGATGATATGACACTGCAGCCAGCAGCGGGTGCACATGGTGAATTGACAGGTTTGTTGATTGCAAGAGCGTACTTTGAAGATAAAGGGGAGCTAAGTAAAAGAAGAAAGCTACTCGTTCCAGATAGTGCGCATGGAACAAACCCGGCATCTGCGGCCATGGCAGGTTTTGAAGTGATAGAGCTAAAGTCAGGCCCAGATGGTTGCGTGAACCTTGATGAACTTAAAGCTCATCTTGATGAAAGCGTAGCGGTCATAATGCTTACGAATCCCAATACACTTGGTCTGTTTGAAAAAGACATACTTACGATCGCAAAACTTGCTCACGACGTTGGGGCCCTTCTTTACTACGATGGTGCAAACCTAAATGCTATTATGGGAAGAACAAGACCTGGGGATATGGGATTTGATATAGTTCATCTTAATTTACACAAGACATTCAGCACACCACATGGAATGGGTGGGCCGGGAAGTGGTCCAATAGGTGTTAAAAAGCATCTTGCTCAATTCCTGCCTGTACCCGTTATCAAGAAAAGCGGTGACAAATATGACCTTGATTATACCTTACCAAAGAGCATTGGCATGGTCAGAAGCTTTTATGGAAACTTTACCGTAATGGTAAAAGCGTATACCTACATCCTTACAATGGGAAACAAAGGCTTGAAACATGTAAGTGATATGGCAGTATTGAATGCGAACTATTTAAGAGTTAAGTTATCGAAGTTGTATAAAATAGCTTATGATGGAATATGTAAACATGAGTTTGTTATTGACAACGGAGAGTTCGCCAAAAAAACGGGTGTTAAAACACTTGATATTGCAAAAAGATTGCTAGATTATGGTCTACACGCACCAACGGTGTACTTTCCACTTATAGTTCACGAAGCAATGATGATCGAACCAACTGAAACAGAAAGCAAGCAAACACTTGATGAGTTTATAAAAGCTATGGAAGAGATCTATCAAGAAGCACTTGAAAATCCAGAGCTTGTTAAAGGAGCACCGTACACAACACCTGTCAGGCGCCTTGACGATGTAAACGCAACAAAATATCCAGTTTTCAGATTTAAAAGGGCATGAAATAGATAAGAAGGTGTGAACATGCATCCAACAGATTTGATTGCTCCATCGAGAACTTTGGAAATAGATTCTCTTGCAAAAAAACTCATTTCAGAGGGCAAAGATGTGGTGAATTTAACTGCGGGTGAACCAGATTTTCCAACCCCAAGGCCAATTGTTGAAAAAGCGATAGAAGCACTTGAAATGGGATACACAAAATACACCGATAGTAATGGTATAATTTTGCTAAGGGAAGCCATATCGGATTATTTAAAAAAGAAAAAGAATATAGAGTATTCTCCCGACGAAATTGTCGTAAGTAACGGTGGCAAACAGGCGCTCTTTAATACATTTGCAGCTATACTTGACGAAGGTGACGAAGTAATACTCTTTGCACCATATTGGGTTAGCTATCCTGCCCAGATTATCATGGTAAGAGGTAAACCGGTAGTCGTAAGGACTTCTTTCGAAAGGCAGTTCATTCCAGCGGCTGAAGAACTACTTAGACATATTACGAAAAAAACCAAAGCGATTGTTATAAATTCGCCTAATAACCCATCAGGTGGTGTATACGATAAAGAAACGTTGAAAGTAATAGGTGAGATTGCCAACGAGAAACACATATATGTTATAAGTGATGAAGTTTACGATGATTTAATCTACGAGGGAAAGCATAATTCTATGTACGGACTAATTGATGAGGCACTATTAATATACATCAATGCATTCAGCAAATCGCACGCTATGACAGGTTGGAGAGTTGGTTACAGTGCCACAAAAAACAAAGAAATTAAAAAAAGAATATCTAAAATACAAAGCCATCTTACCTCCAATGTAAATACCATATCCCAACATGCGGCAATAAAGGCTTGTGAAACTGATAACACTTATATGATAGAGGAATTCAAAAAAAGGAGGGAATTTGTTGTTCAGAAAGCAAGAGAATTTGGATTTACGTTTATTGAACCCAAAGGTGCGTTTTACCTGTTCTTCAAGGTAAATGGAAGTGATGAAGAATTTTGTAAAAGGCTACTTTCGGAGCAGTTAGTAGCGGCGGTGCCTGGAAGTGCGTTCGACATGCCAGGATTTGTAAGGATAAGCTTTGCAACGAACATTGAAACACTCGAGAAGGGACTAAGAAGAATAAAAGAATTTATGGAAACTTATAAATAAGAGATCTTTCTTTTGAAAAATCACTGGCAGTGTTTTTTTTCAAAGAGTGCAGTATAATATGCCACTGTACACTTGAGAAATCCCCGAGCAAAGCTCGGGGATTTTATGTAGCATAGTGCAATAACTTTGCAGTATAGAATTTATCAAACTTGGGGGGATAGAAATGTTTGAGGAGTTAAAATAAAGCGATTTTTATTTTGCTTTGCTTGTTTTTTTATTTTTCTTCTATTTTATTTCTTAGATCGTTTTCTCAAAGACCAGTAGTTATTTTGGACGTTCGTATCGAAACCCATGACGACATTCTTGCAGCTTTAGCAGAATCTTCTGTTTTTTCTGGGATCTTTGATTCCAGGCTATTTGAAGTGTCCCTCGAAAATGCCTTAAAGGTATTTTCCAAAGAAATCCAACTCCAAGATATCTTATCTACGATAAACCAAATTTTCTCAAAGCAAGTCAACCCTCAGGGAAAACTTAGCGTGTTCGTTCAAATTGGTAAGATCAATAACAAAGAGGAGTATATTGAGTAAGCTGAGAACAATATATCCGGAGATTACATTTTAACATACAACGGATATGTACAAGTTTACACGGGGATACGTTACAAACTTCAGTACGCAAATGGAAAAACAACGTATGTTCTTGATCGGGAGGGAGATTACGTAAAAGGGGTTGATGGTCAATATTACCGTTCGACTAACTTTTACTCGAAAGTGCCACATAGAAATGTTCTTTACAGTATCGATTACAAAATTTCTTACTCATTAAATATCTATGACAAGAAAATCGGCGGTGCTTTTTTTCGAGTTTCTCAAATTACCTTGTCCGTCATGGATACGATCCCTACAATAATAGGCTACTCAGAAAGGAAATTAGCACCAACGATTTTATATCAAAAATTGCAATGGACATTGCACTCAAGTTAAAAGAGGAGTTTAGAAAACAGTTCTCCTTTTTTGGCTCGGTCGGTATTGTTGATAGTGTTAAGTTTCCGAGATTAATAATAAACATCGGTGGAAATGACGGAGTAAAAATTAATGATAGTTACAAAGTATACGACGATAGCGTGCAAATTGCTGAAATAATTGTTCGGTAAGTTGGTTCGGATTACAGCGAGTGTGAAATTGTTTACATTGGAAAAGGCGCGGAGATAAAAGTAGGCGACATTGTAAAAATAAGTTCTCCTCATTTTGTCTTTCCGATTGGTTTGCGATTAAATTTCTTCATGGATAGAAAACCCAATGTTGAAAGTATAGCTTTTGCCTTGGGCTTTTTAACAAAGGCTTATAACGTACATCGCGAAATAACAAGTATGTTAGAATTTGCTGTAAGTTTTGATACTTCAAATTCTACGATCTTTCAAGTTAATTATTTATATAAAATTTTCGTAGAAAACAGCAATGGTTTGTACCTTTTAGGTGGAATTGATCTTTACCAAAAAGTAGATCAAAGAATCATTGAAGGGGAAGTCGGACTTTTGGCGAAAATTGGATTTTTCAACATTAACTTTTCTCTTCCTTTGTATTCACTTACGTCGTTTAATTCATTTCGTGTGGGTGGTGGTTTCATATGGTAAGAAAATTCATCTTCGTAATTTTAGCATTACTTTTCACAGCGTACTTTGGAGCAAATATCTACGTGCTGGTGGATAGGAATGTGAGTATTCCCAACGTTTCTGAATTTCTTTCAAAATTTGAAGATATATTTTCTAATGTACCACCAAACACTGTTAGAGTAGTCCAGATAATCGATTTTGAAAAAGAGACGTTCAATTATAAAAAGGCCGAGTTCGTTTACGACCCAAGTGGTTGATATCGATATTCAAAACTTTTTTGTAAAATCGCTAACACCAATTATCTCTTCGGGCGATAGCATGCAAGAAGTACTGGAAAACATTAAAAAGTTCCACTCGGAAACTCAAAATATATATAGTCCATACGAGGTAGGTGTTACTATTTTGTTTGACGAAAAATTTAATAAACTCCAAAGAATGTATATCTTAAAAGCTTTGCAAAAAGATACCAGGTACAATATCTACGACAGACTTTATCTGGATGAATTATTCAAAACCATCCGCTTAGAAGACATACTCGGTAAAGGAGTTTCAGTTCAGTTTCAGAAACGACGTAAACGGGCATTACATTTCCATCAATAACAAGCCATTTCGTGTTGAAGTTGGTAAATATTATTCGTACAATTCGAAGACAAATAGTTACGTGTTTGGTATGGAGAAAGGTTACTATGTGAAATATTTTGGAGGTTCATGGGGAAAAAGTACCTACACATTTCAATCAACTTTTTACGATTACGTTTTCTCAAATGTAGATTATATAGACATTTACATCTCGTTTTTGACAAAAGTATACGATACGCAAAATGGTACACTCGTTGACGCTAAGAACATTGCAAATTTTCACACCAGAGCATTAAAAGAGCTAGAGGATGCATTTGGGTCGGAATCCGTGAATTCCGAATATCTCGCAAAAATTTTTGCGTACGAACGTAATTCTAATGAAGTTCAGAAGAATTTGCAGAAACTTTTCCCACCGTCATCTTTTATATCAAGCGTAGATGGTGACAAAGTAACACTTATATCTGGTGTAAATATTGGTGTTAAGGAAGGGTATAAATTTCGAGTAATCAGCGATGGCTACACGGCAGGTTTTATAAACATAGAGGAAATTTCCACCGAGAGCTCCGTTGGAAAAATCTTTTATTTGATACCATATGAAAAAATAAATCCATATACAATTGCCGTGGAGGCTCAAAACTTCCCACAAAATTTTGGGGGCATCCTTCATCTTTACATATACCAAAGCGGTACCGGAGTATCTTTTGGATACGTAGGTTTCGATATTTACGGTAATTACACACTGGGAATTTCACTTGGACATTTTAAGGAAACATTCAAAGATAGAATAGAAAGCGCGGAGAGTACCGAAGGCTTTTACTTTGAAATTAACAAAATGATTACCCAAAACATTAGCTACTTTGTGAAATTAGTTGCATTATCAGATTCGTATTACTTCTCAACAGGTTTTCGCTTGTCTTCATACAATAGAGACAGCGTATTCTCATTTCGAGGTATTTATCCTTACATAGAGATCAATGCAAATTTCATAATCCATGGTGCAAGTATTCTCAATAATCTTCCAATTCTGATCATAGGATTAGAAGCAAGCTTTTAATTATTGACAAATATTTCACAAGGAGTATAATAGATTTGATAAAGGTAGACAAAGCATGTCTATATTTTAAAAGGAGGGAAAATGCAATGAAAAAGTACGATGTTATAGTGATTGGTGGGAGTGCAGCAGGATTGGTAGCTTCAATTACCGGAAAGAGTGCTTATCCAGAGAAGAGTTTTCTGACGATAAGAAAAGATAAAAAAGCGGTTGTTCCGTGTGGAATTCCGTACATATTCCATGAGCTTGATAGTGTGGAGAAAGACTACATGCCGGACGACATGTTCCAAAAACTTGGGATTGAGCTTCTCATTGACGAAGTTGTGAAAATTGATAAAGAAAACAAAAAAGTCATAACCAAATCCGGCCAAGAGTTTGGATATGAAAAACTCGTTATAGCAACAGGTTCAAGACCAAATATTCCAAAAATTCCAGGAGTTGAGCTTGAAAATGTCTTTACAGTACCGAAGAGTGGTGAATACCTTGGTGAAATGAGAAATAAAATCTCCAACGTTCAAGATGTTGTTATTATTGGTGCGGGGTTTATCGGTGTTGAGGTTGCCGAGCAGCTTGTCAAAGATGGAAAGAACGTGTATCTTATCGAGATCATGCAACACATCCTTCCAAAAGCGTTTGACGAGGATGTAGCAAGATTTGCAGCCGAAGAACTGGAGAAGATGGGTGTTAAAATATTGACCAATAGTAAAGTTTCGGAGATATTTGGAAATGGAAAAGTTGAAGGTGTTAAGCTTGAAAGTGGAGAGAGTATTAAAGCTCAGGCCGTTATACTTGCGGCTGGATACGTACCAAACACGGAACTTGCAGTTGAATCTGGAATAGAGTTAAATAAATATAAAATGATACGTGTAGACTCTTACATGAGAGTTGTCGATGACCAAGATATCTTTGCTGTCGGGGATTGTGCACAAAAAGTTGATTTTATAACAAGAAGAAGTGTACCTATAATGCTTGCTTCGACGGCTGTAACTGAAGCAAGGATAGCCGCGATGAACTTATTTGAGCTTTCAACGGTTAGAGAATTTCTCGGTACAATAGCGGTTTTCTCAACAAAAATTGGCAACAAGGCGTTTGGTTCTGCAGGACTCATTGAAGAAGAGGCAGAGAAAAATGGATTTGAGATCGTCACAGGCTACTTCGAAGCAGTTGATAAGCATCCAGGCACTCTTCCAAATGCCAACAAGCAAGCAGTAAAATTAATAGTGTCAAAAGAGTGTGGTACGATACTTGGTGGTGAAGTCTTTGGCGGAGACACAGCAGGAGAAATAATAAATGTTATTGGAATGGCTATACAAAAGCATATGACTGTAGCAGAACTCTATACACTACAAATAGGTACACACCCACTCCTAACATCAGCGCCGACAGTATATCCGCTCATAAAAGCTGCCGAGCAAATACTCTTTAAAAGATAACGGATAAATCAGTACAAAATCAATACAAAGGCCCCCTTTTGGGGGCTTTATTATTTTTTCCTTATCATTTCTTATTTTTTACTCTACTATAATAATCCAAACTCCATAATCCTTTTTCTTCACTTATTGCCTCCCTTTGAAATTTAACAAAGTAGTGTGCGTATTTTACATTTGGTGGGACAGTCATAACTTGTGCATAACCTTCAAGAAGAAGAATAGCATTAAACATCTTCTCTCTAATTTCCTCTTCGGAAAGTTCATTTGGTTTTTCTAACCACACGTACGCAAGCAACCTCCCGTATCTATCCTTTGTTTCAGCATCGAATTCAAGCCAAACGCTTTTTCCCGTAAGCATCTCTGTTGTGAATCTTTTTGCTTCTTTCCCGTAAGGCTCTACTCCTTTCGTTGGATGGTTTGTTTCCGGTGTGTTAATTCCGATCAATCTGACAGTGTACTCTTTCGCATTTATCTGTACTTTTATTGTATCACCATCAACAACACGCGTAACATAAGCTTTTTGAAAGTTATCTTTTGATAAAAACATTAGTATTGCGAGTATTACAAAAGTTGTAACTATGCTAATCAAATGCTTCTCCTTTTTTCTCAACGATCTCATCCCTCAAATAGACTTTTTCGATCCTTAGAATTTTTATCATCAGCAATTTTACCTTTCAACAACAAAAATAGAAAAGTGAAGGCCATTACCCGTCATTCCCCCCTTAGTACTTCAAAAGCTATTTATTTAGCTTTAATTGTTGGGAACTGAACTGTTGTTACCTTTATTAATTTTGCTAATATCTTTGCGATATCCGTGTTATCCATGACTCCTGTAAAGTTCTCAGCACCGGGGCCGTAAGCGTACACAGGAACAGGTTGAGCGGTATGATCATACGTTGTCCAACCAAACCCTACTTTAAAGCTTACATACCTTGCCAGTTCTCTTGCCAAGCTATTCGATGGCACCTTACTGAGATTTTCGTACTCAGCATCGTTCATATTGACTCCGTACCACTCCTTGATTCCAGTGATGAATTTTTCTTTATCGTTTACATTATATTGCTTCAAAAACATCTTCGTTGTACCTTTAGCTTTTCTTGCTTGTTCAACGTTGATGACGTAACCACCCGCGGACAGAGAAAGACCACCCGTTTCATGGTCGCCAAGAACGATCACAAGTGTATTACCATCTTTTTTAGCGAAATCAAGAGCTACTTTTACCGCTTCGTCAAATTCGATAACTTCCTTCCAAACTCCATAAAAATCGTTGGTGTGAGCTTCCCAGTCTATCTGAGAACCCTCAACCATAAGCATGAATGGTTCACCGCCGGATGATAGAATTTCTATGGCCTTTTTCGTCATTAGATCGAGCCGTGGTTGCGTGGTAGGTCTATCGGAAACAGGGGAAAGTTCGTTTTTAGCGAATAATCCAACAACCTTCTTCGTTGAAGAATCCAATGTAATAAGTTCTTCCACGGTGGAGATGTACTTGTAGCCTTTTCTCTTTAACTCTTCTATGAGATTCAAGTTATCTGTTCTCACTCCGCCTTCAGCTGTTGGAAGGAACCATTGCCACCCACCACCAAAAGCTACATCAACAACTTCACCATTTACAAATTGTTTGGCAATACCGACCTCATCACTCCTGTTATTAACGTGAGCGAAAGCAGCTGCAGGTGTTGCGTGTGTAACTTGACAGGTAACGGCTATACCCATTTTGTAGCCCATTTTTTTGGCCAATTCAAATACGGAAGGTATCGGTTCGCCATTTGGTAAAACACCAATAGCTCTATTTAACGTTTTGAAACCGCTGAACAAGGCAGTTCCCGCTGGCGCGGAGTCGGTGACCCAAGAGTCCGCACTGTAGGTGGTTGTTAAGCCTACATATGGAAGAGTCATAATGTTTAGAATTTTACCTTCGAGAATACTTGCAAGGAAAAGTTGATTTGTTGACATACCATCTCCAACAAGGAAAATCACGTTTAAGGCAAACACCGAGTAGATAATCAGTAAAGACACGAGAGTGAGTACTCTTTTAACCATATTCTCCACCTCCAATATCAGGATGAGATTTGGATCTGGATACTGTAAGTATACTACAAAATGTTTATTAACTATTTATTGAAAAATGTAAAATCAATTTTTAGTAGTATAATATCGTCATAAAAGCTTTCTTCACTTTGTGGATAATGAGGGGTATGCTATGATGGGTAAAATTGCGCTGGGGTTTTTAGCGGTATTTTTGTCACTAGTTGTCTTTCAAATTCAAATTTTCTTTGCAATAGAAATTAGATAATCGATAGTGTCTTGGTACGACATCTTTTCTTTTATTCCCTGTCTTAAGAATTTGTTTATTTCATCGATTAACTCAATTGATTTATCAATTTTTGGATTTGCACCTTTTTTGTAAGCTCCAACATCGATTAAATCTTTCGCATCGTTGTATGTAGCCAATATGTCTCTTATCATCCTTGCAGCTTGTAAGTGCTCAGGCTTAGCTATGTCCACCATTAGCCTGCTTATACTCATGAGTACATCAATAGCAGGGAAATGATTTGATTCGGCAAGTTTTCTTGATAAGATTATGTGACCATCAACAATACCACGTACCGTATCTGAAATTGGTTCATTAAAATCATCCGCTTCAACAAGCACTGTGTAAATACCTGTTATGCTACCTTTGTCAGAGTTACCAGCACGCTCTAAGATTTTTGGTAATTGCGCAAATACACTGGGTGGATATCCTCTCGTTGTTGGTGGTTCGCCTATTGCAAGTCCAACTTCTCTCTGCGCCATCGCCCACCTTGTTAATGAATCAACCATGAGCATTACGGCGTACCCTTTGTCTCTAAAATACTCCGCGATAGTCGTTGCCGTGAGAAGTGCTTTGATCCGAAGTAACGCTGGTTGGTCTGAAGTTGAGACAACAACAATTGAACGCTTAAGTCCTTCTTCTCCCAGATCTTTTTCAATAAATTCCCTAACTTCTCTTCCACGTTCACCAATAAGTGCTATCACGTTTATATCAGCAGTCGTGTTTCGAGCGATCATACCAAGCAACGTGCTTTTCCCAACGCCACTTCCAGCAAATATTCCTATTCGCTGCCCCTTACCAAGTGTTAGAAAACCATCAATTGCCCTGACACCAACTGGTAATGGTTCTAGAATTCGCCTTCTAATCAAAGGATTTGGCGCATTGTTTACTATTTGTCTGGATTCTTTAAGTATTAATCTTTTGCCATCGATTGGCCGACCAAGCGCGTCAATTACCCGACTTTTTAACTCCTCACCAACAGGTACACTAACCGTTCGCCCGGTTTTTAAAACTTCGCATCCCTTTTTAAGTCCCGTTATATCTTCAAGGGGCATTAAAATGGTAAATTCATCCCGAAAGCCTACGACTTCAGCAAGCACTTTTTTACTTCCAACTAGTATTTTGCACAGTTCACCAAGTGCGGCGTCAGGTCCCTTCGATTCTATGGTTAAGCCTATTATCTTTTGCACTTCTCCTGTGTAATCATATGGATTTATCTTCTTTATCTTATCTTCGATAATTTCTAAAGTTTTTAGATATTCGTGGATTTTTGTCATACCCATCTCCCTACGATTCTTCTTTGAAAACTTCTTCGAATATTTCATCTAGTAAGTTAAACTGGAATTTCAATGTTGTATCGATACTTCCGAAATCTGTTTCCGCGATGACTCCGTATTGTACATCTTTGTTCGGTAATATTTCGTAACCTCTTGACTTTATTTCTCTCAATGTTTGTTCATCGATGTGTGCTATGTCTTGAGGGTTTATATGTAGTTTTACCTTTGTTGCCCCGACAACGTGCGAAAGGACTTTTTCAAGCTTTCTTTTAGTTACTTCCGGATCTATCTGCTTTTCGAGAAATTTTTCAACCAGTATCTTTGATATACTTGTCATTTTTTCTGCGTACATAGACAGAAGTAAATTGAGATTTTCATCAAATGATTTGATGATATCTAGTATTTTTCCATTCATGTTCTCTTTTAATCGTTGAACTTCCAAGTTAGTTTTTTCTATTATTTGTTGAGCTTGTTCGGTTGCCTGGTTTATGATCTGGTTGTATTCTTGCTGCGCTTGTAAAACTATTTCATCTGCGCGAGCTTTCGCATCAAACACCATTTGTTCTGCTTGTTTATTAGCTTGTGCGATAAGCTCAAGCAGTTGTTTTTGCCTTTCATTTTCAATTTCTGTTTCTTCGATTTGTGTTTCATTCTTCAATTCGATCTTCAGAGGAGCATCAAGATACACAAAGCGCTTCCGAATAAGCATTAAAGATCACTCCGGGTTTTTGTTTTCATTATCCATTATACCACATAAACTGGATACGACGAGCTTTTATCATGCTGTAGTATTTTAAAAAGTGCTGGGGTTGCCCAGCACTTTTTTACCTTGCTTAGTATTCGAGTTGTTTGATGCCCTTTTCAACAATTTCTTTTGTATCTCTCGCTATCATAAGTTCTTCATTTGTTGGGACAAGGAGAACTTTAACTTTTGAGTCAGGTGTGGAGATAATTCTTTCTTCTCCTTTTATGTTATTTTTCTCATCATCAATCTTGATACCAAGGAATGAAAGGTAGTTTTCACATACTTCCTTTCTTGTAACTGGCGAATTTTCACCAACTCCTGCAGTAAAGGCTATGGCGTCAACACCATTCATCGCGGCAACGTATGCTCCTATGTATTTGGCTATCCTGTACTCATAGATATCAAGTGCAAGCCTACAGACAGGATCACCTTCAAGTGCTTTATCTTCAATATCTCTCATATCAGAACTGAAACCGTCGGTAAGACCAAGTACACCGCTCTTCTTGTTTAGTATGGTGTAAACTTCCTCAGCAGTTAGGCCTTCTCTTTCCATAAGGAAAGTGACTATCGATGGGTCAATATCTCCTGAACGTGTACCCATAACAAGACCTTCAAGTGGTGTGAACCCCATCGAAGTGTCGATGCTATGGCCGTTCATAACGGCAGCGATCGATGCACCGTTACCTAGGTGTACTGTGATTATTTTCGCTTTATTGTAGTCAAGGCCAAGGATCTCTGCTGTACGCTTTGAGACGTATCTATGACTTGTTCCGTGGAAACCGTACCTTCTGATTTTGTACTTTTTGTAGTATTCGTACGGTATGGCGTATAGGTAAGCTTTTGCCGGCATTTTTGAGTGAAATGCTGTGTCGAAGACAGCTACATTAGGTACTCCGGGAAGAAGTTTCATCATAGCTCTTATACCCATTATGTTTGGTGGGTTGTGAAGTGGGGCAAGGTATGAATACTCCTCAAGCGCTCTCATGACCTCTTCATCGATGAGAACGGAACCTGAAAATTTTTCACCACCGTGGACAACTCTGTGTCCAACGGCATCTATCTCTTTTAAATCTTTTACTCCACCCACTTTGTCATCTACTACGAGTTCAAGTACGTATTTGAGGGCCTCTTCGTGATCTTTCATAGGTTTCTCAACAACAACCTTTTGATCGTCTTTTTTATGGACAATCCTGCTACCTGGGATTCCTATTCTTTCTGCAATCCCTTTACAAAGGACTTGTTCCGTGTCCATATCAAGAAACTGATACTTAATCGAGGAGCTTCCACAGTTTACAACCAATACTCGCACACGTATCCCTCCTAAGCTTTGGGCTTTTTAGGCTTTGCCAGCACATCCAAGAAATTCAAGTCTGTTCATAACGACTTCTTTAACTAATTTTTTCCCAGCACCAAGGTAATGTCTTGGGTCGAATTCTTTTGGATTTTCTTTTAAAAACTTCCTTAAACCTGCTATGAAGGCTATTCTCAAATCTGTGTCTGTATTAACTTTGTTTATACCAAGTTCCACACACTTTTTCAATTCCTCTTCTGGGACACCTTTTGCACCACCGAGGTCTGCTCCATATTCTTCTGCCAGTTTCACGTATTCAGGTAGTACGCTCGACGCACCATGAAGTACTAGAGGAATCTCGGTAAGTTCTTTAACTTTCTTGAGTCTTTCAAAGTCAAGCTTAGCTTCACCTTTAAATTTGAATGCACCGTGACTTGTTCCAATGGCCGGTGCTAAGAAATCAACTCCAGTTTCCTCGACGAATATCTTTGCTTGTTCAGGATCAACGAGAACATTTTCTGCCGCTGAGACATTGTCCTCTATGCCTGCAAGCTGGCCAAGTTCAGCTTCAACAGAAACTCCAGCTGCGTGTGCGATTTTTACTATTTCTTTTGTTTTTTTCATATTTTCTTCGAATGGTTCTTCAGACGCATCGATCATAACTGAAGAATATCCAGCTTTTATCGCTGCTATTATATACTCGAAGTGCTTACCGTGGTCAAGGTGCAAAGCAATTGGTATATCAACACTATCAGCAAATAACTTTACCAGTTCAACGAAATATCTTGCTCCCTTAAATATATCACCGTTTCCTGCATACTTTATTGCTCCCTCGCTTGTTTCAATGATTAACGGGGCTCTTTTTTCAACTGCACCATCTAAGATTGCATGAAAAAATTCCATGTTGTTAATGTTGAAAGCAGGTACCGCATAATAACCCTTGCTTGCCTTTTCAAGAATCTCTTTTGTGTTGACGTACATAAAATCATCCTCCTTTTAAATATGTTAGATAACTGATTTTTTTACACAAATTGTACATAACGATTATACCACATTTTCTCTGAATAAAAAACACCTGCCACAAAATGGGCAGGTGTTATTATTCGTTCTCTATTTTGTAAATTTCTCTCCTTTTAAATGCTTCATATTCAAGATCATGCAGTTTTTCAAGCTTCTGTTCGATCTTTCTAATCTCGTTTATATCAGATTTTGTGGTCGGCTTTTTTGGTGCGAATGCAACACAACTATCTATGTATGGTTGGATCGATATCTCGAAAGTGCCAATTTCCTTAGCTTTTTGAGTTGTTTCAGTTTTATCAAACCCTATAAGAGGTCTAAGTACAATCAATGAACTTGCATCTTCTATAGCGGCCATGTTTGTCAATGTTTGACTTGCTACTTGCCCAAGATTTTCACCAGTAATAAGTGCTTTGGCTTTAACACGCCGTGCGATGAGACTTGCAATTCTTATCATGGACCTTCTTTGCAAAATCAAAGAATACTCGTCTGGAGCATTTTCTTTTATATACATCTGTACATCTGTCAGAGGTACTATCCACATACGTAATCCATTAGGTAAATATCTTGAAAGTACACTTCCAAGAGACAGTATCTTTTCAACGGACTTTTCAGTAGTCATTGGAGGACTTAAGAATGTCAATGTTTGTAATTCAAGCCCCCTCCTCATGGCATACCAACCAGCAACAGGGCTATCTATTCCACCACTTAATAACAACAACGCTCTTCCAGAAACCCCTACTGGAAGTCCACCAAAGAGTTTAGTTTTTCCAGAAAAAACGAATATTTCCTTTTCTCTCACATCAATACCTATCTCGAACTCAGGCTTGTGTACGTCTACTTTTAGGCCTTCGATATTCTCGTATATGTATCCACCAATCTCCCTATTTATTTCTAGACTGTTCATCGGAAAAGCTTTGTATCCTCTTTTAGCTGAAACTTTGAATGTTTTAAGGCCCTTGCTAAATTCCTGCTTTGCAAGTTCTATGGCGATTTTCTTAACTTTTTCAACATCATGTTCTAACGCATAGCCAAGACTGTAATTTTGTATTCCCATAACGTACTTTAGTCTCTCTTCGAGCACTTGAGGATCATTTCTCCCAATTCTTACAATAATCCTTCCATACCTTTTATTGACAGCACTAGGCCGCACAATCTTCAATATGTTGTCTATTAATTTCTTCTCAAAAAATTCTCTATTTTTACCTTTTAGACCTATCTCCGCGTATCTAATTACAAAGACCTTTTCCATCTCCACTCCTCCCTTTGGTGAAATAATTATATCACCTATCATTTGTTGTGTACAGATATTGTTGGCAAATACATCAGAGCTTGCGTGATAAGGTAGGAAACTACTCTGAAAGCGGTCTCATCAAGGTCGGCAAAGTGGATGTAAATAAAACAATAGAAAAAGGAGAAAAAACACAACAGGAATGTTAAACTTAAACACTCTTCTTCAAAAGATCCATGGTTATCTTCTATAAGGAATGACAAATGAAAGCACGGTTACTTATCAATTATTTTCTTTCATATAATCCAATGATTTCACAGCTATCTATGATGTGTCCTTTTATAGCTCTTTCAAGATCTACCTTCTTTACTTTTCCTTTCAACTCGATCATAGTGTCTAAAGCGTAAACTTTGAAGTGGTAGTGATGAATACCATGTCCTTTTGGTGGGCACGGCCCATTGTATCCGATTTTTCCAAAGTCGTTGTAACCTTGCATAGTACCATCGGGTAATTTTTCTAATTTTTTCAAGCCTTCTGGTATTTTAACATTGTTACCGGACACGGGTACGTTCCATATAACCCAGTGGACAAAGGTTCCAATAGGTGCATCTGGATCATCGCATATTATCGCAATACTCTTTGCATTTTGTGGGACATTGCTAATTAAAAGTTCAGGGTTTATGTCTTCACCTTCGCAAGCGTATTTCTTCGGTATGAACTCCCCGTTTTTAAATGCACTCGTAACTAACATACTTTTTCCTCCTTTCGTTGTGGCCAAAGTGAGTAAGATCAAACTTAAAAACAGCACAATGAGTAGTATTTTCTTCATTTTTTCCCTCCTTTCATGTGTTGAAAAGCACTCTCTAAACACAATTATAACTCAATTTTAACAGTTAGGTTCAAGTGAGTTTCGGAGAATTTTAATATGAGTTACAGTACGATAAGTGGTATAATCGATATTGAAGGTTAAACAAAAATTACACATAGGGGTGAGTGGTGTGGAAAAAGTTGCCGTTGTGAGTGGTGGTGGAAAGAATATAGGTAAGGGTATAGTTTTAGAATTTCTTAGGAATGGTTGGAACGTTGGAATAATCGATATCGATAAAAAGGCTCTTGATGAACTCGATTTTGATAAAAATTTTGAAAATAGAGTTTTAATATACTATGGTGATGTTTCCGACGAATACGCAGTGGCGGAGTTTTACTTGAAAATAAGGGAAAAATTTGGGAGGCTTGATGCAATTATAAATAACGCAGCAACAAGCTCATTTAAAGATTTTCTGAGCCTAACAGTTAACGAATGGAAAAGAGTAATAGATGTAAATTTAACAGGCTACTTTCTAATGACACGGTTTGGAGTGCCTATAATGCTTGAGAATCCTGGAAAAGGTGCAATTGTAAACATATCCTCCACAAGGGCACTTATGTCAGAACCAGGTAATGAAGCGTATAGTTCGTCTAAGGCAGGTATTTTAGGTTTAACGCATGCACTTGCAAATTCGTTAGCACCTAAAGTTCGTGTTAATGCAATCTGCCCTGGTTGGATTTTACACGAAAACGAAGAAATCTCGCAAGAAGAACATTCTCAGCACCTAACAGGTAGAGCCGGAACGATACAGGATATATCCAACATCGTTATATTTCTTGTCGACGAGGAGAAAAGTGGGTTTATAACAGGTCAGTGTTTTGTAGTGGATGGAGGTATGACCAAGAAAATGATTTACTTATAAAAACGTATGAGGTGATGTAGATGTTAGAAGTTTTGGTCACTTTTATTGATAGGTTTAAGTATACGATCATAGGTACCCTGCTTTTAGTATTGTCGATAGTGATAATTTCATCACATGCAAAGATTGAGACGAAGATAGAAGTATTCTTGCCAGGTTATAAACCTGGAAAGCCTATCACTGAGATAGATGATCCATCTGTTCAAAACCTTGTTCGCATGTCCTTAAAATTCGGCGACAAAAGCAGTGTAACAGTTATCTACCATTCAGAAAAATCGTTGGATAATCAAGGTGCATTGTCTGCGATGAGAAAACTTCAAGATAAGTTAGAAAAGATGCAGTATGTAAAGTCGATTATATCGGTATTAAATTACCCAGATAGTGAAGCGTATATATCAGGTGATGCATTGGATATCAAAAATTTACCTGAAAATATGAAGCACTTTGTTTCGAAAGATGGTAAATATGCTATGTTCATTGTTGTTGTTGAAATTAATGGTGCGGTTGAGCCCATTGTTAGGAAAATTACAAATGAGCTGAAAGGTGAGCCTGTGATCGTACTTTCAGAAGCATCGGTAAACAACAAGCTCTTTGATGAATTAAAACGCTCGATGTTTTTTTACCCTGTAATCATGTTTGTGGTTATCCTTCTCATTTTCTCTTACCAAACTCAGTCGCTGCGTGCAGCAGTTATTTCTTTACTAATACCCATTTTGGCAGCCATTTATACATACGCACTATATTTTTTCTTTGGTGGTGTTGTAAATGTTTTAACCGCGATGGTTATGTCCTTTTTAATAATCATAGGTTCAGCTTACCCTCTACACTTTTACAATGCTACTTTTAGAACAGAGAATGCAAGGAAGCATATTTCTGCACCCATATTTTTGTCCATGTTGACAACAGTAATCGGATTTTTATCGTTTTTATTTGTTAAAATTCCAGCTTTCCGTGAGTTTGGAATATTAGTTTCTGTTGGATTATTGATAGATTTTCTCCTCACTCTTACAATTGGTCACGAAATGATGGCGTTTTCAAAAAGCAAAACAAAAGTATCTCCTAAGACCTTTGGAATTAGGTATTTTGGTAATAAGGTTGCATCGACGATACTGATTATAGTGATTATTGCAGTAATTACTGCTCCGTTTCTCATTTCAAAAATAAAGGTTGGACTTACGAATACGGATTATTTCTCGAAAAATTCAGAAATAGTCAAAGGATACAATATTTTAGAGACCCAATTCGGTATAAGGGATAGTATATACGTTGTACTTGAAAAAAAGGTTGGGGTATTCTTGCCGGGGGATAATAAAAATATTAATGAAATTATTGCTGAGCTTTCTAAGTCTAGTTATATAGCTAATGTTGACTTTCCAAAAAACATTCCGATTACAGCTCTTGTTTTCACACTTAGAAACCAACCGCTTTTAAAACATTACATAGCAGATGGTAGAACCGTAAGATTAACGGTAAACTTAACAAAGGAAGGCAATGAAAATCTCGACAAAGTTAGTGCGTTGATAAATGAAGTAGTAGGCAAATACAATTACGATTTTTACATTGCCGGTTCACCATTTGTTTGGAAAGCTGTTAATGACAGTATTTTGATAAGTCAAATTCAAAGTCTTGTAGCAGCTCTTGTTATCGTATTTATAACGATTCTCATCGTATTCAAAAATTTCGGTGAAGCTATTAAACTTATGTCACCAGTTTTATTTGCGACGATCTTAAATTTTGTTTATATGGCACTTTTTAAAATGAAACTTGAAATTTCGACAGCACTCACTTCAAGTATAATAATAGGCTTGGCTATTGACTATTCTATTCACGTAGGGCATGATTATAACAGAACAAAGAATATTATTACTTCCGTCCGTAACGTAGGACCAGCTATTTTAGGAAACGCACTTGGGATCATCGGTGGATTTTTAACATTACTTTTTGGTGGAGAGCTTGCATTATTTAAGAGAATATCAGTATTGGTTTCTCTTGGAATAGCAACTGCGACTTTACTTACTCTTACAGTATTACCTTTTATGCTTTCTTACACGGAACTTAGGAAAAAGATAAAAGCCATTAAAAAAGATAAGAAAAGTAAAGGAGGTAAAAAGCAATGAGAGAAATTCGTTTAGCGCTCGCGCAATTTAACGCAACTATGGGCGATATCGAAGGAAATAAAGAGAAGATCATAAAATACATAGAAATGGCAGTGGAAAAAGAGGCAGATTTGGTAGTTTTTCCAGAGCTTGCTATAACTGGTTATCCACCTGAGGATTTACTCTTTAAGCCTCATTTTGTTAAAAGAAATCTTGAAGCACTCGAAGAGATTGCAAGGCATTTACCAAAATCTCTTGTAGCTGTAGTGGGGTTCGTTGATGAGAACGGGGACATTTTTAATGCCGCAGCGGTACTGAATGATAGAAAAATTCAAGCAAAGTATTATAAAAATTACCTTCCAAATTACGGTGTTTTTGATGAAGTGAGATATTTTCAAAAGGGCTATAAAGCTCTTGTTTTCTTAATGGAAGATGTAAAAGTTGGAGTTACCATCTGTGAAGATATTTGGTATCCAGGTGGTCCAGCAAGGCTTGAATCATTGTTAGGTGATGCTGATTTGATAGTTAATATTTCTGCGTCACCGTATTATGTAGGAAAATTATCGTGGAGGGAAAGAATGTTATCGGTACGTGCAAATGACAATCTTTCCACAGTGGCGTATGTCAACTTTGTTGGCGGTCAAGATGAACTTATATTTGATGGAGCAAGTCTTGTTGTAAATGAAAAGGGCAAAATCATTGGTAGAGCAAGGCAATTTGAAGAAGATTTACTTGTTGTTGATGTTGATTTGCTAAACATAAGTAAATCAAGAGTAAAGGATCCAAGAAGAAGACAAGATAAATACAGTTCTTTGATTGAATTTGAAAAGGTGGATATAGTAAGGTTACCATTCAAAAGAAGCGTTAAGAAGTCCGTAATTATTAACAGGATAGAACCAGCCTTTGGTACAGTAGCGGAGGTTTATAACGCTCTTGTGTTGGCCACAAGAGATTATGTGAGGAAAAATGGCATGAAAAAAGTTGTCATTGGGTTAAGTGGTGGAATGGATAGTTCTCTAGTTGCATGTATTGCTGTTGATGCTCTTGGACGTGAGAATGTGATAGGTATCTCAATGCCTGGTCCATTCTCGTCCAATCATAGTAAGGAAGATGCAAGAACCTTGGCTGAAAATCTTGGAATCGAATTTCTAACCATTCCAATTGTTGATGTTTACAATTCATTCTTAGGATTATTTAAACCTGTCTTTGAAGATAGGCCGTTTGATATAACTGAAGAGAATTTGCAAGCAAGGATCCGCGGTGTAATTCTCATGGCGTTATCCAACAAATTTGGTTGGCTTGTTTTAACGACAGGAAACAAAAGTGAGATAAGCACTGGTTACTCAACACTCTATGGCGATACTGCCGGTGGTTTTGCTGTAATCAAAGATGTTTATAAAACGTTTGTCTACAAACTTGCCGAGTACGTAAATCAAAAGGCTGGAAAAGAAATTATTCCACGTAGGGTATTTGAAAAGGCACCGAGTGCAGAGTTAAGAGAAAATCAGACAGACCAAGACAAGCTCCCACCTTACGAAATACTTGATCGCATTCTGAAACTGTACGTTGAAGATGATTACAGTGTCGAAGAAATCATTTCACAAGGTTTTGACGAAGAAACTGTGCGAAAAGTTGCTTTGATGGTTGATACAAATGAGTATAAAAGAAGACAGATGCCACCAGGGCCAAAGATAACTCACAGAGCGTTTGGAAAGGACAGAAGGTTACCGATAACCAATGGTTTCAAGGAATACAAAAAGTAAAATCTTCAAACGAAGACTAAATACCTTCGTTTTCGACATCGATGGCAACATCAAGTAGCACGTCGAGGTATTCTTGCCACAATTTTGCAACGTACATTCTTGTATAGCCCTGCGGATCGCACTTTTCATCGCTTTTTGGAATGAGCATCCTGCAACTTTCAGGGCGCTCTTTGAAAGTAAGCTCACAACCAGTTTCTGTTAAGAATGTGCATTCGCCACTGTATCTATGATCAAAGACACTACCTTCAAAGCCTTTGACAGTAGGTCGCACAAAGTAAAGTTCATTTTCTTGACTGATCCAATCAATGGTCCATCTTGAACTTTTTAGTGCTTTGTAGAGATTTTTTCTGATCTCTTCTTTGCTTTGACCAAAATCCCTGGGTGTTGCAGGGCCTGAAAATGTTTTACAGCACTTTCCACCGCAAGTTTTGCAAATTTGTGGTATTTCAATTTCAAACTTTTTTGTTTCTTCATTACTCATACATCTACCTCCAAATTCTGTAAGTGAAAAAAGAGGTGGTAATTATTGATTTTAGATAACTTTGAAAAAATATGCTATATGCCTTCTAAGAAAATATTTTTAGCACGTGCGGGTGCGCGCTATTCTGTATCGGTCTCAGACGAAAATTTCATGCAAATTGTAAATAGAATATATCTGCTCGGACTTGAGTGCGCTAAGCCGAGGGTGTATTGGGATGTTTTTATTAGATCAAGTATACCAGATTACGCCATTCCAGGCAAGTTTTCAGAGTATGAAAAATTTGTCATTTTCGCATCAACGTTGGGTAACGAATTTGACGAGTGTCTTGAGAGAACATCGGAAAATTCAGTATTTGAAAGTATGTTGTTGGACTCCTGGGGATCCGAAGCACTCGAGGTTTTAAACGACAATTTTCAAAAGGTATTAGAGGAAAAATATTCTATTAAAACTTTATCCCGATTCTCGCCAGGTTACGAGGATTTAAATATATCAGTTAACAAAGTGTACGTTGATTTACTTAAAGCAGATGATACAATTACCGTTTTGGAAAGCGGAATTATGATTCCTCGGAAAACAACAACATGTATAGCTCCTGTTATTTGAAATTTATAGGCTACTTAAGCTTCTTTCTTTGTTATCAGTCCACACTCAGGACAACCGTTGTATTCAAACTGAATAGTTACATGATCAAACCCAAAATTCGAAAGTGTCTTTTCTATCCTTTCGTAGATTTCCATACTCTTACTCACAGAGATATCCTCTTTTAAATTAACGTGTCCTTCAAAAAAAAGCATTTCATCATCAAGGTACCACATATGCACATGATGTATATCTTTAACTTCTGGGATACTCTTTAACTTATCTGCAATTTCTTTAATCTGTATATTCGAAGGAGAAGCCTGCATTAAGACACTTAGTGACTTTGCAAGAACTTCAAGTGTTTCCTTACTAATGTAAAGCGCAATCAAGATAGTCAGTGCGGGATCTATCACGTAAACTTGAAAGTAATTAATTAAAATTGCACCCAGGATAACTACAACTGAAGAAAGAGCATCACCAAGCATGTGTAAATAGGCCGATTTTATATTCATATCTTCCTTGGAATGATTTTTCAAAAATACCATGCTCAGCATATTTGCAAGTAATCCGATACTTCCAACAATAATTACAACCTTTGCATTCACAACCTGCGGATCAAGTAGGCGAACAATTGCCTCTTTGATGAGAAGCACATTTATTACGATAAGTGTGACTGAGTTGATAGACGCAGAGATGACCTTTGCACGTTTGTAGCCGAAAGTGTTTCTTTCCGTTGCTCCTTTTTTAGAAATTTTGTAAGCAAAGTAAGTAAGTACTATAGATAATGCATCACTTAGATTGTGCAAAGAATCGGAAACAAGAGCCAAACTACCTGCTACCACTCCGCCAAGGAATTCCGCAATAGTTATTCCAAAATTCAGTATAATCACGTAAAACAGCTTTACTCCACGTAAATTCTCTTGTTGTACGCGTGAATGTGAGTGATTATGCAAATGTTCACGCCCAGAAGCATTTTCATGTGATTTATGAGAGTGCTTATTCATGATAACCACTATATTCACTACCTTTCATATGTTATTCGTGAACTACTTGTGTTTTAAGTGTTCTGCCGCCTGTTTGATTATGCTTTCAACATGTTCATCATCTATTGAATAAAAGACGTTCTTTCCAATTTTTCTGAACTTTACTATCCTTCCTTGCCTTAAAATTCTTAGCTGATGAGATATGGATGACTGCGACATTTGCAAAGTATCGACTAGCTGAGAAACACTTTTTTCACTATCGATTAATTGTAGTATGATCTTTAGTCGTGTTGGTTCGGATAGCAAGGTGAAAAATTCGGAAAGGTTCAATATGTCGTTATCGTTGTGTTGATTAGACGTGACCATAAAAAATACCTCCAATATATGAATGTATGTTCATAAATCAATAACATTTTACCACGTAAATGACTATTGTCAACGAAGAAAATAGATATATAATTATCTAAAAATGAGGAATTTCAAGTAATAAATTGACGGTAAACTGAAATTTGGAGGTTGATGGAGTTTGACCAGAGAAGAGTTTTCAACACTAGTTTCGCAGCGTGTACTCTTTCTTGATGGAGCTTATGGAACGGAGCTTTTTAAAAGAGGGCATGTTAAAGGTAAAGAACCTATTGAAATATTGAACTTGAAGGCACCTGAAAAGGTACTTGAACTTCAACGTGAATATGTGGAGTCAGGTGTTGATTTCTTACTGACAAATACATTTAGTGCGAATAGACATAAATTAAAGAAACTTGGTTACGAAGAGTATTTTGAAATTATAAATGTGAAGGCAGTAGAGACTGCGAAAGAAGCAACAAGGTATTCAAATAAAAAAGTTTACGTACTTGGTGATATTTCTTCTGTTGGTGAAATGGTCCAACCAATAGGTGAATTGGATTCCAGGTATGTTTACAAGATTTTCAAAGAACAAGCTAAATTACTTATTGATGCGGGTGTTGACGGAATAATAATAGAGACGATGAACGACTTAAAAGAACTGAAACTTGCTTATTTGGCTGTGAGGGATCTTTCAGATGTTGTTCCACTTTTTGTTAGTATGACATTCGAAGAAACTGGTGCCTCGGTAACGGGGACAAGTCTGGAAATCTACGTTTCTGTTTTCAATGATCTTGACGTAGATGCAATTGGCATTAATTGTACGCTTACTCCGGACAAGATGGTACCGTTGGTAAAGAAATTAGCTGTCTTTTCCCGAAAACCTATATTTGCAGAGCCCAATGCAGGTAAGCCTACGTTATCGGTGGATGGAAAGCTCACTTATAGGACTACTCCAGAAGAGTTCACAATCTATATCGAAGATTACGTAGAACTTGGAGCTAATGTTGTTGGAGGATGTTGTGGTACGGGACCTGAGCATATAAAGTACATGACCAAGGTGATTGGAAAAAGAAGATCAAAGGAGAGAAAAGTTGAAGAACTAAACGTTGTAAGTAATCGAACATACATGGTAAATATTTCACCATTTCTTATTGTAGGTGAAAGGATAAACGCTTCCGCAAAAAAGAAACTGCACGAACAAATCAAAGTATTCAATTTTGAAAACGTTTTAAAACTTGCAAAAGACCAAGAGAAAGAAGGAGCGCAGGTTCTTGATATTAATCTCGGACTTGAGAGCATGTTAAACATTGAACATTTCCGAAAGGTTGTCATAGAGCTCGATAGGATAGTGAGTCTTCCTCTTTCACTTGACATTCAATTTGATGAATTTTTAGAAGAAGCTTTATTTGAATATGTCGGAAGACCTATTTTAAACTCTTCTAAAGCAAATTTCGAGGACTTAGATAGGAAAATACAACTTTTGAAGAAATATGGGGGTATATTAATCATTCTTGCTATGGACAAAGAAATTCCAAAAAGTGCTCAGAAAAGATATGAAATTGCTAAAATAGCAGTGGAGTACGTTGAAAAACATGGAATTAGTAGCAATCGTATATTTGTTGATCCACTCGTTTTACCAATTGGAACCAACCAAGATTACAATGTGACACTTGAAACTATAAGATTGCTTGCAAGCGAAGGTATTCAGACAAGCATAGGGTTATCTAATTTCAGTTTCGGTATGCCAAATAGAGAGCATCTTAACGCTTCATTTTTGGCACTTGCCATGCATTATGGATTATCTGCAGCTATAATGAACACCGCTGAATTAACGACAATGAACATACTCAGCGGAATGAAAAAGATACTAAAAAAAGAATCTACCGCGATAAATACAGAGGAAGTAGAAAATCTTTTAGTCAAGTATATTTTGACAGGTGACAGCGTAAACGCTGAAAAACAAGTGTTTTCGTATTTGGATAATATGACACCTGTCCAGATTATGCAAGATGTTCTGACGAAGGCAATGGAAGAAATTGGAAATCTGTACTCTACTAACAAGATTTTCTTACCACACTTAATATTGGCTGCTGAAACAGTAAAACCTATTTTTAATAAGCTACTCTCGATGGTAGATGAAAAAGACTCTATAAAATTGGGTAAGGTCTTGCTCGCTACTGTGGAAGGTGACATACATGATATTGGTAAAAAAATTGTCGGGACTTTATTGGAAAGTGCGGGTTTTGAGGTGATAGATATTGGTAAAGATGTACCGGCAAGTGTCATTGTTGATGAAGCGAAAAAGATAAACCCAGATATCATTGGACTTTCCGCTATGATGACAACAACTGTCATCCAGATTGGTGAAGTCATTAAAGCCTTGAGAAAAGCTGGGATCGATAAACCTGTAATCTCAGGTGGTGCTTCAATGAACGAAGAGCTCGCAAAACGTTTTGGAGCAATATACGCTAAGGATGCTCAGCAAGCAGTTGAGATATGTAAAAACATAACAGGAAAATAAAAAGAGGGCATAAGCCCTCTTTTCTTTTTTATTTGTGGTTATTTCCGATCTGAGCGGTGAGCGTAATATTCAGTTAATAGATCGAATAATTCATCTAATTCCTTCAATCTGCCTTCTTTTAACTGCTCAGGTAATGGAGAATTTTGAACGTTTCTTCTCATTTGATAGTACCTATACGAAGCCGCTGAGTAAGAATCGTCTGGTCTAAGTCCGAATGTTCTGAAAGCTTTTTGTAGGTTTTGGTTTTCTGTTATATAATTCTTGTATTTACCTGTTGTTTTTTCAAATTGTCTTACTTTTCCAACTTCAGTTGGATTTTCTGGTGCTGTCAAAAATCTCGCTATCAATATTAATGTGTAAACTATCAGGAAAATTGCAAAAAATCTTAATGCTATAAATAGAATAAGAATCATGTTTTATCACCTCGCTCAGAGGCTCCTTGTTAAATCAATAATTTTTTGAATAGTATTCAGTAAGAATTTCGTATGCTTTGTTGAGTTCCAATAGCTTTTCGTCCCTCAGCTTTTCGTCCATTTTGATTTCGTTGATTTTCTTTACCAACTCGTAGTATCTTTCACTAACCTTTGTGTAACTTGCTTTTGGTGTCAAGCCAAATAGCAGAAACGCTTTTTGAACATCAACTTGAGTTTCAGTATTTTGAACAACTGACTCATAAGGTGACGCATAAGAAGGCTGTTTTTGACTTTTCTGTACATCTTGTCTTGTCTCTTTTTTAGTTTCTTGCGGAATTTCTTTATACCTTTTTATAGCTTTAGCGATAATATTTACGATACTGAGGAAAAAGAATAGGAAAAAAAGTAACTGAATAATTACAAATACCAGTGATACTGGCAGAATCATTTAATCATTCCCTTTTGAATAATAGATTCACCTTCAACATAGCTTACGAACATTGCGGAAGATTTAACTTTTTTCCCAAGCATGTTATATATCAGCGGTTCTAAGTTAATGAACACACCTGCAAAGTATTTTGGATCATAGACAGATTTGAAAAACGTCGTATCGCCTGCTTTGTATTTGCTTGGATTTACCGTATAAGTAATCATTCTGTCACTTTTGATGAGAATATAGCTTTCGAAACCATTATCTGCAGTTATAACACCATATTTATCAGTCCCAATCGTGATATATTTTTTCACATCAGCTGGCATTTTGAATCCTGTACCAAAAACTACAGAGTATGCTGAAACGTTAATGTTGGTGTTAGTGTTTTTATCCTGACTATTTGTGTTCATTACTTCAGAGAATACACTGCCGATATCTGCACAAGCATACATAGTCCCAGTAGTTTGGATATTTGTTAAGTTCAAAAGAGACGTTATTGCATCCAAAGTTGATTTTTTTAAGGCAGTTGGGATTTCCCTGTTCACAAACATTAAGAAATCTCCACCTATGTTTTTATCACTAAATATGTCGATAGGTTTTTTGCTTTGGAGTTCCTTTAAAGCAGATTTTGCTTCCAGCGTCATTGCGTCAATTTTTTCGTAGAATGATAAGCCATTGCCTTCTACTTTAATGTAACCATAACCTTCAAAGGATAACTTTCCATCAGTGATGTTTGTGTAAGTAACTCCAAGGTTGCCTTTTAACATGCTTTGTAAACTAGATGGGACTTTACCTCCACTTGGTTGTACATCCGAAAGTACAAAGTAATTTTCTATAAATTTGACTTTTTTCATCGTATCAGCTTCAAGGAAACTTTCGAGTATCTTTTTCATCTTTGTTGTGTTCTTAACTGGTCCAAGTACGAGTGTAACATTCCCATCTTTATTTGATGCTAAAAGCATTTCACCCATAAAGATGTCAAAATCACTCATCGTGTATTTCATCGATAGCAGTTGTTGTTCGAGGATACCTCTTACGAGTGATTCTAAGCCAACCCCTGTGTCTGACAAGAGTGTTTGACCAATTGGTGTTGCTTTAAATGCATCGTATGCCTTTGCCACATTTGGGATGTAAATGAGCATAGAATAATCTTTTGGCAGGAATTTAAGTGCATCTGCAAATGTAAATATGAACAAGAATACTAAGAGCCCTACTGTTAAAAGTTTCTTCACTTTCCTTCACCTCCAGTTTTTTTAAAAAGTTTTTAAGAAATTTACATTAACTTTAGTATACTTACCACTTCTTTATTTGTGAGTTTCCTTTGATTTTGGTAATTTCCAAAATCTTCTTTCCCTCCACCTTTACCACCGTAATGTTCGACCAGCTTTTTTATGAACTCTTTAACGTTATACTTTTTCGACGCAATTGTGTACTTTGCGCCATCAAAATATACAAGTATGGAGTTTTCTAAGTTAGTATGTTTTGCAAGGTAGTTTCCTATTTCGAGATATCCCTCCAAGTATATTAGACCTTCCTTTGGTAAGTTCGTTGATAGCAGTTTTGCATATTCTTCCGAAAGTTTTGATAATGTCAAAGCTTGGTCACGTACTTGGTTAAGCAGCTTTTCTGTTCTTAAGCTTAACTCATCGATCGACGCTGTAAGCAATTTCGACAAGTTTTTCAATGTCGAATTGTATTTTTGGAAGTATTTAAGTGCACGAATACCTGAAACTGCGTATATCCTTGTGAGGTTCCCCTTAACTTTTTCCGTGTCGATGATTTTAATCATTCCGACTTCACCCGTAAGGTCGGTGTGAAATCCTCCACAAGCTGAAATATCGAAATTCCCAATTTTTATAAGTCTCACTTCTGATTTTACTTTTTCACTAATTTTCTTTCTTAATGGATATGTGTTAGCACCTGATACGTCAGTTATAATCTCCTCGATTGTCAAATTAGATTGTACTATCTCATTCGATGTGTACTCTGCTTCAGAAAGCACTTCTGGATCGATGTATGGCACATCTAAATCTATTGTTGAGTACTCTTCGCCCATGTGAAAACCGACAGTTTCAATTTCTGCAATATGTACAAAAGCTGCCGATAGAATATGCTGACCTGTGTGTTGTTGAGCAATGTCTTTTCTTCTTTTAAAGTCAATTTCTACTTTGTACTCGCCCGGCTTAATTTTCCTGTCCAGTTCGTGAATAATCCAATCATCACTTTCTTTTACACTTAAAACCTTTGCACCATTTATAAATCCTCTATCCCCAAGTTGACCACCTTTCCCATCTGGGTAAAAAGGAGTATTTTTGGCGTATGCTAAGTATTTTCCATTTTCTTCTCTAACATCTTCAATTCTTACTGTATCTTCTGTGTACAGTTTGAAAGTTTTCAAATGTCACACCTCACTTATTTCTTAATTTCTACCAATTTAGAGATCGTTTTTTGTAACCGCTTCAATGTTTTTTCTTTTCCAAGTACCTGGATACTTTCAAACAAACCAGGTGTAACAAGCCTACCGAGTAAAGCACCACGTACGGTTTGGAAAACTTTGTTTGAGCCAAGATTTAGCTTTGACGCAATTTCTCTTAGAGTTCTTTCAATGTTTTCGATGGTATATTCTCCTAGTTCACTAAACATTTTGAAGCTAAGTTCCAGAATATCTTTTGCTTCCGGGTTTTTCAAGAATTTTTCTATATAATCTTGTGAGTAGTTGTAATCATCATCAACAAACGGTATCACGAATTCGTACAGTTGTTTCAGCGTATTTACTTTTTCCCTGGAGATTTCTACAACCTTTTCAGGGATCTCCAAAGTGTTTTGGGTGAATTCTTGCCATTGTCTTAGATATTCCATTAATTCATCTAATGACAATGTCCTCATATGCTTGCCATTAATCCATTCAAGTTTCTGATAATCAAAGACAACGTTTTTATTGGAGATCTTATCGGGTGTAAATGAATCAATCTTTTTTGTGTAATCAAATATCTCTTCATCCACGCTCCAACCAAGTATAGCAAGATAGTTTACAAGTGCTTTTGAGAGATAACCTTCTTTTCTAAAATGTTCGACCGCCGTAGCTCCGTGCCGTTTGCTAAGAGGTGTTTTGTCCGCACCAAGTATGAGTGGAATATGCATAAACTTTGGAGGCTCCCATCCAAAGGCTTCGTACAAGAGTAACTGTTTTGGAGTGTTGGAAATGTGATCTTCACCACGTAGTACGTGCGTAATGCCCATGAAGTGATCGTCTATAACGACTGCATAGTTGTACACGGGATAACCGTTAGATTTTAGAATAATAAAGTCTTCCATATGTTCCGTCGAAAATTCAATACAACCTTTAAGCATATCGTTAAAACGAATACTTTTGCTTTTAGGCACTTTGAGTACAACTGTGAATTTTTCGTCTTTTGGCATGGTTGTTGTTGTTCTCGCTATTTTTTTCGGGTATTGTTCATCGTGTATCGCAAAGTATGCATGTCCTTTTTCAACTAGTTCGTACGCGTACTTTCTATAAATTTCCAGCCGTTCACTCTGTCTGTATGGGCCGTATTCGCCACCAATATCCGGCCCCTCATCCCAATACAAACCAAGCCATTTTAAATCATTCATGATCATTTCTTCAGATTCTCTCGTTGATCGTTCTGTGTCAGTGTCTTCTATCCTTAAAATGAATTTACCGTTATTTTTTCTTGCAAATAACCAGTTAAAAAGAGCAGTTCTTGCACCACCTACATGCAAGTATCCTGTTGGACTTGGAGCAAATCTTACTCTAATTTGTTTAACTTCTGGCATTAATGATACCTCCCTGAAATGACTAACTTAGCTATTTTTTAACTCAATTTCTTATAAATACTGCAGGCACAAATAATTCTTCTTGAGTTAATCCACCGTGCATACCATTTAGCCGTTCTTCCCCACCGCCATACAGGTAAGTGAAGGCATAATTTTCTCTTGCTATCATTATAGCATCTCCAATACGATTAAACAACTCTGGATGTGTTCGCCCATTCCCAAAAAGACCTTTCTCAACAGCTTCTTTTGCACTCATAAAATTTACAGTTTTGGGAAAATTCTCTTCAAAATAAGCTCTGAGAAATTCAAAGTTAGTTCTTTTTGACAAATAAAAATACATCATTCTCATTTCTCCACCAGGCGGTGATGATAGGAGTTTGTTGAATGGGTCAGTTGATTTTAGAAAGTAATTATTCGAACCTGGGATTTGTATCATTCCATGATCTGATGTTATCACGAATAAAGTATCATTTGGCAAGTTTTCATTTGTAAATTGTTTCAATTCTTTGAGTATTCGCTCCATTTCTATTTCATATGCCTCCGAATCAGGACCTTTTTTGTGTCCTAAGCTATCCAAATGTCCCCAATACACATAAAGTATTCCTTCCCAATCTTCAAAAAGCCTTTTCTTTAATGTGGCAAGTAAGTCACCCATATAGTAATAACTCATTATATGTCCGTTTCTGTGTATAAGATAAGATAAACCAGAATTAGCAATCGACGAATGCGTTAATACACCACCGTAAAGTCCCCGTTCCTTTAATATGTCAAAGACGTTTTCGAATCGGTGCAGTCTTTTTTTAATCAACCCAGAGAAGATTCCACCTTCTATACCAGGGTAAGTGTGTTCTATCATATTTACAATTGAACCAACTTCTCGAAGATACAATATATATCCCAAAAAACCGTGCTCTTTTGGAGTGCGCCCAGTGAACCAGCTTGTCACAGCAGCTACTGTCGTTGTTGGAAAAACACTTGATACTTTTAAAATATGCTCAAAACCTATTTTTTCATTTATCTTATTAAACTTCAAGTAACCCATACCATCAACTAGGAAAACGACGATTTTTCTTACATTACGTAAAAACCCCTCGAATGGATTTTCGAGGGGAAATTCAGGATGAAAATGCTGGCAATTAAATGTTTTTAAGAAGCTTGAAACTAGATTCACTATACTACGATTATAATCTGGAAGCAGTTCCGACGATTCCAAATGAAGCACCTCCGGATTTTGAACATTTTTTGAACATTCTTTATCCTTTCACAGCACCCTTTACAAGTCCACCAACAATATACTTTTGCATAATCAAGAAAAGCGCAACCATTGGGATCATTCCTATTAAGGCCGCTGCCGTGAATAAGCCCCACTGTGTTTCAAATGGACCTGTTGAAAATGTGTAAAGACCTATCGCGTAAGTGTATTGTTTAACATCTTGAAGTATAATTCTCGCCAGTACAAACTCATTAAACGTTCCCATAAATGTTAATATTACAATGACAGCAAGAATTGGAGAAGCAAGTGGAAGTACGATTTTAACAAAAGTCTGCCACCTAGTTGCCCCGTCTATTAGTGCTGCTTCTTCAAGGGAATCAGGAATTGTATCATAATATCCTTTTATCAAATACATATTATACGCTATTCCTCCTAGATATGCAAATATCAGACCTGAAAGCTTGTTAAGACCAAAGCCTGGAATATACTTTCCAGCAAATGATAAGAATGAATATATCGCTATCATATACATTATTGCTGGGAACATTTGGATAAGTAGTAGTGACATTATTCCGTACTTTCTACCTTTGAATCTCATCCTACTAAATGGATAGGCGGCAAGTGCTGTAACCGCTGTAATGATTATTGACACAGTTAAAGCAACGATAACACTGTTAAGTATCCACCTAAGCATGTAATGGTCAGGTTTTCTTTGCCATATCTGATCAATTCTGAATGATGCACCATCCAATGCTTTGAGGTACTTTTCTATATTCTTGTCTTTGAGTTTATCCGATAGCTCTGTTGCTTTTCTTGACATAACGTTCATATTTGGTACGACATTTGTTCTATAAGTTGAAAGCACAGTATCGGTTAGCTTTTCAAGAGACTGAGGTCTTACTTTTATCCCCGTTTTTGCAACGGGCATGAATTTAGGACCTTGTAACTCAACATCGGCAAGGTACGTTTTGAGATCTCCTATAAAAGGTTTGTAATTTTCAACGAACAAATCGTAATTTGTGAACATGTCTTTGGCTACACCGGGCCAGTCGATATTTGAAACAAGTTTCCTTAACGTTTTTTGTTTTTTTTCGTCGTCCAAAGTATTCGCAAGATCTCCCACAATACCGAATACCTTCTTTGATTGTAAATTCAAAAGTTGTAGTTGAACAGGTAACTTGAAGTTTTGGACTTTAGATTTGACTTCCTCAAGTTGTTTCTTAACAATTTGAGCTTTTACATAAGTAATTGCTGGTGAAATCTCTTGGTAAGTTTTGTTAAGCTCCTCGGTTGCTTTTTCAAGTTCCGCTTGAATTTGATTTAAATTTACTTTCTTTGGAGCAATCTGGGCTTGTAATTCCAACATTGATGATGTTATGATATTTAACTTTTGAACTAGCGATACAGTTTCTTTAACTGTCCCTGCAATCCTTGTTGAGAAGATATCGATTGTGTTTAAAAAATCCACAAAGGGAGCTTTGTCTTTTTGATCAAATTTGTTCCACTCCATGAGAATTACTCTGTAAAGTGTTTGAAATTGTAGCAATAATCCATTGAGTTCTTCCAAATCTTTGAATTTGTCCGTATTAACTTTTAAGTTATTAATACCCTCGAGTGTTTGTTCAAATCTTAATCTTATTGGGGTATCATCTGGCGTTATCTCGACAATCACTTTTGAGTTTTTAGCGGCATCAAGTAACTTTTTTGCCGAATCAAGCGCAAGTATATATTCTTTGAGCTGAGATATCAAGAACGAGTTTATCGTCCTTACTGTTGAAAGATACTGGCTTTGGTATCTTGCGTATGATTTTTCCAATGGATCTAATTCATTCTTTATTTGCTGTATCTGAGAGCTAAGTTGCTCAATTTTCTGTTTTCTATCACCTATAAGTCTTTGCCATAGCGTCTCACCCTGGCTTGGATCTATATCATTAATTTCTGACAAATCGTATCCATTGTTTTGTAGATCATATGCTGCAACTTCTAGGTATCGAGTAGGCTTTGTGAAATCAAGTTCTTTTATTATTTTGTCAATGTTTTTGTTAAATGATTTAATTATTTTGTCAGAGTTAGTTTCGAAATACTTTTTCATGTTTACTATGCTATCATCGATACTCTTTTTGAGGTTCTCGGTCTCTACAACATATTTTTTGAAAAGTTCGATATCTTTTTTCAAATACTCTTTTGCTTTGTCCAATGTATCTTTGTCATGAGGTGGTGCCATTAAAATGAGAGCATCGATGTCAGAAACGAGTCTTGGACCATTTTTTTCTGGCATGATAAGGTCTCTATAATTTTGCAAAGTTAACCTATTACTGAATAGTTTTGTTGAAAATGCTGCGTTGTCCCTTCTAAGTGATGTTGAAACTACCCAAACTACCGGGAATAATACAGCAACGGAAATAATTATTAAGATAATGTGAGTAAGTAATTTTCGTTCTTTTTTGACCATTATCTATTCACCTCTTCAAATGAACCTGATAGTTTGAAATTTATGAAACTCAAACTACCAACGATCAAGAATATAAGTATGGAAATTGCCGATGCAAATCCAAAATCTTGACCACGGCCACCTTCAAATGCAAGTTTGTATGTGTACGATATGAGTATATCCGTTGAACCTGCTGGCGTAGTTGTATTCGGCATTGCTGGTCCACCACCGGTGAGCAGGTAAATGTTCACGAAATTGTTGAAATTAAATGCAAAGCTGCCAACAAGTAAAGGTGCCACTGTTGTCATGAGAAGCGGAAAAGTAATCTTCCAAAATCTTTGCCATTTCGTTGCCCCGTCTATAGCTGCCGCTTCGTAGTAGTCTTCCGGAATACTTTGAAGCGCACCTAATGTAACAACCATCATGTATGGAAATCCAAGCCACGTATTAACTGTTAAGACTGCAACCTTTGCCCAAAACGGATCGTTCATCCACTTAATTGGTTCGCCACCAAGTAGTTTTGTTACAATAAATTTATTTATTAAACCGTAAGTTTCATTGAAGAAACCGTTTTTCCACACCAAAACAGAAATAAAAGCTGGTATTGCCCATGGAATAATCAGTAGCGAGCGGTAAATCGTCCGACCACGTAGGTTAGGATTGTTTAAAACCAAGGCAAGAATTAATCCTATAACAAACGTAAACAGAACACTTAGTGCAGCCCAGGTGAAGTTCCAAACGAATATTTTTGCAAATGGGCCGGACACAGTTTGGTCAGTGAGTATCCTTGTAAAGTTTTTCAGACCATATCCAGATATATATCCGGCAACTGTAACTTTTTCACCTTTTTCGTTTGTGTCATATATCGTACCGTTTTCTTCGATTAAGGGTTTTCCTGTTGAAGTGTTTATAAGAACTGTTTTAACAACACTCTTACCATTTTCTATAACCTCAGCTAGACCAAGTTTGTACATATGTTTAATCTCATACAATAATAACTTTCCTTCCTCGTTTTGTCTTATGGAATATCTATTGGTAAACGCATCTACAAATTCTATTTTACTCAATATGGGGAAAAGTATAGAGTATTTAAAATATTCTTCATTAATAGCTGTTGATGAGTCTTCGGGTGAGTAGAAATATTTGTATATCTTTCCGCTGTAATTTATTAATTCAACTCTACCGTTTTGAATTTCTGTCTTTACGTTGCTATCACTAACCTTTATCAATTCGGATTCACCAAGAATCAATTCACCAGCTTCCGCTTTTAATGTTCTGAAATCTTTTGCTATGTAAGTTGTCGTTGTGTCTTTTAATAAAACTACAAAGTCTTTTGTTGGTTGAGTACCATCGAATCTCACATAAACAAAGTATTTCATCTTTGTGCCATCATCGATGGTATAAGTGTAAATGGGATCAACGAGTAACCTTTCAATAACTTCTTGTCTTGTCATAATGTGGCCAGTACCATAATTTGTAAAAGCTGTTCTGATAGTAAATGCAATCGGGTAAAGTACCAATATAAAAAGCAGAATAAGGGCAGGTATCATGTATCTATATGGATATCCTGCTGGATTTATTATTATAAAATCGATAAGAAAGATCAAAACGAACAAAGTTACCGATAATTCGTAAAATCCTCTTTGAAAAAGAAAAAGCCCTCCAAGGATTACAAATATTGTGAACAAAACAAGAACAATCCAGCCTATGAATTTTAGTATCTTCATCGATTCTTCCTCCTCGTAAACGACACATTAAGATACATTAGAAAAATTAATAAAAGGCACGGGGGCATTCCCCCGTGCCCCACATTTTTCAAAAGATTACTTAATTTGTGCTTTAATTTGTGCGACCGCGTCTGCAAGTGCTTTTTCTGCAGGTACTCCCTGGTCAAGTGCTTTTGCTAAAGCATCACCCATTGCTCCCCAAACTGCGGCCATTTCTGGAACATTTGGCATTGGAAGACCGTATTTACCAAGGAAATCAGCAAACTTCTTTGTAAGTGGGTCTTTTTGCATAACAAGTTCGTTAACATCTGTTCTTGATGGGCATCTTGGGTCTGCTTGCCAAATTTGGTACATTACGTCCTTTGTTGCGATGAATTTTGTTAGGAAGTCAAGCGCAAAGAGTTTATTCTTGCTTTTTGCGTTAACCATGAATCCTTGTGCACCGAAGAATGGTTTTGGAGCCTTTCCGCCAGGAAGTGTTGGAATTGGTGCAACATCGAAGTTAATACCTGCTTGTTTGTATCCTGGGACTGCCCATGGACCGTTAAGAATCATAGCAGCTTGACCGTCTTTGAAAAGGCCATCCATTGTATTGTAGTTGTCACCAGATGTGAGTATTTTTTCGTCAACAAGTTTCTTTATTAGTTTCAGTCCTTCGATTGCACCCGCGTTCGCAAGTCCGACATCTTTCACGTTAACTTTTCCTGATTTGTCTGTTCCGAATACATATCCACCCATTCCGAAGAACGCAAATGAGCTGAAGTAGAAGTTTTTGTAATCGTAAATAAACCCTCTAACTTCTCCACCATAATCTTTTTCGATACTCTTTGCGAGGGCAATTAATTCATCCCATGTTTTCGGTGGGTTTTGTACGTAATCTTTGTTGTACATTAGTGCTGGACCGTCAAAAGCGTATGGTATACCGTAGAGTTTTCCGTTGTAAGTAAATCCTTGAAGTGGTGTTGGGAAGTATTTTTCTTTTTCTGGAAGGTTGATTGGTTCAAGTAATCCGTTAACAACAAGTTCTCCAACCCAGTCGTGTGCACCAACAATGATATCTGGTCCTTCTCCTGCTGGAGCTGCTGTTAAGAATTTCGATTTGATGTCACCAAAGTTGACTTGTACAACATCAACTTGTACACCATATTTTGCCTTGTACTGATCTGCAAGTTTCTTGAGAATTGGTACCTGTGCTTCCGATGTCCAAATAGTGATCTTTTTTGCTTGAGCAAATGCCAAGAAAACAAACAATGCCACCAAAATAACTGTGAGCAGTTTCCTCATACACTCTACCTCCCTTTTCTAAAATGGTGTGTTTCGAGAAATTTCATTCTTAAATCGCCGAGCCAAAAATATTATACTACAATTTAAACTAAAGTAAACAACTCTTTGGAATAGTTTCCATCCAATAGCAAAAATTACCATACCTAAGCATACAAAAGCATAAAAATGATACAATCAGTGATCTCCACCCTATTTTTCATTTTTCGTAATAGCGGATATTGAAATTTAATGGCAAATGGAGTATATTATATCCTGTAATTATAGATTACATGTGATGAGATTTCTGAGTCAATACAGATTGTAGGAGGTGTAAAAGATGGAGAAAAAAAGAAGAAGAGTGATCATTTTGGGTGCTGCCGGAAGAGATTTCCATAACTTTAACACATTCTTTAGAAACAACCCAGATTACGAGGTAGTTGCATTCACTGCAACTCAAATACCAGATATATCCGGAAGAATTTACCCACCAGAACTAGCAGGTCCACTTTATCCAAATGGTATTCCTATTGAAGATGAAGCAAAACTTCCAGAACTTGTTAAAAAATATGACGTTGACGAAGTAATTCTTGCTTACAGTGACTTGCCGCACCAGTACGTTATGGAAAGAGCTTCCATTGCTTTAGCTTCTGGAGCAGACTTCAAATTGATGGGACCCAAGGCCACAATGATAGAATCCACAAAACCAGTTGTCTCGGTATGTGCAATAAGAACAGGCTGTGGAAAAAGTCAAACAACAAGGAGAGTTCTTGACATTCTTAGAAGCAAGGGTATGAAAGTTATTTCTATTAGACATCCAATGCCATATGGTGATTTAGTCGCCCAGAAGGTTCAGAGATTTGCGGATTATTCAGACCTTGATAAACACAACTGTACAATAGAAGAACGCGAAGAATATGAACCACACATTGATAGAAAAAGTGTTATATACGCTGGTGTTGACTACGAGGCAATTTTAAGATCAGCTGAAGCGGAGAATCCCGATGTTATTCTCTGGGATGGTGGAAACAACGACTTCCCATTTTACAAATCAGATCTTAAGATTGTTGTTGTTGATCCACACAGACCAGGTCATGAAATTTCTTACTATCCAGGTATGGCAAACCTACTTATGGCGGATGTTATTGTGATAAACAAAGAAGAGACGGCTAATAGAGACGATATCGAGACTGTGAGAAAGAACATCGCAAAATGGAACCCCAATGCCATAGTTGTTGATGCCGCATCACCAATTTTCGTTGATGACCCATCAATGATTAGAGGTAAGAAAGTACTCGTTGTGGAAGATGGACCAACTCTAACACACGGAGAAATGAGATACGGCGCAGGTTTCGTCGCAGCAAAAAGATTTGGTGCGAAAGAAATCATCGATCCAAGACCATTCGCGGTTGGTTCAATAGTCGAGACGTACAAGAAATACAACCATCTTGATGTGATTCTTCCAGCAATGGGGTATGGCGAAAAGCAGATTAAAGAGCTTGAAGAAACAATCAACAAATCAGATGCCGATGTTGTCATAATTGGAACTCCAATTGATCTTAGAAGGGTTATGAAATTGAACAAACCGGCTGTTAGAGTGAGGTATGAATTGCAAGAAATCGGTGAACCAACACTCGAACAGATTCTCACAGATTTTCTCAGACAAAAAGGTTTACTAAAGTAACAATTATGTAAACTAAAAAAGCAGCGTGCAAATGTTTGCACGCTGCTTTTAGTTTACTTTATTACGCTTTTATGCCGTCACGTCTAGGTTTTTTCCTTGGAATAGTTCTCCGGCGATCCTAACAAGTTTCACGTTCACATCTTGTTGTTTGTAAAGTGCAAAATTAAGCACTTGCAGAGTGAGATCTTTTATCTGCTGTACTTGAGCTGTTTGCGACTGATCTCTATTAGCTACTTTTCTTGCGTAAACGTTTTGTAGCGTGTATGGGTTCACATCCATGCCTTCAATTCTCATATGTATCACCTCTTTGTACCGTAAAAACAGTTCTTTCATCCGTACTTGAAACCATGATCTTGAGACCAAGTTTTGTTGCGATTTCTTTGGCAATATATAATCCAAGTCCTGTACCGTCTGAATTTTTTCCTTTGTAAAATCTTTCAAATATTTTATCTAAATCTTCTTCTGGAATCTTTTCGCCATGATTTTCAACCTCTATCTTTTCATTTGATAGGTGTAAAATGACTGGTGCGGCACCGTGCGTAAATGCGTTGCTTAACAATATCGTTAAAATAATTCCAAGCCCTTCTTTGTGTGTTTTCATTGTACCATTCCCGTTGATGTAAATTTCTTTTTCTTTAAATTTATGCGTGATGATGTCATCAATGAATTGTTTTAAGTCTATCCTTTCTTCTGTCAATGAGTCAACCCTTGCTATTAGTAGCATATTTTCAATGATTTCTTTTATCTCTTTACTACTCTCCTCTATAGCGTTAACAGCTTCATTGAGAATCTTTTCATCTTTCGTACCCCAGCGTTTTAACATGCTTACATATCCAAGTAAATTTGTTACCGGTGTTCTAAGTTCGTGCGAAACTGCTGAAACAAATGATTCTTGAGACCTGTAAGATCTTTCTATTCGCCCCATTAGATCGTTAAATTTAGAAATCAGTTCTGAGACTTCCGAACTTCTTGATTTAACATTTATCCTGTACGCCAAATCTGTGCCACCAAGATTTTCTATCTCATTTATAAATTCTCTTAGATCTCGAACACTACTGTGGGACAATGCGTACGTTGACAAAAAGATGAAAAGACCAATGAACAGGATTGCGACAACGAATATGGTTCGTATCGAGTACAAGAATTTCATTGTTGGCGTTATATCTCTGCCGATAACAATTTTTTGGTACTTCACAAAGTAAAAATATCTATCATCGATTCTTTGAAAACCTTGTGTATCAATTACACCTATGCCGTATGGATCGCTTATTATCTCCTTGCTTTCAGCATCAGCAGCGTATAAATCCCACCTTGTTACTATATACTGTGGGCCAAATGGTGTATGAACGATTAAAACCGAGCGTTCTATATTTCCCATATCGTTGATTATATTTCTTTCTGCAACAAAGGTAAAATACCGGTAGATAGCAAACAGTACGATTCCAACGATAAAAACCGTGGCAAAGGTGTTAAGTAATGAGAGCTTAGTTGCTAGTTTCAATGTGTTCACCATCCAATTTGTAGCCAACACCACGGACTGTTTTTATTAAATCCGGCGAGAGTTTTTTTCTAAGGTAATTCACGTACACTTCAACAGTATTATCTGAACCATAGTAATCTATTCCCCACACAGCATCTAAAATTTCTTCTTTGCTTACAACTTTACCTTTGTTTTTAGCCAAGTAAAGTAAGAGTTCAAATTCAGTTTTGCTTAGATCAACGTCTTTGCCATTATATCTTACTCTTCTTTGATGTTCGTAAATTTCAAGAATTCCTAACTTTATCGGTGTTGATACGGAAATATTTTTCCTTCTCAAAAGTGCTCGAATTCTTGCGAGCAATTCCTCATTATCAAATGGCTTTGTCATATAATCATCTGCACCAGATTCAAAACCCTCAAGCTTATCTTTTTTCATCCCCAGTGCTGTCAGCATAAGTATTAAGACATCTGGGCTTAGTTTACGCAGGCTCTTTGCAACCTCATATCCGTCCATGTCTGGAAGCATAATATCTAGAATAACAAGTTCAGGCTTTTCATTTCTGAATTCTTCTATCGCATCGAGCCCATTTTCATACGATACCACTTCGTAACCTGCGTGTTCAAGCTCTATTTCTAATAACCTTCTTAATTTCTTATCGTCTTCAACAATCATTAATTTAACCTTATTTCGGTTATTTTTTACCTCAGTCATAACAGAGCCTCCGTTTGTTTATTTACTCTTGAAAAAACTAATTATTGTGTTATAATCATTTCTTGGATGGATCTTGAACGGATCTTGGAAAAATCTTGGACGGAGGCGTGTCCGAATGGCTAAGGAGCCGGTCTCGAAAATCGGTGGACCCTACGGTCCTTGTGGGTTCGAGTCCCACCGCCTCCGCCAATTTTTGTTTTTCTAGTATATTCTCCTAACTATTTGTCTTTGAATACTTCGTGCCAAAGCTGCGAGAAATCTAAACTGATCTCTTCGAATTTTGAAATACTATCGTACGCAACTGAGTAAAGCAAAGAAAAACCATAGTCGTCATCGAATATTGTTAACACGTAGTATGTTACTATCTGTCCTTTATCTTCTTTCCATATTTTGTAGATGATACCAAGCGAGCTGTCTTCGGAAATGAGTTGATAAAGTGTTGTAAAAATAGAATCTACGATAGGATATAAGACATCCCTTACCTGTTCTGATAGTGATTTTTTGATAAGTTCTTTTTTTTGTTCGAGTTTTTTGATAATTTCCTGATAAGATAACTGTATTGCCCCGTCTTTGATTATTTGTTCGTTAAAATCTGGCCCAGAATATTCAGAAAGACCATATATGACCCCTTTCTGAAGCAATTTTTCTAATTTATCATTGACCGCATTGTTTTCATATACTAAAACCGCATTTTTCTTTTCTTTCGATATGTCCGGAAGAGTTTCCGAAACTGATGGTGAAATTACAACAGGTTTCATTGTATCAACGATGTTCACAACGATTTGTCCTGTTAAAAGTATGACCGCAATAGTTAAGAAAATACTCCAAAAGACAATTTCACGAAATTCCACGGTATCACCCCTAGCTATCTTCTCCCCTAATTAGTCTACTTTCAGACAATTTTCTTAATGCATCTACATAACTTATTCCATCGAAAAACATATCTTCTTGCGTGATTATTCGTTTTTCAATGTTCAAACCTTTGTTTTCGTAAGCGTTAAACCATGGTTCGTACTTTTTGTTGAACTCAACTAACTTTACTTTCAGTTCTTCTATTATTTTTTTAATTATCCTTGATCTTACCATATCTCCAAAGGATGGATGATACGGCCCAGTAACTATAAATTGCTTTTGATTTTCAGGTACGTGGTACCCTAACCTTATAGCAGACCCATTGTTTGACTCGATTAATATAATCATATCACTTACTATGTCGACAGATTCCTCCAAAGTGAGTGGTGTGTATTTTCCATGTAAGTACATTTGTTCAAGAACAGTGTGCTTAAAAATTATTGTTGGATGGATTCTATAATTTTTAACACCAAGTTCGATGAGCTTTTCCACACTCGTCAAGTCCTTTTTTTTCGTATCTTTTGGTAATCCGACCATCATATGTGCAATTACGTGAAAGTCATTACGCAGTAATTTGATGGCGTTTATAACATCTTTGTCTTTGTATCCTCTATTTGAGGTCTCTAAAACCTCGTTGTCAAGACTTTCAACACCTAACTCTACAACTTTTACGTTTCCACATTTCAATATTTCAACTACCTCTTCGTTAATACAGTTGGGGCTTGTCGATATTCTTTTTGGTATATCTGGATATATTTCAAGAAGATTCTTCATAACTTCCTTTGAAAGTCCAGTGAACGTACCTCCGTAGAATGCTATTTCATCGATGCTTTCGTCTATCTCAAGACTTTTTAGTAACCGAAAATCTGGAAGTTTTTCACCTGTCATAATATACTGATTACAGAACACACAACGTGTTCTGCAACCAGCGTTGGGTAAAAAAATAGGATATATCTTAGGTTTTCTGGATTTTATTTTTGTCACGAAAGCATCTCCTTGACAATTTCATTCACGAGTTTACCGTCTGCAGCGCCTTTCACTTTTGTCATTACTTCTTTCATAACCTTTCCGAAGTCTTTTTGTGTAGCATTTAGCTGCTCGATGACTTCTTTAACTATTGTCTGAATTTCTTCACGTGATAACATCTTTGGCGCGTATTCTTGCAGTATTTTCAACTCCTCTTCTTCGACCTTTGCAAGGTCTTCTCTACCAGCTTGTTTGTAAGCTTCTATAGACTCTTGTCTTTTTTTGATTTCCTTTAAGATGAGTTTTTGGATGTCATCATCTGTTGCTTCTTTCTTTTCACCTTCTACTTCAAAATAACCAATCGCCGTCTTAATCGACCTTAGAACTCTTAATCTTAGTTCATCTTTAACCTTCATCGCTTCTTTCATATCGTTAAGTATTTTTTCTTTCAGTGACATATGCGTACCTCCTTTACAAATCTTTACGAACTATGTGGTTTTTACGATAGAACCCCTTTTAAGAAATTTTTAACAGCCGAAAGGTTTGATTTTGCGTTATACCCGCCTTCGTGCACTATTACTCCATTACCTACCTTTTCAATAATCTTAGATACTAAAATTCCTATCTCAACGTAATCATTACTTACCAGTGAAAAGTGTCCCACAGGGTCGTTTATATGTGTATCCGTACCAAAGGAAAGTATGAAGAAATCAGGTTTATAATCTATTATCTTCTTGAAAGCTTTTTGTAATGCATTCTTATATACTTCAAAAGTTGAACCGCCTGGTAATGGAATGTTTAAGTTAGTTCCTTTAGCTTTGCCAGTACCAATTTCATTCTCGTATCCACTGTACCATGGGTAAAATTTCCGTGGATCGCCGTGAATTGAAACGTACAGAACATTTCTGTCATCGTAGAATATATCCTGTGTACCGTTACCATGGTGAAAATCAATATCAAGAATACCTACTCTCATACCTAACTTTTCAAGGTATCGTGCACCTATCGCGACGTTGTTGAAATAACAGTATCCACCGCCGTAATGCTTCATCGCGTGATGCCCAGGTGGGCGAGTAAGAGCGTAAACCGGTTTTTTATTTTGTATAGCATATTCAACAGCACTCATAACCGTATTTACGGCGTTAAGTGCTGCCCTATAAGTCTCTCTTCGAATGGGGGTTCCTGTATCAAAGATAGGGTCTACAAAGAACACTTCCGGGATGTATTCCTCCTCTACTTCTTGCGATTTTTTTCTTATATAAGACACGTACTTCTCACTGTGAACAGTATATACTATGTCATCGGGGTAATCCTTTACAGGGATACGTGTGAAGTTGTTTTCCAAATAATTTTCTATCAACGACAACCTTGAGGGTTTCTCAGGATTTCTAATGAACTTCCCATTATCAATTTCTTTTTTTGGAACATAAAAATCGTTCAGCTGAGTACAAAAAAATATGTTATTCCTCGATTTCCTCAATTTTTTTGACCCTTCTTTCGTGTCTTCCACCTTCAAATGCGGAGTTTAAAAAAGCATCAACCGTCCACTTTGCAAGTTCGATTCCCATAAGGCGACCTGGCAAAACAAGTACGTTTGCGTTATTGTGTCTTCTCGCGTAAGTTGCCATATCTGGGAACAAGCATAAGGCAGCCCTAATTCCACGGATTTTGTTCGCTGCAATGGACATACCGATTCCTGTACCACACATCAAGATTCCAAAATCACACTCGCCAGACTTAACTTTATCGCCAACTTTCTTTGCGTAATCTGGATAATCAACACTTTCGATAGAATACGTACCACAATCAACAACCTCGATGCCTTTACCGGAAAGGTATTCCTTCACTCTCTCTTTTAATTCGTACGCTGCATGATCACTTCCGATGGCTATTCTCATTACTTTCACCTACTTGTATCATTTGAGGGCATTGACTGCTTCCGTAACTGTGTTGTAATTTTTAATTACCTTATCGAGAGCAGTCATGCTGAGTAACTTTTTAATGTTTTCATTGGCGCAAGCAAATGCAACGGCTCCACCTGCAGATAATGCACTTTTGTAAAGACTTACAAACGTACCAAGTCCGAAGCTATCAATGGAATTTACATTTGTTAAATCAAAAACGAGTTTTACTTTCCCCTTTTTTATCAGATTATCGACAACCCAGTTTCTCAGGTTCATAGCGTTTTGCATTGATACTTCAGAGTTAATTGAAACCACAACAACTCCAAATTGTTCAGTGTATGTGTACATAAACCAATCCCTCCTCTTATGATTATTTATTTAAAAACTGCACGGCACTTTTTAAATCATCGAATATATTGAGTACTCTATCAAGTGCCGTCATTCTTAAAAGGTTTTTGATATTTGGATCGAGGTTAATAAGTGCTGTCGTTCCAGCGTTCATAAGGGCTTGTTTGTGGATTGCCACTATTATTCCAAGTCCTGTGCTGTCTATATATGTCGTATTTGAAAAATCAAGAAGTAACTTTTTGTAACCTTTCTCAATTGCACTCTCATAAACTTTCCTTTTAATGTCCTGTGAATTTGTAAGGTCTACTTCCTCTGGCATTATGACTCTAACTATATCGCCTTTTAGTATTTCAAGATCCATAAATCTTTCCCCCCTTAAGTTACCGAGCAGTTTCAGTTACTTCATTATCCTTATCAGTCCAACCATCCGGCCTATTATTCTAACCTTCTTTGGATCACAAACAATTGTTTCGTATTCGTCGTTTTGAGGTATCAATTCCACGTGGTCACTTTTTAGTACAAATTTTTTCAAAGTTACTTTATCTTCGACTACAGCCGCTACTATTGAATTATTTTCTGCGTTGTACTGTCTTTTGAGTATTACATAATCACCATCCATTATGTGCGCATTTATCATGCTATCCCCCTGAACTTTCAAAGCAAAGTACTCACCATACCCTTTCAGCATAGCAAGAGGTACCTCAATTTCTTCATCAATTTTCTCAAACATCTCGATTGCTTGCCCAGCAGCTATGGTGCCTTTGACAGGTACAACAATGCTTTCTTTTCGTTCACTGAGTGATATGGTACGTGGTCCCTTACCGCGCTTTATGTATCCTTTTTTTTCAAGAGCTATAACATGTTGTTGAGCACCTCTTGGGGTCATTCTAAAGTGCCTAGCTATATCTCTTATCGAAGGAGCGTAACCTTTCATTATCATGTAATCTTTTATGAATTCATATATAAGTTGTTGCCTTTCTGTTAGATCTCTCATACGTCAAACACCATCCTAAGAAATATTTTATCGTTTCTCCTTTCTGCAACAAAGTTATGATAAGTTAAAGCTTTTATGGAGAGCCCTATATTTTCTTTGCACAGATATATACAATTATTTTCCACTTTGAACGGGTAGTACCCTTGATCTACCAAGAATATCAGTTCGTTTACCATATCGAATATGTAATCTTGCAACGCGTTTTCATCTCGTATCATATCTATATTATAACATTTTTCGATAAAATTTTGCAAACAATTTGTTAATAATAACTTTTCAACATGTTTGGTAAATTTTTTAGTACTGTTTTCAAGCAATATTTTTACAATATCATTTAGAAATTCATCAAATGATTTTGCTTCAACTTCGTATGCTATATCAGCCTTATGGTCTATTTCTCTGTACAATCATTCTTCACCACCGATTACGGCAAAATCAGCAACCACATCTCCATCTGCAAGGTGCACTACTTTTACCCCCTGTGCTGTTCTACTTCTTGTTGGAACATCTGATATTTTGAACTTTATCGTTGCTCCGTCTTTTGTAAAGAGTACAACTTCTTCGTCACCTTTTACGAAAGAAACACCAACTATTGGACCTGTTTTTTCGATCTCTCCAATATTCTTAATTCCAAGCCCACCTCTTGATTGTTTCCTATAATCGTTAACTGGTGTAAGCTTTCCGTAACCATTTTCTGTAATCGTAAGTATATATCCTTCATCACTTTCAAGAATTGTCGAAGAAATTACTTCGTCATCATCCCTTAATTTTATACCTCTCACACCTGCCGCATTCCTGCCCATTGTTCTTACTTCATCAATTCCGAATCGTATGCTCATTCCAAGTTTTGTAGAAATCAAAATCGTATCACTTTCTGAATTAACTCTCAGAACAGACACAAGTTCGTCTCCTTCCTTGAATGTTATAGCCCTAATGCCTTTTGATGTAATATTTTTAAAGTCTTCCAGGCTCGTACGTTTTATGATACCCTTTTTAGTTACAAAGAACAGCTCACCTACGTATTCCGTTATATCAACCATTGTCAAGACTTTTTCACTGCTTTCTAGTTTGATGTACTTGTTTACCGGTTTACCTTTATTTCCCCTGTTACTTTCTTCAATATCTATGTTCTCAATTTCGTACACTTTCCCTAAAGATGTGAAAAATAATGTTTTACTATGCAGTTTTGTATAAAGAACCTGCGATATGATATCATCTTCCATAAGGTTTGCACCAATTACACCTTTACCATTTCTTTTTTGAGTTCTAAATGCGTTTATGTCCATTAATTTTAGAAACCCTTTTCTTGTAAGTGTTAGCACAACATCTTTATTTGGTATTAAATCCTTTTTGTCAAACCTTGTTACAGTTTCCTCGTATTCTGTGATTTCCGTTCTTCTTGGATCTGAATACTTTTTCTTTACGTCCAACAATTCTTCGACAATAACATCGTAGACCTTGTCATCGTTCATCAAAAGTTCTTTCTCTTTCTCGAGTTTTACGAGTAATTCTTTGTATTCTTGTTGTAAGTTCTGCGTTTCTAAATTTGTTAGCCTACCTAACCTCATATCAAGAACTGCTCTGGCTTGTTCTTCGCTCATTTGAAGTACATCTACTAATTGTTGAACAGCTTCCGAAGAATCTTTTGCACTTCTTATTATACTAACAACTGTATCAATGGCTCTCGAGGCTTTAATTAAACCTTCTATGATATGTGCACGTCTAGAATCTTGTTGATAGGCGTAATGTGTTCTTTTTCTCACAACCTCGAAACGGTGTTTTACGTAGGCCTCTATAAGTTGTTTCAAATTCATTAACCTTGGTTGTTTATCTGCGTCTATTACTAGGAAATTTGCATTGAATCTTGTTTGCAAACTCGTCTTTTGGTATAAGTTGTTCAAGATAACTTCTTCTTTAGCATCTTCTGGTAATTCTATGACAATTCTCAATCCTTCTTTATCACTTTCGTCACGTAAATCCTTAACAAAAATCTCTTCTTCTTGAAGGTACTCTGCAATTTGTTCAATTAAATCTGATTTGCTAACTCCGTACGGTATTTCAGTTATGATGATGCTTTTTTTCTTTTTTTCGTGTTTTATCTCAACTCTGCCTCTTACGGTAAAGCTACCTCTACCAGTGATGTACATTTCTCTTATTCCAGCTTTACCAATTATTATTCCGCCGGTTGGAAAATCAGGTCCTTTTATCAATAATATTAATTCTTCAATGGAAATGTCCCTATTTCTTATGTAAGCAACCGTTGCATCGACTACATCGCTTATGTTGTGTGTCGGTATATTCGTTGCCATTCCAACAGCTATACCGCTTGCACCATTCAACAGCAGATTTGGTACCTTTGCTGGTAATACATCCGGTTCCTTAAGCGTTCCATCGAAGTTATCAAGCATTTTTACCGTTTGCTTGTCTATATCTTCCACCATCTCTTCGGCTATTTTGTGGAGTCTTGCTTCCGTATATCGCATCGCAGCAGGTGGATCTCTATCTATGGAACCAAAGTTTCCTTGTCCTTCTACTAGTGGATAACGCATGGTCCACGGTTGGGCCATTCTTACAAGCGCTTCATATATTGAAGCATCACCGTGTGGGTGATACTTACCCATAACCTCACCAACAATACGAGCTGATTTTTTGAATGCGCTCTTGTGAGTTAAACCAAGCTCGTACATGGAGTATATAATTCTTCTTTGAACAGGTTTCAAACCGTCCCTTACATCTGGTATGGCACGTCCTATAATAACACTCATCGAGTAACTGAGGTACGATTTAACGAGTTCCTCTTCAAGCGCTCGTTCAAAGGTATTTTGCTGTATTGAATTTGTTTCATTTTGATTTATCTCATCGCCATTCTTAACTTCAAATTCTTTGTCCACACTCCAAAACCTCCTATTGGAAAATTCTATGTAGATAAAATAATGGAAGATGTATTACGATATCTTGGCACCCGGTTCTATCTCAGACGAGACGGTCAAGAGTGTAAGTTTATTATCTTTTTTTGCAGCAAGAAGCATACCTTTTGATTCAAGCCCCATCAATTTCGCAGGTTTAAGGTTAGCAACAACTACTATCAATCTGTCAACAAGCTCTTCTGGCTTGTAATATTGAGCAATTCCTGCAACAATTTGTCTTTGACCAAGTTCACCAAGGTCTATCTGTAATTTCACAAGCTTTTCTGATTTTTCTACTTTCTCGGCTTCAATTATTTTAGCAACCCTAAGGTCTACTTTCTTAAACATGTCGATGTCTATTAAATCCCCCATCGTTACAACGTTTTCTGTCTGTTTTTGCTGATTTGCCTCCATCTTAATTGCCTCCTTAATTTCTTTTTTACTTTGATCATGACTATTGTTCTTTTCAAACTTTTTAAACAAAGGCTCACCGTGTATTATCTTGTTACCTTTAAGTATGTTCCAGCTCGACAGATATTTTTCATCAAATTTTTCATTTATGGATAGTCTTTTATACACTTCCGCAGAGGTTTCGGGCATTACTGGCGATACGAGTGTTGCAACTTTGAGTATATTTTCTGTTACCAAGCTTAAAACACTTCCAAGACGTTCTTTTTTACCTTCTTTTGCCAAAACCCAAGGTTTAGTTTCATCAAAATACTTATTTAGTGAAGAAATAAATTGCCAAAGCACATCAAGCGCATCTGTAATCTTGTAAGCATCCATAAGTTGTATGTACTTTTCTTTTGTTTCATCATATTCTCTCATCAAGTTTTCATCAATTGGTTCGGTGGTTCCTATTCCAGGAATAATTGAATCAAAGTGCTTTTGTATAATTGCAAGTGTTCTGTGCAGTAAGTTACCATAGTCATTGGCAAGGTCTGAGTTTAAGCGTTTTATTAAATTTTCCTCCGAAAAATCACCGTCTTTACCAAATACTATATCTCTAACAAGGTAATATCTGACAACATCATTTCCGTATTTCTTCACATATTCCCTTGGATCTATTGCGTTTCCGAGTGACTTGCTGATCTTCTGGCCATTTACGGTTAGCCATCCATGAGCAAAGATCTTTTTCGGCAATGGTAAACCAACCGACATTAACATTGCAGGCCAGATCAAACTGTGAAATCTATTGATCTCTTTACCAATCAAATGTACATCAGCAGGCCACCATTTGTTAAATGTGTCCATATCATTTGGATATCCAATAGCTGAAACGTAGTTTATCAAAGCATCTACCCAAACGTATATAACATGTTCTGGATCATTTGGCATTGGAATTCCCCATTTTAACGTTGTTCTTGTTATAGAAAGATCTTTCAGACCAGATTCAAGTATTTTCATCATTTCGTTTCTTCTGAAATCAGGTTCGACAAAATTTGGGTTTTCTTTGAAATGTTTTAATAGTGCATCGTTGTACTTTGAAAGTCTGAAAAAATAATTCTCTTCACTTATGATCTGTACTTCTCTCTTACATGATGGACATACTTTGTGTCCATGTTCATCTTCTTCTAGTTCATCTTCGTTCCAATAAGTCTCACATGGTACGCAGTACCATCCTTCGTACGTCCCTTTGTAAACGTCGCCATTTTCGAGCATTTTCGATACAAAAAATTGAACAGTTTTTTCATGTTTTTCATCTGTTGTTCGAACAAAATAATCATTTGTTATACCTAAGTCTTTCCAAAGCTCTTTAAATTTTTCTGCCAACGTATCGCAAAGTTCTTTTGGTTCCATACCCTTTTCTTTTGCTGCTTGAGCTATTTTTTGCCCATGCTCATCTGTACCGGTTAAGTAGAATACTTCGTAGCCCATCATTCTCTTATATCGAGCTAAAATATCACCAACTATAGTAGTATAAGAACTGCCTATATGCGGTTCTGCGTTAACATAATAAATAGGGGTTGTAATGTAAAACTTTTTCACCGAGAGCACCTCCGTTCAGTTGTTTAAATTCAATATTCAATTCAATTATATCACAAACCTTTAATACTTGAGTGAAATGTATGCAACATTTTTAGAAAAAAGGTGGCTTGTTGAAGCCACCTTTGATGCTTTGATGCTCTCTCACATTTTTTACATGTTTTTACTTTAGTTCGAATATCTCTCTAAGTGGAGGAATCAGATCGAGATATTTTTTATAGTAGACGAGTTTCCAACGAGGTCTTAAAAGATTGATGTCTTTTATAATGGGATTGAGCTCCAAGAATTCTTGCGCAGACACAGCTAACCTTTGAACGAGTTGATTAAATGTGTCGCCAGGTTTCACTACATACTCTAGTTTTACATAACTTGATCTGTTACCATCAATTTCGGCACTAATCTCTTTATTTGCAAAAGAATTAAATAATATTTCCTGCACAGGGATTTCGAAATCTTTTACGACTTTTCCTTTTAAAATGGGTAACGTGCCGTAAGTTCTAACTGTAGGTACTGAAACAAGCAACTTATCTTTTTCTTCCAAAGGTTTACCTGCATATAATACGTTCCTTACAGTTTTTTCGTTTAAAACTATACCGTATTCTATATTCTCAAATAAATCGAACAACCATGGTTTGGTTATCAACGGTTCTTTGAATATTACCTTCGTTCCATCGTAATTTAGTAAGTTAACAGAATTGTTGATTATTTCTTTGATATCTTTGCCCGTTAATTCAACTAACTTTATTGTTGTTGTTTTTCCGACAAATGAATAGATATCTCTCCTTGTTATAGGGCCTTCAGAAATACCTTGGCAACTCGGATTAAAGACATTCCATGTCCCAGCATTTGCAAAGACATAGTCTATGATTGACTTGTTAACAATTTCCGTGATCAAATTATCGTCCAATATTGTCATGTACTTATTAAACCCGCTTGAAACAGTTGAAGTGGCAATGGATTCATCTAACCACTTATTAAATTCTGCTTCGAAAACTGCAATACTGTTCAATATTTCTTCTGATGGGATAATTCCAGCAAAGTCCACTCTCTTTATGTCGATTGATTTTATTTTAAATTTATTATTCTCTTTTTCTGCGACTATTGTGATTTTGTTCACACCCGTTCCTTCGCTTCCGGCAATGGAGTAAACTTTATTTGACTTCGAGGAAGTATAAACAACATCTTGATTACCAAATAAAAATATATCTACATCATTTGAAAACTCTTTGACAAGTTCATCCCCTATGTTTAAATCGCTTTTCAGTGCCAGTGATTTTCCAGATATAGGGCTGTTTGTGATGCCTCCACTTGTTGCAAGGATGATAAGATCCGGATTTTTACTTTTTACAGTTTTAAGCGTATTTCTAACTGCAGTCTTGTAATCTACGAGATTTCCCGATTTATATGTTGTAACCACACCCACCACTGCTATTTTAAATCCTTCCGAAGAGGTTTTTATGTAGTAACTCTCTATATTGTTTGAAAGTAGACCTTTAAGGTTTGAAGCTAACACCTTTGCTTTCATTTTTGAAAATACATCAAGTAATTTTTCGGGGGGGTAATTCAACTCAAATGTTCCAGGAACGAAAGCATCATATTTGATTTTGTTGAATGTATCAATAACTGGGATATCATTTTTTGTTTTGGAGAAATCTCCGAATGGGGAACCATAAAGTAAGTTTCCTGTATCGATCAAAAGTACATCCTTATTCTTTTCTCTCAAGTCATCAACATATGTTTTTATAATTGCCAAACCACCAGATTGATAAGTGTTATTAAAATAATTGTAAGGTAGGACATTTCCATAGATATTGGAAGTGTGAAGTACAACAATCTGCGACGAAAAGCCAAGTACTGCAAAAAAGAAAGCTACCAGTGCTCCAAGTAAGGAAATTTTATTCATCTTCATCTATATCGCCCTCCTTTTAAATCTTCATAACAGTCTTTGCAAACTGCGATGTATTTTTCCTTTCCACCAATGTCGAATATCCCACCACTCGTCATCTTTTTGTACGAGAGCGTCCCTTTGTACTCTCCACATACCTCGCAGACAGCTTTTTTCTTGATAACTTCATCCGCAATAGCCATTAACAACGCAGTCGTTGTGAATGGTTCCCAAAGATAGTTCATATCAAGCCCAGCGCAATAAACATCTACACCTGTTTTGATGATTTCTTTCACCGCATCTACTAGTGAAGTGTCGAAAAAGTGCACTTCGTCGATGAAAATGGCATCTGGTTTTTCACTCATCGAATTGAAATAGTCCTTGAATTCTTGAGTATTTTGAACTGTATGAGCTGGCATTTTGAATAATTTGTGCGTTACAACATCTTCTTGACTATACCTAGTATCAATTTTTGGTTTTATTATGCACGTTTTTTTTCTTCCCAGTTCATAAATTTCCGCAAAGTTCAAAAGTTCTGTAGTCTTTCCTGAAAACATTGGGCCAACAATTACTGTGAGTTTGCCGGTACCTTTCAAAAAGACACACCCCCAAGTCTTTTTCACTATATTCAGCTTTAATGTTTCTTATAGTTCTTTCTACTAATCGTTAAAAAATCTGATATAATTATATCAGAAAAAGGAGGGTATGTACAGATGGAAATACAAAGCTTAATTCGAAAACTGGTAGACACTCACGCACACTTGCATATGCCTCATTTCGACAAAAATAGAGAAGAACTACTGGAAGTAGTTAAGCAGATGAGATTTGTGCTTAATGTTTCAACGAGCATGGAAGATTTGTCATCTACTTTAGAAGTCACAGATGCTTTACCGAATACTTTTGCATCCGTTGGTATTCACCCGCATGATGCTTTAAATGTTCCAAAAAATTACATGGATGTACTTAGAGATCTTGTGAAAAGCAACAAAAAAGTAATTTCAATAGGCGAGATAGGATTGGATTATTTCAGAAACCTATCTCCTATTGATGTACAAAGGAAAGTCTTTGCAGAACAATTGATGCTTGCAAATGAATTAAAAAGGCCTGTTGTTTTGCATATTCGTGACGCATACAAGGATGCTCACGAAATTGTCAAACTTATCGGTGCTGAAAAAGGAGGAATAGTGCACGCATTCAGTGGAGATGAGAGATGGGCAAGGGAATTTGTCAAACTTGGCTTTAAGATTGGAGTTGGAGGACCATTGACGTATCCAAAGAACGATTCCTTAAGAACCGTGGTCAAAATAATAGGAATAAAAAATATTGTTACAGAAACCGACTGCCCATATCTGCCACCACAGCAGTACCGTGGTAAAAGAAACGAGCCAATGTATGTATACTACGTTTTCGAGGAATTAAATCGTATTTTTGGATACGAGGTCTACGAGGCAATTTGGGAAAATACAAAAGAAGTATTCGAGTTATCAGAGGTTGATTGAAATGATTGAAATTATACACGGTACATACTATGGTAGAAGTGAAGGGAAGATACTTGTCTTTGTAAGTGGAATAGTACTTGGTATAGTAACCGATGCTGAAAGTTTTTCTGATAAGAAAGAGGGGGAAGAAATAAGAGTTTACGCAAAGTTTTTGATTACTCAAGAAGATATATCTTTGTACGGTTTTGATTCAAATTCAAAAAAGGAAGTTTTTGAAAAACTAATCAAAGTATCAAAACTTGGCCCAAAAACAGCAGTCAAGATTTTGTCATCTACGAGTATAGAATTTTTGTCGAACGCTATAGCAACGGGAGATGTCGAGAAACTTTCCACAATTCCAGGAATAGGCAGAAAAACTGCGGAAAGAATAATTGCCGAGCTAAAGGACGAATTTGAAACTGTTGAGGTGGATGAATCTTCTATTGAAGCTATAGAAGCCCTTGTATCCCTTGGTTACTCACGAACACAAGCACGTAATGCGGTGACAAAAGTGATTAAAGAAATGCCAATCAAGGGTAATATATCAAAGATAATAAAAGAAGCGTTAAAAGTGCTTGCAAAGTACAACGGTTAAACTTTTTAACGAGGCGATTCGCATGAATGTCATGGATGTAGGGAGTATCCAAAGTGTTCAAACTGTTATTGTCAACCCAATGCTTGGATACAAACTCGATTTTGGCGAACCCGGTATTCCATCAGGAGCCCCAGCAAGTCAGAGTGTTTTAAGAGTATTAAACCAAGAATTAGCCAATTACATGGACTTTAAAAAGCAGGCCATGAAAAAAGGTGGGTTCATAATAGCTGGGGGAATATATCTTGATATGCAAAAACGTGGCTCTTTCTTGGCTGCTGTTGCTGGGGAGACGAAGGTATTGATGTACATTCCTGGCGAAAATAGGTCTGATGGAAACATAAATAATACCAAAGGTCTTGGAAAGACTGTGGAAGAAGACTTTAAAAAATCGAAGATAGAGCAAAAAATAGACGAATTGTACAGAAAACTTTCCACAACCAATGATCCAGTGGAGAGAGAAAAGCTTCAACAGCAAATACTTATGTTGACGATGGCGATGAATGCTCTGATGTTTGGCATGAAAATACCAGAAATACTAATAGGAGCTCTTATAAATACTACTGTATGAACTTTACAGGTCAATATTACAAGCGGAGGGATAGGGTGTGAAGATATCTGACATTGCAAACAAGTTAGGACTCAGAATTGTTCATTTCGCAGATGATTACGAAATTGAGCATGGATATATTGGGGATTTACTAAGTATCGTTATGCGTTCGGCACAACAAAACTCAGTTTGGTTAACTGTTCAAAGTCACGTAAATATAATCGCAGTAGCGGTACTCACCGGTGTAAAGGCAATAGTGCTTTGCGAAGGCTTGGAATTTCCAAGAGAAACGGTGGAAAAGGCAAAGGAAGAAAATATAAATCTGTATATTTCGCCAGAAAATTCGTATATAACAGCTGGGAGAATGTACGAAATTGGTGTCAAATAATCAGTACACGATCTTTGCGGATTTACATGTACACTCTTGCCTTTCCCCTTGCGCAGATATAAGTATGCTGCCCTCTGTGATCTGTAATAAGCCGCTAGATATTATCTCAATAACTGATCATAATTCCGCCCTTAATATAGCGGCTTTCATTGGGTTTTGTGGGAAAGTTTTCGGAGCTGGCAAGGTGATTGTTCCTGGAATAGAAATACACACAGTTGAGGATGTTCACATACTTGGGTACTTTAGTTCTCTGGAGAATTGTTTAAAGGTTTCAGAAATAATAAAGCAGAATCTTACACCATTTACATACGATCCTGAAACATTTGGATACCAAATCGTTATTAATGAAAATGAAGAATTCATTAGCACGGTTGAAAATTATCTCGGCTTCCCAACGAATTTGACGATCAAAGATACGATCGATATCATATTGGAAAACAATGGGTTGCCAGTCTTTGCACACGTCGATAGAAAATTTGGTGCTATTTACCAGCTAGGCTTACTTCCCGAAGGTAGTAGGTACATTGAAGTAAAAAAGAAATCTACGTACGAGGAACTAAAAAACGAAGGATTCATAATACTCACTTCATCCGACGCGCATTTGCCAGACGAAGTGGGAATAAGAAAGATATTTTTCGAAGAAAGACCGAAAAGTGCAAAGGAAGTTTTAGAATTGATCATTGAAGGGAGGTTTAAAACAATTTGGGACTGATAACAATTGCAGATCATTTACATGACATTGCTGAAAATTCTATAAATGCAAGGGCAAAGAACGTGGCGATAAATATTAAAGAAACAAACGATACGTTTTACTTTTCCGTTGAAGATGATGCTGGTGGAATAAGGCCAGACGTTTTTGAAGGAATATTTGATCCTTTTGTGACAACGCGAGAAAAGAAAATAAGACGCGTGGGGTTGGGGCTTCCTTTTTTAAAACAAGCTACTGAACAAACAGGAGGTTATACGAAAATACAAACAGAATTAGGAAAGGGGACAAAGACTGAGGCGCTTTTTTACAAATCGCATATTGATTGCCAACCCGTTGGAAATATAGCAGACGCAATCCTTGTTTTGCTTTTAAATAACTCTATCAACTGGAAAATAGAAAGGTGTTTCAACGATAATTGTTATTCTATAGAAAGTGAAACGATAAAAGCGTATTTAGGTGAATTAGATTCACCAGAGAAAATGCTTTTGCTCAAAGATATGTTAAACGAATTAGAAGAATCTATCGTAATATCTGACGTAATAATAAAACTGAGGAGGGATTTTAGGTGAGTAAAAAACTTTTATTAATCACAGTTTTTATTTTGGCATTATCCGTTGTATCGTTTTCGTTTGTACTAGTAGACGTGCACTTTGAAGGATTGAAAACTCTGAAAGCACAGGATCTCCAAGAATATTACAGCCAGTATATCGGGAAAGATATTAACGAAAACGCCATATCGGATATCGTTAATTCCATTGATGGAACGGGATTTTTTGAGAATATTAAGTATGAAATACTCGATGCTTTCGGTGATTCGAGCAAAAAGATTTTGAAAATAAATGTCGTCGAGAATCCTCCAATTAAAAAGATCGATTTTGAAATCCAAGGCCCTGGAATAATTGATTTGGATACGGTAAAAAAAGAAGTTAAACTCCAAGAAGGCAAGCCTTTCAGTTTCTCAAAATTCTGGGATAGCATTGCAGCAATTGCGGATCTTTACTCATCAAAGGGATTTTTGGTTGCAACTCCAAGATCTCAAGACAAATCCTTTGGTTTTATTTACGTAAGTGGGAACATTTTTGATGATGGGAATGTTAAATTTTTAATCAAAGAAAACGTACTTTACGATGTTGGTTTTGATGTGGTCAGTGATGATGAAGAATTCAAAGATGCATTCAAAGATGTGTCAAGCAAAGTTTCAGTAAAAAGGTATAAAGATTACGAGAGAAAAAATTGGTTTGAGCGGCTATTTGATACTGAAAAAGATTACATCCCAAATCAACAAACCCTGCAGTCGATTTTTCAAACTCTGTCAAAGTACACCTATGTAAAGATAGTAGGTGTCTCTGTTGAGGAAGTTCAGTCAAAATTTCCAGCGAAATCACTCTTAATAACTGTAACTGACAACACAATTACACCCCAACCAATAAAGCTTAAAGGGATAAAGACAGTTGGTAACACACTCTTTACCCAAAAAGATTTGATAGGTGAAACGAGTGAGGGAACGTATACAAATTTCAAGATATTATCTAAAGTTCAACAGGTAAAGGACAAATACGACAATGCGGGATACTTTATAAATCTTAACTTGGGGTTAGATGACGACGGATACTTAGCGATTAAGATCGACGAAATAAAAGTAAGACAGGTAAAAATAACTGGGAATGATGTAACTAAAGACTACGTTTTTAACGATGTTATAAGTGTCAAACCAGGTGATTTTCTAAAACGAGCTGAACTGCAAAGCACATATATTGAGCTTTCAAAACTTAATTTCTTCAAAAACATTGACATTGGTTTTGAGCCTGTCGAAAATGACCCGACAAAAGTTGACGTTGTTGTTAAGATAATAGAAAAAGACAAAAAGTTTGATTTCCAAGGTGGTGTCACGTGGGGGCCAGTGAAAGATAGACCTTGGTGGGATGGTATAGCAGGATTAATTTCTATTTCTACTACAAATCCATTTGGTTATGGGGAAAGTCTCTCTTTCTCATTACAAAAAGCACTCTCTACAACGAATTTATCCCTAAACGCAGGAATAAGGAAACCACTTAATTTACCGTTGTCGATCAGTAACTCGCTGAGTTACCAAGAAAGTCCGGTTACCGATGGTAAACAAAGAAGCTTTTCTTATCAAGTTGAGATGAATACTTTGAAAACAGCAATCGGACAATTTGGTATGAGTGTTGGGTACAAAGACATTACCGTAACATCAACCGATACAACAGCATCAACCAATACAGTAAACGTTACTACATCGGCAAATTACGTGTATGAAACACTTGACAACCTTTACGTGCCGATGAAAGGGTACTCGTTCACTTTATCTGGAACAAAGTACTTCCCAATTTCTTCAAACGGATCTGATGCACTTAGTTACTTGGCCGAGGTTACCTTCCATATACCATTAACAGAATCGATTTCCATTGCTTCGCGTCTATTGGCTGGTCAAGTATTTCAAAATGCTGGAGAACCTGTTACATACGAGCTCGCTGGACTAAACCAAGTTAGGGGAGTCAAATCTTCAGACAAAGGTACAGTCATTGGCTTAAATAACAACGAGGTAAGATTTAAAGCACCAGAGCAGTTGTTCTATATATCGCTTTTCTACGACATGGGTTTTGTTGACAATACATATGCCTTCGATAGACTTGTTAGCTCTGCCGGAATTGAATTTGGTCTTACGGTACCAATGTTTGGACTCATCCGTGTTGGATGGGGATTACCCATTCCATCGAGTAATTTGAATTTTTATTTCATGTTTGGTAAAACATTCTAATAAGTAAATAAAATTCGGTGACTTCAGATTAAATGAATAAGGTGATTGTATGGGTATAAACGATCTTATCAAAAAGATGAATGAAATAAGACAAGAAGCAAAACCTCTTGTAGATGAAAGATGGAATGATTTTGAAGAACTGAGGCAAAACGGCAGTGAAGAAGACCTTTTTTCCGAGCTGAGCTTTTGCGTTTTGACAGCAAATTGGAGTGCACAAGGAGGTATAAAAGCACAGAAGTTAATTGGTAGCGGTTTTGCCTATCTTTCAGAAGAAGATCTAGCGCAGAAATTAAAGCAGGTAGGGCACAGATACCCGGAAGCTAGGGCGAAGTATATCGTTTCAAATAGATGGGTTTTTGGAAGACTAAGGGAACTTATATCGCATCCCGATCCAAGGGAGTTTTTCGTAAAAAATATAAAAGGACTTGGATGGAAAGAAAGCTCGCATTTTTTGAGAAATGTAGGATTTCCAAATTATGCAATTCTAGATAAACATGTGTTAAGAACGATGATGCAGCATGGGCTTATCGATGAGCTTCCGAAAGGATGGACGAAAAAAAGGTACCTAGATTATGAAGAAAGATTAAAAAAGGTAGCAGATGTTTTTGGAGAGCCGTTAGGAAAATTTGACCTCTATCTATGGTATATGATAAAAAAGAAGGTAGAGAAATGAATTATCTTTGAATATTTTGAATGATGGGAGGTACATTGTATGAAACTTATCGAAAGTGTTCCCAATTTTAGTGAGGGTAGGCGGGAAGAAATTGTAAGACAAATTATCGATGAAGCAAACAAATATCCAAAAGTTAGAGTTTTAGATTGGTCGATGGACAAAGACCACAATAGGTCGGTTGTCACACTTGTTGGAGAACCAGAACAAATACTTGATGCGCTATTCGATATGACGAAAAAGGCTGCAGAACTTATTGACTTGCGCTACCACAAAGGGGAACATCCCAGAATGGGAGCGACAGACGTAATTCCGTTAGTTCCGCTTGTAGGTACGAATATGGAAGAATGTGTCGAATGGTCAAAAAAACTGGGTGAGAGAATTGGAAGAGAGTTGGATATTCCTGTCTACCTGTATGAAAGAAGTGCAACAAGTCCGGGGCGAGAAAACCTCTCAGAGATTAGAAAGGGGGAATTCGAAGGATTTTTTGAAAAGATAAAAGATCCAAAATGGAAGCCGGACTTCGGTCCTGACAAGGTTCACGAAACAGCAGGTGTTACAGCCATTGGTGCGAGAGAATTTTTGATTGCTTTCAACGTTAACTTGGGAACAAATAATATTGAAATTGCAGATAAAATAGCAAAAGCGGTCAGACACGTAAGTGGTGGGTACAGATACGTTAAAGCAATGGGGGTAGAACTAAAAGAGAAAGGTATTGTACAAGTTTCAATGAACTTGACAAATTACAAAAAATCTCCGATATTCAGAGTCTTCGAAACTATAAAAAGAGAAGCTGAAAGATATGGTGTTCCGGTTGTCGGAAGTGAAATAATTGGTATGGTTCCTCTTCAAGCTATAGTGGAAGCGTTTATGTGGTACTTGCGGATAGACGATTTCGGACCGAATAGAGTAATTGAGCAAAAATTGTTAGAACAATTAACAAAAGAAGAGTAGTTTTGAAAAGGGAAATGCATTTGCATTTCCCTTTTTTATGATATAATAGTTCGTAGTACGAACAAGGAGGTGGTTTTATGGAGTACAGAAAAGTTGGAAAATGGGGTTTGAAGATAAGTGAAGTATCGCTTGGTTCTTGGCTCACTTTTGGTAACCAACTTGATCTAAATGCCACAAGGCAAGTTGTGAGGTACGCAGTTGAAAACGGTATAAACTTCATTGATACTGCTGAAGCATACGCAAATGGTATTGCTGAAGCTATGCTCGGGATGATACTTAAGGAATACAAAAGAGAAGACCTTGTAATCTCAACAAAAATATTTTGGGGCGGAGATGGGCCTAACCAAAAAGGATTGTCGAGAAAGCATCTACTCGAAGGTGCATGGAATTCCCTCAAGCGATTGCAATTGGATTACGTTGATATTCTTTACTGTCATAGGCCGGATCCCGAGGTACCTATGGAAGAAATTGTTTACACAATGGACCAAATTCTCAAAAGTGGACTTGCATTTTACTGGGGTACAAGCGAATGGAGTGCTGAAGAGATAGAGCAAGCGTGCAAAGTGGCAAAAGAAATGAACTGTATGCCCCCAGTTGTTGAACAGCCACAGTACAACCTGATTTTCAAAAAGCGTGTTGAAGAAGAATACGCTCCGCTTTACGAAAAATACGGCATTGGCACGACCATTTGGAGTCCGTTGGCATCCGGAGTATTAAGTGGAAAATACTTGGAGGGAATACCGGAAGGATCAAGACTTGCTAGATGGGAATGGCTTAGAAAGACCATGGAAGAGCGTGGGATATTCCAGGAGGAAACAATGAAAAAATTGAGAAGAATTAAGGAAATTGCTGACGGACTAGGTGTAACAATGTCTCAACTTTCGATAGCGTGGTGTTTGAAAAACCCGCATGTTAGTAGTGTTATACTTGGAGTTAGCTCACTTGACCAGCTTAAAGAAAATATAAAAGCTGTTGAAGTTAAAAACCTCATCACAGACGAGATATACAAAGAGTTGAATTCGATATTTTGATGAGAAATTATTGAGAAATCATTAAAAAAGGGCCGAAAGGCCCTTTTCATTTCACAAAAGGATTGTAAAATCTACCTTTGTTGACGAAAACGGAGATCAGTACCGTAAAAAACAATATTAAAGCAGATATAACCAAAGCAACATAGTCTTCTTTCTCAAATCTTTTTGCTGTATACCAAGTACGTTTTTTGTACTTACCAAAACCTCTTAAATCCATTGCGTTACTTATCTTTTCAACCCGTTCCATAGTTGAGAAAATAAGAGGTACTAGTATCAAAAGTGCGTTTTTAAATCGATCGCCAAGCTTGGCCTTTCTTGATAAATCTAACCCTCTTGCTTGATGAGCGAGACTGATATCAAGATACGCTTTCTGCACATCAGGAAAGTATCTGAGAGTTAAAGCAAATGTGTAGGCTACTTTGTGATTCACACCTATTCGATTTAGAGAAGAAGCGAGTTCGCTAGGATTAGTTGTGAATAAAAATAAAATACCAAGTGGTATTATGGATATGTATTTCAAGAATTTTGTTGTTTGTTAAAATAACTGCTCTAATGTTAGTACACGCCTCTGACTGAACTGAAAAAGTACATGTCTAGTTGAATAAAGTTTAACACCTTCTTCAGGCGAGAAGATAAAGGTAATAAATTCGTTTATAAGCAAAAATACAATCACGTACAGTAACATGAGCCTTATCTGAGAAAATTTAATATTCGCTAACTTCAGCAGAGTAAAGGAAAATATGAGGATGAAAGCTATGATCCTGATATCGTATGTGTACATAACAGTACTTGTAAGAATCATGAAAGAGATAAGCTTTGTCAGTCTTAAAAGTTTGTGAATTACTGATGTGTCGGGGTTATAAGATATTAGTTTTTCTTGCATAATTATCTCTCACCAACCTATCATAGTCGATGAAATTTTGCACAAACTTTGCTTTTTCGCTTATTCCTACAATATCCGCGAGAACGTACAGAGATGTTTCTTTCAAGTTGGCTTTCTCAATAACATCATAAGGTACTAATAAATTTTCGAGAAGCTATAGCTATCGCATTTTTAGGTGAGTTGTTTTTGCGCGGCATGGCCTACGAAAGTACGGTAGCAGGAGCAAAGACCGTTTCAATTCTAGGAAAACTTTCAATACCGTATTAGATTATTGGAGGGGAAAGAATGGAGAATAGCAAGATCCATACTTACAACACATACAGCAAAATTCTCAGAGTTAACGAATTAATTAAACGGGTTGATGCAATCATCCCAATAACGTTCTCAAAAAAACAAGTATCTGTTCATAGGTTGTGGTAGCTCGTATAATATTGGTCTTGTGATGATATCTGTACTTCGACAATTTGGTATAAATGCAAAAGCATATACATCTGGGGAATTTCTTGTTAACGGAAAATTGCTAGACAAAGTTTCAGAAGAGTACGATACAGCTATACTAATTTCAAGAACAGGCACTACTACGGAAACAGTTGAGAGCGCGAAAAAGTTATCCCGGAAAATGGAGACTATCGGTATCTCTTGCGAGAAAAACACACCATTGAGTAGCGTATGTAGTGAAAAAATCGAACTGGACTTTGCCCGTGAGAAATCTGTGGTAATGACTGGCAGTTTCTCAGCTATTTTGAGGCTACTTTTGAAAGGTATTTTAAGGCGATTAATCTCTCCCGAGCCATTTTTAGCACTGTACCAAAGACTGTTAAACGAGGAACTTGTTGGTAAAAAAGACTACTTTGTTTTCCTAGGATACAACGAAAGATATTACATCGCTAAGGAAAGTGCGCTGAAAGTTCAGGAGATGGCACCATCATGCACGGAGTACTATGAGCCTTTAGAGTACCGTCACGGACCGATAGCCCGGCTTTCAGAAAAAACGCACGTAACGATATTTTCAACTGGTAGTTAGTATGAAAGAGTATTATCAAAAGAATTAGAAAACAAAGGAGCAAATGTTCATCTCTTAGATCCCTTAACCGAGTATCCGATTTTCAAAGTGCAATTTTTAAGCCTTTATGCGCAGATGTTAGGGTACAAGAAAGTCCTACAGAAAGGAATCAACCCTGACAAGCCGGTAGGGCTTGTTAAATCTGTCATATTGTGAGGTGATTGCATGATCTTAGAAGATGTTCTCATCGTTGATCCAATTGACGGTGAATATGTAGGAAGTATAGAGTTCGACGACAAGATTCATAAGGTGAGAAAATCAAACAAAAATTCGTACAAAAGCATAGTAATGCCTGCATTCGTTGATCCACATATCCATGGTATCAGAGGTATTGATACAATGACAGCTTCATACGACGACTTTCTAAAATTTAAAGAGTACGAAGCTTTAGAAGGGGTTTGGTACTTTCTCCCAACAACGGTAACATCACCAATTGAAAAGCTAAAAGATATCAATTTACCAGGTGGCTTCAAATTGCACCTTGAAGGTCCCTTCATCTCCGAGCAGCGAAAGGGTGCGCATAACGAAAAGTACATTATCACGCCTCCAAAAGATCTCACAGAAATTCAAAAGCTTATTTTGCCAGAAAAAATCGAGTTAATAACAGCAGCTCCGGAAAACGATAATTTCTTCAATTTTGCGAAAGATTGCTTAAACCACAATATTAAAATTTCTTTGGGGCATTCCAACGCAAATTTTCAAGTTGCAAAAAAGGCATTTGAAAGTGGTTTCAAGCGTATAACACACTTTCCAAACGCTCTAAGTCCTCTCCATCATAGGGATTTGAATATGGTAGGAGCAGGTCTGTATCTTGATTTCACCGTTGAGATGATAGTTGACGGTGTACATTCCTCACCTGAGTTTGTCGATTTTGTGTTCAAAATAAAGGGTTCCGATAAAATTATCCTTGTAACAGATAGCATATCCGCAACAGGTTTGAAGGATGGAGATTACATGCTTGGTGACCTGCCTGTAAAGGTTAGAGGTGGTAAAGCGCAACTGAAAGATGGAACGATTGCTGGTAGTACGTTGAGGTTTTCCCAAGCTGTTAAAAATTTTCACAGATTCACAAAATGTACCTTGAAAGAACTCGCCAAAGTTTCATCCTACAATGCATGCAAGGATTTAGGAATCGAAGGTGGGAGGCTTTTAGAAGGATATCCTGCCAGATTTGTCGAGCTTGATGGAGATCTGAATATAAAAAAGACTTGGAATTTTTAGAGGTTAAGATATAATATTAGATGTGTTCGAAGAGTTTCTAAAAAGACAAAGTAAAAAACGATAGCAAAGTCAATGAAACGGAGGGAAAATAATTGCTCCATGAAAAAATCATTGAAAACGTCAAAAAAGTCATCAAAGGAAAAGATGAACAAATAATGATAGTTTTAGCAGCGATGTACGCGGGTGGTCATGTGTTGCTTGAAGATGTACCTGGTGTTGGAAAAACGATTCTTGCACGTTCAGTTGCTATCTCGCTTGATCTTGACTTTAAAAGAATACAATTTACACCCGATTTACTTCCAAGCGATTTAACAGGTTTGTCGATCTACGATAAAAAAGAGGATACTTTCAAATTCCTACCGGGACCTATCTTTACAGATATCCTACTTGCAGACGAGATAAATCGTGCGACACCAAGGACGCAGTCAGCGTTACTTGAAGCGATGGCAGAAGGGCAAGTAACAGTGGATGGTGTTACACACAAATTATCTTCAAACTTTTTTGTTGTAGCGACGCAAAATCCAATTGAATACGAGGGTACATTCCCCTTACCGGAAGCTCAGCTTGACAGATTCATGGCACGAATATCACTCGGATACCCTGATAAGGAGAGCGAAATAGAAATATTAGCAACTCAAAAGACAAAACACCCGATAGAAGAACTAAAACCAGTTGGTAAAATCGAAGAATTCATAAGAGAAAAAGCAAATGTTAGACAAGTAAAAATAAGCGATGAAGTGAAAAAATACATTGTTGATATTGTTAATGAAACAAGAAATCACAAATCTCTCAAATATGGGGCGAGTCCCAGAGCAAGTCTCTCACTTATGCATATGAGCATGGCATGGGCGTATTTAAACGATAGAGACTTTGTTCTTCCAGATGATGTAAAGAAAATTGCACCATATGTACTTGTTCACAGAATAATACAAACAACAGAATCAAAGATCCTTAGGGAAGCAAAAGAAGAGATTATCCAGTCAATAATCGAAAATGTACCTGTTGTAAAATAATCTGAAGATAGTCTGTGCAAAAATGTGAAAATAAGTGCCAGAAATAGCAAAAAGACTTGGCTTAGCCAAGTCTTTTTGTTAACAACGCTTCTGAATTGTCGCGGCCTTGGTCTAAACCAAGGCTGCATTTTTTTGGTTTGCCAATTCTTGACAAAGAACTTGAAAAATGTGTTTTAGTTGATCTATTTTTTGTTTATTATGTGTTTTTACCAATGCGTATTTTAATGTGACGTAACTTTCCGTTAGTGCCGCAAGACGTTCAAGTATCGATGTTTGTTGTATGTTTTCGATTAGTTCGTACGGTGTAAGGTGGTCAAGTTGGGGGAAGAATGTCTTTCGTATATATCGGTAGCTATGATCAATGAATTCTATACTTTCTAGATTTAGAATGTCCTGATAAGAGTAATCTGTTGAGTAGTTTGTTGGTTGTGTTTGAAGTTCTTCATTTTGTTGTTCTAATGCTTTCTCATTTGCGATACTTATGAATTTTCTGGTTAGAAACCAGATAGCAATAACCGTTGAGATAATTGCGAATATGTACGCAAAAGTTGATAGAATAAATGGATCTATGAAGTTTATGGGTGGTTTTGTTTGTGTTTTCAAATGGTTTTCTGTATTCCTACTTTGGCTTTGCTGAATACTAGTTTGCTGTTGTGTGTCGGTAACTATTGTTTTTTCACTTGTTTCGCTTTTTTGCATTTGGTTTTGAGGTATTTGGGTGGTTTTAAACAGCGATGGAACCATGAAGAAAAATAATGAAAGCAATACAATACTTGTTGTGAAGAATGTAAACCAAATGCGGAATCTGTCTTTTCTCTGAGATTTGAAAGTTAAAATTACCGTGTAAAGCGCACCTAAGCCTGAGAAGAAAATGGCTAATGACATGGTTAATTTGAAGAGTTTGGTGTTTATCGCTCTTATATTTTGTGTTTGAACTGATGTTGGCGAAGGTCTTTGCGCAATAGAGTTATCTGACTTTTGAGTTATTATGTTTTGTGTTTTTGATCTTTGAAAAGTTTGTTGTGAGTAATTCTGTGACAAGTTGGACGATTCAATTCTTTTTTGACTAATTCGACTTCTTTGACTAAAATCAAGTGTGAACTCTGGGAATGGTATTAGTAATAGTACACTTGCTAAGGCAAACGCAATCTGAATTTGCTTTTTAGTCAAGTATTGGTAAAAGTTCAAAATTATGTACGCTATGACAAGTATTGGTGTTATCTGATTATGAAAGAAAGTAACTGCCAATAAGTAAATTGTTAAGCTTACGATTTTGAAGTTTTTGTTTTTCTTTGTTAAGTATACTGTCATTGCGATTATAAGTACGATCGAACCGATATTCGTGAAAGTAAAAGAGTAAAGTGATGCAAGCACCAAGATAATTAGCGAGAGTACTTCTTCTTTTGGTAATGAGAAAAGAAGAAACATGATGTATATGAATACGTTGTGTGGTGTGAGTGTGGTTTCTTTTATTGGTAGTGTAGATAGTAGAATTATTGTTGTGTTGAGTACGTTAGTTAAATATGGCACGTTGTTCACACTCCTATTTTATTTCCATGATGATTCTTCAATTGTTTTCAAGCCTTCCATTAGACTTACATTTTCATGCCATATACTGATTAATACGTTTTCATCTCTAAGTATTTTTGCATAGTTGTATAGTTGTTTGACTTCCGGTGGAACGTCGTAGTAAGATCTAAACTTTTTACTTGTTGCATCTCTATACCCGTAAGGCATCAGTAAGACAACTACTCTTCCACACCGGCTTTTAAGGTGTATTATCTCTTTGACTTCGTCCGTTGTTAACAACATACTGAGGATTACAACAGTGTCTACAGGTTGGACCGCTGCCAGTATTTCAGCGAGAAGTTCTGTAGTATCTTTTTCATTTTCTATTGTTCCCTGCACTTCTGCCAAGTAGTCAAAATATATAACGGGGTCTTTTTCTTTTATACTTTGAAAACCTTTACCATCTGAGGTGTACAGGTAAACTTGTTCATGTCTACCTGAGAAGTAATTTATTAATCCAGTCGCAGCTTTAATTGCGTCTTCTTCGTATTTTTTTCGGATGTAAAACCAAGCATTCTTTGAGTATATGGTACCTGGAAGGTTTAAATCAAGGAGTATAAGAATTTTTCCAGTACCAGTGTATTCAAAATCTTTGACGATGAGTTTGTCGTACTTGACACTTTTTTTCCAATGAATTTTGTTGAGTGGATCGTTGTTGTACTCGCGTAAATCTTTTACGTAAGAGATATCTTCCGCAAGTTTATAGCTGCTTTTAAGGTTGGGGAGCGATTCCCAAATGCGTTCTAACATGATGTTGGACTCTTCCATATTTGGCAAGACTTTCACGTCTGAATTGATGAATTCGCTCCTAATGATTGAAAATAATTTTCCGAAGCCTTCGATTTTTATTGAATAAGTGCCTAATTGTTTTGTGCCCCTTGTCCCAAGTTTAGATGTGTAAATAACACTTTGTTCTTCGTTGGGGTTTAAGAGAATTTCTCTCGGTTCTTTGTTGATCAGTAAAGGCGGCGTTATGGTGATGAATAAACTCTGAGGTGATTTAATGATGAATTCCACTTGGAATTCCTCGTTGGTGAAGACCCTTGCGCGAGCTTTCACCATGATTTCAATTTTTTCAATCGCCCTTCTTTTTTTGAAGTAATCGTAAAAAACGTACGCTACCAAAAAATCAGTAGCTAGTATGTATTTGTTGAATGCAAAGATGTTTGCGAGCATTACGATAAGAAGTAATACGTAGACGAATGGTGAATATTTTGTCCAAATATTATATTTTGTTTGCTGGCTGACGGCTGGCTGGGATATCATTTTACCTCCTAAGTCATTTAATTTGGATTGTTTAAATTGGTTACGTAAATTTTATCATTGATTATCTTCGATATCAATACGGCTTTAATGTGGCTTTACGAAGGGGAAAGTGATATAAAAGTGATATAATTTTTAAAAATGAAATGAAGGTGGTTTTATGAAATGGATGAGTGTTTTATTGTTTGTTTTACTAATTTGCGTTGTATTTTGCGCTTTTGGTGTTGATTATTCCCTATACGGTCATAAGGATACCGTTTGGGAAATGGTCTCGGATGGTTCATATCTTTACTCTGTTGGTGCGGATGGAATGTTGAAGGTATGGGATGATAATTTGAGAATGATGCAGAGTATGACATCGCATGGTAGTTGGGCAAGGTCCGTGGCTGTAAATGACAGATACATAGCAGTGGGGGGGTACAAGCCCGATAACACGATTAAGATCTTTGATAAAAAGACAGGACAACTTCTGTATACTTTAAAAGGTCATATTGCTTCTGTTTTTACTGTGTATTTTTACAAAGATTACCTTATATCTGGGAGTTCGGATAATACTGTGATCATCTGGAAAGGTTTTAAAATGGTAAAGGTGTTAAAGGTACACGACAGTTGGGTGAGAAAGGTTATTGTCGTCAATGATAAGCTTTTTAGCGGAGATGAGAGTGGGAAGATAAACGTTGTAGATTTGAAAACATTTAAAGTGATAAAAACTTACGAACTGAAAAGTATGGTAATTTCTATGGATAATAACAACGATTTTTTGTTCGTTGGTACATCTAAAGGGGAGGTTTATTTAATAAGTTTGATAGATTTGAGTATGAGTTTGTTGAGAAAATTTCAGAACGATGTATACGCTATAAAATGCGTTGGAAATACAATTTACATGGCACAGATGGGAGATATTTTCTCTTACAATTTGATAGATTCAAAAATAAAACGTTTTTCCGTATCTGCATCAGAAATAACTTCGATCGTTTTTTTGAAAAATAAAATCTTTATTTCCAACCGTCAGGGAGAGATTTTTATATATTCTCTTGACGGAAAGTATATTTCGAAATCGCCGAGGCATTTTTTCTACGCTGTGAAGTTGGCTATTGATAATGATTATCTATACGTTGGCAAGGACACGTTGGTATACGCTTTCAACCGAAAGTCTGGTGTAAGAGTCTGGAGTTATGACTTGGGTAGTCAAGTAAGAAATATTTACAGTTTTTCAAGCTATATTGTTGTTACAGGTGCGAATGGTGATGTTGTTTTTGTAAAAGATGGTAAGATAGCGCGCTTGTTTCATTTAAAAGATGCTGGAATTTCGATCACGAGCATTGGTGAGAGAATTTGTATAGGCTCGTTTGAGACTATTTACGAGTATTCACGCGACAAAATTGACAATTTACTTTCGATAACAGGTGAGTGGATAAGTGCGCTGTCGAGTTTTCAAAGGGGAAATGAAAATAAATTACTCATTGGTACGAACGCTGGGAAGGTTTACGAGTACGACTTTAAAACGAAAAAATTATCAGTTCTTTACATTGGTTCAAGTATTGTAATCGGCTTTGGTGTAAGTAAATCATTGAAGGCATTTTTCTTCGATGGAAGTATTGTTGATTTATCGAGTAAGTTAAAAGTGTCTTCGAATGTCTTCCCTGCGTATGTAGGGCTAGTAGTGGATGGAAGACAAATTATTGGTGGATCGATCCTAACGATTGATGGAAAGGTTATGGAATTTGAAGCTCCAGTTGTTAGTATTGCAGCGAGTTCTGGCACCATGTTTGTTGGACTATCGAATGGAAGAGTTTTTGAGATCCAAGATGATAAAATTCTTAGGCAATTCTCGACAGGTATTGGCAAAGTCTCAACATTATATTTCGATGATTTGGTCATTGCTGGGCACGAGGATGGAAAGGTCTCCGTTTGGGAGTACAACAAAAATTCCGGAGATTATGTGCTAATAAAGATTTTAGACGATCATTCGGACAGTGTCAAAAAGGTTCTGAAAAAAGGCGATTTAGTCTTTTCTTCATCGAGTGATAGAACGATAAAGGTATGGGATTTGAAAAGTGGGAAACTGAGAAGAACTTTATCAAGGCATTATGGCTATGTGTGGAGCATTTTTATCATCGACGATTATCTCATTAGCGGCGGATGGGATGGCAAAGTTATCGTATGGGATACAAGAACATATGAACCTATAAAAGTGTACGAAACAGGCCTATCAATAACGGATGTTTGGGCACGTTCAAAGGATGATATATACGTATCTTCATTGGAAGGTGTTGTCGTAAAACTAGGTCAAACGGTACGCAAAAGGAAGCTGTGTGATAATACTCTATGGTCTTTAGATGGAATTGGTGATAAAATTATAAAAATATATGTTGGTGGGTGGGACGGTATTGTTTACGTTTTGGACAAAGATTTGAATTTGCTACTAAGTAAGAAATGTCACAACGCTACAGTCTTTAAAGTGGCTGTATTTGATAAATACTTAATTACGGCTGGCTCTGACAATGTCATTAAGACATGGGATGAGAGTTTTAATTTACTAAGTGACTACTCTAATTTCAGGCAATCGATTTTAACAGTTGCCATTTCAAAATCGACAGGTAAGATAATTACTACGAATGGCGATAGTATAATTGAACTTCGCAAATGAAACACATAATAGAGAAATAGGAGGTACAGAGAATTATGGAAAAGACGATAAGTACTATGTTGGTATTCGATGGTATTCTATTGAGGGTTATGAAAGATGAAGTTTTACTTGAAAACGGCGTTCTTAGTACACGCGAGTATGTTCTTCATCCTGGTGCTGTTGCGGTAGTACCTGTTACAGATGATGGAAAGATAATACTTGTTGAGCAATACAGATACCCGATCAAACAGATGCTTTTGGAAATCCCAGCGGGAAAATTTGATAAACCCGGCGAAAATCCTCTAGACTGTGCAAGAAGGGAGTTAGAAGAAGAAACGGGGTACAGAGCCCAAGAGTACACATACCTAGGCTATATTCACACAACACCGGGATTCTCAAATGAGGCCATCCATTTATATATGGCGAGAAAGCTTTATAAAGGGGCTATGGATCCAGATGAGGATGAAATTTTGAAAGTACATTTTGAGGATTTCGATGCGGTAGTAAAGAAATGTATAAATGGTGAGATAACTGACGTAAAGACAATAGTAGGTGTCATGAGAGCATACTTCAGGTTAAGAGGTGAAAAGTGATGGTTAAGGTGATTATCAATGGTCGGGAATCCAGCTTCTCTGCTAGTGAGTTTGGAAATTTTGGAGATTTATTAAAAAAGGTTATCCCAGATGGTATGGTTTTGAAGGGGTTGAGAATAAATGAAAAAGACATACCAGTTTCATACATTGATGAGCTTAAAGGTGCAAAGCTTGATGAAGAAATAACTATCGAAATGGAACTTGTGAATACAATAGAATTTTTGAAAGAGACGTTGAATGACGTTTTAGGATATATAAACAACGTGAAAACTTTACTTCCACAAGTTTCGAGTAATTTGATAGTCGGAAACGATAGTGGATGGAAAGCGATAAAAGACCTTTCCGATGGCATAGCTGCTATGGAGAATCTAAGAAATTCGACACAACAAATTACAAAACTTAATGATAGTGAGCTAGCCTTAACGATAAGTAGGGAGGCTATTACTGCTATACTCAAAGATTTATTGAGAGCACTGGACACAAGGGACAATATAGAGATATCTGACATAATCGAAAACAGAGTACCTGATGTGCTAGATTACTACATAGAGTACTTTAGAAAAGTGCTTGAAGCGCTTGAGAAAATAAATTAAAAGGGAGGAATTAGGAATGGATTACACAGAACAAATGGTAATGACGGCAAGCCCTGCAAAATTGATCGAAATGTTGCTAGAAAAAGCTGTTAGTGTCCTAGTAGAATCTAAAAAGTTCATAGATGAGAAAAACTTTACAGGTGCAAATGAAAAGATAGTTAGGGCTCAAGATATCATCATGGAACTCAACCTGGCACTCGATATGGAGAAAGGAGGAGATATAGCAAAGAATTTGAGGGCACTTTACAACTTCATGTACAGAACTTTATTGGAAGCTAATATTAAAAAAGATAAAAAAATGATCGATGATGTGATCTCTTTGCTTTTGGATTTGCTATCTACTTGGAGAGAAGCTATGAAACTTGCTGGAAGTACTGCAAGTCAAATAGATGTTAATAAACCAAAAATAAATCTTACGTTCTAAAACTTGTTAAAAGTCGGAGGAGATTATGAAGATAGCTTTTGCCATATCCAATATATTTTTTATCGGTTTTGTGGTAACTCTTGCTGTTACGATAATATTTTTTGAAATAAGTCTAAGGGCTTTGCGAAGTCAAAACGAAAGAAAATCAAAAGAGAGCAATAGACTTGGAATAAGGTGGCTTCTCATTTCCCTCGGGTTATTAGGCTTATCTATTTTGTTTTCATTATTCAAATTCTGAAAGCACTTGTTTATAGGGGGATTTATGGTAAAATATTGTTAGTGTAAATTGATTTTGGGGGTGATTTAATGGAACTTAAATTTTTAACATTCCATCTCGGAGAAGAAGTGTTTGCTATTAACATTATGAAAGTTGAACGAGTGAAGGAATATGAAAAGACGACAAAGATTCCAAATATCGCTGATTTTGTCGAGGGAATTATTAATCTAATGGGAGAGATTGTTCCTATAATCAACCTAAGGAAAAAGTTTATGCTAGAAGATTTTCAAAACAAGGAAAAGACTAAGATAATAGTTGTTAAGCTTGACAACGGGAAAAAGGTAGGATTTTTAGTTGATGATGTAAGGGAAGTACTGACCGTTACAGAAGATATGATTGATGAACCCCCATCGCATGCTGGCGGCATTTCAAATGTGAAGTTCATATCTGGTGTGATTAAACTCGAAAACGAGATGATACTGACACTCGAAGTTGACAATCTATTGACCTCCGGAGAGAAATTGGCGCTTGCCAATATTGGTTAAGTTATAAGCTATCTTGAAAAAATTAAAAGCTTATGATAAAATATCAAGGGCTTGTCGTGGCTCTTGATATTTTTATATCCTGGGTGTGTAGCTCAGTGGAAGAGCACTTCCCTCACGAGGAAGGGGTCGTAGGTTCAATTCCTACCACACCCACCAAGGTCTTAACAAAAAAGAACCGTAACAGTCGTATGTTACGGTTCTTTTTTCGAATTGTCTTTTTAAAGTTACGCTCTCCCTGTCCATATTTTGATGAGATTTTTAAAAGTTAAAATCAAAAAGTAAGTTGCGACAGCGATAATTACGGTTATCAGCTCACGATAAAAGACTACGTATATGGGTGCTTTAATATGGCAGAAGGAATTAAAAGTTGAAACAAGACCTAAGGTACCAAAGAAGGCGAAAACCGAATTTATGAAAGGGTTTTCTAAGTCTGTTGCCAGTAAAAGCATCGGTAAGAAAATTAGTTCTTTGATGCGTGGCCTTATAATGAATATGTTTTCTAAAGTCATCCTGACTTTTTCTTCGAATGCAGTCACGAAACCATAATTTCCACTTCTTAAAATCACATAAACAACAACCGGCAAGGCTATGATTGAAAAAACAACCATCTGCTTTCTTGTTACCAGCTGTTCCCTTCTCAATTTAGTAAATTCGATTAAAAATACGGTAATGGGAAGTAAGATGAGAGACAATTTTACGCCACGGTACGTTTCGAGGTCATTTAAGTAGTCAAAGGAGTAAAGTGAAAAATTAGTTAATGTTCCAAGTATAACAAAGTTGACGATTTTTGTGAATTTATCTTTTGTCGAATAGTAACAAACAATTGTTCCAAGTATACTAAACATACTTACGTAAAGCCAATAGCTTTTGAAAAATAGGAAAAAAATGATTGCTAAAGGCATTTGTAATGATACAAATACTCCAAGTAAGAGGCCAAAAATTTTGTTGTTCCAATCAGTATTGTCGGGTTTGGGTATTGTTGTAGATACCTGGAAGAAATTTTTGAACATATCGAATGCGTCGATTGATGTTTTTGAATATGGGATTACTATTACTTCAACACTTCTTTCAACAACGGCTCTCCAAAACCTTTTGAAGAGTGTGTAAGCATTGTACTTTGTTATTTCTTCCGGTTTTATGTAATGTACTTTAACTATGTTTTTGTATTTTGTTGTTTTATAGAATTCTTTGATAAAGTTCTCCTCTCCATAGAATTCAAGGTTTCCAACGTATCTTCCGTTGACTTTTTTATAGAAGTCTTCTGTGGTCTCTTTAATACCTTTCATTGGAATTATCAGCTGTACGTCATTTGAGATATTTTCTTTCCCTGTGTAGAATAAAACTCGACTGTCGTCCTCAAAAAACACTGCGACAGCAGTGTTAGCTTTATCAATGGGAATACGAAAAAATATTAAACCAAGGACAATCAAGGAAAAAATCGTGACTACTATATTTATGTAATTTTCGCGTTTTGGTAACAGCGGAAATTTCAATTCTTACCACTCTCCATTTTCAGTAATCGCAAGGTGTTTAGTAGATCATCACTTATTTTTGCGCTGATATCGTACGTTTTGCCTTCAAATTCAAAAATCATTCTACTGCAATGCAAAAATTGCCTTTTCAGGCTGTATCTTTTTGAAAATTCCCGATTGAGTTTGAAATTACCGTAGTCTTTATCGCAAACTATGGGGAAGCCTACTGATGAAAGATGCTTTCTAATTTGGTGTTTCCTACCAGTTTCTATTTCAACATCAACATGTGTTAACTCCGTTATTTCATTTCCGAGCTTAATTTTAAAATACTCTATTGGTTTCACGTGACTTACCGCTTCCTGTCCATCGACTGGTTCATCTATTGTAATTTGTTCAATTTTTCCAAAAACAAGTGCACTGTAAATTTTTTCAACATTTCGAGAGGATATTATTTCACTTAAAATTCTTGCAGTATTTCTATTTTTTGCAACTATCAAAACACCAGAAGTTTCTTTATCAAGTCTATGGACAAGGAAAGGTTCGAACCCATTAGTCTGTCCGTAATGCATTAACCCTTCGATTAGTGATGGTTTGTTAACATTTTTCCCTGGATGAACGGACAATCCCGCTGGCTTGTTAACTGAGATGATCTTTTCATCCTCGTATATGATCTCTAAATCTAACTTTGCTGGTCTAAGATCTGTGTAATTCCTCTTGTAGTTTTCTATTTCCTCGTTTATAACTTCTACGATATCACCTATATTCAATTTCGTAGACGGTTGCTTAATCTTCTTACCATTTACAAGAACCTTGCCAGTTCGCAAGAACTTATAAATAGCACTTAATGGCACATTTTTTAAAGCTTTGCGCAAAAATTTATCTACCCTTGAAAAGTAGTTGTCTTCGTTTATAATCCACCTAAGTTGGTTATCTTTTACCATGGATGCACCTGCCTTCACTACATCTTGATGAGTCTAAAATTACAACAGATGTTTGTCAAGCAGCTCAGCAATTATCGTTGATGGTAAACTTGCGAATTTTCGGAAATTTTGCTCATACTCAATCTGAGCGTGTTCTTCACTTGTATCAACGATAACCTTCAGTGAGCAAAATTCTACACCATTTTGAGCACAGACTTTTGCCATTGCTGCACTGTCCATATCAGCGGCAAGAGCATTGAATTTTTTGTAAAGTGTTTCTTTTGCAATTTTGCTGCTTACCAGGAAGTCTCCACTTACGATTGGTCCAAAAACGATATTTGGATAGATATCAAGAATTTTTTCAAGGAGCTTTCCAGAAGCGTGTATAGGCGTTATATCACCAGCCTGGAAGTCGTGTTCATAATAATTATTGCCACATACGATATCTCCTATTTTTAATCTTGGATCAATAGCTCCAGCGGATCCGCAATGAATAATGTATCCTGGGTTGAATTTGTCTATAATAGCTTGGGTTAACATTGCACTTTCGACTTTGCCAATGAAGCCGTATACTGTAACTATTTCGTTCCCGCCTATTATTCCCCGCGAAAAATTCCTTTTGACGATTTCTCCATTTTCAAGAAGGGGGAGTAAATCTCTGAAGACTCCAATAATTTCTTCCTTCAAAACTCCTGTTACGACAACCATATTCTCCACCTCGATTTAGCTGGAGCCTATTTTCCACCCCTTATTGCCGCGTGTATTTCAACATCTTCACTTTCAAATAGCGTAGCTGGGAGCTTTATTATTATCCCTTCCGTTGTTATTTTCATTCCTTCACCAGTTATTACCGTTGGTGGAGTTATATCTATCTTGTGCCCGAGTTTTTCCAGATTCATAGCTATGCCTCCAGATGTCATGTTTCCCAGCTCACCGATAGCACTGAGTGATAGTTCATCTAAGGTGTTGTACTCCATTCCCATCATCCTTGAAACTATCGAAAGTGCCGTCTTTTCGTTGAATGCGTAAATGAAATTTCCTTCAATATCGCCTGTAAACCCTATAACTGTCACAATGTTGTATTTCGGAACAATCTCTTTGACAGCAAGAGGTTTTCCAAACTGGGGTTTGAGTTGAAGAACGGCTTCATACGTACTTTGTGCTGAAGAAAGAATCGTATTGATAATTCTCACATCAACCATTTTTCACAACCTCCCAAAATTTATCAATATCAGTATCGTACGTGTATCTTCCCATTTTACCCTCGGACAATTCTTTAAAAAACAACATTCTCGCTTTTTCTAGATCTGCTTCACCACCTTTTCTTAATAATCCACGTTTCCTTGCGTAGCTGTCAAGAAACGTATAAAGCTCACCATCCACCTTAGCCACTTCCTTATATATATTGAATGCAACTTCGTATATTTCGTCGCTCAAATTTTCAACGGGTATTGAGCCGATAAGTAACAGCTTTGCCATGACTTCTTTTGAGTAGAGTTCAGAGTATAAGATTCCGGGAGAATCAAGGACAACAATTCCGTCGGTACTTATCCATTGAACTCCGCGTGTTATTCCCGGTTGTGCACCTGTTTTTGATCGGTGTCTGCCAAGAATTTTGTTTATTATGGTAGATTTTCCAACATTCGGTACACCGACAACTACCAGATGCACATTAGACCTGATTGTTGAGCTCTTTATAAATTTAACCAGGTCCTTTCTATTAGTTTCCTTATTGACAAGCATGGTAGGGAATACCTTTGATATCTCTGCGTACCACAGTTCATTGTATCTTTCATCTGCAAGATCAGATTTGTTCAGTAAAATTATTTTTTCTTTATCCTTAAACATATTCATTTCAAAACTCGTTGTAGCAACAGGTGTTCTAGCGTCCAAAACGATTATCACGATGTCTATTTTCTTCAAATTTTCCCTAATCTGCCTTTTCGCCTTTTGAACGTGTCCAGGGTACCAGACATTTACCTTCTCTTCACTCACGAAACCACCACTTTCAATTTTTTCAAACCTTTGGGACGACTAGAGTGCCAACGTTTTCGCCTCTTATAGCTTTTGAGAGGTTACCATTTTCGAAAAAATTCATGACCAATATAATCATGTTATATCTTTTACATATGGAAAACGCTTCTGTATCCATTATTTTTAGATTTTTCTCTATGGCTTCATCGTATGTTATCACACTGTACTTTTTAGCGTCATCGTAAAGTTTTGGGTCTTTGTCGTATATCCCCTCCACTTTTGTACCTTTGATCAAAAGCTCAGCTTTCATTTCGACAGCTCTGAGTGCAGCGCCAGTGTCTGTTGTGAAAAATGGATTGCTCGTACCACCTGCAAAAATAACGACGTAACCTGCGTCAAAATACAGATCAATATCATCGTAGTTGATGAGTTTCACGGATGGAAGAGTGACTATCTGCGAGACAACCACAGTTCTAATCCCTGCATTTTCGAATCTATCTTTCAAATAAAGAGCATTTATGACTGTTCCAAGCATTCCTATCTGATCGGAAATGGTAGGCCTTAATCCATCAAAATCCCTTCCACGGAAAAGATTACCAGCACCTATGACTATTCCAAGTTTAGTACCAAATTCTGAGATTTCCTTTATCTCCTTGATTAAATATTCAACATGTTCCTCACTGAAACCTTTTTGCGATTCACCACTTAGGACTTCTCCGCTGAGTTTTAAGAGTACACGTTTGTACATCCTCATCCCTCCAGATACGATATGCTTGCAACATTGCCAAGGTAATCAAGTATCCTCTTATCGCTTGTTAAAAGTATGATTTGTCTGTAATTGGATTCCTTTTTGAGAAAATCGCATACTTTTTTTAATCTAACATCATCGAATCTAATGAGTGTATTGTCGATAACCAGAGGGATGTTGTCGTTGTAAAACGCTTTGTAAAGAGCTATTTTAATACCAAATATCAATAAGTCTTTTGTTGAGCCGCTGAGATATTCGCTTGGTTCTTCGAGATCGCCTTCAACAAGGATTTTTATAGAAAGTTCGGGCGTTATAAGGAAATTTCTTGGCTGGGCAGATACGTAATTGAAGAATCGAGTGAATTCGTCGCTGAAGCTCTTGTGATAGCTTTCGACGAAATTAGAATAATTTTCTTTGAGATACTCATGTATTTTTGGTATGTAACTGCTGATAGTAGCTACTAAAGAGATTTTGAACTTTATTTCATCTTTCTTCACCAAAAGTGCTTGAAGAGCTTCTTTGTCAACATATACGTTTTTCAGCCTTTCCGAGATGTGATCAATTTCGGCGGTAAGTTCTTCTATCTGCTTTTTAAGAGCTTCAAGGTTGGACTTAAGTGAATATACCTGCTTGTCGCTGTCTTCATTTTCTATTTCACTTTGTAAATTTTTCAACTGCACCGTATACTCTGATAACAAGGTTTTTAGAGATTGATATTCTTCGAATCTTTGCCGATAGCTTTCAACATCTTGCCTTTTAACGTTTACACTTCTTAACATCTGCTCAAGATTATCAATTAGCATTTTCAATTCTTTTTGCTTTGATACTTTATCGTTTCGAATTTGCTCTAATTTACGTGCGAGTGATTCTTTTTCATAGATAAGTTCTTGGACTTCTTTGAACGTTTTTTGGAGATTTTCAACAGCACTGACAATCATTTGTGCGTATCCGTTAACGTTGAATTTTGCAAGCTCTTTTATAATCTCTTGTTCGATCTCTTTCAATTCGATAAGTTTTTTCTGCTTTTCAAAATTAGATGCTTTCCACTCAATAAATTCCGAGTATTTTTTGCGTAAGTCTTTTAAATCTTTTATGTTGTACTGCAATAATAATTTCCATATCTGTGGTCTTTCTGGTTGTTTTATCGTAATTTCGACGAGCCTTTCTTGAAGAACTGATAACTTTGCCGCATTTGATTTGGATTTGACCCAGAATAATATAGCTAAACCATTGAAGATAAGAGATGGGCTGTACATAAAAATGGATATCTTACTGAACAATAAACCAAGAGTAAGTAAAACGATACCAGCTAGAGCAGACACTAAGGAAATATCTTTCAAGTATTTTGCTCTGCTTTCAGTTTTTTCAATCTGTATTTGCAAGTCGTTTTTCTCTTTCTCGATTATATTTTTTGTTTCTTGGTATTTTTGCTCTTCATCTTCGGCACGCTCTATCAATTGTGGGTCTTGCATAAATATTTGCCAGAGTGGATCTTCAGTGTTTGTTTGCTGTATACCCTCTCCATACATTTTTGACAAAAGAGAAAGATGCTTCAACCTTAAGCTTACATGCTCAAGGTCTTCTTCAGATGTGACATTAAGGATTTTGAGTTTTGAATTGACGTTTTCTGATTTTGCTTCTATGATTTCTGCAAGCGCTTTCTCTTCATCTGAGAGTTTATCGAGTTCCGTTTTTAAATTCTCTATCTTTAGAATTAACGCAGAAATTTCAAAGATGGTATTTTGATCGACTTGCTCGATCCATCTTAGTTTTGAAAGTTCCGATTTTATTTCTTCGATACTATCTTTTAATCGCTTTATTTCTTTAAGCAGCTTTTCTTGTCTTTCTTTTCGAAGTGCTTCGAGCTTTTCATTTTCAGCTAACAGCTTACTTTTTGTTTCTTCTAAGAGCTTTGAAACACCTTTCATTTCTAAAATAAGTTTATTTCTTAAATCTATGTTTTGCTTAATCTGCTGTATTTGCCTTTCTACAGCTTCCAGTTCATCTGATAATTTTAAAATGCACTTGTCAAGTTTCAATTCTTCAAGTCTTTGGATAGTACTTTTTATTATCCTTCCTTTTTCTGTTCTTTCACTTTTCTTTCTTAAGGAACTTTCTATAATACTTTTATCCACTTTAAAGTTTTCAAGGTCGTCATCTTCCATCAGAAATGCTATACTCTCTAAAGTACTCTTTTCATAATTTTTTTCCGATGTTTGCCCAAATGTAAAGTTACCCTCAGAGGTTTCCATTATTCCCCCAAATTTTTCACTATTCCACGGTTTGAACTTCAAACTTTCGCTATGTGGTCCAGATAATGTGTAAAGCATAAATTTTGCAAGTGTAGTCTTCCCACTTTCATTAGGTCCTGATACTATGTTCATTCCAGGTGTAAATATAAACTCTCTATCGATGAGTTTTCCAAAACCATCAATTTTGACCTTTCTTATAAACATAGTTCTTCACCTCTAAGAAGCTTCAAGATGACGTATTTTTCACCGACATTACTGAGATTGTTTATTAAGCTTGACTCTAAAAAGTTTTGGGGCATCACATCTACTACGTAAGTTTTCACATTCTCGCCTTTTCTTTCCGTTGTGAAATTCTCTATTACATAAAAGCATGTTGTGTAATTGCATACTAGTTTTTCCGGAGTTGATAATTTGTATAATCCTACTGTTTCAACGCTATCTAAAACTTGAACGGTACCATCAACTTTTATCTGAGGTATGTTATTTACCGGTGACGAGTTGAAGTCCGTGTACACCTCTTCGTGAATCAATTCGAAATTTTTCAAGATGCCGCTCAATATCTGCTCTACATCTTCAATCAAACCGCATTCTCCAAGGATATTGTAAAATACAAAATTTGCATCTGGGTAAAGCTTTGACAGATGCAAAAGAAGGTTCATTTTACATTGGAAAATTGTTTCTCTAAATTCTTCAAAGCCTTCATGGTATTCAAAAAGTTTCAAGTTGCTTACTTCTACGATCACCGATCATTCCTCCCGGTTGTGAAAGTAAAATAAAGTAAAATATTGAAAAATATTAAAGCCGGATACTACAAAATTTGAGCAGCTAACGATGCAAGATCCGATCGTTCACCTTTGCTTAGTACAATATGGCAAGCGATTTTTTGACCCCTAAACCTTGAAGCGGCGTGTACAAGTCCGTTACTACTTTCATCAAGGTAAGGTGTGTCAATCTGATACGGATCGCCTGTTAAAACAACTTTCGTTCCTTCTCCCGCCCTTGTGAGTATTGTTTTTACTTCCAAAGGTGTAAGGTTTTGGGCCTCATCGATAATTATAAATTGCCTAGGTATTGAGCGACCTCTTATGTACGTTAAAGCTTCTAATTTGATAATATCTTTCTTCATTATTTCTTTGAAGCTTAGATTATTAAGTCTGCAAAGGTATTCTAAATTATCCATAACACCGCCCATCCATGGAGATATCTTTTCTTCCAAAGCACCCGGGAGATAACCAATATCTTTTCCCCCCATGGGCACAAGCGGTCTTGCGACGACGACGTTATCGTACACCCCTTCGCTAAGCGTTTTCTGGAGTGCAGCGGCTAGTGTTAAGAACGTCTTCCCTGTGCCCGCTATACCTATCAAGGAAACTAATTTTATTTCGTCATTTAAAAGAGCATCAAGCGTAAATAACTGTTCTTTGTTCCTTGGACTAACGTTGAACACTTTCAATTTTGGATCAACTTCGATGTACCTTTCCCCATCGAACCTATAGTACTTATCAGTTGTCTCAACGTAAACGTTAGGTTCGGGATTTTCTCTTATATCGTCAATTCTATGTACGGATATATAGCCCGGTGGGAGTACTGAGAGATCACTTTTATCTGTTAGATAATCTTCGGCAGAAATTCCCAGCGCAGCTGCTTTAATTCTTAGGCTTATATCTTTCGAAACTATAATCGTTGGCTCTTTTCTGCTTCCCTTTAAATACATCGCGTATGTGATTATCCAATTATCCACGTATTTTTCAAATAAAAATTTGACTTGATGCCTGTCAAAATCTGTTTCATTTAAAACCGGGATGGTGACAGTCCCACCTGTATCAAGTTTTATGCCATTGTGGATATCTCCTTTTTCTCTCAATTCATCGAGAAGCCGTATCGCAAAACGAGCACTTTTCCCCACCCTTCCTTGCTCTCTTTTAAGTTTGTCAAGTTCTTCTATGACCGGTAGTGGAATGAATACATTGTTATCTTCGAAAGAGTAAATTGCTTCTGGATCATGTATTAAAACGTTTGTATCGAGCACATAGTTTTTTATCATACACTCAGTACTCCCTTCCAACCCAACGTTTGAGAAACTCATTAATCACTTCCCAACCGTATTTTTCGAAGAACTTTATGAACACATTTGCAGTAACGATAGCGTCATCGTAAGCTCTATGTGTAACTTTATGTAAAATTTCCATTTCCTGCGCCAGGCTTTCAAGTTTTCTTTTCTTACCATAAACAGCACGAGAAATGTCGAGAGTATCAATGTAATATATATCCAAAGGTAACTGACCTACTTCTTTTGCGGCAAAATCGAGAAAGGTTAAATCAAAACGAGCGTTATGAAATACCAATATTGTATCTTGTGAGTACTTTCGAACAACGGATATTACTTCGCTAAGTTCCGGTGCATCTTCGATATCGGAATTACTTATCTTATGCACACTTTGCGCGTACGCTTGGATCTGAACTTTCGGATTTACCAATGAAGTATAGATCCATTCTTTAACGATCTTTCCTTTATATACAGGAACAATGGCAATTTCGACGATCCTGTCGCCCATACTCGGATCAATACCTGTTGTTTCTATATCCACACAACAGTAAACATTATCATCCCACATATAAAAACCCTTTCTACGTAATTAGCTCTTCTCCACTACCACGAGATATAACTATTTCTCCTGCTTCCTCGAGTCTCCTGATGATATTTATTATCTTTTGCTGAGCTTCTTCAACATCTTTAACTCTGACAGGTCCCATGAATTCCATTTCATCTTTCAAAAGTTGTTGTGCACGCTTTGACATATTGTTCATTATTTTTTGTTTTAGCTCTTCGGATGCTCCCTTTAATGCAACTGCCAAATCTTGCATGTTTACTTCACGTAAAACGAGTTGAACAGCCCTATCATCGATCTTTAGTATATCCTCGAAGACAAACATCCTTCTTCGTATCTCTTCAGCAAGTTCTGGCGATTCGTAGGTGAGCCTTTCCATAATGTTCTTTTCTGTTGAACGGTCAAGACTATTCATTATTTCTGCAGCAGTATCGAGTCCACCAACAGCACTCATCGTTTGTGTTGATACACCAGCGAATTTCTTTTCCAACAATTTTTCCACTTCTTTGACGACATCTGGCGAAGCACGTTCAAGGAGGGATATTCTCTTTATAACTTCTATTTGTAGGTTTTCTGGTAATGCACCGAGCACTTGTGCGGCTATCCTTGGTTCAAGAAAACTCAAAACAAGTGCAATAGTTTGAGGATGCTCAGATTGTAGGAAGTTTACTATTTGAACAACATCCGCACTTTTCATAAATTCAAAAGGTTTTACGGCAAGATTGGATACAAGTCTTTCAATAATCTGCATAGCTTTTTCAGGTCCGAAGGCGTTTATTAGCATTTCTTTAGCATAGTCAATGCCACCCGATATTAGAAGCTCCCGAGCTTTGGTAAGATTTTGAAATTCTTCTAGTACAACTCTTCGTTCTTCGTTTGTCACTTTTCCCAGGTTGGCAATTTCAATTGTTAGCGATTCCACTTCTGTATCATCTAAATTTTTAAGTACTTTCGCCGCCCTTTCTGGGCCCATAGTGAGAAGCAGTATCGCTGCTTTCCTTTTACCCACAAGTGGCTTTTTTTCCGCCATGCTCTCGCCCTTTCCTCATAGCAATATAAACAATGTTCATTTACCATTCATTCAACATTCTTTATGCTATTTTTCGCTCATCCAAACTTTAAGCACAGTTGCAACTTCTTCAGGTGAAGCTTCAGATACCTGTTGCAAATAATTTTTGAGTTCTTCGATAAGAGCCTCTTCTTCCCCACCAGGAGGAACCTCTTCTTCCTGTATAGTTTGCATAACACGCTGAGCTTCTTCTTGAAGTGCCTTGTACCGTTCTTGCAATATCTTCCTTGCTTTGACTTTTTTAAATTGAATTAACCCAAGGTACGTGGCAAAGAATATTAAAATTGAAGCAAGCAATAAGAGCGTGAGTCTTGTTCGTAATTTCTGAACTTCTGTTATACTTTGTATTTCTTTGTAAAATTGTTCTTGGACCTCTCTGCTAAATGGTAAGAAAGCAACAGCGTAAGTGATACTACCTTGAGGTGTATTAGCTGATATACTTTTTTCAACGACTGTTTGAATGTATCTTTCAACTTCTTCTTTTGACGTTTTTTCAAGTACCGTCGATGATGAGTCGATAAGTACGGAAACTGTTATATTTTCTATCTCACCTTCCGTATTTTTTACAATGTTTTCAACGATTTGATTGAGTTCGTAATTGACGATCTCGTGGCTTTTTTGATAAGTTGTAGTTCCTGTCCCTTCTACAGATTGATAGGTTGTTGGTGGTATGTTTGATTCTGTGCCAACAGGTCCACCAGTACCTTGACTTGTTGTTGAAATCTCAGATTCTGTTTCCTTACTACGCACAAGTCCTTCCTTTTTATTCGGGGCGGTGTATGTTGTGATTTGTTTTTCAACCTTTTCCCAATTTAATTTCACATCTGGTATAACCTCTACTCTTCCAGATCCAAAGACACTCTCAAGTGGTATTTTGATTTTCTGTTTGTAATAGTTTTCAAGGTTGATCTTCAGTTCCATTTTTGTTGAAGCAAGCGCGGTTGTTTGATCGAGGTTTAATAAAGTTGTTAAATCTTGGCCTGTTTGGTCTATAACTTTGATATTCTCAGGTTTAATACCTTCAACTGCACCTTCTATCAATGAAACGATACCTTTTACCTGATCCTTACCTAGACTTTCTCCAGGGTTCATTACAACCATAACAGAAGCGCGTGGTTCGGACATTTCACCGCGCACATAGTATGTGTACTTTGGAAGTGTTAAAACCACTCTTGCACTTTGGATACCTCTTATTGTGGATATAGTCCTTTCAAGCTCGCCTTGGAGCGCTATCTGATATCTTACCTGCTTATCAAAACTCGTAGCTCCAAGTGAATTTTGATCGAGTATTTCAAATCCCCTTGAAGATCCTGAAAGAACTCCCGAAGATGCAAGTTTCATTCTTATTTCATAAACGTTGTAATTTGATGGAATGAGTATTCTGTTACCCACTTCAACTTTGTAAGGTATGCCAAGCGATTCAAGTTGTTGAATAATGCCTCCTGCATCCTGTTCCGTTCTCGTGGTTAAGAGCAGGGTATATCTTGGAGTATTCATGATAGCAAGAAAAATTATGGCCAACACAATAGAAGCCATAATAATTATGATAGTTAACCTCTGCCCTTGTGAAGATTGCTTCCACCATTTTGGTAATTTAGAAAACCAATCTAAAAATTTCCTAAACCATTCCAAACCTCATCACCACCAAACTACGTACCAAAGATATATTATATCACAAAGATCTACAAAAATTTACACTATATTAATTTTTTGGCTGTTAACTTTTTTGGAAATAGTACTATAATTATAATACCAAAGTCCCGGGGTGATTGCAATGTGGAAAATAAGCGTAAAGGAACTTATAAATGAAAAAAGACGTGTTGTCGAGGGTATATATTATGTACCAGAAATAGAACTACATACAGGAACTTACAAAGTTACACGTGGCGGCTTCAAAGTTAAAATGATTTTGACGTACGCTGATAATAAAATTTTACTCGGTGGATATGCAAGAGGATATGTCGAGCGCCCGTGTGATAGGTGTTTGAAGATGTCAGAAATGTACATTGACGGAATCATTGAAGCAGTGTATACTTTTGAAAAGAAACCAGCTCACAAAACAGAGGAACTTAAAGATTTGTCGAACGAAATTTTATTAACTGGTGATATAATAGACCTTGAAGAAAGAATTATCGAGGGAATCGTCAGTAGTGCACCGGATGTTTACGTATGCAGTCCTGATTGCAAAGGTTTATGTCCTTATTGTGGTGCAGATTTAAATGAAGGCACAAATCACAAGTGTATTGAAATGGAAGATAAAATAGATCCAAGATTTGAAATATTGCTTAAAATCAAGCATTCACAGGAGGGATAACTATGGCAGTACCAAAGCAGAAGCGCTCAAGCAGTAGAACTCATCACAAAAGAGCCAAGATCTACAAGGCTTTTAGTGTTGCGGTAACAACATGTCCAAACTGTGGTGCTCCAAAGCAACCACACAGAGTATGTTTAAGATGTGGATATTATGGAAAGAAGCAGGTGTTTGAGGTAGCAAAATGATTCGCATAGCACTCGATCTGATGGGCGGAGATAGGGCGCCGGAAGAAATAAAGGCCGGCGCTCTTATGTATTTGGAAATACTTAGAAAGTCCAAGAAGGATATCAAATTGATACTTGTAGGCTTACCCGATGTTTTGAGGGAATTTGAGCCTTTTAAAGAAGAAGGATTAGCGGAGCTTGTGGAAGCAAGGGATGTTCTACCAATGGACGTAAAACCAACCGATGCATTGAGAAGAAAAGAAAGTTCGATGTACATTGCTTCGCAACTAGTCAAGGAAAAAAGGTCAGATGCCGTTGTAAGTGCTGGGAACACCGGGGCGTTGTTGTCTTGCGCTACAATTGTTGTTGGTAGAATACCCGGTGTGGATAGACCTGCGCTTGCAGTTCCTGTGCCAAGTCTTAATGGCTTCACAATATTGATAGACGCAGGCGCAAATGCGGATGTTAAACCAGAATGGCTATTGCAGTTTGCTCAAATGGGCATCGAGTATGCAAAAGTTCTTGGAAAATCTTCGCCAAAAGTTGGTTTGTTGAATGTCGGAACGGAAGAGAATAAGGGTACGGAGAGAGAAAAACAGGCGTATCAATTATTAAAGGACGCACTTGGTAAAAGATTTCATGGCAATGTGGAAGGCAATGATATAAATCTAGGTATTGTTGATGTCGTGGTTACTGATGGTTTTTCAGGGAACATAGCGATGAAAACAATGGAAGGGGTTGCAAAACTCATTTCAGATACAATTAAATCCGAGGCTAAAAAAAGCATCGATGGAATCATTGGTGCACTGATATTTTCAAGAACTTTGAAAAATCTGAAAAAGAAATTGGATCCAAGAACTTACGGTGGAACGTTTTTCCTTGGTGTAGATGGAGTTGTTGTAAAAGCCCATGGTAACTCTGATAGGATAGCCATATATAACGCAATCAACGTTGCGGTAAAGGGTGTGGAAGGAAAACTCATAGAGCAGTTGAAGGAAAAGTTAAGTCTTGGGAGTTTGTGAGGAGAGGTGAAGAACCTATGTGTGGAATTGTTGGAATAATTGGTCATGAATTTAAAGTTAGTGATTTAATAGAAGGCTTGAAAAAGCTTGAATATAGAGGTTACGATTCTGCTGGAGTTGCTGTAATCGAAGATAAAGGACTTTACGTTAGTAAGAGCGTCGGAAGGATAGATGCTCTGAAAAGTGTTGTTGAGACGGAAAAAGTGGTACGTGGTGGCATTGCTCACACAAGATGGGCAACACACGGGGTTCCCAACGATAGAAATGCTCATCCTCACACAGATTGCTCGGGAAAAATTGCAGTTGTTCACAATGGAATCATAGAGAACTACCAAGAACTGAAAAATGATCTCATCAAAAAGGGCCACACGTTCAAATCTGATACAGATACGGAAGTTATAAGCCACCTAATTGAAGAATCATTTCAAGGTGATCTGTACAAAGCAGTCCTACAGGCTTTGAGTAAATTGAAGGGAGCATTCGCAATAGCAGTTATACATTCCGATCTTCCAAACATTATGATTGGTGCAAGGAAAGGTAGTCCACTTGTGTTAGGTTGTAATGATCAGCGCTGCATTCTTGCTTCTGATGTAACTCCTATAATTAAATATACACGAGATGTTATCTTCCTTGAGGACGGAGATGTTGTGTACATAGAAGGCAATAAGGCAAAGATAACGGATTTTCGTGGTAATGTTGTCATCAGAACACACACACCTATTACATGGGACGAAACTGCAGCGGAAAAAGGTGGATTTAAACATTTTATGCTTAAAGAAATTCATGAAGTTCCTGAAGCAATAGAGAGCGCAACTGTTGGAAGATTTGACGAAAGATTCTTCCCAACTCTCAGAGAACTTGATGAATTCAACATAGAAAAGATTAAGAGGATAGTTCTTGTCGCTTGTGGGACGAGTTATCATGCGGGTCTTGTTTTTAAGTATTTTGCGGAAAAATACCTTGACGTTGATGTTCTTGTAGATGTGGCATCTGAATTTAGATACAGGCCTATCAGGGTAGATGAAAATACTATAGCCGTAGCGATATCCCAGTCAGGCGAAACGGCTGATACACTTGAAAGTGTAAGAGCAGTTAAGAAAGCTGGTGGAAAGGTTATAGCAATTACAAATGTTGTAGGTTCTACAATTACACGTGAAAGCGATGTAACATTGTTTATGAATGCTGGTCCAGAGATAGGTGTTGCGGCATCAAAGACGTATGTTAACCAATTGATAGTTCTTTACACAATAGCTCTTTACATGATGAAAAAGCGCGGCCTTTGGTCAGAGGAACATCAACAGATTGTAAAACAGATTATCGAGCTACCAAAGATGGTAAAAAAAATCATCAATAATGAAGAAATCAACAAACTTGCCGATTATTACAAGAATTATCACCATTTCATGTACATAGGAAGGGGTATAAACACCGCAACAGCGATGGAAGGTGCACTAAAGCTTAAAGAGATCAGTTATATAAATGCCGTTGCCTATCCAGCTGGTGAATTGAAACACGGGCCTATAGCGTTGCTTGATCCCACATTCCCTGTGTTTGCAATTGTCCCAAAAGATAGCCTGTACGTAAAGATGAAAAGCAACGTGGAAGAAGCAAGAGCAAGGAATGCAAGGATATTAGTTGTCGCAACGGAAGGCGACACAGAAATTCAAAAGATAGCTCACGATGTCATATACGTACCAGAAGTTCACGAAGATCTTTACCCACTTATCATCGCACCTGTAATACAATTGTTTGCTTACTATATAGCGGATAAAAGAGGTTACGATCCGGATAAGCCAAGGAACTTAGCGAAAAGTGTAACTGTTGAGTAATTAAAAGGAGGTAGCGCATGGCACAAAAATTTTGTTCGTTCTGTGGAAGATCGTCAGATAAAGTTGAGAAACTTATCGCGGGACCAGGCAATGTGTACATCTGTAGTGAATGTGTTGAGCTCTTTCACGATATTCTACAAAGTGATAAGAAAATTAAACCTATGTCATTTGGTCCAAAAGAACGCAGAGATTTGCCAACACCATCGCAAATCAAAGCAGAACTTGATAAATACGTTATTGGTCAAGACCGCGTTAAGAAAATACTTTCCGTAGCTGTTTACAATCACTATAAACGTGTGTTTTTTGGAAAGGATACAAGTGATGTTGAAATCGAAAAATCCAACATTATACTTATTGGTCCAACGGGAAGTGGTAAAACATTAATGGCACGCATTTTGGCAAGGATTCTTGATGTTCCATTTGCTATAGCTGATGCTACTCCCCTTACAGAAGCAGGCTACGTAGGTGAAGATGTTGAGAATGTAATACTTAGATTGCTCGAAGTAACTAATTTCGATGTTGAAAGAGCACGGTACGGTATAATATACATAGATGAAATAGACAAAATAGCAAGAAAGTCACCAAACCCTTCGATAACGAGAGATGTTAGTGGAGAAGGAGTACAAAAAGGTTTGCTGAAAATTGTTGAAGGAACTATTGCCAATGTACCACCGCAAGGTGGAAGGAAACATCCGTATCAAGAGTTTATAAAGGTTGATACAACTAATATCCTCTTCATTGTTGGAGGAGCTTTCGATGGGCTTGATGAAATAATCAAAAGAAGGATAGAAGGAAGCACTATTGGATTCAACGCACCAGTGAAAAGTAAAGAACAGATGAGAATTGGCGAGATATTGCAACACGTTACACCTGATGATTTAGTTCAGTATGGCTTGATGCCTGAATTCGTTGGAAGATTTCCCGTTATAGGTACGCTCAACGATCTCGCCTTAGAGGATCTGGTAAGAATATTGAAAGAACCAAGAAATGCTGTTTTGAAGCAGTATAAAAAATTATTTGAAATCGATGGGGTCACACTTGAAGTTGAGGAAAATGCATTATACGCAATCGCAAAGGAAGCGCTACGAAGAGGTACGGGTGCACGAGCTTTGAAAAGTGTATTCGAAGAAGTCATGATAGATATCATGTTTGATATTCCAGACTTAAAAGCGGTTGAGAAAGTTATTGTCACAGAAGAGTGCGTAACTAAGAAAGAAAAACCAAAGATATATATGAAAGAAACAGCGTGAGGTGCACGATGCGCGTCTTAGGAATCGAAACGAGCTGTGATGAAACATCTATAGCAGTCATTGACGACAACAAAGTAATTGCTAATTTAGTGTACTCACAGATACAAACTCATAAGAAATTTGGTGGAGTTGTACCAGAAATAGCGGCGCGGGAGCATTTGAAGAAGCTCCCCGTTCTTTTTTCAGAACTTGTTGATGAGATGAAAATTGATATAAGAACAATCGATGGAATTGCTGTAACAAAAGGCCCTGGTTTAATAGGTGCCTTACTCGTCGGAGTTTCGTTTGCTAAAGCATTGGCTCTGAGGTACAAAAAGCCGCTGGTTGGTGTTAACCACATTATAGGGCACGTTTATGCAAATTACATCGCATACCCGACATTAACTCCACCGTACATTGTACTTATGGTATCTGGCGGCCACACTCTTATATTGAAAATCGATAAAGAGAACAAAACAAGCATAATAGGTAGGAGTATAGATGATGCGGTGGGTGAAGCATTCGACAAGATCGCTAGATTACTCGGCCTTTGCTATCCCGGAGGGCCAGAAATCGATAGAGTAGCCAAAAGTGGGCACCCAAGAGCTTTCAACTTTCCCAGACCGAAAATGTACGATCCTGACTACGATTTCAGTTTTTCAGGGCTAAAAACTGCTGTGTTGTATGAAGTGAAAAAGTTAATCGATCAAGGGTACAAAGAAAGTGACCTACCTATCTCAGATCTGGCGGCAAGTGCTCAGGAAGCTATGATCGATGTACTTTTACACAAAGTTACGAAGGCTGCAAAAGACAATAACATAAAAACCATCGTATTGGCAGGTGGAGTTGCGGCAAATAGTAGATTAAGAGAAAAAATAAAGCAATTGTCTGAAACGTTTGATTTCTACATTCCGCCTCTTGAGTACTGTTCTGATAACGCTGCAATGATAGCACGAGCAGGCCTTGAACTTTTGGCGAAAGGTGAAAACGATGGACTGAATATAGAGCCAGTCCCAAACTTCTTTGAATTTATGGGTAATACATGAGATTCAAATGGTGTTTTATAATCAAAGTGTAAAGTAATAAAAGATTGGATACGTGCTAGGGCTTTGAAAAAAATCAAGGAACCTATCATTTATTTTTCACCGTTGCACAAATCACTCGAACATATGCGCTAATTATTGAGAATACTTCCCATAAAGGCAAATAATATTACTTGAAAAGTATTACTTGAAAAAGGAAAGAATTATATGAAAAAATAATTATCTGCTACTACTGTATATTTCATTTAAATCTTTTCCCTGTGTGAAAAAAGTAATTCCATTTGGGTAAGGAAAAGGGAAAGGGTTTAAAGTTCAAGTGGTATTGAACAAGATAAGGGATAAGTGGTGAAGCTTTGAAAGATGAGGGTTTTACGCCACCTATCCCTTTTTTCTTGAACCATGATCCTGCCCTTTTAGAAAGACTTTTTCGCACAAAGTAGAGCATATATTGGGAAATTTTAGTAGAAATATAGTTTAATTACGGAAAAACTTTATTACTTTCCAGGAAATACCATGTAGAGTTTATGTGGGTTTGAGGGCGTGGAAATGGAAAGGTTTTTTAATTAACAACTACGTTATGCTATAATTGATGTTAGAGCAAAATCCATACGAAGAAAAATTCTACGCAAACACTCGTGAATGATTTTAAGTAGAAAGCTACTATCTCAATTCCAGATTTTCAGAGTTTTATGTTGCCTTTGCTTGAAGATGTTGAAAGATAGCACGAAACATTGCATATCGGATTTGATAATTGAATACAACATCGGTGTTTATGTGAGCATCAAATACGGGATTAAGAAAATGGATAATTAGTACTTCGATGAAGAGTAAATCCATTTTTATTAATCGATGGCCATAATATAATTTACCACTATTCTTCAAGTGTACGAGTATTTTTTACAAAAAAGATCGAAAATCCACAAGAGATCAGCGTGGGGTGTACGATGGGAGTTTTAACGATAGAAGTAGATGCGCAAAAGCTAAAAGATGTTGTAAAAAGATCAGATCGCGTATGTGGGACACTTGAGCCATCCAACAGAAGATTAGCATTTTTTGCACAGGATGGTAAATTGTACGCATTGGCATCAGATGGGTGTTTGAAAGGCTCTTTTGAATTATCGCCGTATTTGTTTTCAAGGTCATTTCAACCTTTCGAAATATCACTCGATGTCTTAAAGCAATTTTCCTCAGAGCTTTCAGGAAAAGTAAATTTGTTGATCCAAGATGGAATAATCACTTTCAAGTGTCAAAACGAGATCCTAAGATTAAAAGTTAATTATGTAGATAATATACAGATTCAGAAAATTGCAGAAAAAGGAATTAAAATGGTAAGGAGAAAATTCCTCAGTGAGATAGACTACTCTTCTTGCTTTTTGGAAGAAGGTAACAATGTTGATGTTTTCATCTCTGGTAATCTTTTAGAGCTCATCTCACATTACGCGGGTATTCTTTCGTATGTAAAACTTAACGTTGGGCAAAATGAGCTTACTGGTGCAAGTTACTCTATCTCGATTCCCTATGTGTCTTCAAGACATGTCGTTAAGGCATTAGACCTTGAAGAAAGCGAAGAAATTATTATCTACTACGATGAGTATGAGAAAAAGCTGCATTTGAAGTCAACGCATTTGTACACACTTTGCGGAGATACGCCAGCAGAAAATCCTGAAAGAGTGAGAAATGTATGTTCACAATTTAAAGTTCACTCAAAGATCAGCGCATCTCAATTGCAAAAATTGTTAAGAAGATCACTAATCTCCGGTAGGTTTTCAGATGTCCAACTTTACACGCGCTTAGGAGAGGTTGTAGTTGTTTCTCAGTATGGATCAATTGCTTATAAGGGCAGTATGGAAGCTGATATTAATGCCATTTTCTCGGTGAAAACAAAGGCAAACTTACTGAGAAGTGCGCTTAATCGTATAGGAAGTCAAAATATCTTAGTAGATGTTATCGATGATTTCGTTGTCTTCTCTTCACCTTCATTGACCAGATTTTTGATCCTGCGAAATGAGAGAGTTCAGTAATTTTAACGTTTCAACTTTATTTTCCAGATTTTCTGAAGAATTAATGCTGTTCTTAGTTACCTTCCCGCCCAGGCTTTTGTAAATAATCTCAGATAGATCTTTCAAATCAGTTCTTGCGGCTTTTAAAGCGTATTGTTGCAGTAGTATTTCCCTGAACCATCTCTCCCCAAAGCTTTCCTGAATAAGGCCACTTTTTGGTACAGTGCTGTACATTTTTTTGAAAATTTCGTACACATACCATGCCGCAAATTCTTCGGAGACTTTCTTGAGTTTGTTTTGGTAATCTTGATTGTCTTCCAATGTTTGCTTTGTATTTATTTTCTTTCCAGTAGTTTTAACAATATTTTCTATCTGAGCATTTACTTTGCTATTTATTTTCAATTCCATTCTTCCCACCTTCTTTACGAGTATCTAACTTTTAGCTTTCACACAAACTTATCACATAATCTTAAGCTGAGCGAAAATAACACCAGCTTTGTACAGTTCTTGAATTATGGCGATTATATCTTGTGGAGTTGCACCAAGTGATTTAAGTGCGGTTATAAGATTACCGATTGTTGCTTTCTTATCACCAATTTGGCCATTTTCTATTGTTACAACGAAGTTTCCATAAGACAAAACGAAATCTGATACAGTCACATCTCCGCCGAAGACCACAGTCCCGGTTCTCTCATTTATTATTACTTGTGCAGGTGTATCCATAGGAACCTCGATCTCTTCAAGTAATGATAAAAATGAAATAATATCGTCTTTAAAAACGTTTGGAACGGTTACTTTAACGCTTGCACCATCGATAGCTTTCGCTATGTTTGTACCGAATTTTGTATTTATCGCTACTGCGGTGCGGGCGGCAACTGTGAAGTCTGGTCTGTTTAAAAGAATTGTCACCGAATTCTCGTCGACGATGCTAAATGGTATTTCACGTTCCACAATGGCTCCAGCAGGTATGTAACCAACGACTGCGAATCTTCTTTGTAAATTCGCACTTCCTTTCACATCCTCTCCACCTACGGAAACAGGACCTTGCGCAACTGCGTAAACGTTTCCATCCGCACCGTAAAGGGGAGTTTGTATCAGTATGCCATTTCTCAAACTCTTTGCATCGTTGATACTTGCAATTTCTACATCAAGCCTCATCCCTGGTTTGTAGAATGAAGGGATATCTGCTACAACCATAACGAGGGCCACGTTCTTGGTTTTTAAATCATTTGGATTCACAGTAATGCCAAAGTTCTTAAGCATATTGGAGAGCAGCGAGGAGTTAAGAGTACCGCTGTCACCTGATCCATTCAACCCAATTACAAGCCCAACACCAAACAATTGGTTATCCCTTGCACCCCTAAATTTTGCGAAATCTTTAATTCTTACGTTGATAGAGAACACAAGCGAAATTGTCAACAAGAATGCTATTAGTACACCTAACCTTTTCATAGATAGGCCTCCCAAAATGCTGAGTACTGGTTATTTAAAAAAGCCAATTATGGACGAAAGTAATAAGCCAAGCCATGTGCTTTGCTGCGGATCGTCCTGAAAAACTACTTTTCCATTTTCCCATATCTGAGCATCAATTAGATCGGTCGAGTTTACGATGTTTCCAGGTCTAATTGCTTGTGGATGTACCCAACCTGTGATGATCAATTCTCTGAGGTCGTTACCAACTTTTATTTGTTTCTTCCCCTCCAAGTAGAGTTTTCCATATTCATCAACTTTCTTAACAACAGCCGTAAGTTGTAAAACGGCGTTAGCTTGACTTTTATTGTCTCTTTTATCCGTTGTGGATGTATTTGCTGGAAGGTATTTGCTTAGATCGAGTCCTATCAATTTGGTGCCGGTGTTAATTGCGTTTATAAAAGCATTCGTAAGAGAGTTTACCTGTGAAGATGTTGAAACACGGGGTGATTCGTATACAACGATGGTTATATAATCACCAACTCTTGATGGTCTGTACGAACCTATTAGATTTTGAAATTGTGGATTAGAAGAATTTGTGTAAAGAGACGTTGAAAATGAAAGTATTGATAAAGTAAAAAGCAAAATCACATGTATTTTTCTCACTTACTTCACCTCCAGTACCATTATCGTCCCATCTTCTCGTACGGTGCCTTTAATTATTGAACCGTTATCTGTATTTTTTACGCTAATCACGCTTCCAACATAACCATTCTCTAAAGCTTGAGCAAGTGTTGAAACGGTAATTCCGCTGACGATACTTATCGCTTTAACAGTTTGACCTTTGACAATTAACGGAACATCTTTAACGTATCTGCTATCTATGATTTCACCTTTCTGGAATATTTTATCGGCCATAACAGGTAGATCTTCTTCTAACAATGGGACCTTGTTAAGCGCGTAAATATTTTGTTCAACAAATTCAACGTCACTCACGCCGATAATTTCTTCTCTATTTATTTTTCTTTTAGCAACTGCGACTTTCCTAAGTAGTTGTGCTTCGTACTGCAGCGAAATAAATCCTACTAATTTACCCGATTTTCTCAGTGTGACTTTGACGAAAGGCGAAAGTTTATTCGATATCTGAATCGACATAATGTAATCATCATGTGATAAAAGTGCACCACTTTGTGACTTCAAATCAAATTTTGTTTCCTCTGGATAGTATCTTTTTAGTTCATTTAAGATTGTGTCGTATAAATTTTCTGAATTCAACGTTTTCGATGTCTTCAATGTGGTTTCAATATAAGGAATAGTTGCATTTATAGCCACGGGTATATCATCAATTTCAGCATCAACTAAACCAATGTACTTTTTAATTAAATTTGCAAGGTACTTTTTACTCAATGTCAATTTAGAACCAGATGGCATATACGCCACTACAATCTTTTCAAGTGTCTGTGTTGCGATATCCGTTTCTTTAACAATTTCGCTCATGAGAACTGCTCCTGGAAAAACGGATACCTCTTGTTTGAAGGAAACGAATGCCGAAAAGATACTAACGGTAGATAAACAAAAAAAAATTGTGAAGATAACAAACATGCCTTTTTTCATAGTCCGTCACCACTTTTTTAGTGTTTTCTAAATTTCTTAAGTTAAAAAACTAAGGGACCGAAATACCAAAAAGCGGGAAGTTCAAACTCCCCGCTTTTTACATTCTTCATGTCTTTTAACTTTTCCTATTACTTTTTACCTTCAGCAATTGAGTTGATATCAAGTTTTATACCAGGTCCCATCGTTGAGGCAACAACTGCTTTCTTTATGAATTGTCCCTTTACACCAGCTGGTCTGAGAGCGATTATCTGCTCGTATGCTGCTTTGATGTTTTCTTTTAATTTTTCACTGTCAAACGAAGCTTTACCGACTGGGAAATGTAGGTTTCCAGTTTTGTCTGTTCTAACTTCAACCTTACCTTTTTTGAATTCGGAAACAGCAGCTGCTACATCATCTGTGACTGTACCAGTTTTTGGGTTTGGCATAAGACCTCTTGGACCGAGAACTTTACCGAGTTTACCAATAACCTTCATCATATCTGGTGTCGCGATTGCAACGTCAAAATCAATGAAACCTTCATTTGCTATCTTATCTGCTAATTCTTCTGCACCAACATAATCTGCGCCAGCTTGTTTGGCTTCTTCCGCTTTTTCGCCTTTTGCAAACACAAGTACCCTCACACTCTTACCAGTTCCATGAGGAAGGGAAATTGTACTTCTTATATTTTGTTCACTTTTTCTGTAATCAATATTTGTCTTTATGTGAACCTCGACTGTTTCATCGAATTTCGCTGTCGCAGTCTTCTTAAGCAGTTCAACTGCTTCATCTAAAGTATAAGCCTTTTCTCTATCTACTAACTTTCTCAATTCATTGTATCTTTTGGAGTGTTTAGGCATATTCTAAGCCTCCTCCCTTCCGCTTCAATCTACAACTTCAAGACCCATACTGCGTGCAGTTCCTTCTATAATTTTCATCGCAGCATCAAGGTCGTTGGCGTTTAGATCTACCATTTTGAGTTCTGCAATTTCTTTGATTTGTTGTCTTGTGACTTTTCCTGCGACTTTTCTCTTCGGCTCACTTGAACCAGAGTTGATCTTTGCTGCTCTCTTGAGCAAGAAGCTTGCAGGAGGAGTTTTCGTTACAAATGTAAATGACCTGTCATCGTAAACTGTCACAATAACAGGGATGAGAAATCCTGCTTTGTCCGCTGTGACAGCGTTGAACTTCTTACAAAATTCCATCAAGTTAACTCCCCTTTGACCTAGCGCAGGTCCTACTGGAGGAGCTGGCGTTGCTTTACCGGCTTCAAGTACAAGCCTTACCTCTGCTACCACTTTCTTAGCCATACAACTTACCTCCTTGTGTGGTGTAGTTAATATTTCGGGCAAAGCCCTCCCACGAGCCTCAAAAGTTTATAAGGGAACGATTAAACTTTCTCTACTTCACTAAGATGCACGCTTACAGGTGTTTCTCTACCGAAAATTGTTACGTTAACTTTCAATTCTTGTTTTTCTTCATCGACTTCTTTGACAACACCCGTGAAGCCTTCGAATGGACCAGTTATGATCTTTACAGCATCGCCGGGTTGAATCTCTAATTCGATCCTTGTGACTTCTTTTTTGACTTCTGGCGTTTCTTCAAGACCAGCCATTCTGAGTATGTAATGAACTTCTTCTAGTTTTAAAGCAAGGGGCCTTCCACCAGCAGATACAAACCCCATAACAAAAGGTGTGCCTCTCACGAATTCCCATGTGTGATCGTTCATGATCATCTCGACAAAAAGGTACCCTGGGTATAATTTTTTCTTCTTTGTTTTTAGTACGAGGATTTCTTTTCTTGTAGCAAATTCGACTATACTAATACGCCCAGTACTCTTTGAGTATATCTTTTTGCCTTCTGCTAAGAGTTGCCCAGCCCTTAGTTGCCCCCCCTTTTTTCCAACGGCTGGATTAAAGACCTCCACTGGCACTATATAAACATCTTCATCACCAAGCGCAGTTCTTACAATCATCTTCTTTACTTTTTCGTTTCCGATGATGCGGCCATCGATATCACATATGTATTCATCACTTGCAGCAAGTAAAGTACCTTGAAATACACTTGAACCTATCCTTAAACCGTTAACTATTTTAGCAGTCTCTGGGATTATATACGTTCTTGAAAATTTTCGATCGGTGGTTTCGATTGTTATCTTCCTTGCATTAACAACATCAACCACCGTTCCGTCGCGCCTAACTTTAATTGAAGGTTCCTCAGCTAACAAGTCCCCTTTTTCTACGTCTTGATTGTTCGTAACATGAAGCTTAGCTTCATGACTAACAATATACCTTTCTACAGATTTACTGGAGGTATCTATAACAGTCTCTTCCAACACGACAACTCTTGATACAAGATGTTCATAACCTTGGGCTTTTATCTTTGCCTCAAGGTTCTCCTTAACTTTGTTTTCATACCCTGTAATGGTATGAATTATATACCATTCTTTTTTCATTCTACCACCTCAGAATTTTTGAAGCAACGCACCCAATGTACCAGAGAACAGCAAATCAACAAGGAAAAGATAAACAGCAGAAACTGCCAAAATAAACAACACCACTCCCGTCGAGGCAAGCAGCTCGTCTCGATTAGGCCACGTGGTCTTTTTTGCTTCTGCTTTCACCTCTGCAAAGAACTTTTTCAATTTCTCAAGCATTTCGCTCCACCCCTTAGTTATTCCTATATAAAAAAACTGGCAGGGGCGGCAGGACTTGAACCCGCAACACCCGATTTTGGAGACCGGTGCTCTGCCAATTGAGCTACGCCCCTGCGTGATTATCCGATAATGAAATATTAAACCTTTGTCTCCACGTGGAACGTATGTTTATTGCATTTTGGGCAGTACTTTTTTAGTCTGAGTTTATCTTTTTTGCTCTTTTCCTTTGTTGTGTAGTAATTTCTGTTTCCGCATTCTTCACATTTGAGTCCTACTTGAACTCTCATCTTCGTTCAGCCTCCTAACTATAAAAAATATTGGTGGTGAGGGAAGGATTTGAACCTTCGAAGGCATTCTGCCAGCGGATTTACAGTCCGCCCCCTTTGGCCACTCGGGCACCTCACCACACCTCTTTGATCTGAGGTTTGGAGCCAACGGAGGGACTTGAACCCTCAACCTGCTGATTACAAGTCAGCCGCTCTGCCGGTTGAGCTACGTTGGCTCGCTTATGCGGTTATTATTATAACCGATAGGTGTGATTTTGTCAATGTTTCAGATGTGTTGACTATTGTTACAGTTTTTCACAGACCCGTGGACAATATAGGTATAAAGAGTACCGTTGAATATAATATCATATAAGTTCAATTTTTCAAGAGGATATTTTAGTACTTTGCTTAAAATAAATTCATTCATAGATAATTTCGTATGTGAATTCAGGAACCGCCTTTTTCAGCATCGCTGAAACGGCGCAATATTTATCCTGTGACAGCGTTACCGCTTTTTGAACCTGTTCTTTTGGAGGTTCTCCATTGAATTTGAAGAAATACTTCAAGTGAATTTTCGTGTAAACTTTTGGATGTTCTTGCGCTTGTTCGTAATCAACTTCTATTCTGAAGCTCTCCATGCTATCAATGACTCGCATCTTCCTAAGAAGTGATACCACGTCCATACCTGTGCAGCCCATCAAAGAGTAAAGTACAAGTTCTTTTGGTCTTAGCCCTGCATCTTTTCCACCTACTGATGAGTCAGAATCGATTATTAAGTCATGGCCTGAAAGTGTTTTGGCGTAAAAAAGCATTCCTGAATAAAAATCCATGCGCGCCACTCCCATAATTTAACCTCCCAAAGTTTTTTACTTCATACCTTCATTTTTCCAAAGAATATCAATAAGCCCATTAGTATTATAAACGCTCCACCCATGTATTTTGTCCACCTTTCCCAACTTGGTGTACCAAAGCCTTTTGTCAAGATACGTGACAACACAGTTCCTATAGTTAGAAACGGTACGGAAATACCAAGTGAGTATACAAATAACAGTACCATACCTTTCACTAAACTCTTTTGTGAAGCGATCATCATCATCGACGCAAGTACTGGACTGCTACAAGGTATCCACACGAAACCAACTGCCAAACCGAGTAATAGGCCACCAAAAAAACCTACATTTTTATACTTCCATATGTTAACACTTTTTCCCCTGAAAAGTTGAATCTCCGACATGTAAATTATACCAAAAATTATTATTGATATCCCTATTAATTTTTCTACCACACCACCAAATCTTGTGAGAAATCCGCCAATTGCTGAAGAAAATGCTCCAAGTAGCGTGAACATTGCTGAGAAACCTAAGAAAAAACCCATTAACTTTTGTACTTTCTTCTTGCCACCTAATACAATACCAATAAAACCCGGTATCAGAGGTAACACACAGGGACTGAAAAAAGAAAGCAAACCTGAAACTATCGCCATCCATATCGACACATCCACAATGCCAATTGTTACCATGTAATTACCTCCAAAGAGAGTATCCCAAAGTGTCTTACTTTATCAGAAGCACTCTTATAACACCAGCTTCGTTTAGCTTTTTTGCAAGTTGCTCATTAGATGTAATGTAAACTGTATATATGTCGATATTCTTAGGAGTTTCACTTACAATAATTGAATTACTATCGTATTTTAGTATGTAGTCAGCTTTGTCCTTCGTTACGTTAACTACTTTGGGTTTTCCAAGTAAGTTATCTTTCTTCTTAGCATAAGCATCGAAAGATTCATTGTAGTTTTCTTCAACTACCCTTATTAAATATTTTAACGCTTTAAGAAAATCTTCTACAGGCATGTATCCCGGAACCTGTGTGATGAGTTCTTTTGCTTTTAAGAAAAAGAACGCAGGTGTACCTCTTACACCAAATGCAGTAAAAAGATCGTTATTACTATACGATTTTCCAAGAAATGTAGTCTTATAATTTGATGGTTCAATCCTTACAAAAACGTAGTTGCCTCTCAAAAATTCTTGGACATCTTTGTTTGCTAAGACATCTTTATCAAACAATTTGCAGTAATAACAACTCGGTGAAGAAAACATAATCACAAGAATTTTATCTTCGATTTCTGAAACCTTGTGAGCTGTTCCAAGATCTGTATAAATGTATTTATAACCAAATGTACTTACCGAAATGATTACAGCTAAAGCAAAAAGTAAAAGATTAAAGGTATATTTTTTCATAATCTATTTCACCTTCACTTTAAACTTTCGCATGAAAAGCTTCGAGATAAACCTTAGAATTGGACAGTTAAACTTCATGGTCCCCCTCCTTTTTGTAAAAGGATATATGGCTGCCAACTATAAAATGGCAGCCATTGTTTTTAGTGAATTCCAAGTATTCTGTCGATCCTTGCTTTGTCGAATCCAACGATGATTTGATTCCCTATTTCGATAACGGGGACCCCCATTTGCCCAGATTTTCTTACCATTTCTTCAGCGCCTTTTCTATCTTTTGAAACATCTACTTCAGTGAATGGTAAACCTAGTTGCCTGAAATACTCTTTTGCCCTTCTGCACCATGGACACGTTGGTGTTGTGTATATTTTTATCTTATACGCTGGCATATGTGCACCTCCTTAACTGCAATTATTTCCAGTAGATTTCAAAGTTAGAAGTACTTCTTAGCTGCATGTTCAACTGCTATGGCACCATCTGCTGCCGCTGTTACTATCTGTCTAAGTCCTTTAATTCTTATATCGCCAACTGCGTATATACCAGGTATGTTCGTCTCCATATTTTCGTCCGTTATTATGTACCCGTAATCATTCATATTGACTAATCCTTTGAATATTTCAGTCTTTGGAACTAAACCGACGTATATGAAAACTCCCTCAGCCTTTATGATCTTTTCTTGCTTTGTCTCGTTGTCAACAATGACAACTTCTTCAACTTTATTTTTGCCTCTTATTTCCTTAACGATATGGTTTGTTATCACCTTAATCTTAGGATTGCTCAGTACCCTTCCTTGCAATACTTTTGCTGCCGTTAAGTATGGCAAGTTTTGAACAATTGTTATACTGTTGACAATTTTTGCTAAGAAATGAGATTCATCACAGGCACTATCACCGCCACCTACGACCACAACGTCTTTATCCTTGAAAAGGTACCCATCACATGCTGCACAATACGTAACACCTTTACCTCTGAATTCGGCTTCGCCGGGTACGCCCAATTTTCTTGGCTCTGTACCTGTGGCTATTATGAGCACTCTTGCTTTTACTTTGTTTCCGTCGTCCAATTCTACTACCTTGTAATCTCCTTCAACATACACTTTTTGAGCAAAAGCGTAGTGAATTTCTGCACCAAAATGTTTGGCGTGATCTGCGAACTTTTGACCGAGTGCTTGACCTTCTATACTAATTTCTCCAGGCCAGTTCTCGACTACATGCGTTTGTGTAACTGCACCACCTTCGATAGCTTTTTCGATAACCAGAACTGTTAACCCTGCTCTTCTTGCATAAATAGCTCCCGTTAATCCTGCTGGCCCTCCACCTATTATAACAACATCGTAATATTCTTTAAGTTCACTACCAACTGCACCAACATCGAATAAGCCCATCTCAAACACCTCCTGTTTATCATTAGTATTTTTTTATCCTTATTATTCTTTAAAAATCCAGGGCACTTAAAGTGCCCTGAAATGCTGGGGGATGGCTGGCCGATTTAAAATCGGTTCCAGTACTTTTGATCAGCTTGTTCAACTGCTCTTTCAAAGTTACTCGGATAACTCTAGAACTTGTTGTAAAAATTGTGGTTCTGGATAAGCACCGATGAAGAATCTGTCACGATTTCTATTTATTGCAATGTGTGGTACCGATGATACTCCAAACTCTTCACTGAGCTCAAAAAATTCATTTGCTTCAACAACTTCCGCTGTAACCTTATCGCTTGCGAGAGCCATATTGTGAGCTGTTAAAGCAGCTCTTGGACAATATGGGCATGTGGGTGTAACAAAGACGCTTATTTTCACAGGTTTTTCGAGATTTCTCAATTTTTCTACAGTTTCCGGCGAAAGTTGTGGCTTTGCACCTTTTCCGAATGTTATAATATCTTGGATCAGTGTACCGAACTCGTGACCAGATGGAATTCCGTAGAACCTAACACCTTTGTCTACTCCATCTGAGAGTGTGAGTATGAGAGCTGGTGCATATTCTACGTTATATTCTTTTCCTTTTTCGCTGTCTTTGTGGTATTTTTCAACGATGATTTTTTCCGAAAGTTCTTTCACCTCATCCAAAAGTTGGCTTTCGAGGTCACAGTACTCACAATTTTCCGAATGGAAGAATAAAAGCTTTACTTCGTTTTCTAACTCTTTCGCAAATAAATCGATCAAATACTTTCTGTCCTTTTGTGATAATAAACCCATCTAAAACACCTCCGCTTTCTTGTTCATCATTATTATACCCTAAGTTTCATGAATTAGGGTTACCTTAATGTTAAAATTAGACAAAATTTGTCTGATTTTATTCTCCACGCCAAATGATGTTCAAAAGCCATCTTTAAGTTTTATAACTCCTGGCCTAAAAACCATTTCCTAACTGCTTCTGTCACCTGTTCTTTCTCAACATCGTTGCTCAATACATGGCCTGATTTTTCGAAGATCAATAATTTCCTTTTTTCTGATTTTACGCTATTGTAAATGAACTCTGCAGCACTTAGTGGTACAGTGTTATCATTTCGTGCAGCAACCACAAGAATTTCAGAAGTTATCAATTGAACACTCTTTCTTGAAAGTTTCATTAATTTGTAAAGCTCCGCCGATTGTTTTGTCCAGTTATAAGACCAGTATTCATTTTTCAAGTACTCAAGATCTGGGTCATCGTATTTATCATTATTTTCTCTTACCATTTTCTTTGTGAATAGTGAAAGCAGTGGTGTTAGTTTTATACGATTATCGAATACGTGTGTTGCGGCTGCTAAAGTAACTAATTTTTTTGGTTTTAATTGCGCTGCCATTATAAGACTTATAGCGCCTCCCATAGATAAACCACATATGTAGACTTCTTTGCACATACCTTGCAGGTCGTAATATGCATCGTAAGCTCTCCTTAACCAATCCCTTGTCCTTGTGGTTAAAAAATCCTCTCCACAAGTACCATGACCTGGTAACCTTGGCACGGATACTGTGAACCCCGCTTTATTAAGTTCCTGTGCCATGTAAGCAAAGTCGTGCGGAGAACCCGTAAAACCATGAACCAGCAAGACACCAATGTCTTTTCCTGGTAGGAAAATTGGTTCGGAAATTTTGACAGTTTTGTAGTTTCCAAATTCCAACTTAGCCACCCCCAATTAGATTTGAAGTAACTTTGAAGATATTAACAACATAAAATTATACCACGTTTATAAAATATAAGCTATAATGGGTATGTATTATAAGACGTGGTATACTGAATATACGGAGGTGGTGGCATGTATATATTTTTAGATTACGATGGAACGATAGTCGAAACGAATGAGAGGGAGTTCACGAAAGTGTATTTTGATCTGCTGGCAAAAAAATTGAACATGAGTTTCGAAGAAATTTTCAACATCGTTATGAAATCTCTGGATGAAGCCATGGCATCTAAAGATGAGGCAAAAAGTATGTATGAAAAATTTCTCTGCTCAATTGTCAAGATTGCAGGAAATAGTGAAGACTTTTGGAGAAATACCTTTCTGGATTTTTATAAAAATGAATTCGATGAGCTTGGAAGAATTGCAAAACCCAACGTGGAAATTTTGAATCTTATTAGATCTACCAAGAAAAAACTAATCTTCGCGTCAAATCCTGTTTTTCCTGAGATTGCTACTATCAAAAGAATAAAATTTGTAGGGATTGAACCAACAAATTTTGTTTATATTGCACATATGGAGAACAGTAGGTTTGCAAAGCCAAATAAAAGATTTTTTTCTGATATACTTGACAAACTTAATATATCACCAGATCAGTGTGTTATGATCGGTGACAGCAATTTTGATAGAGCAAGTGAAGAAGTGGGTATAAAGTTTATTCACGTATCTGATACGGCGGAATGGAAAAATTTATTTTTAGATTAACCATGAAATAATTAGTATGATAAATGATGTTAAAACAATCGACGGACCGGGAGGTGTGTTGGTGTAATAGGCTATTACGAAACCTAATGTGGACGTAAAAATGTTGAACCCAAAGGCCCTAAGAATTGCATTTTTCAGTGAAATAGCCTTTTTCTTTGCAAAAATACCAGGTAGGACTAAAAATGCGCCCATTAGAATGACACCTGAAATTTTCAACGATGCAACCACCGTGAGAGAAATGACTGAAAGAACTGTTAATTTCAACGTTTTTATGTTTATTCCGTAAAATTGTGCCATCATTTCGTCACTAATCCAGTAAGAGATTTCGTAAATTCTTGAAAACACAACAATTATGGCGACAATTGATATTGACAACAGAAAATATAAATCATTGATAGATATTAGTAATACATTTCCGAAAAGATACGACATAACGTCTGTTGTGTATCTTTGCGTCTTCGAAAAAAGGACAACACCGATAGACATAAAAACAGGTAAAAGCATTCCTATTACGGTACTTTCAGCCATTTTCGATGCCTGGTTTAGATAGTATATTAAGAACGAAAAAAATAGGGTAGCTAAGATTGCACCGATAAAGATATTGAAGTGCATAACAACAGCAAGTGCGACGCCTGCAAAAATAGCGTGTGCTAGTCCATCGCCAACAAATTCCATCTTTTTATATACGATAATGGGAGATACCAAAGCAGTCAACAAAGATACTAAGAATGTTGAAATGAAAGAGTACCTAAGGAAATCATATGTTATTAAATCCTTAATGAATTCCATTATTTTCACGCACCTTTAATTATATTCAAATTGTATTTACTGCTGTTCTTTATGCTCTCTTTCAAAGTGGTAATCTGAACGAATCCAAATATCGAACTCACCAAATAACCTTTTTACTTGTGCTATATCTACTTCACTTGTTGGCCCGTGACAGTGCAAAGTTTTGTTAAGACACATAACACTTGTGCATTTTTCAAATATCATACCTATATCGTGACTTACCATAAGGATTGTTATATTCTTTTGTTCTCGCACTTCATTTAGTAATTCGTAAAAACGAGCCTTCCCCATCTCATCGACACCAGATTCTGGTTCGTCTAAAATTAAAATATCGGGTTGCATAACCAACGCCCGTGCAAGTGAAACCCGTTGGTATTCACCACCAGAGAGCGTGCTTATCAATTTATTACCAAAGCCTGGCAAACCAATTTTTTCAAGTAGTTCTGCTACCTCTTTTTTCCAGTCTTTCTTGTTTCTTATCGGTAATCTTACGAAATCATATACCGAGATTGGGAATTCTCTGTTGAAAGAAGATAATTGTGGAACGTATCCAACTTTACCGTAAAAATATATAGACCCATCGTATGGTATAAAGCCAAGTAAAGCCTTAATGAGCGTCGTCTTACCTGCTCCATTTGGTCCAATGATACCAATAAACTCACCTTTTTTAACTTTAAATGATACATTCTTCAAAATATGAACATCTCCAAATTTAACATTTAGATTTTTAACATCAATGACAATTTCCATTTTAGACCTCCATGTTTGCATCGTTTTTTCGACTTTATTTTTTAGTTACTTTTACAGAGCTTTCCAAAATTTTGTAGACATTTTCAAATAGTTCATAAATAGATTTTGCACTTATTGAAAACCCAAGTGGATCCAACCTTTTAGGTTCTTTATTTAGCTCTTTGGCAATAGTTTCAATCGCCGATGAATTGAATTGTGGAGCGATAAATATACCTAAAACTCTTCCTCTTTTCCCTTCTTGTATGATTTCTTTTATATGTGAAATGGTTGGTTCTTTACCATGACCTTCCTCTACTGAAAGGACCTTAATTTTGTATTTCTCAAAGAAATACAAGAATGATGGATGTTCTAATATCACAATGCTACTTGCTTGATTAGATAGAATATTATCAAACTTTTCTGATAAAGTATTTAGGCTTGAGATGAGTTTTTTTGAATTATCTTGATAAAAGGTTTCGTTTGCCGGGTCAATTTTGATGATTTCTTGCGTGATTTTGGGAATAAGATAATTGACAAGAAAATCTAAAGATAGCCAGACGTGCGGATTGTACTCACCTTCATCTTCATCACCTTGGAGTAAAAGATTTTTTGGAATTGATTCACCAACGAATGCCACGTTCTTGAAGTTTTTCAGATATGCGTTATCTAATCCAAGTCCATTTGCTATAATTAAAGAAGCATTTGAGAGTATCTTTACGTCATTTATTGATGGATTAAAGGTATGAGGATTACTTCCAGGTTTAATTAGTAATTCAACATGCATCTTGTCAGCCACAATTTGCTTTGCGATAAGAAAATATGGGTTAATAGTCGCAACAATTGTAGCAGCATGGCCAAAAGTCAAAGCTGTAAACAAAAATACGAGTGTGAAAACCTTCTTTTTCATACTTCAACCTCCTTTTGACAATCTCTACATAGTCCTGTGAAAAAAACAAAATGTTCAGAGACTTTGAAGCCAAAGTGTTCTTCAATTTTTTTCTCGTATGGCTCCATATAACACTCATCCACTGAGAACAACCTTCGGCATTTCGTGCATTGAAAAAAATGCCGATGCTCGGAATTTACATAGTAGTACTTAAAGTTGTTTAGTACAAAGTATCTTATGCTTCCAGTCTCAACTAATTGCTCCAAGGAGCGATACACTGTTGTAAGACTTATATGGGGAAGCAAGTGTGAAATTTCGTAAGCTGTTAGTGGAACCTCAGAATTACTTATCAAATTATAAACATTCTGACGATTCTTTGTCATTCTCATATCTTGTGCCTCCGTATGTGCCAATGATTTTCATTTTCAATTTTATTATACCTTACCAAAATAAAAAGTCAAGTAGTTTTAAAAAAAACACTCATACCCCCTTGACACATTTTTTAGTATGTGATATTATTCTTATCGGCACGTGTGAAGTGCTAAAAACCCGCGTATAGGTGACCTGGTAGCTCAGCAGGTAGAGCACCTGACTTTTAATCAGGGGGTCGCGGGTTCGAATCCCGCCCGGGTCACCAGAGATAGGTGCGAGAGTGGCGGAATTGGCAGACGCGCTGGACTTAGAATCCAGTGGGGCTGATAATCCCGTGAGGGTTCAAATCCCTCCTCTCGCACCAAAGGGAAGTTAAATGAAGCCAATTAAGGTTCGGGCGGGTGTAGCTCAGCGGTAGAGCACTTGCTTGCCAAGCAAGGGGTCGCGGGTTCGAAACCCGTCACCCGCTCCAAAGATGCCGAGGTGGCGGAATTGGCAGACGCACATGGTTGAGGGCCATGCGGTCATTGGGACCGTGCGGGTTCAAGTCCCGCCCTCGGCACCAGATGGTAAATTGTGAAACCACGAAAGGGCGATGGTCGTTCATCGTCCTTTTATTTTAAGGGAAGTTGCAAGAGTTAGTGCTTATTGAACGCTTTTTACATCTTTTGAGTCTAAATACCTGGAAATTAAATTTCTGGGGGCGAACGGTTTCGACGGGGGTAGGCCTCTACAGGAAGCGAGTCGAGGTTTCCTGCCGTCCTCGTTAAAAAACGGTGGGGAAAAGATAAGTGCCAACGAATACGTTCCTCTTGCTGCTTAATTAGAATAAGCAGCCGTCCTCTATGAGAGTTGGCTGGTCTCTCATAGAAGGGCGTGACTCTACCAGCCAGGTAGTCGGGATGCGCCTCACGTCTCGAACTACTTATCCTAGTGAGGCTGGTCGGTTCAGAGCCTGTCTGTGGGCGCTGTACCGACGAGAAAAAAACACAGACTGCGCTCGGAGATGCCTGTAGGGACCTGCTTTCGGACGCGGGTTCGATTCCCGCCGCCTCCACCAGATATCCATAATATGTTAAAAAGAAAAAAGCCTTGATTTCTCAATGCTTTTTTCTCTTTTGTTTGTTGGCTTTTTGTCAATAATTATCGCATCCATTCAGTATTTATGGATCTTACAATAAAGATAGCACACTGCCTAACTTATCTTTTATATATCCAACAGCAGGTATTTCAAAAAGGCTTGTTTCACTGCCTAAAAGGGCATTAATCTCCTCCCAACTGGGGTTATTCTTCAAAATAGTCACTAGCTATTCTTTTAATTTCATATCTTTGTTGTACAGATACTCCTACATTAAAGTCAATCATGTATTTTGTTAATTGCTTGCCATTTATCAAAATATTTTTTATATCATTGTTATTCATTATTATCATTATTTTTTACAACATATGGTATTGCGTCTTTTGTAAAATTTTATGTAGTTATAAATATACCTGTCTTAGTTCCTTGACCAACCAATGCTCCTACAAACTTTTGTATTTCTGGTCTTCCTTCAGGAGTTCCATTCCACCTTTTAGCCTGCACATATATTCTATCTAAACCTAACCTATCTTCGTTTATTATTCCATATTTATAAGCAAGTCTAAAACAATTTCCTCAAACTCATCAAATGGAACTTCTAATAGCTTTTATAGCAGCTCCTGTGCTAAAACATCTCTTATTTCTTTATAGACTCCGTCAATCCTTTCTTGAGGAGTTTTGGAATCATAGACGTCGCCCGTTCCTACTTGAGGAGGTTTGGGATTAAGATTACATCCTCAATTTAGAAGTTTTCTGTCTATGTATTTAGGATTTTCCTTTAATAATTTGATTCCGCTCTTAGTAATTTTAAAATTTCCTCTGCTTAGTGTTTCTATTAACCATGCCTTTTTTAAAAACGTCTTAGTCCAGAGTGATCTATTATAAAACACCTTATTTCAACTTTGTAATTTTTGATTTATTTCATCATCAGTTAAATTAAGCTGCTTTGCTGATTCTACTTCACAGGTTTTATTATCATATATGCTTCCATCTCCGATAAATTTTTAAAAGCGGCAATATTATTTCTTCATAGGTCGGGATTGTCACTTTAACTCCCCCTTTTATATTTTTACTCTAATCTTTCCTGTTAGAAGTTTTTTCATAAGTACTTTTTTAAGGGTTTTAAGCTTTTCTTTCTTTGCTTGGTATTTTTCAATTTCCGTCATTTTGTAACCTTCTCTTGTCTTCAATTGTTTCACCTGCCTTATATTTCTTCAAAATAATATATTTGAAGGAAGTCCTATTACTGCCACAATTGGATCATTATCAATAAATCCCTTTTAGTGCTTGAGATTGTAAGGTTTATGCAGTTAGAAATCTTACAAGCTCTGAATTTTTAGGACAAACTTCAATTGCTTTAAATGTCTTGTCAAGTGCTGAACATATATCAAGTTTAAATTTTAAACGCTCTTTAAATTCGTTTCTTAATTTTTCGCTCTTGAAATTCATCATTTAATATTCTTTAAATAAAGTATACCAAATACGTAATCTTTATATTCAGAAACTGAAAGTTCCCACCATGATACATTTGCACACGGGCATAGTATGGTTTCTAATTCTTGTACTGTAAGCTTTGTCATTTTTAAAAACCTAGCAGTGTATCTTATTCCCCCGCATTAGATATTATGCTACAATTCTACTACAAATTAAAATACTGTAATGTATGGTGTGATAAAATATAAGGAGAAGAGACGTTGAGAAAGCTTCTTGTTTGGTATTAACTTTTATTAGGGACAAATCACTGTGTGGATTTCTGAGTTCGACCTTGAGAAATCATTGCTTAAAATAATTTGTGAAATACATTAGTAGGAGGGTTTATTATGAATCTCAGACCAAGACCACGAAATATCGAGTTCGAAATAACTACACTTTGCAACTACAGATGCTTGCATTGCTACTGTAATGCAGGTAAAAGGTCTTCTGTTGAATTATCAACCGATGAAACTAAAAGTGTTATAGATCAACTTGTTGAAGCAGATGCCGAACTTCTTGATATTGTTGGTGGTGAACCGTTGATTAGAGAGGATATTTTTGAAATTCTCTCGTATGGCAGGTCTAAAGGTTTAAGGATGTTGATGAACACAAACGCTTCGTTGGCGACAAAAGAGGTGGTTGGGAAGTTAAAAGAAATCATTCCAGAATTATCCATAGGTGTTTCTCTCGATGGTCCTATAGCTGAAATTCATGAGTTTGTCAGAGGAAAAGGAACATTCGGAAGAACGATGCGAGGATTAATGAATTTTTTAAATGCAGGTTTTGACGTCACACTTTTGTTCGTTGTGAATAAGGTCAATTACAAATACATCGATGAGATGCTGAAGATAGCAGAAGAGCTCGACGCTAATTTGTACGTTGACAGATTTATTCCAGTTGGAAGAGGCAAACTTTTCAAAGAGAAGCTTGAACCTACAAAGGAAAACATCGAATATGTAGTGGAAAGATTAAGGACTTACAGTGGCAATGTTGAGCTGTTTATAGAAGAAAATATATTTGGTGGTGAGTGTACAGCGGGAAGAACTCATGCTTCTATACTTGTTGATGGTAATGTTGTTCCTTGTGGACATTTCAGATACAATCCGGAATTTTATATGGGAAATGTTACGAAAGAACGTTTTAAGGATATTTGGGAAAGGTACAATCCGGATATACTATTACCTAATCAATGTTTAAGTTGCCATTTGAGAAAAATTTCATGCAATTCTGGTTGCCTTGCGTACGCCAATTTGAGCGAGGAGAAAGTAGATAAGTTGCATTGTAAAGTAATTTGACATCCGAAAAAAGAGCCGCTTTTGATGAGCGGCTCTTTTTTTATTCTATGGTTGTTTTATCTTATAGGTTTATCTTTCGTTGCTTCTTCTAAAGCGAGAAGTCTTTTGTAACGTCTTGTGACATATTCTTGAATTTCGTCTATAATCTCTTGTGCATCTGGCCTTGAAAGTATGGGCTTAAATCTTCCTTGTGATTTTATGTAATCTGCAACAGGTCTTGGGTTAGTTATTTTCTTCGTAACTCTGTAGACTCCCCTCTCAACTTCGTACAAAGGCCAGTAAAGGGTTTCAACGGCAAGCTTGCTTGTCTCTACTGCTTTGTCATCATTTACCCTCCAGAACCTAACACACGCTGAATGAGCTGCTATGAACGATGGTCCATCAAATTCAAGTGCTTTTTCTATCTTTTTCATAAAGTCCATAGGTTCGGATAGCGCAACTGTAGCAACATACACATTTTCGTGTGCTGCCATGATTTCTACGATGTTTTTTTTGAGTTGAGCTTTACCTGGAAGTTTTTTACCAACTGGAGCTGTTGTTGTATCTGAACCTGGAGGCGTTGAGCCAGACCTTTGGTTACCAGTGTTCATGTATCCTTCGTTATCGTAAACGATGTATATGAATTTGTGACCTCTTTCTACGGCTCCAGAGAGCGATTGAAGACCAATATCATATGTTCCTCCATCGCCTGCAAATGCGAAGAAGGCAAGTTTCTTGTCGGCAGGTATTTCTCCCCTCTTCTTTGCTGCTCTGAACGCTGTTTCAACACCACTAATCGTTGCTGCAACGTTTTCAAAAGCATTATGAATGTATGGTATATTCCAAGCTGTGTATGGGTATATTGTAGTGGATACCTCAAGACATCCTGTTGCAAGTCCTACAACAGGTTCGTATCCTTTTGCTATAGCTGTCATGAGAGCAAACTTTACAACGTTTGGGGCGGCACATCCTGGACACATTCTGTGACCTTGTGTTATTCCAGGATTTTTGTCATAAAATAGTTTTGCAAGTTCTATAGCATTTAATGGCATTCTCAATTACACCTCCTTTTATTTTCTCTTATTTACTCTCTAAGCCCAAGGTATCTTTCTTCGTCTGCGATTAAGTTACCATTGAATGCATCTTCAAATGCTTGTCTAATGTGATTTGGCATTATGTCTCTGCCCCCCAGACCATAGACGTAACTACCGATCTGTGGTCTAACAGCTATCTCGTAAAGTGCCGATTTAATTGTTTCGTAAAGTGGAGCTTCCGCGCCGAAGGAAGCAGACCTATCGAGTACTACAACAGCTTTTCTTCCGTTTAGTATTCTTTGGTATTCTGTCTTTGGGAAAGGTCTGAATATCCAAGGTTTTAAAAGACCAACTTTCTTTCCTTCTTTCCTTAACTCATTGATTGTATGCTTGATCGTACCTGCTGTTGAGCCGAGTGCAATCATTATGTACTGAGCATCCTCAACCATGTATTCGTCGATAAGAGTGTATTTTCTCCCTGAAATCTTTGCAAATTCATCTGCAACTTGTTTGAAAACTCTTGGAACATGCTTCATTGCTTCAATCTGAGCTCTTTTATGTTCGAAATAGTAATCGTACAGATCAAGTGGACCGTATGTCACAGGCTTTGAAGTATCAAGCAACGGATTCATTGTAATTTTCTTTCCAACGAAATTCTTAACTACATCGTCATCAAGTGTTTCAACAACCTCAACGCCATGTGAGATGATAAACCCATCGAAGTTAATCATAACTGGAAGTCTTACATCAGGATGTTCGGCAATTCTGTATGCCATGACTGTAAAATCATATGCCTCTTGGGCGTTTTCTGCCCAAAGTTGAATCCAACCGCTGTCTCTTTCAGCCATAGCATCGCTGTGGTCACAGTGAATATTGATTGGACCAGAAAGCGCCCTGTTTGCAACGGCCATAACGATTGGAAGCCTTAAAGATGCTGCGATAAAAACTACTTCATGCATGAGTGCAAGACCAACTGATGCTGTCGCTGTGAATGCTCTTGCACCTGCAGCTGCTGCACCAACAACTGCACTCATTGCTGAGTGTTCACTTTCAACTGGAATCATCTCAGTATCAACTACACCGTCTGCAACATATTTCGCAAAGTATTCAACAACAGGTGTTTGTGGCGTAATGGGATACGCTGCAACAACATCGGGATTTATTTGTTTCATTGCGTAAGCAATTGCTTCCGCACCTGTAATTGCTTGTTTTACAGGCATTTTCGCACCTCCTTACTCATTCACAAAATTCGTCTCTGGTTTCATTACTATAGCACGTTTTTCATCTGGGGCAGGTTGTTTAGTTTTTGGATCGGTACTTTTTGGACAGACATTTGCACACAGTCCGCAACCTTTACAGTAATAATAGTTATATCCTCTCATCTTCGGCTTGCCATCAACAATTTCAACAACAATTGCCTGGTCTGGACAATACAACCAACATTGCATGCATTGGATACAGTTTTCTGGTTGATAAACAGGTCTCATTACCCTCCACGTACCTGTTTTGTATTCTTTTGCGTTACCTGGTTCGGTAATCAGTCCACCAATAGGAAGTTCCTTCCATCCCTTGAGTTCAGGCACTGCAGGTCACCTCCTCGTATCCTCTGTGGAGTGCCTTAATGTTCTTTTGAACTACTTCTTCTCCAAATTTTTTAAGGAACATATCTCTGATCTTGTCTTCCACGTATTTTAGCTCGATTACGCCAGTTACTCTTGCAATCGAACCAAGCATGACAGTGTTGGGGGTACCCCTCCCAAGTTCTTCAAGAGCTATATCAGTTGCCTTTACAACACAGATTTTACCTTTAAATCCCGTCTTTTGCCTTACCCATTCGATAGGTTTAACCGTGTTCACTATGAGAATAGTTTTATCCACTGTCCCCGCGATGATTTCGGGATTGCCAAGAAGGGTATCATCAATAACAACGACAAGGTGCGGGTTTTCTACTGATGAGTGTAAGAGTATAGGCTCGTCAGATATTCGGTTAAAAGCCTTCATCGGGGCTCCTGTTCTCTCGGCGCCGTATTCTGGAAAGGCTTGAACGTACTTGCCCATGTCAAGAGCTGCTTCTGCAAGCATTTGAGATGCACTCTTAGCACCTTGACCTGCACGGCCATGCCATCTGATCTCAAAAATATTCGCAGGCACTGTCCTTACCTCCTTTTCAAAGTTTTGGTGAACATTTATAATTTTACACTCTTGCCCTCAGCTTCCTTCAACACAAAATCCCGAGATGCACTAGGCACCTCGGGGAGCTACTTTAGTTAGAGGATGTGAGACTATACTTTGAGATAGACTTTGTAATTTACGTCATGGAATATATCATCTACATATTCTATCCTCTCTAACTCCCCTACACTTATATTACCACTCCTTAGCATTTCGTACAAGGTTAAAAATCGTTTAATATGCGTTTTGGTTCTGTTAACAGCATATTCCACGCTTGTTCTGGTTGTCATGATAAATGCCCAATCACTTGATTGGGCAAGTAGTAGCTCCCTAACCATCTGATTTAATACTCTCACTTTTAAAGGATCACTTTCTTGCGCGTGAAGTTTCGCCATTTCAGTCATCTTCTCGACCATTTCGTCAAGATGAGGATATATCCAGTCATTTGTACCATTTAACCAAACTTCGTTGTAACCATTGGCACCCCAACTTGATGCTGCAGGGGTTAAAATTTGCACTTTTTCAACCCAGTCTACAACATCACATGCACGAACTACTCTCAACTTTTGACTTTTTACCACATCTCTCATGAAATATTCTAAAAAGTACGGGCCTTCGAACCACCAGTGACCGAATAGTTCCGCATCAAACGGTGCAACAATAATAGGTTCGAGACCTTCAAATAAATTAATCAGATATTCCACTTGAGATTCTTTTTTTCTCAAAAAGTCCTTAGCGTGCTCACGTGCCGTCTCTTTAGCTTCGTCGATGTCGTAAAAGTCTTTCATCTCAAGTGGTATATCCTTGGATGTGATTTTGTGATATTTGATACCGACATTCATTCTTACTCCACTTGGATCTATGTATGGTTTTATGTAATCGAATTCTCTGTCGAAACCTATGTCCCTATAAAATTCTCTGTATCGCGAATCACCCGGATATCCTATCTGGGCACTCCATACTTGTTCTGAGCTTTCTGGATCTCTTGCAAAAACAAATACATTATTGGGAGTAATAACAGGCCTGTAGACTCCATACCTCGGTCTTTCGTCTGCATACCAAAGCGCGTGAGAATCAACAAAGAAATACTCAAACCCGTACTCGGCAAGATATTTGTCGAGCCCAGGAAAATAAGCACACTCTGCAAGCCAGATACCACGTGGCTTAACACCAATGTGATGTTCATAAGTCTTTACAGCGTGTTCTAATTGAGATCTAATTGCTTGTGGATACTGTTCCATGAATGGGAGATATCCATGCGTTGCGTTGCATGTGATAATGTCAAGGTAGCCCTTAGAAAAAAATTCTTTAAAGCCATTTAGTACATTCCTTTGATACACATCTCTAAATAGAAATAGTGTTTCTTCAAAAAAGTTCAAATAAAACTTCGCCATTTTATGTTTCTTAGGATGCTCCAATTCAGTTCTAATAACTTCCTTACGCGCAAGTTCTATGAGCTTTTCAAGTTTTTTTTCATATCTACTTTGTAAATCTGGGTTTGCGAGCATCTCCATTAATGGTGGTGTTATGGACATTGTTAATTTCACAGGTATTTTGTCTCTTTCCAGTTCTCTGAACATCCTTAGAAGGGGTATATACGTTTCCGTTATGGCTTCAAATAACCAGTGCTCTTCCAAGAAGAATGGATATTCTGGATGATGGATATACGGTAAGTGTGCGTGTAAAACAAACATTATTTGCCCGCGCGACATATTTACAGCCCCTTCCCACTAAATCTGTTAACGCTAAAACTTCCGGCTCCCGATATCCGAAAAAGTTGTTCCAAGCCTTGCACCGATCCAGAAATTCTTTCAACAATAGGGGTTATCATTCCGCTTGATGGCATGACTATCCTTCTTTTTTTTCTTAAGTCCAACCATCTTTCCCTTGTCGATTGACTTGGTGCATTGGTTGGTGTTTTACAAAGATTTGATCTTATAAGGACTTTGTATTGCCCTTCGGTGTCGTAATAACCTATTTCTCCAAGATAATGTGCACCTGGTGTAGGTATATTTAAATAGTAGTTTTTCATGTTGAATGGATCGATCAAAATTTCAAAAGTCCTATGTGCGTTTGTACCATCGAATTCGATGTATGTAACATCGTACACTCTTAAGACAACCCTTAGTACTTCTTTTGACCTCAACAGCGATTGGTTATCGCCACTCAAATCCCAGTAAAAATGGATCCAGTACGGATTAACAGGCATGGCTACAAGTTTGTTTTTGTTATATGTCTCGGGTAGTGTTAGATCTTCTTTCGAAGGAATTACGTTTGCAGATTTTTGGGAAGATTTAACTTGGGACGGTGATGACGAGGAGATGACACCTTCTATGACTAACTTAGATCGCTCTAAAAATCTTTCAAGCATCTTTCGTACATCGTTCTTCCCCATCTGTTTTTTTACAGTTAATCCTAATTCTTTAGCCTTCGCTTTTAACTCTTGGATAGTCCGGTCGCTTTTTAACCATTCTTCTAGTTCCTTCCAACTACTCATAAATAACTCACCCCCCGTATGGCGATAAATTTTTGAAATTTTTCAAAAGTTATTATACTACTATACGAAACGTTGTAAAATATTGTAAAAGAAAGAAATGGTATTATTTTTATTGATAGTTAGATGTAATGCTCTCTAATCACTAATTATAATAACATTACAATCATTGCATTTAAATTTAAGAATATCTATGCCAAGTTGAAAGTAATGTCATTTCAAATAAGCTCAGTTTTTTCGGTCACATTTTTGTCAAGAAATAGCTCGATCTCGCTGATGTTCGGAAAAGCACTTGTTGTGCTCTTTTTAGACAGGTTAAAGCAGTGCAAGCATTTGAAAAACGCAGTATTTTAGTAGGAGGGTTGTTGTGGAGAAGGCTAAATATAACGCAAACGATGAATGAATTCCCCGCTCCTGTTGTATCCACAGATACGATCTTAAACGATTCTTTGTATATTCTCTCATTATTATTAGCGTACAAGCTCCCTTTTGCACCGAGTTTTCTGAAGAGTTCTTCTATTCCAAAGTTCAACAATTTTTCTATCGCTTTTTCAATTGTAAGAAATTTCTTTATCCAACCCGGCTTGGAAATATATTAAATTTTAAGTGTGGTGTAGTTAGAATATCGATGTTTTCAAGGATGTCTTTCTTTTAAAGATTTTTGTTAGCACCTAAGTGGTTGAACATCGTGTTATTTCTGTCTTTGTCGACGATTATAAAGGTAATGCCTGTTTCACTTTGTTCTTTTACCCTTGTTTCAACACCTAATTCTTTTAATTTATTCGCCACATACCTTCCAAATTCATCATCTCCGGCTCTGGCTATAAGGTATGACTTTATGCCTAACTTTGATAATGCAACAAAAACGTTGGTGGCTTTCCCACCAACGCTCATGTAGATGTTTTCAGAAACATGGTTCTCATTTATGTTTATTCTTTCATCTGAAAAGAATAGGCCTATATTGACTTTACCTACACAAAGTAACTATCATTTCAATTTTTCAATCTCTTCTTTTGCTGTTTTTACAGCTTCCTCATGTGTTTTAATAAGCAGTGGGTGTGGATCCATGCTTATCACTTTTTGGAACATCTCCTTTGCTTTATTCTTATTACCTGTTTTTAAGTACAGATATCCAAGTTCAAGGTAAATGTTTGAGTAATTTGGAGTGAGTTTAAGTGCACTGTTTAAAAGCTCTTCCGATTTTTTGTAATTGGAAAGTGGCCATGGCACGTCCCTATAGCGCATTCCAGAAGCTAAGTAAGCGAAAGTTTTATAGAGACGCTCTTCTTTATCGTTTTCATCAAGCAGCTTAATGGAGGTGTCTATATACCTATCGAAGTCACCTAACATAAACAAACTCTGTACTATTCCTTTATACTGGGCTAGTCGACCAATTGATGCACCAGCTATGTAGTGTGCTCGTCCGTTTTTCTGATCAAGCTTAATGGCAAGTTCTGCATTTGAGCGTGCTTTTTCAAGTGTCTTTTCTTTGTCCTTGTCTGGGACCCCCCAGGTAGCAAGTTCTAAGTACGAGTCAGCAAGAATGGTAAGTAGTTCACTATCCTTAGTGTAATCTGGGGTGTTTTCGATATCTTTGATTACACTAAGCATCTGGTCTTTGTCACGGTACTTTCTGGCTTCAATAAACCTGTTGTTAAACTCCTCAGCAACTGTTGCAAAGACTGAAGCAATCAAACCAATAAGTATGATAATACTAAAAACCTTTTTCACACTATCCCCTCCTTGATTTAGGTTGCGTAGTTATCTACAAAATATTATAACATAATTTGGGCATAAAAACATTTTTGATGTTTAATTTACAAACCAATGTTAACGTAAAATTAAACATAAATCTAAAATTTGTGGTAATATATCTTTGTATATTTCTTATGGAAGGAGAGATCGATATGTTTGATCACGAACACAAACATCACCATCATGAGCATGAACACGAGCACGAACACGACCACATTGATGCGTTCACTCTTATGGATGAGGAAGGAAATGAGCATCATTTTGTCTTGTTGGGAGAAGTTGAGAACAAAGGAAAGGCTTACTGGGTTTGCGAAGAAATTTTTGTGGAAAACGAAGAGATATCAGAATTTGGCGACACGTTCCTCTTTGAAAAATCTGAAGACGAAGAAGGCAATGTTTTCCTTGATTCTATACAAGATGAAGAGGAATTCAACGAAGTTGTCAAAATTTGGGAAGACATGATGGGTGATGAAGATTTCTTCGTTGATATTGATGGCGAAGAAGATGAAGAAGAATAAATATCCATCTTGACAGGACTTAGGAGCTTTTGGTAAAATATTCTTCGACTTTGGTGCAGGCGTAGCTTCAAGCGGTGGAGCGCCTCCTTGGTAAGGAGGAGGGTGTGGGTTCGAGTCCCACCGCCTGCTCCAAATTGAAAAATAATATGAGAGGGTTTTTGGACCCTCTTTTTTGTTTTTTTAGATGAATTTATACATTCAGATGTTCGGGGGGCGGCGTGAAGATGGAGTTTCTGCATCTTTTTTTATTTTTACCACCAATACTGTTAGGTGTAGTGATGGGAGGGAACGATGCGGGTAATATACTAGGACCAACCGTTGGAAATGGTATCTTTAGAGCAAGGAAGGCAGTTTTTGTGGTTTCTGTGTTTGTTATCATTGGTGCGATCATTGGTGGCTTGCCTGGTATGAGAGTTGCCTCGGGATTAGTAAAGGTTACAACAAGTGAAGTGATTATAATAAATTTGTCGTCTGCTATTGTGACATTGTTTTTTTTGTTAAGTAAATTACCGATTTCTATGACACAAGCCATAGTTGGCGCTAATGTTGGCGTTGGTATATTAACAAAGAATATTAATACTCAAATATTGTTTGTAATAGTTTTAGCTTGGTTTTTGACACCTCCTTTGGCCTACGTTTTTAGTTTTGTATTCTTCAAGTTATTTTCTCGCATCTTCAAGCTTATTAAAAGTTTGCAACTACGAAATATGGTTCTTCGACTTTTGCTTTGGGGCTTCACGTTGTATGGAGCTTATTCCCTTGGAGCAAATAATGCTGGAAAAATTACTGGTATATTGTACAACCGGGGATTTAACTTGTACTTTCTATTACTTGTGAGTGGAGTCTCACTTGCCGTAGGTATTTTGAGCTTTGGTGAGAGGACAATTTACACAGTTGGAAGGTCGCTGATAAAGTTAGATGATTTCTCAGCTATGATTGTCATTTCATCTTCTGCTTTCTCTATATGGTTTTTCTCACTCTTAGGGTTGCCCATTTCCGCAGCACATGCCATGATTGGTAGTATTCTCGGTGTTTCTGGTGCAAGGGGTACAAAGATAGAAGATAAAAGGGTATTGCAAAAAATATTTTTCTCGTGGTTGGAAGCACCATTGTACAGTGGGATTTTTTCTGCAATGCTACTTTCAATTTACAAACTTTTATGGTAAAATATTTTTGTTAAAATATCAGATTGTGGAGGTGTAGTTCATGGACTTGAAGACCTTTATAAGGGATATTCCCGATTTTCCGCAGAAAGGTGTCATTTTTAGGGACATAACCCCCCTTGTTAAGAACCCGGAAGCATTTAAGTATGCGATTGATTCTATTGGAAAAGAGCTTGAAAAATTTGATTTTGACCTCATTGTTTGTCCAGAGGCACGAGGCTTTATGATTGCTGCTCCACTTGCTTACAAAATGAACAAAGGACTTGTACCCGTAAGAAAGCCTGGAAAACTTCCATATAAAACAATAAGTGATGTGTACGAACTCGAATATGGCAAGGCTGAGCTGCATATGCATGAAGATGCTATACAACCTGGTCAAAAAGTAATAATAATTGATGATGTCCTTGCAACTGGCGGTACAGCACTGGCGCTAAAAAGGTTGGTTGAAAAAGCTGGTGGAGAGATTGTTGCTTCCGCATTCTTGATAGAGCTTACTTATCTTAATCCGAGAAATTTGTTAAAAGATCTACCAATAATTGCACCAATTAAATATTGATGTGACTTAACAGTATTAACAGTACTAGTTGTAACTTTCCTTCAAGACAACAGGAGGTGTTTTTATGTTAAAGTTTGACTTTACATACACTTTATCTGACAACGTTGCTGGTGGATTAAAATACGAAGAAATCGACGCTTTTTCTGAGAAAGTCTCAGAGTCTCTTTCAAAACTTGCCGAAAACAAGCCAGGTTTTGTAAATACAATCTTAACAAGGAAATGGATAGATTCCGTTAACGAATTAAGCGATTTTATATTCACGTTCGATAATATAGTTGTTCTTGGAATAGGTGGGTCGGCACTTGGTAATATAGCCATTCAGAATGCGCTCAGGCCTTTTAACTGGAATTCACTCACTTCGGAAGACAGGAACGGTTATTTGAGAGTTTACATTGTTGATAACGTTGATCCTGAATATTTGTCTTCTGTTCTTGAGTGTGTTAATCCAAAACATACGCTTTTTAACATAATATCGAAATCAGGTACAACAGCGGAACCAATGGCAAATTACCTTGTTGTTAGAAGCATCCTTGAATCTTACGGGTTAGATCCGAAAGAGCACATCATCTTTACAACGGACCCAGAAAAGGGTGTATTAAGAAGAATAGGCAGAGCTGAGGGAATTAGAATGCTGGACATACCGCCTGATGTTGGAGGAAGGTTCAGTGTTTTGACACCCGTGGGTCTTCTTTCCGCAAAAGCTGCTGGTGTAGATATCGAAGAACTTGTAATTGGTGCTAAGGATGCTTTCGAAAAAAGTTTAAAGTCAAAGTTATGGGAAAATCCAGCCGCACTTTTAGCTGTTATTCACTATTTGCATTACAAAAAAGGAAGAAATATCTCTGTTATGATGGCATATTCAAATAAACTTTATTATCTTGCGGATTGGTACAGGCAACTTTGGGCAGAGAGCTTAGGAAAGATGTACGATAACGATGGTAACAGAGTAAATGTTGGTCAAACACCAGTTAAAGCGCTTGGTGCTGTGGACCAGCATTCGCAAGTACAACTTTACAACGAGGGGCCCGATGATAAGGTTATAACATTCCTTAGGACTGAAAGTTTTGAGAGAGATATCTTTATACCAAAACTTCACGAAAATGAGCCTGAATTGACCTATCTTGGCGGTAAGAAGCTTTCACAACTTTTGAACAATGAACAACTTGGTACACAATTGGCACTTGCAAAGCATGGAAGACCGTCTCTTACTGTATCATTCCCAAGGATCGATGAATACCACCTTGGCCAATTTTTCATGTATTACGAAATTACTACAGCTATAGCTGGAGATTTGTTCAATATAAATCCTTATGATCAACCTGGCGTTGAGCTTGGTAAAAAAATTACTTACGCTCTTATGGGACGTAACGGTTTTGAAGAATTTAACTATTTGGAAAGTGCTCAAAAAAGGATCGTGATAGAATGATGAAAGAATATATTGATGTGCTGAAGAAAATTTTTGATCCTGTTGCTATTTTCATGAAAGATGAAGAGTTTATCATTGTTGTAAAGGATGAAATGGACGTTGGCAGCAAAGCAAAGGAATTATCTGAGACTATTGATGATGATCTAAGCTTAATGATTCTGACAAAGCACGAATTTGAAAATTTGAAAAACAAAAACTTAGGAGAAAAAATAATCTGATCATGATCATATGTGTCACAGGTAAGATAGGCACTGGGAAAAGCACAGTATCAAGGTTTTTTGAAAATCTTGGTTTTGCATATATAAACGTTGATAAATTGGGACATATTGCTTTTGAGATGAATATTGAAAAAATATTAAATGCATTCGGAACCAGGGAAAGAAAGGAAATTGTCACTTTGGTATTTAAAGATCAGCAGAAATTGAGAATGCTCGAATCTATCGTTCACCCTACAATTAGGCAATTACTTGAAGAAGAACTCAAAAAGCACAATGGGAAAAATATTGTTGTTGAAGCTGCTATTCGAAGAAGGTTGCAGATCAATTGTTGTGATGTTATTTTAACTGTTGTATCTAGCATTGAAAATATCAAAAAAAGACTTTCTGGAAAATATCCTGAAGATCTAATTGTGGAGATTTTGGAGAAGCAGGATGATGTTTTCGAAGAAGGTATCGTTGTTGAAAATAACGGTACAATAGAAGAATTAGAAAAACAGCTTGAGAATATTTGGAAGAAAATATCTTGAATTGACGGGGGGAACTTTGGAGGATCTGAAGTTCTCCTCTTTTTTATTTGTAACCATTCTTATTAGTTAGTACATTGGAGATTGTACCAACAATTATGATAATCATCATACTAAATAATCCAAACATTACACTACCTTTTGCAGTTACAGTTAAAAGTATGGGAAATGTCGGGAAGGATCTAAAATATAAAAAAATAAAGATCTGTAAAGATAAGAACGACAATATTGGTGAGGCTATAGACACAATGAGTATGTCTGTCAATGAGTTGCCCGTTCCAAGAAGAATGGAAGAGATAACTAAAAAAACTTCCGGAACAGAGCCGAAAGAAAAGTTTTCAAAGATACGAAATACACATTCATAGGAAATTATCATACTTATAAAAACCGATAACAATATTAAATTGACAATTCTTATTCTTCTCACTCTGAACATATTGCGCCCCCCTTAATTTTCAGTCATAACAATTTTAGCACAATTTATGGTAAAATAATACTGCAGTGAATAACTGAGACTAACTGTAAATAACGTTATTTGGAGTTGAGAAAGTGTTATTTAATCCGGTAGAAGAATCAAAACGTATAGAAGAGTTTATAAAAGAAACATTAGAAACTTACAATTTTAAGGGAGCAGTAATAGGTATCAGTGGAGGAATTGATTCCGCTGTTGTTTTAGCGCTACTTATTAGGTGTATACCGAAGGATAAAATTCGCGCGCTAATTCTTCCAGAAAGAGATAGTTCGAAAGAAAGTGCCAAAGACGCGAAACTGCTTTGCAAACATTTTGGAGTTGATTGTAAAGTTTTCTCAATAACGGGTGCATTACGAAACCTTGGAGTGTACTCGCTTTTCCCCCCAGTGCTCTTAATCCCAGAAAGTGTGAAAGTCAAATATACCAAGAAAAGGTGGGAGAAGTACAAAGAACCTTACTATATGGATCTAAAAAACGAAGGTGATGAAACATTTCTCAAAGGACTTGCTTACTACAGAGTTAAGCATCGTGTAAGGATGTGCAAACTGTACATGGAAGCAGAGAGACTTGGATATTGTGTTGTAGGAACAACAAACAAAACAGAGCTACTTTTGGGCTTGTATGTTAAGTGGGGAGATGATGCAGTAGATATTGAACCAATAAAGCATTTATACAAAACTCAGGTTTTTGAACTTGCAAAATACTTAGGAGTACCAGAACAGATAATAAATAAGAAACCAACACCAGATCTAATTCCAGGTATAACCGACGAGGATGCTTTTGGCATTCAATATTCCAAAATAGACGAGATATTAATGGCAATTGAAAACGGCACAGAAGAGGATGACGAGATAACTAATCGAGTTAAACATATTATGTCGTTGACGAAGATAAGAGAACTAAAAGCTTATGGAATAGAAGATAAAAAACGTTAGGTGGTGAGTTCATGATTGGTAGAAAAATTTGTGAATCACTGATAGAGATCTTTGAGTTGGATAAAAATGGTGAAAATGTGAACCTTGTTGCAGAGGAAATCGCTAAGTTTATTGGTGTAAATTCACTTTCAGTCGCTATTTTTGAAGAAAAAAAGTCTTTGTTCAGAGTTCTTTTTACAAATTTCTTGCCAGTTTATTCGAAGATACCATATGATACGATTTCCGAATTGGATCACGATAGCTTGCTTTCGCTAGTTGACAGTCCAGAATACGGTAAGTTGTACATTTCGAAGTTAACGAGTGGTGTGCCAGAAAAGATGGTTGGTTTAATATTAACAAAAGAAAAACCATCAAACATACCTAATTTTAACGAAATAAGAGATTTTCTTAGTTTTGTCTTTAACTTTATCCCAAGGTACGAGAAATCAAAAAACTACATTGAAAAATATAGATCGTTATGGATGTTAACAAATCTCTTTGAGAGTAGCAAAACTACTGAGGAGCTTATTGATAATTTTCTCAAAGTGATTTCACAAATTCTTGAATCGGATCTAACATTTTTTATCAACTTTAACAACGTGCCAGAAGGTAAAATGGTTGCGGATATAAAGAAGTATGATTTGAACTCAGATGCGTTGAATGTCTTCAAAGTAGATTTAGACTCATTGGACAGTAAAACACTGCGTTACTTTAAAGGCTCAGATAAAGTTCTCTACAAGCCAAGCGGTATAGAAAAATTAACAAGGGTGGAAAAAGTTCTTTCAGCACTCATGGTTAAATCTGTTATCGGTTGGTTTGTCTTTATCAACAAAAGGGAACCAAAGACTTACACATTGAGCAAAGCTTTTGATTCTTTAGACCTCGATATAGCGAAGGATTCGATTAACAGAATGATACTTGCAAAAGGGAGAATAGAATTTGAGAGACGCTTGGAGGAAGAAATTAATAAACTGAGACAACTACAATCAAGTTACGAATCACTTATAGAAGATCAGAAAGAACAGTTGCGAAAGATGAATGCGGTCCATTACATTAGCCAAGCGATAAGAACTATGTATAGTGTAAAGAATGTCTATAAAACACTATTACTTGGACTAACTTCTGGTAGACTTTTGGGATACAACCGTGCTTTATTTCTAGCTTACGACGAAAAGAAGGATATTCTCATCGGAAGGATGTGGTTAGGACCGGAAAGCGAGAATGTAGAAGAAGATTGGAAGAAAGCTAATCAAAGGTCTATGAGATATTCCGATGTTGTTCAATACTTGAGGGAAGAGTCAATGGTACTGGAGCTTGATAACAAACTCACAAAGATAGTAGATGGAAGAATGTTTCCGTACAAAGGTCATCCGATACTAGAAAGATGTATTCTAAGAAAGAAAATATTCATTTCAAATGAAAAAATTATAGATGCAATGGGTATGGATTCGGCTGATCTTGTTGGAATACTTGGTACAAAGGAATTTGCTGTCATACCTTTGATCGGAAGGGAGCAAACTTTTGGGTTGATTATTGTTGACAACTATTATACGAAGAAACCAATTAAAGAAACCGATGCTGAAATATTGAGAATACTCTCTGACAGTGCAAGTTTGGCGATAGAAACTGCGATAAACTACGAAGAACTGAAAAATAAGACTCTGTCTCTCGAAAGACAAAAGAGTCTGATAGAATATCTTAGAGAATTCTCTGATTCCGTTCTCCAAAACATGTCGTCAGCAATTATTGTGCTTGATAGAGAAGGAAAGATAACTGAATGGAACAAGAAAGCCGAAGTTTATTTTGGTAGGCCGAAAGAGCAGATGACAGGTGTTGAACTTAGAACTCTTGGGACTGAATTTGACGATATAGAAGAAATGGCATTTCAAAGTATGAAGATAAAGGAAGAAATTACGTTAAGCAACTATCTTATTCAAGTGATGGGCTCTGAGAGATACTATGATATACGTATCACTCCATTTTGGGATTCGGAAAAGATTATGCTTCGAGGTGTAATAATTACCTTGGATGATGTTACTGATAGAGTTAATCTTGAAAAAGAGAGAAAAAAGCAAGAAAAACTAGCGGCACTTGGTGAGATGGCCGCAAGGGTTGCACATGAACTTAGGAACCCTATATCCGTTCTTGGAGGATTCATAAAAAGGCTTGAGAAAAATATAGATAATCCGGAAGCAAGTAGGAAGTATGCAAATATAATAAAAGAAGAAATTTTAAGATTGGAGCAGATCGTAAATGAAATATTAGACTTTAGTCGTGAGCCGCGTTCTTTAGAATTTACAAATTTCAATGTCAACAAGCTCATAAACGATGTTTACATACTTTTAGAAGAGAAGGTGAAGGAAAAAAATATACTTTTTAGTTTTGAAACAGATTCCGAGGAAATAACTATTAACGCGGAGTACTCAAGGATGAAACAAGTAGTGATAAACTTAATCCAGAACGCTATTGAAGCAACTCCAATTGGTGGTAAAATATTAGTTGAGACACGCATAGGAATTGACAGAATTGTAATTTCGATATGGAACGAAGGAACTCCAATCGATAAAGAGACGTCTGAAAAATTGTTTACACCGTTCTTTACAACAAAAGTACATGGGACAGGACTTGGTTTGGCAATATGTAAGAAGATAATTGAAGACGAGCACAATGGAAAAATTTATCATATAGCTACAGAAGATGGGAACAAATTTGTTGTAGAACTTCCAAAGAACAATTAGAAATAAATGATAAATTAATGTTAAAATAGGAGGAAAGTATATGATGGAAATTATGCTTAAAGCAAAAATTCATATGGCGACGGTAACTGAAAAAGAAATTGAGTACGAAGGAAGCATTGGAATAGATGAAGAATTATTAGAATTAAGTGGCATAAAGGTCAATGAAATGGTTCTTGTATCAGATGTAAATAACGGTAATAGATTGGTTACCTACGTGATTCCTGAACCACGTGGTAGCAGGAAAATTTCGCTTAACGGTGCAGCAGCAAGACTTGTTGAAAAAGGAGATAGAATTATAATTATGGCTTTTGGCTTATACGTTCCAGAAGAGTACAAAGGAGCAAAGATAATATTATTAAATCCAGATAACACCGTAAAAGAGATAAAATAGGTTCTACTCACAAGATATTATCCAAGGGGGATAAAGATGGATATCGACATATCCGTAGCACCCGACAAGATGGAGGCATACCTAGTAGTGAGAAACATATTTCCCGGTGAAGAAGTAACTTTAGATAAGTTAGTAGAAGCAATAAAGGAGGCAAAAATTATATACGGCATCGATTATGATGCTTTAAGGCTTTTTTGCGAAAGTCCCACCGAGAATGTACCGTTGATATTCGCTCATGGTGACAAACCAAAAGACGGAGAAGATGGCAGAATAGTCTTTGAAGTTAGAGAAAAAAAGGCAACAGAAGTTTATTCCAGCAACAAAATCGATTTCAGGGAATTTCCTGTACAAAAACGTATAATCGTTAAGAAAGGGCAAAAGATAGCTACTATTTATCCACCAACAGACGGTGTACCTGGTAAGAACGTTTACGGCGAGATAGTTCCTGCAAGAAGAGGGAACGAAGCTAAAGTCATCTTGGCAAAAAATGTAGCTTTAGGTGATGATGGCCACAGCATAATTTCAACAACTGATGGTATACTGAAAGTAGACGTTGAAAAAAATGTGATTGAAGTCAGTGAATACCTAGAGATAGACGGTGACGTGGATTACGAAACGGGAAATATCGACTTTCCAGGTATTGTTCTTATTAAAGGAGACGTTAAACCGGGTTTTGTTGTAAGAGCAAAAGGGGACATAGAGATTGTTGGTGTACTTGAGGCAGCAACTGCTATTTCACTTGAAGGTAATGTGAAGGTAAGCGGTGCAAAGGGTAAAGATAAAGGATTCATAAAGGCAAAGAGAGATGTGCATGTAAAATACGCTGAATCAATTACTATAGAGGCCGAAAACTTATTCTTTGAGCACAGTTTATTAAATTGTACAGTTAGGGTAACAAATTCTATAGTAGGTACCGGAAGAAACTCATCAATTGTAGCTGGTGAGTACATTGCGGCGAATTTGATAGAAGCAGACGAAATAGGATCCGATATTGGTACAAAAACTTACTTGGAAGTTGGTGTGAACCCATATTTGAGAGAAGAGATAAAGCTACTCCGGGCACAAATAGAGGTTGATAGAACGAGTATACAGAAATTGATTGCCATTGTTAAACAATATAAAGAACTTAAAGGCAGAGGTGTTGCAATCCCTCAAGAAAGAGAAGAGCAATTTTCAAAAGCTGCAAAAGCACTAATTAACTTGAGAGATCAAGTTGAAAAAAATATTGCAAAACTTAACGAGCTTGAGCAAAAACTGACTACTATGTCTTTTAATTCAAAAATAGTGGCGAGAAAATTGCTTCACGCAGGTGTCGAGGTTACAATTCATAGCAATAGATTTTATTCAACAGTGGATCTAGCAAAAGTTGTTCTTAGGTTTGACGGTGAAAAAGTCGTTGCCGGTGGTTACAGTGAAGAAGGGAGAAGCTAATTGATGACTATTAAAATACTTCCAGAATTCAGGCCAATGATATGGGGAAATTTTGAATTGAATAGAGTTTTTGGTGTGAGTGCAGAAAATCCTATCGGTGAAGTATGGTTACTTTCTGGACACCCTTTATATGAAAATGTGTTAGATACAAAAGAGACTATCAATGAATTTGGGAAAAAAATTTACAACGGTCGTTATAAACGTTTTCCAATACTTATAAAACTTGTTTCAACGAGCCAATGGTTAAGCGTGCAAGTGCATCCCGACGATGAATATGCAAAGAAAGTTGAAAATGAACCTTGGGGAAAAAGTGAAGTTTGGTATTTTTTAACAGACGGAGAGCTTGCAATATGTGAAGAAGTTAACATTTTATCAGAATTAGCTGAACATGGGGAATTCAACAAGTTGCCTAGATATCTAACTTTTGTAAAAATAAAATCCGGTACATTTGTTAACATACCCGCTGGTACCGTCCATGCTCTTGGGCCAAACAGTACAGTAATCGAAGTTCAGCAAAGCTCAGATTTAACTTACAGGATTTACGATTGGGGAAGACCAAGAGAAACTCATATCCAAAAAGCGATATCTGTTGCAAAGAATATAAAGGTATCCGAAATTGTTTTTGAAAATACATATAAGTTGTCGAATGGTTATTTTACTATGCATGTGTTAACGGACGAAAGAAATTTTCCAAAAGAAGCTAGGTTCCCAATTGTACGAATCCCATTAAAATTAAGCAGAGAGTTCTGTGCTTCGATCTCATTCGAAGAAAATTTCTCACCAAATGATATTCTAATTTATAATTTTTTATGATTTTAAAAAAGCAGGCTTAAAAGCCTGCTTTTATTTTTTTATTTATTCTTCTTTTAGCTTTTCACTTAACAAATTAAGGATATCTCTCACAGTGAGGAGTCTTTCTATCTCTTCGTCCTCTAGCTTTATACCGAATTCATCTTCGAATACCATAACTAAATCGAAAGCGTCGAGCGAATCTGCTCCCAGGTCTTCAATAAGGTGGCTATCCTCATCGATGTCTTCAATAGGAACGTTAAGTTTTTCTGAAATTATCTCAGCGACCTTCTTGAAAAGTTCTTCTCTATCCACGATGTTCGACCTCCCATTTGTTTATTTTCCCGATTACTTGCAATATTGTAATCAATAATCAAAGATTTGTCAATATCAACTCATATTTCGAAGTTCTTTGATATCATTGACGAGTACTTTCATAAATTTAAATGCGTTATCCCAGAATCCAGCCTCAGATATGTCTACTCCTACTTTTAGTAGTAGCTCGTGCGGTGAAAGGCTTCCACCACTCTCGAGTAAGTTAAGATACTTGCTAACGAAAACTTTTCCATCTTCAAGATACTTTTCATAAAGGGATATCACAAGACAGTGTGCAAAATTGTACGCATAAACGTAGAATGGTGTTTCAAAGATATGAGATACTATTGCCCATTCGCTTTTGTACCATTCAGGTATTTCAACAACATCACCAAATGTTTTTTTAAGTTCTTGATAGTATATCTCGTTAAGTTCATCCCAATCTGCGTAGCCCGACGAACTTATCAAATTATGAGCTCTTATCTCAAAATTAGTAAACATGTTCTGTCTGAATGTTGTGGCGAAGGTATCTTCTACTTTGGAAGTCATCAATGATAATTTTTCATCTCGATCCAGTTTGCCTTTTAGATAGTCAAAAACCAAGAATTCTCCAAAAACAGACGCAAGTTCAGCCAAAGTAAGAGGTGTATCGTAATTAAAGTATGTCTGTTTTTTCGATAACGTACCATGTAAACCATGCCCGAGTTCATGAGCTAATGTCATAACGTCGTACATATCTCCATTGAAATTTGTAAGAACATATGGAGGTAATTTGGTTGTTGCGTAAATGCAGTAAGCTCCTCCGACTTTTCCACGCCTTGGAAAAGCATCGATACGTGATTCATCAAAAAAAGATTTAACTATATCGCCCACTTGCTTGTTGAAAGAATAATAAGCATCGATGACAATTTCCTTTGCTTGGTTGAATGTGAACTTACTTACATTCTGATTTATGGGTGCGTAAATATCAGCGAGTGTAAGCCTTTCACCCATAGTTTTTGATTTCCAACTGTAGTATTCTTGTAAAATGTTGATGTTTCTATTTGTTGTCTCAATTAACTTCTCTACTACGTCATCTTCAACTTCGTTTTCAAGGTTCATCATCGATATTGGACTTTTAAAATTTCTTATTTTTGCTTCTGTATCGTAATCTTTTACTATAAGGTTATAGATTTCAGTCAATACAAGTGAATCCTCGCGGAATCTTTCAAGGAAAATGTTCATAGCTTTTTTTCTTAATTCACCATTTGAAGACCGTCTTAAAGCTTTTATTTCCTCTGTTGTCAATGTTTTTACCTGCCCATCTATTTCTACGGTAAACCGGTATGAACTTTCTAATCGGCTGTGTATTTTAGAAATGGCACCTCGCCTTGAAACTGATGTTAATGCAAGTATTCGCTCTGCATCTTTTGAGAGAATATGCTTTTTTCTCAATTTTATCATTTCAAAAAAGTGTGTGTAATTCGGTGATTTTTCTTTTAGAATATCGATGATTGAATTGTCAAATTGAGAAATGTACACTTCAAGTCTAGCAAAATACTCGCTTACCTTTGATTCAAGGTTTTGAATGTAGCCAAGGAGTTTTTGACTGTCTTGATTATCAGTGTTTATAGAATACCTCATCCATGCATAGTGCCCAGCTTTTCCAAATTCATCTAAAACGTCTTCTATTTTCGAAATTAAGCTAACTATAGTATCAAAATCATTTGTTTGTTCGAGGATATCTATGTATTCAGCTAGTATCTCTACACAGTTATTTGCGTGTTGTAAAGCTGTTTCATCAGAGGCAAATATTGCTTGTAAATCCCACTCCAACCTTATCCCCCCTATTCTTCATCTTCTCCAATACGTAGCATTGCTAAAAATGCCTCCTGCGGGATTGTTACGTTACCAATTTCTCTAAGTTTTTTCTTACCCTCTTTCTGCTTTTCTAGCAACTTCATTTTTCTTGTAACATCTCCACCATAACACTTTGCAAGGACATCTTTTCTGAGAGCTTTTACAGTGGATCTGGCGATAAATCTTCCTCCCGCTTTTGCCTGTATGGGAATTTCAAATTGATGTTGTGGTATTAGCTCAGCAAGTTTATCGACAAGTTTTCTTGCTATTGTGTATGCTTTGTCTTTGTGAGCAACAAAAGAGAGTGCATCTACTGGTTCTTTATTGACATAAATAGTTATCTTTACGAGTTCGCTTTTCCTGTACTCAAGGAATTCGTAATCCATAGATGCATATCCACGACTTACTGCTTTCATCCTGTCGAAGAAGTCAAAAATAATCTCTGCAAGAGGTACTTCAAAATGCATTACGACACGCTCATGACCAGCATTTTCCGTTGAAACAAGCGTACCGCGTTTTTCATTTTGAACGAGATTCATTAGTTTTCCTATGTATTCTGGAGGAGTGATAATAGCTAACTTAACATACGGTTCGTAAATTTCGGCCACTTCACCTTCTTCCGGAAATTTCGCAGGGTCGTTTATCAGCAATTCCTCACCACTTTGTGTTACTACTTTGTACTCAACGTTTGGAGCTGTCAAAATCACTGCAATTTCAAATTCTCTCTCGAGCCTTTCCCTAACTACGTCCATATGTAAAAGGCCAAGAAATCCACATCTGAATCCGAACCCTAAAGCAGGAGAATGATCGGGTTTGTACACTAGTGCAGCATCATTGAGTTTGTACTTATCAAGTGCTTTTCTTAATTCTTCATAATACTCGGGAAGTCCCGGGTACATACCGGCGTAGACCATTGGTTTGACTTCCTTGTACCCTGGTAATGGTTCAGGAGCAGGATTATCTGGTTTAGTGATTGTGTCACCTATCTTTGCTTTTGAGACATCTTTCAACCCTGCTATAATGTAACCAATATCACCTGCTTTTAAACTTTCAACAGGTGTCATGTCTGGTGTGAATGTACCAACCTCATCGATCTCGTAAACTTCGTTACTTGCCATCATCATGATCTTATCCCCGGGTTTTATTTCACCATCAAACACGCGAACATAGGTTATAACGCCTCTGTATTTATCGTATTTAGCATCGAAGATTAAAGCACGCAAATAACCATCGTCGCTTGTTTTTGGAGCGGATACAATCCTTATAACAGCCTCCAATAGATCTTTGACTCCTGTTCCTTCTTTTGCACTTATTTTATATATATCTTCGCCTGGAATACCGATGAGATCTTCAATTTCAGCAATTGTTTCTTCTATATTTGCTGTTGGAACATCTATTTTGTTTATCACTGGTACAATTTCGAGGTTATGATCTAAAGCTTTGTAAGTATTTGCCACTGTCTGGGCTTGAACACCTTGAGTGGCATCAACAAGAAGTATTGCACCTTCAACAGCGGCCATACTTCTGTCAACTTCGTATGAAAAATCCACGTGCCCTGGAGTATCAACGATGTTGATTTCGTATTCATTTCCATTATCAGATTTGTAGAAAACTCTCAGTGGATGTGATTTTATCGTTATACCACGTTCACGTTCGATATCCATGCTGTCGAGGTATTGTTCTCTCATCTTTCTTTTCTCGATTGCGTTTGTCATTTCAAGTATTCTATCGGTAAGTGTTGTCTTTCCATGATCTATATGTGCTATGATACATATGTTTCTTACATTTTCAATTTTTCTCATCAATTCTTTCCCTCCGGGGCTAGTATAAAATCTTACGTATCTTACTTTTTCAGATCAAACCCACGCACTTCAACAACTGTGAATGGAATACTTATACCGTATTCATCAAACGTTTTTTTGATGCGTGAAGCCACAGCATTCAATGTGTCGAAATACGTTTCACGTTCTGTCCAAAATTTCACGCTATAAGTTATACCGTTATTGTCAAAAGATTTAAAGACAACGAGATTTTGAACAGTCTCATTTTTTACAACGAGTGGTTCATCTTCCAGAATTTTTTTGAGTACATTCTCAGCAAAATTCATATCCGTTGCGTAATCTACAGTCACGTCTATGTCTATTCTTCTAAATTTTCCTGGCCAAAATTTTGTAACTGTGCCTGACCATACTTTTCTATTTGGTATAAGAATGAGTTTCCCGTCAAAAGTTATCAAATGTGTGTGGTTCATCTTGATAACGTCGACCATTCCTGTCTGACCATCTATATCGACGATTTCTCCCTCAAAAACCTTTCTTGTCACAAGCACAAGGATACCCGAAAGAAAGTTAGTGAGTGGTTCTTGGAAAGCAAGGCCTAGCACAACACCGGATATTCCAAGCCCCGTAAGATATGGAGTTAAATTAATATCCCAAATGGAAAGCACAGCAGCTATCGCAAAGCCATAGATTAAGAATGCCAGTAGTAAAGACAAAGTTTTCGGTGCTTTTACCTCCTTCCCCACGCTGGTTATGAACCGTTCTATAGATTTCATTATCACCCTGTGCACAACATATCCGATGAGAATGGATATTAGAGAAAGAAATATCCTTGTTACAATTACTATGGTCATCGAGATCATCCTCCATTATTTAGTGTGTTAGTATGTTTTCAGTAATCAGTACATTATTTGAACGGCTTGCCTAACATCTTCCATAGTTTTTTGAGCAATTCCTCGAGCTTTTTGGTTACCTCTTTCCATAGTTTCTTCGACGTCTTCTTTCGTAATAGTACTATATTTATCCCATATTGGGCCGAGTTTTTCAACCATATGTTTCAATAACAATTTCTTACAATCTACGCATCCTATTTTTGCTTGCGTACATCCTTCAAAAACCCATTGCTTCTCTTCATTATTATCTGCTGTTCCAAAAGCCTTATGATAATCCCAAACTGGGCAATTTTCTGGGTTCCCAGGATCGGTTTTTCTCTTTCTCGCAGGATCGGTTACCATGGGTAGAATCATTTTAGAAAGCTCGCTTTCTGTGGTTATCAAAGGTATTGTGTTTCCATAGCTCTTACTCATCTTTCTTCCGTCCGTACCAAGTAATTTTGGAACTTTTGAGAGAATTTCTTTGGGCTCCGGAAAAACTTGTTTTTTGAATATGTAATTGAACCTTCTTGCAACCTCCCTTGTAAGTTCCACATGATAAACTTGGTCTTCGCCTACGGGCACACCATCTGCCTTATATATAAGAATATCGGCAGCTTGTAAAACTGGGTACATCAAAAAACCAGCGTTTGAAAGGTCTTTGTTTGTCAATTGCTGCTTCATCTCTTTGTATGTGGGTACACGTTCTAACCATGAAAGAGGTGTTATCATCGAAAAAATAAGCATCAATTCAGCATGTTCCTTTATTGCCGACTGGACAAAAAGTGTTGACTTATCCAATCCGACGGCTATCAAAACCTTTACCAAGTCCTTTGTATACTCTTTTAATTCCGAGGTATCTTCGTAATGCGTTGTAAGTGCATGCCAATCAGCAACAAAATAAAATGTATCATGACCATCCGCTTGCAATTTAATCCAGTTTTCAAATACCCCTACGTAATGACCAATATGAACCTTACCGGTAGGTCTGATGCCACTGAGTATCCTCAAGAAGATCATCCTCCTTAATGTGAAACTAGAGCTTTTCTTTGAAACCATTAGAACAACGGTGTAAAGCCTTGCTTATCCCAGTAAAACTGCTTTACATCGTTGTAGAGACTAATAAGCATATTTTTGTGCCCAGCTTCCCACTGCGCAAGTACATTCAATATTTTTTTCATGTCAGCGTCTTCTACTTTTTCAGCACTTGTTTTGTAAAAGTTTTCAAAGTCTTCTTCAATTAGATATGCCATTCTCAGTATGCTCAGGTCATTTGCCATATCATCGAGAGTGCTGGTACTCAACTCTTCTTTTTCCCTTCCTTCAAAAAAGTCCGTTTTTGTCAATACTGAATCAACATCAAGTTCAATATCTTTCTGAATATTTTCCATAAGTCTTTTGATGAATTGAATATGTTCCTCTTCCATTTTCCACAGGCTTTCTAATGTGTCTTTTACTTCTTTACTCTTAGCTCTTTGGGATTTTTCTTTGTAGAATTCTTTACCTTCGATTTCCCTTGCCAGTGCAAATCTCAGTATACCTAGAATCTTTTCCATAAGATCCCCCCCTTTATCAGAAGTGAAAGTCATCTCTTACCTACTTAGTATATCATACATTCTTTCCATGTATTCCCTAATTTCGTACTCTGAAAAATTTCTTGCAAAGCGCTTTAATTCATTTCCATTCTCATCGGTAAAAAGAATAGTGGGAACTGTGAATACCATATTCTGACCGGCAACATCAGGTTTTTCAATTACATCCACAATTTCGAGATCAAGTTCGTACTCACTGGCTATTCTTTTCATCTTTGGTAAAAATGCAACACATACTCCACATTTGTCGTTTTTGAAATACTTAACCTTAAACATATGTCCAACTCCTTTCAAAGTCTTATTTATTATCAAAAAATCCATTTTGATACATAAAATCTAATATTTGTCTTGCCACGGGTGCCGCGTTATGACCACCACTCTCGCCATGCTCGATAAGGACCAATATCGAATACATTGGTTCTCTACTTGGTGCAAATCCAACAAACCATGCATGGGGTTCACCGTCATGCGTTTGTGCTGTTCCTGTTTTCCCAGCTACCTTCACCGGGAATCCTACAAACGAGCTTGCCGCAGTTCCAGCGCTCGACGCCGGACCTTGAATTGTTGTTACCTCTTCTAAACCGGTGATAATTGTATCCCAGTATTCGTCAGGTATGCTCAATCCAATTTTTTCTTCTTTTGTTTCTTCATTTAATATCAATTTAGGTTTTACTATTATCCCTTTGTTCGCTATTGTATTATAAACACTGAGCATCTGCAATGGAGTAACATTAATGAATCCTTGACCTATTCCGTAAAGAATCGTGTCTCCTGGGTACCACTTTTCTTTGAAGTTTTCGTATTTCCAATCAGGTGTCGGTAACGTGCCGCTTACTTCTCCAGGGATTTGTATACCCGTGATTTGTCCAATTTTAAATGCTTTTGCAACATTTACAATCCCATCAACACCAACATCAAGCGCAGCATTATAAAAATAAACATTGCAAGAAACTCGAAGTGCTTTTTTTAAATCAACAATCCCATGCCCCGACGGCAACCAATCCTTGTATATTCCCGTAACTCTCCCTTTGGAATCCATATATTTGTAAACTCCAGTACATGCCACGGTTTTAGGGGAGGAGTAAAGTAGTTGCGCTATTGCAGTAATAACCTTAAACGTGGAACCTGGTGGATATACGTTCGATATAGCCCTATTTAATAATGGTTTTAATTGGTCATTTGTTAGTTTCTCCCATGTTATTGAATCAAGCTCGTTCATGTCGTTTTCCGGTGCGGGGAAAGATACCATTGCAAGTATTTCTCCTGTCTTTGGCTTGGAAACTATAGCAACCGATGGTTTTCCTATTTGTTTCAGCGTTTCATATATGAATTTTTGCAAAGAAAAATTAATCGTTGTTTGCAAATTAAGACCGCTGTCCGCCTGATTTTCAAGAATTCCCTGCTGATATTTACCACTTGGTGTTCTCAATGTGTAGGAAACTCCTATTTTCCCTTTTAGCACATCGTTGTAGGTGAACTCAAGCCCAGACACCCCTTCTTTATCTATATTAACACTACCCACAATATGATACAAAAAACCATACGAATGTCTTTTTTCGATCGTTTCAATTTTATAACCTATGCTTTTAAGAAGAAACGCTTGTTCCCAATCTAACTCAACACTACCTGTGTTTTTCAATCTCACAATCTGGTCGATCGGAAGATACCTTTTCAGTTTTATCTCATCATTTTCTGTGTATTTCTCAATGGCAAGTATGGGTTTTACCTCACTCCAAGCGATTTTCACACCATCTGAAGAATAAATCGTACCTCTAAGTCCTTTGTTGTATTCGCTCTTTCCAAGCAAATCTATCAAAAAACTTCTGTATTTTTGCTGCTCGATTATCTGCACTTTAACAAGTCCATAAATCAAGTAGAAAAACATGCACAAAAAGAGTATAAACGGTGTGTATCTTCTCAGACGAGCATTTTCCAATTTAATCACCACGCGACATCAATTATTAATTGTCTTTGCTTAAGTACTTGTTCACAAGTTCCTGAACTACAGCCTCTTCATCTATATTTTTATCATCAAGCTTCAGACAATAGAGTTCTTCAAGGATCCGATTAAGTATTGGTCCTGACTTGAGCTGGTATTTCTCGATTAGATATCTTCCAGTTACCACTTCGAGCTTGGTATTTGAAATGATATCTATGTAACTAAGAAGGTAATTTTGCTCATTGTCATTTAAATAAGCGGATATATGCGCATATATGTATGGATTACCTTTACCAACAACTCTGTAAATATCCATAAATGGGTATCTATTTTCTAACATTGACTTAACTGGAAGTACGATATTCTCTGTGTATTTCAATGTTTCGATAAACTTTTTTGGATAACCATATCTATTTCTCATCTCTTCAAGTGTTGCTTTGTCATAAAATTCGAGTAAAATCGTTGAAAGAGCGTAGAATTCGCTGAATGAGTCAAACCTTTCTCGAAGCATTGGGATGAATCTGAATAACCTTTTGAGCTTTTCTTCCATTATTGAAGTATAGTAAGTTTTTGGAAATATATGTTTTATCATGCCAAGTTCAGCCATTCTTTTTATAGCCTTTAGTGGGGTTTTCTCTTCAAGTATCTTTTCGATCTCTTGCCTTATCCTTGATCCAGAAACTTTTTCAAGATAATTTTCTTCAAGATTCTTCTTTAGTAAGTTTAATGTATGCTCATCCATTTCGAAATTATATCTTTGTTCAAATCTTATACCTCTTATCATCCGTGTTGGGTCTTCTATGAAACTCAAATTGTGTAGAACACGTATAATACCTTCTTCAAGGTCTTTTTGACAATTGAAAAAGTCGTATAAAGTCCCGAATTCCTGTGGATTCAATTTTATTGCCATAGCGTTGATTGTAAAGTCTCTTCTATATAGATCTTTCTTTATTGTACTTATGTCAACTTGTGGTAGTTCGCCAGGACTTTCGTAATATTCCGTTCGTGCGGTTGCGATGTCAATTTTAAAACCATCTTTAAATACGACGGTTGCAGTGAAGAATTTTTCATATGTTACGAGAATCGCGTTAATTTGAGATGCCACGTATTTTGCAAATTCTATACCATTACCCTCGACAACAATGTCTATATCGTAATTTTCAATGTTTAGTAACAAATCCCTCACGAAACCACCAACAACATAGACGGGGGCATTAAGCTCGTTGCCGAACATACCAATTAATCTAAGTAAATTGATGATCCTTTTATTGACCCTAGAGTTTAGTATTTCTAATACATTCCTAAACATAGGTTTAGTTTCTTCTTTCTTTGTGTAGTTAATAGCCTTATGTACGTTTTCGGCTTTCATAATGTCAGATCTTGTAACAATCCCAACTAAGATATTATTTTCGTCCAATATAGGTATCCTTCCAATATCATTTTCAACCATCAACTTACGAAGAGCAGGTAAAGGCGTATCAGTTTTAGCTGTTATCAATTTTGACGTCATGATAGACTTAATTGGGCGTTTACCGAGTCCGTGGTTTAGGGCTTTGTCAACAGATTTCTTTGTAACTATGCCAATTAACTTATTCCCTTCTACAATAGGTATCCCACCATGTCCTGTAATTTCCATGATCCTATTAACTTCTTCGATTGTTTCCGTCGAAAGAGCGGTTCTAACAGGTGAAGACATTATATCCTTCGCTTTCAAACTTGTGTCCATATACTTTGGAAGCAGTTGCAATATTTTGTGTTCAACCTCCTCAACAGATGCTATGCTTACTGTTGCTGAGGCAGCTTGTCTATGCCCTCCTCCGCCAAACTCACTCATGAGTCCCGCAAGATTTATATCAGGTGATTTTGTTCTTCCAACTATAAAAACCTTTTTCCCCATTCTTACAATGGCTATAAGTGTTTCAGCATTTTGAGTATACCAGAATTTAGAAACGATAGCAGAAAGTCCACCTATAAATTTTTCGGTTTCATCTTTGGTTATAGTGATTGGGTAATTGTTGATGTTATGCAGTTTCGCATTCTGTAACAAGTTGTTTAAGACAATCTTTTGATCAATAGTTAAGTCGAACTTCACGTACTCAGAAACTATATTCAATGACATACCTTGATTCAACAAATACAACACGGCCTCTACATCCTGAGTTGTTGTGCTTGAAAACAACAAACTACCGGTATCTTCGTATATAGCGATGCCAAGTAATGAAGCTTCTTCTTTTGACAATTTAAGCCCTTTCTCCCGTAACATATTAACAACTATTGTAGCTGCGGCCCCTGTTTGGTGTATTATTTTTTCCGTGTATGTAGTGCTATCACCTGAGTCACGTATGTCTGGATGGTGGTCAATGACCTTTATTTTCGTATTCGATGTTGTTCTTTTTTTTATCTCATCACTTACTCTTTCCAAGCTTGGTGTGTCGACTATTATTAACTCATCGATACTCTCATTAACGTTTTTGAGTTCGTTTTCTGTTTTATATCGAAAAAAATCCCCATAAAATTGGAGAAATTCTTTTAGATTTTGCAAGGGATTACCAGATATCACTATCTCAAAATTTGGATAAATCTTTTTTAGTCCTATGCAACTTGCAAATCCATCAAAATCAGGATTAATATGCGTTGTGACAACTTTCAATCTATCACTTCCCGTTTTTTCAGTTTATTAATCGTTCCGGTCACTATTTCGACATCTCCTGTAGAATCTATCCTAGCTATTCCGTAGAATATTTCAAAATATCTCTGAAACATTCCAGAAGTCCGTCTTTCAACTACGGGTTTCCAAGAGCCGCAATTCATGAAAAATTTGAGTTTACCATCGACTTTAAGAACTTCAAAATGTGGCTTGTGGCTATGTCCTACAACTATTCCATCTACGCTGTCGATTTTTTTAATGTTTCCAATATCTTGCGTAATATTATTATAATGGTATAAATAACCGTCCATATTTTTGTAGAAGAAGATAGGAGATTTGAATATCTTAACTGCCGCTTTTTTTAGATAATCTGTCTTTTTAAATTTTCTAATTTCCATAACACTTCTGACTATCAATTCACCTAGTTTAATACCACCTATTTTGTTCAAAAATATTATGGAAAGTTTGCTCATGAGCGGGTATTTTTTCTTCATCCATTCTTTTGCTTCGTCTTGTCTCATCATATCTATAAAGTTGTCGATCCATAATTTAAGTAAATCAACACTATTTTCGTACATCTGTGTTATCTTTTCCAGCCACAAAAACACATCTAGTGTAGGCCTAACGTTATCGTAATCACGAATAATTTGCTCTGGGACGTATTTAATCATTTCCTTGTCAAAATTTACCATCATATATCTCGCAATAAAATCACCCAACGGTGGGATTATTTCATCACCAATTTGCGTAAATCTGTTTATCGAATCAAATTGGTTTCCGTGGAATGCTAATATTTTACTTTTCTCGTCGTAAAAATAAGGAACAATTTCGATGTTACGAAATTTTTCTTTTAACGCGTCTTTTAATTTTTCGTTTTTAAGTATATAGTAATCGTGATTACCTATTACATACGTAATTTTCCCCGGAAAATTTCTTAAAGCTTCAAATACCTTTGGATGAGCTCTCTCAATTTGGTCTATAACTTTCCCATCAAGCAATTGGACACTTTCCCAAAAACTAACAAGTCCGAGCTCACGAATTGACTCGGATTCTAAAATTTCAAAGCCATCGCCAACGATCACTAATTCTGGATTTTCGAAATAGCTCCAATTTTCTATAAGTGATTCAAACAAGTCATCCTGTGCAAAATCATCTTTACTATTTCCGTCACCTATGTGTAAGTCGCTTATGAATATGATATTTCTCACAAAAAACCACAACCTTATATTTTGTCTTACCATTCGAATATCTTTTCAGGATGCACATACACAATCGTAGTTCCGGAAATATTTATCTTTTTAATTGCCCTTTCAAGCCCCCTAACGTAACGTGAAGAAATGTGGTAAAGAACAAGAAATTTTACGTTAGTATCCTTAACAAGTTCAATCACTTCATCTAAGGAAGCATGGTTGTTAAATTTTCTATCTTGTTTGTTTAAGAATGTGCACTCGTGAAATAGAATTTCCGTGTCGACTATGTCTTCTTTTTTTAAAAGAATGGTATCACCGGAAATGGTAAGTATTTTTTTTTCGTAAAGTTCCGTTATCTCATTATTTCCGAGTGTGCGTGCTAGTTGCGATATTTCGTTGCTTGGAAGGTTTCTGTATTCATCTTTAAGTCTCCTACGTACATCGATGACATGGTAGCCAAATGAAATTTCACTGTATGTGTGATTTACCTGGAAAGGTTTTACATATCGTGTGAAAGAGCCGGAAGTTCTAAGAAATATCTTCTCATCACTTTTCACAGGGATGAAATTCAGATCAAACCTAAGATCATTATTAGCTCTTTTTAAAAATTCAGCGTATATTTCTATCCCCTTGTTCCCTTGAGGATAGTAAACTGTAAGTGGCTTTTCTCTATCTCCCATTGCGTTGTTTCTAGTATTTATTATCGACCAAAGACCGGCGATGTGATCAACATGTCCATGAGTAAGAAAGATATGCTTTACGGCGTAAACTTTGTTGCTAAGCATCGTTGCTATACCTTCACCAGCATCAAATAAGATTCGTTCCGGTGAGTAATAAATCCATGTAGAATACAAAGCTTTACTGAAAGCTATAAAATTCAAAAAGACGACACCTCCAAAATCTTTTTAAAGATATTCTTATTCTTTTACAACCTCTATCTTTATTTTTCCACTTACACCACCAGGAAGTTTAACTTGAACATCATATGTGCCAAGAGCTTTAATAGGACTATCAAGTACGATCCATTTCTTATCAAATTCTTTTGAAAGAACTTTTGATATCTCATCTGCTATAGTGCTACTTGTAAGTGAACCAAATAGTTTTCCACCTTCTCCAGCTTTTGCTTTAATTTTAAAAACGTGTTTGTGTAGTTCAGAAAGCAAACTTTCGCCCTCTTTCTTAAGGGCTTGCTGTTTTTTTCTTTCTTCTTCTTTTTCTTTCTCCAGCTGTTTTAAAACTTCAGTAGTTGCTTCCTTAGCCAATCCTCTTGGCATCAAATAATTTCTTGCGTATCCATCTGAAACATTTATCACTTCGCCTTTTTTTCCAAGTTTCGGTACGTCCTGGATCAGCACAACCTTCATACGCACTTCCTCCCTTACTTGAGATTGTTTATGACCAGATACCTATCTTTGCCGGCCAAATCCTTGAGTACAATTCCGTTTGTAAGTTCAATCAGTTTGTCTGCTTGGTCACTTCCTATTTCCATAATAACTATTTTACCTTTTAAATTGTAACGTTTAAAGAATTCTTTGTAAAAATTTAGTCCATCCTTACCGGCAAAGAGCGCATGTACAGGTTCGTATGTGACTTCTTTTGGGAGCTTTGCATCTTCACGTACGTAAGGTGGATTAGAGATGACCATCTGTATTTCATCGAAAATATCCTCGAAAGGTTCTGCAAACTTACCGAGTTTCATATCACATTTTACACCAAATCTTGATGCATTCTTAAGTGCAACGTCGAGAGCTTTTCGATCAATATCTGTCCCGTAGCACGTAATGTTTGTTTCCAAAGCTATTGTGATTAATATTGCTCCACTTCCAACGCCAATTTCCAACACGTTTTTTATACCATACTTTCCAATATAGTCAATTGCAATTTCCACAAGCCCTTCTGTCTCCCATCGCGGTATAAGTACTCCCTCTTCTATGTAAAACTTCCTACCGTAGAATTCGACTTCACCAATTATGTACTGTAAGGGGTATCCACTTAGCCTTTTTTCCAAAAGTTCTATGGCTTCATGCGAACATTCAACATCATCATGGGCTATAAAATACTCTTTTGGCTTTTTAGTAACGTGGCTTATCAAAATTAGAGCTTCCCTCTCGGGAAGCCCCTTATTTTTGAAAAAGCGTAGAGCATCGGAAACTTTCACTTCTGGAATCCCTCCAAAAAGTATCTATATCCCGAGTTGTTTTCTCACTACAGGGTCAATTCTATCTGGTGTCCATGGTGGGTCAAATGTTAATTCGACTTCCACATTTCCAACTCCTTCAATGAGGCGAATTTTCATCTCAGCATCACTCATAATACCACCAGCTAATGGACACATCGGCGTTGTCATCGTCATTAAAACTTTAACGTTGTTTTGATCGTCTACCTGGATATCATATACTAATCCAAGTGTTATGATATCTAGTCCTATTTCCCAATCAATAACCTCTTTCAATTTGTTCCAAACAGCTGTTCTTAATTCTTCCTTTGTCATCTTTATTCATCTCCTTTCGCTAATTGCTCTATCTTTCCTGCAATATCATAGGCGACGCTTGATATATACTCTTCATCAGGCCCTTGCACAAACACCCTGATAAGTGGTTCTGTTCCAGATGGTCTAACAACTATATTGATATCGTCTCTTTTATATTTTTCAATAATTTTCTTAACCTCTTCGTGTTCTAAAATAAGTTTGTTTTTTGTCTTTACGTTTAGCATTATCTGAGGATAGTCTGGTATTTCATCTGAAAGTTCTGACAATTTTTTACCTGACTTGACCATTACACCTATAATCTCAAGCGCGGTTATAAGTCCATCGCCTGTTGTAGACCTGTCTAAGAAAATTATATGGCCACTTCTCTCTCCGCCAACGTTTGCACCAACTTCGAGCATCTTTTCAAGCACATATCTATCGCCAACTTTTGTTCGAATAAGTTTTATGTTATTGCTTTTTAAAAAAATTTCAAGCCCCAAGTTAGAAAGCACAGTGCCAACAACAACATTGTTTTTAAGACTTCCTTCTTCCTTCATCTGTTTCGCACATATTCCTATCATCTTATCTCCATGTACTTCTTGTTTTTTCTCATCTATCAGTATACATCTGTCAGCATCACCGTCGTGGGAAATCGCTAAGTTGTGATTTGTCATCTTAGACATGGCATGTTTAGGATCGGTAGATCCGCAATTTACATTTATATTGTAACCATCAGGGGTATTGTTGATAATTTCTACTTTCGCGTTGAGTGCTTTAAGAACGTACGGAGTAGTTTCATATGCAGCTCCATTTCCAGCGTCTACAAGGACTTTTAATCCTGTAAGGTCCAGATCGGAAAATTGTTGAACGACGTAATTGGTATACTCCTCAAAAGCAAGTTTATAATCAACTACACAACCTATCTCGTTGTAAGGTAGATAATGGATTTCTTTCATCCTATGTTCTAATGTTTCTTCAACATCGTCCGGTAATTTGAATCCCCTTGAAATAACTTTGAGTCCGTTGAACTCTGGGGGATTGTGAGACGCAGAAATCATGACACCTACGGCGTCTTCTAACTTTGTAATTACTGCAAGTGCAGGAGTTGGTAAGACACCACACCTGTATACGGTAGCTCCACCAGCCGTAGCACCGGCGGTTAATGCCGCTTCAAGCATGTCACTACTTGCACGTGTATCCTTAGCTACAAATATCCTTTTGTCTATGTACCTTGCAAGCGCATTTCCAAGTTTGAAAGCAATTTCAGGTGTCAATTCTTCATTGATTACGCCTCTTATCCCATCAGTACCAAAAAGCCGCATAACAGTGCCTCCTCATTTACTTTTCATTTACTTCTTATCTACTCCCAGTTTCCCCTGGTACAAGTGACTTGATCCATTGGACAAATTCCGTATAATTCCTTGTCTGGATGTAAACCCTTCCTGGCCCCATGAAAGTACAAACAAGTCCTTCTCCGCCGAATAGTGTCGACTTTATTCCACCGAACGTTTTTACACTATAATTTACACTTCCATCGAACGCAACAACATGGCCCGTATCTATCGTAATCTGCTCGCCTGGTGCTAATTCAAGCAATTTAATACCACCAAAAGATGAAACTGCTACATCACCATAGCCCTTTAATTTCAGCAAAAATATACCTTCCCCAGCAAAAAACGACCTGAAACCACCGAATGAAACATCGATATCGACCGACGCATCACTTGCTAAAAAAGATGTTGACTGCACGTACAAAACATCATTAATATGTATAACTTCTATATCTCCCGGAAGCTCTGGTGCAGCTCCGATTTCTCCGTTTCCATGAGAAGTGTACGTATTCATGAAGAAACTTTCTCCACCTAAAAGTGCGCGTTTCAAGGCATTAAACACACCACCAGTTGATGTCTGAACCTCAATTGGTCCTCGCATGTAAACCATAGCACCAGGTTCCACTTTTACACCCTCTCCAGGATCAATAAAAACATTTAAGATAGCATAACTGCCTTTGAATTCGATATTATACCTCATTTTCGCCGCCTCCTAATTTATATATGTACACCCCCTCTTCGTTGTCAATTTCTTTCAATTTTACTTTAACAATTTCTTTTTCCTTTGAGCTTGGAATATTTTTGCCAACGTAATCTGGTCTTATTGGAAACTCCCTGTGGCCTCTATCAATAAGAACCGCAAGTTGTATGCTTTGTGGCCTTCCACGTGAAATAATAGCATCCATTGCAGCACGAACAGTTCTACCGGTAAAGAGCACATCGTCCACTAGTATTACCTTTTTCTCTTTTAGGTCAAAATCTATAATGCTCCTATCACTATTTTTTGGAGAACGCTTTTCATCGTCCCTGAAAGGAGATACATCCAAAAAGCCGACAGGGACCTCTATACCTTCAATTAGTGATATGTTTTTACCTATCCTTTTAGCTAAATATGCGCCTCTCGTTATAACACCTATGAGCACAAGATTATCTGCACCTTTGTTCTTTTCAAGAATTTCGTGGGCAATCCTCATCAAAGATCGCCTAATATCGTCCTCACCCAAAATTTTTATCATTTTTACTTCCATGCTCACATGTCAACCCCTAATGCCAGTTTAATTCCATACACATTTTTTAGATAATTATCCGTGTCTAAAGTTTCAGATAAATTGTAAAAACCTGAGAGTGCGAATCTAAAGTTCGATGCGGTAAATGTCAAAGTGCCATCAATGAAGTTGAATATATCAATCTGCGTTCTATCATCAGAAATTCTAAAAACGGGACTGTATGCAAATGTTAAACTGTTAAAAAACAAATTATATAAAGAAGTTCCAAGCGATAGTCTCAACTTATTTTCCTCTATGCTATTCACGTACACACTAATTCCCACATTTTTTGTCAATACCGAGGTGATGCCTCCAAAAAATTCTGGTATTTTGTTAATTGGTATCTCCGTACTGAAAAGAACAATATCGAGTGCTCCAAAGTCCACAAGTGTGTAGTTGCTTAAAAATATCCTCCCAGCCGCATCCAGACTAAGCTTAAATTTGTCTGCGGGCATAACCTGAAATTTTATGTTCAGACCAAAATTATCCTTCAAACTTGATAATTTGTAATTGACAAAACCTGTCGAAAAATCCGTATTTGTTTGATAACCGAGCTCGCCATTTAAAACTCCTTCACGCTTCTGCCAACCAACTTTGAGCAATATCCCATCTTGGTCTATTGTTTTCATTTCAAAATAAACAGAATTCCCACTCACGATGAGATTTGTGGGATTTTCAAGAAAAAAACTGAATGATGAAACTGAAACCAGTGTCAACAAAATTAGACTAATTAGTGTCTTTTTTTTCATATGCTTTTTTAACCCCCCTTCGGAATTCTTCAAAAGTTTCATTTTCTAAGCTCTCGCGCATTTTTTCACTAAATTCCATCATAAAATGAACATCGTGAATGGTCAATAATATTTGTCCAAGTACTTCCTGTCTGTCGAATAGATGCCTTATGTACCCTTTTGAAAAGTTCCTACAAGTGTAACAAGTGCATGACTCATCTATTGGTTTTTTGTCATACTTGTACCTTGCAGACCTTATGTTGAACTTACCATTCCAAGTAACAGCAAGGCCATGTCTTGCAACTCTAGTTGGAAATACGCTATCAAACATATCCACACCATTTGCTACTAAGTCTACGAGTAGATCAGGTGAGCCACCTCCCATAAAGTAGCGAGGTTTATCATAGGGCATTTTTGGAGCTAGGAACTCCACCATTTTAATTGTTGTCTCTCTTGGTTCTCCTACACTCAGCCCACCAATAGCAAAACCATCAAAGTCAAATTGAGTTATTTCTCTCATACTCAACTCTCTTAAGTCTTTGTAAACTGCGCCCTGGATTATTCCAAATATCGCCTGATTTGATATTCTCCTTAGATGCTCAAGACTTCTCTTAGCCCATGCTGTTGTTAACTTAACAGATCTTTTTGCCTCTTCGTATCCATCATTGGGATCAGCACAATAATCAAAAGCCATAACGATATCAGACCCAAGAGTTGCCTGTATCTCCATAGAAAGTTCTGGGGTTATATAATGTCTCGAACCATCTATTGGTGACATTATCCAGACACCATCATCTGTAATCTTTTGTCCTTTTTTCAAACTAAATACTTGGAATCCTCCACTATCTGTGAGGATAGGCTTGTTCCACCGCATAAAATTATGCAAACCACCGAATTCACGTATAACATCAAGTCCAGGTTTTAGATACAGGTGAAATGCATTTGATAATATAATCTGAACGTTATTTTCTTCGAGTATATGTGGCGTAACCAATTTGACATTTGCATTTGTGCCAACTGGCATAAAAGTAGGTGTTTCAACAACACCATGAGGTAGATAAATCCTACCACGTCGTGCATGATTTTGTGTTTGAAGTACTTCAAATCTTAGTGAAGCCATTTTCTTTGACCAACTCCTGTATTCTTTCGTAGTAAACTTTAGCTTCCTGCATTACTTCGTACATTCCGTCCAATACACTATTTTTGTACTTATCATCGTTGATAGATTTTAGATTTATCATCACATTGTACTCGCCTATTTTACATGCAGCTCTGGCGAGTTCAGCTGCGCTAAATGCGTCGGAAATAGCGTTTTTATTCCCCCATCTAGCTACGATCTCGCTGTACTTTAAAATGTCCCTAGCACACCTTACCAATTCCAAGGGAGTATCTATCGCTTCTTTTAAAGCTGTTTGGATTTTGTGTTCACGTTCAGGATCTTCTTTAGGTAATTTAAGAGCATTCATTACGTTATTAAATGCTTTAACGTCATTCTCTGCTAGTCTCAGTGTTCTCTCAATAACCAGTTCCATATTTTCTAGAACTTCTTGCATTAACCCCTCGTATTCTTCGTATTTTTTCTTGCTGATTGTCAAATTTGCAACCATAGAATTAAGGGAACCTCCCAAAGCAGCCGCAACTGCCCCAACCGCCCCTCCACCGGGAGCAGGAGTTTTTTCTTTTACCTTATTACAAAGCTCTTCTACTGTTAGCTTTCTAATTTCCACGCGCATCCCTCCTTGTAAAGAATATTCTTTCCATTAAAGATGTACGAATTTCAAAATTAATTATATCACATACTTTTGGATTTTAAAGCTGGCACGCTGTACTTAATGATTGACGAAATTGAGGAATTAAACTGACCAATAAACGAAAAACCATTCGGTTTGTTGTACTTGCAAAATATTAAATTCATGATACAATAAAAGCGGTGCCGTACTAAGCGGGGGGTTGGTGGTCCCCTGAATCCGAAACCCACCTAAGCGGAGCTGAATTCCCCGCAAGAGGCTATCTGTGTTCGGTATCGGCGTGCCTGATGGCGTTGAAGGTTGGGTCCCACGCAACAACTACCTGCGAACCGGGTCAGGTCCGGAAGGAAGCAGCCCTAAGCAGGCAAGTGTGTGCCGTGGGAGTGCCCGGCCGGAGCCACAACGGGTACGGGCGACCGGGTTCAGGTATGTCGAAGCGGGGTGTACGGCGCCATTTTTTATTTATTTATTTATTTAAATTAGAAAATTGAGAGGGGCTGTAAGCCGGATTCTGTCTTAGACAGGCATCTGTCTATGCGGTCTACCCGGGGGAATAAGGGTGGGACCGCCCAACCCCCTGCTTGACCTTGCTCTGGATGTGGGTTACCAAGCCAGTGCATTACTGCACTGCTGGTGAGCTCTTACCTCACCTTTCCACCCTTGCCCTACTTGGATTATCCATTCGGGCGGTTTCCGTTTCTATGGCCCTATCCGTAGCTCACGCTACCTGGCCGTTAGCCAGCATCCTGCCCACAGAGTCCGGACTTTCCTCAGGCCAGTCTTGTGCGACTGCCTGCGCCTGTCCGCCCCTCTCATTTCCACTCAAGTGAGTTTATCTTTTTTGAACACGTAGAATATTGTACTACATTATTTTAATATTATCAACGAACATTATCAATTTTAAATTGTTGATATTTCTAAAGGTTGTGATAAAATAAATTTAGTTCGTATAGCTAACAAAAATAGGGTGGGAGATTTTATGGCACGAGTGGAAGTTTTAAGTGAAAAGATAGAGTATTCACTCTTTCACTTAGCTTGGCCTCTTATTGTTTCAAATGCACTCCAAACAATTTACAATATCGTGGATTCCTACTTTTTAGGCAAGCTCGGTCCTATTCAATTCTCAGCTTCTACGATCACTTGGCCTGTGATTTTTACATTTATCTCATTGGCAATGGGGTTTTCCAATGCAGGTATTGCAATTGTATCGCAGTATTATGGTAAGAGAGATATTAAAGGTGTTAAAAATTCGATGGGACAACTATATTTAGTTACCATATCAATTGGTCTTTTATCAACCGTGGTTGGAATTATTTTTGCAAAACCTGTACTAAGTTCAATAGCAGGTCCAAGTAAAGATGTCTTACCTTATGCGCTAAGTTATTACATTGTTGATATGCTCGGACTACCATTGGTATTCGTAATTAATAGTACAACTTCCGCGATGAGAGCTTTGGGAGACTCGCAATTTGGAATGCGAATTACACTTTATATGAATATAATTAACGTGGTTTTTGATCCACTCTTAATATTTGGCGTAGGACCACTACCTAAGTTAGGTGTGGCAGGTGCCGCATGGGCAACAAATGTTGGAAGGTTAATAGCTGCTTTGATATCAATTTATCATGTTACATCACATAGAGCTGCTATCAAAATTTCGAAAACAGATCTTGTTCCTAACTGGCACCTTGTAGCATTGATTTTCAAGTTGGGGCTTCCTAGTGCTTTTGGTCAATCACTCACATCGGCTGGTTTTGCAATTATAATGAAATATGTTGCTATGTTTGGACCTGCTGTTATCAGTGCGTACGGGATCGGAAACAGGGTTACAAACTTAGTGTCAATGGTTTCATTTGGTCTTGCTGGTGCTATATCTACGATGGTTGGGCAATTTGTTGGTGCTAAAAGGTTCAAAGATGCCCAACAAAGTGTTTATAAAGCATTTTTCTGGAATGTCGTAATTGTAGGAATATTATCACTACTAACTTTTATGTACGGAAAACAAATGACAAGATTTTTCATAAATGACGCCGAGGTTATAAAAATGGGAGAAATCTACTTTAGATACATTTCGTTTTCTTTGCCCATATTTACAGGTTATATGATATACAACAGCGCTTTGATAGGAGCTGGAAAAACAGTCCTTACGATGATAGGGGATATTCTCAGATTATGGGTAATAAGAATTCCAATAATTGCCGTGCTCTCACTCACTTTAGGTTTCAAAGGAATATTTGTTGGCATGATTATCAGTAATCTCATAGTTTTTCTTCTTACGTATCTCTTCTTTAAGTTCTCGAATTGGACGAAAAGTGTGGTATAATGTTTACACGTGAAAAGTTAAGAACGATTGGAGGGACTTTATGCGTATTCTATTCATGGGTACACCTGAATTTGCAGCAACATACCTAGAATACCTCGTTGTTAACAATTATAATGTGGTTGCTGTAATATCGCAAAAGGATAAACCACGCGGTAGAGGACAGAAGTTGTTACACACACCGGTAAAACAAGTTGCGATAAAGTATGATATACCGATATTTCAACCACTGAATTTAAATATAGAGGGTATCCAAGTGATTGAAGAGTTTAAACCTGACATAGGTATTGTTGTCGCCTACGGTAGGCTGATTAGAAAACCATTCCTCGAGCTAATTCCTCTGTACAATGTTCACACATCGCTTTTGCCAAAATATCGTGGACCTGCACCAATGCAACGTACTATAGAGAATGGGGAAAAAGTTACTGGAGTTACAATATTCAAAATCAACGAAGGTATGGACGAAGGGGATATTGCCCTTCAAAAATCTTTTGAAATTGGTGAATGTGAAACGTATGGTCAGTTATATGAAAAGTTTGTAAAATATGGTACCAAACTTCTTGGGGATTTTCTGGACAAATATCCTTTGCCACTTACTCCTCAAGATCATTCAAAAGCTACATACGCCCCAAAGATCGAAAAACACGATTTGTACATAGATTTTTCAAAATCGGCGTTTGAGGTGAGAAACAAAATCCGAGCGTATGATCCTACGCCCGGAGTAAGAGTATTTTTGAACAAAGCTGAAGTAAAGGTATTTGGTGCGTGTGAGATAGAGAATCCAACAAAAGAATGCATACCTGGAACGATTGTCAGAATCGAAAAAAATACAGGCGCAGGTGTTATAAAAACGAAAGATCACCTTCTACATGTGAGATACATCCAGTTTCCAGGCAAAAGTAAGGTAACGTTCTTAGATGCAAAGAATGGAGGACTAATAAAAGAAGGCATGTGTTTTTCAAGCCAATGTGATTAAATTTTTCTGAAAACGAAATAAACGGAGCATTTAGCTTGAAAAAGCGACGATAAATAAAATCCCCGCCAAAGGCGGGGATAATTTTCTTCAAAAGAATTTTATGGCCTTTTCTGTGTACTATTTAACCTAAAGTAATCCATGTTCTCATCGTGTTCGATTTTCTTATACCGGTGTAATGCTGTATCGTACATTCTGTTTATTATTGCTTTTAAGTCACTACTTTTGCTTATTTCTTCAATAACTTTCCCAAGCTCGCCTGTAAATTCATATTTGAATTCCTTTTCATCGAATTTTATCTCTTCTATTGACAATTTTACCTCTGGCAAGATTTTACTTAATAGTCTTACAAGCATTTCCGCGAATACATCTTTCACATCACTTTTTCTCTTGGCCTCCGCAAGTTTTTCCCTGTACTCTGTTTCAAGCTCATGTTCGAACTTTACAAAACTGTTCATTTTTTCGTTTTTTTCCATACAATCCCCCCTTAGTTGAATATCTAAAACTTTCGAAGTTTTTTACAAATAAAGCAAGCTGGCCGATGAGTATTGAACCAATATTTATTCGCAATAATTTAGACAACTTCAAGTCAGAAAACGTTCATTGGAATTATACGTCATTTTTCAGTTTCATTTGATTTGCGTTTGCCGATGAGGTAAGCATACCACGTTGCACCTATGGTTATAAGTATGACACTAACTATTTGTGCAGCACGTAATTGACCTGTCATAAGACTGTCTAACCTAAGTGATTCTATCCAAAAACGCCCTACTGAGTAAAGTATCATATAAAGTGCTGTTGTTTCACCATATTCACGTTTCCGCTTTTCAACAAAAAAGTACAAAAAGACAAATATTGCTAAATCCCACAGACTCTCATATAAAAATGTTGGGTGGAAAAACCTCTCTATATCGTATCCAGGCATCCGCCTTTCGGGAGGAACAAACATTCCCCATGGTAGCGTTGTTGGCCTTCCATAAGCTTCGTAGTTGAAAAAGTTTCCCCATCTTCCTATCGCTTGTGCAAGGGGAAGAACAGATGTGAAAAGATCAGTTGCATGGACAAATTTGAAGTACTTTTTGACTTTTGAATATATAAAAATCATCAACAATGCTCCAAAAATACCACCGTGTATTGCCAGACCACCGTGCCATATTTTGTAAATTTCCGATGGATATTTTGAGTAATAGTTCCAGTTAAAAACCACATAATAAATTCTTGCACCCAGTATACCCGCTATGATTCCCCAGAAAAGGCCTTCGTCCAAGTCTTCAGGTTTAATTGGATACTTACTCAGCCTTCTTCTTGCCAAAATGTAAGCTAAGAAAACTCCAGAAGCAATACACACACTGTACCATCTAAGCTGAAATTTTCCCACCTTGAATATGTAATCTCTCACGATAAGTCTACCGGAGAAAACCTCTCTTAAGAAGAAAAACAAACTCGCTGCGACAATAACGAGTACGATCACCAATACAATAACATTCTTCTTCTTCACTCTTGCTTCCCCCTTTTTCGTAAATCCTTTTCCCATAATTGCTGATAGACGTAGCTGACATGCGATAATTTCTCTTTTATAGAAACATCAAATGGAATATATCTCCAAAATATTTCACGAACAGGTTTTTCAAGCTTTTGAACACCATTTACCTCTTTTGAAACCCATAATACATAGTCTTTTACAAAATGTTCCGCAGGGTTGCCTTTTATCTTACTGTCTTCCAAATACTTGTAATATTCTCCTGTTAATCCCTCCTCCATCCAACGACCAAATGAGAGTTCTTTTTCCAATTTCCATCTGTATTCACCTAATGCCATAAAGAACGGTTCATTGCCTTTTCGCGAAAAAATAGGAACTACTATTCTTCCACGACCGTATATATTTAAGCCCTCAATCGGTTCCCAACAAAATCCATTTTCTCCGTAACCTGGAACCAATATAACATAAGGCGGCATGAATATCTCTGTGCCACGAATATTTCTTGTCAATGTTTTTGGATCTATTGTTTTGTATTCATCAAGCATTTGTATCACCAATTGTTTTGAAAATATTTTGTTTACATCTTTAAGATAGACTGATGTAAGTGCGGGGTAGTTTATTCCCATTTTTCCGACTACCTTTTTGATCATCTGCCTTATTACTAAATGATCTGTAAAATGATTTTCTGTGCCTTTTAAATTTTCTTTACTTAATAAATTTTTTTGCTCCTGTGCTTTATCAAGTAACTCTTTTAGTGTCTTAATCTCACCATCAAGTTTTTTTAACCGCCCGATTGATTTCAGAATTTCATCAAATACGTAATATACTCCCTTTGAGTATGGGCCTTTGCCTTGGACTCCATTAGCCAGGTCTTTCAATTTTTCTTCTTCGATTGTTCTATCGTAGATCTTCCGCTCGTATTCTTTCTCGATCCAACTAACGTCAACCGTTCTTTCCTGCCCTTTTTCTTGAATTACATCTTCAAAAGTTGATCGAGGTATTTTTCCACTTTTAACGGCTAGTATCCATTCATCGGCGTAAAATATGGTATCACTTTCCTCTGATTTTATCAAAACTTTCAATCTTTCTAAATCTTCTTTTGTGAGATATCTTGGATCAACGATGCCAGTCCTTATAAACAATTTTTGCTCCATCGGACTGTCTTCTGTTAAATTCTCAGCGATATTAAGAAAGATTTCCCAGAATATTTCTGCGAAGGCATCTTTGAATTCACTGAAATTCTCTTCCTGGAGTTTTTTCCTTTTCAAAAATTCTTCTTTTAGATCTTCTTTTACACTATGCAGTAATTTTTCAAAATAATCCAAGACTTTGCACCTACCAAGTGAGCTTTTATTCTCTTCATCCTCTCCAGACGAGCCTAAGTCTATCACCAGAAAATTCAACCGAGTAGATATTTCTATAACCTTTGTTTAAAGCTTTTTTGGACATCTGCTCTGCATTTTTAAAGGAAGCAATGATAATTGCATCGCTTTGGATGTGTGTATCAAAGGAGATAACTGGGACACCCTCAATTTTTGTACCGACCTTGCTGTCATCTTCATCTATGAAGGCGACGATATTGAATTTCTCTTTGTTGGACATCAATCTCAACAGCATTTTACCAACAACACCAGCTCCGTAAATTGCCACGTCACGCTTCCCAATAAGTTTTAAAAATATATCTTGGAATTTCAGTTCGATATCCTTATATAGTTGAGAGATTTCCGATAGATAGGCTAATCTGAGATAGTTAAGCTTTACTATCCCCTTATCTGATAATTTGTACTTTCCACCAACTTTTTCCACTGTGCCTTCTGTCAAGAACGTCTTTAAATACTTGTTTACAAGAGAAGGTACAATGCCGGCTTTTAAAGCAAGCTCGGAATGTGTGACATTACCCTGCGAAAGTGCTTGCAATATCATCATTTGCCTGTAAAGCGGCGAATATTCGAAAAATTCAAAGTTTTCCATGCGTAAACCTCCCAATTTTTACAATTCAGTGGAACATCCTAACTGTTTTACTCAAAGCTTTATTGATTTCAATTCTTCAGCAAATTCCGATGCTTTTATTCTTACGTTATTTATCGCCTCTTCTAGTTGCTCAATTCCCGCGTAAAGTTCCTCGACAGATTCTTGCACTGCACGGGAAACTCTCGCAACTTTGTCTGAGTTTTGAGTAGACGCGTTAACGACCTGATTAATCACATTCAAAGAATCCCTGACATAATTAACTTCCTTAGAGATTTTTTCAGTTATTAGTACAGTGGCTGCAACAACTTTTTCGACATCTTTGAGTGAATCTTTCGATTCTTTGGCAAGTGTTCTTGTTGATGCTGAAAGTTCCATAATCATTTCTGCTATCCTTGAGAGCCCGTCTTTATCTATTGTTTCCTTGCTTGTCTCAATGGAGGCGTTGATAGCCAATACTGTGATATTATCGGATACTTCTGTTATCTTCTCAGCAATTCCACTAAGGGATTCTATCGTACTTGTTAGTTCTGAAACCGAATGTGTTATTTCTTCGATAGTATTAGTAAAATCTCTTATTCTATTGAGCGTAGTTTCAACTTCTGCCCTACTTTCTTCAAAATATGCGGCAAGTTCTTCCACAGCTTTATTCAATTCCAAAGATGCCTCTTCGGTATTATGAGCGACAGATTTGATCTCTTCAGCTGAAGAAGCAGTGGATACAATATTTTCAAAAACTGTGTTCAGTAATTCTGTGGCTGCTTTGTACTGATTTTTTGTTGGGTTTATAAGGAATTCTCCAAATATATACCCGATTATCAATGAAACGATAACAGATAACGGTATAAAAAATCGGAGCATAAATGAATTGAGTTTTTTCAAGTCGGCGAAAAGTTCATCTTCACGAGCCGCGTGTACCACAAATTTATCACCATCAAATGCAAATGCAACATATCTTTTAGTACCTTCGTAATTGTACGAATATATTCCTGTCTTCACTTTGAGCATATATTCGAAAAGTCCAGGGACAGTGGTTTTAACATCAATTCCAATTTTTGTATTATCTTGGTGCATTAACGTTATGCCGTCATCCGATATCACGTAATAGTAACCTACCTCTGGTTGGATTTTGTCGATAAAATCGTAATATCTTATTCGGGACAATACCTTTACCTCGCTTAAGAAACTTTTCAATGCAACGTTCTTAATCGTATCGATTGATTTAGGCAGCATTATAAAAAATACAAAAATGGTGAGTGTGCCAAATATCAAAATAGCACTTATAATAGAATACTTCCAACTAAGCTTCATGATCATTTTCCTCCCTCTTCAAATTTTTCGAATATTTCACCCACGGTTTCCCCATTCCATTCAAAAAGTATGTGATCAAATTCAACTGCAAGAGATAAATTCTCCAACGAATGTTTTACCTTCCTCAAAATATCTTCTTTTTCATTTTCTGCCTTCGAGATTTTTGAGCCTATGAAAATGCATGCAAATTCATTAGTAGAAATTCTCCCAGCAAGGTCTGGGACTTTTTCCAGTAGTACATCTGAGGTAATTTTTAAGATATTACTCACAATTTTTTCTCCACTCAAAGCACTTATTTCTCTTAAGTTCCTGATTTTCAATTTAAGAAAACTTAGAGGAATATTGTTTCTCAGAGCAAAATCAATGGCATATTCAACACGCGTTCTGAAGTATGTTTCATTGTACAGCCCTGTCACTTCGTCTATTTCTCTCCCGATCGAGAGATTTCTGTAATCGTTTAGAATTTGAAAAAGTGTGCTCAGTGGTTCATTTATCATCGAGAGAATGTTTTGGGCCATATCTGAAATAGCACCGTGTTCTAATACCACAAAGCCGATAGGCTCTCTTTTTTTATATATGATTTCCATTATAAAGTCATCGTCACATGATCTATTCCCGTCAAAGTATGATACTACGTTGGAATAATATTTCACGCCTGCAAAGTCTACGATTAATTTGTGTACTTCTTCTGGTGAAGCAAGATTTTTTCCGAATCCGTAAAGTCTTATCTCTGAAAGTGAAGACAAAGCTATGTAACAAGATTCAAATTCAAACAATTCTTTCAATAACTCAAACAATTTTCTCATCACAAGTTGTTCATCATATAAATACTCGGAATAGCTTATTATTTCCCTGACCAACGTTGACTCTTTCAGACTTTCTTCAATTATATCGACTAATTCACAGTACGGTTCTGTATGACTCTTGTAAATTTCTCTTGACCATTCAAAAGAGAATGGCTCTTCTACAAATCGTATTATTTCACGCTCCAATTCGTCTTGTGGAAGAGTTTTCTTCAGAAAATAATTGACGCCACTCTTTTTTGCCCAAAAGGAATTAACGGTTTCTTCAGCACCTGTGAGCATTAATATTCCCACATTTTTTGTTGCAGTATAACTTCTTATAAATCTTGTGAAGTGGATTCCGTTGAGTTTTGGCATCACATAATCAACGATAACAACATCGGGAAGGAAAGAAAAAAACTTGTTTATACCATCAAGTCCATCTTTTGCTACTTCAGTACTGTGTCCATTGCTTTCTATAAGGTTTTTTAAAAAATTCCGCCAGACTGCAGAATCATCTACGATTAATACCTTTTTCACTATGATCACTCCCCATTCTTGACCATATTATTTATACCAATGATTATCTCTTTGATCTTTTCGTGTTCCATTTTTTCGTATCTTGATTCAAGTTCTTTTGCAATATTTTCTGGAAGGTAAGGAAATTGTGGTTTTTTCTCTATTATAAATCTAACCCATTTCGATTTTAATTTCTTTGCGTAATCTTTTCCATCATCACCAAGTCCGCCGAGAACTATAATCGTCACATTATTATCTGCAAATTTAACAAGGGATTCAAATAACTTCGATATTGATGGGTGGACTTTATATTCGGAATCTACAGAATTAACGATGTTTTCTGTTACGAAAACGATATCTTTGCCACCTTGTGGTAGATAAATTCCTTGTGTCAATTCCATCGGTGCTTTGACAATATAAACAGGGTGCATCGTTTCTGAAACTATGTGGTTTGCATATGTTTCCATAACATTGCCTGAAAAATGGATACAAATTATTACTGGAATATAAAGTTCTTGTTTTACCTTTAACAGTTCAATCGCAATGTTTGGACTTCCGGCCGAACCTACTATTATTACTTTTGGCTTTTTCATCTTCATACCCTACCCTATTATTCGATGAGTTTTTCTATTAGTTTTATCAATCTTTCTAGCGGTTCTTCTTTTGATACGTAACCGTCAGCCCCAACTTCAAGCCCTTTTGCGAGTTGCTCTCTTGAGAGTGTGCTGAAAAGCACAACTGGTAGATTATTTTTTATTTTTTTAATCCTCCTTGTGGTTTCAAATCCGTCTATATCTGGCATCTCAATATCGCATAACACGATATCAAAGTTACCTTTTTCAACGTATTCTACAGCTTCTAAGCCACCTTTTGCCTCTACAACAATGTAACCAAATGTAGCCAGGAACTTTGAAACAACATTTCTTGTGACAATGGAATCATCAACTAGTAATATTTTAACCTGTTTAGATTGCTTTGTTTCCGTTTGTCTAAAGGACTCAACATCTATTACTGGTAAGGGGTAAATAAAAATATTTTTTACAAACCCTTTTATGTCTTTGTATTTTTCGCCGCTAATCTGACCATCAAAAATCCCTAGGATATTGTCAATGAGTAATGCATTATGCTTTCTTGTTACAATGGCAAATCTTGATTTTTTGGATTTATAAATGATATCGCATATTCTATCTTTGTGCCTAACCTGTCCGTTTATCTCCTTAGGCCTCGAAAGTACTTCTAAAATATCCGAAGTATCGACACAAAATTGCTGATCATCCGCCTCAATTACAAGAACTTTCGTGAGAAATGTTTTCACTGGGAAGTGTATAATAAATCTAGTACCTTTACTAGAACTGGTTACAAACTCAACATCTCCACCTTTCGCCATTGCGAAATTCTTAACGGCGTCCAATCCAACGCCTCTTCCAGATGTACCGTCCGCTTGCTCCTTTGTTGAAAATCCGGGAACAAAAATCACGTCTTCTGGCCTCAGATGGCCAAGATTCATTTGTAAAGCCCTTCCCCTCACCTTCTCAAAATCTATACCCTTTCCATCATCTTCTACTTCCAAAAACAATTCGTTGTTTAGTACATAACTTCTTAACGTGATAGTTCCAACTTCCTTTTTTCCAAGGTTTTTCCTTTGTTCGGGAAGTTCAATTCCATGAGCTATGGCATTTCTAACGAGGTGTACCAGCATGTCAACAAGCGCCTGAGAATCTTTCTTTTCTACCAATTCATTTCCTACCTCGAGAACTAAGCGAACCTTCTTTTTCTCATTACTTGCTTCTTGAAGAACAAGGGTATCAAAGTTTGATAGTAAGTCGCTTAGTTTTACGTAGTACAGGTTCTGTATTTCATTCACAAGTTTTTGTTTAGCAGTCCTAATGACTCTAAGTGCACTATTTATATCGCTACGCATCAAGCTATTTTCCGTAATCAGTGCCATAGATAAGAATTCCTGAAGATCCTGTAAAGATAATCCATAATTAGCCTGCGAAATGATCTTAGACTCAACTCGTTTCTTTCCCTCAAGTTTATCGATTAGATCATTTACTTCCTCTTCTGAAAGATCTGTTGATCGTTCTAGAAGAGGTGGAATTGTGGATAACAGACGAGTTAGAAGTTCATCCGATAAATCTTTCTGCCCTGACAAAAAATTCTTGAAGTATTCTTCAATTTTGTGAAATACATCTTTGTAACCGGTAAGCCCAACTAAGCTTGCGGAACCTTTTATAGTATGAAAAAGCCTGTATATATTGTTTATTAGGGTTAAATCTTTCGTTTGCAGAAAAGACTTTATATTTTCAGTAGCTTCCATACCTTTTTCACGCAACTCTTCGAAAAACACTTCAAGAAAATCCATACTCTTAGCTCCCTATCTTTTTATTCTAATATCTCAAAAATCCCAAGTTCTGTTTCAAGCCACTTCTTTCCATTTTTTTCGCTTAGCAGTACGCTTCCAGAAACAATGTTAACCTTTGCAGTTTGATACGCAATGTTTTCAGAAATGACAACAAATTTTCCTTCATCTAGTTTTTTAACAGGCAGTATCTTTTTGTATTCTACAAAGCCATCACTATCTGAGCTTTTAAACGGTGTCACCAGATTAGATTGGAGTATTGTTTTCACTTTTTCCTTGCTTATAGCGTACTTGTCCCCAATGATTAAAAAGCTGAGCTGATCGATACCTTTGATAGCACTTTTAATTATCATATTTTCATACGTTGTAGATTTGACTTTTGCTTCCGATGGTATCTGGACACTTGTCGTGTTGTAAATGTAGAAAATATCACCTTTACACTGAATTATTCCGACATATTCTGAAAGATGTTCAAAACACGTACCTGTATCAAATGGTACAGAACTGGATATTTCAATAACCTCCCCTTCCCACTCGCCTATTATTCTTGTAACGCCAAAAGCATACTGTGTTAACACGAGAAAATATTTCAGAACAGGCATCGGTAATTTTGAGTGTGAAACAACAGGATACAAGTAATTACCATGTTGAGTGAACCCAAGTATCTGATTTGAAGGACCCGGGAAAAAGCTCGTACTTACACCACGCACAAGTGCCGTTTCTATAGCAATCTTAACTATTCCATTTTCATGTTCGATTTCACACAGGTAAAACTTCATATCAACACCTCGCTCATTTTAAGAACTTATCGAAAGCCTAACATATTATCCAGATAATGTTTTATTTGCCATGCTTCCTCATCGTAGTGATTTAAAAATAGAGACTTCTTAATCGATTCCTTTGCCTGCATGATTTTTGCTAATTCTATCTCTACCAGCGCTTTGTATTTCCAAACTAAATGTTCAGTTGGGTATTTTGATGAAAGTGATTTTACTTTTTCATATGCCAAGTCATACATTTTTCTCTCTATCAAATGTTCCACTACTTTTATCTCATTTTCAAACGTTGGGATAAATAAGACATTTTCTATTTTTTTACATTCCTTCTGGACTATCTGCTTCTTTTGAATTTCTTGTATTTTTTGAATTTCTTGTATTTTGTGCTTTTCTTTATTAATATCAGTAAAGCTGCGCTTTTTCAATATAGCGCCGTTATCATCGTAGACAGGTTCTAAATGTTTGTAAAGTTCTGGAAAATATTCACCTATTCCAATTATTAAGTACCCGTTATCGTTTAGTAACCTTAGAACACTGTGGAGTGTTTCTTCTATTCTATCTAAGTATATGAGTACTCTCCTTAGGAAGATTATATCAAATTTTCTTCCATCTAGTTCAAAACAATTGTTAATATTACACACTAAAAACGATACATTAACTTTGTACTCATTTTTGATGCAATATCTTTCATTCACCTTCACAAAATACTTATCTATATCTTTCTCTGGAAGGAATCTTAAACTCCAGTACCTGTAGCAACCGTCCTTAGCTTCTTGTATTCTTTGATGATTCATGTCTATGCCTAAGATGTTACATTTCACATTTAATTTCTTGGCTATTATGGACAGTGAATAAACCTCTTCTCCTCTCGAACATCCAACTGATAGTATATTCCATTCATTTTTTGTTTTCAGCAACTTTTCAAGTTTTTCAAACGTTTTTAAATCTCTGAAAAAGTAAGATTCACCTACGGTTAGGTTTTCAATAACGAGCAGTTCGAAGAGTTCTTCTGTTAAGTCCTCCACGGGTAACTCTTTTATTCTGTTTAAAAATCTGTCTAGCCTGTCATCTTGTGTTTTCAGTCTATGCTTTTGCAAGATAGTCAAAACACGCTCTTTGATGGATTCAAAATTCATTGATATACCTCCAGGATATACTTCCAAATTTATTCCAATTTATTCCAGATTTACTTTAGCTCTTCTCAGAGTAATATCAAACACTTCCAATGCGCACACTTCATATTATAGCACTTTTATGCTATACTACATAATGATTGATCAAGACTTGTTAGCGAAAGGATGTTAATGTCATGGATGGAAGATTGAAGGTTGGGGTTATTGGATATTCTGGTAAAATCGACGAAGATCCAATATTGGGCCTTATCGACATTTGTCTTAACCTTGGAAGAGAACTAGGTAAGAGGTATGTTGTTTTCACAGGTGGTCGAGATGGTATCATGGAGCTTGTGGCAAAAGGTGTCTCAGAAGTTGGTGGATTTAGTGTGGGGGTACTACCATGGGATGGTTCCGATTCAAACGAATACAATTCACTAGTGATAAGTACAGGCCTTGACTTTCAGATGCGTTCTTTCATACTCGTCAAGAGTGTCGATGCAGTTATTTCAATAGGTGGAGAAATTGGAACCGCTGTTGAGATTCTCGCCTCTTATGCAAATAAAAAACCCGTTATACTTCTGAGAGGAACAGGTGGGTGGACAGACAGAATTTCAAATGTTTTAATTGATGGAATGTACCTTGATAATAGGCGACTTGCTCCTGTTTACCAAGTTTGGAGTGTTGAAGAGGTTTTAAGGCTATTAGATAATTTTTAATATGATATGAGAGGATGGTATAATGAAAAACCTTGCAAAGTATGTACCCGTTTTTGTGGTGACATTATTTTGGGGTGTATCGTTTGTTGCCACAAAATACGTTGTAGATGTGTTTAAACCATTCCCAGCAGCACTTTACAGATTTTCGATCGCTCTACTCATTCTCTTACCATTCGTCAAGAATAGAAAAATCAGAGATATCAACGCTTTTTGGGCTGGTTTTTGGGGGATAACGATGTATTTTGTCTTCGAGAATACGGCGTTAATTTACACATCACCTACAAATGCAGCGGTAATAGTGTCAAGCGCACCGATATTATATGTGTTCTTTACCCATATATTTCACAAGGTAAGGACTAACGTATTTCATTATTTAGGTTCAGCTCTTGCTTTCTTCGGAGTTGCGCTTGTAATACTAAATGGTAGAATTATGAAACTCAACCCTATTGGTGACATATACGCGTTTGGTGCGGCGTTTTCTTGGGTAGCTTACACACATTATGTTATGAAAATGAAAAGTGACAATGGAATACAGCAAGTCTTTTCAATCACCTTCTGGGGTGTTGTAACACTCATTCCATTTTCCATTTTTCAAGATATGACTTTTCATTTCGAATTGAAAAGCTTTGTAAGCCTTATTTACCTTGGTATAATTTGTTCCGCAATTGGCTACTTTTTATGGAACAAGTCGATAACACTTATCGGTGATAGGAGGACAACGAATGCGATTTATTTCATACCTATGGTTACGATATTTTCAGAGAACGTGATTATGAAGTCGAAGTTAACTATATACAATGTATTAGGGGTTCTATCACTAATAATGGGATTATATATTTTTGAAAGGGGAGAAGAACATGGCGAGAAATGATTTAGGTATCGACCTTGGCACGGCCAATTTCATAGTTTACCAGCAGGGGAAAGGTATAGTTTTGAATGAGCCATCAGTTGTTGCAATCGAGAGGAAAACAAACAAGATTCTTGCAATTGGAAGTGAAGCAAAGGAAATGCTTGGCAAAACTCCCGAAGATAAGATCTTAGCAGTTAAGCCCATGAGAGATGGTGTCATCGCAGACTATACAATTATATCAGAGGTTCTCAAATACTTCATGAAAAAGCTAAACAAAGGTTTGTTCTTCAAATGTAATATGGTTATAGGTATCCCCACGAAGACTACAAGCGTTGAACAAAGAGCAGTGTACGATGCCGCACTTAGGGCAGGGGCTAAGAGAGTGCATATTGTTTTAGAGCCAACAGCCGCTGCTATTGGAATTGGATTAGACGTGATGAAACCTATGGGGAACATGGTAATAGATATTGGTGGAGGTACAACAGATATTGCAGTTATAAGTCTTGGAGGTATTGTTGTTGGTGACTCTATAAAACTGGCTGGAAATGCACTCGATGAAGCTATTGTGAAAGGCATTAGGAGGACTTTTGGATTGATAATTGGGGAATCCACAGCAGAGGAGATAAAAATAAAGATAGGAAAAGTCCATCCTGACGTAGAAGATTTGGAATTGGAGATAAAAGGTAGAGATGCAGTAACAGGTTTACCAAGAACTGAAGTGATAAATTCATCGGATGTTTATAGGATGGTTAAACCGGTTATAGATAATATTATATCGCGTGTTAAACTTGTACTTGAAAAAACTCCACCAGAACTTTCGGCAGATATTATTCAGCATGGCATAGTTTTAACAGGTGGCGGAGCACTGCTGAGAGGTATTGATAAGGCTATACAAGATGAGATTGGAGTACCTTGTAAAGTTGCTGACGAGCCACTTTTGTGTGTTGCAAAAGGTACGGGAAAACTTCTTGAAGATGAAGAGTTACTCAAACATGTAGCCGTTACATACGAAAAATAATTAAAAGCCTTTAAAAACCATTATATAAATCTTTACAGGAGTGTGGTTTTTTTGTACAGAGGCGTATACACAGCTGCAATGGGTATGTTAGTGGATATCACAAAAATTGATACGGTTTCAAATAATCTTGCCAATGTGGAAACGAATGGTTATAAATTAGATACGCTCGCTTTTAAATCTTATTTGACGAAGGAAATTAACCGCATAAAACCAGAACCAGAAAACAGGCGTGTCGAAATCAAGAAAATAGGTAGTCTTGAACAGGCTGTCATTCTAGATGAGGTAAAGACACTTTACTCCCAAGGTATTTTAGAACAGACGAATGTACCTTCACACCTTGCGATCAGTGGGGAAGGATTTTTTTCTGTTCGAAGAGGCAACGATACTTTATTCACGAGAAATGGCGAGTTTCTGAGGGACAACACTGGAAAACTCGTGACCACTCAAGGTTATACTCTTGTTGATGAGAACGGCAGAGACATAACAGTTCCAGAGCAATTTTCTGTGGATGAAAGTGGAAATATATTAGATGCAGGTGGTAACAAAATTGGTAGGATCCCCGTCTTTAATCTCAACGAGCCAAGAAAGATCGGCGATACACTTTTCACTGGTCAATCCCAAGTCGCACCGCAAGATAGTTTTAGGATTCTCTCAGGTTATGTAGAAAAATCAAATGTAAATGCGGTAAAAGAAATGGTAAAGATGATAGAAGCCCATAGACACTACGAAGCAACATCTAAAGTAATCGTTGTACATGATGAACTCCTTAACAAAGTCATCAATAACGTTGGTGCGTTGAAATAAGTTTAAGAAAGCCAAATTGTTTAGTAGGATTGAGATAGGAGATTGAGATAGGAGGGAGTTAGATGATCAATAGTCTATACACTGCAGCGACAGGTATGTGGGCTCAACAATTTAAGATGGACACCGTTTCGAACAATATCGCGAATGTCGATACGGCTGGCTATAAGAAGGTTAAGGCGGAATTCCAGGATTTGATTTACAGTTATTCGAAGAACGCTGGTGCTGCGACAGCGCAAAATTCTACTACTCCAACAGGTATATACGTAGGACACGGTGTAAAGCTTTCCGCGACAACGAAGATTTTCACGCAAGGTAACATAGAAAATACAGGTAATGCTCTTGATCTTGCAATTTCTGGTGACGGATTTTTCCAAATTCAGCTCCAAGATGGAAGAATTGCTTACACACGTGACGGGCAATTCAAAGTTGATAATCAAGGAAGGGTAGTAACGGCGAACGGCTTACTTTTATCACCGGCCATCGTTGTACCACAGAACGCTGTTTCTTTAACTGTATCACCTGATGGGATTGTGTCTGTTGAACTCGCCGATGGAACTATACAAAACCTCGGTACGATAACGCTTGTGAGGTTTGTCAATCCAGCGGGTTTGAAATCGATTGGTGATAACCTATACATAGCGACGAACGCAAGTGGAGAACCGATAGAAGGGACCGCTGGTCAAGATGGTTTTGGAACTATAATGCAAGGCTACGTTGAGAAATCTAACGTGGACGTTGTTAAAGAAATGGTCGACATGATTACAGCCATGAGGGCTTATGAATTTAACTCAAGATCGATAATGACCGCCGATCAGATGTTACAAACGGCAAGCAACTTGAGAAGATAGAAGATAATGAAACTTATAAAATAGCGTCCCCAGGATGGAAACTCCTGGGGATTTATTTATACTTGGCATTGTGATATAATTGTTTCGACGCTCAGGATAAAAACGAAATTAGGAGGTGCTACTTTGGACGAAAAATTTGAAAAAAACACTGAACGCGAAGAACTTATCAAACGTATATTAGAGGAAAAAGGTGCTAGTGCGTTCGATGATATGATAAAATTACTTGACGATGAGGATGAAAACGTACGTGAAATAGCGACGGAAGTTCTTTATCGACTTGGCGAAAGTGTTAAGCCAAAAATAGAAGCTTATGTGAAAAAAGAAGTACTTCGCGGCGAAAAAAACAATATGAAATTGCTGTACTTAATTGATCTACTTGGCGACATGGACGCGAGAAATTTAATAAAAGATATTGTTAAAGCGATGGAACTTTACGATTTTGAGGAAGCTCAACTTGTTATATACGAAGCCTTAGCAAAACTCGGTGGTGGTGAACAATTTTATCCGCTCCTAAGATACATGCTTCTTGAAGGTGATGAACGATTTATGTTTGGATCACAAGTTGCGATGGTGATGTCGTACTTAGATATACCAGAGATAGTGAGTGACTTAGTGAAGGCAATTGACAGTGGTGATTTCAAAGGTGAGGACTTGGAGTTAATCAAGCAGTCATTAACGAATGTCATAAACAAGCATCCTTCGTATAAGGAGATTTTAATTACACTCGTAGGAGAAGATAACTTTCTCAATTACATTGTTAAATAATTTTATTAGATGGGAGGAGTGGTTTTCTTGCTGTGGCTTGCGGCCGTTGTGGGGTATTTTATTGGTGCTATTCCTTTCAGCTACGTTATACCAAAATTGCGTGGCGTAGACATAACAAAGGTTGGAAGCGGAAACGTTGGAGGAACTAACGTTTTGAGAAACCTTGGAACACTTTACGGAGCGCTTGCAATGTTTTTGGATATAATTAAGGCAGTTATCGCTGTTTTACTTTTCAAAAAATTTGGCGAAAGTGTAATGGTTATGGCCGGCGCTATGTCTGTGGTTGGTCACTGTTATTCTCCTTTCGTTAAATTTAAGGGAGGTAAGGGTGTTGCTACTACGCTTGGGACGTTTTTTGCCATATTTCCGCAAGCTGGTATGTTTTCACTTGGTGTTTGGATAGCTATAGTAGCGATAACACAATACGTTTCACTTGCTTCGATTGTCGGGCTCATTTCTGGTAGTATATTTGCTTTGATTTTTAGCAAAGAGTACTGGGTTGTTTTCTTGGCCCTCGCACTTTTTTCCGTTTTTCGTCATAAAGAAAATATAAAAAGGTTGCTGGAAAAAAACGAGAGGAAAACCAATGTGGTAGATTATTTTCTTGGTTGGATGGACAAAAGAAAAATCCAGTGAAAAAGGTTGTGAAGAGGGATTCTATGAAGTTGACTTATGCATTTAAAATCTGTATTTTAATGTTGGTTATTCTTAGTTCATCAATATTTGCAGTTATTGATGAAGAGAGTGCACGTAATTATTTTTCTCAATCTTTGATACAGATGTATATGGGGAAATATGACAAAGCTTACGAATTTTCGAAAAAAGCTCTGTCGGGTAGGGTCTATGTAAATGAACTGCAGTATTTCTGGTTTTTAAGAGGAAAGTTGGCTATTGCTAACGGATTCATTGATAAAGCCATCGAAGAGTTTGGAACATTTACTCAGCTTGTAAAAAGCGACGATATAGATAACATAATTGCCAAAGTTAACTATTTTCGCGCTTTAAATTTGCTTCCTTCGAAGATTTTTGAACTTAAATACATAGAGAGCACAGTTGGGATAATAAATGGTATTGAATATTTTCAAAACCCCGTAAGCGTAGCTATCTACGGTGATTCGTATTGTGTACTTGATAGCAAGAATAAAAGAGTTATCTTTTTCAAGAAAAATCGAATGACTAAGATAAAAAAAGTGTCAAATGAGTTGAAGCAAATAATTTTTGACAGAGATGGTAATCTTTACCTTGTTGGTCAGAATGCCATATTTAATGATTCGGAAGTTGAATTATTAAAAGGACTTCACACACCCATAGTTGCAGGTTTCGATAGGGACAATAACATGTACATAGTAGATTTTGATAAAGTCGTCGTATTTAACACATATTCAGGAAACATATCTAATCGTAACCTTTCACAAAAAACTCTCGCAATTGACGCAGAGTTAACTGTTGATAGATTGTATATACTTGATGGTTTAAGGCAAGAAATCAATGTGTACGATTTAAGAAGTTTCTCAAAGATACAATCCATAAAACTGTCTGAAAAAGTTTGGAATTTTGAGGTAACACCTTACGGCGATATTATTTACTTAGCCAAGGATGGTGTTATCGCGGGTAAACAAAAATTTGACTTGAAAGATGTTGATCTTATAGAATACAGTTATCCAACTTTATTTGCGATTAAGTGGAAAAATCGTCAGATTGATCAATACATTTTAAAAGATGATAAGCCAATTTTTGTAAATATTGAAAAGATGGAATTCGATGACAACTACATATATGCTTACGTAAGTGTTGAGGATCTTTTTGGCGACGAACTTCATTACATAGGACATTCATTAAGTGTTTTTGAACACGATGTTTATGTACCATCGGAAGTTTACAGCTCTGTAGAGCAATTGAGATTCTTATCTTTAAAGCAATGCAAAGGCGAGCTTACTATGTACCGGTTGCAAGGTTTAAAGATATTAGGTAATTGCCAAGTGCTCAGTAAATTTACTGGCGCACCATCCGATGAAAGCATAGTGAAAAAAAGAAGAAAATTAATATGGGTTGCGAAGTGGAACTACCTAAGACCTGTACCACCAGGGATAATAAAGGTTAGTGCACGTGTGTCATTTAAAAACAATACTTATTTCGACGCAGCTTTTTACACACAGATGCTTATAAAATCGCAAGAATTGAGAAAGCACTAATCCAAATACGGGGAAGTGCCTTATGAAGAATTCCGAAATTTTAGAAAAGATAGAGAAAGCGGTTGAATTTGCAAAAGAAGGTAAGATAAAAAATGCGATGGAAATTTACGAAAGTCTTCTGGAATATGAAATTCCAGAAGTATATAATAACATTGGGAACCTGTACAGACGGGAAGGCTTTTTAGGTAAAGCCATAGAAATGTACAAAAAAGCTATACAAATAGATCAAAACTTTCCACTCGCATATTTCAACCTTGGCTGCGCACTTATGGAGCTGGAGAGATATAACGAAGCGCGGATGTTTTTGGAAAAGGCGGAAAAGCTTGGGATAAAGGGTTTTGAGATAGACGTTCAACTGGCACTTTCTTACCTTGCAATTGGAGAATTGGCGAAAGCAAAAGAGAGATTAAAAAATGAAGACGTACGGCGCGAAGTTTCCAAGTACGTCGAAGGAGGACTTAATTTATGATAAACATCAGCAAATTGGATTTAAACTACGTTTTGGAGATTACGAAATATTTGACTAACAATTGGTACGTAGTGCTTCCTCTCGCTGTATTTTTCTACTTTCTTTCAGATTTAGTTGAAGCTATGACTGTATTCGGTATAGGAGCGTTACTCAGCGCTGGGTATATTTATCCGTGGATGTCAAATGTACTTAAAAGTTTTTACCCTGATATCTACACTTTTCTGCAAAACCGTGAAATTTTATTTTTGATTGTTTTTACTGTTTTTTTTGGGGTGATATTCTACGGATTGTACAAGCTAACTATATTTCTTGGAAGCATGGTGCTATCTTTTGTAGGTATTCTTTTCCTCTTCAATACATTTTTTGGACCACATGTTGAATGGTACATACCAGTTACCGCTGGGTTGGTAGGTGGAATCATTGCAGGTTCGTATGCTTTGAGGAATAGCTGGAAGTTCGTTGGTTTTATAGCGGCGAGTCTTTCTTCTTTTGTAATTTCAACTGTTGGATTTGCTTTGTTCAAAGAATATCTTTTCAATTTTTCCGAATTTGTCTACTTATGGCTTGTTTTTGTATTTACGTTGATTTTACTTTTTGTAAGAGTAAAATACGCTTGGAGGAAAGAATGAAGTATGAAGAAGATATGGAATTTTCTAAGAACGATCTGGTTTTTAGTTGGTGCTTTTCTTTACATTTTTATGTATGGTTTAATAGTTCTAATAATAGGAGCAATTCTGGGAAAGGAAAAAGGGAGAAAGTTTGTTCTAAGACAAATTGAAATTTTTGGACGCCTCGCATTCAAATTGCTTGGTGTGAAGGTTTACGTATGTGGTGTGAAACCGAACGTAGATAAAAATTACATAGTTGTTTGTAACCATCAAAGTATACTCGATATCCCACTTGTCATAGGTTACATTGGTCCTACTCCTTTCATAGCGAAAAAGGAGCTTGGAAAGCTCCCAATGATAAATGTATTTCTAAGGTATCTCGGCAGTGAATTGATCGATAGAGGAAATATCAGACAGACAGCTTTGACAATAAAAGAGGTTATGAGAAAATTAAGTGAAGGGTATCATTTTGTGATATTCCCTGAGGGGACAAGATCAGTTGACGGGGAAGTTCATGAGTTTAAGCCAAGAAGTTTAGAAATAGCATTGAAATCAAAAGTACCTATACTGCCGGTGTCTATATGGGGTAATCACCTTGTTATTCCAAAACACAAATTAACTGTCCAAGGAAGCAAGACAGGAATTTTTATAAATGAACTTGTCTTCCCAGAGAATTTTTCATCGGAAGAAGAACTGAGAAAACACGTTGAGGATGTTATTAAATCTGGTGTTGAAAGGTTGAAAGAGGTGATAAATCATGAAAAAGGCAATTGTTAAGGCTCTTGTTCTTGATAAAGTTTCAAACACACCCGTTGTTTTATTGGGTATAGAAAACACTAAAAAGGTACTGCCCATCTGGATTGGAGCATGTGAAGCGAGCGTCATGGCAATCGCGATAGAAAAAGTACCATTTGACAGACCTCTAACTCATGATTTGATAATAAATATTGTGAATGATGTAAGCCTGAAAATTGAACGTTTTGTAATACACTCGATCAAAGACAACATATTTTATGCGAAGATAATCCTCAAGGACTTGACATTGTCAGAGCAAGAAATTTCAGATGGTGTTAATCCATACATAGAAATAGACGCAAGGCCTTCCGATTGTATAATATTATCTTTAAAAACTGGTGCACCACTTTACGTTACAAACGATATAATAGCAACGGAAGCGATTGATATAGAAAATTTGGATCAAACAGATGAGGAGTTCAAAAAGTTTGTTGAGAATATGGATATTAACGAATTTAGAAAATTACTTGATGATGATTACCAATCTACAGGTGAATAATATAGGGGGGCAATATGCCAAAGATAGGAGACTTTTTAAAAGGTCTTTCCGATAAATTTCTAAAAAAACGGCAAAAACCTTCGGAAAGTGAAACCCAGGAAGATGTGAACCAAACCAAAGAGGAAAAGTTCAACTTGGGTAAGCTTTTTTTATCAATCGCTAGATTACCAAAATTTCTTTGGGCACGTAAAATTTTACTAATTATTGTTCTTTCAAGTATAATCTTACTTTCCATAGGAATCTCAATAGGAAAAAAAGCTGCAAGAAAGGAAACGACAATTTCCGAGGGAACGCAAACGGTTGAAAATCTCCTTATATCCATCCCGTTTGGAGCATTCCCTTACGAGAAATCTTTCAAAGTCTGGATTCCACCGCAAGGAAACTTACGAGCTATTTTAAACACAGGAAATTTTGTGAGTCCAATTTTTGAACTAGTTCCAAGTGATGGAAGATACGATATGGCTATGCTTCCTATCACTGTTAGATATTATCTACCATCTTCACTTCTTGGAAGTAACGATTCAAATTCACTTTCCTTTGCCGCAATAAGCAGCGATGGAAAAGCTTATAACATTATTCCAGGCAGTTTCATTGGCAAAGATTCACGAGGCTATTACGTAGAAGCTGACTTTTTTGTTGTCCCGAGATGGATAGGAGTTGTTTCGATACCAGGACGAAAACTCGATACAGGTATCATGGAACTCTATAAGACAATTTCTGCAAAACCCACTTTGTTAATTGTTCCCGGGAGTGATCCAGGATTCTCAGGTTATTACCAATCTACAAAAGTTTCTAACGTGTCTTTATGGCAAAGTGTCTTCAGTGATAGATCTATTATGATATACAAATATCCTGTTAACGAGACAAGGTCCTATAACTACACAGCTTTATTAGAGGTGTTTAAAAATTCAAACCCCATTCCTAGTTCTATTGTTTTCGAAGCAGAGAGACTAGCAGACCAATTGAAAAAATATCAAGATTTGCAATTTGATATCCTTGCACACGAAATTGGCGGATTGGTTGTCTACTACTGCTTGGCAAAACATCCGGAAATTAAAAATGTCAGAAAGGTAGCTTATGTTTCAACACCATTCTATGGTTCAAATGTTCTGGATCCACGACTTGCATCTTCGATATATTTATCGAAGCCATCCGCAGCAGGAATACTTTATAATCTTCCTGAATCAGTAGTTTCTACTTTGCAAGGATATTTGAAATCTTACATTGAGGCGGTTAATGTGTACTATTCGGATATTATACCAAACTCAGAATTTTTAAAATTGCTTCGTTATTTACCGTATAGAACCGATGTACAGGCAATTGCATATATGGGGAATACACCGCCGATGTCGATAGATGTCACTTCAAGTCTTCTTGAAAGGCTATTTCCTGAGCTTGTTATAAACCTTGGAGATGGTGTCGTTTCAAAAAATTCCGCGAGATTACCTTACATGACTTTGAAAATTTTCAACGGGAGCTGGAATAATTTTTATATGAGTGATGAGTTTACCCAAGAAATTAAAAATTACTTTGACTACCAGTTGCCACAGATACCATCATACAAAGATGATACTTTCTCAGAACGTGTGACAAGTGAAAAAGAAAAGTTTTTTGAAAGATTCTTATCAAGTGAAACAGCACAGCAATTCCAGGTAGATGAATGGAAGATAGGTGATAACCCGTATATCAAATTTATTCAAACGCTTCCTTTCCAAGGGAATCAAATAGCCATTTACGGTGGTGTCATCTACACAGCTGATGAAAAAGGTTTGTATGTTTCTGGTACAAGAGTTTGGGAAGAGAGTATCATGAATTTAAAAGAGACAATCGATGGTATTAGTTACGAAACGCAGGATAAAGTTTATTACAGAAAACTCGCTGACGTAGTCAGTTATAATTCATCTTCTGCCGATGATTCGTTGGCAACTCGTAGTTTTGCTATATTTGCGAAACCGAGGCCGAATGAGAAAGTTGATTTTGTTGATGAAACAGGTAATGTTATTGTAACTTTGAGGGGGATCTACGGAAAGGTTATATACGATGGGGACGAAATTATTCTGATGACAAATAGGGAGATTTACAGGTACTATTACGGAATAAAATACACGGCTCCTTTAGGACTTTACAAAAGCTACGACATGACATACGCTATAGTCGTAGATGATTATGTTATCGCGACAACAAGGGCCTACGGTTTACTTGTATTTAATAGAGCAGGAAATTATGCTTATACAGGTGAAGGTTGGGTCGGTAATCTGGGACTATACAAATCTGGAAATTATATTGTTGCAATTGGTGATAGCTTTATAACGTTAATCGATTTTGAGAACAAAAAATTAGAGAGAATTGTCGAAAATATTCCAGGTATAGTTTACGATGCAACTATATGGGAAAATAAACTGTATGTAATGACGAGCGATGGTGTATTAATATATCAAATTCAAAAAAGATAATACAAAAGAAATATAGCATAAAGAAATCAAAAGAAGGAGGTATTACAGTGATACATTTATTTCTTGCGCATTTCGTTGCAGACCACGGTTTTACAGATAACACAAAGATAAGAAGCTACACGGGTTATAAACTTATTGAGCACATAGTCTGGTCTTTGTTTGCACTCCTTGCTTTTACATTTGACACATTGTTGAAGACAGAAAGAGGAATAATAGTTTTAAGTATTCTGGCTATTGTTCATATTCTCGGCGACATTCTTCGAACAAAGATAAGAGATCTTAAAAAAATACACATCCTGGAATTAACGGAGCTTGCAATAGCGCTCATTCTAAACTACTTAGTTGCGGATCTTTTTGTTTATTCGTATATCTCAAAAGAATTTGCAATATACCTACTTGGCATGGCAGTTGTTAGTATGGCTGTGACGTACATTTTCAGAAACTTTTATCCCGGAGATTTGCGGTACAACGATCTTGATGGTATATCTGAAAGATTGGCTTTTTTTGTTTTTTTCTTGGCAAAAAATTACGTGTTTGCCTTCCTCTCGTTGGCCCTTGGATTTTTATACAGACTATGGAAAGTAAAGAAGTTTTCGTATACGTGGCTCATTAGCCCATTACTTGGTGTTGCAATTACAGTCATTTGGAAATTATGGATATACTGATGGAGGTGCTCGAACGTGAAAATTTCTCTGCAATGGTTAAATGAATACGTCCAAATAACAAGGGACGAAGTGCTTGAAATACTTCCCAAGCTTGGTTTTGATATCGATGAAAATGGTCCAGTTTTTCCAGTTAGTGGTCCCATCGTAGTTGGCAAGATAGAGAGAGTAGTGAAGCATCCAAACGCAGAGAAGCTAGTCGTATGTGAGGTTAATTTAGGCAACGAGCATAGAACAATACTAACCGCCGATGTTACCGTACAATCAGGAAAGTACGTGTACGTTGCCCTTGAAGGAGCAAAACTTGCTAACGGTGTTGAAATTCAGAAGAAAGATATGAGAGGGATTGTTTCGGAAGGTATGCTTTGCTCTTTAGAAGAACTTGGTCTTGAGGAAAAGAGTGAACATGTGTACATGAGTGATGAAGAGCTCCCGCTTGGTGAGGATGTCATAAGATTAATAGGGCTAGATGACTGGTATATAGATATGGAAATTACACCAAACAGGCCTGACTGCTTGTCTTATTTTGGAGTTACTAGGGAATTGTCTGCTGGACTTAAAATAACACCAAGATTCCCGATTCCAGATGTTAAATCATCAGGCAGTGACGCTATCAATATCGAAATTAATACCGACGGATGTTGGAGATATACAGCAAGAGTTATCAGAACTGTCAAAGTACAACCAAGCCCGGTGTGGCTCCAGAAAAGACTCATAGCATCTGGTTTGAGACCTATAAATAATATCGTTGATATAACTAACTACGTTATGCTTGAAACAGGTCATCCTGTACACGCATTTGACCTTGCTAAATTGTCAGGAAGGATTGTAGTTCGCGATGCTCAACCGGGAGAATCTATGTTATTACTTGATGGCAAGACTTATAAATTCTTTGGTGGCGAAGTGTTGATAACCGATGGTGAAAAGTTACTCGCACTTGGTGGTATTATGGGTGGAGAAGAATCTGGAATATCTGAAAACACCACGGACATACTTCTCGAAGTTGCTATGTTCGATCCTGTGAGGATTAGAAAGGCTTCTCGTAAGTTGGGGGTTTCTTCCGATGCTTCTTACAGGTTTGAAAGAGGTGTTGATTTTGACGACGCTCGCTACGTAATTGATAGGCTCTCAGAATTAATTCAAAAGCTCGCAGGAGGTGAACCATCCACTCAGGTTGTTGATGTGTGGAAAAAGAAACTCGATGAGAAGGTAATCTATGTGCCAAAACATTTTGCGAAAAAAGTTCTAGGGATTGAGATAAAACACATTGGTGGATATATTGAGCCTCTTGGTTTTGAAGTAGAAGAAGGGAAAGACGGATACAAAGTGTATGTTCCTTCATTTAGGTACTTCGATATATCTATTCCAGAAGACATAATAGAGGAAGTAGGGCGAATCCATGGATATGATAGTCTCCACTCGGAACCACCAAGGATGTTGGCAATTGAAAAAGGAAGAAGTGAGCACCAAAAGGTAAGGCATGAAATAAAACAACTTATGACAAGTTTTGGATTTAACGAAGCTAACACTCTTTCTTTTGTTTCAAGTAAGTTGATTGAACGCTTTGAAATAAATGGCAGAGGTATTTTGGTAAGTAATCCAATAATCTCCGATTTCGATACTATGAGACCGAGCATACTATACGGGTTGTTGGAATCCCTATCGTATAACTACAAAAGACAAATTAAAGATATTCGATTATTTGAAATCGGTAAAGTATTTGCACAAAAAGATGGGAAACTGCATGAACAAGAAGCACTCGCGTTTGTTGCAACAGGAAGGGAGTCTGTCAGCGATTATACAGACAAAAGAACAGTATCATTTTACACATTTAAAGGGGTTTTGGATGAAATATTTATAAGATTTGGAATAGAAGCGAAGTTTGAGGAATATTCAAAAAGGGGTTTTGTACCAACAAGGTGCTCAAAAATTACGATTGGCGGTGAAAATGTGGGTTTCATCGGCATGGTTGAGCAAGAAGTTGCAGACAAACTCTACGATGTAAAAGATGAAATTTACGTTGCGGAAATCTACCTCGAGAAGCTTTATGAATTTCTAAGGGTGAAAAAACAATACAGGTCAATTCCTCAGCTTCCATACGTGAGAAGGGATGTTTCTTATCTAATACCAATTGGGCAACAAATAGAAGGATTGTTAGAAGTATATAAGTCTAATCCACTTGTCGAGGAAGTCGGGATTGATGATATTTACAGACAGGTAGGAGAGGGGCATTACAGTGTGACAATTTATGCGAAATTCAGACACCCTGAACGAACGCTTAGTGATGAAGAGGTTGATTTAGCGATAGAAGACATTAAAAAACAAATAAAGGAAAAATTTGGAGTGAATCCGAGGTTTTAAATTTATGGTACGTTTGGGGGTTGTTGTATGGATGGCCAAAAAAGATTACGTACATGCAAGAAACTTTTTGAAATCCAACTGGGAAGAGTTAGAGAAGTTTACAAGTGATCAGAAGAAAGGTGTTCCAATGCCACCTATTGAAAAACCAGTCCAAAATGGCGCTGTACTGATTGATTTACCGGAAGTTAGGCATATTGGAGATAAAAGTGTTTCACAAGCCATTGAAGGTAGGGTTAGTCATAGAAAATACAAAAATATCCCACTGACGTTGGAAAAAATTGCTTTTCTACTATGGGCTACGCAGGGAGTTAGGAAGGTAACACCTACCGTAGCTTTCAGAACTGTACCATCAGCTGGTTGTAGACATCCATTTGAAACATACGTGTACGCAATTAGCGTTGAAGGTTTTGAAGAAGGTATATATAGGTACCTTCCACTTGAGCATAAATTGGTGCTTCACAAGAAAGAACCTTACCTTCGTGAGAAAATAATAAGAGCAACACTTGATCAGACGTTTGTTGGTAGTGCTGCTGCTGTATTTATCTGGACTGCTATACCATACAGGACGGAGTGGAGGTATGGACCTGCGTCTCACAAAGTCATCTTGCTTGATGCTGGACATGTGTGTCAAAATCTGTACATCGCATGTGAAGCTATCAACGCAGGTACGTGTGCTATAGCAGCTTATTCGCAAAAACTAATGGATGAATTTATTGGTGTGGATGGTGAAAATGAGTTCGTTATTTATTTAGCACCGGTTGGGATCGTTTAATAAATTGAATTTTACTAGAAATTAGAAAATCAATGTTCAGGAGGGATTTTTTGAATAACTTCAATAAAAAGATTGTAGCAGTTTTCTGGTTATTTGTACTCACCTTTCTTTGGGGATTAACTTTTCCCATACAAAAGCTTATATTAACCGAAGATATTTCACCATTTTTGTACAATGCGATCCGATTTTGGGTCGCAACTTTTTTATCTGCTCTACTCTTTAGAAACTCCGATTGGAAACATGGTACAATCCTCGGGGTGGTTATGGGAATTGCTTACGCAACTCAGACGTGGGGGTTAACGATAACAACATCAACAAAAAGTGGGTTCATAACATCACTTTACATAGTGATTGTACCGTTTTTTTCGTATGTTATAGAAAGAGAAAAGGTCAGATTTATGCAGGTAGTAGGTTTCTTCGGCGCATTGATTGGTATGTATTTATTGAGTGGCGGACTGTCCGATTTTAATTTTGGTGATTTTCTAACAACGATCTGTGGAATAATGTACGCTCTACATGTTGTACTGATTACACATTTTTCAAAGGCAACGAGCGAATATGCTTTGCTTACCCCGCAATTTCTTACAGTTGCAGTACTTAACACCATTTTCAATCTTTTTTATCCAAATGCTAGTTGGAATTTCGGCCTATCAGCAATTTCAGTTGCCACGTTCACTGCTGTTACCGCCACTATTGTAGCTATAATAATTCAAGCAAAGTACCAAAGGGTGGTTGGAAGCAACATTTCCGCACTTATCTTTGTTGGCGAACCTGTCTTTGCAATGCTTTTATCCATGATTATACTTAAAGAACACATCACATCCTCACAATTAGTTGGTATCATTATAATGATGTTATCTATAATTATGGGTGTTATGGAAAGCACAGAAAGGAAAGAAAGTAATCATGACTAACGGGGTGTCAGAACATCAACATAACCGTTTAAATTGGATTGATTACACAAGAGGATTTGCTCTTATTTTTGTTATTTTTGCCCACTCGCAAATTCCGAGTCATCTATTTGAATTTGTGTCCTATATCATTGCAGTTTTTCCGTTCATATCGGGATATCTTTACAAAGCCAAATCCATAAACGATGTAGTTAAAAAAAGATTTCCGTTCATTCTAAGTTACTACTACATAGGTGCCATAAATTACTTAATCTGGATAGCATTTGTTCCTGACACATTTAGAAGAGCTGATAACTTTACATATCTCAAAAACTACCTTCTTGTGAGAACGGATTTATTCGAAAAAATACCGCTTGTTGTAGTACCGCTTTGGTATCTTGTTTTTCTCTTTTTTGCCGAAGTTTTGTACCATTTTACCCTAAAAACACGAACGCTCCAGATTTTCATTATTGTTGGTGTATTATCAAGGTTTTTCCACAGCGGAAGCCTTCCGTTCAAATTAGATGTAGTCTTAGCGAGCTTGTACATGTTTGAAATTGGAAGGTTATTTAAGGAAAAAAAGATTCAAGTTGTTAATCTCATAGGTCTTTTGTCTCTTGTAACTTGGGTGGTCATTACTACTTTGAATGGTTCAACGAGCTGGAATACAGATGAATACGGTAGAAATCCACTGTTATCAATAATCGGTGAAATTTCATGTGTGGTCTTTGTTGTATGGATAAATCAAAGCATTGAAAAAAGAAAAGTAACTAACAAAATACTTGGGAAAATACTAAAATTCTTCTCAGATAACGCTTTGTTTGTACTTGGTTATCATATGCTACTTGGAAGTTTGGTAATACTTCTTTTGATACTTTTGAAATTCAGCGTCACGGAAGAGAATTTGAGAAACTACTGGTATATTACATTTGCGATAATGCTAGTTACCACATATTTAATTACATTAACTTTGCCTGCGAGTGTTAAAGAAATACTGACCAAACCAGATCGTCTACTTGGAATGAATAAGATTTTGAAAAAGGAGAGTAAAAACAAAGATGATTAGCATAAATAACCTTTCGATAGAATTTCCGCATAAGAAATTATTTTCGGATTTCAATGCAACCGTTTTTCCAAAAGATAGGTTAGGTTTGATGGGAAAAAATGGTTCCGGGAAGAGCACTTTGCTTAAAGCGATAGCAGGCATTTTCAATGATTACAACGGTGAAATATCACTCTCTGGAAGTGTTCTGTACTTGGACCAGTACAGAACGTTTGATGCAACAACACCATTTGAATATTACTCACAAGTGGCAGACACACCGGAGAAACAAAAACAGGTGAGAAGTATATTGAAAGGGTTGGGGTTTGAAGAAGAAGATTGGTACAGAGATATATCCACGTTCAGTGGTGGAGAAAAAACAAAGTTACAGCTTGGAAGGCTTTTCATAGAAGAGCCCGACTTCTTGTTACTCGATGAACCTACAAATTTTCTCGATATAGAGAGCATTGAATTTTTGAAAAGCTTACTTAATTCTTACAAAGGCGGGTATATAATAATTTCTCACGATAGGGATTTTCTTAGAAGTGTGTGTAAGAAATTTTGGGAAATAAGCAACGAACGTGTTTGGATATTCGATATGGACTTTGATCGCTACCACATTGAAAGACAGCGCATTATCGAAACGCAAAGAAGACAAGTTGCAAACATTCAAAGAGAAATAGAAAGACTTAAGACAATAATTGATAGGTACAAAAAGTGGGGAAGGGAAAAATTCACAAAACAAGCTAAAAGTCGAGAAAAAGTACTTGAAAAAATGCTTGAAGAGTTAGAAAACATGCCCAATCTCTACCTTGAAGAAGAAAAGAAAAAGATCAGCATACCCGAGCCGGATAACACAGGTTACGTTATCTTAGAAGTGAAGAATGTCTCGTGGAATAGCTTGTTAAATGATGTTTGTTTTACTGTTTATCAGAAAGATAAGATAGCGATCGTTGGTCCAAACGGATCTGGTAAGACTACACTTCTTAAAATCATCACAAATCAAACTAAATATACTGGAAGTGTAAACTTTGGTTACAAAGTTAACATTGTGTACGTTGATCAATTCGTTAACTTGCTTGACCTTGATAACACAGTATTCGACGAAATCTTTGAAGAAATGCCTGATAAGCCAGATTATGTAATCCGTGCGTATGCGGGCAGATTTGGGTTTAAAGGTGAAGATGTGTTCAAGACAATTGATCAGTTGAGTGGTGGCGAAAGACAAATACTCGCGCTTTCAAAGGCACTTTTAAGGAGACCAAATTTATTGATATTGGACGAGCCTACGAATCATATGGATCTCGAAACAGTTGAAGCACTTGAAGACGCTCTAAAAGAGTATAAAGGTAGTGTTATAATCGTTTCACATGATTTGGAATTAATTAAAAATGTGTGTAATAGATTTTTGACTATAAAAGATGGAAATGTGATAGAGGTTCGTGAACCTATATTTTTTTCAAAACAAATAAAGAAAGCGGAGAAGAAGAAAAACATAGATTTTGAAGAAAAAAAGAGAATGAAGAATCAATTAAAGAGTTTAAAAAAGCGTTTTGAGGATCTAGTATTTGAAGAGCAGCAGATTACTCAAAGAATTGACCAGATAAATAGCCAAATGTATGGGCTTTCAGATTACGTGAAAGTTATGGAACTTTCGGAGGAAAAAGAAAAGCTCGAAGAAAGGCAGCTAGTTATTCTCGAAGAAATTGATGAACTGAGAGCGAAAATCGAAGAATTGAATGTCTATCTGGATGATTCATCGGAAAAATGAGAAAGGAGTAGATACTTGGTATGGAATTTATAGTGTCAAATCACTACAATTTCGAGCTTACGGAAGATGATATCCAATACTTTTCTGAGCGCCGGTTTGTTAAAGTGGAACCAATAACATTGGTCTTCAAACACAGTAATGAAGAGATCGGATTTGTAGAATTCGATATACGCGTAGTGAACAGAAATGCATATCTCACGTACTACTTAAAAAATGAACACAGAGGCAAGGGGCTTGGAAGTGAAATGTTAAAAAGAGCCATAGTATTTGCATTTAACGAATTGAATCTAAATAGGATAACAGCAGAAGTTTATGAATATAATATAGTTTCCATGAAGCTACTTGAAAAACTCGGTTTTGTACAAGAAGGTAGACTAAGGAAAGCAAAATTTCACAATTCTCGTTTTTGGGATATAATTATCTATGGATTGCTCAAGGAATAAAGAATGAGGTGATGAGATGGATAAAGAGATCATAATAGGTGCCCATATGCCAATAGGTGGTGGTTTTACAAGAGTTCCGGTAGAAACTGTTGAAATTGGTGGTAACACATTTCAGATATTTCCCCACAATCCTCGACAATGGAATGCGAAATTACCTTCAGAAGACGATGTTGTCCATTTCATTAGAGGTGTAAAAAAGTACGGACTCAATCCCGAGTACTTTTTGTGTCACTCAGGATACCTTATTAACATAGCAGGTCCGAGAGATGATATTTGGGAGAAGTCTGTTGAATTATTAGAAATTGAAATGAAGATATGCGCAAAACTTGGCATAAAGTACTTGAATATTCATCCGGGCAGTCACTTAGGCGAAGGTGAAGAGAAGGGGATTGAAAGAATAGCGAAAGCACTGAATATTGTTATGGAAAAAGAAAAAACAGTGCATATAGTCCTTGAAAATGTAGTTATGAAAGGTGGAAATATTGGATACAATTACGCGCAGATGAGAAAAATCCTTGAAATTTGTAAATATCCAGATCGAGTAGGTTTGACTTTTGATACATGTCATGGTTACGATGCAGGCTACGATATCACAACACAAGATGGTATTCAGAAACTCATCGATGAGATAAACCAAGAAGTTGGTATAAACAAGCTCAAGTTTATCCACTTGAACGATACAAAAAATTCATTAGGTTCAAATAAAGATAGACACGAAAACATCGGTAAAGGGACTTTGGGTATCGAAGGATTGAAAATGTTTTTAAGTCACCCAGCATTCTCCTTGTTACCGCTTATTTTGGAAACACCCGGTGATAATCCAGAGCACGCGGAAGATATTGCTAAAGTGAAAGAAATCTGGAAGATGATAAATAATTTAAAACTTGGGAAGTGATAAAGTGAATAGTGGATTTACCATAAACAAGTCCGAAATGGAGTTTAGTGAAAGATTCAACGCACCAATTTCTGAAGTATGGAAAGTGTTTTACAATCCAAACGGTTGGGATCCATGGTTCACCGATGGGATGAGGATATACGAGAATGGTGATATATACTTCAGATGGTTTAGATTAACAGATGGCGAAGTAGTAACAGATAATGGGAAGATAGTTACAGTTATAAAAGAAAGACTATTTTCGTTTTGGTGGTATGAATACGAAGATGGTTACAGGTCATTTGTTGAATTGGATTTTCAACCAACCGGTGATAACGAAACGGTGGTTACGATAAGGGATAGGACATTTATAAAAGATGAGAGCGAACTGCACATCAGATATGGTTGTGCGTACGGTTGGGGACAGATGATGTTGCTGGCCAAATTATTTATCGAAAAGAGATTGATAGTTATTTAAAGGGAGGGAAAAATATGAAAGCAACCGTTGTACTAAATGGAATATCTTCCGGAACAATGTACATAACAGGTGACATAATCATTGCAGTGGATGGAGGGGCTGAAGAATTAAAGAGAAGAGGTATTCTTCCAACGGTTGTCATTGGTGATATGGACTCAATTTCACAAAGTACTCTCGAGTACTTCAAGTCGAAAGGAGTACAGATCGCCATTTACCCGCATGAGAAAGATGAAACAGATTTAGAACTTGCGTTAAACTATGCATTTAAAAATGGTGCTAGCGAAGTTGAAGTTTTGAATTGGCAAGGTGAAAGAGTAGATATGATTCTTGCTATGATAGGACTAATCAGCAAGTACAAAAATGTAACAGCAATCGCAGACAACTGTGAGCTTGGTGTTCTTGGAGAAGGGGAGTACTCATTGAAAGCAGTTATTGGTGAAACATGGTCCTTCATACCTTTATGTGAGGCGGAATTTTCAATAAGAGGTTTCAAATACATATTTGATGGAAAAATGTCCATAACTTCTCCGATTGGCGTAAGTAATGAAGCTTTGGAAAACGCTGTAAAAGTGAGTATTAAAAATGGTAAGGTGGTGTACATCCGTTGGAAAAGAAAACCGTTGTGATACTTGGTGCAACTGGCTCCATAGGCACTCAGAGTGTAGATGTTATATCCAAGCTTAAAAACTTCAAGATCGTTGGCATATCTTTTGGTAAGAACTGGAAGTTGGCAGAAGATATAATAAAAAAATTCAATATTAAATTTTACCATGGGAGTGTTGAGTTGTCCGTTGGAAAGGGACTAAATACAATATCTGAGTTATTAGAAAAGACACTACCAGACATAGTTATCAGTGCAATTCCAGGGTTTGACGGTGTCCGGGCAACTATTGAGGCTATAAAGTACACGAAGAGAATAGCGCTTGCAACAAAAGAAGCTATGGTTTGCGCCGGTCCTTTTGTTAAATCAATTGCAAAGGAAAGAAACGTCGAGATCATTCCAGTGGATAGTGAGCATTCCGCTATTTTTCAGCTCTATGAACCTTACATCGATCACATCGTTATCACCGCTTCCGGTGGTGCGGTTAGAGATATTCCGTTGGAGAAAATTCCTTACCTCAAGCCAACCGACGTATTAAAACACCCCACTTGGAGTATGGGAAATCGCATTACTGTTGACTCAGCAACCATGGTCAACAAATTCTTTGAAGTTGTTGAAGCTCACGAGCTTTTTGAATTGACATACGATAAAATAGAAGTTTTTATTAATCCTTCAAGTTTCGTACATGGAATCGTCTTTCTTAAAGATGGCACCATAAAAATTCATGCTGGTAAACCAGATATGCGGGTTCCGATCGCATATTCACTAACATACCCATCGCGCGAGTACCTATCTTACGTATCAAGAGTTGAAGAATTTGATATGAGACTTCTGACTGTTGAGAAAAGTCGCTACCCTTTATTTTTCTTCGGCTTGGAAATTATCAAAAATGGAGGATTAGCTGAACGTATAGCCTTTAATAGTGCCGATGAACTAGCAGTACAATATTTCCTTGAAAATCACATCGAATTTGGTAAAATTGAGAGAATAGTAAAAACAACAGTTGAGATAATTAACAAACGCGATTTTAAGATCAATTCTTTGGAAGACATCTACGAAGCAGATAAATTGGCACGTCAAATTGCAAAGGAGGTTTTGTATGGTAGTGTTAGTTAACATAATTGCATTCTTAACAGTTTTTATGTTCATAGTGGTAGTACATGAATTTGGACATTTCATATTCGCTAGAGCATTTGGCGTAAAAGTCCATGAATTTGCAATAGGCTTTGGGCCAGAAATTTTCAGGAGGAAAGGTAAGAAAACGGATTTTAGGATAAATGTGTTTCCGCTTGGAGGATATGTTCGCTTAAAAGGTGAGGATCCAAGCGAAGAAGAGGATCCAGATTCACTTTATGGCGTTTCAGCATGGAAACGGTTTTTAATTGTATTCGCAGGGCCATTATTTTCTATACTTGCTGGGTATTTTTTATTCATGATCATCATTTCCTTTTGGGGGTACACGCCCATAATCATCGATAAAGTAATTCCCGGTTCACCCGCACAGGAAGCTGGATTGCAGAGCAATGACGTGATTTTGAAGATAAACGGTAAATACATTTTCGATACAATAGACATGACAAATACGATTAGAAAGGGCAAAACGATTGTACTTGAAGTGCTCAGAGGGAATGAGAGATTAAAGATTTCAGTCATACCGAGATTAACACCCGCACAGTATTACATGTATTTCAAAGATGTACGTGGAAACATAGGTGGAAAGATATTTTCTATCAACAATTTACCATTTGGCGAGTATATTAAGAACTACAAAAAGGAAATAGTTACAATAAAATCGGAAATTGGTGAAATAAACGGTGTTCTCGATAGTTTGACTTCACAACCCGAAAGGTACACCATAGGCATATATTACGGACAATTCTCAAGTACGTTTGCAAAAGATGCACAACCTTTCAAAAAAGGTGACAAAATAGTGCAAGTTGGAGATAGGAAAGTTGAAAGTAGCTCGGATCTATTGGATATATTGACTGCATTAAGTTTGAAACCAGATGAGCTATACGTTACTGTCAACGGCGAAAAAGTTGAAAGTTTAATCTCATCACTTCCCGAAGACATTATGGTAACATATTTAACGTCACGTGGTGAAAGTAATCGGGTTATACTGAAAAAAGAGAAACTTATTCAAATCTTCTCCATACCGGGTATCTTTGAAACAAAAGCCACGAGGATAAAACCTAAAGGAATAATAGAATCCTTAACTTTGTCAGTAGCACGTAGTAATAGATTAGCCCTTTACATTTGGAAAACGTTGCCTGGAATATTTGTGGGTAAAAACTTACAAGATGTTACAGGACCAGTTGGTATGGTTCAAGTAATTGGTCAAGCTGCCCAGATAGGTATTGAAACTATTCTTACGATCGTAGCGATAATAACGATTAACCTTGGTATATTCAATCTTTTCCCACTTCCCGCACTCGATGGTGGAAGAATCGTCTTTGCGTTGATCGAAATGATAACAAGGCGAAAAATCAACAGAAATATCGAAAATATAATACATACAATAGGGTTCTTCATTTTGTTGGGGCTAGTTTTCTTTGTTACGTTTATTGACATTGGAAGATTGTTTAATAGATGAAGTGGGTGAATTAATGAACGGAAGCTCTGGAACTAGCGATAGGAAAAGAAAAGTGGTAAAAGTTGGGAACATTTTCATCGGTGGTGGTAATCCAATATCAATTCAATCAATGACGAACACCAACACAGAAGATGTAGAATCGACTATTTCGCAAATAAATGTACTTTCAGATGCCGGCTGTGACATCGTAAGGATATCTTTACCAACACTTGAGAGTGCGAAAAAAGTTAAAATAATAAAAGAACGCGTTAAAGTTCCCATCGTTGGTGACATACATTTTGATTATCGAATAGCTATAGAAGCAATAAAACAAGGAATAGACAAGATCAGAATAAATCCAGGTAATATTGGAGACGAAAGCAAAGTTTCAGAAATTGTTAGTGCGGCAAAAGAACGAGGGGTTCCAATAAGAGTAGGGGCAAATAGTGGTTCACTACCGAAGGATTTAACTCATCTACCGAGATACCAAGCTCTAGCGGAGGCAGCTTTGCGTGAAGTTCGAATACTTGAAAAGCTTGGTTTTGATGATATCGTCATATCCGTCAAAAGTTCAGACATTCTTGAAACGATAGAGGCTAATAGATACGTTGCAAAATTTTCCAATTATCCACTTCACGTGGGTGTTACAGAGGCAGGTACGCTGTACAATTCACTTGTTAAATCATCTGTGGCGTTAGGTGTTTTGATCTTGGAAGGGCTTGTTGATACGATAAGAATGTCAATAGCGGGCGATCCAGTTAATGAAGTAATAGCCGCGAAAAAATTATTAACATTTCTACACCTCAGAAAAGGGCCGAACATTGTTGCATGCCCAACGTGTTCAAGGGCCGTTTTTGATGTTGAAAAAGTTGCACTTGAAGTTGAGAGAATATTAGCAGATGTAAATGAGGGAGTGACTATTTCTGTGCTTGGTTGCGTTGTAAATGGTATAGGAGAGGGGAAAGAAGCAGACGTTGGTATTGCTGGCACAAAGGATGGTGTAGTGATATTTTATAAAGGTGAAATCGTGGGAACATTTAGATACGAAGAAGGTATTGAAAAACTCAAAGAATACGTAAAGAAGGTGATAATGTGAATGTGCTTCTTGTGAACGATGATGGTGTTACCGCTCCGGGAATCCTATGCGCAGCGAGATACTTGAGTAAGGAACATTATGTTATTGTTTGTGCGCCTGAGTCGGAACAGAGTGCAGTTGGACATGGTATAACGTTGAGGTTTCCCTTGTGGGCAAGGAAGTTAGATATAAACGAACCATTTGAGATGTACGCAGTTTCCGGGACACCAGCGGATTGTGTCAAAATAGGACTCGATGTTATATACAAAGATAAGGGTATCGTTCCAGATATCGTTATTAGTGGAATAAATCGTGGTGAAAATCTTGGCACGGATGTTGTTTACTCAGGCACAGTCAGCGGGGCACTAGAAGGTGCGATAGCAGGTATACCATCAATAGCCATCTCTGTAGCAGATTTTAAAGATCCCATATACGAAACTGCGGCCAAGTTTCTACTTGATTTTCTGAAACAATTCGATATAAAGCTAATTCCAAGGTTTACAGCATTGAATATAAACGTACCTTCCGTACCATACGAAGAAATCAAAGGTTGGAAATTAACAAGACAAAGCAAAAGAAGGTACGAAGATTACTTTGAAAAAAGACTTGATCCGTACGGTAGGGAATATTACTGGATGCTAGGTGATATAATAGAAGACGACCCTGATCCCAAAGCTGATTACAAAGCACTTGCACAAGGCTATATATCTGTAACACCTGTATCCATTTTCATAACAAACGAAACATTGCTTAGAGAACTGGAGGGAATATACGGTGACAATAAGAATTTTAGGTGACCCGGTACTCAGAAAGAAGGCTCAACGTGTTGTTGATTTTTCCCAGATTCGTGCGATTTTGGAGGAATTTAAATTGACGATGTATCAAGAGGATGGCGTTGGTCTTGCAGCTCCGCAAGTTGGGTTATCGCTTAGATTTTTTGGGATGGATGATGGAAGCGAGTTTAAGATGGTTGTAAATCCGGAGATATTAGAGAGATCCGAAGAAAAAGAATTAGGAGAAGAAGGATGCCTTAGTATTCCCGGTGTTTTTGCAGATGTTGAAAGACACAGATGGATAAAGGTAAGATATCAAGATGAACACGGTGTTTATCACGAAGAATTACTGGAAGGTTATTCGGCAAGAATTTTTCAACATGAGTACGATCATCTCGATGGTGTACTTTTCATCGATCACCTTGATTCTAAGACGAGAACCGCGTTAGCTCAACAGTTGAAAAAGATAATGGAAGAAAATCGAAGAAATAAAGAGAAAAAATAAACATGGTTAAAGAAACAGCTTTTGACTATCTTTAAATAACAATATTGAACATTAAACATCTCCATGGTATAATTAACTAGGCTTGTAATTTTTATGTTGGCCATGGAGGTGGTTAAAATGGAAAAAATTAAAAAGACCTTTTCTATTGATTACGAACTCGATATTATCAACAAAAAGATACGAATCAACGGTTATCAGGAAAAGGAACTTCGAGAATTTCTTGATGAGCTTAAAAGATCTGAAGATTTTCTCGCTAAAATATTCTACAATGACCTAATTGAACAGGCAGTCACTCAGATGCGCGTTATGTCTTGGACAGGAATGGACATCAAACAATGGCTAAATGAAGTTGGTTACGCAGAGAAAGAATAATCAAGAATGATAATTCCAACCGTCGAGGTAAAACCTCGGCGGTTTTTTGTTTGTAGCCAAGCCTAAAAACATTTTATTTGAAACAAGTTACAGTTATACAATAAGATGCACTAAGGCTTAAAAAGGAGGGATGAAGATGAATAATTACTACTTTGACGATATAGGGAGATTTGTTATAGAAAATTACAATGTTTCGCACGAATTTGCAAGTTTTCTGCCTGGTATAGCAGGAAAGAAGGGCATACCTTTGTGGGCCTTTTACGTTAACCGAGGTCAGGCAATTGCGTCTGTTGGCATTGCTCATAAAGATAATCCCATCATTGAATTCCATCCTGCCTTTAGAAGTTACCAAACGGTATTTACCAATGGCTTTCGAACGTTTATAAAACAAAATGAAAACATCTATGAACCTTTTCAATATCCAAAATCAGATGCCATCAACCAACGTATGCATATTGGAATAAACGAAGTTGAGATTGTCGAAATAAACAAAAAATTAAATCTTGAGATATCCGTACTGTATTTCACATTGCCTCAAGAAAGAATCGCAGCACTTTTAAGAAAAGTAACGATAAGAAACATATCAAAAGATGCACATGCACTTGAAATACTTGACGGATTACCGACAATAATTCCATATGGAATAAACGATTATGGGCTTAAGCATGTTGGTAATACGCTTAAAGCTTGGATGCAAGTTTACAACTTGGAAAGTGGGATTCCTCTTTTCAAAATGCGTTCATCCACTGAGGATACGGTGGAGGTAAAAGAATTCAACGAAGGTAATTTTTATATGTCGATTGTGCAAACAACAGAAGGTACCGAATACCCAATACCAATAATAGATGCTAACTTGGTTTTTGGTTACAATACGGCATTTGATTTTCCATCATTTTTTGCAAACAATTCACTCAAAAGTATCCTAAATAAAGAACAAATTAAAACAAATAAAGTTCCATGTGCATTTACGCCGTTAAGTGTAATCCTTTCGCCAAATGAGCAGGTAACGATTTATTCTGTCATAGGTCATACACCCGACATTACATTACTTGAAGACTACAAGAAAAAATTTTCAGAGACTTCATACGTAGAAAGAAAGTATTTAGAAGGCAACGAGATTATAAATACGCTTACGGAGGTTGTACACACAGAAACATCTTCAAGGTTGTTTAATGAGTATTGTAAGCAAAGTTACCTTGATAACCTACTTAGAGGTGGATATCCTCTTGTTTTTAAGAAAGGTGATAAACCTTTAGTTTATCACATTTACTCAAGGAAACACGGAGATTTAGAGAGAGACTATAATTACTTCGTATTACTTCCAGAGTATTATTCGAGTGGTAATGGAAATTACAGAGATATAAACCAGAATAGGAGAAACGATGTTTTCTTTAATCCTGATGTTGAGAGATACAATATAAAGTTCTTTATAAACCTTATACAATCGGACGGTTATAATCCACTCGTTATAAACGGTGTAAAATACAAGGTTAGATTGGATAAGTTAGACTTTCTAAAAGGTTTAGTTGAAGAAGGTGATAACGAAAAACTTTTGCACTTTTTATTAAATGGGTTCACACCCGGTAAGCTTATAATGTTCCTTGAGAAAGAACATATTAAGCTGAAAGTTGACGAAGAGGAATTCTTGAGAAGAGTAATTGAACACTCTATTGAGGAAACAGATGCCGTACACGGTGATGGTTTTTGGACAGATCACTGGACTTACACCCTTGATCTTATAGAGAGTTACCTTGAGATATACCCTGATAAAGAAGAAGAACTTTTGTTTGATGATAAAGATTATACCTACTACGATGATTACTACGTTGTTTTACCACGTAATAAACGATATGTTTATGTAGATGGCAAAGTAAGGCAATACAATTCGCTTGTTGTAGATGAAAGAAAAAAAGAGATGATCGAACTACGCAGTGAATACAAGAACCTGATGAGAACATCAAAAGATGAGATATTCCGGACAACTCTTGTTTCAAAGTTAATCAACATAGCGTTAGTAAAATTTGCGACAACTGATCCATACGGCATGGGAATAGAAATGGAAGCAGGGAAACCAGGTTGGTACGATGCGCTGAATGGTCTTCCCGGGCTTTTCGGTTCATCTGTTGCGGAAAGTTTCGAACTGGTAAGACTTTTGAATTTCCTTATCGATACGCTCAGCAAATACCCACTAAAGAATGTGTCCTTACCGTTGGAAGTAGATGAATTATTGGAGGATGAATTGAGGATAGTTTTAGAATACGACAATCTTGGCGAAAACAAAGACTTTGAATATTGGAATTTACTATCAGATGTGAGGGAAAAATACAGAGAAAAAACAAAATACGAATTTAGTGGTGTAGAAGTTAAGTACCTGGGACAGCAGCTTGCACAAAAACTGGATATTCTTAAAAGAAAACTGGAAAATACTCTTGAAAGGGCAATACAGGAGAACGATGGGATTATGCCAACGTATTATTACTATGAGGCGAAGGAATACGAAATAATCGGCGAAGAAAATAATCAGAAATTTGTAAGAGTGTTGAAATTCGAACAAAGGAAAATGCCACTCTTTTTAGAAGGTGTTGTCCGTGGATTTAAGATCTTCAAAGATAAAGATTACTTAAGAAAAGTTTACTCAAAGGTTAAAGAGAGTCTTCTGTTCGATTGTAAGTTGAAGATGTACAAAGTTAACGCACCACTCATAGACCAACCCATCGAGATAGGTAGAGCCAAAGCTTTCACGCCAGGTTGGCTTGAAAACGAATCTATTTGGCTCCATATGGAATACAAATACATGCTGGAAGTACTCAAAGCAGGTTTATACGAAGAATTTTACAGCGATTTCAAGAACGTCTTCATTCCGTTCTTAGATCCTGCTCAGTATGGAAGAAGCACACTTGAAAACTCATCTTTTATAGCAAGTAGTGCTAATCCAGACGAATCTGTGCATGGAAGAGGTTTTGTTGCGCGGTTGTCTGGAGCAACGGCAGAGTTTCTAAGCATTTGGAAACTCATGTTCGTTGGTTACAAGCCTTTCACATACGAAAATGGTAAGCTCAAATTAAGATTTAAACCGGCTTTACCGGGATGGTTATTCAACGAGGATGGAACTATATCTTTCAAGTTCCTTGGAAGATGTGAAGTAGTGTATCATAACGATAAGAAGGAAGATACATTTAATTTGTTTGTTAAAAGAATAACGCTTCATCTACCAAACGAAGAAAAAGTGGAAATCGACTCCGATTTTGTCGAAAGTCCTTATGCGCAGATGATTAGAAACGGTGATGTAAAAAGAATAGATATTGTTTTAGAATAATGTGAGCAAAAACAAAGGTATAAATAAAAACCCGTCAAGTACACTTTGACGGGTTTTTATTTATATTTATCGTGTTATAATATAGTACTGATAGTACATATAATATCAAGAATGGAGGTGTCAATATAATGAAATCCAGTGATAATTTTTCCGATGCTTCCAAGAAATCACTAGTTCTGCCAAGTCTAATTGTAGGAATGTCTTTTATAATCGGTATGTTCGTCTTTGGTTATTTCTTTTATCTTTCAAAATTACCTCAAAAGACATTAACTGTGACTGGATCTGCGCGAGAACGTGTCAACTCAGACATTGCAAAGTGGAATTCGAATTACTCCGTGAAAGTTTCTGAATCTAATTTAGAAAAAGGATTCAAATTGATGAAAAGCTATGAGAAAAGCATTCTTGATGTTTTCAGAACAAATGGTATAAATGAAAAGGAAATATCACTTTCCGCAGTTAGTGTCGTTGAACTCTACATTGATCCTGAACGTCAAAGTGAACGATTGTATACACTTTCTCAACAGATCTTTGTTGAGACTGTAGACGTAAATAACATAGCTGAAAAGTCCAAAAATATCACTCAAAAGATACTTGATTTGGGTATTGCATTTCAATCTTCTCCTGTTGAATATTACTATTCTAAGCTCCCTGAGAAAAGGATACAACTATTATCGGAAGCTGTCAGAGATGCACAAAGGCGAGCTGAAGAAATCGCAAAAAGCGGAGGATTAAAATTAGGTAAGATTTTAAGTGCAAAAAGTGGTGTCGTTCAAGTGCTTGCTCCAAATAGTGTTGATGTCAGTGATTATGGTAGTTATGACACATCAACACTTGAAAAGGAAGTAATGGTGACTGTAAATGTGACATTTGAAGTGTATTGAGACAAAGGGAGGGTGAACTGATGAGAGATTACATGGCGGAATACAAAAAGTGGTTAGAAAGTCCCTACATCGACGAAGCAACAAAACAGGAGCTGATTGCTATCAAAGATAACGAAGAGGAGATAAAAGAAAGGTTCCTTTTTGATTTGGAGTTCGGAACAGCAGGTTTGAGAGGTAAAATTGGTGCAGGCACGAATAGGATGAACATCTACACTGTTGGGATGGCAACTCAAGGCCTTGCAGAATACATATTAAGCAGAGGTGAAGAATACGCCAAACGTGGTGTGGTGATAGCATACGATGTAAGAAGAATGTCAAAGGAATTTGCGAGAACAGCTGCGCAAGTTCTTGCAGGAAATGGTATTAGAGTGTACTTATTCGATGATATAAGGCCTACGCCTATTCTTTCTTATGCAGTGAGGTACTTTAAAACTGCATCAGGTATTGTGATAACGGCCAGTCACAATCCGCCTGAATATAACGGTTACAAAGTGTATTGGGAGAAAGGTTCCCAGATAATGGATGACGTAGCTAAACCTATTGAAGAAAACATTAGAAGAATAGATGATTTCAGAAAGATAAGGAAAATGGATTTTGATGAAAGTATCAGTAAAGGCCTGATAAAAATAGTTGGAAGAGAGGTAGATGAAGCATACTTTGAAAAGGTTCTTGGTTTATCGTTAAATGAAGACATAGACAAGAATATTTCGATAGTCTATACTCCATTGCATGGTACGGGTGGTAGGTTTGTTAGACATATACTAACAAAAAGGGGGTTTACAAACTTTGCGATTGTTCCTGAACAAGAAGAACCAAATGGAGAATTTCCAACAGTTGACTATCCGAATCCAGAAGATTTAAAAGCTTTTGATCTAGCATTAAAATACGCGAAAGAAAAGACTGCAGATATCATACTAGCCACGGACCCAGATGCGGATAGAAATGCTGTGATGGTGAAACATAACGGTGAATACGTACCGTTAAATGGAAATCAAACAGGTGCACTGCTTACTGAATATTTGCTCTCACAGAGAAAAGAGAAAGGTTTACTTCCAAAGAATGGTATAATAATAAAATCGATCGTTACAGGTGATTTGGGAAAGCTGATAGCTAAACAGTATGGTGTAGAAACGTTTGAAACATTGACAGGTTTTAAAAACATATGCGGTTTGGAAAATGAACTTGAGGGAAAATACTCGTTCCAATTTGGATATGAAGAAAGTATTGGATATGTCACAGGTGATTTCGTGAGAGACAAAGATGGTGTAATGATGTCGATGATAATTTCAGAGATGGCAGCATTTTATAAAAAGAAAGGGAAAACACTAATCGATGTGCTCCAATCACTTTACAAAAAGTTTGGATACTATCTTGAGGATAACTTCTCTCTTGTCTACGAAGGATTAAAAGGTATGGAAAAGATAAGAAGGATCATGGAGGTATTCAGAAAGAGATTTCCGAAAGAAATCGGTACGCTCGAGTTGCTTGAGTACATTGACTACAATGAAAGAAAATTATACGATAAGTACGGTAACGTGATAGGCAATGTGGAACCGCATATACCTACCTCAAACGTTTTACGGTTCTTTATGAGCGATGGTTCATGGTATGCAATCCGGCCATCTGGCACAGAGCCAAAACTCAAGGTGTACATTTATGCGGTAGATAAAATTGAAAGTGAAGCTAAGAGAAAACTTACGGTTATAAAGGAAACAATACTGAAGATAATAAATGAAGCTTGACAAAGTAGTATAATTGATGTTATAATACTTACTGGAGCCGGGGTGGCGGAATTGGCAGACGCAGCGGACTTAAAATCCGCTGGGGATTAGATCCCCGTGTCGGTTCGACTCCGATCCCCGGCACCAAGTGGGAGAAATTGTGAATAATAATGAGATATACGTCGCGGGGTAGAGCAGTCTGGCAGCTCGTTGGGCTCATAACCCAAAGGTCGTGGGTTCAAATCCCACCCCCGCTACCAGAGAAAAGGCACTGGCTAAGTCCCGTGCCTTTTTAATTTTCTATTTTCATGTTCTCAATTTCTCTTAATAACTTTTTTAGTGATTGGAGATCATTGATAAGATCATCTATAGAAGAAAACGCGTATAGTATTTTTGACATGGAGTTTCTGTCTATAGTTTCAAATAGTTTTTCAAGTGATGATATTTTATCTTTTGCGTATTTATAAATTAAATCAACTTTTTTTGTCAGTACTTGATTCAGAGTTGTTATCTCGTCCATTAACCTATGAACTTCCTCGAGGCTGACTTGCGAGATATCGAATATAAATATAAAAGGTTGTGGCATTGAATAGGTTATTTTTGTTTTTTCCGAAAATTTCTTTAACTCTAAGAATATTGTCATTTGAAGTAAAATTTCAAATCTTTTATCCTGAAAATAATCGGCATTGTTTAGTACATATTGGCTACAGAGCGAAACCAAAAATTCAAGGTTATTCGGAGTATTTTCAATTCTCAGCAAATATTGCCCAGAAAACGCCATTTGGTACATCTGTCTCAGTGAGATTGCATTTGAAATACTGAACATTTTAAACGTTTCCGGTGTTTGTTCAATAAGAGAGTCAGTTAGTACTTCTGGTAGATTTTCGTCGTCAAATTCAACAAATGTTAAAACTATTCCGTTAATGATTTCAATACCTGAATTCTTTGGTGTTAAACCTAGCAAGTTAATTGTACTCATAGAGTGCAAGTCAATGTACTTTTTGCCGTTTATATCAATTATCGCAGGTGCGTAATAGTCTATCAACTCGTTGAATGAAAAATTTGGATCAAAATATACCTTCATGTTATTCTTCTCTCCCTCAGCGTATACACATAAGCCAGAACTTCAGCTACGGCTTTATAAAGTTTCTCAGGGATGATATCCCCAATTTCTGTGGAATAAAATATCTCCCGCGCTAATTTTGGGTTTCTTACAACTGGCACATCGTTTTCTCGTGCTATTTCTATTATTCTTAATGCTACTCTATCGGCACCTTTCGCAATTAGCTTCGGAGCAAAATCTTCATCAGGATCATATTTAAGTGCACACGCAAAGTGCGTCGGGTTTGTGATAACAACACTTGCTTTCGGTACTTCTTGAATCATCCTTCGCATAGCGTATTGCATCATTATCTGTCTTTGTCTTCTTTTTACCTCGGGATTACCTTCTATTTCTTTAAATTCTTCCTTTACTTCTTGTTTAGTCATCTTTATACTTTGTTCGTATTCGTATCGTGAATAGTAGTAGTCTGCGATGGAGACAATTATTAAAGCAATTGCGCATTTTATAATTAATTCTGAGAAAACACTCCACAATATTAAAGTACCATCCAACAAATTACTATCAACGGTAATCATTATCTTATTATAATTGCTTTTTAAAACACTGTAACCAACAAATCCTATAATAGCAAGTTTTATAATCGCTTTCGTTAGTTCAAACAGAGACCGTAATGAAAACATTCTCTTCAATCCGGAAATAGGATTAAGTCGATTCAAATCAGGCTTGAGTGGTTTAAAAGTAAATAAAAATCTTGTTTGAATTAAGCCCATAACCAATGAGAACAGAGAAGTACCAATCACAATAATGGATAATGATAAAAACGGAGCTTTGAATGTCTGACCAGCGTAAATCAAAAAATCCTCCAAGGTCCTGATCTGCGTATCCGAAATTTCGAAGACATTTTGCGTACTTGAAATAAGAGTATCTATGAGGCTTTTGCCAAGGAAAAGGAATATCACAGATGCGAAGAGAAAAGTAATTCCAGAGATAAGTTCTCTTGAGATCGGTACTTGTCCCTCTTCGCGCGCTTTTTGACGTTTGCGTGGTGTTGCTTTCTCTGTCTTATCAGGATCAGCGAAAAGTTGTATGTTGATTCTCAAAATTGTATCTTCGGCAAGGCTTTTTGATGCTGTTAGAAACAAAAAATGCAAAAAAACCAAGGGATTACCTCCCTTTATCGGATATAGACTACTTTGAAATCAATAGATCTATGTATGGTCCTAGCTTGTCAACCATTTTGGTAATAAGCTCTACCCAAACAGGTATCATACCTATCATAACCAAGAACATTATCATCGTACTTGCCGGCATTGCAACCATAAAAACATTCATCTGCGGTACTAATCTGGAGAGTAAGCCGAAAAGTACGTTTATTAAAAACATCAGACCAATAAGTGGAAGGGCGATTTGTAACGCAAAGATAAAAGCATCCATGAAAAGTTGAAAGTATTGTTGGTATATATCTTTGAAAGATATGTTAGTCAAAATTAACGGAAACTTATCAATAGATTTTATCACACTTTCATAAATTAACAGATGTCCTTTTAGTGAAACAAAGACATACACAGATAGAAGGTAAACAAATTCACTTGTTAGTGGTGATTCTTCCATCGTTGGGTCAAGTGAACCACTGACGTTAAATCCAGCTTGCATGCCAAAGATTTCGCTTCCTATGTAAACTGCGCTAACAATCGTATAGGCCATTAAACCGATTAAAAAGCCAATGAAAAAGTTAAATGCGATTGAGCCAACTAATGTTGATAAAGGCAGTGTAATTGGTACCATAACGCTTACGATTGGCAACGTTACGTAGCTGAGAGCTATGAGTAATACGATCATGATTTCCAAAGGAAGTGAAAAGCCCGCGAACATGGGCGCTATAACCATCATACCGGTAAGTCTTGACATGATAAGTCCCCAACTGAGTGCGTAACGCTGAATTAACGCATATAAATCCATCGTCCACCTCGAGTTATAGTGAGTTACCGATAGTGTTTTTGCCTAACGTATGGTAGTTATATAAATATTTGTTATTTGGTTTATCATTGTAGTAGGGCCTTGTACAATATGTACACCCGGATGTTAAAAATGCGTTTTGTAAATCAGATACATTATCGTAACGCAAACTGGAGATGTAACCAGATTCATCGAAAGTTATTCGAGGTGAGATATTTTTTTCAAACATAAGGTATCTTAAAATTTGTATCTTCCTGTATCTTTCAAGTGTCGGTGGGCTCTCATTTTCAGTTTTTGTGCCTTTAACCGGTGTAAATGAAAAAAGTGCTATTTGTACGTTTAATTCTTTCATCTTAGAAAATATTTCGTAAATCTCCATATCTGTTTCTCCGAGACCTACAATTATGTGGGTTGTGATTCTCCCGTTGTATTTTTTTGCTCCATACTCGATTAACTCAAGAGTGTATTCCAGTGGCCATCCCCTGTATAAGGTGTGTAGTTTGCCGCTCGCAACATCGATAGCAATACCTAATTGGTCGATTCCTGAATTCATAAACAAATCAAGTTCGTCTTTATTTGCAACGCGTGTGGAAAGAGAAATTAGTACTTCTTTATCATTCTGCCTTATGCTTTCAACGATTTTCAGTACATCAGCTCTGTAACCTTTGTAATTCACAGTTTGAATGCAAAACCTTTTAAAAAGCTTTGTATTTCTCATTACATCTTCTATATCTACTTGTTTCCAGCTGATTCTTGACAAATATGAAGAATCAGCGTTGGAGCTTCTTGCATGTGTACAATAAGCGCAATCATATAAACAATTTCCATCGAGCATTAAATAACCCGTAGGCATTTCGTATGGTATTTTCTGACCATTAAGAAGTTTCCAAGTCCAGAATGATGCTCTCAGTATCATTATGCTATACCTTCCTTTGCAAATTGAATCTCGTACAGTTTATAATACGCACCTTTTTGCTTGAGAAGTTCTAAATGTTTACCTTCTTCTGCTATCTGACCGTCGGCAACGACAATTATTCTATCCGCTTCGACAACAGTTGAAAGGCGGTGTGCTATCATGATTACAGTATTTTCCTTCGAAAGCTCTCTAACAGCTTGTTGAATTCTATGCTCGGTCTCAACGTCTATGTTACTCGTAGCTTCATCCAAGATAAATATCTTAGCGCCGAAAAGCACAGAACGTGCAAGCGCTATAAGTTGCCTTTCCCCAGCAGATATACCTTTTCCACGTTCAACGATTTCCGTGTAGATGCCATTGGGCAATCTTTGGATGATATCAAGTGCTCGCACCTTTTCAAGTGCACTATAAACCTGTGCTTCGGAAAATTCTTCGTGAAAAAGCCTTATATTATCAAGTAATGTTCCACTAAAAAGAACAACATCCTGAGGAACGGCAGACACGTGTTTTCTAAGCATTTGTAAGTCATAATTTTCCAAAGGTACACCATCTATGAGAATATTACCTTTCTGGGGTCTGTACATACCATTAATTAAATTCATAATTGTTGTTTTCCCTGCACCAGTTTCACCAACTATAGCAACAAGCTCACCAGGGTGAAATTTAAGATCTACGCCTTTGAGTATCCAACGTTTGTTATCGTATGAAAACCAAACATCTTTAAATTCTACATTCCCGGCTTCTATTTCATTTTTACCACCTTTGTTATTCTCTTCTTCTGTTGGTTCATCGAGGAGTGCGAATATTTTTTCGGCACTTGCTGTCGTATTTTGGATGATATCGTATTTTTCTGAAAGATCTTCAATGGGTCTCATGAAGGTATCAATGTAAGAAACAAACGCAAAAAGATCGCCAAAATTCAGTATCTTTCCTATGATATATTTGGAACCGAACCAAATAATTAGTGACATTGTTAGATAATACAAGAAGTTTATCAGAGGTCTAAATATTCCAAAAACATAAAGTTGATTCATCCTAGCTTTGTAAAGTTCTCTATTTATCTTATCGAATTCATCTCTTTTAAATTCTTCCGCATTGAAAAGTTTTGTTACAGGCATTCCAGCAAGATTTTCTGCGATATACGCGTTGATTTTAGCTATTCCTGTTCGGACTGCTCTGTAAGCGCGTATGTCAAAGTATCTGAAAACAGCCATTGCGATAACTATTAAAGGAAAAATGTAAGCAATGTCCAAGAATAACCTAGAACTTATACTCCACAACATGAAAATTACACCGGCAAGTAGAAAAGTATCGTTCACAATACTTGTGATAACAGATGTAAAAAATTCCTGCAGGTTTTGTGTATCACTTGTTATTCGCGTTGTAATTTGACCACTTGGGTGTTTGTCGAAAAATGACATAGGCAATCTCAAAACGTGGTCATATAACTGTTTTCTCACATCGTAAACAACTTTTCCTCCGATGTATGTTGTTACCAGAATAGAGAGGTACTCAAATAAAAATATTCCCCCGGAAACTGCCAAAAACAAAATAGCTTGTCTTGAAATACCGACAAGTCTCTCCGTGGTGGAAAGATTTTGAGACAAAATGTATGTATTTATGGCTTTACGAACAATTTGTGGTGGCATAAGTGTGAGATATGTTAGTGCTAAGACGATTATTATGGCAAGAACCATCAAATGAAAGTATGGAAGAGAATATTTCAATAAACGGAAAAAGACATTCCTTTTCCTTTGATTGGTTTTATCTCTACTTGTTTCAGAGTCTCTGAATTCCAAGAGTGTTCACCCCTTTTTAACCTTTATTCTTCAAATTCAATTTTGCCACTCACCTTGGATTTATAACATCTCTTATCAGCCAACTTGATCACTTTGTTAATATCACCTTCGCTTGGATAAAGTGCAACACCTGTTGAAAATGTAATTCCAGTAAGGGATTCTAAGCATTCCAAAATTCTCTTAACTATTCGCTCTATAATTTCTTTATTTATCGTATCAAGAATTATTATAAACTCATCTCCACCGTAGCGGAACGCAAGATCTGATTTTCGTATATTCATGTTTATACATTTGCCAATTTTTCTCAGCACTTCATCACCTTTTTCGTGACCGTATATATCGTTGATCATTTTAAATTTATTTAAATCTATGAACGCAACTGAGAAAGTTGTTAAAGGAATGTTGCCGATAAATTCTTCAAAAGCCCTACGCGTCTTTAATCCTGTTAGCAGATCAATCTCGGCTTTTTCCTTTATTGCTTCAAAGAATCGACGATTTTCAAGTACAAACGTCATCTGATGTGCAAGATCTTTTAAGACACTAAGTTGGTAATCGCTAACGGGTTTTAAGTCAAAATTGTTATCAGCGAACAACAGTCCGAGGATATTTTCACCACTTCTTATGCTAATTATTGCAAACTCTTTGCGTACGTCAAACACCTCGCAAATTTCTGGAAGTTCTTCTTTTGAAACAACGTGTGGTTCCCCATCTATGTATTTCTCCACATACTTTACGTCTATTGTTTTACCAGTATAAAGAAGTTCTAGTGCAGATTTAAAATCTTTTGATACAGTTTCGAGGAAGTCTTTCATATTCAACTCTATATCTTCGATAGCTTCCCAAATGTTATGAGCTTCTTCGATGGTTCTTGGTCCGATAGCTTTTTGAAATATGAACTTACCGTTTGAATAATAAAAGAACATTGCTCTATTGAAAGAACCTGAATATCCTGCGGTTATCCCTGTTAAAAACGCATACAAAATTGTATTGATATTTGCATCAGGTTTTAAAGCATATTCTATTATTAATCTCGAGTTTATAAAACTTTGAGCGAGCCTTGTTGCTTCATAATGAATATCGAAAAATTTTTGAGCGATCTCATACTTTAAATTTCTTATCAAATAAAAAGACACTTCTTTTTGGTGTAACTTAAGTAAATCGTAATCAAGTACCAAGGAATCTGAACTATTGTAAATAACAGCCTTTTGTGATTTTACATCATCAACAACATAAATTTTCTTTATTTCTGAAGCCATTGACTTATCAGAGATCCTCCAAAGCCTGTATAGATTTTCTGGTACCATCTCCGGATCAAAATGTACGTACAGATCCACGTTGTATGTTATATTATATTTCAAAAGTTCGCTGAGTAAATAAGATAGATAACTATCAAGATATGCTATTTTTATACGCCTTTTAAATTCGTCCCAATGTACAACCCTAACTATAAGTTGCTTAGCAATCCATTCGAGAAATTTCTGATCTCTCTCATCGAATGGTGCGATATAGTGACTATCTATATCGATCTCACCAAATACACTTCCATCACGTTTGAAAATGGGAACGACGATTTCACTTTTTACGTGTGGGCTACAAGATAGATAATTTGTTTCCAACGACACATCTTGGATTATGAATGTGTGTTTTGTTTCAGCTGCCTGACCGCATATACCTTTTCCAACAGGAATTCTCACGTGCTCCGTCGGTTCGCCAATGTATGGACCGAGCACAAGCATTCCCTCATTATCCATCAAATAAAAGCCTGTCCAATTATAATAGGGCACATGCTTGTCAAGTAATTGGCAAATTGTTTCAAGTAAATTCTCATTTTTTGCTGTAATAATTTTATCTTTGAGAAATTCAAAGATTTCAGACTTGTCGTAATAGTCACCCTCAAGTTCATCGTGTCGAAAGTGTACAACTGATTGATAAACAGCGTCGGCGAGTTTATCAATCTTTCCTTTTTTCCAAAGCGAAAATACATCGAATACTATCACTTTTTCGCTTTTTCCATCGACAACAACCCAATCCTTTTCACCAATTCCAACGATTAGATAAATAACAAAATCTTCTCTTGAAAGTTGAAAATCACGGGAACTTTTTCTGATTCTTATCGTTAACTCATCTTTTATCTTTTCCTTATTCTCATCGTACCAATGTGAAAGCTCGGTTAAATCGTTTCTATTCAATTGGTTCAACTTTTCATAAAAACCGGGAAACTTGTAGGCATAATGTTCCGTTATGGGTTTGTAAGGGAGCTTTTTCCAAAATTCTTCCCATTTGGACTTTTCGTATGTCAAAATTTCCAAAAAATCTCCTATGTGGTTTTCCACCAAACTTCTCATGTCTTTTCCCCCTTGAAATTATTGTCATCATTATTTTTTATTCTTTCGTTTGAATTATCCGCTCTTCCAACTTTTCAAATTTCATATCTTCAGTTACTTTTATTAGAAGAACTTTATTACTATAGCTAACTTCGAGCACATCTCCAGGTTTAACTTCGTAGCCTGGCTTTAAAGGTCTTCCATCTTTCCTAACAAGGCCTGCTTTTGAAACTTCTTGCGCGATTGTTCTTCGCTTAATTATCCTATTTTGCTTTAGAAACTTGTCTAACCGCATTGTATCACCCTTTGATATTATACCACAATTTTATTTATTCGCTATGCGAACTGTATTTGTTTTGTAAAACTTTATAATAAAATCTCGGTCCATTAGGACCGAGAAACTAATCTATGATTCGATCATTGGTGATTAAACGTCCAAATCGACGAGACTCAATTGTCTTGCGTGTCTCATTATATATTCTTTTCTTTCTTCCGGGTCCTTTCCCATGAGTATTTCAAACAGACTATCCGCTTCCTCTGCATCTTCTATTCTGACCTTTACAATTTTCCTAGTCTTTGGATTCATTGTCGTTTCCCAAAGTTGTTCAGGGTTCATTTCACCAAGACCTTTGTATCGCTGTATCTCGTATTTTTTGTCTTTTACGCTTTCAAGCTTTTCCCTTAGCTCTTCGTTGGAGTATAGGTAAGCGGCTTTTTCACCGCTTACAGCTAACTTATAAAGTGGTGGCACAGCTATGTATATTCTTTCTTCTTCTATCAACTGTCTCATATATCTGTAAAAAAGAGCTAAGAGCAAAGTCCTTATATGCGCGCCATCAACATCTGCATCGGTCATTATAACTATCTTTCCGTACCTAAGCTTACTCGTATCGAAGCCTTCACCTATTCCTGCACCAATCGCCGTTATGATATCTCGTATCTGCTCGTTTTTGAGGAGTTTCAGTTCATTACTTTTTTCCACGTTTAATATTTTACCTCGAAGTGGTAAAATGGCTTGAAAATTTCTATCTCTTGCTTGTTTAGCACTGCCGCCTGCGGAATCTCCTTCAACAATGAAAAGTTCTGCTTCTTCAATGTTTTTCGTGATACAATCTGCAAGTTTTCCAGGCAATGTTGAGGCGCCAAGAGGGCTTTTTCTCTTCACCGCTTCTCTCGCTCTTTTTGCTGCTTCTCTTGCTTCCCTTGCTTGCTGGGCCTTTTGAATTATAACTTTTAAAACCGTCTCGTTAACCTCGAAATAGTCAATTAATTTTTCTCTAACAACTTTTGCAACTGCTTCTTGAACTTCTTCATTTCCAAGTTTTGATTTTGTTTGTCCTTCGAATTGCGGTGTACCCATCATCAAAACATTGACTATTGCGGTCATTCCTTCTCTTAGATCCTCACCTTTAAATGGTTCACCTTTAATTAAGTTTTTCTTTTTTCCAAGGTCATTAACAACTCTTGTAAATGCTGTTTTGAAGCCGGTAACGTGTGTACCACCATCTATAGTTTTTATGTTATTTACAAACGAAACGATGGTCTCCCCATCTTCATCAGTATACTGAAAAGCTACATGTACTTCAATGTCCTGGTATGTACCATCTATGAGTACAGGTTCGTGTAGTGTTTTTGAACCTTTGCTCAAGTACCAGATAAACTCTTTTAGACCTCCTGAAAAGTGCAATGTTTTTCTAATATCGTACCTCTCATCTACGAATTCTATGGTTACATTCGGATTCAAAAATGCAAGGTCTCTTAATCTTGCAAGTATGGTATCAGAATCGAATTCTGTAGTTGTAAATATTAATTTATCTGGTTTGAATCTTACTATTGTACCTCTCTTATTTGTTTCACCGATAACCTCTACCTCAGTTGTTTTTACGCCTCTTGAGTATTTTTGGTTGTAAATTTTACCATCTCTATGTACTTCGACTTCCATCCATTCAGAAAGAGCGTTGACAACGGAAGCGCCAACACCGTGCAACCCACCACTAACTTTGTAGCTATTTTTTGAAAACTTTCCACCTGCATGAAGCGTTGTCATGACTACTTCAAGTGCACTTGTGCCCGTTTCCGGGTGTATATCTACTGGAATACCTCTTCCATTATCCTCTACCTCGACTGAATCATCAGCTCTTATTGTAACTTTAATTATGTCACAAAAACCTTGTAATGCTTCATCTATGCTATTATCTACAATTTCATAAACAAGGTGATGTAAACCGTTCTTTCCTGTTGAACCTATGTACATACCAGGTCTTTGCCTGACCGGTTCAAGCCCCTTTAAAACTTGTATATTATGAGCATTATAATCGTTATTGTTTAGCATGTTATCTGTTTTTTCTACCACCAAAATCACCTCCGAAGAATAAAAAAGCTATTGTGTGTTTATTGTAGTTATGTGTATATTTTCAATATCCATCTGAATCTTTGCTGTAATTTTCTTTTTTATCTGTCGTGTCATTTTTCTGAGTTCATTCGCCCAAATAAAATCATCGCATTCAACGTAAAGAATGCGGCCCTTGTAGTCGACAAACTTAACGTGTTTTGAAATACTACCAAGTATCTCTTCTGATTTTTCAGTGAGAGTGGAAAGAATATACAATTTTTCAAAAAACGGGTTGCTTTTTGAAAGGTCCTTTATAGCATTTTTTATAGTATACATTTAATGTATTCCTCGAATTCTACTGAGAGTGTTTTTGATAGTATGGGAGTTAGAGTCTTTGAACCAATCTGATTCACTGGAACTATTCCTCTGCTGGTGTGTGTTAAGAATAACTCGTCACTTTCAAAAAGTTCGTACGGCTCAACTATGCGTTCTTCGACTAGATAGCCTTTTTCTTTTAGGAATTTAATTACGTACATTCTTGTTATTCCATCCAATATTCCAGAATCAAGAGATGGAGTTACGATTGTACTTCCTTTTACTATAAAAACATTGCTAAACGTTCCTTCGCATACTTGTCCCTTGCCGCCAAGCATTATTACATCGTAGTTATCTGCCTTTGTAAGTCTTGCTAAATATATGTCAGGTCTACCAATAGATTTCAGATCAGGTGGTATACTCCATGGATCCGCTCTACGAATCTTTGTAAAGTCTATTCTAACGAAATCAACATTCATTTCCTTTGTATCTTCAGCCAATACATAGTTTATTAATTTTTCAGAGCAGGCAAACACTATCCTAATTCTTTCAGACAAATTATTGTATACAAGTTTTTCGAATTCTTCAAACGTGGGTGGTTCGATACGAAGGTAAGAAAGTGATTTGCACAACCTCTTATAATGCTCGCTTACAGCAAATGGTTTACCATCGTAAGTTCTCAATGTTTCGTAAACAGCAATTCCTCTTGTTAGCGATTCAATTATATCAATCGTTTGATACTCGCTTTTCAACAACTTTTGACACCACACCTTCTGAGGTTACCGAACATGCGGTAACTTTTACAAAATCGCCTATGATACCACCGTTCGTTTCGTGTTGCACGTAATACTCATCGTATCCAACGTAAATTCCATTGACCGTACCTTCGACCAGAACCGTTGTTATATTTCCTACTAATTTCCTTCGATATTCACTTGCAATCTTTTCAGAATGCTTTATAAGAATTTCAACTCTTTCTTTCTTTATATTACCTGGAATCTTATTTTCCATCTGTGCTGCCCTTGTTCCAGGTCTTTCAGAATATCTGAAAGCGTGAACTTTGCTGAAAAGGACATTGCCTACTGTATCAAGTGTTTCTTCGAATTCATCGTCACTTTCGCCGGGGAAACCAACCATAATATCTGTTGTTATTGAAAATAACGGATCGATTGCTCTCAATTTTCCTACTAAATCAAGTATATAATCAACTGTGTAATTTCTTCCCATCCTTTTGAGAACCGTTGTACTACCGCTTTGAATGGGAATATGCAAGTGATTACATATCTTATCACTTTCAGTGATAACGTGTATGAGTTCGTCAGTTAAATCGTCTGGGTTTATGGAGCTAAGCCTTATTCTGAAATCACCTTTAATTTTGGAAAGTTCATTGAGTAGTTCTGATAAATTTGTTCCCGTATCGCTACCGTATTTACCAAGGTTCAACCCTGTGATCACAACTTCCTTGTGTTTTTTATTGATGAGCTGCTCTACTTCTTTGATGACTACTTCTATAGGCTTACTCCTAATTTTTGTGCCTCTCAAGCTTCTTATAACACAGTAAGTACATCCGTTATTACATCCATCTTCAACTTTTACAAACGCCCTTGATCGTTCGGCAACGGAGTCATTAACTATCTCGTATGAAATATCATCTTCTTCCCAGTAACTCGTACTTGAGTAAATACCATTTTCCATTAGAAAGTTAACTATATTCTTTTTTTCCGCATTACCAAGTACTAAGTCCACGCCAAGAATTTTGTATTCCGAATCATCTCTAGGAATTTGCGTATAACAGCCAGCAAGAATTATTTTCGAAGTTGGGTTATTTTTTCTTAAATGCCTAACAGTTTGTCTAACTTTCCTTTCGGCTTCACCCGTAACTGCACAGCTGTTGATCACGAAGATATCCACATCTCTATCTGATTCAGGAATCACTATAAAGTCCGCATTTTCAAGCATTTCAATCATCAATTCACTTTCGTATTGATTCATCTTGCAACCTTGTGTTATAACGGAAACCCTTATTTTCGCACCTCTCATAAAATTATTCCTTCACCACCGACAGCTTTTGTATGGCATCCTTTAATACGCTGATCCTTGTTACAACACCCAAAAGTATATTATTCTCATCTACAACGGGAATTATCTTAAAGTTTTTCCTCATGAATAAATCGACTACGTACAAGATCGAATCACTTGGCTTCACGGTAATAACTGGTTTAGTAGCATACTTACCAATATGATCTTTCGATATCTTTTTCAGGTTAGTCAATACTAAATTAGTATCGGGCAAGAAAGCAGCAGTTTGAAGCATATTAAAATAACTTGGCAAGCAAGCCCGAATTATATCTTCTTCGCTTATAAAACCAACGATCTTCAGATCAGTATCTACAACTGGAATCCCAGATAAGCTTGACTTTTCGAGTATATCAATGACTTGCTCAACAGTCTCATTTTCGAAAACAAATGTCAGATCGTAAGTCATTACGTCGCTAACTTTGAGATTTTCCATATTACTCCACCCTTTCACTACTGATCAAATCGAGAAATTTCTCTATCTCTTCACTTGAAGGTGGTTCTTTACCCATGTGAGATGTTTTTGCAACAGCGGCAGCGTAACCGTACTTTGCCATATCGATACAGCATTTGTTCTCTAAATGTGCTAAAACTATACCAGCAACAAAAGTATCGCCAGAACCTAGCAGATAAGAGTGATCTATATCTAAATTAGGCGAAAATTTCCACACACCGTCGACTGTTGCAACAAAGTCAAAGATTGTCTTGTAAGACAGTATCACAAGCTTTGCACCGAGTTTCACAAATTCCTTAGCCGCTTGTATATACTCTTTTTCAGTGTTAAGAATACTACCAAGTATTTTTTCGCTTCTTCGCATATCGTACTTGATAACATCGGGGAACGTCACTTTTATCGATTCTGTGATAATTTCATCCCGTGCTTCCCAAATTACGTATTTGTTGTGTTTCTTTGCTATTTTTGTTAGTTCTCCGTATATGCTGTTTGGCACGCCACACGGAATGCTCCCAGAAATAACAACGGTCCGTACTTGTTGTACTAGTACTTCGTACCTTTTTAAAAATGAATCTATGACCTCAAAGTCGACACAAGGACCTTCAGAGTTGATTTCTGTCAATGTGTGATTCACAGTATCAGCAATTGCTATATTTTCCCTTGTCTCATCGGCGATTCTCACAAAGCTCGTAGATATCATAGGACCAACTTTTCTTAACTCTGAAAGTAGAACATTTCCAACGTACCCTCCAATGAATCCGGTAACAATCGATGAAATATTGTATCTTGAGAGTATAACAGCAACGTTAACTCCTTTACCGCCAGGTGTCATCTTATTTTTCTCATTTGGTACAATGTTAAGCTTATTGATTGTAAAATTGTCAATCACAAATTCTCTGTCTAAAGCTGGATTTAAGCATACTGCGAGTACGTCCTTCATTGGTTACCCCCCAATATATATTCTTCAGGCTTGCCCCAATAAGTCAATCTACCGTTTTTCATAACAATCAACACATCTCCCAAACTTACGAACCTTTTAAGTGTCCTTGTTGCAAGAATTATTATCTTTTCCTGCGAAAGTTTCTCCAGCATCTGAGTTGCCGATTCAACATGTTCATCATCCAAATGATCGAGTAGGCAATCAAAAACAAGGACAGATGATTTCCTTAGCGACGAAACAAACAACAAAAGTCCAATTTTCTCAAGTGCGTATAGTTCCGACAATGGAGTCTTTTCAAGTTTGTGCAAAGCTTTCAGAACTCCGAAGTCATCGAGCTGCCTAGCGTATTTCTCAACAGTAAATTCAAAGTCTTTCCCAAACGCGATTTCAATAAGTTCCTTTAGGTTGAGATAATCTAAGGATTCAAGAAAATTTGTGTCAAGATAACTAACAATACCACGTAAGGTTTTTTCATCGATCTGTTGTACATCTTTATCTCCAAGGTACATTTTACCATAATACTCAATTTCCGGATAAACTTCAGCATTCAATTTAGCGAAACTTCTCAAAAAAGCAGACTTACCTGAACCTCTCGGACCATATAGAATTGCGATACTTTTCACATTGAGTGTTAGATTAATATTCTCAAAAAGAATACTCTCTCCAACCTTTGCAGAAAAGTTCTCACATCTTATCGTTGTTACCGCGCTCTGTACTCTTTTTTTCATCTTTTTTCACCGTGTCTTTCAATCTTTGTTCAAGCATTTCTTGAGCTTTTTCATTTCCAAGATTAACAAGTCTGATCAATTCATATTGCGATAGTATCTTCTCACGGTTCAGCTTTTTTATCTTTTTCATATTCTCAGCCCCTTTGAGTGGTTTTACTTTTTCTTTTCGCCTTAATTATACCACTTCACAGTTAACAATGCTTGTAAAATATTTTAATTTTTGATCAGGAAAGTTAATTTTTCGGCAGATTACGGTTAAAAATAACGTTTTGCTATGTAAAATTCATTCAAAACTTAATCTTTCAGTTTCTCATAGATCCTGCGGACCTCGTTAATTCTACTTAGGAATGCATTGACTACAGTTGGATCAAAGTGTTTTCCGCTACTTTCCTTAATAATTTGAATGGCAACGTCGAAATCTATAGGTTCTTTGTAAGGTCTTTTTGTCGTTAGGGCATCAAAGACATCCGCCAGTGCGACAATCCTACCTTCAATGCTTATTTCGTCTGCTTTTTTACCTCTTGGATACCCACTTCCATCGTACTTTTCGTGGTGATCTGAGACAATGTTAACCATACACTGCAAGATATCTTCAGCTACCATTTGTTTTGAATTTTCCATAAACTCTTTTAGTATATTTTCACCATAATCAACGTGTTTTTTCATAATCTCCCATTCTTCTTCGGTTAATCTTCCAGGTTTCAAAAGTATTTTGTCTGGAATACCTACCTTGCCGATATCGTGTAACGGTGCGAACAGATACAGATACCTTTCAATTTTTGGAGTCACCTTTAGCTCAGAAGCTATTATTTTTGAATACCAAGCCACACGCTTTACGTGATTTCCAGTTTCGTTATCTTTAAATTCAACAAGGTTGACAAGACTCGAACCAAAATTTGACAACAGACCTTGTGTAGCTAATGAGTAGTAAAGCCTATATGACAGAACGTTAGAGATCGATAAAAAAAGGCGAGCATCATTTTCAGAAAAGTTGTGTTTTCTTTCGGAAGAAATAAAGAAAAATCCGAATGGTATTTCGTTAATTGATGCAGTAACGGTGAGACTTGATTTAAATCCCTCCTTTAAAATTAGCTCTGTACTTTTTGAATTTGTTTTTTTGAAATGTTCTTCCAAGTCGTTGATAATTCTATATTTTCTCCCTTCTTGCAGCATTTTCGAAAGAGATGTCTCATTAAACTTTTGCGAAAAACCTACTTTTAATAATGGTTTTTTATTACGGTCAAGTAGAAAAGCAACTTCAGCCGTTATTAATTCTTTATCCCGATCTATTAAAGCTAGTGAAAATCTTTCCGCGTTGAAGAGGTTACAAACCAAATGGCCTATGTTGTTTACAAAGTCATCGATAGAGGAAGTTATATGAAAATGTGACAAAAGGTTGTATATTTTAAGAACTTTATTAATCTCGTTAATAGAGGTATTGAGAGCTAAATCTTCTTTATATTTTGGGCTCATTAAAGGAATCTCCTCGATGTACATCTTCTTTGAAATTTCATCAATTTTCTCGAATATTTTTTCACCATAATTCTTGAATTTTGTGAAGCTTGGCAAAAAGGAAATCAAAGAAAGCGCAAATACCACAGTTAAAAAAAGTAAAATAATACTGTACTGTTCAATTCTTTTCATTTCACTTTTTTCATACACTCTTAGAAAATCAGCGAAATCCTTTACGTAATTCAATACGTATTCTCTACCCACTTGGCCTTCAGAGTATAATTGTATAGCTTTTTTGTACTGTTCAATTTTTTCGAACTTTACATTTTTCATCGGTTCGATTAATTGTTCAAAACCATTTCTACCAACTACAACCTCGTTTACTTTATTGAAGTACAAACGTATATTATCGTAAGTTGCAAAAAATCTATCTAATTGTGTATAGTTAAGTACAGTTAGAACTATAATAAAAATGGATGAAGCGGTAAAAATATAAATTTTTATCGCAGTGCTTCGTACAATACTTTTCATTCTTGTCCCTCCTTCATTACTATTACTTGCCATTAGCATATATTATATCACATTTGTGATATAATAGCAAAAATAGGAAAAAAGAGATAAAAAAACAGTAAACAAATGGGGTGAGTGGTATGAGGCTTTGGTCAATTTCTCCTGAGTACCTTGACACTAAAGGTTTACTCGGAGTTTGGAGGGAAGGACTTTTGGCGAAAGCGGTATTAGAAGGAAAGACCAAAGGCTACAAAAACCATCCACAACTGATTCGTTTCAGAAATTATTCTAACCCAATTATCGCGATAAATTCATTTCTTTATTTTGTTGCCCAAGAAGCATTCAGGCGTGGTTACAAATTCAATAGTTCTTTCATAGACACGTCAGAGGTTTTAATAAATATCATCTCCGTAACAAAAGGTCAAGTCGAGTACGAGTTTAACCATCTTTGCAATAAGCTTTACCAAAGAGACTACAATATGTGGACCAATATTTGCAAAAACCAAACCCATCAAGTAAAAATCAATCCCATATTTTATATGATCGAAGGCGACATCGAATTTTGGGAGAAAGTAAAATAGATTAAAAATAAAATCACGCCCCATGGAAAACTATGGGGTGCTTATTCTTATTTATCTTACAGTCTATCTTGGTATAGTATTACTGAATTTTCCGTAAAAAACTTCTAAAGTATTCTCTAAAATGGTTGGATTTTGGTATTTTGGGGGAAGTTAAATGAAACTATTGCACACTTCTGACTGGCATCTTGGAAAACGCCCAATAGGGGGTATCGGAGAGTATTCAGATAAGCGGTACAACGATTATTTTGAGGCATCAGAGTATATAGTTGATAAAGCAATTGAGGAGAACGTCGATTTGGTTGTTATCGCTGGTGATTTGTTTGATTCAAATAGGATCGATCCTGATATTCTCGATCGCACGGAGCAAATTCTTAGAAAATTAAAAAACAACGAAATCGGTGTAGTTGCTGTTGCTGGCAATCACGATAATGTGTATGAGAAAGATTCTTGGATTGATTACCTTTCAAGGGAAGACTTGTTGATAAATCTGAGCTTCAGACGTGATGGGGAGAAGTTTGGGTTTGAGGTTTTGGATTTTAAAGGTTTTCATATTTACGGTATCCCATACCAAGGTAATCTGATAGATGAAACTTTGGATAGTCTTTCTAAAAAGCTGAGTTCAGACAACAATATAGTTATCTGTCATACGGCTTTATTAAACCAAGAAACAGAGAACACCTTGCTGCCAGGTTGTGTTAAAGGAGAAATAATCGATTTGTTTAATGGTAAGGTGGTTTATTTTGCTGGTGGGCATTTTCATTCTTTTAGCTTCTATCCTCTGCTAAAACCATTCTTTTTTGTGCCGGGAAGTCCGGAGTACTGGGATCTGTACGAAAGAGATCAGAAAGGGTACATAATATTTGACACACAGACCTTATCTTATCAATTCAGCCAATCAAAAAGGCGAAAAAGAAGAATTTTAAATACAACACTTTCGAGTATGAAAGAATATATCGAAACTTTGGAAGTTGAGGAAGGCGAAATACTGATATTAAAAATCAAAGTCGACTCCGATAAGTTCGTTGATGATAGGGAGATTACAGGCAAACTTCAAAGCAAAGGGGCATTGAAAGTCGAGCTTAGGTTTGAGTACAGTAAGAATGATCTTGAAGAAATGAGCGGGTATTTAAGTAAGGAACTTATAGAAAAACAGATCATACAAAAGTGGAATAATGTTTTTTCAAGCACTGAAGAAAGTGTTGCGAGAACATATAATTTTCTACAAAAGCTCAAAAGTTTCAATGATGACAGCGATAAGCTCTTCGAATTGTTTGATGAATTCTTGAGTCGCATCATAGAGGGGGAGCAAAATGATAATTAAAAGGGTAATACTGAAAAATTTCAAGTGCCATGTGGATAGAATATTCGAGTTCAAACTTGGAATTAACGTTATTGTTGGAAAAAATGGAACGGGTAAAAGTTCAATATTCGAAGCACTTGGCATAGCTCTTTTAGGTATATACGACAAAGATTTAAAAAGTTTAGTCACACGAAACACTGGGGCTTTTGCCAAAGATTTTACCATTGTTGTTGAATTTGAAGGTAACGACGGTATAGAGTACGTTGTTGAGAGAAAATTTTCACCATCGAGACATGTTCTTCGGCTAAAAGGTTCGAATAACGTTGTATCAGATAGTACAAAAGATGTTCCGAGGTATGTAAGTAACCTTGCTGGATTGGGTGATGGAAATTTTGAGGATTTATTCAAAAATGTTATCTGTGCGTATCAAAATGACATAGTAAGTATATTCGAAAAGCCAACGGAAGATTCTAAGCGTTTTTTTAATAGGATATTCGGAGTAGAGTTTTACGATGAGTTGTATAAAAGGTTCAGTGATGTAGAAAAGGTGTACGGTGTTAACATACGCCTTGTTGAAGAAAGAATAAGGCTTCTAGATAGCGAGCTCGAAAAACTCAAAGATGTCGAAGAGCATCTCGAAAGGATTTATACGGATATGAGAATACACATACAGGAAAAGGAAAAATCAGTTGAGAGGATAGATTCGCTTATTTTAAGAAAAAGAAACTTGGAAGAGCAGGTCGTACATTTGAAAGAGATGATATATGAAATGAATCTGTTAAGTAAAGATCTCGAAAACGCAAAGAAAATTCTTGATGATGTGAGCAAACAGATAAAAGAATCTGAGATTGCGAGAGAAATACTTAGGCAAAATGTCCAAGGGTATGAGAAATACTTACGTTTGGAGGAAGAGGTTAAAAAGCTTCGGGTTGATGAAAAAAAACTTCAAGGTGCGTTGAATGAAAAGTTGAGTTTGGGAAATGAAATAGGTTCACTAGAAGTCAAAATTAAGGAAATGGATGCCACAAGCAGAGAGAAAAAGGAGCAGCTAGATAGGATTGAGAAAAAACTTGCAGAAATTGAAGACAGAATAAAAGATACAAATTTAAAATTGGAGAATAAGAGAGAAGAGCTTAAGAAGGTTCAAAGTGATCTGCAAAATATTAGTACAAAAAAATTACATATTGAATGGATTTACGATGAATATTCAAAAACAACCATCGAAAAAGAGAGATTAATAGAAGAACTATCATTGGAGGATAATTATGCGCTTTACGATAAGCTAAAGAAAGAGATTGGGATTTTCGGGCAGGAAATAGCCAAACTAAACTCAGTTACTTCGAAGGAACAAGAGCTAATTAGTGAGATTTCAAAATACGAAAGTGAACTAAAAAACTTAGAGAACGCGAAATCACAATTGTCAAGCGGAATATGCCCCATACTAAATGAAGCCTGTAAAAACTTGCAATCGATCGATCCGCTAACGAAACTAAATGAAAAACTTGAACAATTGCGAATTGTTGTAGTGAACAAAAAACAAGAAAAAATACAAATTGATATGGCTAAAGAAGAAAAGGAAGAAATTGAGAAACAATTAAATGATAAGAAAATAACGTTGGCAAAAGTTGAACAAAAGATTGCTGAGGAAAAAAGGAAGAGAGAAAGGTTAAGTACTTTGAAGAAAATCTTAGAAAGTATGAAAAATGATTACGGTGATGTTCAACTATTGAGGGAGAATATCGACAAAGAATTCCAATACCTAATCAAATTGGAAAGCTCGCTGAAAAGTGATTTGAAAAATCTCAATGCATCTTTCGACGAACTAAAAAAGCAGCTCATAGAATTGCGCATGCAGTATGAGAATACCACAGATAATATTCAAAAAATAAACGAAGATAAAGAAAAAATTAGAAAAGAGTTGGAAAGACTGTGTGAAAAGGTTAGTGAGTACAAAGATGTAGACGTTGAATTGGAAAAGGTTCGATTACAGATAAGTGAGAGTGAGAAAGAAATGGAATACTACAGACCTATGTACGAAAAGTATAACCTCAATAAAAACATTGCGGGAAAATACCAAGAACTTTTGGAAAAGCAAAACACACTGAAATTATCAGTGAGTGAAATAAACGGGAAAGTCAGAAGAAAAAGTGATGAAATTTCTAAGTTCCCAGTGCTTGAAATGTTGGAATCAGAAAAAATGAATTTGGAAAGCGAAATAGAAAGTGAAAAGAAAAAATTAAAAGAAGTAGAAGTAGAGCTTGGTCGTCTCAGTGAAGCACTTAAGCATGGACAAGATCGTAAAAAGCAAAGGAATGAAAGAGTGGCAGAAAAGAAAGAACGTGAAAAAGAAAAGTTGATTTATGAAAAAAAACTTGAAATGACAAAGCAATTCAGAGAAAAATTAAAGACCATGGGTGTTGAGGTCACGAAGCGATTAACTCAAAGTATTTCGACTGAAGCGACAGAGCATTACAGAAAGATCACTGGAAAGTTTGAAGAGATAATCATAGATCATTCTAACCAAAAGTACATTTTTAAGATTGTTGATTCTGTTAAAGGCGAGAGACTCTTCAACGAATTGTCTGGTGGCGAGCAAGTTAGTGCGGGAATATCTTTGAGAATTGCAATTGCAAATATATTAACCGATGCGAATATGTACATTCTTGATGAACCAACGGTTAACCTTGATGATGAAAGGCGTGCTCTCTTAGCTGAAAACCTCAAGGTTTTGCTCAGCAATTTGAAACAAGCATTTATAGTTACTCACGACGAAGTGTTCATAGGGAAAGGGTACTATGAAGTGCGACTTTAAAATGGGTTGGTAAACGGTTAGGTGAGGTGATGGAGTTTGGAAAAAGAGAATGTTGATTTACTAAAGAAGTGGATTTTAAACTCCCGCTTTGCTGTTGTTCTTACAGGAGCAGGTGTTAGTGTGCCAAGTGGTATACCAGATTTCAGAAGCAAAGAAGGAGTCTACTCAAAATGGGGTCAAGAAATTTTTGATATTGATTTATTTTACAGCAATCCAGATAAGTTTTACAAATTTGCCAAGGAAGAACTATTGAAAATGCTCGACGCTGAACCAAATACTGTGCACTTTCTGCTAGCAAAGCTTGAAAATATGGGAATTATCAAAGGAGTAATAACTCAAAACATAGATAACCTACACAAGAAAGCAGGTAGTAAGAACGTAGCTGAGATTCATGGAAACGTTCGCACCTGGACTTGTATAAAGTGTCACAGAAGATTTGATCTTTTTAGCAAGAACGATAGAGAAGATTTGTTGTTAAGAAATTTTAGATGCAACTGTTCAGGTATAACAAAACCTGATATCGTATTTTTTGGTGAAATGCTACCATTGAATGAGTATTCCAAAGCCGAAGGTTGGACGCAAAAAAGTGACCTTTTTATAACGCTAGGAACGTCGCTTATTGTTTATCCCGCTGCCCAATTACCTTTGCAATCAAAACGCAATAACGCAAAGTTGGTCGTTGTAAATAAAGGTAAAACCCCAATCGATGATATATCTGACTTAAAATTTGATATAGATTTGGTTGAATTTGCCAATGAATTGGGTAGTTATCTTTAAAACCTCTTTCTTCTAAAATGGCAATAAGGGACTTTTCCGGTTTTTTCATAGTAATCCTGGTGGTAATCTTCTGCGACCCAAAAATCACTCGCTCTTCTTATTTGAGTGGCGACTTTATATTTCTTATTCAGTTCATCTTTTATTTTCTGTGCAATTTCTCTTTGCTTATCGTTTGTATAGAAGATTACACTCTTGTATTGCTCACCTATGTCTGGTCCTTGTCCATTTTCTTGCGTGAAGTCGTGAATTTCGAAGAAATACTTAACAAGACTTTCTTCATCAACCTTTTTTGGATCAAAAATAACCTCAACGGTTTCGTAATGCCCTGTTAATCCCGTACATACTTGTTCGTAAGTTGGATTTTTCTTATGTCCGCCCATATAGCCAACGCGTGTGTCGATGACACCATCAAGTTGCTTAAATAAATGTTCTACCCCCCAAAAACAGCCACCTGCAAAGAACATTCTGTCAATTGGTGGTTGCTGACCTTCCGGAATGAAAATCAAAGATATGGAATTAACGCAATGTCTTACATTCTTTTGTGTAAAACCCTCGCCATAGAAAACATGCCCAAGATGAGCACCGCAATAAGAGCATATAATCTCTGTTCTGACACCATCCTTATCTATTTGCTTTTTCACAGCACCTGGGATTTCATCATCATAAGCAGGCCAACCACAGCCCGAGTCGAACTTATCAGAAAAGTTATAAAGTGGTATACCACAGTTTTTACAAACGTAAACCCCCTTTTCAAAATGGTTCTCGTACTCACCAGCAAATGGCGGTTCCGTACCTTTTTCAAACAAAACAAATCTCTCAAACTCACTTAGATGCGGATTTATTATTTTTCTTTTCATAAAATTCCTTCCCCCTCTATTTCAAAAATTTTATTCTATTATACCACTATACCATGGATATCATTCAGGAATTTTTACCAACGAATACCATTGACACCAGCGAATATAAGTAATTTATTCAACAACTCGTAGTTCAGCAACAAAACGCCTGGCAAATAGGAAGCAAGCTCGTATTTGTAACAGGCAGTGCAAGAGATTTGTTACCAATAAAGGCTTTA
>JBMFNR010000003.1:0-229139 GCA_049970055.1 Fervidobacterium sp.
AGGTGCTCTTGAACTAAATAAAACTGTTCCCTTTGGCAGTAATCTAGCACTTGAGTTTTCAAGCCCTTCCATAGTAATAGAACGTTCACCTTTATATATATATCTTTCATTATAACCTGATAAATCTTTGGGAGTAATCCAGCTAATATCTCCATCCCAATATTTATATTCCTTTGTGTTAGGTGTTCCTCCACCAACTACTTTCCCAATTTCTCCAATTGCTTTTATATCCCAATCCATTGGAATTAATCCTAATTCTGTCTCTCTCCACTTATTACAACTCATATCCTAACCCCCTCAAGTTCTTCTTTATCTCCTCCTCAAGGTGTCTTGATTTAGCAAATAGCTCTGATAGTTCACTTGTTAAGTTCTCCATCTTCTCTTCAAAATCTATTCCATCATCTTCAACTTCTTCTATTCCTACATATCTTCCAGGAGTTAGAATATATTCATGCTCACGTATTTCATCTATTGTTACTGCTTTACAAAAGCCTTTTATGTCTTCATATTGTCCATCTTTGTTTCGCCAATTATGATATGTTTCTGAAATTCTTTTTATGTCTTCATCTGATAGTTCCCTATGCCTTCTGTCTACAAGCTGACCAAGTTTTCTTGCATCTATGAATAAAAACTCATGTCTTCTGCTTCTGTATTTTGGATTATTTCCTTTATTCCTATTTAATATCCAAAGGCATGCTGGAATTGCTGTTGTATAAAATAATTTATCAGGAAGTGCCACTATACAATCAACAACATCTTCTTCTATTAAATTTTTTCTTATTTCTCCTTCATTAGACGTATTTGAGCTTAATGAACCATTAGCAAGCACCACTCCTGCAACTCCATTTGGTGCTAAGTGAAATATTATATGTTGTAGCCATGCATAGTTTGCATTTCCTACTGGAGGAATACCATATTTCCATCGTGCATCTTCTGTCAGTTTCTCGCCGCCCCATTCACTAATATTAAAAGGAGGGTTTGCTAAAATATAATCTGCTTTTAAATTTTTATGCAAATCATTATGGAATGTATCGGCATTATGTGGTCCTAAATCGCCATCAAGGCCATGTATGGCAAGATTCATCTTACAAAGTTTCCATGTTGTTGGATTTAGCTCTTGACCATAAATTGATATATCTTCAATCTTTCCCTGATGCTCTTCAAGAAACCTTTCACTTTGTATAAACATACCACCACTGCCACAGCATGGGTCATATATTCTTCCTTTATAAGGCTCAATCATTTCAACTAATGTTTTAACAACACTTTTAGGTGTATAGAATTCGCCTCCGCCTTTACCTTCCTTTTCAGCAAACTTATTTAAGAAATATTCATATACTCTTCCTAAAATATCCTTTTGTCCATCTTGATAAAGCTTAATATTTGAAATAACATCTATTAATTCTCCAAGCCTTCTTTTATCAAGTTCTGGTCTTGCATATCTTTTATCTAATACACCTTTTAAGCTTGGATTTTCCTTTTCTATTAAAAGCATGGCATCATCTATTATTTGTCCTATCTTTGGATCTTTAGCTGAGTTCTTTATATTTTCCCATCTTGCCTCTTTTGGAACCCAAAATATATTTTCTGCTTCATATTCATCTCTATCTTCTTCAAAACCTTCGCCTTCTTCAAGAAGCTGATTATACTTGTTTTCAAATCTATCAGATATATATTTTAAAAACAATAGTCCTAAAACTACATGCTTATATTCTGCTGCATCCATACTACCTCTTAATATATCTGCCGCTTTCCAAAGTTGTTCTTCAAAACCTACATTTGCTGTTGACATTTTCCTGCCTCCTTAAACTAATTCTTTCAATATTTTAATATTTCTACATTAAAGTTTATTTTCCTTCAATTTTTTCAAAAAACATAAAATGACAGGCACTCTAACCAAATACCCGCCCCAACTATTGACTAAGAGCCAAAGCGAAAAAAGCCCTGATTTCTCAAGGCTTCTATTTATCGTATCAATGGAACGTTCAAATATGGTGGAGCCGATGGGATTTGAACCCACGGCCTCTACCGTGCGAAGGTAGCGCTCTCCCAACTGAGCTACGGCCCCACTTTAATTTTCTTAGGTTTTACGTTAAAAATTCTATCATATACTTTAATTTTTATCAAGGGGGTAAGTAGTTTTCTCCTTTTGTAGTTTGTAGTATAATATTAGTAGTATAATATTATTGGAAATATTTAGCAAAAGTGAAAAAAGCATTTTTCTTATATAAAGATTGGAGGGACAAAGTAAGGTGAAACGAAAAAATGCAAGTTTGGTAGCTTCAATTGTAAGTGTTGTGGTCATAATTACCGTTGTGTTCATATTAACAGGTCTCGTGATTTTGCAGAGCAAAATTCGATTAATTGAAAAAACTTTCAGTGGTTTCAAAGTACTTTCAATCAAGGAAACTTTTGAAAAAGCTTTGGGTAATTCAACAGTTAGTGTAGGTTTATTTGGAAATCCACGGATCATGGGGCTTGATGAAATGAAGAATAAATACATGATAGAGGTTTTTAATACCGGTAATATGATTATTTACATTAATGGCTCCAAGGTTGAAGATTCTGAGCAAGCATACAAAAAACTTTACACAAAAGCACTTTACAACCTTCTATTTGAAATTCGACCTGATGATTACGAACAGAGTGATCCCAAGAAACTTTTTAACTATATCTCTGTAACTGGATACGAATACGTCAACACGGGAGGAAAAGAATTCTTGGTATTATCGGGAAGTAATAGTAATTCCCAAAATGTACAGGTTTGGACTAAATTCCGTAGAACTGAGGGTAACGTTAGAGTTTCTATTGAAAAAGTGATCATCGACGGAAAAGAATTGTCGTTGACTGAGATGAGAGTTTTACTTAGCAACGTGTATAACGTTGAAAAACGGGGTATAAAGGATAACCTTGTAGAGCTTATAAAAGGGGGAAGTATCAAGGAATTTCCTGGTGTTAGTGTATCAGATATTTTAGAAAAGCTTAAAAACCCAAGATGGACAATAAAAAACGAAGCTGAGAATACCGTTGAGTTTAACGGAGTTACTGAACTTGACGGAAAAGAATCAGTGGTAACTGTTGGTTTGGCGTTAGCTAACGATGGAAGTGTAACTATAACTTATATCTTAGTTGACGGAAACGAAATACCAACAAATAAAATTGTAGATATGACTAGGTACATATATGCAAAATATGGGTACGATTTGCGTGCGGAATTTGAAGGATTAAAGCAGAAGATATTAAATGCGCAAGTGCCGAATTACGATAAAACGTTTGGAAAATTGTTTGAAAATGCTTGTGAAAAAACAGAATGGAATTATTCATGTACTTCCAATGGTATAAGATTAACAATTTTAGGAACAACAAAGTTGAACAAAAACGTTTTTTCCTTATCTTTCCTTTCATCCTCTGAAGGATTATTCTTAGTTAGTGGTTCAATCAACAACAACAATGTCACTCCAAACGAAGTGATAAATATGTTAACAAGTACAGATAGAGTTATTGGTACGTCTCAGGAAGGAACTTCTATTGGTACTACAAATGCTGATACTAAGCAAAGATCTGATAACTTAATTACCTTAGTTCAGAGTTCATTGATTGTTAGTGGAACACCTTACAAGGATAACAAAACAGCGTTTGAAAGTTTCTTAAGAAATGCAACTTGGTCGTATGATAGCGTGAATGACAAAGTCACGCTCTCAGGTACAGGTTTATACGTAGGAAGAAGTTGGCAACTTAAGTTTATATTCGAAATACTGTTGGGGAATAAAGCTTTGCTACAAGATGTGTACATGAACAATTCAAAAGCCATTGATGAAGTTACAGATTACATGATAGGAAAAATTTTCAAGGTAGATCTATTAACTAAAGGAATAGTCGAACTTGTTAAAAATTCCATGTTCTCAACGAGAAAATACTCTGATTTTCTTGGTGACGAAGGCTGGTTGATAGATAAGGACACCGATACTGTCGTTTTTTCTAATGGAAGGCTTCACATAAAATTTGCCGTAGAGCCGGGAGGAGATGTAAAAGTTGTGAAACTTACATACAATGGTAGTGATTACACAACGAAAAAAGATGAATTATTAGCTGCTCTAGAAAAGGGGCAGAGTCTTGACGTAATACTATCGCCAAACATATCAATTCCAGCAGAAAAGAAAACACCGACAACAACACAAACAGATAGTGCGCCAACAGATACGCAAAAAGGCAATGATGAAAACAGTAAACAACTTCAACCTTACCAATTCTAGATCGTGAGGAGGGCTCAAATGACCTTATTAATATATCCAGTAATATCTTTTCTGCTGAGTGTTTTAACGATACCAATTTTCGGTAAGTTAGCGTATAGATACGGGATAGTAGACAAGCCAAATGGAGAGCTAAAACCACACGAGAAAATTACTCCTTATCTTGGTGGTATAGCTATTTATCTTGCGGTTATTCTGGTAACACCTTTTGAAATTATTAGTAAAGCATCGCTGACCTTGCTGATGTTAACTGGGCTAATTGACGATGTCAAAAATCTCAGTCCAAAAACAAGATTGATAATCGAATTTATTGTTGCATCTTTGCTTACCTATAAGTACATTGGTATATCTTGGCTCTCTTTAGCTTACATATTCGTTTCGGTGGTGCTTATTAACGCGGTCAATATGATGGATGGTATGGATGGTGTCTGCGCAGGTGTATCTATCGTTTCCGCTATAGGATTATCGTTTTCCGTATCATCAAAATTCGATGCAATTTTGCTGTTATCATTAATTGGGGCACTTTTTGGTTATTTCATATACAATTTTCCGCCTGCGAGGATATTTATGGGTGACAGTGGTAGCTACTTGATAGGTGGTATTCTTTCCGTAGGTTTATTGTCGGCCTTTAGGCATGGGCCATCCCAAATATCTTACGTAATTTCATCATTCATCTTCACTTCTCTTTTCTTTTTTGATTTATCGTCTGGTGTTTTGCGTAGAATACTTAATCATCGCCCGCCATTTGGTGGGGATAGAGAGCATGTGTACGATAAAATATACGGAAGATTCAAAGACAAGCGAAAAACATTGTACGTTATGTTGCTGATACAAATTATCGCGTTTCTTTTTGGGTATTACACAAAATCGAATAACTTTCTCAGCATTGTTGCAATTTTGATTGTGATTGTTTTGTATAGTATCTTAGGTAAGATATTGGAAATACTCAGATACTAAAAGAAAAAGAAGAACGAGAAAAAAGAGGAGGCGGAGTTAAAGTGCTATCTTTTTTTGAGGAATTTGTCTGGTACACGACCATACCGTTAGTTGCGCTTTTTGCTCACAGAGAGTATACATACGAGTTCAGCACACCAAAGTATGCTATTTTAACCGTTGCAGCATTTCTGACAGGTATTTATCTTTTCTACAAGCTTTTAAAAAGTAAGCAATTCAAGTTTTTTGCAACACCTGTTCATTTTGCTTGGCTTGCTTTTTCTATCATTGCACTTTTGTCTACCTATAATACATTTGTGGATAACAGATTTTTCTTTAGACAAGCGATTGATATTGGCTTGTACTTGTTCTTGAATGTTTTGATTTCATTTTACTTTAGTTCCATTATGAACGAGAAAGATAAAATCGTTAAATTTCTTTTTGTTTTTGTTTTGACTGGTTTGTTTATTGCCATTAATGCAATTTTGAATTTTTACACTGGATACGATATCATGCTTGGACGGATAGGAGATCCATTTGAACGAGCAAGTATAAAAGCTAATATAGGTAACGTTATTTTTGTTTCCAATTATTTAAATATGCTCCTTCCGATAGCTCTTTATTTTGTGGCAAGCCTTGACGTTGGTATTATCAATTTAAAAAAGATATGGAGTATTTATCTATTCAAACTGACCGCTCTCATATCAGCAATTTTAAGCTTTGATGTTATCGTATTCTCGCAAACGCGTTCTGAATACCTTGCACTAGTTATTGAGGCAGTAGTATTGGCCTTGGTGTACTTTTTCTATTTGAAAAAGAAAGAGGATAACATTGTTCAAGAACTTATTAAAAGGGACCCCAAATTACTGAAAAAATTACTTATTTTAAGGAAAGTAGCTATCTTTAGCTTTCTTATCGCTGCGATTCTCATAGTGATTGTTTACAATGTACCCACACCTTTCAATAACTATGGTTCTTTTAACATGACAGACAGATTTAGCGCAATGGCTTCTGTCTCAAGTCGAGATGAAAGGTTTCTTTCCTGGTTTTCAACACTTTACATATGGAAAAATCATAAGATAATCGGCCAGGGTATAGGAACGTACCAAGTGTATGGTCTGTATGGCATTTCAGACTTAATCGAGGCACATCCCGAATACAACTACGGTTGGAATAATTTTAAAAGAGCACATAATGATTATTTTCAAATACTCAGTGAAACAGGAATACTCGGTTTAACAGCGATAATTGTAATGCTCATTTTACTAGTTGTATACGTTATGAAAAATGTTAAGAAAATAGCTGAAAAAGATGATGCGTTGTTATTTTTCATGCTTGTGTTGAGTGGCATTGTTTTTGCATTTCAAAGCACTTTCAGTTTCCCAGGGCATTTGCTACCTAACGCAATACTTGCAAACTTCGTTATAAGTACTGGACTCGGTATGTACTTCAACAAAGTCAACGGAAAGGAATACATTCTACGCTTAGGGAAAGGCTTAATGCTCGCAATCTTACTTCTTAGCATAGTTGGTGCATCTATGTACCTTAGATGGAATCACTTTATATCTGAAGTATATTTTAGAAAAGGAAACGTTGCGTACAGCACTCTAAGCACACTGAGAAACGAACTTGATAGGATAGATCAATACTTGCATCAACTCAACCAAATTGAGTCAGATTTAAACAGCTTTTCTGGACGATTTGAACAGTTGTCTCCTCAAACATGGCATGCTTTAAAGCAAGCGGAAGCCAAAAGGTTAAATGTGCCATACAACAGTTTACAAGCAGAAGCGGAAAGGCAGAAATACATTGCGGAATTAAAGAATAAAATTCAAAGTGAGCGAGAATACTTAACTAGCCAAAAGAATATAATACCTCAGCAAATTAAAAAACAGTATGAATTGGCAAAAGATTACCTTTTAAAGAGTGTGAATTTAAATCACACATACGGAAAATCATATTTTTACCTTGCAGCACTATCTACAGATATAATAAGAATTGATGAATTAAAGCTTTTGATGAACTCAGATCCTGAAAAAGTACTGAGTCAACAAGCAGATGATTACCAAAAACTTATAAACGAAAGGTTCAAGCATCCATATTATCTACTGCTGGCAAATTATCTTAGAAAAAATCCTGATTTTATAGATAAGGTTAATATAGCTTATGCACAAGCAGTTATTGACTCCATAAGCTTGTATGAGCTATCACTTCAAACTTTTACTGAGAGAAATACATTTAAAACACTTGCAATGCGCTATGCTTCACTTTACCAGTTTAACAAAGACTTAGTTGAAAAGTTGACTGATCCAGAACTTTCAAAAAAAATCTCAGGAAATTCACCAATTTTCTTTAACAATTACAGCACATGGGTTAGGAAAACAATAGATATAATGCCTGGTGGCTGGAATAGATTCCCAGATTGGAAAAACATCGATATTGAGCAAGCAACAACCTATGGGCAAGACATTTACAGATACTTTGCTAACATAACTACTCAATTGCTTTCCCCAATGAATGTTGAAGCACGAGATTTACTAGTTGACTTAGCAAAAAGGGAGATTAAGACCGCTAAATACATGGAACTTAAAAATGTGTGGGGTGTGCCAGATGGCATCTTGGATCATTTGCATGCACTTGCAAGAGAATACCAGAGTATAAATGAATACCAAGAAAGTGTATACACATACCAGCAAATTTTGGAATGGTACAAAGAAACATACGAATACATAAAAAAGAAAATTACCAATAAATCAACATGGGATAATAAATACAATCAATTCATCGAAGAATCCAAAAACACGCTTGACAAAATCCTAGCGGATGAGGGTAAGGGTTACCTCTCAAATAGCTTGACACCAATATTCGTTAACATGCTTAGTGATGCTTATAAGGAATTTTCAGACACTGATATGAAGAGTATTGAAAAATCCTATGTGGACGAAATGTCAAGAGTACCTGCTAGCTTTTGGGTAAGTATAAGCAAGAAAAGTGTCTGGAAAACTATCGCACAGAATAAAATGAACGATTTCTTGCAGCAGATAAGTGCACTACAATTATCGAATGATTCACAAACGAAAATCACAAACCTTGCAAACAAGGTTATGACCTTAAACACAATGTTCTTACTCGAAAGATATAAACGCTTTGCAAGTCACTATGAACTCATAATCGAAGAACTGAATAATACAGTGTCGAGACTATTAGACGTGTACAAAAATACTTCAGAGGAAGAAATACTCAAAGATTGGTCAGAAGTCTCGTTCAATGCCCCTGTCTATAAAAGTAAGCAGGACGTAATAAAGTACCTTGAAATCCTAATGGCGAGTTTAACGACGAAGTAGAATAGTAAATCGAACACAGAAGAAGGACAAAAAATACCCCTGTGTGCGCTTTGCGCATAGGGGGATTTTTCTTTAACGTGGTGATTTTCTCACCTTACTAAACAACCATTCTTTCATTTCTTCATCGTTGTATGTGGGTACCCAGGAAGCATGTGGGAAAAGTCCTATAGATTTCATAAATCCGTTGGGATATTCCGTGTACCTTACTTCTGCACCGAGTCTTTTTAGCTCTTCAACAAGTACTCTCGAATAATTCACAGGCACAATATCATCATCTTCAGCGTGAAAAAACCACAAAGGTATATGTGCTATCTTTTTCATATTTTTGGGATTTCCACCACCGCATACGACAATACCAGCTGCGAACTTGTCTGGCTGATATGATAGTAATGCGATCGTACCAAAGCCGCCCATTGAAAGCCCTGTCACGTAAACACGATCTTTGTCAATAGGAAGATCGTCAACCAAACTGTCTATGATAAGTGAAACGACAGCAATTAGGGAATTTGGTCGCAACTTTTCCATGTCGTGGTAAAATTTAAATGAACTTCCCCAATAGCCATTTTCAGGGCATTGGGGAGCTAAAACAAAACATGGATGTCGCTTTTGAAAATCTTCTTTCACCCATGTTGTAGCACCTTCGTTTGCTGTAATATGCTTTCTATTATCCGTTCCCCTTTCACCCGCTCCATGCAAGAAAACCACTAATGGATACTTCTCACCCGGTTTTATGTTTGGTGAAAATATCCTATAAGGCAGTCGAACAAATTCATCTTCGTATACAAAAGGCTTAAATGATTCAAGATAATCCATCTATTCACCTCCTCAGAAAAAATTATATCACAGTATTGCAAAAATTACATGTGTTAGTAGAATAAATTAGTGCATAAACTTCTCGATAAAAACACTTTTAAAAAATAGTTGAAGTCGTCCAAAAAATAAATACGTACTTATTTACTTATGTATACCTACTTTTAATTTAGCATAAGCACACACTTAGATTTTTCATATTTAGTAAATATTCTAAAGTGCATAACGATATAATATTTACTTTGTCCAAAAACTTCCAATATATGCATTCCATACTTACTAAGGAGGCTCTAATTTATGATGTTACAAATTATTTCTGTAGGTATAGGTGGTTTAATTGGTAGTATCTTAAGGTATATCACATCTCTGGAATTGAATAGTATGCTTTCAGAGACGTTTATTCCATTAGGTACACTATTAGTGAACGTAGTTGGAAGCTTCTTACTTGGATTTATAATGCAAATAGCAATTCGAATGACTATGAACCCGTATTTGAAGTTGTTTTTGACAACGGGGATAATGGGAGGATTGACAACGTTTTCAACGATGAGTTATGAAACATTCGCACTTATAACGCATGCCCAGTATTTATCTGCTTTCCTAAATATTATGCTTAATGTTGTACTGGGGCTGTCTGCTAGTTTTGGAGGTAGCTTGTTAGCTACTATTTTGCTTTAAAAAAGGGGGGAGACTATGGAGGTATTCTACGGCACTTACATTCGTATATTTGTTAAAGAGAACGCTAAGTGCGAGGCACACAATAACAAACCACTCAACAGAGTTATCTCATCTATAGCTATTGAAGAAGGAATAACAGACTTTATAGAATACAAAGCTATGGAAGGATACATATTTGATAAAAAGCTTCATACAACATTGCGAGAAATCACAGACGCACAGATGCCTATTATAATTGAGTTATTTGCAGCTGAAGAGACCGCTCAAAGGTTTCTTGAAAGGATTAAACCGTTCATGAAACAAGCGGTCATTATAATTTTTCAGGATGTCAGGGGGATGCTTTTCAGGTGAACCAATTAACATGCCAGTAAAATGACCTATAACCGCTTTTTGTAGACTTGGGTATGTTGTATTACGTCACCACTTGCCGAAAATCGTTATATCTGATTTTAGAAGGGATAATTCATAAATTCGGGTGTGTAATGGCTCTAGGATGTGGCAAATCAGCCACACCTATTATAAATAAAGGATTTTTTTAACATGTGTGTGCTTTTAAAGAAATGCAATATAAGAAACATTATATTGCATTTTTTAAAAAACAAACGAGAAAAAATGACCGGTTTTGAAAACACTACAAAAAGGTTTGCACCGCGAATGGTGTCTTTTCTTGTTTATTACTGTAGTTTGATTTTTGAATGAAAGAAAAGGAAGAAAATTAAAGAACAAAGAAAAAAGCGTTTAATTAAGAGACTTTCAAGCGTCATTATGAATATGGCAAATCACTAAGGCCAGGCCGTTCGGAAGTCTTAAAGATTTTCTCCCCGCTTCTTTATCGTCACTTATTGCTTTGCAAGATATGCAGTGTTCCCTTCTGGATCCATTTTTATTATGTAAAATCATCCCGTCCTGCACCAAAAGACTTTATGTGTCCTAAAGCTATAAATTCACCATCTTTTGTCTGTTGTATAAAATGAAATTCGTTCCAATCGCTCCTCCCAAAAGTTTTTTGCCAGACGTTTTGCTGAGTAGATGGTGTGGTTACAGGAATACATCCTGAGATTAAAAGGGGCGATAGGAGGTTTATTAAATTGCATTTTTTAGGTAAGGCAGAGAAGAGTGTATAGAATTGGGATAGTTACGTAATAAATTAGTGGTACGTAAAAAAACTATATAAAGTGAAATGTTTTTTGTCATAGTAAGTTATACCTAAAGAGATACTAAACTTAGTTAAACAGATATCATATAATCCGCATAATTGTGTAATTTGAACAAATAGTAACAGGGAAGCAGAAGAAAATAATTTCTAAGAAATAAATAAGGCCTAAGAAAGTATAGCTACCGCATTCACATTTTAATATTGTGTCATAGAAATAAACGAAAGAGCTTGGCCAAAAGTAGCCGAGCTCTTTTATAAGACTAAGTTTATGAGACTAAGAAACTCGATTGGATTTTCTGGGCAATGTCAAGTGTGCTTTTCGATGGAATTATTATTTTTCTGACTTTTAAGGCATTAGCGCTAATGTAAAGGCACCGGTTGCCAGGATTATAACGTCAGAATCTTTGTCATCAAAGTACTCTGGTGTGATGGTAATATTCTTGACTACCGTGGTTTGCTTTTCAATTTTTTTATTAAGTCCTCTGATATCTCTTTCAAAGAATTTTTCTTTGGAGCTCTACGTGCTAGCACCCACTGTCCACCAAGGTAATTATTTCTTTCAAGCAATGCTATGTTATAGCCTTTCTTTTTGAGGTATAACGCTGCGAATATTCCAGCTGGTCCTCCACCAATAATAGCAACTTTTTTACTTCCAGTTGTGTCGGCATTAAATTCCGAGTGGATTTCGGGATTGGCTATACAATCTATTGTATTACCGCTCTTTACACTAGCTTAGCACCCTTGTAAGCAAAATCCGCATCTAACGTAATCGTCCGAACCAGCTATAATTTTCTTCGGAAAATTTGGATCGATTATTAGTTGCTTTCCAAAAACCACTCCACCAATTGTTCTTTCTTCTATGAGTGTTTTTTATCTCTTATTTTTTTGCATTTTCCCAGTGCCAATAACTGGAAGTTTTGTAATTTTACTGATTTGCCTTAACCTCTCGTCCATCGCTTCGGTAGGAAGTGACATGTGGTTATAATATCAATGTGCCGAGTCACAAACGTTCCCCCAACCAACGTGTATTACTGAAACACCGTATTCTTCGGCTAGAGATAGTATTTTCTCAATATCTTCAAGTGTAATACCATCAGGTACAAACTCGTCCCCGGAAATCCTTATGAATACCGGTATATTTACACTTTGAGAAAGTGCTTCTAATAGTTCTCTAGCAAACTGAAGTTTATTGGTACCATACTTGCCTTTCCTTTTGTTCAGACGTTCAGAATAAAATTGGTGTACTAAGTAACCATGGTCAAATTGTACTTCAATAGCATCAGCAACAGCTCTTTGGGCTCTAATGGCATTTTGAACAAACGCGGTAATAATTTCTTTAATGTGTTCTTTGCTGAGTTCTTCAGGTGTTGTTTCAGTAGAAGGACACATAATAGGAAATGGTGCAACAGCTGTTCCAACATGTTTTGGACTTGCGCCTCTTCCCGCATGGTTTAAGTGAACTACTACCTTCACTTCATATTGATGAATCCTTTCAATAAGTGTTTTTAACCTCTATATGTTCGTCCGTATTCAACGTGAGTTGCTTTGAATGCTCTTTTCCATGCGTCTCCACCGCGATAGGTTCGAGAATAATTGTGCCAATTCCACCAACTGCTTTTCTTTCGTACTACTTTATCACTTTCTCCATCACAAAACTTGTATTCAGAGTGGTTAAAGCTGTTTTTACTGGTGTCATAAAAAGATGATTCTTTGCTTCAAAGTTTTTGTAGATCATTTGCGATACCATCCTTTTATTAGCTTTTATCCATAATGAATGTATTATAAATTGTGAAAATTGGACGACAGTTGTCAACTTTATTTGCAGGTGATTTTGGTAAAAATAATCGTATGGAAATATACTAACAGTTGTGATATGATTTTATTTGGAGTTTTGGAACTGTGGAAATAAAAGTGAGGTGATAAGATGAGGAGGAGATTAAACAAAGTTTTTTCTTTTTTTATCTTGGTTTTTCTCACGTTTTCTTCTATATTTTTGATCTGGGCATATACGCCTCTTAAAGCAAGCACTGATGCAAAAAAGTATTTAAATGCGGATGATATTAAAGTTACTATTGAAAGAAACGGTGATACTGTTTTAGAACCTATTGAGAAAATGAAATCGGGAAAAGATTTTGTTGGGGTTGTTTTTTACCCCGGGGGTCATGTTGAACATTTAGCTTATTTGCCGCTTGGGTATTTACTTGCAAAAAAGGGCATAACCACAGTTATCTTAAAAGTACCTTTGAATCTTGCATTTTTAAGGATTAATGGTGCTCGTAAATATATAGAGGATTTTGGAAATCTCAGATGGTATGTTGCAGGTCACAGTCTTGGTGGAGTTGCTGCGAGTGAATATGCATATAAAAATCAAAAAGATGTTGCAGGTTTGATATTACTCGCTTCTTATCCAGCTAGAGACATGAGTAATATGAAAATACCTGTGCTTTCAATATTTGGTTCAAATGATGGACGCTTTGAACAGATCCAAGAAAAGAAAGTCTTACTGAATAAAAATACGGTTTACTATCTTATCAAAGGTGGAAACCACTCGCAATTTGGTGACTATGGTTTTCAGAAAGGAGATGGGAAGGCAAGTATATCACGACAAGAGCAATTAGATGAAACTATCAAAGCTATTTACGAATTTATTTTCTCCAAAGATTGAAGCATAGATTGCCTAAGATTTTATTTTAATGTACATTAATATTGATTTTAAATACACTTTCTGCAATTTTTTTGCTAATGTTACACTCTCTCGTATCTGTGCACTTGAATTTCAATCATTGATAATTAAAAGGATCTAAAAGATAGGTTTAAAGGGGTGGTTTTATGGCGAATATTTTTAACAAGCTGGTACCGTACAAGTCTCCTTTGGAACTTTTCATTGAACATACGAGCTTATGTGTTCAAGCTTCCGAGATCATGAAAGAGGCTATAGAAACATATCTGAGTGGAGAACAAATTGAGGAGTTTTCAAGAAGAATCGATGAACTTGAAGACAAAGCGGACAAAATAAAGTTGCAAGTTAGGGAGATTTATGCGAAGTTGAAATGGACATACTTCAGTAAATCAGATTTTTTGGATGTCCTGCATAACGTTGATTCAATAATGGATTTGGCAGATGATACACTTAAAATGCTTACGATGAACAAAGTTGACAATGTGCCCGATGATATTAAGAAAGATATTGAAAACCTGGCAACCCTTGTTAACCAAAGCGTTCATAGCATGAACGATGCTGCAAAAGAACTTAGGTTAATTGTTGAATCTGCATTCTCACCAAAAGAAATTGAAAAGGAAGACGAAAAAACTATAGTTGTTGAAAGAGAAGAACACTCAAGTGATTTACTTGGGATTGAGATTGGTAAAAAGTTATTTGCTAAGAAATACGAAATGAACGCTGTGGATCTCATGTTTTTAAACAGTGTGGTTATACTTTTGATGCGAATAGAAGATAAGGCAAAGAACGTTGTTGAAAAAGTAAGAATGATAACACACAAGTGAGGAGGAGTGGAAATGATTACACTCTTTGCAATTCTCGTAGGTATGTTTATGGCTTTTGCGATAGGTGCAAACGATGTTGCCAACGGTATGGCAACGGCAGTTGGCGCAAAAGCAATAACACCGAAGCAGGCTGCTCTTCTCGCATCTTTTCTTGAATTCATGGGTGCCGTTATGTTCGGTGCAGCTGTTACAAAAACTATCGCAAGTGGTATTATATCAATCGGTCACATTCAAAACCCAAAGTATGTGATTTATGGTGCCATATCTGCATTGTTAGCCGCTGGTATATGGGTTATGGTTGCTACTGTCTTTGGAATGCCTGTTTCAACAACACATTCGATTATAGGTGGTATGATCGGTTTTGGGTTAATAAGTGGCGGATATAAAGTCGTTTATTGGTCAAAGCTACTTCAAATTGTATTATCTTGGTTTATTTCTCCGATCGTTGGCGGGTTTTTTGCTTATCTTATCTTTAAAATTCTTACATTTACCATCCTTCATAGACCAAGTCCATTGAATGCTGCAAAAAAGGTTGCTCCTGTTATGATTGGTTTTACTTTCTTTCTGATTTCATTCTTGTTCAGCGTAAAAACTTTGAAGAAATCGTATATTTTTTCACTGATCGTCGGTGTTGTATTCTTTGTATTTGTGTGGCTTTTGACGTATTTGCTTATTCTTAGATATACTAAGAAGAATCATGATGAATACGAAACTGTTGAGGAAATATTTAAAAAGGTGCAAGTTTTAACTTCTGCTTATGTTTGCTTTTCACATGGTGCCAACGATGTGGCAAATGCGGTTGGACCTATCGCTCTTATTTTTATGGTTCAAAAGACCTCTGCAGTAGCATTTTCAAAAATCGAAATACCAAAGTATATTCTATTTATCGGAGGGCTTGGTATTGCACTTGGAGTGCTACTTTACGGATACAAGGTTATGCAAACTATTGGTCATGATATAACCGAGTTAAACAATACACGGGGGTTTTCGATAGATTTTGGTACAGCAACGACAGTATTGCTTTCGTCGATATTTGGTTTTCCGATTAGTACAACTCACACGGTTGTTGGTGCAGTAACGGGAGTTGGGTTAGCAAGAGGTATAGAAGTTGTTAACACATCTGTGCTTAAAGATATACTGATTTCTTGGTTTATCACCGTTCCATTTTCAGTTGGTGTGAGTGCAATATTTTACCTGACTTTTACTACATTTTTTTGATTTAAGCTTGTAAGAAACAATAAAATATAAAAGTCGTCCATTTCTCGGACGGCTTTTGTTTTTTTATTCTTCACTGAAATTTGATGGTATAATACTGTATAAGAAATAATTCATCAGGGGGTGTTATGATATGACTGTGCTTTTTCTTACAAAAATGATAGATTACTTTATCCATCAAATAAAAAACCTAAAGATGGAGTTTCCTGACCATAATTTTATCATCCCAATAAATCGGGAAGATGCTGAAAAGTACATTCCCTTTGCGGATATTATTGTGACTGGCTTTTTAAGCTCTGAGCAAGTGAATAAAGCAAGCAACTTGAAATTCATAATCGTTCCTTGGGCGGGCGTGAATGGCTTACCACTTGATGTGATAAGGGAAAAGAAAATCAGTGTTGTCAATAATCACGGTAATGGAAGAATCGTTGCAGAAAGAGCTGTTGGACTTGCTCTTGCCTTGATGGGGCGCATTGTTGAGTATCATAATGATTTGAAAATGGGTATTTGGCATGGATATGAAGCGGGGTCAAAAAAGGAAGATTTTTGGTACAGTTTGCAGGGGAAGAAGGTATCGATACTAGGACTCGGGACAATTGGTATTAATATCGCAAAATTGATCTCTGGATTTAATTGTGAAGTAATGGGATTTAAGAGGAATATAGAACGTGTCGAGTTTGTTAATTATGTTACGAATGATATAGACGAAGCTATTTCGTTTGGTCAAGTGGTGTTCGTTGCTTTGCCGCTTACAAAGGCGACATTTGGAATTTTGAACAAAGAACGCTTAATGAAAATGCACGGGAAGTTCCTTATAAATGTTGGGCGTGGCCAATTGATAGATGAAGAAGGTCTTTATCATGCGTTAAAAGATGGCATACTAGCAGGTGCTGGTATAGATACGTGGTACTTGTATCCGGATAGTGATCATAGCGTGCAGTTACCTTCACGGTATCCTATTCACACGCTCAAAAATGTTGTTATTTCGCCGCATGTTGCTGGATTTACTTTAGAAGGACAGATTGGAAGGATTGATGAAACGATAGAAAATATTAGGTTAATCCTTAGTGGTCAAAAACCGAAAAGTATAGTGGACTTGGATTTAGAGTATTAATAGCACTAGTAGAGAGGAGCTTTGCAATGTACGATGGTTTTGTGATGAAACTGGTAATTGAAAAGATTGCTGAAAAAATAAATGGAATGAATATACGCAATATATATCTTTCCAGAAATGTACTGTATTTTTCTTTTGATTCAGGTGATTTGAAAATTTCACTAAATCCAAATTTTTCGTATATCTCTTTTGTCGAACATTTTGTGAAAGATCCCGAAAGAAATTCTTTTGTGGATCTTCTGAGGAGTCGAATAAGAGGTGCGAAAGTAGTTAACTTCGCGAACATAGAATATGAGCGTTCCGCCATTCTTGAACTGAAGAGGGTAGATGAGATAGGAGTAGTTCATAATTACAAAATGTACTTTGATATAATGGGGAAACATTCGAATGCGATATTCACAGAAAATGATGGAATTTTAGATGCATTTAGACGTGTCGAAACTAGCGTTAGGAAAATATTTCCGGGAGAACGATTTGTCCCATACGATAGCAGTAAGGTAAATATCGATAGTTTCTCCGACGTCGATTTTTTAATAAAGCTTGTCCATGATTATAAACATAGGAATAAAACGATATCAGAGTTTATATATTCATCCATACAAGGTTTTTCTAAAGCAACCGCACAAGAGGTTCTGTACAGAGCAGATTTGGAAGACACAGGATTGGAAGAGATTACAGATGAAGATGTGGAAAAATTATTTAATGCACTTTTGGCTGTTCGTTCAGAAATTCAGAGTAAGTTGCTGTGGCTTTATTATGAGAATAACAACTTTGTCGATGTATCTGCCATCAAGCTACACAGATATAATGATGAAAGAGAATGTAATGATGTTATTAAGTGCATAAATGAATATTTCGATTACGTTGAGACAAAAGACAGATTAACCCAGAAGAGGCATCAATTATTAAGTGTAGTAAAAGGTAAAATCGTCCAAAATGAAGAACTCATTGAAAAGTTGAAAAAGGAAATAACCGAATGCCAGCAAGCAGAAATGTATAGAAAATACGGGGAACTCTTAAAAGCATACAGTTATCAGATTGATCACGGAACAGAGCTTGCACAATTGTACGATTGGGAAAGTAATTCATATGTTAATGTCCCTATGGAAAAGAATCTAACCCCAATTGAAAACAGCGTGCGGTATTTTAATATTTACTCCAAATTAAAAAGAAAAGCGAGAGGAATCGAGGAAAGAAAGGACATATTGGAGAGAGAGTTATCTTACCTTCAACAGCTGCAATTAACCATAGAGAGTGCAGAAAGTTTTGAGGAACTTGCAGAGATAGAAGACGAAATGATCGAAAGTGAGCTCATTAAGAGAAAGTTGAGGAATTCAAAGAAAGGTATACAGCCTTCAGAACCGAGGAAGTATATATACAACGGGTTTACTATATTAGTTGGGAAAAATAACAAACAAAATGATGAATTGGTGAAAAAAGCAAGCGATAGTGACATATGGTTACATGTGCAAGGAATGCCTGGAGCGCACGTAGTAATTAAGACAAATGGAAAAAGCATCGATGAGGATACACTATTGTACGCCGCACGCTTAGCTGCGACCTACAGTAAGGGTAGGTACTCAACAAATGTACCTGTTGACTATACATATGCAAAGTATGTTAAAAAGCCCAAGGGATTTAAACCAGGTCTTGTTCTTTACTCAAATTTCAAGACACTTTTCGTAGATCCTTTTGACAGAACATGAGGAGGTTCACATTTCATGGTATTTGAGCTTGTTAGTGATTATAAACCAATGGGGGACCAGCCACAAGCGATAGAAAAACTTACGGATGGCATAAGGAAGGGATATAGATTTCAAACACTACTTGGTGTAACAGGTAGTGGAAAGACGTTTACGATGGCAAATGTTATTGCACAGTTGAATAGACCGGTATTGGTGATTTCGCCAAATAAAACATTGGCCGCACAGCTTTATTCTGAATTCAAGGTATTTTTTCCGAATAATAAGGTTGAATTTTTTATAAGTTACTATGACTACTATCAACCGGAGGCATATGTACCAACGAAAGATTTGTACATTGAAAAAAGTGCCGATATAAACGATGTTATAGCACGTATGAGAATGAGTGCGATAAAATCTCTCATGACTCGTAGAGACGTTATAGTAGTTGCAAGTGTGTCAGCTATTTACGCATGTGGTGACCCGAGAGATTTTGATACTTTAAATATAAAGCTTGAAGTTGGGCAGAGGATTAATTTAAATGATTTTCTCAAGAAATTAGTTAAGATTGGTTACGAGCGCAAAGAAGACGTAAGTCTTACGGGCAGCTTCAGATTGCGAGGAGATTCGCTTGAAATATTCCCATCGTACCAGGATGAAGGTATCAAAATCGAGCTATTTGGTGATGAGATCGACCGCATGTACACATTCGATAGGGTTAACAGACAAGTCATTGAAAAACTTGACAGGCTAACGATTTATCCCACGAAGGAGTACGTCACAACAGAAGAGAAAATCATGAATGCAGTTAAGAGTATTAGAGAAGAACTCGATTCTCGTGTGAAAGAGCTAAGAACTCAGGGTAAGGAACTTGAAGCACAGAGGCTCTGGCAACGTACAATGAATGATATCGAACTTCTTTCAACATTAGGTTATTGTACTGGAATTGAGAATTACTCAAGGCATTTCGATGGAAGAAGGACAGGGACCCCTCCTTACTCACTTTTGGATTATTACGATGAAGATTATATTGTCTTCATAGATGAATCACACATAACTATTCCTCAATTACGTGCAATGTACCATGGTGAAATGTCGAGAAAGAAAAGTTTAGTGGAATATGGATTTAGATTACCGTGTGCATATGACAACAGACCTCTTAAATTCGATGAATTTTTACAAAAGGTTAACCAAGTTATATTTGTTTCCGCAACACCAGGACCTTTCGAGTTGGAAGTTTCAAACCAAGTAGTTGAACAGATAATAAGGCCTACAGGATTGATCGATCCGCAAGTAGAAGTGAGACCGACAAGGTATCAAGTTGATGATTTAGTTAAAGAAATTTTAGAAGTGAAAAAACGTGGTGAAAAGGCACTCGTTACGGTACTAACTAAGAAAACTGCTGAAATGCTAGCAGAGTATCTTATTGAATTCAATATCCGTGCCCTTTACTTACATTCAGAACTTGATGCAATAAAACGTGTAGAGGTATTAAAAAAACTAAGAGCTGGGGAAATTGATGTTGTAGTAGGTGTCAACTTGCTCAGAGAAGGACTTGATTTACCAGAAGTATCTTTGGTGGCAATATTAGATGCTGATACTGAGGGCTTTCTTAGAAGTGAAACAACACTCATTCAGATCATTGGAAGAACTGCACGAAATGAAAATGGTAAAGTGATAATGTATGCGGATAGAATTACGTCAGCTATGCAAAGAGCAATCGATGAAACGAATAGAAGAAGAAGAATACAAATAGAATATAATAAAGCACATGGAATAACGCCAAAAACTATCGTAAAACCAATAATGGAGGATATATTTGCACCTTTTAGAGATAAAGAAGAAGAGATGTACAAAATTTACGAAGATAGTATATTCCAATTAAGGGAAACTTTGTCACTTGAGGATTATGCCGCACTGCTTGAAGAAGAAATGTACAAAGCGGCCTCGGAATTAAGATACGAAGATGCTGCAAAAATAAGAGATGAACTTTTCAAGGTAAAAGAACAGATGAATGAGGGATAGAACGAAAACACAGGTTATATCTAATCCGATAGTTATAAATTACATAACTTCGAAAATAAATGTTAGTTTTGAAAGAGTAATTTAAGAGATTTTGCATTGTTTAACGAAGCTTTTCAACGTGCTGATGAATTGATGTACAAAAATAAAAAAGAGGGCTAAGCCCTCTTTTTTGTTTATAGATGTATTGATAGTCCTGTAATACCCTCAAGCGCGCCGAGTGTTGTTTCACTAAGCGTTGGATGTGGATGAATGGATTCTTCAAGTTGATGTGCGGTTAATTTATTTTTGATTGCGATAACACCTTCCATTATAAGTTCGGTCGCAACAGGTGAAACAATCGACATGCCAAGCACTTTTTCTGTTTGTTTATCCGCTATTATCTTCACAAACCCTATGTTTTCAAGCATTGTTCTTGCTCTGCCGTTTGCAGATAATGGAAATTTGGAAATTTTGACACTTTCTTTATCAACGTCTTTTTCTTTTACTCCCGTTGAAGCTATTTCTGGATTTGTAAATATTATCGACGGCACTGCAGAATAATCAATTCGGGTGTCAATTCCCACTATGTTTTTCGCTGCCACAACCCCTTCGTACATAGCAACATGGGCAAGCATAATCTGACCCCTAATATCCCCTATTGCGTAAACTCCGTCGATGTTTGTTCTCATACGATTGTCAGTTTTAACTCCTTTATCTATTTCTACACCGAGTGCCTTTACATCTTCTGGAATATTTGGTTTTCTTCCTACTGCAAGAAGCACTTTGTTGAACTCTTCAACACTTTCGTTACCTTCTCTATCAACAATAGTTACTTTGAAGTTATTATCGATCTTCTCAACATTTGTCACCTTTGACTTTTCTTGAATTTGTACACCTTTTCGTACAAAAGCTTTTTTAATCTCTTCTACTACATCTTCATCTTCATTTGGTAAAATATGATCCGCAAGCTCGACAATCTTCACTTTAACACCTAAGGAGCTAAAAAATGTTGCAAATTCAACACCTATTACACCACCACCGATTATAAGTAAACTCTCTGGTAATTCTTTCATTAAGAATACATCGTTACTCGTCCAGATTCCTTCAACTTCACTAAAAGGTGGAAAAACTACAGGAATTGAACCATGTGCAAGTACTAAGTTTTTGCATTCTAATTCTTCGCCACTTTCTTTGATCCTCACTTTGTTTTTATTTACAACTTCACCAGTACCCTTGATTACTGTTACGTTGTTTTTTTTCATTAGGTATTCTATGCCCTTTCGGGACATCATGATGTTTTTGCTTGCATGTGCCATTATCTTTGAAAGCTCAAAAGCTTCAATTGAAACCCTTAAACCAAGTTTATCAGCCTTTTCCTTTATTTCTTCGAACATGTGAGTACTTGTCAATAAGGCCTTTGTTGGAATACATCCCCAGTTTGTACATGTACCACCGAGATTTTCTCTTTCCACAAGTGCTACTTTCTTGCCATATTGTGCAAGTTTAATTGCACAAACGTACCCACCAGGTCCTCCACCTATAATTACTGTATCAAGCATTTGTCTATACCTCCCATTGAACTAAAAATTACAACGTCACCAGTATTATTATTATTATTATTATAGCATATACCCTATGAATTATCCACAATTCTTTCACAGTACTGTATATATTCTTGAAAATCAATGGGAATGTAGCAAAACAAGAGTAAAAACTAAAAGGATTTATTGATGGTATAATACTTCTGATACAAGAAAATTTTAACCATGTTTTGGAACAGATGAATGGGATAGATCAGCTGGATCATCAGGGGGGACTGTTATGAGAGAAGCTAAGGTGCCAGGAGATGTTTTTCTTATTCCTTACCCAAAGATCTTGGTTAAGAAGAATGGAAAGTGCGTTTTGAAATCGAATAATTGGATTTATTCACAAAATGATAGATTGGGACTTACTATACTCAAGGAACTTAAAAGGTATGGTTTAGAATATCGTTATGGAAAGTACGATGCAACCCAAGTAAAAGGTCAAGTGCAAAACGGGGATATAATACTTGAGGTAAATGAATATGTGATGCCAAGGAAGGAAGGTTTTAAGATATTTATTGGAGATAGTATTCAGGTCTTTGCACATGATGAAGCAGGATTGTTTTACGCTTTTCAAACGTTAAAGCAATTAATAAGGCAGTTTGGGAATCAGCTTCCTAAGATGTATATCAAAGATTATCCAGATTTTCCGAATAGAGGTGTTATGCTTGATATAAGTCGCGATAGGATACCTAGAATGGAAACTTTAAAGTACGTAGTTGATAAACTTTCTGAATTGAGGTTTAATCAATTACAACTCTATATGGAACACACGTTTGCATACAAAAATCATAAGAAAGTCTGGGAGGAGTATTCACCACTAACCCATGAAGAGATTGTTGAACTGGACAATTATTGTAGAGAAAGACATGTTGAACTCGTGCCCAATCAGAACACTTTTGGACATCTTAGTAAGTGGCTAATCCACGAAGAATACAAATATTTGGCTGAAGCTCCAGACGGGTACGAAACTCCGTGGGGTTTTAGATACGAGTATCCGTTCTCACTTTCCCCAGCCGTTGAAGAATCTACGAAATTCATTCAGGAACTGCTTGATGAGCTTTTACCACTTTTTTCAAGCTCGCAGGTTAATATCGGTTGTGATGAAACACTCGACCTTGGTGTGGGAAAATCAAAGCAGTTATGTGAAAGGTATGGTAAGGGTAAAGTTTACTATGATTTCCTTATGAAGATATATTCTATAGCAAAGAAACACAAGCGTGCAGTTATGTTTTGGGGAGATATCATAGAAAGCCATCCAGAGTTCATCCCAATTCTTCCGAAGGATATGATTTCCATGGTTTGGGGTTACGAAGCAGATCATCCATTTGACGAGAAATGTAAATTGTTTGCTGATAGTGGAATTCCATTTTACGTGTGTCCAGGTACATCGACATGGAACACATTTATTGGAAGGAGCGATAATGCCATTGAGAATATTAAAAATGCAATCATAAATGGTAAAAAGTATGGAGCTATCGGGGTGCTTCTAACAGATTGGGGTGACAACGGACATCCACAACATCTTCCACTTTCTTGGATAGGTTTTTCATACGCAGCGTTGTTAAGTTGGAACAGTCAAATAGAAGATACTGACATTGGTTGGTTTTTAAAATCGGTAAACGTGAACATCTTTGAAACAAGTGTACCGTTAGCTGAACTGATATACAGATTAGGCTCTTTACATAATCAGTTATTCTACGCACCAAATGGTACACCATTTTTCTATGCGTTTTTATATCCCGAAAGATTCAGTACGAAGAATATAGATATTGAAAAATTAAAACAGGTAAGTTCTGAACTTGATGAGATAATAAGTAACCTCAAACAAAACGAAAATCACATTCCGAACATAATTAGACAATTGATAAATAACATCGACTTTGCACGATTAGGGCTTAACGTTATGGAATTTTTGGCTGTTTATAAAGATATTCAAGCGGTTCCACAGTTGGAGTGGAGTTCATTCGAGGAAAGACTTAACGAAGTTTTGGAATATTACAGACAAATATGGCTTGAACAGAACAGAGTGGGTGGTCTTAAGCAAAGCATTGAAAAATTAACAAGAATACTCAGAGTAAGGCAAGGAGACAAACGGGGGTTGATCTTTTGATAAAGCCAAAAAAATTCGCCAAAAATCGTATTTTTCTTCAATCAATTCCATTACTCTACATCTTTCTCACACTTGTTGTACCATTTGCTTTTAGTTTGTATTTTTCAGGTGGACTAAGTTTACAAGCCCTTATGGATAATGCATCTAAGATTCGCTTCACTATATTCCAAGCTCTGCTATCTTCTGTTTTAACTACGTTACTTGGTATACCTGGTGCTTATTTAATTGGACGTACAAAGATTAGGGAGCCAATTAAAAAAGTATTTCGTGTGATGTCAGCTGTACCATTCGTATTGCCAGGCATTACGGTAGCTATTGGATTTTTCTTGACGTTTGGGAAAAATGGTATATACTCACAATTTTTGAGACTTTTTGGAGTGAACATCCAAATCCTTTACACCTTTGTTGCCGTACTTATTGGGCATGTTTTTTACAATTTCCCTCTCTTCATACGCATCGTTGGTGAGGCATGGGAAAATATAGATGGATATGTTATAGAAGCCGCAAAACTTGATGGGGCAACTAACGAACAAATTTTCACAAGAATTGAGATACCAATACTTTTACCATCGATTTTAAGAGCATTCTTTCTGACTTACATCTATACATTCACAAGTTTTTCTGTGGTACTTATACTGGGAGGTATTAAGTACTCAACACTTGAGGTAGCTATTTACATGTACTCAAGAATAACCTTCGATTTTAAAGCAGCGTCAACGTTGATGGTTTTCCAATTGCTTTTCATATCTATATTTGGGTACATAATCTCCATAAAAAGAGAAACTTACGAGAAACACTACTATAGACATTTGGAAAATTTTCCAAAGTGGGGCTACGGCTTTTTTATACTTTCAGTAATTTTGATTTTCGTTCCACTTATTTACTCTGCTCTCTCAGGATTTTTAGATTACTTTGGTAAGTTTTCATTAACCAATTTTAAAATGTTTTTCAAAGAGAACTTAGAATACCTTGTAGGCGTAAGTATAAAAGATGTTGTCTTTTATACTATTTTTATATCGCTAAGTGCTTCTGCAATAAGCGTTCTTGTAAGCTTTATAGCAGGTTACTACTCATCGCGTGGGAAAAGATTGAATTATGTAGTTCTACTTCCTGCCGCTGTATCGTCTGTTTCAATAGCCTTTTCCTACACATTTATTTCTATACCTGTTTTGTTAAAAATCATTCTTACCCATTCGCTTATAACTTTACCATTATCTTTTGGTATCATAGAAGCTGGATGGCGTAACATTCCAGAATCAATTTTGGATGCTGCGCGAGTTGATGGGGCAGGTAATTTTTTCCTAACTACAAATATCATTTTGCCTTTGGTAAGGAATTTTTTATTTACAGCATTCGTGTATTCATTCACCATTTCTGTAGGGGAAACATCAGGCACATTAACCTTAGCAGAGCCTCCTATAATTACTTTCTCCGCAGTCGTTTTCAGACTCATGAGTTCCCGTAATACAGAAATAGCTATGGTTCTAAATACGTTTTACTTTACGTTTGTATTTTTGCTTTTCGCGTTAAATGAAGCTCTTCGAGGTGTGGTGGAAGATTAAGAAAATTAATTAAAGATAATTGAAGATGTGTAAGGGAGGGTATATCTGTGATTCTTTTTGGAACAGGTGGGATACGTGGTATTATGCGTGAAGGCGAATTCGACTAAAAAACTGTTGCTGTTGCATCTAAAGGTGTGGCAGAGTATATGAAACGTAATGGACTAAGTAAAGTACTTATTGCTTACGATACAAGAAATAACTCTGAGAATTTTGCAAAGATCGCTGCTTCTGTATTCAAAGGGGAAGGTTTGCAAGCTTATTTATTTTCGGAACCAGTACCAACTCCTGTACTATCGTATGGTGTGAGAAAACTTGGTATGGATATGGGAGCAGTGATAACGGCAAGTCACAACCCACCAGAGTATAACGGTTACAAAGTTTACACCTCGAATGGTGTGCAGGCTATTCCAGAAGTTACCGATGTATTAGCAAAACTTGTTGAAGAAGCGTGGAATTTACCAATCCACGTTGTTGAAAAGTATGAATTTGTGGAAGATAGGGTTATCGATGATTACATAGAAAACATTGCAAGGGTTGTAAATGAAAAACTTGACGGATTAAAAGTTGTCTACTCACTACTTCATGGTACATGAGCCAGATTTGTACCAACGTTGCTTAAAAAACTTGGTGCGGAAGTTGTAGAAGTTACTGAGCAGATGGTACATGTTGGGAGCTTTTCAACGGTAAAAACACCAAACCCGGAAGATGAAAGGGCTCTTGAATTACTAAGAACGTATATGAAAAGATACAACATTGAGCTTGGTATGGCAATTGATCCAGATGCCTATAGAGTTTGTGTTGTTTTTAAAGACGCAGTGTTAACTAGAAATCAAGTCGGTGTACTTTTGGCAGACAAACTTATTCAAGAGTACAAGTATTCTGGAAAGAATAACGGAATGTTAGTTAAAACGATAGTGAGTACGAATATGGTTGTGTCGATGTGTGAAGAAAGCAATGTAAAGTTATTCGAAGTTCCAACAGGATTTAAATTCATTGGTGATTTGGTTGAGAAGAAAAAGGAATACGATTTCATACTTGGTTTTGAGGAAAGCTGTGGATATTTGACTGGTAACATTGTGCGTGATAAAGATGCTGTTCTCGCTTGTGTACTTGCTGGGAAAGTTGCTAAGAGTGTTAACTTACTTGAAAGGCTAAGTGAATTGTACGAAAGATACGGATATTATTTTGAAAGGCCTTCTAAATTTTGAACTTAGCAGTATAGAAAAGTCGTACCAGGTTTACGAGAAAATCAAAGAGGGTAACTTTATTGACATACTCGAGGTCATCGATTATTCCAAAGGATATGATAATGTTTTACCGAACGAAACACTGAAGCTTGTGTTCGAAGATGGAACATTATTAGTAAGACCATCCGGTACTGAGCCAAAGATGAAAGTATACGTAATGGTAAGAAGTGAGGCGCGGGAAATTGCGCAAGAAAAATTAAACACACTTTCAGAAAAGATGATAAAAATAGTTAAAAAACTTACGAATGAAAATTAATGAAGTAACTAAAAAATCGCAGGCATAAACTAAGAAAAGCCTACGATTTTTGCTTTCAACAAACTTACAAAATTGTTTGTGTTGTAAATGAAACAAAATTAAACTACGAATTCACCTTCGAATATGATCTTTGCCTTTCCACCAACGTATGATTTATAAATTCCGTCTTTTAGATGAACCTTTGCAAAGATAATAGATATTCTTCCCATGCTTTCACCTTGGATAATTTGGTATACTACTTCGGGTTGAACAATACCGTGCTTGTAGAGATAATAAATCAGTGCACCGTTAGCTGTACCTGTTGCAGCTTCTTCTTCGATACCGTAAAGAGGAGCAAAATCTCTACAATTTGCAAGTGCGTTTGTTTCATCTAATGTAAAGGCGTGGAAACTAACTATGTTGTTAACTCGACAAAAATCTGCTATTTTATTAAAATCAGGTTCGATAGATAAAAGTGCTTGCTTTGTTTTAATTGGTATTATCATGTCCCATAATCCTGTCGTAACAGGTAATGGTGCAAGGTGATGGTTTAGATCTCCAATATCATCTGGTTGGATACCAAGTGTCATTGCTATGTACTCTATATCAGATCTTTCAAGGGGATCTCCAATAAATGGGTCTGCTTGTTCCATCATTACAAGGGAATTTGAAACCTCGATTTCAAGTAAACCTGCTTTTGAATACATTTTGTAAACACCATTATCTCTAATAATTCCCTTTTCTTTAAGTACACTAAATGTTGCTATAGTTGCGTGCCCGCAAAGATCTATCTCGGAAACGGGTGTGAAAAACAAAACAATAAACTCACTGTCAGACTTTGGTCTAACAAACGCCGTTTCAGAAAAGCGGAGCTCTTTGGCTATCGACTGCATGAATTCTTTCGAAATATTCTCGTGGTTATCCAAAAGCACCACGCCTGCTTGATTACCAAGGAATGGCTTATCAGTAAATGCATCAACGATAAATAGACGCATCAAAAATCCCCCCATTCAAAGGTTGTCTAAAAATATTATAACACAAGCGCCAATCTTAAAAATTCTTAATAATTTCATGATATAATCAAAACGCGAGAACTTTTAAAAAATTACGGATTCCAGAAGGAGGAATTTTCATGAGAAAGATCGCTTTTATTTCTGATATCCATTCCAATCTTGAAGCTTTGGAGAGTGTTTTGGAAGATATCAAATCGAAAAGTATAGAGGAAGTCTATTGTTTGGGAGACCTCGTAGGTTATGGACCGAATCCGAATGAGGTTATAGAACTTATAAAAAGTAACGGGATCATAACTATAATGGGAAATTACGATGATGCAGTAGGATTTGAGAAGGAAAGTTGTGGTTGTTCGTACAATCCAGGACGTGAGACGGAAGTGGGAGATGAATCTTTAAATTGGACTATCAAAGTTACAACTAAGGAAAATAAGGACTTTTTGAAAAACTTACCAAAAAGACTATCGTTAAGTATCGAGGGAATAAACATACTCCTTGTGCATGGAAGTCCTCTTAATTATCTTTTAGAGTATGTAAAGCCATCGATATCATCGGAACGATTGATGATTCTTGTAAAAGATGTGAAAGAGGATATAATTGTTAATGGTCACACACACCTTGTCATGGCAAAGCATTTGTTCGGAAAGACCGTTTTGAATCCAGGCAGTGTTGGACGTACAAAAGATGGTGTTCCTGGCGCCACGTATTTGATTTTAAGTGCCGATAATGGAGTTTTTTGGTACGAATTTGTACATGTGAAATACGATGTCAAGAAAACCATTGAAAAGATGGCAAAGGTAGGTCTCCCAGCAGAGTTGGGAACGGTTTTAGCTTTGGGTGGTACATTTGACATGGGATCTGGCAGGAATGTTCATAAAGGTGAAAGTACATTGAACTTTAATATTTAAGCTATTTAAGGAGTGAAGTACATAGAATGCTTATTTCAATCGTTGGTGGCGGTCCTGCAGGAGTCTCATGTGCAACGTTGCTTAAACGGTATGGGATAGGTGTTGTGATATACGAAAAACGTCAACTCGGGGGGTTAATAACAAATGCTTGGCTTGTGGAAAATTTTCCATTAGTTGAACCTGCAAGTGGTGAGCTATTGGCGCAGAAGTTAAGAGAGGCTGTTGAAAAATACAATATTCCTGTTGTATACGATGAAATTTATCTTGTGAAAAAGGCTGATGATGCTAAAAAAATCAAATTAGTAGGAGCCAAAAGCACGTATTTTTCAGATATAGTTGTATTGGCTACTGGTACGAAGCCAAAAAGGATAGAGAAATTAGAGACTTCAGATCGTGTAGTTTACGAATTTCGCGATTTGCCAGACTATGTGGAAAGTGTTGCTTTTTATGGAGGCGGAGATGTAGCTTTTGATGGTGCAATAAAAAATCATTATCTCGGAAGGCTATCAACGATTTTGGTAAGAAATAACAAGTTAAAGGCCGTGCCAAGGTTGGTGGATGAGGTAAAAAGGCTTAAAATACCGGTGAAGTTTAATGAAGAGATTGTAAGGGTAAGCGAGAGCAACGGAAAGTTGTTGGTAGAAACAATAAAAGAAGAAAAACTATTTGATGCACTTTTGATAGCTATAGGTAGAGAGAGTAATTTACCTAAGATAGAAGGTCTTGAAATTGGTCAGCAAGTACATATAATAGGTGATGCGGGGCATGACAGATACAGACAATCTTCGATTGCAGTTGGCGATGGAATTAGATGTGCAATGGAGATAGTGAAGTTAATTGATAGATAACATGAATTGAAATTAAACGAACGTGGAGGTGTCGTTTTGGTGTCAGGTAAAGATAGATATGAAAAATACTTAGAAGGCTTGGAAGTTATAGAAAAATTTGAGAGAGAAGATATAGCGATGGTGTACCTTGGTAAAACAAAAGGAGGTGCACTTGTAGAGTTTGTTGAATCTGTACAGCCCCCCATTCCAAGAGATAAAAAATGGGTACTTATAATTTCGACAATGGACGGATGCCCCGTTGGTTGTAAAATGTGTGATGCCGGCGGTTATTATAAAAGGAAACTTACAAAGGAAGAAATTTTATCGCAGATAGCTTATTTGATAAGAACAAGGTATAAAAACGCTACATGTATACCTGTTGAGAAATTCAAAATTCAGTTTGCACGGGTTGGTGAACCTGCTCTAAATGATGGAGTTTTGGATGTCTTAGATGAACTACCTACAATTGTTGATGCACCTGGGTTGATGCCATCGATCAGTACAGTAGCACCAATTGGAAGAGAAATTTGGTTCGAAAAGCTTTTACAAATAAAAAACAGGTATTACGTAGGCAGATTCCAGTTGCAATTTTCAATACATAGCACTGACGAAAAACAAAGGGACGAGATCATTCCTATTAAGAAATGGTCGTTTGAAAACATTAGTAGGTACGGAGAGGTTTTTGTTGGATCGGGTGACAGAAAAGTAACTTTAAATTTCGCACTTGCAAAAGAGAACGTAGCAGATGCGGACGTTTTAATGAGATATTTTAATCCTGAGAAGTTTCTGATAAAGATAACGCCAGTGAATCCTACCTACCGCTCAGTAGAGAATGGGTTAAATTCAGATGTTGAAGATGACGGTACTATCTCATCTCACAAAGATTTTGTTGAGAAATTGAGAGCAAGTGGTTACGAAGTTATTATTAGCGTTGGCGAGCTTGAAGAGAATAAAATAGGTAGCAACTGTGGTCAGTACGTACAAAGACACTTGGCTTCCCAGAGAAAACTTGATGGAGCTTACGTTTTTGTGAAATGATTTACCTTGTTTTTTCAAATAAATCAATTATTTCGGAAGAACTTGAGATGAGTGCAAAGCCATGGGCAAGGTTCCTTAAAGAGGCAAAATGGTACCATTCATCTTTGTCCCAGAGACAGTCTTCTATCATAACTATCTCGTAACCTCGGACGAAACCGCTCCGAGCCGTTGTTTCACAGCACAGATGTGTCATAACACCGGTTATTAATAGCTGGTCTACGTTGTTTGCTCTTAAATAACTATCAAGACTTGTGTTAAAAAAAGCATCGTAGGTATCTTTTAATATTACAAGATCGAAATAGTCTTTTCTTATCATTGGCCTTGCCCATTCACTTTCAACGATATTTCCCCACCATTTTTCCATATTTCGCGAACCAGCTGAGTGAATAGTTGCAATTATGCTTAATCTCCCTTTCAATATTTCTAATAACCTTTGGATATTCTCTAAGACACGTTCAGAATCTCTTAGGTAAGCAGGAGAATTTCTATCGAAAAAGTAATTTTGAACATCTATTACAAGCAGCGCTGGTTTACCCAATGCAAGTTTATGCTTTTGTCTTTCTAAATAGAACATAATCATTCCACCTTTGGCGTTATTTTTTCACAAATAGTTCGATCTTTAGTTCGTCTTCACTTGATTCGAAATCCACTTTACTTAGAAAAGGTGCGATATCATAAATTCCCTGTAGATTTCCAATTGATTCACTCAGAGAACTATAGTATTTTAGCTCAGGGTGATCTTTTGCTTTTTTCATTGCCTCAATGCTTTTTAAAATATCCACCGTAACTTTTATATTTGCTTCTATCAAGATATGGAAGTCACGTTCTAGAGCAACGATCTCCGATGTGATTATATGAGCTCCTTTCTTAAGAAGAAAATAAGTTATATCGTTAACAGTCATTACAATGAGTTTTTCAATTTCCATTCTTATCGCCTCTCCTACCGTCCTCGTGTTAGTTTTTTTGAAAGGTTTTCTTTTAATTTATTCCACCCATCAATAATCGCAAGTAAAAACATAGCAACGAAACCACCAGAAAAACCGTTGTTGTAAAGATTGAATCCCAAGTGTAGATAAGACAAATTCATAACTAGTGCACTATGGAGAAATCCGGCGATGATTCCCCAAACAAAACCAAATTCTCCCGCAATAGGTGCAAGAGTTGTACCAAATAGTAACGCAAGAACCATGGAAGCACTATTTATTGGTTGAACATTTGTGAGTGCGCCTATAATAACACCTAAAGTGATCGGTAGGATATTTTTAGGGTGTTTTCCCAGCGCACCAAAACCAGCTAAAGTCATTATACCTCCGATTGTTGGTCCATTAAGAGGTGCACCAATTAGAAGAACATAAGTTGTACCTGCTAAGCCGAGTACTCCAATGTTGATTATCGAAACAGCTTCATTCTCCAGTAAAACAAAATCTGTTAAAAGTTTTCCACTGTACTTGGTTAAGTTCCAGTATCCTGAAAAAGTCCAATTATTGAGTTTCAAACCGTATATTAGAGTAAGATAAAAGAACGTGTAAACGAATATAGACAAGAGCAGTTGATTTTCAGTGTACCAGTAGTATCTTGGTTCGGGATGCAATTCGTAGGCTTTCATTATTGAACCTAAAAACATTCCTAAAAATCCAGCTGTGAATCCCACGTTATACAGGTTGAATCCCCTGTGTAATGTCAAAGAAAAGCTTGCAAGTGATGGTAAAAGAAAACCAATTAATAAGACCAATCCAAGACCAATAAAACCTGTATGATTAAGTTTTGTAAGTACAAGATGTGTAGTAATCGGAGCTAAAGCGGTACCAAATAACGCCACATATAGGTAAGTACGTATATTTTCACCTATCATTATTGTGTAAAGGAAAACTCCAATTACAATTGGCCAGACGTTTACTATATTTTTTCCAAACAGTGCAAATCCGCCAATCGTCATTATTGCTGCAATCGAAACACCTGAAGGATTAATCTTTAATAGTTTGAGCAAAAGTGTGAACAGTAGCATCAACAAACCACTGTTGAAGAACGCACCACCAACACCTGCAATTTCCATATAGTCAGTTATTAGATAATCCTGAGAAATTACTATAGTCTTAACTTCGTCAATTAAATTAATATTTCCAACAATTAAACCAAGTGCAATAAACACTAACGCTACTGCGAAAAGAAAGTTATAAATTATCAAAGAGATACCCCCCAATTATCTCATGTAATCTATGTGAATTATACCGTACTTTGTAAAACAAATATACAAAAAAAGAGTACTTTTTGGGCTCTTGTGTTTTTTATAATATTCACTTTTTGGCTTGTCTTAGTTCTTTATATTATTGAGCTATGTTCGAAGGTTTTCCCAACTGTTGTTATCATCAGCTTCATTCTTCAAAAATCTTACCCCTAGATAGACGATCCAAGTATCAATGTAATCAAGGAAGAATTCAACAACCGTTGTTGTTAGAAATATCTGAAAGTAGGTTTTCATATCAACGAGCCCAACAAAAGCGATTGTCACAAAGATTAAGTTGTCAATAATTTGGCCCAATTTCGTCGCAGCATTGTTTCTCATCCATAACTTGGTCTTTCTTTTCAGTGAGTGGTGAATCCAAACCGCTGTGTAACCAGACAAAATAAACGCTGTCCAGCTTGCAATTGCTATTCTTGGTGTTATCGTAAAGACCTGTGAAAGATAACTCTGGGCAAAATCATTTCCAGAAGGAATATAACTTGTGTAAACCAGTCCAAGCATTACAAATAAAAGTTGCGCGAAAAATCCGATCCAGACAGCTCTTCGCCCATCAGATTGTCCATAAACCTCGGTTAGTATTGAATAAATGACGAAAGCCATTCCCATACTCATGTTTGCCGCAGTAACTTCAAGGCCAAATAAATTGAAAAGCTTTGCAACACCAAGGTTTGAGGCTATTATCAAAGTTGCTAGAACAACATATGCTCCTTCTTTCCTCAAAAATCTTAGCGCAAGTAAAACTGCTAAACCGGATAAGATATACTCAAGGCCGAGTACAAACAAGTTGAACATATTCTACAACCTCCTAAAGTTATTCTAAATTCTTTCGTTTTAATTATTGTAACTGCTCCAAAGCTTGACTTAAAGACTCAAAAACTCTTATTACTTTATCCATTCCTGTTACTTCGAGCACATGCATTATATTTTCGTTCGGCGCTAGGATTCCAAGGAATCCATTTTGGTTGATAGCTCTTTTATAAAGACTAATCATCATTCCAAGAGCAAAACTATCTAAGTTCTCCAACTGACTCATATCTAGTAATATATTTTTCTCGCCCTTTTTTAAGAATTCTTCTGTTACCCAGTCACGAAAACTTGTTGAATTTTTCATATTTAGTTCGCCCTTCATTTTGATTACAACAGCGCCGTTATGTTTTACCCATTCGTACATAAAATTTCACCTCAATTCAGTAGTACATAGGTTAAATAGATTGCCAAACTTGATGTGAACAAAACTAGCATAGCTATTGGGAACGTTTCTTTCATAAATTTTTTATTGTTCATTTCTACACCATAAGATTTCAATATTTTTGACCACATTATACCAGCTAAGGCACCTATCAATGTTATGTTTCCGCCTATATTTGAACCGAGGATTAAACTCATCGCGTAATATAACGGCTTCCCCCATAGTGCTTGCGCAAAAAATATTGTCATCGGTTGATTTATCATAATGTTGGAAGCAAAGGCGGTAGTGTACGATGTAACGATTGTGCCAAGTAAAGGATTTTGAAAGTTAAATAGTAACCCTACGTACTTGGTAACACCCATAAGGGTGAATATATGGACAAATACAAAGAACGTTACAACCATTGGTAGCATTTTCCAAGGAACTCTTTTTAGCGTGTCAATTAGAAAGGTAATGTTATAATTAAATTTCCCGATTTCTAAGGTAAACTCATTACGCTCTGACATGGAATCGGAATAGGTTGCGTTAAGCAGTATGTAAATTGCGGAAAAAATCAATACTGATTTCCAAAGTTGAAAGTTTATAAGGTCTCCTATCGCGACAATAATAAAAAACATTACGAACAATCCCGTAGATAGTATAGCGTATTTTTTGTCCTTAATGATTGTTTTTTCATCGAGTTGAATCTCAATATCTATCCGCTCAGGTAACTTTTTCTTGTATTGTAGGTAAAATCCTATCGTGGATGTAAAGGCTGCTGTTAGCGTTGGGAAGAACATCAATTTTACGTAACTGCCGAATGTTAGTGAATACGCTTGTGCAACTATTACGTTAGTTGGATTACCAATGTAAAAAAACATGCTCCACGTGTTGGATGTGAAAAATATTGTTATTAAGTACGGAAGAGGATCTATACCTGCGTACTGACTTATATAAACTACTATTGGCGTTAGTGTTAGTGTAACTATATCGTTTGATGTAAATACAGTCATTACACCTGCAAGAGTTACTAAATTAAAAAACAATTTTTTTCCATTATCTGATGATTTTGCAAATTTGTAAGCAATTATTTTTAAAACACCTGAAGCATCGAGTGACCCGCATATGTACGCAGACCCGAAAAATATTATTAAAATTTGCCAGGGTACGATGTTTATCTGAGGCATTATAGCAGATTTTATAGTTGTTAGTGATGCAATTCCAGATGCCAGTAAAAGACCAAGTACGCCAAGTGAGACTCTTCCATAGTCAAAAATAACTTTCCTGTTCTTGAGTACAAGTTCTGGCTCCTTCACAACTAAGTATACTGTAGCAAAAAATAGGTGGATTGTTATTATCGTTGCTACCATACTAGCCTCCTAATTACCTTGAAAGTTACATTAGTGGGCCTTTTGTGATCAGTTCTGTTGCTTCCTCGTCTGTAAGTCCTTTTGCCATAAGTGTTTCCAGTTGCTTTTGGCTGACTCTTCCAATCGAGGCTTCATGCGTTAATTCAGCAAAATCATTCGTAATTTTAAGTACCGGGGTTGTTGAGACCTTTACACTCTCACCTTTCGTTATTTCTTCGCAAGATATATGTGCTTTTGAATATAGTGCGTTTCCGTAAGCCTCGTTTAGTACGTTAACTTTTGAATTGTCTAAGCCAACAACCACAGTTTTTGCAAGACCACGCACATGTTCTCCGCGGAGGTGTATTATTTCACTTATATCGACAGTATCATCTTTTGAAGCCTTTACTTTTGAGACCAGTTCACCGACTGCGTATTCACCGAGTTCAAGGTTCATGATGACGATAAGTTTACCCACGAGTGTCTTTGTAAGATGGAATGTGTTTTTGTATACACCATCTTTCTGAATTTTTGCGTTCGTTACCGTTTTCAACTCTATTGTACTATGACTCCTTCCTGGATTTCTGTATCAACTTGTACACCATTTTCAATCTGTTTATGTGTCAAATTAACACCCGGTACGTTGTTCAAACCAATAACTTTATCACCACTGATAATTATTGAAGCTATTCTCTTATCCATAAATTTCGACGCATCGGTTCCAAGCTTTTCTGTGGCTTTCACAATTGTTTCAAATTCTTTCCTTACGTCCATATTATTTCAACTCCGCTGGAATATGAATGTTTGGATATTCACATGTTTCACAGCTGTTTCTGAATGCAGCTATTACATTATCTGTCTTTCCATGCATCAGGACTTTTCCTGAACAGATTAGATAACCATAATCTGTATTTGCTGCCATCTCTTCCCTTTGTGTAATGTTTATAGGTGTACCACCGTATTGGGCAATATAATTAACTATATCGTTTACTATTGAGAGACTCTTTAAGTCTATACCTGAATCTGGTTCGTCTAAGATAACGTACTTCTGTTTTAAAAGTAAGATTGATGCAAGTTCCACTCGTTTTCGTTCCCCACCACTTAATGTTTTGCCAGTAAATCTTTTTAAGTATATATTTGCGTTGAAACCAACAAACTCCAAAGCTTCCATTATTTCCGATTTTTGAACGGATATTTTTCCACCAAGCGTAAGGTAATTCTCTACGGTCAAACCATCAAATCTTGCGGGTTCTTGTCACATTAGTGTTATGCCAAGCCGTGCACGTTCTGTAACAGATAGGTTTGTTATATCTTGTCCATTCAGCAAAACTCTACCTTCTAATGGCTTGTAACCATCAAGTCCCATTATCATGTATCCTATTGTGCTTTTTCCCGCACCGTTCGTACCTAGTATAGTGTATCGGTAACCTGGTATGAATTTCATTGATAAGTTACTTAAAATTTGCTTTTCTTGAGTTCTGTAGGAAACATTTTCAAGTTCGAGCACAGAGTCCCATCTTTTTGCTGATATATTTTATACCTTCGAAACATTATTGCCGTCAAATTTTCCAATTGTCTTAAATAAATCCGTCCGTTTACAAAATTCTACGTCTTTTTGAAAACCAAGTTGAATTAATTTTTTTGCGTGCGATCCTGTAAAATCTGGTTTGCTAAGAGAATTCCAAAGTTGGTATGCGATTTTAGACGTGTCGGTTAATTCGTATGAATGTTTTTCCATTAGCTTTTTAATGATAAATCCTGCAAGTTGTGTATCTTCATAGGATGGTTTTCCGTTGTTTCCAGCACAAACTATGGCTATCTTTTTGTAGTGTGAAATCTCTTTTACTAAAGCTGAAATGTTCAAAAAAGCACCAATATATACATTATCCGACAAAATCATAGCTTTTAAAAGGGCCTTCGTTCCGTTTGTTGTTGTTAGTACAATTTTGCGGTTATTAACTACCTCCTCCTTGAATTCTAACGGAGAATTGCCAAGGTCGAATCCTTTTGGTTTTAAACCTTTTCTTTCGCCGCAAATTAAAAAACCTGTTTTTTTAAGTTCAAAAGCTTCGTTGATTGTGGAAACAGGAATGATAGCACTTGCACTATTGCTTAATGCAGTTATCATTGTTGATGTGGCTCGTAATACATCGATTACTACAGCTGCTTCAAACCTGTAAAATTCTTGGTGCACCTTAGTAACTTTGTCTATCTCGCTGAAGGTAAAAAAAGTTTCTATCAATTTAAACACCTACTTAATTGATCAACTTTTAATCGATCAACCTTGGTCAGTCTTGATTGATTTTACAAAAAAAACAGGGTATATAATCATATATCTACCCTATCATATTATACCTTACAAAAGGTGCCAAAGATTTCTAAATTCGGGAAAACAAATTAATTTTCTGTTAATCTTTTGATAAAATCGTTCACAGCCATAGGTTTGCCAAAATAATACCCTTGGAAGAGTCTAAAACCAATCATTGATAGTATTTCCAATTGCTTTTCGTTTTCAACGCCCTCTGGTATAGCTTCGAGTTGGAATGATTTTGCAATATTGTATATTGCTTCAAGAAGCTTTGCAGACTTCTTGTCTTCAGGAAGCTTGAAAACAAATGATCTATCTATTTTAATCTTTTTAAGTGGTAGCATAGATAGATAGTAAAGTGAAGAATAACCTGTGCCAAAATCGTCTATACAAAGTTGAAAACCATAACTGAGTAACTTTTCTATGTTATTTTTTACAACTTCAGTCATATCAATAAGTATGTTTTCGGTGATCTCAATAACAATTTTCGATGGATCGACACCGTAAGCTTTGAGAATTTCGAAAAATCTTTCCGCCATATTTTGGTCACGCAATTGAACGGGACTTACGTTAACGTCAATGAACTCAAGAGATGGAATTCTTTCAAAAGTTTCACAAACTTGCCTAAGAATTTCTTCTCCAACGGGAACGATCATACCATTTTCTTCGAGTAAATTGATAAATTCTACAGGTGGTACTACACTTCCGTCTTTTTTCACCCACCTCACAAGGGCTTCTGCGCCTATTATTCTTCCATGGTACTGACTTATCGGCTGGAGGAATACTTTTAAATCTTTGTTATAGAGAGCTTCTTTTAGCAATTTTTCCTTAATCGATTTCTCTTGTAATTCCGTATCTATCAGAAAACTGTAGAAAACTACCTTGTCTCTCGATGATTTGGCACGTTTAAGAGCCAGGTTGACTTTCCTCATAACTTCTTCAAAGTGATCAAGCATACTGAATGCGTGAATTCCAAAAGAGAATTTCACATCGAATGCCTCATTTTGGATGTAGTACGTTTTTGAAATTTCATGAAGGATCTTCGTAACTATAGATTGCAAAATTTCTCTTGCCTGTTGGTATGATTTACCTACCTTTTCTACAAGAATCCAAAATTCATCTGCGTACGGTCGGGCAATGGTATCTCCCTCTCGAAGTGAACTTTTTATGCGTGATGCTATAGCCTTTAACAACTCATCGCCAATTTGATGCCCTTTTAGAATGTTTATTTGGCTGAAATTGTTTACATCTATATAGATTAACCCATGATAATCGTCAATAGAAGAAAATTCATTTAGACTTGACAACTTTTTAATAAAATATCCTCTCGTATACAAACCTGTCAGCGTATCTCTTTGAAGTATATTCTTTACAACACTCAATGCCTCTTTTTCAGCACTAATATCTGTGTAAAACGCATAAAGTAGCGGATCAATTTTTCCATTTTCAGATATCTTTGCAACAGTCAGTCTAACGCTTATTTCTGTTCCGTCTTTACGTTTTCTTATAGTTTCAGCTCTAAGCGTGTTATTTTGCAAGGCAAACTCTCTCAATTTTTTTGGTTCTTCCTTTATAGTTTCTGGGACAATGAGGTTATCAACAACATGGCCAATGACTTCATCTTCCCTAAAACCGAACATATCTAGAAAGTATTTATTGCACTTAAGTACTGTGCCATCTGATTTCAGGATAACAACCCCATCAGGAACATTGTTGAAAAGAGCATCGAACATTTCAACAAGTTCTTCTTTTAAAGTATTGTAGTCTACCCCTTCACTAAACATATATATCCACCCTTCTAAGAAAAGTATGATCTAAAGATAGGTATGAAAAAAGTTGAGTAAAATACTAATAAATGATAAAATAACAATAACTTCGCAAAAATTTCTGGAGCATTACTTGGTTCTTTAAAGTTAACATATGTTACTTCTCATTAAAAATATATCACAATGTGCTCAGAAAATTAGTGGAATTTTTAATAAAATAAAAATAAAAAGGAGGATTCTTATGGATGCATTACAGCTACACGAATTATTAAAGGGAAAGTATAGAATGTTGCCGACAATTGAAGTTACTGATGAAAATTTGAAATTACTTTACACCCCAGGTGTTGGAGATGTAGCGAGGAAATGTGCAGAAAATCCGGAAAATACGTTTATTTACACGAGAAGAAAACACGCAATTGCGATTGTTAGTGACGGAAGTGCTGTTTTAGGTTTGGGCAACATAGGAGCGTACGGAGCACTCCCAGTTATGGAAGGTAAAGCTATATTATTTAAGCAATTTGGTGATTTGGAAGCATTTCCAATATGTATAAATACACAGAATATCGACGAAATCGTTGCATTTGTTAAGGCCCTTGAACCTTCTGTTGGAGGTATAAACTTAGAAGATATTTCAGCACCACGCTGTTTTGAAATATTGGAAAGATTGAATAATCAAATGAAGATTCCAGTATTTCACGATGACCAACAGGGGACTGCTGTAGTTGTGATAGCCGGCTTGCTAAACGCTCTGAAATTAGCTGGGAAAAAAATCGAGGAAGTAAAAATTGTTGTTAACGGCATTGGTGCTGCTGGATATAATATTGTGAAACTATTGATGAAATTTGGTGCGAAGCATGTTGTACCGTGCGATGTTAATGGTATAATAAATGAAAAAACAGCTCTTCACAAATATCATGTGGAGATCAGTGAACTCACAGGTAATCTTAATAACACCGGTTCTTTAAGAGATGCTATTGTTGACGCTGATGTCTTTATAGGTGTCTCAAAGGGAGGAATTTTGTCAGGAGACGATGTAAAGAGAATGAACAAAGCACCGATCATTTTCGCGCTGGCAAACCCTTATCCAGAGATAATGCCAAAGGATGCTTACGGAAATGGTGCTTTTATTGTTGCAACTGGACGGTCGGATTTCATTAACCAGGTAAATAATTTACTTGCATTCCCAGGCATCATGAAAGCAGCTATAGAAAAACAAGTTAAGATCAACGAGCAATTTCTAATCAAAGCAGCACATATACTCTCAAGTATCATTGAACCTTCAAAAGATCGAATTTTACCGAAAGCTACTGATAGGAGAGTTCATGATGAACTGTATTATGGACTTTTGGAAACCTGAAACTACTGAGGTGAAGAATATGAAAAGGATCATTCCTTTGTTTTTGTTGGTCGTTATCTGTGTGGCATCTTTTTCTAATGTTAGTTCAAAGAGCAGTATATATGTATCTCTTAGCAACGAAAATTTTATTAGCGTTGAGTTTAGGTCGTATATGGATAATTATTCCAACATCTTTGCTTCTGTTGGCTTGAATCATATAAAAACTGGATTTCGTTTCTCTTCGAAGCATACGCAAGGTATGTATTTAAGTCCGCATCTGTCAATAAAGTATAACGGCGTTCTCTCGTTTGGGTTTGTCGTAGGTTGGTCAGAAGTGGTGGGGAATTTGCGTAATATTGAAATTTTCGTCGAAGCTGGAGGAGTTAACATTCCACAAAGGCCCACAGGTGTAGTGGTTGTGGGATGTCATGTAAAATTTTAAAAATGCTCTAGATACTTTATTTTGACTTTCATAAGGGGGGAGTATTTTTGGAAGGTTTAATTCCCGTATTTGTTAATTTCTTTGCAGTTATATTAGGTAGTTGTATTGGTTTGTTCTTCAAAAAAGGTATCTCAGAAAAATATCGCCAGATCCTCTTTTTCGCCGTTGGGTTATCTACACTTGGAATTGGCATCAAAATGATTCTGGATGTTAACAATTTCCTGGTAGTACTTTTTTCGATGGCATTCGGTGGACTAATAGGAGAACTTTTGAACATTGAAGGATTTCTAAAAAAAATTGGAGATAAAATGCAAGAAGGTGACTTTTCAACAGGTTTTGTAACTGCCTCTTTATTGTTCTTGGTAGGTCCGATGACGATTGTCGGGTCAATAACGGCTGGTCTAAAAGGGGATGGATCACTGATATTCACAAAGTCTTTACTTGATTTCATTTCATCGATTGTACTGTCTTCAACATATGGTTTGGGAGTAATGGTTTCTGCAGTTAGTGTGTTAATCGTTCAAGGTAGTATTACACTTTTTGCAAGTTCATTAACATTTTTAACTCAGCCTGTTTATTTAAACGATCTTATTGCCGTTGGTGGGTTGATGGTCGTTGGTATAGGATTGAGAATTTTAGAAATCAAAGATACCCGTGTTGGAAACTTCCTTCCAGCCTTGTTTGTTGAACCTTTATTGATATTGATTTTGCATTTTTTTAAAATTTAGTAAACAAATAAAAGCGGTCTCTCGGCGAGACCGCTTCTTTTATATTACAAGATAACACCTTATTCCTCAACTTCTACGTGTTTCGAACCTTCCCAGAGTCCATGAATATTGCAATACGATAAAGCTATAAGCTTTGATGTCTTTTCGAGTTTTATCTTCACTTTGACGAAGGGTTCTTCAAGTGTTGGTGAGAATTCGTACCTCCCGATTCTCAAGATATACGGAGCACCTTCTGGCATTGCGTAAAGTTCTATCCATGCTATGTGATGCTCAACGAGATTGGGATGTGGTATTTCCTTCCCAACACTAACCTCCACTTCAAACCATTCGCCTTTTTTAACCTTATCTGGTGCTTCAATCACTGGTACATGCTTTTCACCTTTGAAATCACCGCTTTTTATGAATTCTCCAAGCATTCTAACTCCCCCTTTCTAAATTGTAGCCCTTAAATTACTTAATACACTTAAAATTCAACAAATGCTGACTTTGGTGCTCCACAGACTGGGCATTTTTCAGGTACCACATCCTCAGTGGTATAGCCGCAAACTGAACATATGTATATTTTTTCTGCGTCGTAATCCTTTCCTTCGTTGGCAAGGTTCAGCGCTTTTTTATACATCTCAGCATGAATCTTCTCTGCTTCAAGTGCGTAATGTGTACTGAGTTGAGCTTCCTTTTCATCTTGGAGTTTTGCTGTTTCATAGTAAACTGGGTACATTTCTTCAATTTCAAAAGTTTCACCAGCTATACAAGACTTAATGTTATTGGGTGTATCACCAAGTTTTTTCAATGCTCTGAAATGATTTCTAGCATGTACGAATTCTGCATATGCAATAGCTTTAAACAAGTTGGCTAATTTCTTAAGCCCCTTCTTTTCGGCTTCATCTGAAAATATGAGGTACTTCATGTGAGCCATAGATTCACCTGCAAATGCTTCTTCTAAAAACTTTTTTGTCATTTCCCTCATATTGCACACCTCCCTACTTATGATGATAAACACAGTTGTCAATCAAGAGTAAAAATTCTCTTTGGTTATTGGAAATTTCTTTATCTTTCACTTTTTTCCTTTTCTTGGCAGTTTTTGCAAACTCCAACAAGTGATAGCTGGACGTGGTGAACTTTATGTCCATCTAACGATGTTATATTTGGTAAGTCTACATCAAGTTGAACATCGTAAATGGTTTTGCATTTAGTACAGTAGAAATGATGATGGTTTTCTCTTGGAAAATCGTATCTAATTGCTTCGGGTGTTATAATGACATCAACCAATCCAGCATCCGCTAATGTTTTCAATGTGTTGTATACCGTAGCACGTGACAAGACTGCAAGTTTATGTTCTTTTTTTAAATGTGCATACACCTCATCTGCTGTTGGATGATCATACGTGTTCATAATATATTCCAAAATCTCTACTCTGTGAACCGTTGGCTTTACACCGTTTTCCTTCAGCAAGTCAGTTACTTTCAAAGCAATGCCCTCCTTCAATAAAATGTTTTGAAAATGTTTTGAACTCAATCTAAATTTATTATATCAGAATTTTTGGAATTTGTGCAAGTACTTTTTCAAAATTTCTTGACAACTTTTCCTTATATGATACAATTAGGTATGACTAACTATCTGGAGGTGATTTTAATGGGGTGCGCATGTTTCAGGTGAACGTGGGGCTAAAAACTTTGTGGAAGATAGGAAAGAATTTCATAAAGAATATTGCAAAGCTATTTGCGGAATTTTCAAGCATTAGAAAAGCTTTGAAGGCAGATCGTCAGGCACTTATAAAGTTAGACCCCTCCTTTGAAGCCTGGTATCAATTCTGGTTTCATGCAGGTTACAGAGCCCTTAGGTTGTATAGAATGTCCAGAGCGTTTTACATTAGCAACTTCAAATTTCTTGCTTATCTTTTATACCATATTAATCGCGTGTTCTATTCAGTAGATATTCATCCTGGTGCCAACATTTCTCCCGGTGTTGTTATAGATCATGGAACAGGCGTGGTGATAGGTTCCACCGCTGAGGTTGGAAGTGGAACTATTATATACCATGGTGTAACACTTGGGGCAAGATATGTTATGAAAGGTAAAAGGCATCCTACAATAGGGCAAAACGTAGTGTTAGGTGCTGGTGCAAAAGTTATAGGCCCTGTGTACATTGGAAATAATGTAAAAGTCGGCGCAAATGCAGTTGTAAATAGAGACGTTCCTGACAACGCAACGGTCGTAGGGATACCAGCAAGGATAATAAAGTTCAGCAACTTGGAGATGACAAAAAGTGATGGAAAAGATGATGCACTTTGTCGATGTGAACCGCTAACAAAAGTTGAGACTATAAATATTTGAGGTGGAATGACGTGAGTATTAGTAACCTACTTGAAAAGTTGAGTGATTTTCATATAGGTAAAACACCTCTTGTTTACCTTGAAAATTATGGAATATATGCAAAATTCGAACGTAATAACCCAATGGGGAGTGTTAAGGATAGACCCGTTTACTTTATGATTTATCACGCTATTATCAATGGTAAGTTAAATTCCAGTAGTATAATTGTTGAACCTACAAGCGGGAATACAGGTATAGCTTTGGCCTGGCTTGGTGCTAAACTTGGACTAAGGGTTATTTTGACAATGCCAGAGAGTGTTTCCGTGGAGAGAAGAAAGATTCTTACGGGTTTAGGTGCTGATTTAATATTGGTCGAGAATATGACTAAAGCTGTTGAAAAAGCATGGGAAGTAATCCGTGAAAAGGATGCATTTATGCCGAATCAATTTGAAAATCCGGCAAATCCTCTTTCACACGAGTTGACAACTGCTCCTGAAATTTTGCACACTATGGGCTTCAAGGTTGATGCCTTTGTTGCGGGTATTGGTACAGGAGGAACTATAACAGGTGTTGGTAGAGTGCTAAGAAAGTTTTTCGGAGAAAATGTAAAAATCGTTGGAGTAGAGCCCATGCAATCGCCGGTATTGGCTAAAGGTATCAGTGGAAAACATAAAATACAAGGTATTGGCCCTGGATTCGTTCCTAAGATACTTGATATAAGCTTATTAAATGAAATCATTCTTGTAAACGATGAGGATGTAATCAAAATGACTGAAAAACTTTGGAAAGAAGGTATATTTGTTGGTGTATCTTCCGCCGCAAATCTTATAGCGTCGACTATTGTAAAAGAAAAGTACAACCTAGAAAGAGTGGTTACCATCTTTCCTGACGACGGTATGAAGTACCTTTCTACAATATAAGAACAAGAAATATAAAAAATAAACGTGTGCACACCCGTGGTGTGCACACTAAAATGAGTTAAATGTATCCAGCTCCCTCCTATCCCCAGCCCCCATTACATTCATATTATAACACTCATCGTGTATTGGCGTCAAATATGTCAAATACTTTTGATAAAAAAATTTCGTAAAGCGTCATGAATAAATGACTATGACAACTTTTTGTGTTTTTGAAATCTTCCTGGTATTTTCGGTATTTATTGTTGACAAAGTGACCTTACTTTGTTACAATATCTTTTAGTACATTTAAACGGTTAAGTATATGGAACAAGGTGGTGCGAGACATGGTTAATTTGGTCCTGAGAGGCCAAAACCTGCAAAGGTGTGCTTGTGGAGAGTTATACGAACTACTCGTAAGTTTCATAAAGTGTTTTCACGCCATCAATTGGTTTTTGCAATTTTCTGGCTTGATGGTTAGATTAGTGTTTTGTAAGATTATAATAGTCACTTTTCAAACGGGACCCTCTTTATTGGGGTCCCATTTTTATTTTATTCAATAGCAAAAAGTTGGGGGGATTGGTTTGAAGACTTTTAACGTAGAGACAGGAAAGCTTGAACATTTAAAATTAAGTAAGATAAATTTTGATTTTCCAGAAAGAGGTATCGCGGATTTAGATAGCTTAGTTCTTACGCCTCCTTTCGTAGACTTGCATACTCATGTTAGATTGAACGGAGGTGAGAATTATGAATCGTTGACTAGTGCTGCAATAGCAGGTGGGTTTTTGGTATTGAATATTCAACCGAATACAAAACCACCTATAGATTCACTGGAAGTTTTAGAAAAACATATTGAACTTTCTAAAAACAAGTTAGTTGCATACAATTACACTATTAATCTCTTCAGTCAGATTGATAACTTGGAGATGGTAAATAAAGAATATGGTGAGAAAATTTCGGGATATTCAACTGATGGAATTACGTATTATTCAAATGACTTGGTAAACGGATTTAGATCTAAAAAACCTTATTTGGTATTCGATCATTCTCAACTTCATGAGATAGCCGGCGATTTTTATCTGGGTAGTCCACTTCCAAATAGCGCACGAACCTATTCAAATGAGGCTATAGCTATATTCAGAACTGTTATGACAGGTTTAGAGTTTGGATTTAAGCGGTTTCACATTCAACATGTTTCAACTTTGATATCTATTGAAACTATTTCATATCTTCGTAAATATGCTTTAATAACATGCGAAGTTACTCCTCACCACATATTTTTCACACCGGATATGGTTAACCACCCAAATCGAAAGATAAACCCTCCGATCTCAAAGTATAAAGACGAACTTATAGATGCTGTTAGGAAAGGGCTTATCGATACGTTTGCCACTGATCATGCGCCACATCCTGAAAAGCCAGAAAATTACGAGGAAGCACCGTATGGTAGCTCGCATATTGAGGTTGCGTTTTCTGTTTATTTTACAGTTTTTCAAGATATAGAACTTGTTTTACGAAATTTGACAATTAACCCATTAAAGGTTCTAGCAAAAAAATATACAGATTACGGGTTGAGGTTTCCAGACGATGCATTACTCATAGATACGATGCATTCGTACAATGTCGATACCAGTAAATTTTTTAGTAAAGGTAAAAATTGTGCGTTTGACGGATGCAAGTTACGAGGGAAAATTCTGGGAGTCAGAAGAAAGGGAAGGTGGGTGTACTGGAATGGAGAATTTATATCGACATTATAGGTCATATCAGATGAAAAAGAAAGATTTATTAAAAATCACGCACGAGACGTATTTGATTACATTGGAAGGACATTTTGAATTTTTTCCGGGACAATTCTGCATGGTTTACGTCGATTCTTTTGGGCTTACTAGAAAGCCTTTAACGCTAGGAATGTACAAAAAAAACATTGCTATTTCAGTAAAGATAACAGGCAAAGGAACCAAATACATAGTTGAAACAAAGCAAAGTTTAGATGTACTTGCACCGTGTGGGAATCGATTTGAGCCAAATGGTAAAAATGGTGTTGCCATTGTTGCACCTTCGTGCTTTGCAGAAGGGTATTTTATCTCAAAAACTTTTAACGTCCCACTTTACGTGACTTCTAAAACACCTTTTGATGAGGGTTTTTTAAAAGTATTTGAAGGCGAGAACATCGAATTTGTAGTTGGTGATGAGAATTTCCTAAAGGTACTAAAAAAAGTTAGTTCTTCTTATTTCGATTGGATTTTCGTCTCTGGCTCGAAAGTTATGGAGAGAATTGCTATTGAGATTTTAGACAAACGTTTAACATATGTATCGCTTAACGAATATATGGGATGTGGGATAGGGGCTTGCAAGAGTTGCGCTATAAAAACGGAAAGTGGTATAAAACACGTTTGTACGGATGGTCCTGTATTTAGGGGGAATGAAATATGTCTTTAAGATGTTCTAAATCACTTAACTTGAGGAGTCCCTTAGTTATAGCGTCAGGTCCAGGTGGCTTCGGTGAGTACATGAATGTTGAAGGAATAGATTGGAAAAAAGTTGGGGCATATACTTTGAAGACTGTCACGTACAATCCAAAAGAAGGTAATCCCCCACCCAGAATGTATGCAAAAAACGGTTACTTGATAAACAGGATAGGTTTGGAAAATCCCGGGATTGATAATTTCATAAATCTACTTGAAAATGGATACTTCGACAGATTGTTTCAAGAGGTGTCTGTAATTCTAAGCCTTGGTGGCGATACATATGAAGAGTACTTTGAAATAACACGAAAAGTTAGACCACATATCGGTAAATTCGTTGCGGTTGAGTACAATTTCTCATGTCCAAATGTACGACACGGTGGGTTGTCAATAATGGTCGATCGTGATGAATGGAAGTTATTGTTAAAGGAAATTAGGAATATGCTTCCAAATGCATTTTTGATAGCTAAGCTTGGTATAGAAAGTGGGTTTGTAGAAGAAAATGCGCTTTTGGCTTATGAATCTGGTTGGGAAGGAGTAACACTTATCAACACAATTAGAGGATTGATGTTCAATAGTGAGGGAGATATGATTTTGGGAGGCTTGTCGGGACCAAATTTATTGCCGATAGCGCTAAGGGCAGTATATGAGGTAAGAAAGAAATTAAGTGATATTTACATAATCGCATCAGGTGGCGTTTACAATCCTGAGGATGTTGATCTATTTCTTAAATTGGGAGCGAATGCTGTAAGTGTTGGAAGTGCGCTTTTCAAAAACGAGAAAATTCTGGATAATTTAATTTTCTAGAGGAGGGCAAGGGTATGTTGGAAGAAGAATTTGAAAGCAAGAAGGAAAGTTTAATGGTACTAACTGAGCCGGTTCTTAGTTTAGATATGGAAGATCCAATTGATTTTATAAAGAAATTTGGTAGTTTTGATTACGTTAAGGTAGGACATAACCTTGCTATTAATGGTAAGAAGGTTATCGATGAACTTTATGAAATGGGGTACAAAATCATTTTGGATTTGAAATTTTCTGATATTCCATCCACTGTTGCACGTTCAATACGTGCTTGGGATCACCCGGGAATAGTTGGATTTACAATGCATGCGAATTCCGGAGTTGAAAGTGTAAAAGCGGCGCTTGAATCTACTCAAAAGCAGATATTCAGCGTTATAAAATTGACATCTGTAATTGGAAAGTTGGAAGATTACCAGCAGCTGATCATAGGGCTTTCAAGACTTGGTTCTTCGTTTGTTTTACCGGGTGGTTGGGCTTTGAGGTTGAGATATTTGATTGGTGGTAAGATCCTTGTTCCTGGAATAAGAATGGAACAATCGAAAGATGACCAAAAGGATGTTGTAAGTCTTTCGGACATAATGGGAATTGCTGATTATGCCGTAATTGGTAGGGAGGTATATAAAGCGAAAGATCCTGCTGGAAAGATCGAAGAAATCAAAAAGAAGGTGAGTATATGGAGAGAGTGATGGAAATTCTTAAGAATACCAAGGCACTTTTGGAAGGACACTTCGTACTATCTTCTGGACTTCATTCTTCAAATTATGTACAATGTGCTAAGGTGTTTGAGTACCCTGAGTACGGTCAACAAATCGGAAAGCTATTGGCAGAAAAGATAAAAGACAAAAATTTTGAATATACAGTTGTAATAGGGCCTGCACTTGGAGGAGTTATCGTTGCGTACGAAGTTGCAAAGTTTTTGGGGATCAGAGCGATGTTTGCTGAACGTGAAGAAAATGTACTGAAACTTAGAAGAGGGTTTGAGTTAACGCCAGATGATAAAGTTCTAATTGTCGAGGATGTTGTTACAACAGGTAAGTCTACTTTGGAAGTGGTCGAGGTTGTAAAGGGCTTTGGTGCGCAAGTTATTGGATTCGCTAGCATTATAAATAGGTCTGGAAGCGAAAACCCGTTTCAGTTGATTAATAAAGAATACGTATACCTTGTTAAATTCGATTTTCCAACTTATAAACCTGAGGAATGTCCACTTTGCAAGTCTGGTGTACCAGTGATCAAACCGGGGAGTAGAAAAATCAAATAGATCAGCGATTAAATCAACAATTATCCGCAAATGGACTACCGTTAAGCTACCATGGGACCCGTCCGGGTCCTGATTTTTTCTCAAGTATTTTTTTTGCCTGTTCAATAACAAATGTGTCATCTGAAAACACAACAACGCCCGTTTTAACAAATGGAATTTTGACTTGGATACTTCCTGGTCCTAAGTATATAATAGAATTGAGTAACACATCTTTTCTTAAGCTCTCGCCATCTGGTATTTTGATTTTCCAGTAAAGTGGTGTATATTTACCATCGAAAAATCGGTATTCCCCTTGGCTTTCAAGTATGAAAACACTCTTGTAACCAAGATTTCTTAGCAGATTTATCTTATCTTGACTATCAACAAGCACCGGATACGTTATTTTTCTGGTAATTATCGATGAGACGATATAAGTATCTATTTTTCCCCTTCCATCGAATACTGGTACAACACCTGCTGCGGAAATACCAATTGCAAGCTTTTCGTATATGTCAGCTGTTATAAATGGTGATTTGTTGACTCTGTAGAAATAGTCATCATCGTCTTCACTCAGCGAATCAAGAGGACCGATTAGATAATATGTGTATCCTTTGTTTTTTACGTAAGCCCCAACATATCTACCCACTTCAACAACAAGCGATAGATTACCAAGGCTCCCGAGTGTTAGTAAGCTCACGTCTTTTATAATATTTTCAAGTCTTTCAGTTGATAGAAAATTCGATGGATAAGAAAACGTCTTAATCGAGATACTCAGGGAAAAGCTGAGCAAAAGCAAAATAAACACCATTTTCTTCATTTGACTTACTAACAAAGTCTGCCACCTCTTTTAACTTTTCAACAGCGTTCGCTACAGCAATTTTTGTACCTGCGACTTCGAACATGAATAAATCATTTTCGTTATCGCCAAAAACTACTGTATTTTTCAACTCAAATCCCAAGTGCTCTGCTAAAAATTTAAGAGCGATACCTTTATTCGCATCCGATGGTACTATATCCAGAAAGATCGAAAAACTTTTAAAAACATTTGCTTTCTGATAAACGATGTTTTTCAGATCTGGCATGAATGAATCGAGTAATTCGGGATCGCCGATACCAAGCATTTTTATAGGTGGTTTTTTGATTGATTTCAAATCTTCTACTACAGTGTACGGAACATCTGCATGTTTCGCATATAGCTTTATTTCATCATCATCTTTCTCGGTTATCAATATATCATCTACGTAGCTTTGCACATGAACATTTTTAGCCCTGAAGAAATCGATAACTTTGTGTGCTGTCTGCAAATCCAAAGTTTTTTCGAAGACAAAGCCTTTTTTTGGTATGTATACAACGGCTCCATTGTACGATACTATAGGAAATATGTCGCTTCTAAAAACGCTATCAAGCAATTTTTTTGCGGAAATATGCATTCTTCCTGTTGCAAAGATAACCTTATCACCTTTTTTAATGATATTTGATATTAATTCTTTGGTTTCCGATGGAAATTCGTTTTTTTGATTCAAAATAGTTCCATCAAGGTCAAATATGAAAACTTTTTTCATATACATTCCTCCACAACGTCAAGAATTCTTCTTCCGTCAAGTCTTCCGGTCTTGCAAATTGTGTTATATTTCCAAGTATCTCAGGTATTAGCTCTTTAGAAATTCCCATTGCTTTAAGGTTATTTACGATGGTTTTTCTTTTCTGAGAGAATGCATTTGAAACGAAGATCCAGTAGCTTTCAAGTTCTTTCATATCTGTAAATGGAAAGTTGTCCTTTTTTTTGATTCTTAGTACAACGCTGTCAACGTCTGGATTGGGAACAAACGCACTCTTCGGAACTAAAAGTAGCTTTTCAACATGTGAAACTGTTTGAAGTACGACAGTTAAAAACCCCCTGTTTGAACTGCCAGGTCTTTCAAGTAGTCGTTCGCCTACTTCCTTTTGCATCATTATTATAAGGCTATGGAAGCTTGTAAATAATAGTTTTTTCAGTATTGGAGCCGTTATGTAATACGGGATGTTTGACACGCATTTGTAGTTACTTGGAAGAAAAGACAAATCAAGTTCAAGAAAATCAGAAAAAATTATATGGACATTGTTAAAGCCTTCGGTCCGTTCTTTTAAAATAGGTTCCATGCGTTTGTCGATTTCTATAGCAAAAACAATTGCACCGGTCTGTGCCAGCGCAATTGTTAAGGTCCCTGCTCCTGCACCTATTTCAAGAATTGTGTCATCTTTTGATATTCCGGATAATTTGACTATTTTTTCTGCGTATATCTCATTTGATAGAAAATTTTGACCCAAAGATTTTTTCAACGGCAAACCATATTTTCTCAGGTAATCCGATGTTTTCAGTTACTTTTTCACCCTCTCAACAACAATTCCATTTGAGTATTCCATTTTGACAATTCCAAATTTGTCTGCTGTGATAAGTATCTGCGTATTTTCGTAAGTAAACGAGTACCTACCATCCACAAGCCTTTTCAGTTGTGCTATTCCTGTTGCTTTTTCAGTTTTAGAAGGATCAAATAACGCTTGTGGAATTATTATATTCATAACAGGTTTGGGGGTTCTCAACATCATTTCAAAGTGTGGAATGATAAAGTTGTTATCCAAAATCACAAGATCGGGTGTGTTAAAGTTAAACGTTTTAACTGAAGGAGACTTGGGATCATAGTACAGATAAAGTGTAACTGAAGTTCTTCCGGATTTATTTGTACCAAGGATTTTTGCTACTATTTCGTCGTTTGTTTTAAAAGTTGCTTCATAAATTTGGAACATTCCACTTCTGGTGTATACAGTTCTTGTTTCAACTGTGTATTTTTCGCCATATTCTATCTCACTGACACTAATCCAACCATTTTTTGACTGTTCCACTTTGATTGTCCCAAGTTTCATGTTATCAACTTTAACAACATATTCAGCAGCCATTAGTTGAGCAGATAATATTAATACCAATAAAAATAATAGCGTATAGCCTACTTTCTTTATTTCCATCCTAACCACCTCCAGTGGTATGATACCACTGAATCCTTAAAATTTCATTAGAATTCTCAAAAATCTAAAATCTTTGTTATTTCTCCATAAAGAGGTCCTGCTGAGATCCTATTGACCTTAACAATGACGCTCTTTCCAATCAATTCATTGGAAGCTTCAAAAGATATTATTTTATTTCTTATATCCCTTCCATAAAACAATCGATTTTTGGCTTGAGCCTCAACTATAACTTCGACTTCCCTACCAATGTAATCTTTGTTCAATTCTTTGTTTATCATCTTTTGTAAGTTTAGCAAGTAAGACATCCTCCTAACTTTCGTTTGGTGTGGTACGTCATCTTTAAGGTATTTCCAAGCGACTGTACCTTCGCGAGGCGAGTAAATTGCGAGATTTAACCTTTCAAATTTGATGGTTTTCACAAGTTCTATTGTATCTTCAAAATCCTGATCTGTCTCACCGGGGAATCCAACTATTATATCGCTTGATATGGAAGCATCTGGTACTAATTTCCTGATTTCTTTAATTAATTCGATATACTCTTGACGTGTGTACTTTCTATTCATTGCTTTTAAAACTTTGTCACTTCCGTGTTGAACTGGAAGATGTATAGAACGCGCAACTTTATCTGTTTTTAACATTACTTTTGGAATTTCCAAAGAAAAATCGGTAGGATAGGATGTTAAAAACCATAATCTTTTAACACCTTCTATTTGAGAAGCTTCGTCCAGTAGTTTGGCAAGCGTTGTACCGTCGTTGAGATCTTTACCGTAAGCATCAACATTTTGACCAAGAAACGTAAATTCTTTGTATCCATTTTGTACAAGAGTTTCGACTTCTTTCAGCACACTTCTCATGGGGCGTGATTTTTCTCTGCCACGTGTGTATGGAACGATACAGTATGTACAAAATCTATCGCAACCATATATTATCGTTACCCAAGCATGGTGTTTCGAAAAGCGGGTATCAACTTTTTCATATTCTATTTCTTCTAACATATCATCTATATAAATTTGCTTATTACCATCCTTTAAATTCTTTATTGCTTCAGGAACCTTTGCAAGTGCACGCGTTCCGATAACAAAAGAAACTCCCCTTTTAAAGAGATTTTCTTTTTCCTTTTCGGCAACACATCCCATTATACCTATTTTCTTGTTCTTTTTTCTTAGCTTTCCGATGTGGCTGTATACCTTTTCTTCAGATTTTTTTCTCACCGCACATGTATTTAAAATAACAACATCCGCATCGTCTTCACTTTCTGTTAATTCAAAACTCTCATCTTTCAGAAGTTGTTTAACAATCTCCGTATCGTTCTCGTTCATTTGGCAGCCGTATGTAAATATGTGAACTTTCATCTATGTCCTCCTTCGTTTATCCTTAATCGATCCTAGAAAATTTTAAACCAAGTTTTGCACAAATTCAACTACTACTTCTATGGCTTTTTCATTATACCCACCTTTCGGTATTATTATGTCAGCGTGTTTTTTGGTTGGTTCAACATAGGCATCATGCATTGGTTTAACGGTATTCAGGTACTGGTTAATCACAGATTCTATAGTCCTACCACGTTCAAAAATATCCCGTTGAAATCTTCTTATGAATCTTTCGTCGCCTTCAGCATCAACAAAGATTTTTAAATCCGCTAATGCGCGAATTTCTTCATAATAAAGAGCGAAAATGCCCTCTATTAAAAGGATAGGTTTTGGGTCAACTTTTGTGAATTGTTGCGTTCTTGTGTATTGAGCAAAATCATACTCTGGTAATTCGATGGAATTACCCGATAATAGTTCTTTTACATGCCTGACTATGAGTGTGTGTTCTATCATGTCTGGATGGTCGTAGTTGTATTTTTTCCTTTCTTCCAAAGGTACATGTGACATATCTTTGTAGTAATTATCCATCGGTAGCATAACACACTTATTATTGCCTAGTCTTTCCATTATTTTCTTCGCTACAGTGGTCTTCCCAGATCCTGTGCCACCACCGATCAGTATAATGTACATAAATTTCACCTCAACTACTTAGAAAATTTTTTCCTTACGAAAGCTACTGCGGCTTCAAGAGAGGCCCCGCGCTCAACAGCATCAGCAACGTTGCCGTAAACGATGCGTACATCGAAATTTTTCGAAAGTTCATTTATTCGCCTTTCAATACTTTTTGAGAGCCACTCCGATGCACCTTCTCCGTAAAGAGTTATCTCGTTTATGTTTAATATTATGCTTATGTTGCCAATAACAAATGCAAGGTTATCTATGACATCTCTATAAATTTCCATCGCGCGTTTCTCATCATACTTGTACAAATTTCTGATGGTTTTTAAAGTGTTCCAGTATTTCTCTTCATTCTCTATAAATTCGATAAAACTTATACGATCATTCAAATAATTACTTACCGCAACGTAATCAGATGCTACTGTTTCAAGGCAACCTTTTGCACCACAATAACATAGTTCTTGACTTTTGAAATAGATATGACCAAGGGGAATATTTTTGAACTCATCGCGTGTAAATAAAGCATGATATTCGTAATAACATGCTCCTATACCTGTCCCATAATTGATAACAAGGACTCTTTCTTTATTTGATTTCTTTGATTCATACGCAGCGATGGCTTCGACATCGGAAAGAATAACAAAAGGAACACCCAAACTTTTTAACTTTAATGCTTTTGTTGGGTCGTACTTATTAAGTTTAAGAATATGCGAGTAAACCTTGTCATCTTTTACACTGCCAGAGAAAGCTATTCCTATGCTATCATAGTCGTAAAATTTGCCAGTTGTTTTCCTCAGCAAGTTTGTAATACCTTCAGGCGACAAATCTTGGTGCTTAACACGCTGTTCTGAGCGTTCTATCTCTTCTCCTTTGGCATTGTACAATACTGCACGTACTTTTTCTCGGCCAACACTGATGGCAAGAACTTTCCAAGCATTCTTTGAAAGTGCAATAAAGTGAGGGGGCTTACCGAGGTTGGTATTCCCCTCTTCTATTTCTACGTACCCTTTTAGTTTATCCAGTAGATAAGTCATAGTGGAAGGTGTTATACCTATAAGATCTTCAAGTTCTTTTCTTTTTATGATTTTATTTCGAAGCACTTGAAGTAAAATCTTTGCCTCATTCTTCAATGGTATTCCCCCAAACTATTCATTAACCACGTCCTTAATTACTTCGAGATATCGTTTCACGTGGGCCGTAGATAGGTATGTGGTTCTTACCTTCTCTTTTGCTTTTGCACCCATTTCTTCGAGTAATTTCTTATTTTCAAGTAATTGAATTATCGAATAGGCAAGTTCATCCACATTATTTCTGAGAAAACCATTCACGCCATCGTCTATTTGTATTTTAACACCACCAACAGGCCTTGCAACTACGGGATGTTCTTTCCACATCATTTCACTAATAACAAGTCCAAAACCTTCTCTAACAGCAGTGTGTAGGCCAACTGTTGATAATCTTTGTATTCCATTTACTTCAAGGTGTCCAACACCTTTCAGATCTGTAAGGAAGAGTATATCTTTATCCGTGCCAGCGTATCGTAAAACATCCTCAAAGAAGATCCAACCTTCTGGATCATCTTTTGCCATTGCTGAAACAATAGCGAGCTGTACGTCGTATTTTTCTCTAACTTTCCGATAAACATCGATTGCTGAGAAAAGATCTTTCCAAGGGTCGAATCTTGCGACAACTGTTAAAAGAGGTTTGGACAAATCAATTCTATATTCTTTTACAATCTTTTCAAGCTCTTCTTTCGTCATTTCCCTGTTCTTTGAACTTAGCGGATCGATACTTGGTGGGAATTCAACAGCAATTTTGTCAAAAGGTTCTCTCACGTAATCCATTATGTGGAACAAAGCTTTTTTGTAAACGGTCATTTTAGAAGTTAATCTATTCCACACCTTCAAATTCGGAGTACTTGTATCTATGTGGCATCTCCAAATATATTTCGTATTTTGATTTTTGTAAAGAGGAATGTACGCTGGTTGTGGATCATGGATTATCACAATATCAGCGATTAAATTCAATTTCTTTGCGTTTTCTTCATTGACTTTTTCGTACAAGTTCCATTCTTCGTCCGTAATTTCAATATCGGCTCCTTGGAGAGCATTATGTAGCTTCTTGGTAACGTTAAAAAATTCCATCGGTGCCTCGAGTACTTCCCAATAAGCATCGATTCCCGCATCCCTCATGAGTGGTACAATTGTCATTAGCAGCTCAGCCACACCTCCGCCGTAAGCAGTTGCGTTTACATGCACCACTTTCAATCCCTTAAGCTCTTTTCCAATTTCGAATATCTTTTCAACATCTTCTCTCGCAAATACACTGTAATCACTTAGTTTCTTAGCAGGTAGTTCTACCGTCATCTTAACAACCTCCCTTGACTCAAAATGACTAATCATTTTACTGTGGAACATTTTTATTGTTTCCATTGGTTTATTCGAATTTCGAATATTTGCTATCCATAATTGTATAACATGAGATGGGAAAAATACTATAGCAAAATTAGGTAATTTCTTGTAAAAATCATGCAAATGTTTGATTTAATTCCAACTTTACTGTGTATATCTATGTATTGTATTATTTTTCTTCTATTAATAGCGTTTTGTAGTTGGGAACTAGTCGTGATATATTTATGTATGGATAAATTAGATTTTCGAAAATACCCACACTAACTATTGGGAGGTGTTTGTATGAAGAGGTTTATATTCGTTGTTTTGTTGCTAGTTCTTTCGGTGGTATCGTTTTCGAGAGTAACGATCACTATGACAGCTGGTGCGGTTGGTAAGGAACTTGAAGTGCTTTATGCGCAACTTGACAGGTTCATGAAAGCAAACCCAGACATAAAGGTTTCAGTCATGCCAATGCCAAACTCATCAACGGAAAGACATGATTTGTATGTTACCTACTTAGCATCTGGTGAGAAGGAACCAACAGTACTCATGCTTGATGTCATCTGGCCGGCAGAATTTGCTACATATCTTGAGGATTTAACAGCAGATAAGGATTACTTTGAACTCAATAATTTCCTCCCAGGTACTGTTAAAGCTGCAACAGTAAATGGAAAAATTGTTGCTGTGCCATGGTTCACGGATGCAGGTATGCTTTATTACAGAAAAGACTTACTAGAAAAATATGGATTCAAGAACCCACCACAAACGTGGGATGAACTCGTTAAGATTGCAAAGACGATAACAGCAAAGGAAAAGAACATTGTTGGATTTGTGTGGCAAGGAGCAAGGTACGAAGGACTAGTATGTGACTTTATGGAGTACCTCGTATCTTTCGGCGGAGATGTACTAGATGACGCGGGAAATGTTGTCATTAACAGCCCAGCAGCTGTTAAAGCTTTGCAATTTATGGTTGATTTGATTTACAAAGAAAAAGTTTCCCCACAATCAGTTACAACATACATGGAAGAGGAAGCAAGAAGAAAATTCCAAAATGGAGAGGCAGTTTTCATGAGAAATTGGCCATACGCTTGGGCTCTTCTCAACGATCCAAAAGAATCGAAAGTTGCCGGTAAAGTTGGAGTTGCTCCTCTTCCAGCAGGTCCATCTGGAAAGTCCGCAGCAACGCTAGGTGGATGGATGCTTGGTATAAATAAGAATGCAACACCTGAAGAAAAAGCGGCAGCTAAGAAACTTGTGAAGTTCCTTACAAGTTACGATGAACAACTTTACAAAGCGATTAATGCAGGACAAAATCCAACGATGATAAGTGTTTATAAGAATCCAGAACTCAAGAAAGCTGCACCATTTATGGTTGAACTTTACGGAATGTTTATAAATGCAATACCAAGGCCAAGAACAGCGAAATACAGTGAAATCTCAGATGTGATTCAAAAGTATGTTCACGCGGCTTTGACACAACAAACAGCTCCACAAAAAGCAATTGAAGATATGGCAAAGGAACTTAACAAGGTTCTTGGTAAATAAAATCTCCAGCTCCCAGTATCTTTTTTTGCCGGGGACAAAAGTCCCCGGTTTTTGTAAGGTGAATGAATTTTTGTAAGACAGTAGGCTTTGGAGGTGAAGGCCTTGAAAGTTAAAACGAAGGAAACAGTGGTAGCCTGGTGGATGGTTTTTCCTGCACTGCTGGTCATATCCGTTATCGCTTTTTTTCCGCTTTTTAAGACTTTTTGTGACAGTTTCTACGAGTTTGGCTTGAGGCCTGATATAGAAAGGAAATTTGTCGGATTGGGTAATTACATTGAATTACTTAAAGACGAGAGATTTGTCGCTGCTCTCAAGAATACTATATTTTTTACTGCTGTGTCTGTTGCATTGGAAACCGTTCTGGGATTATTAATTGCTATCATTGTGCATCAACCATTTAAATTGAGAGGTTTAGTTAGGGCTGCTATGCTGATACCTTGGGCTATTCCAACGGCTATCTCTTCACAAATGTGGAAGTGGATGTTTAATGATCAAGGTGGTATCATAGCGAGGTGGCTTGAAAACTTGCATATAATCGAACCAAGTGTTCCTATACTTGGCACACCAGATACAGCTATGTGGGCTATAATAGCAGTGGATGTTTGGAAGACAACACCATTTATGGCTCTTTTAATACTTGCAGGACTACAGCTCATATCGGAAGAGTTGTATGAGGCTGCAAGGATTGACGGGGCAAATGTATGGCAAAGATTCACAAAGATAACCATCCCCATGCTTAGGCAAACTATCGCTGTTGCACTTATATTCAGAACACTTGATGCTTTAAGAGTTTTTGACGTTGTGTTTATCATGACTCGTGGAAGTGTAAATACAGAGACTTTGGCAGTTTACAACCGTGTATTGTTAATGGATAGAGCATTCACAGGTGCTTGGTTTGGATATGGTTCCGCGCTTTCTGTTATAATTTTCATTCTCATTTCTATTTTTGCCGTAATATACATAAAATCTCTTAAACTTCAGCTGGATTAGGTGTATTTTTATACTAATACGCGAGGAGAATGGGGTGAATGAAATGTCAACTAAAACCAAGAAGATAATATACAATTTAATACTTACTCTATCAGTAATTTTTATACTTTTTTGGTGTATATTCCCATTTTACTGGGCGGTAGTTTCTTCGTTCAAACCAAATATAGAGTTGTTCGATTCTAATCCTTCACTTTGGCCAAAATCACCTACATTTTCAAATTATGTAAAAGTCTTTCAGGAAAGACCATTTCATGTGAATATTATCAATAGTATTGTTGTCGCTGGAACAACAACGTTAATGACGTTGATATTTGGTTCGTTCGCAGGATACGCGATAGCTAGACTAAGAATGAAGGGCAAGGGTATTGTCATGGCTTTGATCCTTTCGGTTAGTATGTTTCCACAAATATCGATACTTGGTTCTTTGTTTGTGATTTTGAGAAAGCTAGGTTTTATAAATACGTATCAAGGGCTTATTCTTCCTTATGTTGCTATAACTCTTCCTTTAACAACATGGATCTTGCAAAACTTTTTCAGAGATTTACCAAAAGAAATAGAAGAGGCAGCAGCAATAGATGGATGTTCAAGATTGAGAACCTTATTCCAAATAGTCTTTCCAATGTCCGCACCTGGACTTGTCGCAACAGGGTTGTTAACTTTCATCAGTGCGTGGAATGAGTTCTTATTTGCCTTTACTTTCATGCAAAAGCCCGATCTTTACACTGTGCCTGTGGCGATAGCAATGTTCGCTGGTAGAAGCCAATATGAACAACCATGGGGGCAATTAATGGCGGCGGCTGTTATAGTAACTGTACCTCTTGTTGTGCTTGTTTTGATATTCCAAAATAGGATCATCGCTGGGTTGAGTTCTGGCGCTGTAAAAGGATAGTCTACTTTTTGGAGGTTGGAAGATGGTTTTGTTTGTAGGAGAATTACTAGCAGATATGATTTCGCAAGAGTACTTTGAAAAAAGCGAGCATTTTTATATGAAAGTAGGTGGATCGCCTGGTAATATCGCAAGCTACCTTGCACAGCTTGGGATACCCGCAAGAGTAATTTCGAGAGTTGGAAACGATATAATTGGTGAACGAATTCTAAGAAAGCTAAGTCAAAATGGTGTAGACGTACGTTACGTACAACGTGACAATTATTTTGGGACGACACTTGTATTTGTTCAGAAAACTATTGAAAGCCCTGATTTCTTTGTTTTAAGAGGTGCAGATAGGTTCTTGGAATTGCCTGATGAAAACTCACTTGATCAAGTTAAGATCTTACATCTCAGTTGTTGGCTACTGACTTTTAAGGATTTGTTTGAAAAGACAATACATTTATTAGAAATTGCAAAGCAAAAAGGAATCAAAATTGGTTTCGATCCAAATTGCCGAGATAAGCTATTTGATTGCAAGAAGATACCTCTAGAGCGATTAGATAGGATCTCAAAGGTTACTTACTGCAAGCCTTCTTTAGATGATGCCATAGCAATTTTCGGGCAGGTAGATTATAAACTTGAAGACATCGCAAGATACTACATAGATAAGTTCCATGAAAAGGGCGTTGAAAACGTTGCTTTAACTTTAGGAAAGTACGGGGCCTATATATCCGATGGAAAAAGCATCACACATATACCAAGTAGTGCGAAAAAGGTTGTGGATGCAACAGGAGCGGGCGACGGGTTCTGGGCAGGTATGTATTACGGAATATTAACGGGGAGAAGCTTCTTAGAATCTTGTAAGCTTGGAAGCAAAGTTGCTGGACATATACTTGGATTTATTGGTGCTGATGTTCGATTAAGCAAAGAGATTCTGGAGGAATGAGAATCATGGAAAATGTAGTGAAAAGAATCGCTTTTTTCAATCCCCAAGGAAATTTTGATAAAAATGATAGTCACTTGACTGAACATCCAGATTTTGGCGGTCAACTTGTCTATGTAAAAGAGCTCGCAAAGGCCATGTCCTTTAAAGGTATAGAAGTAGATATATTTACAAGGCAAATTATAGATGAAAATTGGCCTGAATTCTCAGAACCCCTTGATTATTATCCAGACGCTCCCAATGTTCGCATTGTGAGGATACCGTTTGGTGGTGAAAAGTTTGTGAGAAAAGAAGATCTGTGGCCTTTTATCCCCGAGTACGTTGAGAAGATATACAAGTTTTATAAAAGTGAAGGAGTGTTTCCAAATTTCGTAACAACTCATTATAGTGATGGTGGCATGAGTGGAGTGTTGTTTTGCGAGAAGACTGGTATACCTTTTTCATTTACTGCTCATTCCTTGGGAGTATGGAAGTTGGAGAAACTCTTGAAGAATGGACTAGATAGGAAAGAACTTGAGAAAAAGTATCGTTTCTCTGTAAGAATTTTTGCTGAAAATTTGTCCATTAAATATTCATCATTTGTTGTTTGCAGTACGAATCAGGAGAGGTACGAACAATACTCACATGAACTATACAAAGTAGATCCGTACAACGAAAAATTTAAAGTCATACCACCTGGGATTAACCACAGAATTTTCAATACCCAAAAGCAAAATATCGACGAATTAATAGAGAAATATTTAAGTGAGGTTATTTCAAGAACGTCGTTGAAGCGCCAAAAACTTCCTTTTATAATTATGTCAAGCAGGATAGACAGGAAGAAAAATCATATATCCGTTGTACGCGCATTTTTAGGAAATGAAAAATTGAAAAACATTGCTAATTTACTTATTGTCCTACGCGGAATAGATGACGTGGTGAATTTTACGAAGAGCAGCACCACAGAAGAAGCGAATATTTTGAGAGAAATAGTGGAAACTGCTAACGATGAAATTGGAAAAAGTATCTTTTTCATAAATATCTCCGATCAGAGAAGTTTAGCTGCTCTTTATAGGGTTGCAGCGCAACGTGGCTCGGTTTTTGCTTTACCTGCACTCTACGAACCTTTTGGACTTGCTATCGTCGAAGCAGCCGCGTGCGGTTTGAAGATAGTTGCAACTATGAATGGTGGACCGGCAGAGATATTATCTAACCAAGAAGGATTACTTATAAACCCAGAGGATTCTGAAGATATAGCTAGCAAGCTAACAATTGCCGTTACAAAATTCGATGCCAAGAAGTCACTCGAACTGGCATCAAAGTACAGTTGGGAAAAAACAGCGGAAAGGTATCTTGAATACATAAACAAATCGCTTGATAATAATGAACCTTGCAGTGTAGATAAAAGTGATATTAGTAAATTTATCAAAATGATTAATGAATTACAATAACCGAACATTTTTTATTAACTCACTAATAAGCCTTGGTTTGGGACCAAGGCTTTTTTTGAAAATTGTTGAAAGTTACAATGCTTAGTTGAATATTTTTCATGGAGTGCTATAATTTCTACGATGGGTGTTTACGATTTCTCCGAGTTTACTACAAAGAGGTGAGGAATTTGAAATTAGGTAGGTTGGTAGATGTTATCGAAAGATTTGTGGTAAAAGCAAACCTTTCGGAAGAACTTAGAAAAGCTGAAATAGAGTGTATTTCGAACAATTCCAGGAAGCTCGGTGAAGGATGTTTGTTCATATGTCGTGAAGGTTCGAAGTTTGATTCACACACGCTTGTTGAATCACTTTATGAGGAAGGGAACGTTATTGCTTTTGTAACGGAAAAAGAAATAAATGGCAACATTCCTTACGTTCAGGTTTACGACAGTATGCTAGCAGAAGCTTACATAGCCGCGGAGTTTTACGAGCATCCTTACCAACACTTGATAACATTTGGTGTGACTGGAACAAACGGGAAAACTACGTGCGCTCACCTCTTTCATCATATAATGCAGCAATTTGGCTTATCTGGAAGCCTTTCTGGAACGGTACTAAACGACATACTCGGAGATAAGTTTTATATTCACAATACAACACCTGATGCGATAACTATTATGGAAAACATGTCAAAAACTTGTAAGAACGGCGGAAGCTATTATTCTATGGAAGTTTCTTCGCATTCTCTTGATCAAGGTCGCGTTGAGATGATAAGATACGATATTGCCGGTCTTACCAATATTACAAGAGATCACCTTGATTACCATCCAACCTTTGAACATTATGTGAGCGCAAAATTGCATCTGTTCGATCTTTTGAAAAAAGACGGGTTAGCTGTAATAAATGAAGAATATTTACCGCTACTTAATGGTAAGAAGGTACCAAAGTTAGTAACGTTTGGAACAAGCGAGAATTCAACTTATAAGATATCAGACATTAAGACGAGTTGGAACGGTACAACGTTTACGTTGACAACTCCACATGGTGAGAAAAAAGTTTATACACAGATGATAGGCGAATACAACGCTTTCAACGTCACCTTAGTTTTGGCAGGACTTGTTGAAATCGGATACGAGATTGATGAAGTGATAAGTTACATTTCAACTTTCAGAGGTGTGGATGGAAGATTTGAACCTATTCCGGAAGCGAGAAAACTAGGGATAGAAGTTGTCATTGACTTTGCACATTCACCTGATGCTCTGGAAAAGGTTATAAAAAGCGCAAGAAAGCTTAGCAGGGGTAGAGTTATTGTTGTGTACGGAGCTGGTGGTCAAGCTGATAAAGGTAAAAGACCGATGATGGCGGAAGTTGTGACCACACTAGCAGATATTGCGATACTTACGACCGATGATCCAAGGGGCGAAGATCCAGAAGAGATTATAAGAGATGTCGAGCAGGGCGTAAAACCCAATTCGCTTTCATTAACAGTTTTAGATAGAAGAGAAGCCATCGATACAGCGATCACACTGGCAACACGTGGCGATGTTGTGATTATCGCTGGTAGAGGGCACGAGCCATACCAAGTCTTTAGTGATACATTGAAGATACCATTCAAAGACAGAGATGTAGCTCTTGATATCATTCTTTCAAAAATCAATAAAAATCATCACTCGAAAGATTAGTAAGTGATTTTGGGGTGGTTCAGGTGTCTTTGAAACTACCGGAATTATACGGTCATAGATTTGTAGTTGATTCAAGAGAAGTCAAACCAGGGGATGTTTTTGTTGCTATTAAAGGTAACAGAGTAGATGGACATGATTTTACAAAACAGGCAATTGAGAACGGTGCCTTTGCTGTTATTGTTGAACATGATGTCAAAGTGGAGAACCAAATAATTGTACATAACACTATTGATTTTCTTGGAAAATTAGCTAAGTCAATTATCGAAAGTTTTAATCCTAAAATCGTAGGGATAACTGGTTCAAACGGGAAGACAACGACTAAAGAAATCGTTTGGTCTGTTTTAAACGCTGAGATTCCAACCTTTAAGAACGAAGGTAATCTTAATTCCGAAATAGGTCTTCCACTATCTATAATAAACTCTTATAAAGGTGAATCACTTTTAGTGCTTGAAATGGCGCAAAGAGTTGTTGGTGATATTGAATATCTGTGCAAACTATTTAGGCCAGATGTAGGCGTTTTGTTGAACGTAGGTAGTGCACATGTGGGTATTGCTGGCAACATCGAGAGCATCTTTAAAGGAAAATGGCAAATAGTTGAAAATTCTAAACATGCGCTTGTAAATTTTGATGATCCACGGATGCGCTGTGAAAAATGTAGGTACTTTGGTACAACAGGTGGTGACTACATATTATCGAGTGTAAAAATTACTGGTGACTCAACAATCTTGACGATTCTTTTTGAAGGTCAGGAACATTATTACCAACTTCCAGGTTATTGGACAAAATCAATGGCGTTATCTGTTTTGGTTGCTTTTGGGGTAGCTGATATGCTTGATATGCCATTTAATCCAGTAAGCTTGCTGAATTTTAAGCCTCTGAAGGGTAGGTTTAATGTTCATAGAATGAATGACGGTTACATAATTGATGATACTTACAATGCAAGTTACGAGTCATTTAAAGCAGGTATCGAAGAAGTCATGACTGGATTTCCAAGGCCCAGGTACGCAGTTGTTGGTGCAATGAAAGAACTTGGTGAATATTCAAAAACCTACCATGAACAACTTTCTGAAATATTGAAAGACTTTGACGGAGTCATAGTCTACGATAAGGAAGAGGAGTCAAAGTACATAAATAGTCAAAATATCCTATTTAGGAGCGAAAATTTCGAAGAAATTGTTAGATTTATAAAGGAAAAAATAATAAAAGACCATTTATTAGGTACAATTTATTTTAAAGCATCAAGAGCTGTTGAACTTGATAAGATGGTGGTAGAATTGCTTAATCGATAATATATGGAGGTTGACTCGTATGAAACTGTACCTTAGTATAATATTCCTAGCAGAGTTTTTGGTAGGACTATTGATGTTTCCAAATTTTATTGAGTACATGAGAAAGTTTAAGCTTGGGCAATATATTCGTCGCGAGGGGCCTGATCTACACAATTATAAAGAAGGTACACCAACGGCTGGTGGTGTAGTTTTTATTTCAATAGCGATTATTGGAGGGCTTCTTGCTAAAATTCCTAAGGAACTTTTGCTTACGTTGGTATTTTACGGATTCATTGGTTTCCTTGATGATTTTATAAGTATAACGAAAAAGCGTTCACTTGGCTTGAAAGCTTGGCAGAAATTAGTTTTGCAGTTCATCTTTTCTTTATGGATTGCAAATACAGTACTTCAGTACAGAGAAAGCTGCATATTTGGAATTCCAGTTGAAAAGTGGCTTTTTTATACCTTCACAATGTTTTTGATTTCAGGATACTCGAACGCGACCAATTTGACCGATGGTCTTGACGGCCTTGCTGGTTGGGTATTTGTGACGAGCATGCTACCATTTATTTTTTTTTCAAAAAGTTTACAGCAGTTCAGTGCAATATTTGTTATCATAATGCCTTTACTTGCTTTCCTTGTTTATAATACAAGGCCTGCAAAAGTATTTATGGGTGACACAGGATCTTTAGCTCTCGGAGCGTACATTTCAACATACGCCATTATGACTGGAAATGAACTTGCTTTAATATTTTTCACATCGATATTTTTGTTAGAAACCATAAGTGTGATACTACAGGTAGGTTCATACAAATTAATGGGCAAACGCATCTTTAAAATGGCTCCGATACACCATCATTTTGAGTTGCTCGGTTGGAGGGAAGAGAAGATCGTTGGGGTTTTCAGCGCGTGGAATCTAGCAATCGCAATTTTCTACATATCGTTGTTTTTGAAAGGATAAGTGGACAGGGGATGGGTGTAGTATCTGTTAAGTACGTGTTTCTCGAAATTCTTTTAATAGTTTTACTAACTTTTTTCTCATATAAAACAAAAATATTGCTTGAGTTTCCCAGTGAAAGAAAAAAACACAAAAAGCCAGTACCTTTGATAGGCGGTATCGTTTTGTTTCTTACCATCCTAATGAGCTCAAGTGCAGGTTTAATGAAGAAAAATTTCGGATCAGATATATTATTTTATTTTGTTTTTGCGATTGGTTTGGTAGATGATATGTTTGAGATGCCTTACTATGCGAAATTGGTTCTACAATTTGTGGCTGGATTGACTTATGTGAATTTACACACGCTGCGCTTAACGGGTAATAGTAATTTTGATACGCTAATATCACTTGCTTTTTTCATTGTAATTTTAAATGGCTTCAACTTGATAGATGGTATAAATGGCCTTTTACTTGGCGTTGCACTGATTTACTCAATCATGGCGCTTAATCTTCAATTTGCTATCTTTATTTTCGTCTTAGCTTTGTTCAATTTTAAAGAAATTTTGTTTATGGGTGATTCGGGAGCATTTTTGATTGCCTACGTACTTTTGGTTTCCTCTCAAAATGTATCGAATGAACTTACAGAACTTGCGGTATTTTTCGGATATCCATTGTATGAAATAACCTCATCATTTCTGAGAAGGGTTATTTTTGGAAAAAATCCATTTAAACCTGACAGATTTCATTTACATCATATTGGTTCGGAAGTCTTAGGTACTGTATTTTTCCTTATCAACGCATATTTACTCACCTTAGGTTTTTCACTCCTGTCAACCAAGAAATTCGGTTTGGTTTTCTACTTGTTGGTTTGGTTGACCCTTTTCTTCTTCCAAATAGTTACTATCAAACATTCCGAGCGCATGTTGGAGCGAAACCAGAGCGACTTCGAGCTGTGAGTCGTCAGGTTGCGCTGTTGTTAATTTTTGTAAAAGCAAGCCTGGAGTGGAAAGTATTCTCAGACGTGGGTATCTATCGAACAGGCGTAATAATTCATATGAAATGCCTGCCACTACTGGAAGCACTAATATCCTCAGAATTATTCTACTCAACATATTAAGCGGGCCAAAGATACCGAACAAACTGTGGATTAATATTGCGATGACTAAGAAAATCATGACAAAATTCGTCCCACATCGTGGGTGAATAGTTGAATATTTTCTAGCATTTTCAATAGTTAGTTCTTCTCTATTTTCGAACGTATGAACGGCTTTGTGTTCGGCACCGTGGTACTTAAAAACCTCCTTTACATCTTTGAAAAGCGAGATTATATATACATACAAAAGAAAAACTCCAAGCCTTATAAATCCGTCAATAAGCGAAAATAAGAATTCGTTGCTCTTAACCCCAAGCCATTTTGTTAAGTATGCGGGCAAGACAATGAAGAGTCCGATAGCCAGTATCAAAGAAAAAATCAGGGAAAAGAAAGACTCGCTCTTTTTCATTTGTTCATCAGAAGATATTTCCGCACTTAAATTCAATGCCTTTATACCAAAATATACTGAATAAAATAGGCTGAAAAATCCTCTTAAAAATGGTACTTTAAGCCATTTATTTCTTGGATTTACACTTCCGAGTTCTTGAATTTCAATAGTACCGTCCTTTTTCCTTATAGCGACGACAACTTTCTTGCCCATCATCAGAACGCCATCTATAACTGCTTGACCGCCAACTTTCATCACTTCACCTCGTTTCTTTATTAAATCGATAAACTCACCGGTGCTAAAAGCACCGGTGAATTTTTATTCTTCTTTGCCAATAATACTGTTATAAACTTCAAGAATTTTTTGAAAATTAGAATCTTCGAGAATTATCCTATAGAATTTGTAAGCTTCTATGTCTTCCGGTGAGTTACGCTTCATAAAATAATTAAGTACCTTTCGTTTAAAATCTTGTCTTTCAGCGTCTGTCATTTGCGCGATTGATTTTACAATCCCAAGAATCCTTTCATCGTTCAAGCACGCTTGTGCGATGATTATTATCTCTTCCGTGGGTTCCCCAATTACTCCATCCATGCAGTTTTATCAAAACCTACCCCATGATATCAACTTACTATGTAGACTTTGAATGATATTCCAGTTCTTGTTTCATTTCCAATTTGGATTTCAATAAAAGCGGGAACTGCATAAAGGTCCTGTTTTTCTTGTTCCAAGAATCTTCTTGCAATCGCCAATGCTTTTGATGCTTGGTTAACTGCCCCTGCCCCGATAGCTTGAATTTCGACTTTGCCGTTTTTCTTCAAAGAACCTACGATGGCTCCAGCTACTTTGTTGGGATTTGACTTTGAACTAACCTTCAATATTTCCATAGTACCTGTCCTCCTTGTGCTTCTGTAGTGTGATATAATAGTAGGTAACTTGTCTATATTTTATCACATATAATCATAAAAATCAAATTTTGAACTAAAAATTTCCACTAGTTATTAAAAATTGTTTCTACAACACGTCACAACTCACATAAATAGTAACAAAAAATTAAATAATAGTAACAAAAAATTATTTTACTTTCGAGTGATCAGTGGTAAAATAATGATGGCGTTAATCAGCAAAAAAAGGTACATAAAACGCGTTTTAAATGGTTTATAGATTCCCCGCACGTCTATAAACCTACGTGTTTTAGTACCTATGAAAATCATAGGAGGTGAAGTTTTGTGTACGCTATCGTAGAAAACGGCGGAAAGCAGTACAAAGTGGAAGTTGGGCAGCATTTGTACACAGAGAAATTGAAAGGTGTACAGCACGGAGATAAGGTTACGCTCGACAAGGTTGTTCTGGTTAAGACGGATGAAGGGAAAGTATTGGTTGGCAAGCCTTACTTGACGAATGTTGTTATCACTGGAACGGTTGTAGAACATGCCAGGGCGAGAAAGGTTCTCGTTGGTCAATTTATTCCAAGAAAGGGACACAAGACGATTAAAGGGCACAGACAGTGGTACACCACCATAAAGATCGAGAATATAGAAATTAAGTAAGTATATGATTAAATGTACATTTTTAAGATTGAGCGGTACTTTCACGATCTTTGAAATAAAAGGTCACGCCGAGTATGATAAAAAAGGAAAAGATATAATTTGTGCAGCTGTTAGCACTGTGGCACAGCATACAGCAAGGGCCTTAAAAAAAGATGGAGCCCAGGTACAAGTAAAAGATGGATATCTTAAAGTATCGAATATTCCAAGTAATGAAATATCCCAGAGGCTAGTAACGGAATTATTTGAAACGATTAAAGATTTATCACGGCAGTATCCAAGATATATAAATGTGGAGGTGAGTGATGATGCGCATTAACATACAACTTTTTGCAAAAGCAAGTGGTGCAGGTAGAAATGGTAGAGATAGCAATCCAAAGTACTTAGGTATCAAAAAATTTGATGGAGAGAATGTTGTCGCTGGTAATATAATTGTCAGGCAAAGAGGAACGAAAATGTGGCCAGGTAGTAACGTTGGTATGGGTCGAGATTACACACTTTTCGCTCTCAAAGATGGCTATGTAAAATTTGTAACGAAGAACAACAGAAAATATGTTACAGTAGTTGAGGAACGCTAGAAACTAGAAATAGGTGATCTAGGAGGAACCTATGAAAAGAACAGTAACTTCTCGAATTGCGACAATAGGTATAATGTCTGCTCTTGCAACTGGTCTGATGTTCATAGAATTTCCAATATTCCCAGCGGTAAACTTTTTGAAATTCGATCCGAGCGATATACTTCCTCTCTTAGCTGCTTTTATATTTGGACCCATTGATGGTGTCATAGTTTTGCTAATTAAAGATATCTTATTTTACATGCTGAAATCTGGAGATATAGTTGGAATAGTAATGAACTTTGTTGCAGGAGTTTCGTACATGTTACCTGTTGTGCTGATTTACAAAATAAGAAAAAATAGAGTGATTGAAATAATAGGGTATATAGTAGGTGTAATAACTGTTTCAGGAGTTATGACACTTCTCAATATGATTGTTGTTCCTTTATATTGGAAGATTTCCTTTGAAGATACTTTGAAGTTTTTACCATGGATAGCAGGTTTCAATGCAATAAAATTCTCAATAGACTCGATTGCAAACGCATTACTTAGGGAACGCATAGCAAAGATATTTGAAGATTGATAATTGGAAAACTTGAAGGGAGGAATAATCGATGGCGAGGCCATTTCCTGTACAAAAAACATCATTTCCAAAAGTAGAAAGAAAATGGTACCTTGTTGATGCAGCTGGTAAACCACTTGGTCGTTTAGCCACAAGGATAGCTTTGCTTTTACAAGGTAAGAATCAACCAACTTGGTCACCACATGTTGATAACGGCAATTATGTAATTGTTATAAACGCCGAGAAAGTACTTTTAACTGGTAAAAAGCTTAATCAAAAAGTGTACTATCATCACTCTGGTTACCCAGGAGGTTTAAAGTCTCAAACAGCGAGACAAATTATGGAAAAATATCCGGAAAGGATCATTGAACTTGCAGTCAAAAGGATGCTACCAAAAACGATTCTTGGTAGACATCAATTTAAGAGATTGAAAGTTTACACTGGAGAAAACTATCCACATACTGCTCAAAAGCCTGAAAAAATTGAGCTTCTCTAATCGAGGGGAGGGAAATAAATGGCAGACATTTACATGGGAACAGGTAGGAGGAAAACATCGACTGCACGTGTTTATTTAAAACCTGGTTCTGGAAAGATTGTAATTAACGACAAAGAATATAAAGAATTTAATGAATATTTCGAGAATAAAGTATGGACAATGCATGCTGTCGAACCTTTGAAAGTTGCAGGTCTTGACGGTACATTTGACATTCTAATCAGAGTTGAGGGTGGAGGCAAAAACGGACAGGCAGGTGCTGTTAGGCTTGGCCTTGCTAGAGCCCTTGTAAGCTACAATCCAGACCTTAGGAAGATGTTCAGGGATAGAAGTTTCCTCACGAGAGACCCAAGAATGGTGGAAAGGAAAAAGTACGGTCTTAAAAAGGCAAGACGAGCCCCACAATTCTCCAAGCGTTAATGTTCTCACCTCTGGCTTACACTCTATTACTGAGTTCAATACTGGGTGGCAGATGGGTATGTACCAACTGCTACCCTTATTTAATATTTAATGGCCTATGGGTAGGTTTTGAAGTGCTATGATACCGAAGGATATCATTAAAAAGATTAAAGAGAAAAACGATATTGTGGAAGTCGTATCTGAATACGTGAATCTACAAAAAATAGGCAGTAATTACAGAGGCCTATGTCCTTTTCATTTAGAAACGTCTCCATCTTTTTACGTAAGTCCGAGTAGGAATATATACCATTGTTTTGGCTGTGGAGCATCTGGTGATGTAATAAAATTTGTTCAAGAGATAGAAAACATCTCATATATTGAGGCGGTTAGAAAGCTCGGTGAAAGAGTTGGTATAACTGTTGTAATGACTGAAGAAGACCAAATAAAGGCACTTTATTATTCTTTTTATAAAGCCATTCATCGGGAATATACATCCGCTTTAAGAAATTCTCCAAATATACTTGAATATCTAAAAAAAAGAGGATTTTCAGAGAGAGAAATTTCCTTGTACGAATTCGGATTTTCGCCCTCTGATTCTCAGATACCTCAAAAAATTGCTGAAAGAATGAATATTCAGAAAGGTACACTTGAAAAATTTGGCTTCGCCAGCAATGATCCATTTGCTGGTCGCATTGTTATTCCAATCAAAGATGATTATGGAAGAGTCATAGCCTTCGGTGGTAGGCTTGTAGGAGAAGGTGTACCAAAATACATAAATTCACAAGATACAATAGTCTTCAAAAAATCTTCTACGCTTTTTATGTTTGATACCGCCAAGGAGTTTATAAAAGAAACTGATTATGTGATCATATGTGAAGGTTATTTTGATGCAATGGCTTTTCATAGGGCAGGTATAAAAAATACTGTCGCTACACTAGGAACTGCACTCACAAAACACCATCTTTACAAACTGAAAAAATTGACTAACAATATAGTCTTAGCATTCGATAACGATAGTTCGGGTATTAAAGCAACGTTGAGAAGTATAGAGATGATATATCCGGAAGGCCTCAACATCGCAGTTTTAAATTTTTTAGATGGAAAGGATGCTGATGAGACTTACAGAAGATTTGGTAATAATGGTCTGCTGAAATCTCTTGACAGTTCTATAAGTTCGGAAGTATTTGTTTCTGGAGTTATATCAAAAGAGTACGATCTTTCAAATCCAAATGGTGTAAACAATTTTATAAAATCTCTTGTAAAGTGGAAGAATCTATACTCAAACAATCAGGCAATTTTGGACAACTTTTACAATAGCATAGCAAAAATATTGAGTACAGATAAACAGAGCGTTATTTCAATGTTTTCTACAATATATGGGGAGAACAGAACTACAAGTGGTACTCACACAAGCTTCAAATATCCATACCATTATGGACAAAGAAGTGAAGAAAGTAAGAAAGTTCCGACAACAGAAGATTATCTTGTGTACATATACTTCAATTATCCGGAAGTTTTCAAAACACTTGATTTTTCACCTGATTTACTAGAAGGTAAAGCAAAAGAGTTTTTCTTAATTGCAAAAGATTTGAACGTTTTTCCGGATCAGTTGTCTAAAGATATGGCCAGATTTGTTAAGGAATCTATTGAAAAAATAAACATGGAGGTAGATGATAAACTTCTCGAATACATCAAGAAGGATCTGGAAATCAGAAAAATTGAAAAACGTATCTCAGAAATTGATGAGTTGATCAAAAAATCTTTGGGACCTGATGAAAAAATGGTTTTACTTAAAGCCCGTATAGAACTTGTAAAACAAAAGGAAAAAATAAAGAAGTCCTCAAAATAAAGAGGAGGTGTTTTTTGATGTTTAAAACAATTGTTAAAGACAACACAGAGCTTCAGAAGAAACTCGAAAAACTAGTGGAACTTGGAAAAAGAAAAGGATACATTACCTACGATGACATCGATAGAACGTTCCCACCAGGGGATACAGATACGTTTGACAGCAATTTTCTTGACATAGTTTACGAGACGCTTGAAAAAAATAAAATAGAAATCAGAGATACAACAGATCTTATGAACATAGAAGAGGAAGTTAGAGCATACCTTTCTGAAAGTCCAGAAATATTCGATAGCACCGAACCAAAAGATTTAATCAAAATGTACCTTAGAGACATTGGAAAAATTAGACTACTTACACCATCAGAGGAAAAAAGACTTGCACAAAGAGCTCAATCTGGTGATCGAAGAGCTAAGGAGGAGTTAATCATCTCGAACCTTCGATTAGTAGTTAGCATGGCAAAAAGGTATTTGGGAAAAGGTTTGTCCTTTCTTGACCTTATACAAGAAGGAAGCCTTGGATTAATAAAAGCTGTTGAAAAATTTGATTGGTCGAAAGGGTATAAATTCTCTACTTATGCAACTTGGTGGATAAGACAGGCGATAACAAGGGCTATTGCAGATCAAGCCAGGACTATAAGGGTTCCAGTTCACATGGTAGAAACTATTAACAAAATACAGAAAATTAAAAGAGAATACGTTCAAGAACATGGAGAGGAACCATCTTTAGAATACTTAGCAGAGCAAGTTGGGAAACCTGTTGAAAAAATAGAGGAAATTCTCCAAGCAGCCCCTGAGACATTGTCGTTGGAAACTCCCGTAGGAGAAGAAGATGATTCTTCGATGGGAGACTTTGTTGCTGACGAAAGTATAGGCTCACCAAAAAAGGAAGCTATCAGAACATTGATGAAAGAGGAAATTGATAAGTTACTTGAAACTTTAAATGATAGAGAAAAAATGGTGCTCAAAATGAGGTACGGTATCTTAGATGGGAAACCTAAGACCTTGGAGGAAGTCGGGCAATATTTTGGAGTCACAAGAGAAAGGATAAGACAAATTGAGGTGAAAGCGTTAAGAAAACTTAGACATCCTTCGAGAAGCAGATATCTAAGATTATTACAGAAATTAACTGAAGAAGATTGAGAAAAAATAACCATGTTAAAGAGAGATGATATTAAATGGTTTTAAAGATAGCATTTAGAAATTTTACGAAACATTGGAAAGTTGGTTTGCTCGCCATATTGGGGACATTTGTGGCCACCATGCTTTTAGTGGGGGGACTTTCTTTAAATGATTCAGTTAATACTTACTTAAAGCAGAAAATAATGAAGAACTTTGGAAAGATAGACCTCGTAATAAAAGATAAATCCGATACGATTTTCTTACCAAAGGCAGTAAGTTCGAATAAGGTAGAAAATGTGTTGAAACAGCTATCGGAGGTTGAAGACTTTTGTCCTGTCAAATTGGCACAAGTAACTGCTAAGATAGGCCAAAAATACGTAGATCTGTATGCAATATCGATTACGCCGGAGTTTCAAAATTATATCAAAAAAAATATAGATGGTGTAACCATAAGCTACGACACCGCCAAATCATTCGATCTGAAAGTCGGCGATGAGATAGAGATAATCTCGGCAAAGGGTACGTATAAAGTAAAAATATATGCTCTTGGGAAGGATGAACTAAATTTCCGTGGAGAGACTGGATCTGCAAATGGGACGATATTTTTGCAAGAACCTCTATTCGAAGAATATGGAATATACCCTTTGAAAGAGCCAAATGCCTATTTTGTTACACTTAACATACCTATAGATAAACACCAAAATTTTGCTGATAAACTTCTTCAGATGGAAGGTTCAATTAGGATAACTGCCGTGAAGTATCGACTTTCTACATCACCATTAAATAAGATTATAGGTTACCTTTTCATTGGCTTTTCTGGTTTTTCTGTCATTTCGAGCTTTTTGTTTATAGCCTCGTTTTTCGGAATATTGACTGAAGAAAGGAAAGCTTCTCTCGGAGTGCTTAGGGCAATTGGTTATTCCAGATTTCAAATGTTTTTGATATTATTCCTCGAAGGCCTGGCGTATCTTATCTTTTCTGAAATCGTAGGGGCATTGACTGGCGTAGGTTTTGGTAAATACCTTCTCTATAGGATTAATTCATTCCAAAGGAAAGATGATTTATTTGCTTTTGTTCAAGATCAAATACCATACAACGTTACGTTAGTTAGCATTTTTTATGCCGTATTAGTTGCTGCATTCGTTCCAATTATGATACTCATTTACAAAAGTGTTGAGTTTTCTAATGTATCACCTGCAATTCTTTATACAGGAAGATTAACCGAAAATGAAAAAAAGAGTAACAAAGGCAGGAATATAATATTCAGTTTAGGAGTTTTTTTATTTTTATTCATGCTCTACCGCATGTCACCAATCTATTTTCTGCTTGGAGTCCTTACCATAATACCCCTAATTTTTAGGAACAATATTCTGGCACTTGCCTATGGTATTTCCATACTCATATCACTAATTCCAATACTTTCAACAGGAACCGCTGTTAATATGCTTGTACGTGCCGGTTTTTCCATTCTTGGCAGCATATATATTGTATTTGGAATATTGCCTTACCTAAAAGCACTTTTTGAAAGAATTAAAAATATACCTTTCACTTTGGCAGTTTCCTATATTGAGAAGTATAAGAACAGAAATTTCGCGATCTTCGTTGTTTACACTGTTACATTGATTCTTATCTTGGTTAGTGCAATTATTCCAACAAGCATTTCGAAATACATTGAAGCGAAGAAAGAGGAAGGAGCATTTGGATACAACTTCATAATAATCGAAAATCCAATAAAAAGTTTTTTTGGATCGTATAAATATCTAAACGACGAAGAGTTTTCAAAGAAATTCGAAGTAATCGCACCTATTCAACTTGTTGAAGCTACAAAACCTGGAGAGAGGAGGAAGTACTCCATTATATTAGCAGATGAAAGGGTTATTGAAAAGCTGACATTGCCATCAGAAAAGCTGATGCGAGAGTTGAAGCGAACCGACTTCAGAAAACTCCCGGATAAATCGATTTACCTTTCGAAAGATCTTGCTCCTGTTCAAAAAGGTACTAAGATCACACTCACACTAAAAGGGGTTTTACCTGGTATTTCTTCTAAAATTACCGATGATTTCAATGTTGAGGGAATTTATGATCCAGAAGAGACATTACTACCTATGGATGGAATAATTATCTGGCGTGGAAAGAAATTATTCGGAGCAATAAGTGGATATGTTGGTGTTATAAGAGATAAAAATGAAGCGTTAAAGGCCCAGGAATTCGTGACAAGAAAATTTGATGCAGCTGTTTATATAACCGGGGAAATAGAAAAATTGTACACATCCATAGGCAACCTTGTGAATTTGTCATTGCAGCTGTTCTATCTTGGTTTTTTTGCAGGCTTTGCAGGGCTTTCGGTTATCACTTTCAGAAATGTATACGTTAGGAAAAAGGAAATTGGAATGCTAAGGGCAATTGGCACCGGAAGTGATGTTGTCTTCAAAATGTTTATATATGAAGCGTTGCTTATAGTTATTGTCGCTACGTTGGTAGCTATACTTTCAAGTACTCTTATTATCATGGATCTTGCAAATTTTGTAAGCCCAATTTTACCATCATTCAAGATTATTATACCATACGAAAAAGTATTTTTGACATTATTAAGCGTCTTTCTGTTAACTACAACTTTTGTTTCTATACCTGCGAGTTTATCCCAACGAATACCACCATCTGAGGCATTGAGGGTTTTCGATTGAGTTTGGTTGAGTTTGATAGATCAGTGTTCGCTTAATAAGATTGGAATAAATAAATTAAGCAGTTCGGGGACTTCCCCGACTTTTTTATTTTACAAATGTTTTACTAAAATTTACAATCAACTGTTGACTTGCCAGTACTGTAATAGTATAATATTACAGTAGACCAAGAGTTTATAGGAGGTAATTAGATGTGGTTTAATGTGGATTTTCATTCTCATGTGCCTGTATATGTACAGATAAAGGAAAATATTAAAAACTTAATTTTAAGCGGTAAATTAAAAAGTGGGGACTTTGTTCCTTCGATAAGAAATTTAGCCAGGGATATTGGTGTTAATGTAAATACGGTAGCTCGAGCTTACAGAGAGCTTGAACAAGAAGGTATTATACGCCCTGAACGTGGAGAAGGCTACATTGTTGTGCAACTTGATGAAGAAAAGTTAAAAAATGAAATGTTTGAAGAACTGAAAAGAGTCATTAGGAAGCTTAATTCAATTGGCATAAGTAAAAACGATATATACAAGATTGTCGAAGAGGAGTTCAGGAGGTGATTTATCTTGGTTTTGGAAGTAGTGGGGTTAAAAAAGTACTATAAAAATATAAAAGCAGTCGATGGAGTATCATTTAGTATTGAATCTGGTGAAATTTTTGCATTGCTTGGACCTAACGGTGCAGGGAAAACCACAACACTAAAATGTATTCTTGATTTAAGGTTCAAGGACGCTGGCGAGATTGTGAAAAAAGGAATCTTCACCTACGTTCCGGAAGGGAAAGAGTTGTATTCGAACTATACTGTAAAAAAGATTGTTGAAACTACAGAATATTTAACTGATGGATTTGACAAGAAGAAATGCTTTGCTGTTTTAGAACAATTTGGTATACCGTATGCTGAAAAAGTTTTGGAGTTATCAAATGGGCAATTAACTCAGCTGTACCTTGCACTCGTGTTGGCGCAAAAGGCAGACCTATATATTTTTGATGAACCCACGTGGGGGCTTGATCCGATCGCACGGAATCAAGTATTGGAAATGATAAGGAACGTTTCAATTCAAGGCGGATCTGTTCTTTACACAAGCCATATATTGAGCGAAGTTGAAAAGGTAGCTGACAAAGTAGCAATTATGAGCAAAGGGAAAGTAGTAGAAATGGGGGATCTTGACGATTTGAAAGAAAGATACTGTGCAATAAAAGTAAGCCTAGGTACATATGTTGATGGTTACAAGTACAAATCAACGAGCTCTGAAGATGTCTATATCGTTACCAAAGAATTTGCACACAAAAACAATTTTGAATATGAACATGTAACATTTGAATTTCTTTTTGAAGCATTTGTAAAAGGAAGTAATCTAAATAACGAACAAAATTTCATGGGGTGATCAAGATGATCAAAATAAAGAAAGAGTTCAACGATCTGAAAGTTAGGTTCTTTGGTATACTTATAGTGCTCTTCATACTATTTTTTTTACTTGCACCTCTACAAAGGTTTACTATATCATTTCTGGAAGGATATAGCAGTAGCCCACAAATTGAAAAATTTTTACCAAGTAATATACTCAGCAAGCTTAAAGAATGGAATTTTTACATTAATTCTCAATGGTACGGGAAAAACTACGGGCAGATAATCCCAATAATTAGTATTATTATGGCCTTCCCGCTCTTTGCACGTGAATTTGAAAATAATACGATAGCGTTTTTGCTTGTTAGAAAAAATAGGAGGGAAGTTTTCTTTAGTAAATTCACCGCTGGTTTTGTTGCACTGAGTATAGTGCTGCTTACAGCAGGCTTTCTGCCCTTAATTTACTCATTTTTATTGTCCAAAGACTACGACTATGCCATCGGTATGAAATTTGCATTTCAGTCCTACTTTTCTGGATTGTTTTGGTATGGCATTGGTGTTCTATTTTCTTTGATGTTCAATGATCAAGTTAGACCGCTCTTAGCAGGTCTCGGAACTATCGCTATTACAACAGTTGCTGGGATCTTGAGACCCCTGAAGTTTATGAACACATATAATTATGCATTAGGTGTAAAAATATTTGAAACAGGTAATATTGATATAAGCTACACAATTGGTGTTATAATAATAACTATCCTAATAATTATCATTTCTCACAACATATTTTTGAGAAAAGAAGTTTAACGGTAAAACAAACATTATAAACATCCCGGAGGTGATTTAAATGATAGTTGTTACGACTGATTTCGTTCCAGGTTATGAAATTGTTGAAACGCTTGGTCTTGTGACTGGTAGTATAGTCAATTCTAAGCATCTTGGGAAGGACATCGCCGCTGCATTTAAAACCTTAGCGGGTGGGGAGATAAGAAGTTACACAGAGCTTTTGGTAGAAAGCAGAAACATAGCACTTAAGAGAATGATTGATGAAGCAGAACGCCTAGGAGCAGATGCAGTTATTGGTGTGAGGTTTGGTTCATCTTCAATAATGCAAAGCGCTGCTGAAATATTAGCTTATGGGACAGCTGTAAGACTAAGAAAAATCTAAAGTTGTGAAAGAAAGGAAGAAAAATTATGATTCAACTGGAAGGACGAATAGAAATAATAAAGAAAGTGGCTTCAACTTACGGAACACCTATTTATATTTATTTTGTGGAAGAAATACTAAAAAGGATAGAAATTGTGAAGTATGTTTTCAATGGTATCAACGTGTTACCTACATTTGCTTGCAAATCTAACAACAATCCAAGAATTATAGAGATATTTAACAAGCATGGCTTTGGTGTAGATATTGTTTCACTTGGAGAATACCAAGCTGCAAAATTAGCGAATGTAGATGATAGTAAGATAGTTTGGAACGGGAATGGCAAATCAAAAGTTGATATGGAGTACCTTAAAAGCCGTATTAAGTACGTAAATATTGATTCTTTCGAAGAATACGAAAGGTGGCTTAGTATTGAAAAGTTACCTGATAGCTTGGAGTTTTTTCTTAGGATTAATCCCGACGTAGATCCAAAAACACATCCACACATATCAACGGGATTGAAAGAGAACAAGTTTGGTATTCATGTTGAAGATATCGAAAAGATTTTGAAAAAAGGAAAACTCAACGTAGTTGGTTTCCATTTACATATAGGTTCGCAAATAACTGATGTGGAGCCATTTAAAGAATCTATCCAAAGAGTTGTTGAACTGTCGGAAAAGTACGGATTTTCAAAAATCAACATTGGGGGCGGATGGGGTATTAGGTATAATGATAAAGAACTAGACGTTGAAGAATATAAAAAGAGAGTGCTTCCGTATCTTTCTAGTTTTGAACAAGTTATAATTGAGCTTGGGAGGTATCTGATAGGCCCTGCTGGTATCCTTGTAACGAAGGTGGAATATGTAAAAAAAACACCACATAAAACATTTATTGTGCTCGATAGTGGAATGAATCATTTAATTAGGTATGCAATGTACAACGCCTATCACCGAATTGATGTTCTCGATCCTTTAGAAAGTGAACAATCCGTAGTAGATGTTGTTGGCCCACTGTGTGAATCAGGGGATATACTTGCCTCTGAACGAATCTTAAAAATTCCAGTGGAGGGAAGTTATGTAGTAATTCAAGACACCGGTGCATATGGTTACTCAATGGCAAACAATTACAATTCAATGCCATTACCTGCAGAGGTGCTAGTTTCTAAGAATAATGAATACAAACTCATAAGAAGACGAGAAAATATAAGTGAAATCTTTAAAACAATAGTTTAAAAACTTTTATCTGCGAAATAAGGTGAAACGAAAAAGACATATTGACAAAATTACAACATTATGGCACAATATATCACGGTCAGTGAAAAGTAGACTGAAAGGAGAAACGGGGACGTGGTGCAGCCTGGTTAGCACGCCGGTCTGTCACACCGGTGGCCGCGAGTTCAAATCTCGTCGTCCCCGCCAAAAATCAGGCGAGACTTCATGTCTCGCCTGATTTTTTATGCAAAAATATAAAAAATTACTTGCAATTGGAGGGACACTATGCGTGAAGAACTATACCAATGGAAATACGATTTACTTGCTGAAAGGATGAAATCAATTCTTGAAAAAAGAGCCTTTGAAGTTTATATTGCAAAATCCAAAGATGATTTAGTGAATATTATTGAAAAACTTATTCCAGAAAAATCCGTGGTTACAACTGGTGGATCATTAAGTGTTAGTGAGACGGGAGTATTAGGGTTACTCAGAAATAGGAATTACAAGTTCTTAGACAGGGGGGCGCAAAAAGCTTTGAAGAAAGAATGGAAATAGAATTAGAAGCTTTTAGAGCAGATTTTTATCTTTGCAGCGCAAATGCGATAACTGAGGACGGAAAAATAGTCTTGCTCGATGGTAATGGAAACAGGGCTGCGGCCGTCATTTACGGACCAAAAAACGTTGTGCTTATAGCCAGTATAAACAAGGTGGTGAAAAATGTTGAGGATGCACGCGAGAGACTGAAATTTATCTCGCCTATGAACTCAAAAAGGTTGAACTTAAGGACCCCTTGCACTATAACTGGTATATGTCATGATTGCTCTTCCGAACAGAGAATATGCAATTATTTTCTTGTTATAGAATCATCGCATAGACAGTCTAAAAGAATAAAAGTGCTATTAACCACGTTTGAGCTTGGTTTGTAACGTACCAATTGATTTTGTAAATTTTTGTGGTAAAATTGTGAATAAGATAACAAACAAAAATAGGGGGGAAAGAAATGAAGATACCAAAGCCAACCGTGAAAAGATTAGGCTTGTACTATCGATGCCTTCTTAGGTTTAAAGAGGAAGGAGTAAATTTTGTATCGTCACAAGATATAGCAGAACGACTAAGAATTAAACCGAGCCAGGTTAGGAAAGACTTATCGTACTTTGGTGAATTTGGTAAAAGAGGTCTTGGATACAGCGTAAAAAACCTATCAAGTGAAATAGCAGACATAATAGGGATCAACAAAGAATGGAATGTTGCAATTATTGGTGCTGGTAATCTTGGTACAGCTCTTGCTAATTACCCAGGACTTTCAAAACATAAGTTCAAAGTTGTTGCTATTTTTGATAATGACAGAGAAAAGGTTGGTAAAAAAATCGCAGGTATCACTGTGTCTCATATGAGCGAACTCAAAAAACTCACAGAAGAGCTGAAGATAGATATTGCGGTAGTTGCCGTTCCTGAAATTGCTGCTCAAACGGTTGTCCAACAACTCGAACAAGCCGGTATTAAAGGCATAGTTAATTTTTCCCCAGTCAAACTGAGGACAAGATTACCTGTGGAAGATGTTGATATTACATTGTCTTTTGAAACACTTTCTTACCTTATAATAAACAAAAATATAGAGGAAAGAATAGAAGAAAAAGCTAATGAGTGAAAATACAAAAAAGTCCTGACACAATGTCAGGACTTTTTGCAAATTTATACTATTAACTAAGAATTAACTGCACTTACTCCAACCGCATTTGCGACAACTTGTACAACCCTCCTGCTTGATAATGCTGTTCTTTGAAAGACACGATGGGCAGTAGGTGTTGCCGTCCGCATCAATATAATAACCCTCACTCCATTGCAAGCCATTTGCGGTAACGAATTTCTCTATTTCTTCAGCAGTTTTGACTGTGCCATCTATAACAAATGTATCTATGCTTTCAGACTGTGTTTCTCCCCAAAGCTCAACGAAATCATCTACAGCACGCTTAATCTCCTGAGCAAGTACTGGTGTGTAGGTACCTTTAACTTTTCTTAACTGTTCTAAGATCTCTTCTGCAGATACTCCAGCGCGCAAAGCTATAGAACTCAATCTACCTATCGCTTCCGCAAGCTCTGTACCATTTGACAAGAATATCTCTACCGCTTCACCGTTATCGTCAAAGCTTACAGTGATATAGGTTGTACCACTATCGGCTTTGAATTTTCTCGTTACGCTTCTGAGCGTTTCTTTTCTCGGTTTTGGTCTTAATTTATGTTTTTCATCAAGCACAAAGAATTGTACTTTTGGTGCGTCTTTCGTTTTTAAGTTCTTCGCAGCTGTTAACACTTGTGTTTGCAATGAGCCATCTCGGTAGATCGTAAGACCTCGGATGTTAAGCTTCATTGCTTCCAGATAAATATTCAATACATCTTCTTCGGTTGCAGTATTTGGCATATTGATCGTTTTGGAAATATTGTTGTCAACGTACCTTTGAAATGCATCTTGCATCAGTAAGTGATCCATTGGTGAAATGTCCATAGCTGTTACAAATATTTTCTTGATATACTCAGGAACTTCTGGTATATCTTTGAGCGAACCTTTCTCAACAAGTCGGTCCCTGATTTTTTCTATTATGGAAGGGTCTAATTTAGATTCCAGAACTTTGTTGACATAAAATAGAGCTTCCTTACCACCGTCGTGTTTGTTCATATACCTTACGTACGCAAGCAAGAAGTTTGGTTCAAGGCCACTACTTGTGTCCGCAATATTTGAGATCGAACCTGTTGGTGCTATAGTTAGCACAGCTACGTTACGTTTACCATTTTTCGACTCTTTAAATACACTCTTAAGTTCTTCATCGTACTTACTCATCCCCATCGCAAATGGTGCGAATGCTTCTTCTGTGTAATATCGGCTCTTTTCAAAAAGTGGGAAACTCCCCTTTTCATAAGCAAGTTTGTTGGATTCATCATGCCCATGAAGAGCCATAAATGCAGTCATATCTGCTGCAAATTGTCTACCTTCTTGACTGTCGTATGGTAAATCCATTAAGTATAACAAATCGGCAAATCCCATTATACCAAGACCTATTCTTCTACTCTCTTTCACCGCCTTGGTTATCTTATCAAGAGGAAATACGTTAACATCAATGACATTATCCAAAAATCTAATGGCTAATCTTGTTGCCTGAGCAAACGCAATCCAATCAAATTTATCATCTTTGTAGAACTTAGCAACATCTATAGAGCCAAGGTTACACGCTTCATAAGGTGCAAGACCTATCTCGCCACATGGATTCGTGCTCTCAATAATCATTTCGGGATACATAGCGTAGTATTTGTTCATCTCACCTAAAAACGCAATTCCTGGATCTCCCGTTTTCCATGCGTTCTTAGCCATTTTGTTGATGAGTTCCCTAGCTTTTACTTTTTTAGAACTACTACACTTTGGATGTTTTAACTCTATTTCACCATCCTCCAAGTACAATCTTAAGAGCTCTTGCTTTTCCATAGGAATTCCTACAGAGATGTTGAAAAATTTCAAAACTTTTTCTCCATCGTTTCCTTCCTTTGCTGTTATGAATTCTTCTATGTCTGGATGGTCTATATTCAATATACCCATCAATGCTCCTCTACGCCTGTAACCTTGTTCGACTACTCCAACTGCGGAGTTAAATACGTGCATAAAAGAAACGGGACCACTCGCCTGACCGTGGGTACCAGCCACGAAACTTCCTTTTGGCCTAAGTTTTGAAAAGTTGCTCCCTATCCCGCCACCTGCTTTTGTAATTAATGCATACTCTTTTACCGCTTCAAAGATGCCATCTATGCTATCTTCAACAGGTACAACAAAACATGCTGAAAGCATGTGTAGATGGTTCCTTGAGTTGTAAATTTCCCAGTAATCCTCCAAAGTCATATTTTCGATCGGTTTCCATAATAGTTCATGCCTGACACCCATCCCTGCGTTGAAAAGTGTGGGACTATTTGGTATGAAAATTCTCGACTTAAGAAAGTTAAAAAATAAATCTTCCCAGTACTTTACTTCATCAAGCTGCTCTGCAGGTGATTTTTCTTTCAAAGAGGGATTATTTACCAATTCAGCAGTTGCGATAACTCTGGCAACACGACGACATATATCATCCCATTTATTTTCTAAAAAACTCCCGTCAGGTGTTTTTAAAAAATACCTTTCTGAGAGTATCTTATAAGCGTTCTTTGATGGTTCGACTTCTTTCCAATAGTCGATAAACTTCTTCAATGCTGAATACATAAAAAAAACCTCCCTTGTCAGTTTCACAAAATTTCAAAATAAAAGTGTTTCACACTAACCGTGTGAAATTATACCACATATAGTATAAATATTATACATAACACAACAAGTAGTTTAATGAGATTTAAAAAGAAAAGGGAGGTTATTCGATTATATTTACTTTTCAGAGGTGCTACTTGACGTTTTTGGGTGGTTGACGAATAAAATCAATCTATTAATCGAATAGATAAGTAAAATAATTCCTGAAAAAATATACGAGTTTCTAACACCAATCCTATTTCCAAGTAGCCCCAGTAAAAACGTTCCGATTGGAGAGCCACCTGTGTTGATAAAAGAATACAAAGACATTATCCGTCCTTTCATAGTACTCGGGGACAAAAGCTGCGTTCTGCTGTTCGTAATGTTGAAGAAAGACGATTGGCAAGCACCAATTATCAGAGCCGCGTATGGTGTAAGCTTTGGATAAAGCGAAGATATTAAAATACTTGACCCGATTAAGCTAAGTAGATATTCTTCTTTAAGCCTTATCAACGTTTCAGGGTTAATTGCTCCTACTATATTCGCTCCTATAAATGCGCCAACGCCCATAAAACTCATAATTAGACTGTAACCAACAATGTCTGACTTTACTACGCTCTTCACAAAAGCTTGCATAAGCATACCAAAAGGCATTCCAAAAATTGAGTATATACTAAGTCCGAGTAATGTTACTGAAAGCGTTTTATCCTTAACAACGTATTTTACACCCTCTAAGAGGTCTTTGAAGAATTTCGAAAATGATGTTTCCACCTGTGGATATGATTTTTCTTCTGGAATGATTAACAATACAACAAGCAATGGTACAAACGAAATGGCATTTGCTGTAAATCCAACATGTAATCCGTAGTATTTGACGATGAATCCTGCTATAGTTGGACCTACCATCCTTGCAACGTTGAAAATCATCGAATGGAGTGCAAGTGCATTTGGTAGCAAAGACTTATCGACCATTCCCGCAATAAAAGTATTTCGTGATGGTAGATAAAAGCCACTCGTAACGCCCATTGCAAAACTAAGCGCAAGTAATGAGTTTGGTGAAAGCGCACCTTTCCAAACAAGATAGGTCATTATGAATGCATTTATAGAATCGAGAAGCTGTGTGTAAAAGAGGATGCTCTTTGCTCCCAGCCAGTCGATCAAAACACCAGCAATGGGTGAGAAAAAAACCGAGGGAAAACCTTTCAAAAAAGCTATTAAACCAATAAAACCAGCAGCCTTGTTCTCTGAAAACAAACTAACGGCTACCCACCCTCTCAGAGCGGTATCGATCCACGAACCTATTAATGATATACTTTGTGCAATCCAAAAGTTTCTGTAGTTTTTGTTTCTCAAAGCCCTGTAAGGGTTCAAATATTTCGCCATACGAATTAATTTTAACATAACGATTTCAATAAGCAAGATAGAAAACACTTGAAATAAGTAGAGAACAGCAATTTCTGAGTTATAATTATCGATATTTTGTGATATTAAATAAAAAGTGCATTTTGTAAATGATAATTAATTTGGTTTAATTGTTATGAAAATACCGGTAACGTTACCAACACTCGTGAATTAAAAATTGTTAAATTACTAAAAGGAGGAAGCAAAGGTGAAGATATATGGAGCGGATTATTATCCAGAGCATTGGGAAGAAAGTATGTGGAAAGCACATATCGAACTGATGAAGAAATATTCGCTAGAATGGGTAAGGATAGGTGAGTTTGCTTGGAGTATTGTGGAACCGAAGGAAGGAGAGTTCGATTTTTCTATCCTTGACAAGGCTATCAATCATTTGAAGAATAATGGCATAAAGATTATACTTGGCACGCCCACGGCAACACCACCTGCTTGGCTTGTTAAAAAATATCCCGGAATTCTGCCTGTTGATTATTCAGGAAGTGTCCGAGGGTTTGGAAGTCGGAGGCACTATTCTACAAACTCGAAGATTTATAGAGATTATGCGTTGAGAATTACGGAAGAGTATGCAAAACGATATGGGAATGATATCGATGCGTGGCAGGTAGATAATGAGATTGGCTGTCATGGAACAACGTATTCATTTGGCAAAGATGATCTTATTGCTTTTATTGAATGGTTGAAGCAGAAATATGAAAGCATCGAAAACTTAAACAAGGCATGGGGAACTGTTTTTTGGAGTCAACGTTACAATGAGTGGGACGAGATTGTTTTTCCGATTAATACTCCCACGTTTGAGAATCCACATCAAATGCTTGATATTTTTAGATTTATGTCAGATAGTTCCATAGAGTTTATGAAGATGCAGATTGAAATTTTGAGAAAATTTTCAAACAAGCCTATTACTCACAACTTTATGGTTGATTTTATGGATATCGACTATAAAAAGATGGCAAGGTATTTAGATTTTGTCTCTTGGGACAATTACATCTCAACAGTAGAGTACGATCCGTTAAGGCAATCGGCCAATCATGTGCTCATGAGATCGCTTAAGAAAAAGCCCTTCTTAGTAATCGAGCAACAACCAGGCAGGGTAAACTGGCGAGAACTGAATGAGAACTATCCTCCGGAGTATCTTGCTATGTGGACAAAGCAAGGATTTATAAATGGTGCGCTTGGTGTAATGCCATTTAGATTTGATCAGATAAGATTTGCTGCAGAACAGTACCATGGAGGTCTCCTTGACTACGCTGGAAGACCAACTAAAAGGCTTGAGGTATACAGTAAAGTAAAACAGGAAACAGAAGGAGTTTTAGAACCAAAAAAGGAAGTAGCTATATATTTTAGTTACGACAATGAATGGATGCACAGAATAAACCACGTCAACAGAAAATTCAAATATTGGGATAGTATAGTTGAAATATTTAAAGCAGTTAGAAAATGGGGGTACAACGTTGATTTTGTCTTTGATGATGATGATCTAAATGTTTATCACACACTAATTGTTCCTTATGCATTTAGTATTAGTGATGAATTTGTTGAAAATATTAGAATGTTCAATGGTAATGTTTTCACAACCTGTATGTCAGGTCTTAAAGATGAGAGAAACTGGATTGTAGAGAGAGCGCCGAGAGGTTTAATTGATGAATTTGGGATTGAGGTAATGGATTTTGGAGCTATTGGAAAGAAAAAAGCGAATTTATTCAATAAGGAGGTAGAGATCGATTTTTGGCAGGACGATCTTCAAATATACGATGCCCAAGTTCTCGGTGTTTTTCCAGACGGTAAACCATTGGCTACAAGAAAGGGTAACAGATACTACGTTGCAAGTGTTTTGAATGAAAATGGATGGAAAGAAATTCTTAGTTACGTGCTTGAGCCAAAGTATATTGGTAAAGATGTGGAGTTTTCAGAGACTTTAGAAGGAGTGTACGTACTAAACCTAAGTAATTTTGAGAATGTTATCCATGTTTTAAATAAGAAAATCTCCTTGATGCCTTTTGAAATTAAAAAGTTATAATAGGTAGGTGATACGCTTTGAGAAAGTTTGTTACTATACGTGATATTGCAAAAGCTGCTGGTGTTTCAATAAATACAGTTTCAAGGGCGCTAAACAATAAGCCCGACATAAATGCAGAGACAAAGAAAAAAGTTATTGAAGTTGCTGAAAAGCTCGGATACATAAGAGATGCTACGGCTTTGTCACTTCGATACGGTCTAACAAAAGTTATTGGTGTAATTCTTGAGGATAGCTCTAATCCGTTTTACTCTGAGGTTTTAAAGGGCATTGAAATAGCAGCAAAAGAAATGGGATTTAACGTTGTTTTCATGAATACAGAGAAGAACTATGAAATGGAAGAAGAAGCTATTAAAACGATGTTATCAAGAAGGGTCGATGGCATTATCATTTCTCCAACGCAAGAAAAAAGTGAGGATATAAAGTTTTTAATAGACCGCGATATACCGTTTGTGGTCCTTGGTGTTCACTTTGATGATCTTGATGTTTCTGAAATATACTCAAATGATGTTGAAGGGGGATATTTAGCAACCAAGCATTTAATTGAAATTGGAAGAAGGAAGATACTTTTGTTGAATGGTTTTTCATACAAATCCGTTTCAAGGATGAGGTTCGAAGGATATAGGAAAGCTCTTAGTGAATACGGTATCCCTTTTGACAGAAACCTTGTCTATGAAATCGAGGAAGGGTACGACAGTGCTTATAAAAAGGTAAAAGAAATAATCGATAAAGGTGTTGATTTCGACGGCATTTTCTGTTTTAACGATGTTTTCGCTATTGGCACAATTGCCGCTTTGAAAGATGCAAATATAAGGGTTCCGGAAGATGTTGCAGTTATTGGTTACGATGATATTTATTTTTCGCGATTCATATCTCCTCCGCTCTCTACCGTTAGGATAGATAAGATTACGGAAGGTAAGCTCGCTTTTGAAATGCTTTATCAAATACTAAAAAAAAGATCCGGTAAAAACATCAAGAAGGTGCTTGATGTTAATCTCGTTGTACGTGCATCAACAAAAAGGTTTTGAAAATACAATATCATATCATAAGGAGTGGTAAGTGTGTTTATCTCTTCCTTGAAAGAACTTCGAAAAATTAGTGGTTATAGGCAGTATAAAGATTTTGAGATACTTGTTGATGTCGAAAAGTGTCACCTCGGTTACAAGTTAAACGTTGAATTGATAGGAAAAGTTGATGAAGTTGAATTATTTTCATTTCCAAGACCGGGAAAAATGCTTGTAAACAATTGGCAATCTTGGGGACCAACAAGGGTTATTGACAAAACTTTTTCGCTGAATTTTCCTAAGGAATTAATTGAGAAGTTCAGGTTTAGTGCATCTATTATGCCTGAAAAGTACTTTGAGTCGCTTATAAGCGATTATTTTATGGCATCGGATGATTATTTAATTGGTGCTTTGTCTTCGAAAATCGGGCATCCATTTTTTGAAATAACCGGTGACAATATATCAGTAAAGCTGAGATACTTCGGCAAGAAATTCACCGATTGGACTAAGGTGGAATCATTCATCGTTTTACTTGAAAACCCAGACGTTGCGTTTCCATACTATGCTGATTTAATCGCAAAAGAGAATAATGTAACTTTCAACAGAAATAATCCTGTAGGATGGTCAAGTTGGTACCAGTACTTTCTTGATTTTGATTTTGAAAAAATGGTTATAAATCTTGAAAAATCTAAAACATTTGGTTACGAAGTTTTCCAAATAGACGATGCTTGGGAGGTAGATATAGGAGATTGGGTACCAAATGAAAAGTTTCCATCATTGGAAAAAATAGCAGCGAAAATAAGAGAGTACGGTTATACGCCAGGTATTTGGCTTGCTCCGTTTAGTGTTTCGGAGACTTCGTATCTTTTCAAAAGTCATCCAGACTGGGTTGTTAGAGATGAGCATGGTGAACCTGTGGTAGCTTACGAGAATTGGAATAAAAAGATTTATGCTCTTGACACTACAAACCCGGAAGCGCAAAATTGGCTACGTGAGATATTTACAAATTTGAAGAAAGCAGGGTTTGATTATTTCAAGATAGATTTCTTATTTGCTGGAGCGATCCAAGGTCAAAGGTTCTTGGAAGTTACCCCCGTTGAAGCGTACAGGATAGGAATGGAAATAATCAGAAAGGTAGCTGATAATTCCTTTGTACTTGGGTGCGGTGCTCCATTGCTTCCGAGTGCGGGTTTTGTAGATGGAATGCGAATAAGTGCAGATACCGCCCCCTATTGGGACATTACCGCACCTGATATAGGTTATCCAAATGCTTACTATGCATTACGAAACGTTATCACAAGATCATTTATGAACAACGTGTTGTGGTGGAACGATCCAGACTGCCTTATATTAAGAAAAGAGAAAACGCAACTTTCCGACGTTCACAGAACTTTATACACTTACGTAGCACTTTTTCTCGATAACATGATAGTACAAAGCGATGAATTAGCGTTAGATATAGACAAGAAACTTTGGAATGAAGTTTTGAAGTACAAAAGGTATGGTAGAAGAAAGTACAAGGTGGTCGGTTTAATGGAAGGCAAGTATAAAATAGTAAGCTGCGGTTTAAATGGTTGCGACGAGCTGTTGATTGAGGATCTAAATGAAGCAAAATTTGAAATAAAAATTGATGAACTTAATTTTGAGTTTGTCAAAACCATTGAAAAACGACAAGACGGTAGAATTTTTAATTACTACAAAGAATTGTAAAACAGAGGTGAAAGACTATGATGGAAAGACGGTGGAATATACTTACAAGTGAGTGGGTTTTGGTCTCCGCGTTTACGCAGTCAAGGCCAACAAACCCTACGAACTTTTGTCCGTTGTGTCCCGGGGGTGACGAGTTCAGTGATTCTTACGATTTAGTATCTTTTGATAACAAATTTCCTTCTATGAAACTTAATGCTCCGGAAGTAGAATCTTTGAGTGATTTGTTTAAAAAAGATAAATCGAATGGTAAGTGTGAAGTTGTTGTGTATACGATAGAGCACGAAAGTGCAATGAGCCTTATGCCAGTGCACCAGATCGAAAAACTTATCTATATGTGGGTTGATAGGTACTTGGATTTATCTCAGCAATCATCTGTGAAGTATATTTACATATTTGAGAATAGGGGTAGAGAAGTAGGTGCTACACTACCACATCCGCACGGTCAGCTATACGCTTTCCCATTCGTCCCGAAGAGGATAGAAACAAAATTAAACTCTCTACTTAAATATTATGATGAATATGGCCGTTGTGGTATTTGCGATGTTATCAATGAAGAGTTAAAATACAAAGAAAGAATAATATACGAAAATGATGCGTTTATCGCACTTGTACCCTTCTATGCAAGGTGGCCTTACGAAGTTCATATTTATCCAAAAAGACATGTGAGTACTATTATCGAATTGACAAACATAGAAAGGAACCTCTTGGCAAAATCTCTAAAAGTTGTTACAATGAAATATGATTTACTATTCCAACAGGCATTTCCTTACATGATGATGCTTTTTCAATCACCTGTTAACGATATACGGTACGACCATGCATTTCACTTTCATATCGAATTTAACCCAGTAAAGAGGGATAAGGATAAAATAAAATGGATGGCAAGTGTTGAAACAGGTACATGGACTTTTATAAATCCTAAACTACCAGAAGAAGCGGCAAATGAATTAAAACGTGTGGAGGTTGAATTATGACTAAAATAGTTATTTATTCGCCTGGAAGAGCGAATTTGATAGGTGAACATACGGATTATAACGATGGATTTGTATTACCATTCGCAATAAAAAAGTACATTAAAATCGAGATTGAACCTTCAAAGAAATTCAGGTTATTCTCTGAGCAGGCAAAGAGCGGTATTGAATTTGAAAAACCATATAAAACAAATTCATGGGCAGATTACGTGATTGGGATGATTGTTAAGTTACATGAACACGGATATAGAATTGAGCCATTCAATATGAAAATAGACTCTGAGCTACCAATGGGGGCAGGATTGTCGAGCTCTGCTGCACTTGAAGTGGGAAGTGGGTATGCAATGGCTCAGATGATTGGGTATGAAATAGACAGAGAAGAGTTAGCAAAGATTGCTCACGAATGTGAAGTTGACTTCGTCGGTGTTAGATGTGGGATAATGGACCAATACGCGGTTGCATTATCAAAGGAAAATCACGCACTTTTTATCGATACAATGACGAGAGAATACCGATACATACCATTTCACCTTGATAGCGTAAAACTGTATCTTGTGGATTCAGGCATTAAACACGAGCTCGGTAGCTCTGAATACAACGAAAGAAGAAAAGAATGTGAACTCGCACTTGAAAGTACTGGTAGGAAAAGTCTTAGGGACGTAACACTCGATGATGTTGAGAAAATCAAAGATCCTGTTCTTAGAAAACGTGCACTGCATGTTGTGACTGAAAACGAAAGGGTTTTGAAAACACTTTCGGCACTCGAAACCGATAACTTAGCACTCGTTGGAAGGTACTTATATGAATCACACTATAGCCTGAGGGATAATTATCAAGTATCTTGTGAAGAAATCGATTTTATAATAGAAATGTTTGAAAAGTACTCAAATGTACTTGGAGCAAGGATAGTTGGAGCGGGTTTTGGAGGAAGTATAATAGTACTCGCTAAAGAGGGATTTGAAGGTATATTTGAGAGTATCGCCGAAAAATACAAGATTAAGTACGGCGTTGTTCCTAAACTGTTTGAGGTTGAGACGAGTGATGGAGTATTTAGAAAAGAATAATGATTTGGAGTGATTGGATGTTTAAATTGGACGTAGCACTCGAAATTACGAAATATGCAAAACTTGTTAGTGAAGCCGGGTTTACAAAAGGTACATGGGGGAATATAAGCGTAAGGTATGAACAGCTGATCTACATTACTCCCTCAGGGTATCCTTATGATTTGTTGAGACCTGAAGATATAATCGTTGCGGATTTCGATGGTAAAAAGTTGTATGGAAGTTTGAAACCTTCTTCTGAATTGCCATTACATATTGAGATTTACAAAAAACGCAGCGATGTAAATGCTATTATACACACGCATCCTATTTACGCAACAGTAATCTCATTAACAGTTAACGAAATACCTCCCATCGTTGAAGATGCGGTCATGATACTCGGCGAAAGGTTGGAAGTATCTGAATACGCACTTCCAGGTAGCTGGGAATTAGCAAAAAATGCATCGATGGCACTCGGAAAAAATAACTGTGTTTTTTTGAGAAACCATGGATTAGTGTGCGTTGGTGAGAATTTGCATGAAGCATTTATCGCTACTCAAATTGCTGAAAAAACTGCGCAGATTTACGTTGAAGCGTTGAAAGTAGGAAATATCCAGGAAATACCCATTGAACACGCGAAATCCTTAAGAAATAAATATCTGCAAGCTTACAGACAAAAATAGTTGGCTTAGGGATTTATGAATGTCTATTTTATATTCAAGGTATGCCCGTTTTTTCTAAGCCAGTATCTGCAAACTTTCCATTCTGGGAAGAGTTTTTCAACAAGTTCCCAAAATTTTTTGCTGTGATTCATATGCACAGTGTGGGCGAGTTCATGGATAATAACATAGTCAATTACCTTTCTTGGAGCCATTATTAATAGCCAATTTAAAGATATCGTCCCTTTCGATGAACAGCTTCCCCATCTTGTTTTTACTTCCTTTACCAAAACTTTGTTAAACTTTAATCCTGTTTGAAAAGAAAGTTCTTTGGTACGCTTAGTGAGATAGTTTTCTGCATATCTTTTTAACCATCTTTTAACTAACAAGTTACTGTACTGAATGTACCTTTGGTTTATTAAAAACCTATCGTTTTCAAAAGCGATAGGTTTGAGCATCTCACTTTTTATTTCAATTGAAATTTTTTCACCGAAAAGCATTACGTAAGACGGATTAGTTGTTCGTTTATTTCGAGCTTCCATATACCCGGAAAAACTTATGAGCTTCTATTTTTATGCTCAGTTTTTCTTCAAGTTCTGATTTCAATAGCGAGTGATCAGTAAGATGGATAACGTGAAAACCAAGTTCTTTAGCTGTTTGGATGTTTTCTCGTTTATCGTCTATAAAAAGCGATTGTTTCGGATCTAATTTGTAGATCTTTATAAATGTTTCGTATATTTCTTTGTCGGGCTTAATTTGGCCAACATGGCTTGATATCACCATGCCGTCAAAATAATTAAAGAAATCAAATCTTTTGACAACGTAATCAAAGTTACCATTACTAAAATTAGAAAGAACATAGAGCTTAAAACCAAAATCTTTTAAAGGTCTAAGCAATCTTGTGTTTTCCTTTATTTCAACAAGTAGGCTGGTGACATTGTACTTTAAATCCTGTATGACCGTGCTGTAATGCGGGAATCTTTCAACAAATATATCCCATAACTGATCTTCTGTAAGCTTACCTTTGTCCATCAGGTTCCACTCAAGAGAATTAAACAAATGCTTATCTAGAAATTCTGCACTTTCCTTTCCAAATTTATTTGATATGTATTCATATGGTTGCCAATTGATAAGTACTCTTCCAAGGTCGAAAACAATGTTTCTTATGCTCATATTATCGCTCACGCTTTACCCCCTTTCGTTGTCACTTTTAGTCAAGATCGTTTTTATTACACTTATTATATATGATAACCAGTATTTCTTCCACTGCCTTTTTGTGAATTTTATGATATAATTTAATATGACGAATTAATATTGTGGAGGTTTAAAGAAAAGATGATACCGTCTTTACCAAAACTCGATAGAGCGAAAAGCTATTGCTTAACGGTACACAATGTTCCATATGGTAAGAAAATATTGGAAAGTAAAATATCTGGAAATTTGAATGAAGTAATGTTTCTCGAACCGAAGGATAACATTGGTATCGACGAAGTTAGGCAGGCAATAGAATTTCTTGAATCACGTAGTGATAGAAAAATAGTGGTAATCTACGAAGCAGACAAAATGACTCAGGAAGCAGCAAACGCATTTTTAAAAACGCTTGAGGAACCTCCCGAATACGCAACAATTATACTGGTTACTTCGCGATGGAGCGCGATGTTACCAACCATACGAAGTAGAGTTCAGAGGATTTTTGTCCCTATCCAAATTGGTGAAAAGTTTGACGATTTTGAAAAACACATACTGTTTTGGAACTATGACTACATCGAAAGAATTGAAAGTAAAAGCTATACAATCTTATCGGAAGAGGATTTATTGAATGAAAATGCAGATGAACTCGATAAAATTTTCACTCTTAAGCATTTGATAGAAAAGTATAAAGACGTTTCCTTGGACCAATACGTTAAATTCATATCGCAAATTTCCAAAGTGAACGATTTTAGTTTTCTAAAGTTGACAGCTAAAGTAATCTCTTGGTTTATTTACAACAGTAATTTGAATGCTAATAACAAGTTGAATTATTTAAGGATTTGCGACGAAATTCACAAGAGTAAAGTTGCCAATTTTAATTACCAACTTACCTATTACGTACTACTTTTATCGATAAAAGAGATATGAAAGCACAAGAAGGAGGCTAATAAAATGAGTTTTCAAGCAACTGTTTATGGCATTGAATTGATGCCGATGGGCAAGATAATATATTACGGCGACAATGGTGAGGAATTCAAATATCAAGATTTTGCTATCGTATTGAGTGAGTTTGGCACAGATTATGGTAAGGTACTCATTGGGCCTAAAGAGATAAGTATCGACGATGTTGATTATGAAATAAAGCAAATCATTCGAAAAGCAACAGAAGAAGATTTAGCAATTATTGAGAAAAACGAAGAGATTGCAAAAAAAGCGCGAGAAGTAACCATAGATTTGGTAAAAAAACACAACCTTCCTATGAAGATTCTTCAATCGAAATATATATTCGATAGAAGTAAGCTTGTTATATATTTTAGCTCTAAAACCCGAGTCGATTTTAGAGAACTTGTAAAAGACATAGCCAGAGAATTTAAAACGCGCATAGAACTAAGACAAGTTGGTGTTCGTGATGAAATGAAGTTCATCAAAGGACTCGGGCTTTGTGGCTTAAAAAGTTGTTGTTCTTATTTTTTAAGAGAATTTGACAGTATTACCCTGAAACACGCTAAACGTCAGCAGATGATGATTAATACATCAAAGATAACAGGCCCCTGTGGAAGATTGTTATGTTGTCTTATGTATGAACACGATTTCTATATAGAGATGCTCGAAAATATACCTGATGAGGGTTCAACTATATATTACGATGGTAAAATTGCGAAAGTTATAACAGTTAATGTATTTTTGTCACGAGTTACTCTTCAGACGGATGATGGAGAGATGGTAGCCTTACCATTCTCTTACTTTAAGGAGGGAGAGAATGCGGGAAATTGGAAAGTTATTGATCATGGTCGGCGTAATGATTATTATAACGGGCTTGATGATATATCTGATATCGAAGATGAGTGATTTTAAAGGACTGCCAGGTGACATAATTATTAGAAAAAAAAATTTTGTACTTATCTTTCCAATAACAACAATGGTAATATTGAGTATTGTATTTACTATTGTGCTAAACATAATATCAAAGTTTTTTAAATAACTAAGGGGGAGATGGGGATGTACGTAGGATTAGATCAAGGTACAACGAGCACGAGAGCAATATTATTCGATGAAGATTTCAATATGCTCCATGAGGCAAGAAGAGAATTCAAGCAGATTTATCCCAAAGAAGGTTGGGTGGAGCACAACCCAGAGGAGATCTGGCAAACTGTTGTTGAGGTGCTTGAGGAGTGTAAACGAGTCGCAGAAGCTAAGGGCGGGAAAATAAAAGCAATAGGCATAACTAATCAAAGGGAGACAATCGTCGCGTGGAATGAACAAGAAAAAAAAGTTCTTTACAATGCCATAGTTTGGCAGTGTAGAAGGACAGCTGAACGATCAAACCAAATCCGAAAAGAATACGGAAATATTATAAAGAAAAAGACTGGGCTTGTTGTAGATCCATACTTTTCGGCAACGAAAATTGAATGGTTGCTCAACAACGTAGAAGATGTAAAACTGGCGGCCAATAGAGGTACTCTAAGATTTGGAACTATAGACTCGTTTCTGGCATGGAGACTAACAGGAAAGCATGTGACAGATTATTCAAACGCTTCAAGAACCATGCTTTTTAACATACATGACTTAAATTGGGATGATGAATTATTAGAACTTTTCGGTATAAAAAAAGAATTTCTACCAATAGTAGTTGACACTGCGCAATACATTGGTGAAACACAGGACGGTGTTCCGGTTGCCTCATTAGTTGGTGATCAGCAAGCAGCATTGTTTGGTCAAACTGCATTTGAGCAAGGGGATGTGAAATGCACACTTGGTACGGGGAGTTTTGTGTTAATGAACACGGGTAATAATATCATCGATTCACAACAAAATTTACTGAGTACAATTGGATGGAAAATAAGAAATGAAATAGTTTACGCACTTGAGGGTAGTGTATTTATCACGGGAACACTCGTAAATTATCTTATCAAAAATTTAGGGTTCGCAAAAGATAGTGCGGAATTAACTGAACTTGCATTGCAGGTTGGAAACAACGGAGGTATATACTTTGTACCTGCGTTTACTGGGCTTGGTGCACCATATTGGGATCCATTTGCAAGGGGTTTGATAATAGGCCTTACACCAGGTACAGACAAAAGGCACATAATTTACTCAGCATTTGAGGGAATCGCTTTCTCTGTTGGTCAACTTGTGATGTTGATGGAAAAAGAGAGTAATATTAAAATAAAGACACTTAAAGTTGACGGTGGTGTTTCAAAGAATAACTTGATAATGCAAATTTTGTCTGATGTGGTGAGAACAGTTGTTGAAAGACCTGTTAATAGGGAAACAACAGCTCTTGGTGCCGCAAGCCTTGCAGCAATTGCAATGGGATGGCTTGATAAAGATAAATTAAGTCAAATAAGGAAAATAGACAGAATATTCACACCAAAGGATAATCGTGAGGAGGAGTTTAATACGTGGAAGCAGGCAATAAATCGATCATTGAACTGGGCATCTTAAGTGAAATAGAACTGGTAAAAAACGCAGAAGTTTTGGCAAAATGCCTTAGAGAGGGTGACATATTAATACTTTCAGGTGAAATTGGCACTGGAAAGACTACATTTGTCAGAGGTATTGTCCAAGGATTGGGTTGTAATCCGATGATTGTTACAAGCCCAACTTTTACTTTGATGAACGTTTATACATGTGAAAAGACTATTTACCATCTTGATGCCTACAGATTAAAAAGTGTAGAGGATATTTTTTATATACTTGAAGGTGAATTAGAGGAAAATGAGGCAATTTTCATAATTGAATGGGGTGAATTGGTGGAAAGATTTTTCAATAAGGGAACAATTAATATCCGATTTGAGCACGTCAATGAAATTCATAGAAAAGTTACCATACTAGCATCAGAAGACGTGATACATAGACTAAGGAGGTGTTTTTAATTGTCGAAGAAAAAAAATGAAGAAAAATCGTTGGAAAAAAATAGGTACAAAAGGCTTGATTATGAAGCTAAAAAGACTCAGCAAGAAAGAATTTCAATCCCCAACGTGCTTCCCGCCATTGCAATGCGAAGTAATATGGTTATATTTCCCAATACAGTTGTGCCATTTTATGTTGGGCGTGAAATTTCCCTCATGGCTCTTGAAGAAGCTATGGAAAAAACAAATAACCTTGTCTTCGTAGTTAATCAAAAAGATCCAGCAGTTGAGAATCCTACGGAGAAAGATCTTTACAAAATTGGGACAGTAGTTCGTATTATACAAGTTGGTAAATTGCCAGACGAGACATTCAAAGTATTAGTTGAAGGTATCGCACGTGCAAAATGGCTGAAAAATGTGGGGGAAAAATTTCTTAAGTTTGAGATAGAACTCCTACGAGCACGTTATGGGAAATCGAAAAGGCTTATAGCATTGATGAGAATGGTAAAAGAAGAGTTACACAAATACGTACAATATTCAAGAAAAATTCCACCAGAAACGTTGATGTTGTTGGAAGACGTTGATAACCCTGATGTTTTCGCAGACATAGCAGCATCACTTTGTCCGGGAAGTATAGAAGAAAAACAAGAGTTACTCGAAATGGTCCATCCTGCCAACAGGCTCGAGAAAGTCTTAGACATTCTAGCTAGGGAAACAGAATTACTTGAGATAGAACAACAACTTGATCAAAAAGTGAAAGAGAGGATAGAAAAATCTCAAAGGGAATATTATCTAAGAGAAAAACTAAGGGTTATTCGTGACGAACTTGGCGGAGAAGAAGATGTCGAAATCAGAGAGATAAAGGAGAAAATTGAAAATGGAAACTATCCTGATTTTGTAAAGGAAAAAGCAAAAGCTGAATTGAATAGACTGGAGAAAATGTCTCCTTACGCACCGGAGGCAAGTGTCGTAAGAACTTATTTAGACTGGATACTGAGTTTACCGTGGTTTGAAAGAACAGAGGATACAGAAGACATCCAATTTGCTGAGAAAGTACTGAACGAAGATCACTTCGGTCTTGAGGAACCAAAAAGAAGGATACTAGAATACCTTGCTACAAGAAAAGTATCGGATAAAGCAAAGGCTCCTATCATTTGTTTCGTTGGACCACCAGGTGTTGGTAAGACGTCTCTTGCAAAATCGATTGCACGCGCTATGAACCGTAAGTTTGGACGTATGTCTCTGGGCGGTCTGAGAGATGAAGCAGAAATCAGAGGCCACAGGCGTACTTACGTTGGTGCACTTCCGGGTAGAATTATTCAGCTTATAAGAAAGGTGGGAGTTAAAAATCCAGTTATTTTACTTGATGAAATCGACAAAATGGGTATTAGTTTTCAAGGTGACCCTGCTTCTGCTCTTTTGGAGGTACTGGACCCAGAACAAAATAAGGAATTTGTTGACCATTACATAGAGTTACCGTTTGATCTTTCAGAAGTTCTCTTTGTGACTACTGCGAATGTATTGTATACAATACCCCATGCTTTGAGAGATAGGATGGAAGTCATTGAGATATCAAGTTACACGGATGTTGAAAAGTTCTACATAGCCAAGAATTACATAATACCAAGGGTAAAATCGGAATTTGTTGAAAGCGCAGATAAAATATTTACTTTCAAAGACAATGCGATAAAAAAGGTCATAAATGAATACACTATGGAACCTGGGGTTCGAGAACTTGAAAGAGAGATAAGAAGTATCGTGAGAAAAGCTACGTTAGAATATGTTAAAACATCAAAAACTGTTGTTATAACTCCGGAAAAAATAAGAGAATATCTTGGACCTAGTAAGATTCGAGAAGAAGATAAACTTGAAAAGCCTATGATTGGTGTTGCAACAGGTCTTGCATGGACACCAAATGGAGGTACAACACTCTACATAGAATCAACACTCATTCCTGGTAACGGTGGACTGATTATCACTGGTCAATTAGGCGATGTTATGAAAGAATCTGTGCGAATAGCACTTAGCCTTGCAAGAAAAATGGCTGGCGATGAACATACGGAGAAATTTGTTAAACACGATATACACGTTCATGTACCAGAAGGTGCGGTTCCCAAAGACGGACCAAGTGCCGGAATAACGATAACAACAGCCTTGATTTCTGTTATAAAAGACATACCGATCAGAAATGATGTTGCGATGACCGGTGAAATTACGCTTCGAGGAAGAGTCTTACCCGTTGGTGGAATAAAAGAAAAGGTCATAGCTGCCTACCGAAAAGGTATATACCATGTGATCTTACCAAAGAAGAACGAAGTTGATATTGAAAAAGTTCCAGAAGAAGTTCAAAGTAAGATGAAATTCACGTTTGTGGAAACAATTGAAGAAGTGCTGGAGGTGGCATTGTATGAAAACATTGCCAAAAATAGTAGAAAAGGTAGAACTCGTAAAAGTGATAGCAAAGCTTGATGATAAATTTCCACCTCCCCTTGGTGGTGAGTACACATTTGTTGGCAGATCAAATGTCGGGAAATCTAGTCTTCTTAACGCACTTGTTGGGAGAATGGTTGCATTTGTAAGCAAAAATCCAGGCAAAACACGAACGATAAATTATTTCTTAGTTAACAACAACTTTTATTTAGTTGATCTACCTGGTTACGGTTACGCAAGAACTTCAAAAAAAGACAGAGAAGAATGGAAAAAAATTATCGATAGATATTTTCGTGAGCGTTCTTGGAATATGAAAGTGATGTTTTCTCTCATTGACTCAAGACATGAGCTAATGGAAAGTGATGCACAATTGCTTGACTGGATCCAAATAATAGGTGTCAAACCGGTCGTGATATTGACAAAAATAGACAAATTAAGTATTTCTGAACGAGAGAAGCAATTAAGATATTTTGAAAATATCTTACTCGACTATGGTATTGATAGGATAATTCCTTGCTCCAGCTTGACAAAGGAAGGCCTTGATAAGGTGTGGAATGTTATATTAGAAGCTTTAAACGGAGGTTTGAAGAGATGATAAGAAAAGAAATTGAAAATCTTTTAAAAAGCTTTTTAATGGAGAGTAGCTACGAGTACGATTTTGTAGTGGAAATCCCAGAGGAACAATACGGAGATTTTTCAACAAATATTGCCCTTGTGGGTGCCAAACATTTTAAGAAAGCTCCACGCGATGTTGCAAAGTACTTTATTGAAAAATTAGCTGGTCATCCCATGTTTGAGGAGATTTCAATAGCAGGTCCAGGATTCATTAATTTTAGAGTTTCGAAGTCCTTTTATAGAGATTTTTTAGACGCTTTCTTAAGAAATCCAAAAAGTATTTGGAGATTCAAAAACAAAGGAAAAATTTTACTTGAATATGGTAGTGCAAATCCTACGGGACCTCTGACGGTAGGGCACGGTAGACAAATCGTTATCGGAGATGTATTAGGTAACATTCTTAGTTACATGGGTTACGATGTAACAAAAGAAATGTACCTCAACGATGCTGGAAGGCAAATTAAATTGCTTGCAAAATCTGTCTGGGCAAGGTACCAACAGTTACTTGGGAAAGATGAACCAATCCCAGAGGATGGTTACAGAGGAGAATACGTAATTGATATTGCAAGAAAAGTGTTGAAAGAACAAGGCGAGAGATTTGACGGTATATGGAATAGTGAAGTTGAGGAAATATTCAAACAATACGCCTTGGAAGAGATAACAAAGATGTTTGACATTACACTTGAGATGATTGGTGCGCATTTCGATAGCGTTTTCAGTGAGAAGAGTCTGATTGACGATGGTACCGTTGATGAGGTCTTAAACATACTTAATAGGAAAGGTTTAACTTACGAGCATGAAGGAGCTCTGTGGTTTAGAGTCTCCGATTTTGTGAACGATAACGATAAGGTACTTATAAAAAGTGATGGCAGCTATACGTATTTTCTTACAGATATTGCGTATCATTACAAGAAATTCAAAAGAAGATACGATCATGCGATAGATATATTTGGTAGCGATCACCATGGTCACATCCCTCGTATGGAAGCAGCAATGAAAGCACTTAGTATTCCCGATGATTTTCTTGTTTTTGTTCTACACCAATTCGTTACGCTTAAAAGAGGAAATGAAGTTGTTAAGATGAGTACAAGGGCAGGGGAATTCGTTACCGTTGATGAATTGATAAGCGAAGTTGGTAAAGATGCGACAAGATATTTCTTTGCGATGGTAGATGTTAACACGCATCTGAACTTTGATCTCGAATTGGCAAAATCGCAGACAAGCGAGAACCCGGTTTACTATGTTCAGTATGCTCATGCAAGAATCTCCAGTCTTTTTGAAAATGCAGCTTCAAAAGGGATAAAATTCAGATTGCATGATAATATAGAGCTTCTAAAAGAAGAGAGTGAAATGAAGATTATAAAATTGATATCATCGTTTGATGATGTTTTAGAGAGAGCTAAGGATAAACTTTCACCACATTACTTAACGGATTATCTAGAAGAACTTGCATCGTTATTCCACAAATACTACGCAGAACACAAGATCGTTGATTCAGAGAACGAAGAACTTTCGAATGCAAGATTAAATTTAGCATTCGCAGTGAAAATAATACTAGCTGAGGGATTAAATTTACTTGGTGTTAGTGCGCCTGAGAAGATGTAAATTCCCAAAAGACTGAAGCGGGGGTAGTCTAATGGAGATACAGCAATTACTCTCAAAGTACATGTTAGAAATTGCAAAAGTAGATAACGAAAATTCTCTATACTTAGCTCTTGCAGAGATACTCGGAAAAGTTATAGAATTTAAGGTTCTAAATGTTTTTCAGCAAAAGGACGTCATTGTGTCAGTTCCAGAAGGTGAGTACATTCAGTATGAATTGTTCTCAGATTATCTAACATGGGTTCAGGAAAGATTATATCCAACTTTCCTACCTTTGGAAAATGGTTATATTGGTCTGATTCCTGTTTTCAAGGGCAAGAATGTACTTGCAACAATTGCCATCCAAACAAATGTTGAACCCACGGCAGAGGTAATTGATTACGTTCAGTTGCTTTCTTATCTTTCCGGAGTAACACTTGAAAACCTAAGACTTCTTGATTTTATTGATCGAGCAAGAGAATACTTTGAAAGCATAATTAATCTTTCAAACGATGGTGTTTTAGTATTGAATACATACAATGAAATAGAATTCAGAAATAGCAAAGCAAAGGAAATACTTGAGAATACTAGAGACATACATAATGAGATAGTCGAGCACATAATTAAAAATGAAGAGTTCTTCGAGATTGACAAGGGCAGCTTGTTTTTCAGTGTTTCCGTAAAAGAAGTCGAGCTTCTTGGTGAAAGAAAGATTCTTGTAAACATACGTAACATAACGTCAGAGAAGGAAGTTCAAAAATTAAGAGAACTTGACAAGATAAAAACTAATTTTATAGCCAACATCTCTCATGAATTGAGGACACCTCTTGCTGCTATAAAAGCTTATACGGAAACATTGTTGAGCATGCCAATGAACGAAGAAGAAAGTAAAGAATTTTTGAAAATCGTGTATAATCAATCTTTACGTTTGGAGGAGCTACTTAATGATTTGCTTGATTTTTCACAGTTGGAATCGCATGCTATGAAGATAATAAAAGAGAATGTAGTATTGTGTGATATTATAAAAATCTCTGTTGAGACAGTCTTAAATATGGCGAGAGAGAAAGGTGTTAATATAAATTACGACTGCCCTCAGTTAGAGATCAGATGTGATAAAAAACGCTTACAACAGGTACTTGTTAACTTGTTAACTAACGCTGTAAAGTTTTCAGATCCCCGAAAAGAAGAAAAGATTGTGAATGTAAGTATACGTGAAAAAGAGAATGATGTAGAGATAACCGTTGAAGATAACGGTATCGGTATTCCTGAAGATAAAACCGATAAGATTTTTGAAAAATTTTACAGAGTTGACAACGAGTTAACTTATTCAGTTCCTGGAACGGGTCTTGGATTGGCAATTGCTAAGGAAATCGTAGAGATGCATGGTGGAAAAATTTCTGTTGAATCTAAGCTTGGTGAATATACAAAATTTATCGTTTCTCTACCTAAATCATGATTATAAAGGCGGTATGAGTTGGATGATTAAAGAACTTATAACAACTGTAAGTGAAATACCAACACCAGATATCATTGTACAGCAAATCATATCGACTGCTTCCAACCCAAACTCAAGTGTTAAAGACCTTGAAAAAACTATTTCTATGGATGTTGGACTTTCAGCAAAAATACTAAAGCTTGTTAATTCCGCATATTATGCGTTACCTCGCAAGATTACAAAACTTAGCGAAGCTATAGTGATAGTAGGATTTAAGACAGTTAGAAACCTTGCACTGAGCGTTTTTACATATTCGGCACTTCATTCAAAAGTTACATTTATAGACCACGACAAGCTTTGGTCACATTTCATGTCAACAGCAATATTCTCAGAACAGATAGCAAAGGATATAGGCTACATGAACCGTGAAGAAGTTTTCCTGGCAGGATTGATGCATGATATTGGAAAACTTGCTATAGATTTACTGCTACCAGCATATATATTTGAACTATCAAAGGTAAGTAAAGAACTTTCAAAACCGATGTTTCTGATTGAATATGAAAACAAATTTGAAACACACTCAGAGATAGGAGAAGAACTTTTGAGACATTGGAAATTTCCTGATGAGTACATATCGGTTGCGTTACTTCATGAAAAGCCATCAGTCAATCCGAATAATCCTTACATAGAAATGGTATGTATTGTTCACCTTGCAAATATGTTTTCTAACATATTTCTTCCTGGTGCTTCACTTTCGTTCGGCGAGCCATACTTGGATCCTATTACTTTCAAGATCTTGGGAATCAAACCATCAAGATTGGAAGTGTTATACCATGAACTTGAGATTGTTATGAACAAATCCAAAGATATAATTTACGGAGGTGTTGAAGATGAAGCAAGAGTATAAGCTTAGGATGTTAGAGTCTGAAATTAGAAAAGTCCTATCCGAAGCATTGATAGAAATGAAGGATCCTAAGATAGATCCTGTAAAATCTTTAATCACAATTTCTAGAGTCGAAGTATCAAAAGATAAAAGATACGCAGATGTATACGTAAGTGTTCTCGGAGACGAGAGTAAGCGAAAAGAAATAGTCGAATACTTCGAGGAAAAAAAGGGCTATTTTAGAACGTATATAGCAAAAAATATAAGAATGTATACTGCTCCTGAATTGAGCTTCAAGGAAGACAAGGGCATAGAAGCGACGGTTAGAATAGGACGATTGTTGGATTCCATTAAAGAAACAAAGAAAAGTGGCGATAATGAATAAGGTAAATACTACTCTCTTGTTGGGGGCGGATGCTATGAGCAGTGTAAAAGGGGTAGGAAATCTTTTAAAAACGTTTCAAAGTGATGCTACGTTAAATACTCCAACCAGAGGTGTTGGCGATAATCTACAAAAAGCAGATCAAGAAACGTACCAAGCTACCAAAATTGAAAATCAGCAAGGCAAAAGAGCAGAAGAACTTGAGATTTTTAAGGAAAACTTTGAAAAGTTGAAGAAATTATTTAGAGGAGAGGCAGAATTCAAAATAGACAAAGACGCGAATATGATTATCATAAAAATCAAAGACCCTGACACGGGAGAGGTTATCCGCCAGATTCCCCCGGAGCTAGCTGTGAAGCTTGCCAAGAATATACAAGAGCTCTTAGGTGTGTTGATGGACGAAAGGGTGTGAATTTATGGATCTCTCAAGTATTGCCAACAACATAAATTATCGTTATCAACAATCATCGCGCATGCAGATAGGAGGCGCGATAAGTGGGCTTGATACACAGTCAATAATTGAAAAATTAATGGAAGTCGAAGCACTGCCGTTAAATAGGTTAAACGATAAGTATCTTCAATACACTAATTTACAAAAGGCGTACCAAAAAGTATCTGACAAGATAAGAGATTTCTACAACTTCCTTGGAAATTTTTCTTTGCAAAGTAACTTAATACCAAAAATGGCAACTTCTTCGTCTAACATATTAAGTGCCCAAGCAGCTTCCAGTGCTGTAGATGGAACTTACAATGTTGAAGTCTTGTCACTCGCAACCAATAGTATATTTACAGGTTCTTCTTTTGCTAAAAGTATTTCTTCAGCGGATACAATAAGCAGCATAGATACAAGGTATCCGCCTGTTGATTCAACTGTTAGAGTAAAGGTTGGCACGACTGAAACAAACGTAAATATTCAAACTACTGATACTGTTGCTGATGTAGTTGCCTTGCTTCAAAATGCATTAAACAGTCTTGGAGCGAGTGCAACTGTTGCATACGATGAATCCTCCGGAAAGTTATCTATAACTTCAGATAGGGCTTTTCAAATTACAAATGTGACCGGAAATTTTACTTTCTTATTCAGACTTAGTGATTCAACATTGGAACAAGTTGGAAGCAATTTCGTACTTAAAAGTTCTGGTAACATAGGTGTTTATTCCCAGTACAAAACTCTTGAAAGTTTGGGCGTACTAAGTGACGGGGTAATTAATATAAATGGTAAAGTTGTAAGTTTAAGTAAAACAGATACACTATCTAGTGTCTTAAAGAAAATTAATGACACTGTTCCTGATGTAAGAGCACTGTACGATGACAAGAACGGTAGATTGATAATTACGAGTAAATCAACAGGAGATAACTTGATAAACGTAACGGGTGACAGCGATTTGATGATCAAATTAGGCTTATCCTCTGGAAACTTTGTGCTTGGTCAAACAGCGAAGTTGAACATAAGTTTGAACGGTTATACAGAATTGGTAGAAGCGAAAACAAATAGCGTTGGATACAATGGTTTAACACTTAACCTTTCATCTATAGGTACATCAGTTGTGACCGTTTCAACAGATAAAGAAAAGATAGTTGATAAAGTTCAGGAATTTGTTGATAAATGGAATGAGCTGACCGATTTTCTATACACAAAATTGACCGAGGACAAAGTTACTGGAAAACCAGAGGAACAGATGACCGAGGATGAAAAACTTAAAGGCCTTCTGAAAAACGATAGTTTGTTGAGAAAAATATTTGAGAGGTTCAAAGGATTTTTAAGTCAAAGTGTTGATGGTAAAAGGTTGGCAGATCTTGGTATAGAATCTGGAGATTCTGGAAAAAGTTTTGCGAACACAATGAGAGGTAAAATTACGCTTGAGAAGGAAAAGCTTAGAAACTTTATAGATAAAAATGGTTTCGATGCAGTTTGGAGCTTCTTCGGAAAAACAGATGGTGATAATGGGTTAGCAATTAGAATAAAAGACTACAGTTATCAGTTAACAAAATTTGGCGGAGAAATAGACACAGTGGCAGGTGTTTCCGGAAGACTTGAAAGAGAGAAGCGTGTACTGTCAAAACGCATGGTTACCATGATGGAATATTTACAGAAAAAAGAGCAGATGCTTTGGGCAAAATATTCAAACCTTGAAAGTGCGCTTGCAAAATTGTCAGCGCAGGGTTCATATATTTCACAAGCCTTTTCTTCAAAGAAATAATTCGCATTTATTTTTCCAAAATAATAAAATCACTTCTTGTTTGAAGAGTACTTAAAATATTGACAACAGTCTTTCAAGAAACAATTCCTACACCGCGGCGAAATAGGTCTGCATACATTCTTCCCAAATTCAACCATAGATCCATTTACTGGACCCCATAAAGATGGGTCCAGTAATTTTTTTAATTCTTCTTCAGTTTGGTCTGGTGTCTTGGTATTCACCCAGCCAAGTCTGTTAGATATCCTATGCACGTGTGTATCGACAGCCAAAGCATTTTTACCAAAACTAATATACAAAACGATATTGGCCGTTTTGTGACCTACTCCTGGTAATGTTATAAGTTCTTCGAAAGTGTCTGGTACTTTTCCATTGTACTTTTCAATCAAGATTTTTGAAACTTCGACGATTCTTTCAGCTTTTTCTCTGTATAAACCGGCAGGTTTTATTAAGTTGTGTAGCTGCTCGGGCTTAACTTGTGCTATTTCCTCTACAGTTTTGTATTTTTCAAATAATTGTTTTGAGGCAATTTCTGTGTTTTCATCTTTGCTTCTTTGACTTAATATGGTAGTTATTAAAACTTTATATGGATCCTTTTCTTCATGAATTCTTGGGAAAATATCTATAATCATTTTAGCTAGCATGTTCACATTATTGCAGTCGATCATCTTTATTTTTTCATATTGGATCATATTTTTTAATCAACCTCCTTGCCAGTTTCTCATCCTCCCTCATTTGGGTTACAAGTTCACTAATACTCGGGAACGTTAGTTCTGGTCTTAGAAAGTCGAGAAACTCCACTCTTATTTCCCTTCCATACAGATCTTTTGAAAAATCAAGTATATATACTTCATATTTTATTTTTTTGGTCTTCTCCACAGTCGGTCTATACCCGACATTTATAAGACCAAAGAACTGTTCTGGTACGTACACTCTGGTTAGGTATACACCGGGCAATGGATCTATCAAAAAATGATCCGGGCGCTTGATATTTGCAGTTGGGAAGCCTAACTTTCTACCTATTTGTCTGTCCTTGTATACCACACCATGTACGGAGTAATTCCTTCCAAGGAATTTTCGTACTTCAGACACTTTTCCTTCTTTTAGAAGTTGCCTTATGTAACTACTACTAACACGAATACCATCAACTGTTACTGGTTCGATAACTTCTAAAATGATACCGTTTTCCTTGCAAAGTTGTTCCAAAACATTTATATCCCCGGCCCCATTTTTTCCGAATTTAAAATCATGACCAACTACGATACCTTTAACATTCTTCGATATGCTATCAAAGAATTTTTCAGGTGTTAAGTCTTTTATCTTCGGCAGTTCAATGGTATGTGTTTCTCCGTATATAGAAAGAAACTCAATTCGATCTTCAACAGACGTAATAAGACCTTCAAATTTTCCAGTGTAGTACTCCATTGGGTATAGGATAGTGTATATTTTTGAGTTTTCGGCGTATCTTTCTGAATACTCCTTTAATCGTGATAATATTTTCACATGCCCGCGATGAACACCGTCAAAAACACCGATCGTAATGAACATAGACAATCTCTCCCAGACTTAGTATTTTCTTGATATAACTATTTGAGCTATTTCAATAAACTTTAAATTTTTATGTTTCTCACCAAGGTCTAGTTTAGCAAAGCATACAAGCGAGAATATTCTCAATATCAGTGATATTACGAAAAGAACATTGTAGCCTGTTATAAAGGAGAACTGAAAATCTTTGATTAGGCTAAGCACTTTACCACCTGTGTATGAAGCTATTAATGAGGCGATTCCTGCAACAAAAGCATGCATTGAAATGAATATTTCGCTTGGTTCCTCACTGATTTTTAGTAAGAGTGTAAAATAGGACAAATTTATAGCTGTCCATGCAAAAGCAGATATTATAACATCGATCAATAGTAAATACTTGTAATTAAATGGCGTCATCAAAGAGTAAAGTAACGGAATTCCAAGTGCTAGTGTGATGCCAAATTTTATCATGTTTTTTTCTCCTATTGTTGTGGAAACTTTCCCATATAAAGAATACAAAAACATAGCAAGAAGTGAATTAATAACATTGATTATTCCAAGGTATGAATATGGGACTTTCAAATAAGCAACCTCGAAATAGCTGAAAAACGGACCTGCAAATTGGATTGCAAAATTCCAAATAAACACGAACGACAGAAACTTTACGAATTTTTTATTTTTTAAAGTGGTGAAAACAGTTGAAATACTAAAGTCAACTACTTTCGTTTCTGGAATGTAATGCAGATACAAAAGATAGGACGTGTATATGAATATTATTGCAGACAGCGAATATATAATGAGTAACCCGATTTCTTTGTCCAGATACTGTAGTATCAAGGAATACAAAACCCACGCTGTCAAACCAGCAAATGTGGATACTGTATTTCTAAAACCGAAGTATTTATTTCTCCTTTCCTCTGGTACAAGACTTTTCATTGCAGATGTCCAAAGGTTCCCCACAATACTGTTAAGGATATTAAATATAACAAAAGGTAGGACTATCAATGTGTAATTTTTCACCCCCAGCAAAAACGACACTGGAATTAAAATAAAACATGACCTTGCTACTAAAGAAGTCCAAAATATAGCGTATCTCTTGGAGGGTATTAACCTATAAATCATTGGTGTGAATAACTGAATTAATTGAGACGTAGCTGGTAAAACTGCAATAACAGACAAAACCACAGGACTGAATCCGTAGTACATAGCTAGTGTAGAATATACAAATCCTTGTGTTGCATTAAATGCTATGGTGTAAAGTGCTCCTTCAATGATAGATAATCTCAAGGTTTTTTGCTGAACATCCATCTTTTAACGTTCCCTCTCTGCAAAAATTGCGAGGATTATCTTCGCATTACTAACAATAATAGTATCACTAGTTGATAGCTTCGTGAAGTACCTGAAAAAAAGCCCACTACTTAAAAAAGTAGGGGCTTTTGATAAAAAGCATTACCTTTTTGCCATTTATATTATTTAAGTCCAGTTCTAGCAATACCTTTAACGAAGTATTTTTGTGTAAACAAGAAGATTATTACAACCGGTAATATACTAAACGTTGCTGCTGCCATGAGCATATTGTAAAGTGTCCCTACCTCAGAACTAAACGTTTGCAAACCAACAGTTAAAGTTCTGTACTTTGGACTATTAGTAACAATTAACACCCAAAGGAAAGAATTCCAACTTCCAACAAATTTCAAAAGGGCGGTTGTTATAACTACTGGTTTGCTCAACGGAACTACAATCTGCCACAAAAACCTCCAATGTGAACATCCATCAATCTTTGCCGCATCGAAGAGCTCACCTGGTAGACTTAAGAAATGTTGCCTCATAAGGAATATTGAGAAAACACTAACGACCCAAGGAACTATCAGTGCGTAATACGTATCTATCCAACCAAGTTTTGTTACTGTTATAAAGTTCGGAACGAGTAAAACTTCACCTGGTACCATCATTGTTGCAAGGAATATACTGAACAGTATATCTTTTCCAGGAAAGTTCATCCATGAAAACGCGTAAGCCGCCATTGCTGAGATAATTATTTCAAGCACTGTTGTAACTGTAGCTATGAAAATTGTATTGAGGTAATATCTTCCAAATGGTGCTGCTTTCCAAGCAAGAACATAATTTTGAAAAACGTTTTTAAACACATCTACTCCTGAAAACTTAACATGTACTGTCTTTATGTTATCATCCATGAAATACACAGGTTCTACTCCATCCATTACTATTTCTATGTTCTTACCTTCTTTAACAAGGACAGATTTTACAAAATCCGGTGCATTCACAACATTCCATGCGTAAACGGCACTTTCGTAAGCGCTCCTTAATTTTTGCAGCTCAAGCGTTTTTATTGCAATATCTTTGAAGAGCTCATCAGAATTCTCAATTTCCTGACTATAAGCTCGGAGTTTTGAACTAGCGGAGCTGAACGTGAGATTAAAGCCAACAATAAAACCAATTTTGTCCATGAAATCTGTAAATGTGCTATTGAGTTCTTTCTGAACATCCATTTTGTTCTCCATTGCAGTATTTATAACAGAGCTGATAAGTGATTTAATATTCGCAAGGTCAGCTCCGCTGATATTGTATTTTTTAATTATCTGTCCGTCTGTTTCCTTTGCAAATTCATCGACAAGATTCATCAAACCTTCTTTTTCCAATATTGCTTTTACCAACTTGAAGTCTGTTAAATCTTTAACATTTTCGAGAAATAAATTTTTTCTCTCATCCTCTGTCATTGGTTTCGCAACGATATCTTTTTCAACAATTTTGTCCTGCAGGCTTACAAAGTATTTATACGTACTCAAGAAGAAATCTATATTTTCTAGATACTTGTAAATCATACTCTTAATTGAACTGTTGTAGTTATCTGAGACCTCATTTGCTCCCGTATAAGTAAGGTCGTAACTGAATAAGATACTTCTTATTTCCTCAAGTTCGTTTATTCCAAGGATAAGGCTCTCACCTGCTTTGAATTTTTGCAACTTTGTTTTTAAGTCTTGTAACTGCTTTGTTTTTTCCGTTAAAAATGCCGAAAATTTTTCTTTTTCGTTTTTGTCTTCTATTCTGTCAACGCCAAACGTAAGTATTGTATCAATCCCATCCAAGAGTGTGTCAATACTTCCCAGCAACGTTTCCATAAAAGTGTCTCTTTTAAACATAGGATTTGAGCCAGAAATGTATCTCAAAAGAACACTTTCAAAAAATTGATCTGGATTATTTTTAAAATCTTCACTAAAACTGAACTCAGTTGGTAACTTCAAAGTATTTAAAAAACTCTGGAATTTTTGAATATCCACTTTTTGCGCGTATGTTTTTCCTTTCAAGGGTATTGTTATGGTACCTCTGTAAAAGGGATCATCGTTGACTACAAATACTAATCCCTGTGTTTTCTTGGCAACGAATGTAAGGGCTTCCCTTAAACTTAATCCCTTTACAGTGGATGTTGTTCCTGTTGACGGGATGACTTTTACGTATCTTTGTGATGCAAAAGATCTAGTTGTCCATCGAGGTGGCCAAGAATTTACCTCAGATGGTAGTTTAAAAGAAGTTACAAGCATCCAAGCAAAGGGGGCTATCATGACAACAGTTCCAATTATCAAAAGAAAGTAAACGAACAATTTTCTTAATTCTCTCATACACTGTCCCCCTTAACTCACGTATTCTACTACTTTATCGCCAACACGATATTGGATAATGGTAAAGACAAGAATAACCATGAAAAGCAAGTACGCTGCCGCACTCGCAATCCCCATTCTTTGCTGGCGATAGAATAAGTCAAAGACGTAATAAACCATTGTCATACCGCTGTTACCATATGGACCTGGTAGGCCATCGTATAAAACAAATACCTCTTGGAAAACTTTGAACGCTCCAATCACCGATACTATGAGTAAGAAAAACGTTGTTGGTGAAAGTAAAGGCCATGTGATTTTTAGAAATTTTTGAATACTATTTGCACCATCGACATCAGCTGCTTCATAGTAAAATGTATCTATATTTTGAAGCCCTGCTAAAAATATCATCGCATTGTACCCTACGCTCTTCCAAATGGAAACAATACTTACTGTTGGTATTGTCCACCTTGCATCTTTTAACCACTTCACGGGTTGAAGACCAATAGTTGACAAAATGTAATTTAAAAGCCCGACGTCGTCGTTGTAAATCCACTTCCAGATAAGTCCAACAGCAACAGATGAAGTTACAAATGGTATGAAAAATGCTGTTCTAAAAAATGCCTTTACTCTTATATCTTGGTTCAGCAATAAGGCAATTAACAGTGCCAAGGTTAAGCCAACTGGTACCGTTAAAACAACGTAGTAAGTTGTATTAACGAGAGCTTTAAAAAATAAATTTTTTTCCGCAGCATCGAGCATGTAATCTATAAGTCCGTAACTTACCCCATTAAAGAATGCAGAATATCTGAACTCAGTAAATATATATGCAACTATACCTATCGCAGCTGCTAACCAAGCATGTTCAGTCATAAGATTTCTATCGGGTACTTTCGTTTTGAACAAAACGAAAATCAAGATGTAAAGTACTACGTCAAAAATTAAAACAAAAAGTGGACTCACGTTGTTTTTCACTACAAAATAAGTTATTATCGAAATTATGGAGAGGAGAGTGCTACCTTCAACTCTCTTTTTTCTGAAAATATCTATCACGCCAAAAATTGCAAATACAATTAATATAGAGATAGCTATGTACATAAAACTGTAAATAAGTCCTAAGTGAAATGGAAATTTAACAGGATAGTCGAACTTTAAGACTTCTTTGTAATTCCCCAATCCATAGAAATATGGGCTTTTCATATTTCTAAAATCCCACTTGAAAAAACTTAATACAAATGAAAATCCTACAGGCCAAAATGTGAACACGGAAAGAACAACAAGTGCAGGTAATAAGAACAAATAAGCCAGTAAGCTCTCTTTAAATTTCCTTACACTTACCTTTGTCACACTCACACCCCCAGTGTACTAGATGTATTTGCATTATCGTTTACAAATCGTTTACAAAATATAGGCCGATAGATTTTCATCTTTTACAATTTCATCAAGCTTTCTTGTAACGTAATCCTTGTCTATTACTATCTTCTTTTGCTCAATTTCCGGAGCTTGGAACATTATGTCTTCAAGTACCTTTTCTACAACTGTGTACAGTCTTCTCGCGCCGATGTTCTCCATTTTCTCGTTTAAATGATAAGCTATTCTTGCCAATTCATTTATTGCATCATTTGTAAAATCAAGTTCAATACCTTCTGTGTAAAGTAATGCCTTGTATTGCTTAAGCAAGGCGTTTTCTGGTTCTGTAAGTATTCTTACAAAATCTTCTTGCCTTAATGGCTCAAGTTCAACTCTTATTGGGAAGCGCCCTTGCAGCTCTGGGATCAAATCTGTAGGTTTTGACATGTGGAATGCACCAGCACCGATGAATAGTATGTAATCTGTCCTTACAGGTCCGTACCTTGTTGTCACAGTGGTACCCTCCACAATTGGAAGTAAATCTCTTTGTACACCTTGCCGTGAAACATCAGGTCCATGCGATTGCCCTGTACCAACAACTTTATCAAGCTCATCTATAAATATTATTCCACGCTCTTGAGCAAGTCCAAGAGCCTTTTGAATAACTTCATCTATATCAATTATCTTTTCTGATTCTATGGGTGTTAATATTCTTCGCGCCTCAGAAATCTTCATCCTTCTTTTTCTCTTTTGTTTGGGAAGAATGTTTCCAAGTATTTGAGAGAAATCTATTCCCATATCTTCCATATCTGGCATACCTATGAATCCTAAACCGGGTTGATTGACTTCAACATCTATTTCAATTTCCACGTCCTCAAGTTCACCGTTTGCAAGCTTTTCTCTCAATTCTGCACGCCTTCGTCTTGTATCTTGCTCTTCCGGTTGCTCTTGAACAGTTTGAAAGCCGAAGATATTCGCAAAAGGAACACTTTGCTTTTTTGTTGGTACGAGCGCGTCAAGGATGCGTTCCTCAACAAGACTCTTTACCTTTGGTTCAACTTCTTTAATTTTCTCTTGTTTTACCATGTTAACTGCTATCTCTACGAGGTCTCTTATCATAGAATCTACGTTTTTTCCTACGTAACCAACTTCTGTAAACTTGGTTGCCTCAACTTTTAAGAATGGTGAGCCAGATATTTGGGCAAGCCTTCTCGCAATTTCAGTCTTACCAACACCTGTTGGACCTATTAAAAGAATATTTTTTGGTACGACTTCTTTTCTCCACTCTTCTGGAAGCCTTTGCCTTCGAATTCTATTCCTGATAGCAATTGCTACTGCTTTTTTAGCTTCTTTCTGTCCTATGATATACTTATCAAGTTCTTCAACAATCTGTCTCGGTGTTAACTCATCGAAATTTGTTATCATACTTGTACCTCCTTTGTTGTGTTTTTTATACTTTGATGTCTTCTAATCCAATTCTAAGTTCTTTATCAGGTGTTACATATGTTAACGACCATTGACCAGTAATGATTTCTTCATAAATTTTTTGCACATCCTCCTGAGTAACTTGCTTAATTCTTTCTGTGAGTTCTTCGATAGTTTTTGCTTCAATATCATTTGTTATGTATTGAATATATAGCGACGTAAGAGCAGAGGTACTTTCAGTAAGTAATTCAAGCGAGCCAAGAAGTCTTCTCTTACCGTAATCAAACACCTTTTTCGTCAACTTAAAGTTTTTGAGAAGATTGAATAATTCTTTAACCAACCTTTTTGCATTTTCTGTGGAAGTTGCTGCATATATGGAATAAACTCCCCATTCTTTTGATTGTATGTTACTTGTCGATATATCATAAACAAGTCCCCTCTTTTCTCTGATATACTCAAAAAGCACAGAACTCATTCCACTTCCTAGTAATGTGTTAAGGACCATCGCGGGGTAAGTTTTTTCCTCTTCAGACAGTGAAATTCCCGGGTGTGAGAACAAAAAGTGTACTTGCTGCGTTTCACTAAACTTGTCGCAGACTATCCCTTCCTTTAGGAAAGACTTATGTTTGGCTGTCTTGAATCCGTCCTCCAGATTCAGACTTTGCAATATTTTTAAGTCTCTTGATTCTACGTAACCTGCGATTATAACTTTAACATTGTAGGGGGTATACATGTCTTTATGGAAATTTATGATATCATCTTTTGTTATACTCTTTATCGTTCCCTCTGTTCCTATTATAGATTTTGAATGCGGTCCATCTATTAAATTCTCAAAGAACTTATTGAATAACCTTTGTTCAGGAATTTCTTGCTCTGAGTAATATTCTTGAAGTATAATACTTCTTTCCATTTCCACGTTGTTTTCAGTGAACTCGGGCTCAAAGACAAGTTCTCTTAGAATTCGGAATGCTGTTTTAAAAAATGTTGATGGAACTTTTGCATAGTAAACCGTGCTTTCTTTATCTGTCCAAGCATTCAGTACACCTCCAACTTGCTCAATTGGAAGCTTTATTTGTTTGAGTGTTCGTTTCTTAGTTTTTCGAAAAGCCGTATGTTCTATAAAATGAGAGATACCGAGTAAATGGTCCGGTTCATAAACCGAACCAGTTCCAACTATGAAAGCGATTGTAACCGATCTTACACCCTTTATTTCATAGTAGAAGATGTTTTCAGATAGTTGCTTAACCATTCTCTTGTTCAATCCTCCTAAATTGAAGTCTACCAGCTTCGTCGATGTTGATAACTTCTACCTTTATAATGTCACCAACTTTGAATGAAGTTGGTTTAGCATTTCCAAGTTTACTTGCATGTGTCAGTCCAATCTTACCTGGCATAATTTCAACGAATATACCATAATTCTCAACCCTTGTTACCTTTCCAGTATAAACATCGCCAACTTTTACATCTCTGAACATATTTTTAATGTATTCAACTGCTTCTTGTACCTTATCTGCATTTACACCACTAACTGTTACTTTTCCAGAAGAATCATCAATAGAAATCTCAACATCGAACATCTTTATTATAGACTTTATCGTTTTTCCACCAGGACCTATGAGCTCCCCGGATCTTGTTGGATCAATAAAGAACCAACTGATCCTTGGAGCGTAAGGTGAAAGTTCTTTGCGTGGTTCAGAAATAGTTGCGTACAGCTTATCAAGAATGAACATTCTTGCTTCCCGAGCTTGATATAGTGCTTCTCTTAGCAGATTCTCACTTACGCCTGATACTTTACAGTCCATCTGGAATGCCGTTATTCCATCCTTTGTTCCTGCTACTTTAAAGTCCATGTCACCCCAGTGGTCTTCAAGACCTATTATATCTGTTAGTATGATACCCTTTCCCTCTTCAAGTATAAGTCCCATTGCAACACCCGCTACATGTTTTTTAATTGGTACTCCGGCATCCATAAGCGCGAGTGAGCCGGAACAAACCGTTGCCATAGATGAAGAACCGTTAGATTCAAGTATTTCAGACACAACCCTGATAACATAAGGGAATTCATCTTCAGGTGGAATTACTGCTTTAAGCGCTCTTTCAGCAAGGTGTCCATGACCTATTTCTCTTCTACTGGGACCTCTCAATGGTTTGACCTCACCTGTCGAGAACGGTGGAAAGTTATAATGTAGCATAAATCTCTTTGTTCCTTCTTCTAAGAGTGTATCTATAATCTGTTCTTCAGCTGGAGAACCAAGGGTTACGATACCAAGACTCTGCGTTTCACCTCTTGTAAATAATGATGAACCGTGTGTTCTTGGAAGAAGTCCAACTTCACAAGTAATAGGCCTTATATCTTTTGGACCTCTACCGTCAGCTCTAATGCCTCGCTCAATTATAATTTTTCTCATCAGCTTCTTAGAAACTTCATCGTACTTCTCTTTCAGTGGTATCACATATTCCTCCTGTTCTTCTTCTGGTATACTGTTATCTTCAAAGAATTTTTTAACTATGCTTTCGTAATATTCATCTGCCATCTCAGCACGTTCTTGCTTGCCCCTGGCGAATATGCGTTTTTCTAGTTCGCTCATATCTATGTATTCAGCAAATTTCTCAATTAATTCGACGTTGTATTTGGGCTCAGGTAATGCCATTTTTTCAACGTTGAATTCCTTTAGAATTTCCTCTTGGAATGTTACAATCTCTTTTATAGCCTCATGGGCAGTCATAAGTGCTTTGAGCATTTCTTCTTCACTTACTTCTTTTGCTTCACCCTCAACCATTGTTATTGCGTCCTTCGTGCCAGCAACGACAATATCAATCTTACTTCTCTCAAGTTGCTCAGCATTTGGAAACACGATAAACTCACCGTCTACGTAGCCAATCTGTACTCCTGCCACGATACCATCGAATGGGATCTTCGAAATATTCAAAGCAAGTGAAACAGCAGCTACCCCAAGTATATCTGTAGGACAATCTGGATCGACAGATAGAACTGTGACGATAACTTGAACTTCGTTTCTTAAATTTTTTGGGAAGAGAGGTCTAATGGGCCTATCTATAAGCCGCGAAGAAAGTATCCCACTTTCAGATGGTTTACTTTCACGTTTAACAAACCCGCCAGGGATCTTACCAGCAGCGTAAAATTTCTCCATGAATTCAACTGTCAGTGGCACAAAATCTATGCCTTCAGCAGTCTTATCAGAAACGTTAACAGTTGCTAGTACAACGCTATCGCCAAATCTTGCCCAGATTGAACCAGCCGATTGTTTTGCAACTTTTCCATGCTGGAATACCCATTCTTTTCCAAACAACGTTTTTTTCCACTCTTTCATATACATACCTCCTACAATATCAGCATTTATCAGCAATATTTATCATATAATTTTATCATACAATTTACTATAAATGAATATATGAGCGCAAAAATAAAAAAATGCAAAAATCAAAAAAACACAAAAGCAGTTGGAAAACCAACTGCCTTTTCATTTTACATTCAGGAAAGATTTATTTTATCATGCCTTGGAATCCCATGAATGCAAGGGACAGAAGTGACGCAGTTATCATGGAAATAGGAAGGTTTTGGAATGGTTTCGGAATATCATACAGTTCCAAACGCTCTCGAATTGTTGAAAATATTATCAAAGCAAGTAAAAATCCCATTCCCGCACCAAGTGCGTTGAAAATAGCCTCAAATAGGTTGTACTTAGATAAGCTGTTAACAATAGCGATGCCAAGGATGATACAGTTCGTTGTAATCAATGGAAGGTATATACCAAGCGCTTCGTAAAGCGTCGGATTATTCTTTTTCAGGAATGCTTCAACAAATTGAACAAACGTGGCGATGATTAATATGAATACAATCGTTCTCAAAAACTCAAGATGCATTGCTATAAGTGCAATATCTAAAAACCAAGAAATAGCGGACGACATTACAAGAACAAATAAGACGGCAAGTCCCATGCCAAGTGCCGTTGATACCCTTTTTGAAACTCCTAAAAATGGACATATACCAAGAAATCTTACAAAAACATAGTTATTTATAAGCATTGCCGAGAGTAAGATTAGAAATAGTTTCATTTTGATTCACCTACCTTGGAAGTTTCAGAGTGTTGTGCCTTCTTTTTTGCTCTTTCTTGATTATTAATAGAAATTGCGGCGAATAATGCGGAGAGTAACCCAAGTGTAAGGTATGCCCCCGGTGGAAGTATCATAACAAACATGTTAAAAGCTTTACCCCAAACTGAAATATCGAAAATGGAACCATTGCCGAGTAGTTCCCTGATACTTCCAAGTAGTGTCAAACTCAAAGTGAAGCCGACTCCCATTCCAAGCCCATCTAAGAGTGAATCTACTATACCGTGCTTGGAGGCGTAAGCTTCCGCGCGTCCCATAATGATACAATTGACAACTATAAGTGGTATGAAAAGTCCTAGCGTCTTCCACAAATCGTATGTAAACGCATGCATGAGTAAGTCTACAACCGTAACAAACGTTGCAATAACTGTTATAAATATCGGAATTCTTATCTTCTCTGGAACGGTTTTCCTGATTGCTGATATAACAACATTAGACATAACAAGAACAACCGTTGCAGCTATACCCATCCCAAAACCATTCTTTGCGCTTGTTGTTGTTGCAAGTGTCGGGCACATTCCGAGTACTTGAACGTATGTTGGGTTTTCTTTTATGATACCCTTTGTAAATTCTGTGATCTTCAAGGCCATCAGTTACCACCTCCTTGTATATATTTCTCTCTTAAGAATTTGTACATAGCATTTAGTGAACTTACCACAGCTCTTGGTGTTATTGTAGCACCTGTCATTACATCTGAAACTTTTGCTACACCTACTGTTTTAGCCTCTTCCGGATCAGAAAACTGCTTACCGGAATCTTTATCAACTTTCAAGCCATTTTTTAGTCCTGATTCTGGTATGGGATAAAACCTAGCTTGGATATTTTGTTCTGCAATCTTCGCACCAAGTCCCGGGGTTTCTTGCGAGTAATCGAGTACTTTTATTTTGTAGAGCGATAATTCTCCATTTTCGTTCTTGAAAGCTGCCATTGTGAGTACTTTACCACCATATCCAATAGCATAGCCAGAGAGTACATAGTATTTCACACTGTTCGATTCAAATTCATATACTGGTGAAATTACTGTTCCGAAACCATCCGTGTATAATTCTTTACCCATATCGGTCCTTTTATCAATTACCGTTTTTTTAATTGTGTCAATATCAACAATTTCTGTACCATCATCGCTTTTTAAAAGAAATTCCATGGATTTTATAACATTATCCAATTCAGCCTCTGCGATCCTTTGCTCCGTTGTTTGATAAACAAGTGCAAGAGCGATACCAGCAACGAGAGTATAAATCATTAATGTGAGACTAATTTTAAGTGTCTCTTTTTTCATTGAGCTCGCCTCCCAAATATTTTCGGCTGAGTATACCTATCGATCATCGGTACCAATGCGTTCATAAGTAGAATGGACAAGGATACTCCTTCTGGATATCCCCCAAAATACCTGATAATCATTGTGAGTAGACCACAACCCAAGCCGAAGATCGCTTGCCCTTTTAATGTCATTGGGCTTGTTACCATATCAGTTGCCATGAAGAGTGCACCAAGCATGAGCCCACCTGCGAATAAATGGAACATTGGTGAACCAAATTTTTCTGGATTGATGGTATAAAATACAGAAGACATCAGAAGTACAGTACCTAAGTATGTGGCAGGTATAATAACTTTGATTCTTCCTCTGAAAACAAGATAGGTAAAACCAATGAGAAGTAGAATTGCGCTTGTTTCACCTATACATCCTCCGACATTTCCAAAAATAAGATCTACGTAACTTGTGGATTCCATAACTTTATTGAAACCTTGTAACTTCAATATAGCAAGCGGTGTAGCTGTTGTTTGAGCATCAGCTCCATACCAACCGGTAAATGATGCAAGCGGCCTATACCATGTAGTCATGGCTGTTGGAAATGATATTAATAAAAATACCCTTGCTGCCAAAGCAGGGTTGAATATATTCTGTCCCAATCCACCAAAAGCGTGTTTAACAATTGCGATTGCAAATACAACACCTATTATTAGCACCCACCAAGGCGTTGCTGCGCTTACATTTAGTGCTAGAAGTAATCCTGTCACTGCAGCACTTCCGTTAGGTGTGAACTCTTTATCTTTTCTTAAAACACGCATGATGAAAAATTCAATAAGCTCAGCACTTATCATTCCCATGATGGAAAGTAATAATGCGTATAAACCGAAGAAATAAGTTGCTCCAATAATAGCTGGTACGAGAGCTATCAATACATCGATCATTATCTTTCTTGTCGAATCTTCACTTCTCACGTGTGGTGCACTTGTAGTTAAAAGCTTCATTTTTTACCACCTCGCAGTGTTCGATAAACTTTCTTCGCAAGTTTAATTGACTTTACGTGTTCCACGTTAGCTGGACATATATACGTACAAGAACCACATTCTATACAATCAAGTAAACCTATAGCTGCTGCTTCATCGTATTTCTTTTTTCTTGATAATAAGTCGAGTAAGTATGGCTGTAAGTTCATGGGACATACGTGAACACAGTAAGAACACCTTATACAATTCGTAGATTCTCTTTTCTGTTCTTTTATAACAGTAATACCATTATTACCTTTGAGTATGGGAGTATCCAAAGATGAAACTGGAATCCCCGTCATAGGTCCACCCATGAGTAATTTTATTTCCTCCAAGCCCTCAACAAAACCTCCAGCAAGCTCGCTGATAATCCATGAAATTGGTGTGCCTATTCTGACCCACCAATTGCCACGTTTCTTCACACCTTCCCCCGTTAATGTTAGCCCTCTTTCGATTAGTGGTTTACCATCGATGATAGCTTCTTTAATTGCGATCATTGTGCTGACATTTTGAACTACTACACCAACATCGGCGGGCAGACCTCCGCTTGGGACTTCCCTTCCGGTTATAGTTTTAATTAATTGTTTTTCCGCCCCTTGTGGGTACTTTGTTCTAAGGGCTGCGACTTTCACTTTTCCATTCCACTCTTTTTCTAAAAGTTCAATGGCGTCTTTTTTATTTTCTTCAATACCTATATAAACATCTCTAACCCCAAGGATCTTCTTTACTATTTCAATCCCTACAAGTAAATCATCGTACATTTCAAGCATCACTCTATGATCAATAGTCAGATATGGTTCACACTCAGCTCCGTTTATGATGAGTGTGTCTACTGGTTTTGGAGGGTTAAGTTTTACATGTGTAGGGAACATAGCACCGCCAAGACCCACAATTCCTGCTTTCTTGATTATTTCTAACAATTCCTCTTTAGAAGCTTTTTGATAATCGAGCTTGGGTAAAAGTTCCCATTCGTCTTCTTTCGTTCTTTCGATCGTAATAGCTTCAACAGCCATTCCGTGTATACTACTATTTACTTTGGCGATGCTAAGAACTTTTCCAGTAACAGGGGAGTGCACATATGCCGAGATTGGACCTTGCGGTTCACCTATAATCTGTCCGGTTTTGACTTCTTGACCTACCTCAACCACAGGCTTAGCAGGAGCTCCTGCATGCTGAGCCATGAAAACTACGACTTTATCAGGTAATGGGGCCTTTTGTATATTTTCGTGCTCTGTTAGTTTTTTTTCCGGTGGATGAACACCGCCTTTAAATGTTAACAATCTCACCTACCACACCTCCCAAACGTCTGCAGATTGTAATAGATTGCATATATCACTGAATATACGAACAAGCGTAGTAAATAAATAAAATAGATTAAGCTTATCTAATATTCTACGTAAAATTATACGTGAAAATCACATTTTAGTGTTAAACGGCCGTTAATTTTTCAGCTACTAAAATTATAATATCAGGTATGAAATTATCTTAAACCTTAAAATACGCCGATTTTCTATGCTTTCAAAGAATTAGAAAGGGTAGTATAGATATTTATCTTCATATCTAAGCACAAGTAAATTTTTCAACTGTACGTCTTTAAATTTTTGGTCTGAAAAGTTTCTAGGACCAAATTGGACTATCAGTTTTCTCCCGTGTGTTATTTTAACCATTTGTGCGATTTGTAGTGGAACGTTTACATAATACGCAAAAAATTTAATTTTTGATATTTCATACCTTTCCTTCAATTTGCTTAGAGCATTCAAAATGTTTTCTCGTTCAACATACTGTGCAGGGTTGTAAACAGAGTAATTAACCTGAGATAACACGTTTGACTCATACTTAACCATTTTGAACGCAAAGGTAAAATTTTTAGTAAGAGCTGAATTTGAAAGTGTGGGTACTCTTTCAATGGTTGGATTATTTAACAAAATTCTGGAACTATCGATAAGTAATGTTACTTTTTCAATCAGTTCTGAACTATTATAAGATGTATACCCTTCAAATTTTTCTTCTAAAAAAGGAGGGGCTTTTTCAAGCTCCACGCTTAACACTTTTTGATAAAAATCATTGGATGTTAAATTAATAATGGATAAATTCATCTTGTTGACTAGCAAAGAATTTACTGGCAAGTGATTTTGGGAAAACGTAATTTCTAAGACTTTTGGACAAGTAAAACAAAAACCCCCAAAGTTAGCTTTAATAATCATTGGTAGATCCTTACCACGGGATGGTATTTTTAACTCTATATTAGTATATTTTATAAGCCCAAGCTCCATTTTTAGTGTTTCGATTACTTCTCTTGCGATGCGCATATGTAATCAAGCGCTTTCTGGATCCGCTCAAATGGTTCCATGATATCTATTTTATTTGCATATTCTATTATTTTCTGAATTATACTATCATCGACTTTTGCACTTTCTTGAAATGTTATTCTAAAGCTTTTACTGCCTACCGTGACAATAACTTCGTTATTTTCTCTTTTTTCCGGTACTGTTTGTGGAAGCATTGTAAGCAGAACTAAGTTTTTATCAAAAAGAAGGGTTGGGTCTTCAACTAATAAAACCTCAGGTCTATTTTCTAATTTTTGAATGAGCCCCTTTGCAATTATTTCCACATGTAGGTAATATTCTAGGGAACTTCCGTAAATGATCTCCTGCAATTTTGTAGGAATAACTGGTTCGGAATATTTAAATTCAACAGGAATGCCAAAATCATTTATCACAAGGGCTCCACCGAGGTGCTTAGTGTCAATTTTTTGAACGGAAAGATAACCTATCATACTCTCACATCCAAAATGTGTGAATCATCACGTCTTACTATATCCTTTTTTTCTTTACCTTCTTGTTTACTTTGTTTGGTGTATTCTCCTTGACTCTTTCCTTCTGTTGAACTTTGTATTTTCTTTTGCTCTGTACTATTAACACTTTTAGGAGAAGTGAGTTCCTGCTGTATGCGTTTTTCAACACTTTGAGCACTTTGCATAAGCGCAGCTTGAGCTGTGTATTGCTGCAAACTAACTATGTGCGAATTCTCGTACCCCACCTTTAATATTATCGTTTGATTTTGTACACCACTAATAGGCTCAGTCATATTCATCACCTCTAAGCATTTTACGTAGCTTAGAAAGTACACCGGTGATTATTTGAGACACGCGTGATTCTGTAACACCAAATACTTCAGCAATTTCCTTCAACGAGAGTTCATGTTCGTACCTCATGCTCAGCATCATTTTTTCTTTATCATCTAACTTGTTTATCGCCTCAATCAGCTGTTCGTAAAGTATAGATTTCCATGCGTTTTCTTTGACATTTTCTTCACTCTTGACTTCGATTGGTGCGTATGATATCTCTTCGGACTCAAAAAGGTATTGATCTAAATTCAAATATTGTTTTAGCGCTAATTCACTATATATCTCCTTCACATCCTCAGAACTCATACCCAATCTCTCAGCCATTTCGTCGTAAGACGGAAATCGGTTGTACTCGTCATAAAAGTTCAAGATTTCTCTGTCGAGTCTCTTGATATCTTGTCTCACGTTTTTAGGTAAATAATCAATTCTTCTCAGATAATCGAGCATAGCCCCCTTTATTCTTGTATAAGCAAATGTTTTAAACGTGGCACCGTGCCGCGGATCATATTTCTCAACAGCTTGTAATAAGGCAATTACACCCTCTTGGATTAAATCGTCGAGTTCAACATTGTATGGGAGGTTAACTTTTAAGTCGCGTGCTATTCTTACAATCAACGGTAAGTATTGTTTTACAATGTTTTCTTTATCCATTATCAAATTTCCGTTACCTCCACAGCATCTCCCGTTTTGACTTTTCTGATCAACAACTTTCCTGTTTCTACATCGTATTCTATGCTCCTTGCCTTGTTTCCTCCTGTATCTTCCGAAAGAAGTTTTATACCATTTCTTTGTAAAGCTTTTTTAACCGCTTCCACGTTTCTTGCACCTATATCCATTGCTGACTGAAACATTGAAGCGCCACCAGCTATCTTTGCTTCAAGTCTATTTCTTTGGGCTCCCATTTTGAGCAATTCATCAACGATAATGTCTACTCCCGTATCAGCAAATTTACCTGGTGTACTTGTTGGTTTTCCGCCACTATCTGGTAGCATAACATGGACCATTGCGCCTACTTTTGCAATAGGATCTCGTACACAAACCCCAACACATGAACCAAGTCCAAGCGTTACCAATATAGCGGGATTGCGTTCAACAGCCCATTCTCCAATGCCTATTATTACTTTTTTCTTCATTTATCTCACATCCCCAATGCCTTCAACAACTTCTCTAATGATTCAATTGATGGAACAAGAAGCAAGTAACCTGTAAGTTCTTCTTCTATACCCTCTATCTTGATCACAGTCTCTACCAACATTAAATTGTCTTCACCAGCTAAAGCAAGAGGCAGTGAAATTTCAGAAATAATCGCGCTGATCATGTCAACAACTAAATCAGGTGGATCAGGATTTATGTAAAGATTCGTAAAACCTGCCAATGCCGTAACGTACGAACCGCACATTATGTTTCCAATTTCTTTGAGCATCGAAGAACTAAATTCGTCAAGCTCGGTTACATTACTTATCTCCATTCCAGTTAACGCTTTTGCAATAATTTTTACCGCTCTTGGTTCGAATAGAAGAATGATTTCACCAGTCATGTCTTCTCTAAGGGTCATTTTTATGGCAGCTACTGTTTCTTCTGGCTTTTCAAAAAGGAATGGTATTTTCGATATCGGAATTATCTTCACTTGTGGGACGGAAATATCCACTTTTTTGTCAAGCATCATAGAAAGAGCTGTTGCTGCATTACCTGTTCCTATATTTCCCACCTCTTTTATAGCGTCCAACTGGGTTTCGGTGAGCTTCTCAAGCATTCGTATAATCCTCCCTTCTAAAATCTAGACTATTTTTTGATAGAACTTTGTATATTCCTTTGTTTGAGTTCCTGCTGGAATATAAATTTTACGAGATTCTTCTCAACATTAGTTTGTACATCCAAAAACTGTATGCCGTACATGTAATAATCGTCAATTTTACCATCTTCTCTAACAATCCTTGACTTTTGTTTTTCCAGCGAAAAATCCTCCGTAAGTTTCAAGTCAATATAGATTATATCACCTAATTTCAAAAGTTTTTTCGTAGCAATCAGAAGTCCACCTGCACTTATATTTTTCGTTGTGAAAGGATATGATTCGGCATCAGGCTCATTGGAGATATAGAATCGGCCATCGAGGAATAATGGTACTCTAACGAATTTTCTTCTCTCGGTCTTTCTGATAACTTCTGGGAAAGGTGCAGGTATCGAATAAATGTTATCTTTCTTTGTGACACCCAATGAAACAGTTTGAAACTCATAAACTGATGATCTATCAAAAACATTGATAGTCATCCTTACGCCTTTTGGTATCGGAACAAATTTCCCTTTTAACGATGGTATCGACAGAAAAATGATATTTTTATCCAAATCTATATCAATTACGTTGCTTTTGTAAACTCCCTCGAGCTCTTTAACAAGAGATATTATTATTTGAGCGGGTAGTCCTATTCTTAAAGCTTTAGATGCATCGACAAGCTCCACATAAGGCATTACAACAACTCCCCTATACGTGAATACTTTTTGTAAAGTTCAGTCCAGGTTTCTGAAGCATTTTCGATGTATATTCCACACCTGTAACATTCTTCTTCCTCCACGAACCACATAACTTTTCCTGATTCATTGTTATTGTTTACAAAAAGATTTATAATCTCATTAAACTTCGGCTTGTATTCGGACAAAATTTGACATCCGTTTTCCGAAATATCCGTTATGACTCCTTTGAAATTATCGAAGATTACGCAACTTTCAAAAGCAACGTACCTAGGTTTAGCACGTCTCTGTAATATACCAGCTTTTTCAAGTGCGGTATAAACATAAGTATTTTTATCTTCTTCTTTACTTAATTTACCAATGAATGTTACAATATAACCTTCTATGGGCAAATCGATTCTTAAAACTTCTGGAATATATGAAGGTTTTAGAAAAGAGATGTATATGTTTTTGCCTTTAAGCTTCTTCATTCTAATAGCCAATTGACCATCTTTAGCGAAACCACGTAGGACAGCATCAGTTAGATTTGCATTAATGTACTCTTCTATCGTCATTTCAATTCCCCCTAAAAAGCCTTACAAATTTTTCAAGTAAGTTCTCACGTAATTTAGAATTTTGTTTCATCTTAAGGATATTCGATGCAATCCTCATTATGGAAAATGTTGGCTGAATATTTCGGTACTTTTTTACAAATAGTTCCCTTTGATAAACACTTTTAATAACTAACGGATGGTCTTTTACTATAGTTACTGATGAAATATTGCTATTGATGAATTTCTCCGTGACTCCTATAAATCTTTCTAAGAGTTTTGTTGCCTCTTTAACGTCTTGTACCATATTTGCCACCACATGAATATTTTCTCCCATGATGCCTTTAACGCTTAGGAGTTTAATCATGGTGTACGTGTTCACTATCGATGTTGGTTCAATAGTTGTTAAAACAACGAAATCTTCAACTAGTGCAAAAAAAGGCATGTAGTTTTCCGAAAATCCGGGAGGCATATCCATAACGACGACATCGTAATCATCTAGAAGTCTTAGGAAGTGTGTTGCAAAGTCTCTCAATACGATCTCATTCGTTGTAACAATATCAGTGACATCACCGCCAAGCGACAGTAAGTCGACACCATAGATTGTGGAATTTACCAAGTCATCTATTGAGCATTTGTGATTAACAAAATCTTTCAATGTGTACTTTGGGTAAGCCCCAAGTAAAATATCGGCATTTGTAAACCCAACATCTGCATCCAACAGTAGTATTTTTTTCGCATACTCTGACAACAAGGCGGAGAGATTAGTTGCAATTAGTGTTTTTCCAACACCGCCTTTTCCACTGATCACAGCTACGACTTGACAATTCTTAAGATTTTTAGCTTGATCTTGCATACCTTAACACCTCTCGTGATAGCAAAACGGCAAGTTCTCTGCTGTTGGCTTCAAATATGTCATCTGGCACTCTTTGTCCATTTGTTATGAAAGCTATCGGGGTTTTCAAAAACGAAGGTACATTAACAAAATGTCCAAGTGCCGATGTTTCGTCCATCTTTGAGAGAATCACATGAGTTGGTGAAATTACAGAAAATTTTGAAAGTACTTCTTTAACATCGTCGTTTCTATATTGCATACCTATAACTAATAATGTAAATTCTGGAGCTATAACCTCAGACATGGCTTTTATCTCCGCCATATGTAAGTCGTTCTTCTGACTCCTACCTGCTGTATCAATTAAAATAACATCGTAATCAGAGAGTGCATCAAGCTCAAGCTTTGCTTCTTTCGGCGTATAAGCCACCCTTATTGGTACGTCAAGGAGCATAGCATAGGTTTTCAATTGATCAACAGCTGCTATTCTGTACGTGTCAAGAGTAATTACTGCTATATTCTTCTTTTCACCAAGTTTGAGTTTCGCGGCTAGTTTTGCAAGTGTGGTTGTCTTACCCACTCCTGTTGGACCTGCAAAGAGCACGCGACCTCTCAAATCAGGTACTGATGTATTTATAAATGGGAGAAACATTTCAGACAAAATTAAACGCGTATTTTCATTTGAAAAGTCCAACTCATTATATTTCACTTTTGAGTACTCTACAATTTTCTCTATTATTTCTTCATCGATGTCTTGCTTTTCAAGTGCCTTTCTAAATTCCTGAACCCACCGTGGTTCATTCGACCTTTGTGACGAAATCATCGACTTCAGCTCGACCATCATTTTCTTTAACTCACTAAACTCTTCAGTGTTTTGGGAAATGTTTGATTTATTCTTGGAAAGTATCTCTTGAAGCTTGTAAATCTGACCTTTTTCTTCACTCTGCTGCTCTTTTTTATCTGTTACTGCAGCTGTAACTTCGATGTACGTTTTGGCACCAATACCAAGGAATCCTCCTTTTTTTACCTTCCTTGTACTCAGAATTATTGCATCTTTTCCCAGTTCCATCCTTATTTTTTCGAACGCTTCTTTTATATCCGTAACAACATATTTTTTTACAATCATAGCCTTACCACACCCTCTATTGAAAGATTGACGTCTTCCGGAATCTCTTCAAAAGATATAACCACTATTCCTGGAATAAAGCGTGTAATCATCCTTGAAAGGTATGGTCTTATAAGACCTGAGACGACCAATGTTGGTGAGTATCCTTTACGCATAACTTTCTCTAATTCCGAAGATATTCTTTCGATCAATTCTCTGAGAATCTGTGGATTCATACTTATGTACTTCCCTTCCTCGCCTTCAGCTATTGACTCTGTTAAACTTTTTTCCAAATCAGAGTCAAGAGCAACCGCGTGTATCTGTTTCTCTGAAGTCAACAATTTTGCCACAATCTGCCTTTTTAGACCTCTCCGAACATATTCCGTAAGTGTTTCTATATCCCTTGCCTTATCAGCATTATCAAGTATTAGTTCGAATATATACGGTAAATTCCTTATTGAAACACCTTCTCGAAGAAGTTCTTGAAGCACTTTTTTAACGGCCGAGGGTTTTATGACATTGAATACATCGTCGACCAATTTATCAAATTTGTTTCTTAAGCCGTCAACAAGTAATTGAAACTCTCTATTACCCAGTAATTCTGGAGCAAACCGTCTAAGAATTTCAGTCACATGTGTTGCAAACACAGTTGGTGGATCAACTACTGTGTATCCTTTTTGCGTAGCTTCTTCTTTCTTAGTTTCATCTATCCAAAAAGCCTGAAGCCCGAATGCAGGTTCTCTGACCTCTATACCAGCTATTTTGTCACTTACAAATCCAGGGTTTATTGCGAGTAACCTGTTTGGGATTAACTCGTACCGCGCAACTTCAGCACTTCTAATGAACACAGCATATTCATTTGGTTTGAGTATCACACTGTCTCTAACTCTTATGGGTGAAAGCACTAAGCCTAACTCTTGAGCGAGTTGTCGTCTTATCATTGTAAGTCTTTCAAGCATATCGCCACCTTGTGACAAATCAGCAAGTGGTAACAGACCATAACCTATGTTAATCTCAACAGTATCGGATTGGATTACCTCTGATACCTCTTCAGGTGTTGACAAAATAGGACCGCTAGGCATGGTTGGTGCACCTGACACACCCTGTGTACCCTCACCCGCACCAATTGATTGTGGTTGCAATAACTCATCTGCTTTTATCAGTAATCCTATCAAAAAAAACAATCCGCCGATTAAAAGGCTTGTAAAAGTAGGAAGTGGAGTAAGTATTCCAAGAATCATTATAACAACCCCCGTAAGTATTATAACCCTTTTTTCACCGGAAAGTTCTCTTATAAGTTCCGAACCCAGGTTATCCTCTGTGGCACTCCTGGAAACGAGTATACCGGTTGCTGTTGAAACCATCAAAGCCGGTAACTGGCTTACAAGTCCATCACCAACAGTATAAAGCAGAAAAGCTTTAGCGGCATCAGCTATTCCCATACTATGCATAAGTACTCCGATCAATATACCACCCAAGCTATTAACAATTGTAATAATGATACTTGCTATAGCATCTCCCCTGACAAATTTCGAAGCACCATCCATTGCACCATAAAAATCGGCTTCTCTTCTTATATTTTCTCTTCTACGACGTGCCTCTTCTTCCGTTATAAGCCCAGCGTTTAAATCAGCATCGACGCTCATTTGCTTACCAGGCATTGCATCCAGTGTAAATCGCGCTGCAACTTCTGCAATTCTTTCCGATCCACGGGTTATTACAATGAATTGTATAATAACAAGAATTAAAAACACCACTATACCGACAACGTAATTACCACCAACAACGAAGTTTCCGAACGTTAATATGACTTTACCATTGAATTTTGGTCCTTGAAGTAATATGGACCTTGTCGATGCAACATTAAGTGCCAGTCGAAATATGGTAACAATTAACAACATGGTCGGAAAAGAAGCGAGTTCAAGAGTGTTTCTAATGTACATGGTTGAGAATAACAACACAAGCGAGATGGATATATTCAACAGTTGAAAAAAATCAAGCAAAAAATTTGGTATGGGGATAATCATTAAAAATACTATCGCTACAATTAAAAGTGCAACTGCAACATCAGACTTCATCTACTCACCTCAACGCCTTGATAATTTTCGAAAAAATTTCAAAAAAATTTTTTGAACGTTTTCTCGGTATATATTGTCTAAATATGTGGAACGTAATAAAATAAAGGTAATTCACTCAACGGATGTATGGTAAGAAGAAGTTAACACAATTGTTTTGGGATATTATAATTTAAAGTGCTAACAATTTAACAAAAGACATGTTAAAATCCTTTAAGAGAACCCCCTATCCCCCTTGAGATACACCCCCCACGGCTTTATGCGGGCCAAAAAGCCCGCTTTTTTTATTTTCCTACGCAGAAGTTTGAAAATATATTATTGAGTAAATCTTCATTGAAATTATACCCTGTCAATTCATCCAATTTGCTTAAAGCATTTCTAATATCGATAGAAGCTAAATCCATTGGAAGTCCACTTTTTAAAGAATTTATAGATTTATCAACATAGTATTTAACTTGTTTCATATATTCAAGTTGCCTTCTTGAGGTTATGTGTGATAATTCACTATCTTCGATAAGTGGTTTTGCAAGTTCAATTATTCTTTTTTCGAGTTCTTTAATACCTTCACCACTTTGTGCGCTTATGAATACGTCTTTACCGAATGATTTAATATTTTTGCCTATATCCACCTTATTCCATACATACAATATGTTTCCATTTTTGATAAGGTTATGTATGTATTCGTCTGCTTCAGTATAACCAGTTGTAGCGTCAAGCAAGAAAAGTACAATATCAGATCTTTGAGCTTCTTTTAAAGCTTTTTCGATACCAATTTTTTCAACCATATCTTGGGTTTCCCTTATACCTGCGGTATCGGATATCACAAAATGTATACCCTGAATCTTAATTTCGCCCTTTATTACATCTCGAGTTGTTCCTGGTACATCAGTTACAATTGCTCTATCTTCAACTAATAATTTGTTTAGTAATGTGCTTTTGCCAACGTTTGGTTTTCCTACAATTACTATTGTTACTCCCGTAGAGATGTGGAGACCTTTGTCTGCATGTTTGAGCTTTTCACATAAGTAGGTATGAATTTTCTCAAGGTCTTGGAGAATTTCCTGTGAAGGTATATCTACATCGTCTCCATAGTCTATTGATACTTCTATTTTGGATAAAACATCTAACAATTGTGAACGAATCGCACTAATTTCATGTGAAAGTCTACCTTTGAGGTTATCTAAAGCAAGCTTTAAGCTCTTCTCACTCTTTGCTTCTATAATTTGAAGGATTGCTTCAGCTTTTATTAGATCTATCTTACCATTCAGAAACGCTCGCCTTGTGAATTCACCATTTTCTGCAAGCCTTGCTCCGCTTCGAATTAGTGAATCAATTATCTTAGAACTCACTAAAATACCACCGTGACAATATATTTCTACCATGTCTTCTCCTGTGTAACTCTTTGGTGATCTAAAATAAACAAACATAACTTCATCAATAAGTCCTCCATCAGTGTCAAAAAAATTTCCATAATACATCCTTCTTTCTTGAATGTCAGAGAGATCGATATGAAGTTTTATATGCTTTTTTAAAATTTCAAATGACTGACTACCACTCATCCTTACAACTGCTATAGCACCTTTTCCATACGGTGTAGACAGTGCTACTATCGAGTCTTTTTTACTTTCACTATATAGACGCAAATTCTCACCTCTCAATTTTCATCTTATCACACGGAAATTATACCACAACTTTCAATTATAATAAAGACGGCTCCAAGTTACATTGAAAAGTAACTTGGAGCCCATTTTTTGTTCAGATAATTATTTAAACCAATGAGCTATGCTTTCCATCTTCAAAGCAATATCTTTTAATTTTTCCGAGCTTCTTGATATTACAACAAGTAGTGATGTTAGTTCTTCGAAATCTTTATTGAATTGTGAAAGTTCCTCAGATGATTCAGAAATCGAAAATGCTACTATATTCATTAACTGCTCAACACTTTGAAAAGCTTTTACGTTTTCTTCAATTTGACTACCGATCTGGCTACCAACTAACCCAATGTTTTGAATCTTCTCGATTACAGTGTAATAATTAGAACTGAATTCATCTTTAGCTTTTTTCAACATGTCAAACTTTTCTCCAGATGCTAGGTACAGTTCGTCGAGTTCTCTCAAATCATTTGTATAAGTATCTACTTCCTTAACGAGGTTTTTGGAGAGATTGTTTATTTCAACTGAAAGTTTCATCACCTCATCAGCTACAACTGCAAAACCTCTCCCAGCTTCGCCTGCTCTTGCGGCTTCGATTGCAGCATTAAGCGCAAGTAAATTAGTTTGCGAAGCAACGTTTTGAATCTTTGTAATTGCATTTTTGATAGATGAAAACTTATCTATCGTTCTTTTCACTGTCAAACTGAATTTTTCAAAAACTTCCGCATTTGATTTTACGGATTCATTCATTTCTTCAATAAGTGAAACGTTTTTGAGAATTTCAAACTGTGCTTGCTCAATTTCCCTAATTAATTCATTAAGTTCATGAGATAAACCTTCTGTACTATCTATTGATTTATTGAGAGTATTTTGAAGATTTTCGATATCGTCTTTCACCTTACCCACGGTGTGAGTATAATCGGAAACAAAAACTTTGAACTTATGAACAGCATTATCCAATATTTCACTTGTTTTGTTTATCTGATTAACTTCAATGTTAAGTTCCTGAGAACTATTTTTCATGTCATCGGCGTAATTCTTTAAATTTTCTGACAATTTCTTGAGCGAATCAATCACATGTTGGAATTCACCTGTAGCTTTTGTGTCAACTTTAATTAATTCACCATTTGCAAATCTTTCGATGATTTCCGCAGAGCTAAGAATATCCTTTGACATTGAATTAACAAGAGGAATAGTAAATATAATTGCTGCAATGAGTATCACAGTACCTATAAGGATATTTGTAATAACAATTTTGCTGAGGTTTAAATCTACTTTTACATCGATTTGTGGTAGTTTCATTTCAGGTAATACAAACTTTTCAGGTTCGGGAATCTCAAATTGAGCTTGAACATTTTCCATCTTAAGCGCCACTTCCAGCTTACCAACTTGGACACCAGAGATCTCAAAATCAAACTTTTTTGCAACATAGTTCTCTTTTCCAAGTGTAAACGCGAATTTATCTTCTGTTGGTTCTTCCAAACCCCTTAGCCTTTCACCCATTTCATTAACTTTTGTTGTTGCAAAAGACTTTTGGTTTACATAAATAGTAACATCCGCGTTTGTTAACCTTTTTATCTCATCCAAAAAGTTTTCATTCAGTGTGCCAAATGCAACAATGAAACCTTTCACTGTGTTTCCAAGTTGAGGGTGCATTACAGGTTGGACGGCAACCATGTATATACTATTATTCCCTGCATATACAAAAGTTTTGCTGTACGGCGTTGTTGAAGATAAAATAGCTTCAACGGTACTTTTTAGCTGTTCCGAAAAGTCAAGATTTTTGTAATTGTTTCCAACAAGTCCAGGCGCAAGTGAATACGCGTATTCTACCAGATATTTGTTTTCAATTTGATAAAACGGCCTTAATTTTAATTTTGGTTCTGAATTTTCAATTGTCCAGAGGCCAATATAATCAAAAAGCGCTCTTTCAACATAGCTATTTAACAAGCCTCTTTTTTCAGCGACCCCAAGCTTCTTGTCGTTGGCAGCATTTACAACATCTTTTGAAGATGCACTAACTTTCGCAATATTTTCAATCACTGAAATGCGCTCTTTTACTAGATTCTCAACAATATTCCTTACAGATTCAGCTTCCTTTTCGAGTGTTGATAAATAAATACTTTCAAAAGCTTTATTAACTGATTCCTTTTGTTTTTCAACAGAAGTTTTCAATTTTTCGTTGTACTGCTCTATATGATTTTGCAGTTCTTGTGAAAACGTGTCGAAGAAGTCTTTGAAAATTACCTTCGGATCTCCAATTTGTTTTTTAACGTCACTCTCAACGCGTTTGCTCTCTGACGAAATGTTTACGAATGTAAAAATAAGTGACAAGGTTAATGGAATCGTTACCAAGGAAATCGCTAAAATAATTAATCTTGTGCGTATAGACATACAAGCACACCTACCAGAAAATACCTTACAATCTCTTAACTACTTCTGCTAAAACTTTGGCAATCATCTGCCCAGTTTTGTGTGCGACTTCCAATACTTCTTCTGCAGTAAGTGGTTTTAGATCGTCCGGAACGGCTCTGTCTGTAATAGCTGAAATCGCAAGTACTTTCGTACCACCATGGACAGCAGCTATGACCTCAGGTACAGTTGACATTCCAACGGCATCTGCTCCCATCCATCTTAACATTCTAAGTTCAGCAGGGGTTTCAAAGTTTGGACCTGCAACGGCAACGTAGACTCCTTCGTACATATGGATATTTAGCTGTGCGGCAACTTGTTTTGCGAGCTCTCTTAGCGATTTATCGTATGCATTTGACATATCTGGGAACCTTGGTCCCCATTTATCTACATTTGGTCCTATAAGCGGATTGTCCCCCATCATATTTATGTGGTCTGAAATAATCATAGGTCTTCCAACCTCAAAATCCGGGTTCAAGCCACCCGCAGCGTTGGTTAGAAAAAGATACTTGACCCCAAGCTGTTGCATTACTCTTACACCAAATGTTACGTCTCGCATATGATAGCCTTCATAGTAATGGAATCTTCCGTTCATTAGAACAACATTTTTGCTATTCAACTTTCCGAAGATAAGTTCGCCTTTGTGGCCAGGAGCCGTTGAAACTGGAAACTCCGGAATGTCTTTGTAGGCTATTCTTATCGGTTGTTCAACGCTATCAGCTATACCGTGCAACCCAGAACCAAGAACAATACACACTTCTGGGAGATCTGAAATCTTTCCTTTGATAAAATCCGATGCTTTTCTGACTCTCTCCACATAGTTTTCAATATCACTGTGTTCCATAATCTTACCTCCTTTATTGTTTGGTAAATTTCGGTTATATTATATATCTTATGTACCTTCTTAAGAATACACTTACAAATATCGTTCCAATCAAAAGTAACGTAGAGATAGCATTTATGACGGGAGAAATACCAAATCGGACCATGGAAAATATTTGCAATGGCAGCGTTGTTGAACCTGGGCCTGCTACAAAGAACGTAATTACAAAATCATCGATTGATAGCGTAAAAGCCATAAAAAATGCAGCCACTATTCCCGGAAATGCGATTGGTACGATTACTTTTCTTAATGCAGTAAAACGTGTTGCTCCCAAATCATAAGAAGCTTCTATTATACTTTTATCAAAATTCTCAAGTCTTGTCAAAATTATCATCATTGTGTAAGGTATGGAAAAGGTTACATGGGATATGAAAATTGTGAATAAACTGAGTTTGATTTTTATTGACGTAAAGAACACAAGTAATGAAACTCCAATAATAATGTCCGGAATAATGAACGGTATATAGGTTGTGGTCCAGAGAATCTTTCTGAAAGGTTTTGAACCAAGATACATTGATATCGCTCCAAATGTACCAATCATTACCGAAACTGTGCTTGCTGAAACACCAACAATCAGGGAATTTAGAAATGTTTTCCATATATGTGCGGATGACGTAAAAAGTTGAAAGTACCATTTAAAACTGAAACCAGTCCATTGGGGAGATTTTGAGGAATTAAACGAAAATATCACCAAAACAATTATTGGTAAATAAAAGAATACCAATGTAATTATCAAGATGAATTTTGAGAAATTACCTGGCTTCACGCTTTCCGCCCCCGTATATGAATAAAATAACAGCTACTATAGTCATTATTAGAAGGACTGAGGAAATTGCTGCAGCTGCAGGCCAGTTTTTTGCAGTTGTTAATTGTCTTGCTATTTCATTACCTATCAATCGTGAGTTTTTACCTCCAACGAGCTCCGGTACAGCATATGTTCCAAGCGAAGGAATAAAAACAAAAACAAACGACGATATTATACCTTGTTTAATGTTCGGCAGTAGAACTTTGAAAAACACTTGCCTTTTTGTACATCCCAAGTCCATCGCCGCTTCAAATATCTGCTTTTCGAGTCTTTCTATTGAAGAGTACAAAGGCAATATTGCAAATGGTAGGTAAGTGTAGACAAGCACCAGAATTACCGCAAAGTTGTTGTACATGAACTTAATGGGCTCTGTTATATAACCAAGGTTTAACAGTGTTTGATTTATCAACCCATTGTTTCCGAGAATAAAGATCCATGCATAGATCCTTATCAACGAATTAGTCCAGAAAGGTATTATAACAAGTAATAACCAAAAATTCTTCAGTTTGCTGTAAGCGATAGAATATGCAACGGGTATTGCTATCAGTATGGAGATCGTAGATGATATAAAAGAAACAACGGCAGTCCTCAAAAAGACTGTTAAATAATTGATATTAAGTATATCTTTGTAACCTTGTAAAGAAAATTTGAATATTACGCCTCCCTGAAAATCCCTTGTAAAAAAACTGAAAGCGAGAATTACGAGAACAGGAATAAGAAAGAAAAGTAAAAGCCATCCAAGATAAAAGTATCCGTAAAGCTCAAAACTTTTTAAAATCTTTGACTTCAATCTCTTTCTACCTCCACAATGAAACTGTCGTCGGGATTCCAGTACAAAAATACTTTATCTTTCCATTGAATAATTTTTTCATCTAAAAGGTAACTCACATGTTGCTTATAAACTCTTAATATGTAACCATTATCAGTCTTAACAAAGTATTTTGTTTGATACCCCATGTATATGGTTTCATCAACGATACCATGTACTACGTTAGCTGGTAGCGTTTCTGATAGTTGAGGTTTGGTATGCGTGATCCTTATTTTCTCGGGCCTAAGGGTTACAAGCACATCATCATTTTCCCTAACAGGCTTATCTTTGTAGCAAACAATTTCACCGAGTGATGGAAATTCTATTAGGACATAATTTTCTGAAAGTTCTTTTTTAACAGTGCCTTTCATAAGGTTACTTTCACCGATAAACGTAGCAACGAATGAGTTTGCAGGGCTCTCATAAACTTCATATGGTGTCCCATATTGAACGATTACACCATTGTTCATAACTGCAACATGGTCTGAAACACTGATAGCTTCTGACTGGTCATGAGTCACGTAAATGAAGGTTATCCCAACCTTATCGTGAAGATTGTCAAGTTCAATCAAGAGCTCCTGTCTTAATTTAGCATCTAACGCACTTACTGGTTCGTCAAGTAGGAGCACTTTTGGCCCGTTTGCAAGGGCTCGGGCAAGTGATACTCTTTGCTTTTGTCCACCGGACAGTTGTGAAGGTTTCTTTCGTGCATGTTCTTCGAGTCTAACCAAATTCAATAACCATTCCACTTTTTCTTTTATTTCGTGCTCGCTCAATTTTTTAAGTCTCAGCGGAAAAGCAATATTTTCATATACCGTAAGGTGTGGGAAAAGCGCATAATTTTGGAATATGGTATTCACTGGTCTCAAATTTGGTGGAAGCATGAGAATACTTTTACCGTCGAGAAGTACATCTCCATCATCGACCTCTTCAAGACCTGCGATTATCCGCAAAAGTGTAGTTTTACCACATCCAGATGGGCCAAGAAGTGAAAAAAATTCGTTCTCTTTGATTTCCAAATTAACATTTTTTAATACGTGGAAATCATCATAATACTTGTCAACATTTACTATGCTTACACTACTTCCAGGCAATTCTTTCACTCCCTAGTATTTTTTTGCACACGCAATGTTCTTAAAACGCTCTTACAATCCAAACATGTAAAGTAAAGCCAGAAAGAATACTACAATCAAAGTCATAGAAATAGTCAGAAAAACATAAGAAAGTGAAAATGAAGCAAATATGTGGAATACCAAAGTGAAAGTGAAAAATATATTTGCATATCTCATCTTCAAAGGTAATATTTTCACACCAATGTAAACTAAAAAAAGAAATCCAATAGTTATGAGCAAAATCTTCAAATGAAACACCCCCGGTAATTTGTAAAATTTTTTATAAATGGAACGTATAATTCAGAAATTTCACTCGGATCCTCCCATTTGTTATTTCTAAACCAGATATAGAAGCATTATCTAACGAAAAGTTTAAGTGATTAGGTGGATAAAGATTCAATACCTTGATGATAAGCATTCTCAAAGTAATTGCGTGCGAAACGATTATAACATTTTTGCCTGCATTTTGAACAAGTTTTTCCTGTAGAAATTCAAACACCCTATTTTGAACACTTCCAAGAGATTCTACACCCTGTATGTTTGAATACAATGTTGTTTGCCATATTTTAAATTCTTCACTATATTTGTTTGTAATTTCATCAATTGTCTTACCATTCCATAGCACTACTTCACATTCTCTTAATCGAGGATCTAAGTAAATCTTCTCATCATCGTAACCAAAAGTGGAAGCTATTAATTTAGCAGTTTGAAATGCTCTTTTCATAGGACTGGAATAGATTATATCTACCGAAATGTTTTGTGATTTGAAAAACTTACCTATCTTTGTTGCTTGTTCGATACCTTTACTGGAGAGTTCAGTATCAACAACACCTTGCCAAAGCTGCATTTCGTTCCATGATGTCATACCATGCCTAACGAGATATATCACGATGTACTACCCCTTTACCAGCCAAAATATCGAAAAATTCCTCAAATTCTCTTGTAAGTTCATCAATACTTTTGATTCTCACTGCCTTTTCTCTGAATTCACGCGCACCTGGCAAGTTTTTTGTGTAACCAGCTACAAATTTTCTAAAAACCACAGCACCATAGTTTTTGTACTCATCGTAAAGATAGTTTAAGTGTCTTTTTATAACCTTCATTCTTTCTTCGTAACTTGGATTCTCCACATCGCTAAATATCCATGGGTTCCCTATGCTTCCCCTCGCTATTATTGCTCCTTTTGCCCCACTTTCCTCAATGGCATTGTGCACATCGATTTTCGTGTATAAATCACCACTGATATATAAAGGGACAAGCTGTGGGTTATATATCTTCCATTTTGCCTTACCGGAATACATTTGTTTCGCAGTCCTACCATGTACAAAAATAGCGTCTACCCTTTCCTCTACTAGGATATTGTATATTTTCTCAAAGTCATCATTTTCCCATCCAAGGCGCGTCTTTACTGTAAAATGCTTCAGTACATTCCTCATTGCTCTAACAATTCGTCTAAATTTACTTAAATCTCTTAGTAACCCACTACCGGCACCTTTTTTTACAACTTTGTTAACTGGACACCCAGCATTCAAATCAACCCACAAACCTTTTTCCTGAACAATTGCGGCTGCTTCCGCCAGTTCCGCGGGGTCTGAGCCAAACAATTGGATACCTACTCTATTTCTCTCTTCTTCTTTTGGAAAATAGTGGTTATTAATTTCAATGTTCAAAAGAATACTTTTAGCACTTATCATCTCAGTGAAGGCAAATTGAGCTCCGCTTTCAAAACAAATCTTCCTAAACGAACAATCTGTAATACCAGCCATTGGTGCTAAACCAATCTTACCTGGAAAGAAGGTATTAGTATCCATTTTGTTACCCTCCAAACTTACTATAGACATTCACAACATCGTTGGTTATTGAATCATCAACAAGACCAATTACATTTTTGCCCGTCTTAATTCTCTCTCGTATCTCAGATGATGAAACTTCAACAATGGGAAAGTTCGTTAATTCTAGTACATTTGAGTAAAGTCTTCCTAGTACCTTTCTTCCTCTTTCATACAGACTTCCGTCTTTTGTTCTCGGATAAATAGCGAACGTTGTTGTACTTAGCAACTGTTCATACATATACCATTTCTCAATGTTACCAAGTGCATCTTCGCCGACCAAGATTATCACATTACTGTAATAATTTCTTATGTATTCCACATTTTTTATCGCATAGTTAATTCCCTTGATGTGTTTTTCGAGGTCCCAGATAAAAATAGGATTTTTTTGATAATCTCTAAATTTGTCGAAGCTTTTGACGACCCATTCAAAACGTTTTTCAAACGAGACATCTACACTTTTATGTGGTGGTGTTTTTGTTGGTAAAACATAAAAGTCCGCATTAAAGTAATCAAGAGCATATGAGAACACTACAATATGCCCAACATGTGGTGGGTTGAACGATCCTCCAAAGATCACGCAAGAACTATTCTTTGAATACAAATTCAGCTCCTTCAACCCAAACAGTATCTCCATCTTTTGCACCAGCTTTCTTCAATTTATCATCTAACCCGTTTTTTTGGAGAATTTCAAGTATATCTTCAAGCATGAATTTTGCATCCATTTTATACTTATTCAAATACTGGCTTATATATGTACTCTCCACCACAAAATCTCCTTTATCATTTCTTTTTATGCTGATATCTACTTTTGCAGGTAATGTTAACCTCACTGGTGCTGGTCTTTCAAACTGTATCTTTGAAATATCAATTGTTCCACCATACTTTTTTTTGCTTTCCTTTACAAGATTCCACATTGACAACTTTAACTCATCTAATCCCCAACCTGTTATTGCCGAAACAGGAAGTACATTTTTCCCAGTTTCTCTTAAAAATCTCTCCATCGTATTTTTTAGATTGTCTTCGTCTAACAAATCCATTTTGTTCCCAATGACTATTTCTTGCTTTACGGCTAGGTCTTTACTGAAGAATTCTAATTCTTTTCGTATATCGAGGTAATCTTGTATGGGATCTCTATTCTCACTACCAGCAATATCTAAAACATGAACGATCACACTACATCTCTCTACATGTTTCAAAAACACATTACCAAGGCCCTTGCCTTCGCTTGCACCTTTAATCAATCCTGGTATGTCAGCAACTACAAAAGATGTTTCTGGTGTTCCATCTATCGAAACAACACCTAAGTTTGGAATGAGCGTTGTAAAATGGTAATTTGCAACTTTCGGCCTTGCATTACTTATTCGTGATATAATAGAGCTCTTTCCAACGTTAGGATAACCGACTAATCCAACGTCCGCAAGTAATTTTAACTCTAAAAGTAGATGTTTTTCTTCACCTTTTGCACCCTGCTCTGCAAATTTTGGTGCTTGATTTGTTGAGGATTTAAAGTGTGTATTCCCCCTTCCTCCCTTTCCACCTCGTGCCACGCAGCAATACTTTCCAGGTTCATCAAGATCGGCGATGATTTCTCCGGCCTCGTAATCCTTAACGATAGTTCCGACTGGAACTCTAATTACCAGATCTTCTCCATCTTTGCCGTTTTGTTTCTTACTTCTACCATTTTGGGCATTTTGTGCAACGTAACGTTTTTTTTCCGTAAGGTGATACAAAGTGGAAAGAGTAGGATCGGCTATCAGAAAAACGTAACCACCATTTCCTCCATCGCCACCATCTGGTCCTCCAAATGGTATGTATTTCTCCCTTCTAAAAGTAACTGCACCATTTCCACCATCACCGGCTTTAACGTAAATATCCACAACATCTATGAATTCAATCAGTTCCATAAGCAAATCACCTCTTTATATTATTATACCAGAACCAAAAATATAGGGACCCACATTTTACAGGGTCCCACCAGCTTTTCTTACGCTTGAGTAACTTTATTCACTGGATAAGTTCATTGGAGCCAGCGGAGGGACTCGAACCCTCAACCTGCGCATTACGAATGCGTCGCTCTACCGGTTGAGCTACGCTGGCAACATGAAATACCGGCGATCAGATGATAACTGAAGTTAACCGAATATGTAAAAAAACTGGTGGCGGCGAAGGGACTCGAACCCTTGACACGATGATTATGAATCATCTGCTCTAGCCACTGAGCTACGCCGCCACTTTTTACAGCGATCAGATTTTATCATATGATTTTTTGCCTGTCAAGGATAAAATTTTTATAAATTATATTGATTAGTTTCAAAAAGTTTGTGCTATAATTATTAGCTATATCGATGTTTTTCAAACGTACAACTATGTTAAATGATTCCAAAGGAGGAGAAGGTATGAGAGTTACTTTTTATTATGTCCGGTTTTTCCTGATTGTTTTACTGGTATTGGTAACACCTGTGCTGGCTGAGGATCTTAACATATATTACGGTAATTTACATTCACACACATCTTACTCGGATGGCAAGGGGACACCTGAGGAAGCATATGAATACGCAAAAAAGTACGGCGATGTTCTTGCGGTTACTGACCACTGCTATTTTTTAAAGATACCTGTAAATGGGCAACAGAAAACGGTTCTTACGCAGCAAGCGGCAAGAAAAGCAACTGTACCGGGTAAGTTCGTTGGTTTGCAAGGTTTCGAGTGGACAGCAGGTTCTGGTCATATAAACGTTTATGAAACTGTCGATTTTATAAGTCGAGACGAAAAGGGTGGTTTAAAAGACTTTTACGAATGGATTGTAAAAATAAAAAAACTTGCTCAATTTAACCATCCTGGTATGACATTTGGTAATTTTCAAGACTTTTTGTTCATGCCAGAAGCTGATAATTATGTGAATTTATTAGAGATTGGTAATGGGAATAGCACAAGCAACGATACGATATCCGAAGAAATGTACGATAATTTCATCTTGGCACTTAATAGGGGTTGGCATGTCAGTCCAACAGCAAATCAGGATAACCACAAACAAAATTGGATATCTGCAAATGATTCTAGGACAGGTATCTTAGCAAAAGCTCTTACATATGACGACATAATGGAAGCTCTTTGGAAAAGAAGGACATTTGCGAGCGAAGACAAAAATGTGAAACTCTACGTTTTTGGAAACAATGAAATAATGGGTAGCATACTATATGATGCAACACAACTGACACTAAGAATAAAATACGAAGATCCGAAAGACCCCGTTAAAAATGTTATTGTAGTTACGCAATCTGGTACAAAACAGATAAACAACGTTTCAGGAAAAGATACATTTGATGTGACAGAAACATTTGACGTTTCTGATGGCTACGAATGGTACTTTGTTTACATCCTTCAAAATGATGGAGATGAAATCGTTTCTGCGCCTATATGGGTTGAGTCTTCGCAACCTATAAAGGTAAATTATTTGAGAATCGGTCCAGAAAACCCAAGCATTGGGCAAAAGGTTAACGTTACTTTTGATATCTACAATTCATCAAACAAACACGCTGAAGGAGAATTGCTCATTTATTTAAACGGTAAATTTTTAAGTTCTCAAATGGTCAAATTAAAACCTTATGAGATCATTTATAATTATTCACTAACACTTGAAAATCTGGCAGCTGGAAATTATAGAATGGATTTTTACATCAATGGAACGAATGTGCAGTCAACAAACTTTAATGTGTCTGAGAAAAAAGGCTTGACTGTACTTATCGACAAATTGCACGAAAATGATTTGGAAAAGCTAAATGGGCTTTTAGATAGCCTTGAAAAATCCGAGAATACGGTACTTTACTCCGATACTCTACTTGCCAATTATGATGACGTTGATGTAATCTTAATTCCAACACCAAATGTCAATGGTATGAGTTTCTTTAAAGATCTTTTACCAGACGAAATTGTATGGCTAAACACATTCAAAGGTAAGATATATTTAATAGAAGGCAGCGATAAGGAATACTTTGAGAATTACAAGTCGCTTTTGAAAAATGCTTTTGTTGTACAAGCTGACGAACTATACGGTTTATTGAAAATACCGAAGATTGTACAGAAAAAGCAATTGGAGAAAGTGGTCTATATAGATCAAGGTCACTCAAACGATTACAATAAAGATAAATTAACTTCACTTGAAAGATACCTTAAAAGTATCGGTTACGATGTGTCATATGTTGACTCTATTGGACAGTTGAGTGGTACTTATTTAGTGTTAATGAATGGTAGAGGATATAGTGAAAACGAGTTAAAAAATATCGCCGAGTTTGTCAAAAATGGTGGTACTTTGATCATTACCTCAAAGAGTGATTATCAAAATGGTGGGAATACTGAGGATTTAAACGCAATATTAGATTTCTTAAATTCACCAATTAGATTTAATGATGATCAAGTTGTAGACGAAGTTCATAATTATGGTTCAAATTTCAAAGTAATTGCTAATGGTGTGCGTTTTTACTCATCGTGTTCACTGCTTGTTTATGGTAATGCAGAAATACTTATCTACTCAGATACAGCAAAAAGTATAGATACAGATGGTAAAGATGATGCGCAAGCAACGGACAAAGTTGTTCTTGCTGCATCTTTTGATTACGGTTATGGAAAAGTGATTGCGCTTGGAAAAGCAATATTCTCAGATTACGATTTCAAGAGTAACGAAGAATTCGTAAAAAAGTATCTTTTTAAGTAATAGCGGTCATTGAATATATATATTTTTTATACATATGCATTGTCATATGCGGGGCAATTGTCCCCGCTTTATTTTTTCATTAAATATGGTATAATTAAATTGTAATTTGGAGGTGATTATATGTTTGATAGATTCTCAGAACGATCCGCAAAGGTTTTCGTGACAGCACAGGAAGAAGCAAAAGATTTAGGTCATTCTTATGTTGGAACTGAGCATCTACTTCTGGCGATTTTAAAGCTAAATGATAAGCCGCTTTCTACAATATTTGAAAGATATGGCTTAACGTATGCTCGCGTGAAAAATGAAGTCATTTCTATAGTAGGTCTTGGTATGCGAGGTTTTATCATGTCGCCACAGATGACACCAAGGGCAAGAAAGGTTACAGAAATCGCATATGAGGAAGCGAGGATGACTGGGAGTGACAAAATAGATCCAGAGCATTTACTTTTAGGTATTCTTCGTGAAGGCGAAGGAATAGCTATTCACATTCTTAAAAAACTGAATGTAAACATCCAGTCATTACGAAAAGAGATTGCTGAAAATATCTCAGACGAGGATTACTATGAGGAAACACAATCGATGCCGTTAACTGAAGAACCAGTTTCGTCTCCGGCAGTTAGACAATTAGAAGGTTTTGGTGTAGATTTGACAGCTCAAGCGATGCGTGGTGAGCTTGACCCTGTTATTGGTAGAGAAGTAGAAATAGAAAGGTTAATGCAAATACTTGTAAGAAGGAAAAAGAATAACCCCGTTTTAATCGGTGAACCGGGTGTTGGGAAGAGTGCAATAGTTGAAGGGTTGGCTCAAAAGATTGTTTCAGGAGAAGTACCGGAACCTTTGAAAGGCAAGACTATCTTTTCATTGGATGTTGCAGCTATCGTGGCTGGTACAAAGTACCGCGGTGAATTTGAAAAAAGGATGAAGAAACTTCTTCAAGTTGTAAAGGGTAATAAAGATATCATACTCTTTATAGACGAACTTCATATGATTGTTGGAGCTGGTTCTGCCGAGGGTGCTGTTGATGCTGCAAATATTTTAAAACCGGCTCTTGCTCGTGGTGAGTTACATTGTATTGGGGCAACTACGCCAGATGAGTATAGAAAATATATAGAAAAAGATGCTGCACTTGAAAGAAGATTCCAGAAAATTTATGTTTCTGAACCAAGTCCGCAGATGGCACTGGATATACTAAAAGGACTCAAAGCAAAATACGAATCACACCATAAAGTGAAATATACAGACAAAGCACTTGAGGCGGCTGTATACTTATCACAAAGATACATTACAGACCACTTCTTGCCAGACAAGGCTATAGATGTAATCGACGAGGCAGGTGCGAGAACACGCTTGAAGCTTTTTGTTATCCCAAGCGAATTGCAGCTTCTTAAGTTACAAGTAGAATCTGTGAAAAATGAAAAAGAAGAAGCTGTGAATATCCAAGACTACGAAAAAGCAGCGGAATTAAAGGTCAAAGAACAGGAGCTTAGAGAAAAGTTTAATGAGGAGTACAATAAATGGCGTAAAGAAATAGAATCTGTTGTAGCAACAGTTGATGTTACGGATATTGAAGAAGTGGTTGCAGGTTGGACTGGTATACCGTTGAAAAAGCTTGAAGAAACAGAAAAGGAAAAACTTCTCAAACTGGAAGAAGCATTGCATGAAAGAGTTGTCGGACAAGATGAGGCGATTAGTGCAATCGCACGGGCTATAAGGAGGGCAAGGAGTGGACTAAAGGATCCACGGAGACCTGTTGGAGTATTCCTTTTCCTTGGCCCAACGGGTGTTGGAAAAACAGAACTTGCAAAAGCTCTAGCTGAGTACTTGTTTGGTGATGAGAAAGCACTTATTAGGTTTGATATGAGTGAGTATATGGAAAAATTCTCCGTATCAAGACTTATTGGTGCACCTCCAGGATACGTAGGATACGAAGAAGGTGGAACTCTTACAGAAAAAGTTAGAAGAAGACCTTTTTCAGTTATACTATTTGACGAAATAGAGAAAGCACACCCAGATGTGTTCAACATATTGCTGCAGATCATGGACGACGGAAGACTAACAGATTCTCAAGGACATGTTGTTGATTTCAGAAATACCATAATCATAATGACTAGTAACATAGGAGGTACAGATTTGGTAACATCCAAGAAGAGTCTTGGATTTGTCGATAACGAATCACATGAGCGTGAATTTTATGAGATGAAAAGTAAAGTGTTAGAAGAGGTAAAGAAAGTCTTTAAACCAGAGTTTATAAACCGTATCGACGAAATTATTGTTTTCCATAAACTCACCAAAGAGCATATAGAGCAAATAATCGAAATACTTCTTAAAGACATCAGGGCTAGGCTATTCGAGCGGAAGATCAAACTGACTCTTTCTCAAGAAGCCAAGGAGTTCTTGATAAACGTTGGCTATGATCCTGTGTATGGGGCTCGTCCACTGAAACGAGCAATTCAGAAATATATCGAAGATCCTCTTTCAGAAGAACTTCTTAGAGGAGAAATATCTGATGACAGCGAGGTTTACGTTGTTCCAGAGGATAATAAATTGATTTTCGTTAAACAGAAAAGTGAAGTCCAGAAAGTTTAAAGGAGCAATCTATGGCTAAATCAAAAACGGTATATGTATGTGATAAATGTGGTTACGAGTCACCGAAATGGTTTGGAAAGTGTCCTGTTTGCGGAGAATGGAACAGTGCAAAGGAATTCGCGTTGAAGGAATCTAATGAAAAAACAATTAGGAGCAATCAAGCGGGGATGGAATCACCTCATCCTCGTTTTTTTGATATTAATTCAGCAGTTGAAATATCAGACGAAGAGCGTATCAAAAGCTACATTCAATCAATTGATGAACTTTTATCCGGTGGAATCGTCAAAGGTCAAGTAATATTGCTTGGTGGAGAGCCTGGTGTTGGGAAAAGCACAATAGCCATGCAAATTTGTGATTCAGTTGCAAGACATTCAAAGAAAAAAGTGTATTATATTTCTGGAGAAGAAAGTGTTAGTCAGGTTGGGCTTAGGGCTAAAAGGCTCGGTATAAAAAGTAAAAATTTACTGATCTCATCTGAAACGCAGATAGAAGATGTACTCAATACAATTGATCCAGATGACGCACAGTTAATAGTAATAGATTCAATCCAAACACTGAGCAGTGCGGATATAGATTCACCTATTGGTGGGGTTGTTCAGATTAAAGCTGTTGTTGAAAAGGTTCGTATATTCTCAAAAAAATATGGTATACCATCCATCCTAATAGCGCACGTAACAAAGGAAGGTACAATCGCTGGTCCAAAATTAGTTGAGCATGTTGTTGATACTGTGATATATTTTGAGGGTGAGCGCACAACTGACTACAGAATCTTGCGTGTTCAAAAAAACCGTTATGGACCGAGTGGAGAACTATCTGTTTTTCAAATGACGAATGATGGACTGAAAAGCCTTTCGGAAGATAATCTTCTCACTTATTCTCAAACGCCTGGAAATGTGTTTGCAAGCGTATATGAGGGGAGTCGTCCACTTAATGTTCAAATTCAAGCTCTCGTTTCGAGAGTTAAGATGGCAGCGGGAAGGCGGATATCTCACGGGATAGATGTGAGAAAGGTTATAATAATTTCAGCGGTCTTGTCAAAACATTTGAATTTACCACTCGATTTTCATGATATTTACATTAATGTCTCTGGAGGAATAAACATAACGGAGCCAGGTTGTGAACTTGCTGTTGCCGGAGCTGTGTTGTCGTCTTTTCTCGATGCTTTTATAGGTAACGTATTCATGGTTGGAGAAATAGGACTTGATGGAAGTGTCAGGCCAGCGGTAAATATTGGAAAAAGAATCGAAAATGCTAAAAAACTCGCTGTGGATAAAATAGTGATTCCTGATGTTAGTCTGGATCTAAATAATCTTAAGTCAAGTGATCTCAAGGTACAAAAAGTTAAGCACGTAAGGCAATTGTTCGAATTAATATTAGAGCTAAAGAAAGGGGAGTAAGTGATGAAGAAGATAAAGATTTTAGTTGATAGTACATCAGATTTTCCGAAGGATATGATAAATGAGTGGGATGTGGACATCGTTCCACTGTATGTAAATTGGCCAGATGGCACAAGTGAAAAAGATGATACTCGCGACTTTGCGGAACTGAAAAAATTTTATGAAAAGCTTAAAAGTGCTCCGGAACTCCCAAAAAGCTCACAACCATCTGTTGAAGACTGGAAAAACAAATATTTAGAAGCCCATTCCCAGGGTTATGAAGGTGTATTTGTAATAACTATCTCAACGGCAATGTCTGGAACATTCAATTCAGCAACCTTAGCGGCGAAAGAAGTAAGTATCCCTGTGAGAGTTGTTGATTCAAAGATGGCATCAACAGCTATCTCACCTATGGTTAGGTATGCAAGAGAACTTTTCAACCTTGGTGTTGATTTGGATACTGCGGCACAGGAACTTGAGAAAAAAATAGCCGCTAAGGGCTTCGGAGCGTTTTTCTACGTTCAAGACTTTAACTTTCTTGTTAAAGGTGGAAGGATCAGTAGATTTGCCGGATTTGTAGGTACCTTGCTAAAAATTAGGGTTGGAATCTACATAAACGAAGAAGGCAACATGGTGCCATTCGCAAAAGCCAGAGGCTTCAAAGCAATTGTCGAAGAACTGCTCAAAAAAAGTGAAGAAGAAGGCTTTACGAAAGGCAGCGTTGTTGATCTTTACATGGTTAGCTGTGATAACTTTGAAGAGCTCAAGGAAATCGAAAAGATTCTAAGGGATTATTACAGAGTGAATAACGTTTATTACACGCCTACCGGCAAGGTTATATCGACTCATGTTGGACCGGGGCAAGCAGGGTTTGGAATAGAAAAGTATTAAGTTCGTTGCAGGAGGGTTGAGATATGTCCGAAACGTATTTTAACACTCTTGATGAGTTTAAAAAATTTAGAGAAAGGATGAATCAAGAAGTATTAAATAAAGGGACAATCAACACGAAACGTTTCTGGGCACTCGACAGTGCAGTTTATAAAGAGGGAGTGCTTGATACTAAAACAAAGGAACTTATGGGACTTGTCGCTTCCATGGTACTTAGGTGTGATGATTGCATAACTTACCATATGATAAGATGTGCGCAACTTGATGTAACAGACGAGGAATTCTTTGAAGCGTTTGATATAGCTCTTGTCATTGGAGGTTCCATAGTTATACCCCATTTGAGAAGAGCGGTTAACACCTTACTGGAAATTCGGAGGATGCAAGCTAATGGCGAAAGTGTTTCTCTTTGACGGTACGGGATTACTTTACAGAGCGTATTTTGCAATAGATCAAAATTTAACGACATCAACAGGCATTTCAACAAATGCCCTTTACGGCCTTGCTAGGATGCTTCTGAAGTTTACCAAAGAACATGTGAAACCTGGCGAGGATTACTGTGCCTTTATGATAGATGTGAAAGGTGGAAGTACTCACAGAAAAGAACTTTACGCACAATATAAGGCCCAACGTCCAGAAACACCTGAACCTTTGTTGAGGCAAATATCTTTAGTTGATGAGTTAGTTGAAGGATTTGGTATAAAAGTTGTAAAGATACCTGGATTTGAAGCAGACGATGTAATTGCGACAATCGCTAAGAAGTTTGAGATGTCAAGGGATACTTACAAAATAAGTGAAATAAACATTATAACCAGTGATAAAGACATGCTCCAGTTAGTTAACGATTTAATAACTGTTTGGAGAGTTGAAAAGGGAGTAACGGATTTGAAAAAATACACAAAAAGGGAGGTTTTAGAAAGATACAATGTTAAGCCAGAGCAGATTAAAGATTACCTCGCATTAGTTGGTGATGCATCCGACAATATACCAGGCGTACCAGGAATTGGTGAAAAGACTGCCGCAAAGATATTGAAAGAGTTTGGAAGTGTTGAAAACGTATTGAAAAGCATCGATAAATTGCCTGATAAATTAAGATCCTTGTTCGAAAGTAGCGTAGATGAATATGTACTGAGTAGAAAGCTTGTTGAATTGAACACAAACGTTGAGATAAACTTCGATTTATCAGAACTTCTGTACAAAGGCTACGATAATGAAAAATTGCTTAATGAACTCAAAAAATTCGAATTTTCAAGTATTATAAAAGAACTAAATTTATCTACAAGCATTCTGGACAATGTTGAGTATACCATCGTTGATAACGAACAGTTGCTAAACAGGTTGCTTGAAGTGTTAAAGAAATCAAAAAAAATATCGTTCGACCTCGAAACTACCTCACTTGATCCTTACGAAGGAAAGATCGTCGGTATTTCAATAGCCGTGGATGAAGGCATTGCATATTATATTCCTGTTTCTCATGTTGATGCAAAGAATATACCTTTTGATAGAGTTAAAAGATTTCTAAGTGAGCTATTTAATGCAGGTAAAAGTGTAGGAGGGCATAACATAAAATTCGATATAAAATTCCTTTTGAAAGCTAGTATCGATCCTCAAGTTCCTTCATTTGATACAATGATAGAGGCTTACCTACTCAACCCAAATGAAAAAAGATTTAACCTTGATGAATTGGCTTTGAAATTCCTAGGTCACAAAATGATATCATACGAGGAACTTGTGAAAAATACGCTTCCACTATTTGCCGGAGATTTTTCATACGTTCCCGTTTTTGCTGCTGCTAAGTATTCTTGCGAAGATGCTGATATGTCACTGAGAATTCACAATTTGCTCTATCCATTGATATACTCAAACGAAATGGATGAATTGTACGAAAAAATAGAGTTACCTATGATACCAGTGCTTGCAACATTAGAGCTCAACGGCGTGTATTTTGATACGGAATATTTAAACAATCTTTCTCAGGAAATGGATAAAAAACTTTCTTTACTCTCGCAGAAGATATTTGATATAGCAGGAGAAACATTCAACATAAACTCTCCAAAACAGTTGGGTTATGTACTTTTCGAGAAGTTAAAACTACCAACACGTAAGTCGACGACAACAGGTGCTTATTCGACTGATGTTGAAGTTCTTGAGTATTTAGCTAGCGAGTACGAGATAGCTAAGCTGTTACTAGAATATAGAAAGATACAAAAACTGAAAAGCACATATGTTGATGCGATTCCAACGATGGTAAACAGATATACGAAAAGGGTACACGCTTCGTTCAACCAGACCGGCACTGCGACAGGAAGGCTGAGTAGTTCAGACCCGAATTTGCAAAATTTACCTGGAAGAACCGATGAAGGCAAGGAAATTCGTATGGCTGTTAGGCCTCAAAGAGATGGATGGTACATACTGGGTGCTGACTATTCACAAATAGAGTTACGTGTGCTCGCTCATATCACAGAAGATCCAAACCTCATAAATGCGTTCAAAGAAGATAAGGATATACACCTTGAAACTGCGAAAAAAATTTTCAATGTCAGCGAAGAATTCTTAACTGAAAGTATGAGAAGAATAGGCAAAATGGTTAATTTTGCTATTGTCTACGGTGTTTCACCCTACGGACTTGCAAAAAGAACAGGGCTGGATGTAAAGGAAACCCGAAAAATGATAGAAACGTATTTAGAATACTATAAGAACGTTCAAGAATATATGGCCTCAATTAAGGAATTTGCACGAAAGCATGGGTACGTAAAAACAATGTTCGGAAGAAAACGCGACATTCCACAGATAAATTCAAAAGACCAAAATATAAGGGCGGAGGGTGAACGTATAGCTATAAATACGCCCATCCAAGGAAGCGCTGCGGACATTATGAAAATAGCAATGATAAATATCCACAAAAGATTAAAGATGGAAAAAATGAAGACAATGATGATTTTGCAGGTGCACGATGAACTTGTTTTTGAAGTGCCTGGGGATGAACTAGAGTACGTTAAGAACATGGTCAAAGAGGAAATGGAAAATGCCGTTAAGTTAATGGTTCCTTTGGTTGTAGATGTCTATGTTGATAAATATATGCTTTGATAAAATCAGTAAATTAAGAGTGCCCCGAAAAATAGTAAAATCGCTGCGATAACTCGGAAACCAATCTTTTCTTTTAGGAAAACTCTTGCAAAAAACATAGTAACGAAAACAGAGAGCATAGATAATGGTTCGGCCACACTGACACCTAGATAATTGAATGCCTTAAGCAAAGCAATGTATGAATAAGCATTACATATTCCACCAAGTAAAAGATAAATAAACCGTGTTTTTACAAGATTAATATATTCTTTTGGTTTATTTCCAAAGACTAAGCCGTATATGAATATATAAATGCTAATCACAAGGTAAATACCAACTGAATATCCAACTGGAGAAACGTTGTAAGTTATTCTTCTATCAACAATTCTGCCAAAAGCCATAAGAATGGAAGAAATAAGCATAGCTAAAGCACCTTTGCTTTTAATAAGATTTCTGTAAGAAATAGCGATACTTTCTCCTTTCTTAAGGAAGCTAACACCATAAATCATCAACAAAGCACCTAACAACTTTTTCCATGTGAATGGTTCACCGAGAAAGATGGCAGAAAGTACCACTAGGAATATTGCGTTTAGATTGTAAAGAGGGGCCACGACTGTGGTGTCTTCATTTCCAAGTGCATAAGTGTAAAGTGAAAATGACAAGGAGTATATTGTTCCACTTGCAATTGATTTTAACAATATTTCCAACGTGAGTTTGTTAAAGAATGGAGTAAACGATATGAATGAAAAGAAGAAAAAGCCCCATGCTGCAACAAAAGTTGGTGCGTTTTTTGAAATTTTTCTGCCTGCGATACGTTCATATCCAAGTAATACCAGACGTAATGCCATCCATAGCAGTCCCATTTTTGCCTCCACATTGGATATTCTGTTAACAAATATACTGTTAATAATTATACCACAATGATTAACAATATTGTGAGGTGACAACTTTGGAAAGAAGACAAATTTCACTTTTAGAGCTATTTTTATCAACTATGAAAATTGGCGCTTTAACGATTGGTGGCGGTTATGCAATGGTACCAATCATTAAAGATGAATTCGTAAAAAAGAAGGGATTACTTAGTGAAGATGAGTTTACAACGCTTCTTGTTATTGCTCAATCACTACCTGGACCTATTGCTGTAAATACATCAACACTGGTTGGATACAAAGTAAAAAAACTGCCAGGTGCTTTAAGTGCAGTATCCGGCGCTATCTTTGTACCAACAGTTAGTATAATTATCATAGCAGTTTTACTTACACAGTTTTATAATTACATCCAACCATTCTTAAAAGGCATGAAAGCATCTTTATTTGCAATACTGCTGGTAGCTGTAATCAAGATGTGGAAGGCGAATGTTAAAAACATTGAAGACTTCGTTATTTTCTTGGTATCATTTTCACTGCTAATCTTTTTAAAGTTCAACCCAGTTACATTAGTATTCCTTGGAATAATCTACGCGATAATAAAGAATCTTATTCATGATGAAATAAAATGAGGGGGCATCATATATGGTGTATCTTGAGTTGTTTTTGACATTCCTACAAATTGGTGCGATAAGTTTTGGTGGTGGATATAGCATATTGAAAGCTATAAGTCATTACGTTGTTGATACAAACCGTTGGATTACACTGGAAGAATTTAATGATATCGTTGCAATTTCTCAATCAACACCGGGTCCAATCGGAATTAACGCAGCAACATTCGTTGGGTATAAAGTTGGTGGAATAGTTGGTTCTCTGTTGGCAACATTTTCAGTGATCTTAATACCTGTTATTTTATCACTGGGTACATACATGATTTACAAAAAGCACAGCGATAACAAAACATTGCAAACGATAATACTAAGCTTGAAACCAATAATCCTTGCAATGATAGCATCAGCAGCACTAAACTTTTTGAAAAACGCATTTGGTTCTCTAATATCTATCACAATAACCGTGGTATCGGTTTTACTTTTACTTTACACAAATATTGATGTAACAATTCTGCTATTTACTGCGGGGCTACTTGGGTTCTTTGTATTCAGATAAAGTTACCAGTAATTTCTTGGTATCTTTAGATTAGTGGTATAATAAATATAACAGTGGATGAAGGAGGGAATAATCATGGGAAACATTGGTACACAAAACATCACTCTTTACGACGATGGAACGCACAAATTTATCTTTTTAGCGTGGGAAGAAAAGGAAGAAGAAGGGATAGTCCAGACAAACCAATACATCATAATCGATGGTGATGAAGCAATGCTACTTGATCCTGGAGGAGCACATGTTTTTCCACGAGTACTTGCGAATGTCTCTGAAATTATTGAACCAAGTAAGATAAAGTACATTTTCTTTACACACCAAGACCCGGATGTAACATCTGGAATCACACTTTGGCTGTCGATTGCAGAAAACGCAAAAATATACATCTCTGGACTCTGGACTAGATTTTTACCGCATTTTGGTGTTTATGACCAAAGAAGAGTTGTTGCCCTTCCTGACAAAGGCGACAAGTTAAGGTTAAAATCAGGTACAGAACTTGAATTTATACCAACTCACTACCTACATTCAACAGGGAATTTTACACTTTACGATCCGCATTCTAAAATTCTTTTCTCAGGTGACCTCGGGGTTGCTGTATTTCCAAAAGGCCAAAGATACGTTTTTGTTGAAGATTTCAATCAACATGTCAAACTTATGGAACTTTTCCACAAACGATATATTACATCGAGTGTAGCGTTAAGAAAGTGGCTAAGCATAGTGGAAAAGAAAGATATCAATATAGTTGCTCCGCAGCATGGGGCAATATTTAAGGACGAGAACGTCAAAAAACTATTTGAGTGGTTTAGAAATTTAAAATGCGGAATTGACATAATCGATGAGATATACGGCAGGTGATATAAATGCCAAACATAGGAAATGATACTCTTGAGAAAATGTCTTCTGCTTACTTTGCAGAAAATTTAATGACCTCTTTTATGTTACAGCTTGACGAGGCACTTATTTCGAGGGTCAAAGACGTTCAAGTGAGCATAGGGGAACTTCAAAGAAATTTTCTGATGATGCAAGAGAGGCTTAATAAACTTGCTGAGCAATTCGATAAAGAGGTGAAAGATCTTTTTTCAAGTCTTGAAGAATCCCAATATGTAAATGCGGACATAACGGAATCACTAAGAAAATCTGGAGCCGATGTGAACAAAATAAACGAAGTTGTAATGAACTCAGTCAAAGAAACAACTAAAACACTTGAAATGTTTTCGAATGTCGAAAATATGGTTACAGAAATAACAAAAATAGCCAAGCAAACTAATCTTTTGGCGTTAAATGCATCAATTGAAGCTGCACGCGCTGGTGAATTTGGTAAAGGATTTGCCGTTGTAGCTTCAGAAGTTCAGAAACTTGCTGGCGAATCAAACGCAGTTGCAAAGCAGATTACGTTTCAAGTTAAGGAATTGTCGAAATCGGTTTCAAGCGCACTTGAGAGTATCAAGTTGGTTGGTGAGATATTCATTACGGTTCAAAATTCATTCCAACAGTTGTTGGCATTTATGCAGCAAAACTCAACTCTTTTATCACATGTCGCACAGTTGCTTTCTGAGACCAAGGAAGAGCTTACAGCTGAGAGTCAGAACTTTTCTAGAGCAACAGAAGTTATGGGGGAAGCAGCAAGCAAATTTGAAACGCTATCAAGAGTAATTTCATCGATAGTAAAAGCGCAAGTGAAATTGAAAGATTTAAAATTGTAAAATGGGAATGTCATAATCACCAAGGAGTGATTGATTGTTGAAGAATACTTTTTGGAAGTCTGGAATGTTGTTTATGTTTTTAGTACTAGTATCAAACGTGGCTTTTTCAGTTTCGCCAAAGGCAATTGAATACTACTCTGCCGGTGAGCTTTCATATAAGTCTGGAGATTATGAAAACGCGCTCAAAAACTATGAAATGGCATTGCAGTTAGATTCCACAATCGAAGGGTACGACCCCTATGTGAAATTCAAAATGGGTATATCTGCATATATGTTAGGTGACTATAGTAAGGCAAAGAGCTATCTTTCTGGATATAACAGTAGTTTTGTAAGGGAACTTCTTGATTCAGTAAACAAAAGACAAGCCCAAGATGAATGGAAAAAGTGGATAGTAAAAAATAAACCAGCGTATTCAGAGGTCTCAACCTCTGTTGTTGCAACTTCATCACAAAAGAAGAGTACTTCAATTACCACTGTCTTAGTTACTATTGCTATATTTTTAACTGTTTTTTCTGCGTTGCTTTATGCTGAATACCGAATCTTTAAACTGAAACGAAAGATCATTGTACTACCGAACAATTCTGCAGCACCTAGTGGCGAATCTGCTAACAAAAGTGTTCCTATCGTTGAGAGTCCGCTTAATGAGGGAAAAAAATTACCTGTTCAAGAAGACAATGCATTAAGCTTATTGCCTGAAAATGTAAAATTTATTGATTTTGAAAAACTAATTAACAGTGAGATAGATGCGTTTAACGATTTATTTGAAGAAAGATCCATCACTCAATCCGCGGAATATACCCCATTGATCGAAGGTGAAGAAAGTCAGACTACTGACGAATCTAAGCACGAGGAAAGTATTGAAGAAAGGATAGACGTACTCGAAAGTGTCCTCGAAGAAAGTAAGAAATTGATAGAAGAACTTGCTGAGACTACCCAAATTCCTAGTAGAGATGAACAACACATTGGAGAGTCTGATTTGGCGGAGGTAGAAACGAAATTAATTTTGAAACTTAACGAGTACAAGGAAAGCCAGGGAGTTAACATGAACCAAATTGAAGCAAAGCTACTTGAGGAAATACAAAAGGATCTTTCACATTTTGATGATCTTGAAAAGATAACAGATTACGAAACAGAGATATTTGTCAAAAAACTTTTGATGATTACTGGTGGAGAAACTAATTGACATCCTTTGTCTTTATAATTTTTAACTATCCACTATCTCGTTCTTTTATTTGTTATTACTGCTCTCACAGTTCAAATCGTAACTTTTTTGAGTTTTTATACTTATTAAAGGTTCTAGAGTGTATAAATCCGATAGTAAAGAGAAAATCAATTCCATTAAGTTTATGGACATTTATCAACGCAGCAACTGATTTAGGAAACAGGTGTTTAAGGTTTTCAAAACATAAAAAATATGTTGAAAATTTTTACCCAAAGAGTTATAATTTCTTTTGTACTTACAGTTGCAAAGTATTAAAAAATAATAATTCTTAACTGTTGTTGAGGTGAATATTGTGAAAGTTATTGTTGCACTTACTTTTGCGTTTGTACTTTATTTTGTAATTACTGGAAAGCTCAACAAAACTATTGCTGCAATGATTGGTGCCTTAACGTTACTGGCGGTGAGAGTCTTCCCAGATCCTTACGAAGGTCTTCAAAAATCGATAGATATAAATACAATTCTCTTTCTTGTCGGTATGATGATCTTTGTAAGGGTAATGGAAACATCTGGCATATTCCAGTACTTAGCTATCAAAACAGTGAAAATAGCTGGAACAAACCTAAAAAAACTATTCTTTGCTTTAACTTTCATCGTTACAGTTATATCTTCATTTATAGATAATGTTACGACGATACTTATATTTGTTCCCATAACATTTGCGATAACAGATATACTTGAAGTTGATCCTGTCCCTTTTATTTTAGGTGAGATATTTGCATCAAATATTGGAGGTACAATGACTCCAATTGGTGATCCACCAAACATATTGATAACTTCCGCTGCGAGAATTTCTTTTTCAGAGTTCGCAATGTATATGGTACCAGTCAACTTAATTATACTTTTAATTGTTGATCTTCTGCTGAGTTTTATGGCGAGATCTTCTATGGAAAAAAATTTCCCACAAGAATTTTTAAGTAGGTTTGACGAGAGTAAGGTTATCACAAATAGAAAAAAGTTTGTAACCTCTGCTATATTTATGATTTTTGTAATAACTCTTTTCATTTTTCAAAAACAATTGAAGCTTGAAAGCTCTATCATTGGCCTGATAGCAGGATTTTTCGGTTTATTGCTTTTTGAACCTCATGAAATAACACCGTTCCTAGAAAAGGTTGAGTGGGAAGTTATATTCTTCTTCTTAGGTTTATTCGTAATTACGGGTGCCATGGAACAAGTTGGCTTAATGGAAGATATAGCTCAGTTCTTGGTAAAGATGTCAAATAATTCAAGTTCGGTCCTAGCTTCTGTACTGGTATGGGCTTCAGGGATCCTTTCTGGTTTTATCGATAACATACCCTTTACTGCAGCTATGATACCAGTTATCAAAAGCTTACCACAAATTAATTCACAAGTCTTTTCAAATATTATGCCATTTTGGTATGCGTTATCACTCGGAGCATGTCTTGGTGGAAATCTAACACCTGTTGGTGCTTCGGCAAATGTCGTAGGTTTACAGTTGCTCAAAAAGTATAAAGAAAAGAATGTATCTTTTGTCTCATTTATGAAATTCGGTATCCCGGTAGTTATTCTCAGTTTGGTGATTTCCAACGTTTTCGCACTAATTTTAGTGAAAATTTTATAAGTAGACATGAGCGAATACGTTGTTTCAAAGAAAACTTTAGAAAAACTCAAAAAGCAACAGATTGAATTAGCAAAAAAGGTTGTTATAAAGGACTTTGATCTTACAGCTATTTCTACAATAGCTGGTGCGGATGTTAGCTATGTTGATGATAACGCACTTGGTGTTGTTGTAGTTCTTGACAAAAATTTGCAGATAATAGAGGTAGTTTATCAAACCGAAAAAGCATATTTTCCATATATACCGGGGTTCCTTGCTTTTAGAGAAGCCCCGGTTATTATTTACTGTTTCGAAAAGCTGAAAATGAAAGGACTACGCCCTGATATTGCAGTTTTTGATGGTCAAGGTATAGCACATCCGAGAAAAATAGGGTTAGCAAGTCATGTAGGTGTATTACTCAACATACCTACTATTGGTGTAGCAAAACATAACTTATATGGCCACTGTGAAAAACCTTCCTACGTTGGACAGGCAACAAAAATGATAGGTGATGATGGGACGATTATTGGTTATTGTTACCTTTCTAAATCGAATACAAGACCCATCTACATTTCTCCAGGCCATCTTACAGATCCAGATAGCGCTCTTGAATTTGTAAAGTCCACAATTACAATTTATAAACTCCCAGAACCTGTAAGGTTAGCTCACCTATACACTCAGAAAGTTAAGCTGGAAATAAAATTCTAAGGATTTTTTAAGCTATGAAATATATAATCCAAACGTGTGAAAGTGAAACTAAGACAATACTATCTTGGGTTAGGAGGTGATTTTTATGAAAAAGTTCCTAAGTATTTTTCTCCTAACACTTCTTGTTTTAGTATCGTTTGCCGCTACAACAAAAACTGTCGGTAACATCTTTTCGTTGTTAGTTTTGGAAAAATCCTCATTCGAAGTGTCAGGTAAAGTAAAGGAAGTTGTCATGGGAATTCGTGGAAACGGTTATGCACTTATAACATCGGATAGTACGGATATAAGGATCCCATTATTGTTTGCAAACCCAACAGCTGTTAAAGTGGGCTCAGATATTACTGTAAATGGTTCAAAAGTGAGTTTTGTTATACCGCTTTACTTTGAAACTAGTGGATATAAAATCCAAATTAGACACGCTGTAAAACAAAATACTGAAACCACAACACTCGAGTTTAAGGTAAAAGATACCCAAATTTCAAAAAATTCGGCAACAATTGTTCTTGTAGATTCAATGCAGAAAGAATACACTATCCCTGCTCAGATAATACCAATTTGGAAAAATTTGAGAGCCGGTGATTCATTCAAAGTTGTTGGTATAAAAAGAACAGTCGAACTTCCTGAAACAATATTAATCGATGGGAAGACTTACCATCTCGGCACAGGAAATATTCAATTCGGAAAGTATTTTGGAAAAGATTATAGTGGAGTCTGGAAGAATTACAGGTTTAGAAAACCCTTGAAATAATAAAATAAAATGAAAAAGGCACCAGCAATTTGGTGCCTTTTTCATTTTATTACTAATTTAAGCCTTCTACAGTGAATAATTGTACAGAATTTTCTTAAAATTATCAAGTTAATAATTGCAACTTTCTTGAAAAGTGTGATATAATATAGGCGTACTTGCCTCATCTGATTGTACTACGTCCCAAATCATATCCTTTTGAAGGGGGGATTTTTGTGAAAAAGTGGTTAGTAGTGCTTTTTGGTGTTCTTGCGGTAGTTTTAACGTTAGCAGCGTTTGATCCAACAGTCTACGTAGAAGCAACGATTGGTGAACCAGACACACTTGATCCTCATCTTGCTTACGATACGGCAAGCGGTGAAGTGCTCTTTAACGTATACGAAAACCTTATTGCTTACAAAGGCAGAAGTGTCAGCGAGTTTGAACCAAGACTTGCAACAGAAGTACCAACTGTTAAAAATGGTCTTATAAAAGACGGAGGAAAAACATACGTGTTCCCAATCAGAAAAGGTGTCAAGTTCCACAACGGTAATCCATTGACACCAGAAGATGTTGAGTACTCATTTGAACGTGGTCTTCTGTACGACCCCGAGGGCGGTCCGATGTGGATGCTCTGGTATGCTCTCTTCGGTGTACACTCAAGAGATGAAGCACTTGAAGAATTTGTTGGAAAACCTGTTAGCGAAATCTTTGACGCTAAGACAGGCGAGCCAAAAGCTGAGTATAAACAGAAACTTGTTGACTTCTATAAGCAAGTTGTTGATCCAGCAATCGAGGTACAAGGTGATAATGTTGTTATTAAACTTGTCAGACCATACGCACCATTTATGAATATAATTGCGCAAAGTGCACACTGGGCGGCAATTCTTGACAAAGAAACATGTATTAAACTTGGCCTTTGGGATGGAAAAGCAGAAACGTGGTGGAAATGGAAAGATATGCAAAAGGAGCAATCACCACTTTACTCAACAGCAATTGGTACTGGTCCATACAAGTTTGTGGAATGGGATAGAAAACAGCAAAAAGTCACATTGGTAGCCAATGAGAACTATTGGAGAGAACCAGCAAAAATCAAGAAAGTAATAATCTGGGGAATTGATGAATGGTCAACAAGGAAATCCATGCTCGAGAAAGGTGACGCGGACTCTATAGCAGTTGTTCTTGAATACCTAGATCAACTGAGAGGTAACAAAGATATACAGATCATCGAAAATATTCCAACACTTTCCGTTACAGTCTTGGCATTCAATTGGTCAGTTAACCCATCAAGTAAATACGTTGGTAGTGGTAAGCTTGATGGTAATGGAATTAACCCTGATTTCTTTAGTGATGTCTACGCAAGAAAAGCAGTTGCAGCTGCAATTAACTATGATGCGCTTATTAGGGATGTTTTGAAAGGCTTTGGTAAGAGAATACCAACGGCTCTTCCAGAAGGGTTACTTGGATTTGATCCATCATTACCACTTTACAAATTCAACCTCCAAGAAGTACAAAAGAACTTGAAGTTAGCTTGGAACGGTCAAGCTTGGGCGAAAGGCTTCAAATTTAGCGTTGCTTACAACCAAGGTAACACAGCACGACAAAGAGTTGCAGAAATGGTTAAAATGTATTTGGAAATGGCAGCACCTGGCAAAGCAAAGATAGATGTGCAACCATTACAATGGCCAACATTCTTGGATTCAACAAAGCGAGGAGAACTTCCAGTTTTCATACTTGGCTGGCTTGCTGACTATCCAGACCCAGATAACTTCATATTCACATATTACCACAGCAACGGTGATTACTCTGGCAGACAAGGTGAAAACTTCAGGAAATTTGTCAGTGCACCAAGGAAGGAACTCGGTGGTAAGAGTTTGGATCAACTTATCGAAGAAGCTGCTGCTGAAACAGATCCACAAGTTCGTGCAAAACTTTACATACAAATTCAGAAATTCGTTGTCGATAACTGTATAAGTGTCCCAGTTTATCAACCAGTTGGTGTGCGCGTCCAAAGAACATGGGTCAAGGGTTGGTTCGATAATCCAATGAGACCTGGAATGGACTTCTACTCAGTTTACAAACAACAATAATTGAATTGCATAGCTATAAAAAAATAGTCACCGGTTTACCCGGTGGCTATTTTTTTATATTATTTTTGCTTTTTTCCCTTGGTACGTATCTTTTTCTAAAAGCTTTTGCTCGATTAACTTGACTATTTCGTTTTTTGATAAACCCCAGTTGCCAAAGAGTGTACCACTCGATGGTGGATCAGCGACAAGCCTGTGAATAACGATTTTTGGTGATAAATTCTCAAGGAAAAAGATTACTCGAGTTATGTATTCTTGCAATGATCCCACATTAAGTTTGCCACTCTTGTACATATCACCAAATATCGTTCCATCGACGATGTATAAAGAATGCAGCTTTACGCCGTCAACGCCAAGAGCAGATAATATCTTTGCAGTTTCTATCACATCTAATGTGTTATCACCTGGTAAGTTAAGGATAACGTGCGAGACAACTTCAAAGTTATATTTTTTAATAAGTGTAACTGCATATATATATTCAGCAAGCGTGTGCCCCCTATTTACCTTGACAAGGGTATGATAATTTGCTGTCTGAAGCCCTATATCAAGTGATATTTCAATTTTGTATGTCTCTTTTATGTCTTTTAGTAAATTTAAAACTTCCTCGTCTATACAATCAGGTCTTGTTGCAATATCGATTTTAACTATATCTTCGTCGAGTGCTTGGATGTAGGTTTGTCTTAGAATTTCTGGTGGCGCGTATGTGTTTGTGTAATTTTGAAAGTACGCGATAAATTTTTTTACACCTTTCTTTTTATATTTTTCTTTCATAAGCCGAAGCTGTGTTTTTATATCATACCCATGGAATGTAGTAAAGCCGCTTCCTGTCTCATCACAAAATAGGCAACCTGGTTTACCGTTTGTTCTATTAGGACAGCTAAAACCAGCATTCAAAGGTAATCGTTGAACTTTCTCACCATATCTTTTCTTTAGCTCAACACTTAATTTCCTATACCTGTAGCCTTCTTCGAGAAAGTCGAAAATTTTTCTAGCACCTCCTGAACATCTATCATTGGAAATTTTCCATCTATGAATATGAACCTACCATTAACCATTGTTGCGTAAACTGTATCATTGTATGCATGAATTAAATTTTCAATTAAATTATCAAGTGGTTGAAGTTGAACATGATTGGAATTTATGAAAACCAAATCTGCAGGGTAGTTTACCGCAACTTTGCCACCTTTCAATCTTAACGCTTCGTAGCCGTATTGTGTAATACTGTAAAATGCCTGACTTACGTTAAACAATTCCGGATTGTGCATTTTGCTTGCCAGTACTGATACTCTGAGATCAAAGAGTACATTCTGAGAGTTGTTACTTGCTGGTCCATCAGTTCCTATAGTTATTTTCAAACCATTTCTTATCATTTCATTTATCGGTGGTAAACCATTACCTAACTTCATGTTACTTACGGTATTCACGGATGGATAACTACCATTGAGTAATCTAAGTGATTCATAATCGAGTTGAGTACAGTGGACGGGTATGAAATGAACTTCATCAAAGCCGAGCTGAATAATTTCTTCTGGAGTGTACTTTTCCCATTCCCATTTGTTTTCAAAGAAGTGCATAGTAACAGGCATATCATAAGCTTTTGCAATCTCTATTATTTTTTTCAAGTACTCCGTGGAACAGCTGTACGGTGCATGTGGACCTAAACCGACGAAGATTCGCCCATCGTATCCATTCCATTTTTCGTACAATTCAATGTTTTCTCTCAGTCTTCCTCCATCATCACCACTTTTATCAATAAGTCCCCTTGTAAGGAGTGCCTTCATGCCAAAATCAGAAACTGCCCTAGCTATTTCCTCCTCGTGAAAGTACATATCGCAAAATGCGACGATACCATGAGAAGCCATTTCCATCATGGAAAGAAGGCTCGCGTAGTAAATCATTTCTGGTGTCAATCGTTCCTCAGCAGGTAAAATCTTTTGAAACAGCCATACATTGAACGAGACATCTTCTGCATACCCTCGAAATAAAGACATTGCAATATGGTTATGCGTGTTAACAAAACCAGGTAGAACGATCTTACCTGAAAAATCGTATACTTCTTTGTCGTCTACCTTCAGTTCGTCACCTAAGCTTTTGATCCTTCCTTCTTTTATGTGTATATCTGTTTTTTTTAGTTTTCCATCAGATAGCGTAAAAACGTTTTTTATTAGCACACTTGATCTATCCCTTCTCAAATATTAACTCTTTGAGCGTCGATCCAAAGGTGTTCGATATCGTAAAACTCTCTTGCATTTTTTGTAAAGATGTGTACAACAATATCACCAGCATCTATTAATATCCAGTCGTAACCTTCACCACGATCGTAGTAAATGAGTTCTTTACCAACTTTGCCAAAAAAATCGACAATTTCATCTCTGAGGCTCTTCATGTGTATATTACTATTAGCAGTACAAATAACGAAATAATCGGTCAACAATCTCGTTTTTGACATATCTAATATAACAGGATCGATTGCTTCCTTTTTTTCTAAGATCTTCATTAATTTTGCTAAAATGTCTTTTGCCACACTTTCTTTATTCAGACTTATCCCTCCTTTAGAAATCTCTTACTTCACGCTCCTCCAATTCTTAGTTCATCGCTAACAAAACCATTTTTCAAATAATCCCTTATCAAACCTATAAGATAAAAGGAGCCTGTGACAAATTTAACATCACTATCGATTTGCTTGAGAAGTTCAATGCCAGCTATAGGGTCCGGTTCTAAAATAACACTTTTACAAAACTGTTTGGCGATATTGTATGTTTCTTCTATCTTTTGAGCACGTTTTGTTGGTGGTTTTGTAACAATGAGCACTTCAAACTTAGGGCCAAGCTTTTCAAGAACACGTATTTTGTCTTTGTCGTCAACAATACCAAAGAGTGCAGCGAGTTTTTTGTCTGGAAAGTATATGTCGACATTTTCGCTGAGGATTTCAGCTGCCTGTGGATTATGTGAACCATCGAGTATTAATCCATCAAATAGTTCGAATCTCCCAGGTATAAATGCATTTTCAAAAGCTTTTTTCGCAGCATCTTCATCTAGCTTGTTAATAATTTCAAAAGCCTTAAGTGCTAGCGCAAAATTGTATAATTGGTGTTTTCCATTCAATCGTACGGGAATATTTTTCATTGTTAATTCGCCATAGTAATTGTAAAGATTTTTATTAAAATCATATTTAACAACCTCAGCGTAAAAATCTTTTCCAAACTCATAAAACTTAGCTCCACGTTCGTTTGCCACGTTTTTTATCACATCTTTGGCCTCTTTTGCCATGTTACCTACGACAACTGGTACCCCTTGTTTGATAATTCCTGCTTTTTCAAAAGCAATCTCTTCAACAGTTTTTCCAAGAACATTTGTGTGTTCTAGTGAGACAGTAGTGATGACTGAAACAACGGGTGTGATAACATTCGTAGAGTCAAAACGTCCACCAAGTCCAACTTCAACACTTCCATATTCTGCGTTCTTTTGTTTGGTTAAGTAAAAATACATTGCTGTCATGTATTCAAAAAAGCTCGGTGAAAATTCATCTCCTATTTTGTCCATCTCTTCTGCAAACACTTTAACAAACTCGGAAGCTTCCACAAATTCGTCCTTCGAAATGAGCTTTGTGTTCCAATGGAACCTTTCAAGTATGGTCGATAAGTGCGGAGAATAAAATCCTGTCACATTGTAACCGTGATAGTAAGTTAAGTATTCAAGAAACGTTGTAACGCTACCCTTGCCATTTGAGCCTGTTATGTGAAAATACTTAACCCCCAAATGGGGATTACCCATCCGGGAGAGTAATTGCTCTATTCTAAACAATCCAAGCTTCATTGTATTGTATGGCCTTGTAAAATATAAATACCTTAAAACATCTAAAAACTCCATACGCACTCATCATTTCTTTTCATTTAAATCTGAGATAATCTGCTCTATCCTATTTATTTGCTCTTGGAAGAGCTTTTGCTTTTCTTTTGTTTCCTCGACTACATCTTCTGGGGCATTTCTTACAAAGTTTTCATCCTCAAGCTTTTTCGAAAACTTTTCCATATCGGCCTTCAACTTTTCCACTTTTTTTCTAAGTCTTGCTACTTCTGAGTTGATATCTATCAACGCACCAAGTGATACGTAGACTTCATTGTGCATCGAAACATAAGCAGTAGCACTCAAATCTGGCCTTGAATCCACAAACGTTATATTTTCAACATTTGCAAGAAATTTCACATATTCCTTTTCCTCATCTAAGAGCTCTCCTTTTACAAATACTTCTACTTTTGTTGCCTGAGGAACATTAACTTCTGCTCTTACGTTCCTTATTCCTCTTATTATGTCCATTATCTCTCTAAAACGCTCTTCTGATATTTCATCTATCAATCCAGTATCAACGCTTGGCCATTTGGCAATGACTATCGATTCTGAGCTCGTTGGTAATTTCGTCCATAATTCTTCCGTTAAGAATGGCATAAATGGGTGGAGTAAGCGTAAGCTCATATCTAAAACGTAGACAAGTACGTTTTGAACAACTTTTCTATCTTCCGTTTTCAGTCTATTTTTTACCGCCTCAATGTACCAATCGCACAATTCATCCCAGAAGAAGTTATAAATTTCGCCTGCCGCGACATTGAAATCGTAATTGTCAAGAGCGCTTGTAACTTTTCCCATAGTTTTTTGTAATCTTGAGAGTATCCATTTATCAACTAACTTTAACTTAGAAATTCTAATTTCTTGTTTTTCAAAATCATCAAGATTCATTAATACAAATCTTGTTGCGTTCCAAATTTTGTTTGCAAACTTTTTATATGTATCAAAGAATCTAACATCAAGCTTTAAATCCCTTCCTTGAGCTGCCAAAATCGCAAGTGTAAATCGCATTGGATCAGAACCGTATTCATCAATAACCTCCAGTGGGTCTATTCCATTACCGAGTGATTTACTCATCTTTCTTCCATACTTATCCCTAACAAGTTGGTGGATATACACTTCACTGAATGGCTTTTCGTTCATAAATTCATATCCCATCATAATCATACGCGCAACCCAGAAGAAAATTATATCAAACCCTGTTACAAGAACATCTGTTGGGTAGTACCTTTCAAGATCGGCTGTTTTCTCAGGCCATCCCAGTGTACTAAAAGGCCAAAGTGCAGAACTAAACCAGGTATCGAGAACATCTTCATCTTGCTTCAAATTAGTACTTCCACACTTTTCACATTTTTGTGGTTCTTCCTCGGAAACATTGTAATGTCCACAATCTTGGCACTGCCAAACAGGTATTCTGTGTCCCCACCAAAGCTGCCTGCTTATACACCAGTCTCTTATTTCGTACATCCAGTTAAGATAAACCTTTTTCCATCTTTCTGGGACAAACTTAACTTCATCATTTTCGACAGATTCAATAGCGCGTTTGGCAAGAGGTTTCATACTAACAAACCATTGATCCAGTAACCTTGGTTCCACAACAGTATCGCACCTGTAGCATCTTCCAACGGAATGTTTTATTTTTTCCAACTTTACCAAATATCCCTGAGCTTCAAGTTCTTCAATAACAGCTTTTCTTGCCTGTTCTGCTGTTAGTCCTCTAAATTTTCCGCCATTTTCGTTAATCACGATATTTTCGTCAAAAATATCCACAAAAGGTAAATTATGGCGTTGGCCTATTAAGTAATCGTTGGGATCATGAGCTGGTGTAACTTTTAATGCACCTGTACCGAACGAAGGATCTACGTAGCTATCTGCAATAATAGGAATTTCTCTGCCAACTATGGGAATAATTGCTATTTTTCCAACATACTGCTTGTACCTTTCATCAGATGGATGTACTGCTATAGCTGTATCGCCAAGCATCGTTTCCGGCCGAGTTGTTGCAATAATAATATGATTATCCTCTCCCTTGAGCGGGTATTTTATGTAATAAAGTGCTCCATCTTCTTCGTGGTACTCTACCTCTTCGTCTGAAAGAACGGTCCCGCACCTGTGACACCAATTTACAATATACTTTCCTTTGTATATCAGTCCTTTTTTGTACAGTTCAGCGAAAACCTTTCTGACAGCTTTAGAAAGCCCTTCATCGAGCGTAAATCTCTCCCTCGACCAGTCAACGGAAGCACCGATAGACATTATCTGACTCTTAATTTCATTTCTGTACTTATCTGCCCAATCCCATACAATTTTCAGAAATTCTTCTCTTGTAAACTCTCTCTTACTCTTACCTTGTGTGGCAAGAAATTTTTCAACTGCTGTTTGTGTAGCTATACCCGCATGGTCTTCTCCTGGGAGCCAGAGAACATCAAATCCTTGCATCCTTTTGTATCTACTCAATATATCTTGTATCGTTATATTAAGAGCATGGCCCATGTGGATTCTTCCAGTTATGTTTGGTGGTGGGATAACGATAGAATACTTTGGTCCTGTCCCACGAGGTGTAAAATACTTTTTTTCCAGCCAATGTTTGTACCATTTCATTTCGATATTTTTTGGGTCATATCTTGTACCAATCTCCATCAATGCGCACCTCCGACACTCTTTATATCTATCTCACAATCTATTTGGATTTTTTCATTTCCATAAGTTAATAGTAGATAATGTAAAGAGTCCTTTATTCTACTAGCAATCTTATGCACGTCTGTATCTGAAATTCCGTGAACAACTATGCAAAATTCATTGTCACCTAGTTTGCACACAAGATCTTTTGGAAGTCTTACACTATGCTTTATTACAGATGATACTCTTGAAAGCACAAAGTTTCTAACATTTTCATCAGAAGAAGGAAAATTCAACTTCACATCTAATAGATAAAATAGTTCCACAGAATTCTTTAACTCCTCGAGAACTTTCTGAGCAAATTCTTGGTTTGGTAATCTTGTTATAGGGTCAACCCACTCACCAGTTAACAAATTCAGAAATCCTGACATAATTTCATCCTCCTACGATTTGCTTAATAAATTTTACCATACTTATTCTTGTATGAAAATACCTAAGTTACTTTGATTTAAACATCACCATTGAAAAACTTGGAGCTCTATGCTAAAATTTCATAAAGTTCGTAAAACAAACTAAAAGCCAAAGGGGAGTGAATAGATTGATTATAAATATAATTCCATTTATTGCTATTGTATCACACTTTTTACTTGATTTCTTAGTTTCTTTTTTCAACCCACTTGGTCCTTATCTAATAGAGAAATTTAGTATAGAAGTTAGGTTATTTACAACTTTTCTCACACTCTCTTCAGCAATAGCTAGTTTGCTCCAGATATTTTTTGGATTTTGGTTTGATAGCAGCGTGACTACTAAAAAATACATTGTTTTGATGTACTTCCTTGAAGCTTTAGGAATAACCATACTTGGTGTTTCAACAAATTTTTGGGTTGCTTTACTGGCAATATTTATAATCAGGATTGCCAATTCAGCTTTTCATCCACTTGGTGCGTCCATGGCAGGCGAAGGAAGTGGGAAGAGCGTTGCTATTTTTTCAATCGCTGGAACTCTTGGTGCGGCACTTGGACCAATATTTATTTCGTTTTACGTTTCAAAACTACCACTCTCAACGTTATGGGTTGTTTCAGTCCCATTTTTAATCATAGCCTATTTTATGGTCAAATTAAAAGTGCCTAATAAAAGCACTAATCACAATAAAAGGATAACATTCAAAGAATTTTCCGTCTTAATTCCTATACTTCAAGTTGTGACAATCAGGAGTTTCTTAATGTCGGTAGTTCATATGTATACTCCGATTTTTGTAACTAACATTAGAGGTTATCCAATAACGTTGTCAGGTACCTTGATTACATCCGGCATGCTTACAGGCGTTTTTGCAAATTACATAGGCGTATTGCTACTGGAAAAGATAGGTGCCAAAAAACAAGATTTTGTAGCGTTTGTTGGGATGGCACTTTCTATATTTGCGTTACTTACTTCAAAATCATTCTTAGGATTGTTTTTTTCATTTGTGTTTTTTGATTTTTCCGGGTTTTTGCTGATGTCGGCAAATGTTGTTCAGGCGCAAAAGATATTACCTAACAGAAAAGCTTTTGCTTCTTCGGTTGCTATGGGATTTGCTTGGTCCATTGGAGATTTTATAGCCTCGGCTTATAATTCCGTTTTTGGTAATGACGTAAAACTTTCGCTCACTCTTGTAATACCAATTGCAATTATTGCTTCAATATATTTTGGCATCATTCAAAAGTTCGACACAAAGTAAAAATCAAAGTAAAAGATGCTCTAGTTTCAAGTACATAAAGGTTCATTAAACTTGTTATGTTTCAGGTGGCAACCACCTGAATTTTTTGTTATGAATTTAGCTAAACATGTTGTATAATTAATAGATAGAAAGATTTCGGGGAGGACTAAAAATGGATCAACGTATCGAAAATGTGTACATTGAAAAATGGGCTTACGGTGGATACGGACTTGGAAAACTGCCTGGTGGAAAATTGCTACTTGTCGAGGGTGCGTATCCTGGAGAACTTGTTAATGTGAGGGTTACACAAGAAAAAACAGATGTTGCATTTGGAAAAACCGAGGAGATCTTGGAACGTGCAAGTTACAGAAGAGCACCAAAGTGTAAATATTTTGGCATATGTGGCGGATGTCATATTATGGATGTTACCTACGAAAAACAATTAGAATTTAAACGCGACATAGTATTAGATCAACTACGAAGAATTGCCAAACTTGATCTAGATGTAAACAAAACGATGGAAAGCGACTTGGAATTCGGTTATAGAAATAAGATGGAGTATACCTTCGCTTACGAAGATGGCAAAGTTCATTTGGGATTGAAGATGCGTAATTCAAATAAAGTTGTACCGATTAACGAATGTCCCATCTCTCCATCATCTTTCGTTAAATCACTCCAACAGGTGCCTGAAATTGTTGAAATGAGTAAAGCAAAGATTTACAATCAAAAAAAACGTACTGGTACTCTAAAGCACCTAGTTATGAGATATTCACACTCTAATAACCAGACAATGGCGATATTTGTTACAAAAACCGAGCGATTTGAAGAAGCAAAGTTTATTAGAACAGAGTTAATCAAAAGGATTCCACAAATAAATTCTATCATACACGTTATGAACTCTTCGGATGATATTGTACTCAGAGGGCCATATAAAACACTCTACGGTTCTGGTGTAATTGAAATAGAGATGGACTATGAGAAATTTCAGATCCCTCCAACCGCATTTTTCCAAAATAATTACAATGTTGCATCTAAAATGGTTGATTATGTAACAAAAAAACTAAATCTGAGTGGAAATGAAATTGTACTTGACTTGTATGCGGGGGTTGGTACATTCACAATGAGACTTGCTATGCTTTCGAAGCACGTTATCGCAGTCGAAAATTCTCACATTTCCGCTAAGGCGGGAAGAGCCAATGCAAATATAAATAACCTCAGAAACGTAAAATATGACGAGTCTGACGTCGGAAATTTTCTAAGATCTTTCGATCAGAGAGCTGATGTTGTGGTTCTTGATCCACCAAGAAGTGGGGCAGGAAAAGAAATATGCAACGAAATACTTCGTATTTCTCCAAGTAAGATAGCGTATATTTCTTGCGATCCATCAACATTGGCGAGGGATTTGAGCGTTCTAAAAGAACGTTACGAAATTATTGAAGTGCAACCTTTTGATATGTTTCCACAGACTTATCACGTTGAAACGGTAGTAACAATGGTACTAAAAACCTAAAACTTAGACTTGATATATGTTTGTAATATGTTAAAATATCTTTGAAAGATGACTGATGGGAGGTGGAAAGAATATGGAAATTGTAGCGAAAATAGTTGACGGTGTGTATTACGTTGGGATGAATGACAGAGATACGCATTTATTTGAAAATATTTGGCCACTGCCAAAAGGGGTATCATACAACTCTTACTTGATTGTTGACGAAAAGACTGCCCTGATAGATACTGTTAAAGTGAACAAAATGAAGGATTACATCGAGAAAATAAATCAGATCTTGGATGGAAAACCCCTTGATTATCTCATAATCGATCACATGGAACCGGATCATTCTGGTGCAATTTCATCGATAATCCACGCATTTCCAAATGTAAAGATCGTTGGCAACAAGAAAACATTTGAATTCATCAAAGCTATGTACCATTTGGAAGGGAACCTCTATGAAGTCAAAGACGGTGATGAAATTATCCTTGGAAAAAGAAAATTGAAATTTTTCATGACGCCAATGGTACATTGGCCAGAGACGATGATGACTTACGAAGTGAACGATAAAATACTCTTTTCCGGTGATGCGTTTGGCGGATTTGGAACACTCGATGGAGGTATTTTTGATGACGAGGTTGATGTTAAATACTTCGAAAATGAAATAAGAAGATACTATTCGAATATAGTAGGTAAATTTGGTCCCATGGTACAAAAGGCCCTTCAAAAGCTTAGCAATTTAGAAATTAAGGTTGTATGTTCAACCCACGGTCCTGTGTGGCGTACAAACCCTGGCCGTATAATATCTGCATACGACAGGTGGAGTAAATATGAATACGAAGAGGGCGTTGTAATAGCGTATGGAACAATGTATGGCAGCACAGAGAAAATGGCGGATTATATTGCAAGGGTATTAGCCGATGAAGGTATTAAAAACATACGCGTTATGAACACTTCTACAACACACGAATCTTTCATAATAAATGAAATATGGCGCTTTAAAGGGATCATACTGGGCACTTGTACGTACAACAACTGGATCTTCCCACCGATGGAAAATTTAGTAATAAACCTTTCTCACAAGGGACTCCCGAATAGAGTATTTGGCGTGTTTGGCACATACGGTTGGAGCGGTGGAGGAGTTAAAGGAATAGTTGAATACATCCAGAAAAACAAGTGGGAAATGATTGGAGAACCAGTCGAAGTTCAATTTTCTCCAAAAGAAGAAGATTTTGAAAAATTGAGAAGACTTGCAGTCGAGATGGCAAAAGCAGTGAAAAAATAACCCGATAAAAATTCAATAAAAAGCCAGGTCTTCACCTGGCTTTTTTCATTTCTATTACCAATTACCCGACAATTACCAAACGAGATTTGGCGGAATTCTTCCTTCTAGCGCTTCTATAATGTTTACTGCCACCATTTCAGACATCTTTTCTCTTGTTTCGTAAGTGGCTGAACCTATATGTGGTAAAAGCACCACGTTTTCAAGTTTTTCCAAACCGTGAGTGAGCATTGGTTCGTTTTCGTAAACATCTAATCCGGCTCCAGCTATTTTACCTTCTTTTAAAACTTCATACAGAGCTAATTCATCTATAACTGGACCTCGCGCAGTGTTAACGATTATCGCGGATGGTTTCATAAGCGCTATACGCTCTTTGTTTATTAAGTGGTATGTATCATTGGTCAGCGGTGTGTGTATTGATATAACATCAGAAACACTCATTAGTTCATCAAGTGGTAAGTAAGACGCGTTGAATTGTTTTTCAACATCTTCTGAGAGTCGCTTACGGTTGTGGTAAACGATCTTCATGCCAAACCCTATGGCACGTTTTGCAACAGCCTGACCGATGCGTCCCATACCAACGATTCCCAGTGTCTTACCAAAAAGATCGTAACCCAAAAATAACTTTGGTTTCCAACCTACGAATTTTCCTTCCCTGACAAATTTGTCGGCTTGCACTATCTTCCTTGCCACAGCTAATATTAGCGCAAAAGCAGTATCAGCGGTTGCATCCGTCAGTACGCCTGGTGTGTTTGTTACATATATTCCTCTTTCTTTTGCAGCTTGAATATCTATGTTATTGTACCCCACTGCGTAATTTGCGATAATTTTTGTTCTTTCAAGTGCGTATATAAAGTTTCTATCGATTGTATCTCTTAATTGTGTTATAATTCCATCCGCGTTCTTGGAACGCGCAATCATTTCCTCTTGACTTAGAAATTCTTCACCCTTATAGACATCAACTTCGTAGCCTCTCTCAATGAGCAAATTAATACCTTTTTCTGGTATATCGTATGTTACAAAGATCTTCACACGTGTTCACCCCACCACTTAATTTCTACACCTTCTATGAAGACCTTTTCTACCTTTGCTTGTGGTAAGAATGGATCATTATCCCAGATAACAATATCTGCGTCTTTCCCTTCTTCAATAGAACCAACCCTTTCGTCAATATTCAGTATCTTGGCAGCGTTAATTGTTAACATCTTTAAAATATCTTCTCTATTTGCCCCGAATCTCATAGCAATGGCCGCATGCATATTTGCAAATTCAAGATGGTTAACAGGGTGGTCAACCATAATAGCTGTCAGCACACCTTTTTCGTTAAGTATTCTCACATTTTCATAGGTTTGATCTTTAAGTTCTATTTTTGTTCTAAATCCAAATGGACCAACGACAACCGGCACGTTGTTTTCGACTAAGTAATCAGCAACCTTGTACGCTTCCGTACCGTGTTCTATTACAAGTTTAAAACCAAATTCCTTTGCTATTCGTATTGCAGTAACGATATCTTGAGCTCTATGTGCATGTATTCTTGCAGGAATTTCACCCCTTAGAACAAGTTCACCAACTTCAAGTTTTGGATCTCTATCAAGAAATACACCTTCTTTTTCTATTGCTCTTCTCTTCTTTTCGATATAATCTTGGACTTTGATAAAGTACGCTCTCATAATTGCAGCTATTCCAAGTCTTGTTGAAGGTAATTTCTTAAGTTCCCCATAAACTCTTTTTGGATTTTCACCGGTTGCCATTTTCAATCCTGCGGGAGCCTTTATAACACATTTATCTACAATGTTTGATTTAAATTTAATGATAGCACCTTGCCCACCTATAACATTTGCACTTCCCGGTAAGATCATAACCGTTGTAAAACCACCATCGAGTGCCCTTTTTATAGCCACATCATATGGATTAAACGCATCGATAGCTCTAACATCGGGTGTTACTGGTTCACCTATTTCATTACCATCCTGCATAGCTCCAACGGATTCTTCATATAAACCAATATGTGAATGTGCATCTATAAAGCCAGGGAGTACATATTTACCTGCTACGTCGATAATTTTATCCGCTTTGACTTTAATCTTTCTCCCAACCTTAGCTATCTTGCCATTCTCGATAAGTACATCCCCGATAAATGTTCCGTTTGTGACTGTAACAACACTTCCACCCGTTATAAGCACTTTCATACTACCACCCCCAATTTCAAAGTAGAATTTCTTTGACTATTATACCATTTTCTATTTTGTACGTAAAGCGAACAATTTTCCCTTTTAAATTGTTTTTGGTCAGCTAAATACTAACATGAGCATTTAGAGACGAAAATTTTGTTTAGTTTATGAGTTTCGAAAATTTAACAATGTAACATCATCATTTTTTTAATTTTTGTGGTAAAATTTTACTCGGAATTAAGAAATTTAAATAGAAAGGTTGAGGAGCTGATGAGGTGGGAAATAAAACAGGTAGATGAGGAGCTTGTAAACAAGCTTGCCGAGAATTTAAATGTCGGCAAGTTAGTGGCGAAGTTATTAGTTTTGCGTGGTATAACGGATGTAGAACAAGCACGGAGGTTCTTGTATCCAACGAGACAGTTACTTCGTTCTCCATTTTTACTCAAGGATATGGATCGGGCTGTGCAGATATTATTACAAGCTCGGGAAAACGAAGAAAAGGTTATTATCCACGGTGATTACGACGTTGATGGAATTACCGGTACGGCTGTTTTATACACATTCCTTTCTGAAAACGGCTGGAATGCTAATTATTATATTCCAAAGCGTGTAGATAATGGATACGGAATCCAACCACAATTCGTTGAAGAAGCCGCTCAAAGAGGGTTCAAAGTTATCCTCACTGTTGATTGTGGTATCACAGCTTTTGAGGCTGTTGAAAAAGCTAAAAACGTAGGTATAAAAATTGTCATAACCGACCACCACCAACCTAAAGAAATCTTACCTAACGCGGATGCCATTGTAAACCCGAAAAGACCTGATGATCAATATCCATTTAAGGAGTTCGCCGGTGTAGGTGTAGCTTATAAATTGATCTGTGCGTTAGCTGAAAAAATTAACATACATCATTCCTCCGCTGATGAAGTACTCGATCTTGTTGCGCTTGGTACGGTAGCTGATATGGTTGAATTGATTGACGAAAACAGGTACATTGTGAAAGAAGGGTTAAGGCGCCTAAATAATGCTCCAAAGCTTGGAATAATAAGACTTGTTCAAAAACTTGGAATTGGAAACATAAGCACCAGGGACATAGGATACAAAATAGCCCCAAAATTAAATGCTGCTGGCAGACTCGATTCTCCTGATGACGCATTTAAATTGATAATTACAAAAGATGAGGCAAACGCAACGGAATTAGTTGAGATTTTGCTTGGATACAACACTACAAGACAAGAAATAGAAGCAAAGATATACAATGAGGCTATTGAAATGATAGAGCGTAATAGTTTCGATAGACTACCTATTGTTGTCGCCTACGGCTATGGATGGCATATAGGAGTTATAGGTATTGTTGCAACAAGACTTGTCCATTTGTACAAAAAACCAGTAATGGTTATATCGATAGAAGATGGAGTTGCAAGAGGCTCAGCGCGAAGCATTCATGGTGTTAATATAATAAGTTTACTTGAAAGATTTCGAGATATATTTGAGGACTTTGGCGGTCACACAATGGCACTGGGTTTCAGTTTAAAAGAAGAAAATATACCAGGACTTATCGATGCGATTCGTGAAAAAATAAGCGATGATGACATCAAAATTGAAGAAGTCCTGCTCGTGGACGAAAAAATATCGGTTGACGATATATCTAACGATCTTTTGGATGCCATAGAAATGTTAGAACCCTATGGCCATGGAAATCCAGAGCCAGTCTTTCTCATAGAAAACAGTTCAATTGAGCGTCTTAAAGTTTTTGGTGAGACAGGATACAACATACGTATCACTTTAAGAGGTAACAGAAATAATATAGAAGGTGCCGGTTTTGGATTGAAAGTTTCACCTAATGATTTTTACGGGATTCAGCCACAGTTTATCAAAGTAGACGTCGTTGGAAATTTAAGGCGAGGTGACTCTGGACCACAATTAAATGTACTTGATGTAAAAATTCGTCACACAAGTGATGAAGATATTGTTGAGCGGGCGTTTTTGCATTCTTTTGCAGCAAATTGGAAGCAACAAAAGGAAGAAGATTATGATCACAGTCACATTGAAGATGATATCCTTTTGCGTCTTGAAAAAGTGTCTGATCTGTATAGAATAAAAACGCCTGTATTGTTTAGATTTAAAATGCACTACAGAAATGCATTTTTGTACGATCTAATGAAAAAGGGAAGGGTCTTGATAATTAATCCTTCAAGTGCAGAAGCAGTACATCTTTACGAAAGTCTTCAGAGGCATGACATCAATGGATTAGTACTCTTGAATTCAGTCAACAGATCTAATGGAAAGCACGTAATTACAAACGCAGTATACGCAAATGAACTAATTAGTCCAAACCAGTTCGATTTTGTCGTTCTGAACGAAATACAATTTTTGAAAAACTTCGATGAAAACTTATTTGATAGAACAATCCAAAAGTTTGGGAGAAAAGCTTTATTTACTACTATCTTCAATTTTGAAACGAACCTTCCAGTCTACGAGGTTGATGGAAAGTCAGAATTTTCTATCGAAGACAAACGTAATCAACCAAAGTCACTGAACAATACAAATTCATCTATTGTATACCTCTTTTCGTCTCACAGCTCAGTTGAGGTATTTTTCAACAATTATATAAGGAAAATGTCAGCCAGAGATACAATTTTTTACTCATCACAACTTGCTCCATTTCAAAGGCTTATCATATCAAATCTTGTAAGGAAAAGAAAAATTAAAAAACTTATATCATCAACGAATAACGATGGTCTACCATCACTATTTGGTAAAGTGGAAGCTCGTCTATTCGATTTTCCTTATACTTTTAGCGAAATAATCGACGCTGTCAGTGGCGAAGGAAATGTCCTGATGCAACTAAATTATTCTTCTCAAGATGTTACAAAACGCTATGAAGCTTTGAAGAAACTTTTTCCTTCATCTGACGAACTTGAAAAGCTTATAGACGAATTGAATATTTATCTTCCAATGAAATTGGAGGAGTTTGAGGAAATAATTTCGAATTATTCCATTACAAAAGGAGTTATAAAAAGTGTCTATAAAGATCTGGATGGAATAGATGGTAATATAGTAAAACCTGTAATATTTGATCCAAATAAAGTCATCAGAGTAAAGGAAAGAGAAATAGAACTGTCGTATTTTGAAAGGTACACACTTCAGCTCGAATCTTTGTCAATGAAGGAAATTTACAGATTCATAGAGGAGAGATATCTACATGACGCAGAGATTATGCTATATTTTAAGGACTGAAAAGCCTGTTGAAAGCGCGAAAAAACTAAGAGAAATGGGAATATGCGCGAAGGTGTTTCCTGATCCCAAGGCACCATCAAAGTTAATCGTAGCCATAGAAACAATCAATGACCAAGTTCAGAAAACTTTTGGTGAATTCAAAGCACTTGGAGGAAATATCGTTGATGAGTATTATAGCGATCGATTACGGCAAGAGTAAGTGTGGTTACGCCGTTGGAAATGTATTTGTCAAGGAGAGTGGAACTGTCAAAACTCAAGAACTTTTGGAAAGGATTAAAAGTTTCCAAAAAATAATTCTTGGCTTACCTTTATCGATGAGTGGAAATTATTCGACACAGACATTTGAAGTGATAAAGTTTGGTTTGAAATTACTTACCAATGGCAAGGATGTTTATCTACTCGACGAAAGATTAACAACCAAAATGGCAAAAACTTATCAAAAGAAAGATGACGACAGATTCAGTGCTGAACAACTGTTACTTGAATATATCGAGAGTCCAAACCGTGCTAAGGAACTTATCAAGTCTAAAGTCAAGCAACCATATGAAATTAGGGCCGACTTCGCTATTTTTGTTGAAGTGCCATACGATGAAAATTTTTCTGTCTCTTCAGCTATTGCCTACAGTAAGGACGCATATTTAGCATACACACTGTTTTCAAAAGGTTTCTTCGTTTACAGAGTTTTTAAAGATTTTCTTTCTGCACTTGAAAATCTTGAAAAAGAGCCAGATTATATTATAATGAATAACGAATGTAGAGAAAAAATGTCTATTTTAGAAAAAGTAGAATCAATTACAAATGTTACTGTTTGTGAATTTTCATTGGAAAATTTTTAACTGTTCGTCTTATCATGTGTGCTCGTAGCTCAACTGGATAGAGCGTCGGACTCCGGATCCGAAGATTGCGGGTTCAAGTCCCGCCGAGCACACCAAGATATGAAGACATCTAAAAACCAAAAACATCGAAAAAATTATTGTGTGTAGGAGGTAAGTATAAATGAGCCATAATTTAGAAGAGGTAAAAAAACTGGTATTTGAAACGGACGTGGATGCTATACTTGTTTTGAATATCGAAGGATCAAATAGCGTTACGACCAGATATTTATCCGGCTTTACTGGAAGTTTTTCTGCGCTTCTAATTACACCGAAAAGGCATATAATTGTTACTGATTCAAGGTATTGGACGCAAGTAAAACAAGAAAGTGATTTCGAACTTGTTAAGTACATTCCACCGAAAACATTTTTAGATACCGTTGCTGATCTTGTCAAATCTATGGAATTCCAAAAAGTGGCCATTGAAAAAGATAGAATCTCAGCTAGTCATTTTGAGGCATTAAGTGAAAAATTGAAGATTGAATTCGAAGACATTTCCTCTTTGTTATTTAATATAAGGGCGAAAAAGTCTGACGAGGAAGTCGAGAAAATAAAAATAGCAGTTCAAATAGCACAAGAAGCTTTTATGAAAATGCTCGAAATAGCAAAAGTCGGTATGAAGGAATATGAGCTGGCATCTTACTTAGAATATCAGATGAAACTACTTGGTGCCGAAGATAAAGCCTTTGATACGATAATAGCTTCTGGATATAGAGGGGCACTCCCACACGGGAAAGCTTCCGATAAAATTATTGAAAAGGGGGAACCGGTTGTCGTTGATTGGGGTGCAAGGTACAAAGGATACAACAGTGATATAACAAGAGTATTTTGTATCGGTGAACCTGATGACAAAGTAAAGCAGATTCACAAAGTTGTTTATGAGGCTCAACAAAAAGCTCTTAATGTAATCAAAGCAGGGATAACTGGGAGAGAAGTTGATGGAATTGCGAGAAACCACATTACTGAATGTGGGTATGGTGAATACTTTGGACATGGTCTTGGACATGGTCTTGGTTTGGAAGTTCACGAAAACCCAAGCCTGAGCTATAAAAATGATAAATTGCTTGAAGTTGGAAATGTAGTTACCGTGGAACCCGGAATTTACCTCGAAGGTGAATTCGGTATAAGAATAGAGGATGACGTTGTTATAAAAGAAAATGGTTGTGAAATCTTAACAACCCTAACGCGAGAGCTTATAATTATATAAGGACTAAACAAGAGGTGTTTATTATTTGAACAATAAAAAGCCAAATGAGAAGGGTAAAAAAATTGTTAATAACCTTGGCCACGAACTATCAAAGATTAATATCGTATCCAATTTTGGTTTTACAATAGCTGGAAATATACTTGTAAGTATAATGATTGGTTTATTCTTTGGCAACATATTTGGAAAGACAAAATTGTTTTTGATCATATTTTCACTACTTGGTTTAGTTTCCGGTATTTACAACGGCATTAGATATTTGATGAAAGAAGTTGATCGTTATGAAAAAGAGGAAAAAGATAACAGATAACGAAAAAATACCTCTCAGATTGCAAAAATCAAAATCTTACCAGCAACTTGTGAAGATGGCAAAAGGTTCACAAGATGAGGAAAGTTTAAGTGAGCACTTGTATGTGCCAAGGAAGATGAATTTTGATGAACAAACGAAAGCAGTTCTTAACAATATTTTAAAAAAGATTATTAAGAGACTTATCCCGCTGTTGCTAGTTGAGGTATCAGTTCTTTTACTTTTTCGTACCTTTGATGCTATAATAGGAGTATCATTGGGGACAATCGGTGCTATTTTGGGTTTGATATTTATTGCAAGAAGCTACGAAGATTATGGTATAATATCCATTGGGACAATAAGAATTCCAAAGGTATACGGAATTAGGTATTTTTTTTATGCCTCCTTGTTTTTACTTTCTGCGATACTGTCTAAAGAGCCAATGTGGGGTATCATTGGAACATTTATTGGGATGATTAATTTAAAGTTTGTTGTTTATTTATTTTCCTGGAGGTGGTAGATTTGGCAGAGAAAACAAAAAGGAAAATCAGCACAAAAGCAAAGGTTCAACTGTTAATTTTTCTTTTGATTTATATTACAGTTGGCATTTTGAATGTGAAACTTGGTGGCCTTCCTCCAACACCAGGTGAAGCTTTGAAGAACGTTGCCAACAGATGGATCGTAGGACCATCTAGCGGTCCATGGTACCAAAGAATCAACCCAATGACTGTTGCTATGTCTTTCGTGGTTATGGGTATAATCTTGTGGTTTGCTAAAGCTGTGAATAAAGAATATTCAATTGTTCCAAATAGGAAACAGTCATTTGCTGAATCCATAATGGAATTCATCTATGACATAGTTCAGAGTAGTATCCCAGAGGAAAAATATGCTATTCCGGCGTTTAAGATTGCTACAACACTCTTCATTTATATAGCAGTCTCGAATCTAATAGGCGGATTTATCCCAGGCATATCAGTTGATGTTTCTAAAACGCTGCAAAATGGCGAAATTGTTAGAACAGTTAAATTTGTCTTATTCAGTGATATGTGGGTACCGCCAACCTCTGATTTGAACACTAATTTAACATATGCTCTTATGGTATTCATAATTAGTCAGAGTTTCGGAATTAAAGCGAAAGGTATAAAAGAATGGTTTAAAGGTTTTCTCGAACCTGTACCTTTCTTACTTCCAATGAACATTATTGGTGAATTGGCAAAACCAGTTTCTCATTCATTACGTTTGTTTGGCAACATTACAGGTGGTGGTATTCTCGTTCTGACATTGAGTTACTTTGTGAAATATATGTTTTTACCACCGTTCCTGTGGGGATATTTTGGAATTTTCTCAGGACTTATTCAGGCATTTGTTTTTTCAACGTTAACAATAGCGTATATTTCATCTCAAGTAGCGTAGTAAATTCAAACAAACGAAAACTTAAGAAGGAGGTATTAGTATGGATCAAGAAAGTGTGAAAATTCTTGCAGAAGCTATTGTAACAGCAGGAAAAGCTATCGGTGCGGGACTCTGTATGGGGCTTGGAGCTATTGGACCTGGTGTCGGTGAAGGTCACGTGGGTGGACATGCAATGGATGCTATTGCAAGACAACCGGAATTAACAAATGTTATTGTCACAAGAATGTTACTTGCAGATGCTATAGCAGAAACCACAGGTATTTATTCTTTGCTTATTACCTTTTTGATACTTTTCGCTTTGTGAGGCGAGGTTTATGGATTTTTTCGAGATTAATTTAACTGCCCTTGTTCAGCTTTTGAATTTCTTGTTTTTACTATGGGTTCTCGATAAGCTGCTCTATAAACCTTTTCTCAACATGATGGAAAAAAGAAGGGGAAAAATCGAAGGCGAACTTGCAGAAGCTGAGAAAATTAGACTTCAGGCACAAGAACTAAAAAAGAAAGCTGAAGAAGAGGTGAAAAATGCTCGAATTAGAGCCGATCAGATAATATCATCAGCAAACACTGAAGCTGATAGAATTATCGAAGAAGCTAAGCAAAAAGCTCAAAAAGAAGCTGAAAAAATATTACAAAATGCTCAAATTGAAATTGAAAGACAAAGGCAAGAAGCTCTACAGCAAGTTCAAACAATCGCCACAGAACTTGCCATCAACCTTGCAATGAAAGTGCTAAAAGGTACACTTGATGAAAAAGCAAAAAAAGAGTATCTTGCAAGGATTATAAGGGAGTATGAAAAATGATGTACTCGACAGTTGCAAGCAAGTATGCATTAGCATTGTATAATGTTTCAAAAGCAAATAAGAAAACTAAGCAATACAAAGAGCTTCTCAAAGCCCTCGTGGAGATTTATGAATCTATCTCTCCGTATTTAAACAATCAATCCATTGAGCCTGAACAACGAGTTCAGGCTATTTTTGAAGTGCTTAAAGCATTTAACATAGAATATGACGAAGTTTTTCAAAGATTTGTTTATCTTCTGATCGTAAATAAGAGGGTTAAGTACATAAAGCAGATTGCAGCATTATTTGATTACACAATCTTTGAGGATGAAGGACTCATACCCGTTCAAGTTCAGTCTGCCACACCTTTTACAAAAGAAGAAGAAGAAATACTTGCAAGTTTTGTTGAAAAGTACACTGGTAGAAAGCCCGTATTTGATGTGAAAGTTGACGAGGAACTGGTTGCAGGGGTTGTTTTAGAATTCTCTGGAAAAACCTTTGATGTCACAATTAAAGGAAGGCTTCAAAATTTAGCAAGAAATGTACTGAAGAGAGAGGGGTGATACCTTGAGATTAAACCCTGGAGAAATAGTAAGAGTACTGGAAAGCAAGATTGCTGATTACAAAGAAGAAATAAGGCTTGAAGACACTGGTAAAGTAATACAAGTTGGAGACGGTATAGCGAGAGTATACGGTCTTAACAACGTAATGGCCAACGAAATGGTTGAGTTTGTTGAAACTGGTACAAAAGGGTTAGCATTTAACCTTGAGGAAGATAACGTTGGTGTAATTATTCTTGGTGATTACAAAGATATCAAAGAAGGTCATACAGTTAGACGATTGAATAGAATAATGGAAGTACCAGTGGGTGAAGGGTTACTTGGACGTGTTGTGAATCCATTAGGTGAGCCATTGGATGCGTTGGGACCCATTGAATACAAGGAAACTAGACCTATTGAGTTCAAAGCACCAGGTGTTATCTACAGAAAACCGGTTGATACTCCATTGCAAACTGGTTTGAAAGTTATCGATTCACTGATTCCAATCGGTCGCGGGCAAAGGGAGTTAATCATAGGAGATAGACAGACAGGAAAAACAGCAATTGCTATAGATACCATTATAAACCAAAAGGGTAAGGGTGTATACTGTATATACGTGGCAATAGGTCAAAAAGCATCGGCAGTTGCAAGAATTGTTGAAAAACTAAGACAAACGGGTGCAATAGAGTATACAACTGTTGTCGTTGCCTCATCGTCTGATCCTGCCACACTTCAGTACATCGCTCCTTATGCAGGATGTGCGATGGGAGAATACTTCATGTTCAATGGAAAAGATGCGCTCGTTATTTATGACGACTTATCGAAACACGCTGTTGCATATAGACAGATTTCATTACTTCTTAGAAGACCACCGGGAAGAGAAGCTTATCCAGGCGACGTTTTCTATTTGCATTCAAGATTACTTGAACGAGCAGCTAGACTTAACGAAAAATACGGTGGTGGTTCCTTAACTGCTTTGCCTATAATAGAAACTCAGGCGAACGATATATCAGCATACATTCCCACAAACGTTATATCCATCACCGACGGTCAAATTTACCTTGAACCTGGATTATTCTATGCCGGTCAACGTCCTGCGGTTAATATAGGACTTTCGGTCTCTCGTGTTGGTGGCGCAGCTCAAATTAAAGCAATGAAACAGGTAGCAGGCTCATTGAAACTTGACTTAGCGCAGTATCAAGAACTTGAAACATTTGCCCAATTTGCAACAGAGCTTGACCCAACAACTCAAGCGCAGATTACAAGAGGGCAAAGGCTTATGGAATTGATGAAACAACCGCAATATAGTCCGATGGAGGTAGAGGAGCAAATCGTAGTATTATTTTCTGGGATTAACGGTTATCTCGATGATTTACCAATTGCCAGTGTCAAAACTTTTGAAGATGGGCTATTGAAATTTATTAACGAAAAATACGCGGATGTGCTCAGCGAGATAAGAACAACAAAGCAACTTTCGAAAGATACAGAAAACAAATTACATGAGGTTATAAGGGAGTACAAAGAAGAATTCGTAAAAGTTTACGGGAAGTGATGTAAATGAGTCGTGGTAAATTGCTTCAAATTAAAAGAAGGATAAGCTCCACGCAGTCTTTGAAAAAGATAACTAAGGCGATGGAAATGGTTTCAACTGCTCAGATAAAAAAGGTTGAAAAAAGGCTTCAGATGGCGAGGGAATTTCTAAACGAAACGAAAAATATCGTCGAAAAGGTTCACTTCGATGTGAAACATCCTTTCATAACAGGTGAAGGTAAAAGTGCATTGGTAATAATTGGAACCGATATGGGACTTTGTGGTTCATTTCCATCTGAAATTGTTAAAAGTGCACTGAACCTGGAAAAGAAAGAGCATTTTGATTACATCTACGTAGTAGGTGCAAAGATAGCACCTACGTTCAGAAAAAGGGAGAAGGTCGAAAGAATATACGAGCACGAATACGATACACCAACATTTGAATTTGCAAGAACATTGGTAAATGATCTTGTCAGTAAAAACACTTCAAAAGTAAAAGTTGTATACGGACGATTTAGAAGTAAACTTGCCCAGATACCTGATGTATTTCAACTCACACCCTTCAATCAAGAGAGCAAGCTGAAGGGAGACAGGTACGAATTTGAGCCATTGGAGGACGAGTTCCAAATTAAGCTAATAGAATTTTATGCTTCGTCGGTTTTATTTTCTTTAGCTTTTGAAACAAAGATAAGCGAATTGTATGCGAGGCAAAATGCTATGCGAAACGCTACCGAAAATGCAGAGGAAGTTGTCAGACTATTGACGGTTGAATATAACAAAGCGAGGCAGGCCTCGATAACGCAAGAACTTATAGAAATAGTAACTGGTGCTGATGCCCTAAAAGAGCAGTAGTGGTGACTAAGCCACGAAATAGGAGGAGTGATACACGTGTCAAAAAGATCTATTGGAAAGATTGTTAGGATCATAGGTCCTGTTGTTGATGTAAAATTCTCGGAAGGCGAGTTACCTGATATATATGACGCTTTAGTAGTTGTAAATCCGCAAACGGGTAAGAAACTCATCCTAGAAGTCGAGCAACTTATTGGTGATAATACAGTTAGGACCGTTGCAATGGATAGTACAGACGGACTTGTACGTGGAATGGAAGTTGAAAACACTGGTGAACCTATAAAAGCACCGGTAGGTCGCGGAATACTTGGAAGAATGGTCAACGTTATTGGTGAGCCCATAGACGAAGGCGGACAATTAGACAATGTTGAATACTGGCCTATTCATAGGCCCGCACCATCCATGGCAGAACAGAAAACGGAAATCGAGATTCTGGAAACCGGTTTAAAAGTTATCGATCTTCTTGCTCCATTTCCCAAGGGTGGTAAAATTGGATTTTTCGGTGGAGCTGGTGTTGGGAAGACCGTTCTTGTTATGGAAATGATAAGGAATATTGCCATCGAGCACAAAGGTTTTTCAATGTTTGCTGGTGTTGGTGAACGTACAAGAGAGGGTAACGATCTTTACCTTGAAATGCAAGAGGCTGGGGTTTTAAATAACACAGTGCTTGTGTTTGGGCAAATGAATGAACCACCAGGAGCAAGATTCAGAGTAGCACTAACAGCTCTCACGATTGCCGAGTATTTCAGAGATGTCGAAGGAAGAGATGTATTGCTATTCATTGACAACATATTCAGGTTTGTCCAAGCTGGTAGCGAGGTTTCAGCCTTACTTGGGCGTATGCCTTCGGCTGTTGGTTATCAACCTACGCTTGCTACCGACATGGGTGAACTGCAAGAAAGAATTACTTCAACAAAACGTGGATCAATTACCTCTGTTCAGGCGATTTACGTTCCAGCCGACGATATTACAGACCCAGCGCCTGCAACGACGTTCACGCACCTCGACGCTACAATAGTTCTTTCTCGGCAACTTGCAGCATTAGGTTTGTACCCGGCGGTTGATCCTCTTGATTCAACGTCGAAAATACTCGATCCTAACATAGTTGGTAAGGAACACTATGAAGTAGCTCGTGGTGTACAGGAAGTTTTGCAAAGGTACAAGGACCTCCAAGATATAATCGCTATACTTGGTATGGAAGAACTTTCGGAAGAAGATAAAATAATAGTCCAAAGAGCGAGAAAAATACAGAGGTTCTTAACTCAGCCTACACATGTTGCTGAAAGATTTACGGGTATGCCAGGTGTTTATGTACCGGTAAAAGAAACTATCAGAGGCTTCAAAGAGATTCTCGAAGGTAGGTACGATGATCTCCCAGAGGCTGCCTTCTACATGGTAGGTACAATAGATGAGGCTGTTGAAAAGGCGAAAAAGCTAACGCAAGCGGCTGTAATATGATATAGAGATATTAAGTCGGTGTTGGTTTTTCCACCACCGACTATTTGTTTGGCAAAAAGCAGAACAAAACTGAGGAGTGTGGTAAAGTGAAGATAAAAATTGTTACACCTTACAAAGTTCTTGAGTTCAGCAATGCCAAGCTGCTTGTGTTTAAAACAGTTGAAGGAGAGATGGGTGTTCTTGACAAACGTGCACCGGTTATTGCCAAACTTGCCGTTACAGATGTTCGTATTAAAACTGACAACGGCGAGGAAAAGTATAAGGTTGTCGATGGTTTTATACACTGTGATGGTGAAAGCAATGTAACGATACTCACTGAGGAAGTAGGAAAACCTGAAGAATTTGACCCTCATAAGTATTTGGGCGATAAATTATAAATAGGATACGCTACTGGAGGTGTAACTTAGGTTGGATTGCATCGTTGTTGATAGCACTACCAAGTTAAGAAAGGATTTTTTAAAAGAAATAGAAAATAAAATAAGCGTTAAAGTTGTTCCAGTTAGAGTTTACATCGACGATCAAGAATTTGAAGATAGCGATGAAATATTCGATAAGATAACTAAAGCTATCGAAGAGAATAAAAAATTGGAAACTTCATTACCTTCAGTTAGCCTGGTTGAAAAACTTTTTCAAGAACTTTCTTCTGATTACGAGCATGTTTACGTTTTATCAGTCTCATCAATGTTTAGCGGCACCTACAACTTATTTAGTACAATAGCGAGTAAGTATGAAAACATAGCAGTTTTTGATTCAAAAACTGTTAGTATACAGAACACTTACATATTTGAGCGTATGGTGAAGGATATTTTAAGTGGCAAAATTTTAGAGGATGATGATATAATATCCTATAGAGACGATTCAATGTTTTTGATTTCTGTCTTTGACACTGGTCGACTACATAAAAGTGGACGCGTAGGAAAGGTTGTTTCACTCATTGGTAAGATAATGCATATAAAACCTATACTTACTATCGAAAGAACAGGCGAAGTTGGATTGGTTGGGAAGGCGTTAACTAGTAAAAAGGTTTTAGATATATTGATTGAAAGGTTTGACGAATTTCTCCAAAAAAATACTAAGGAAACCAAGGGATTTATACTCTACGCTGCTGTTGGTAGTGAGAAATACAAAGAATACGTGTATGAAATAGCAAGATATTTTTCACTAAAGCCAATGTTCCTTGAGATTGGTTCGGCCGTCACCGGACATGTTGGCTTGGAAGGTTTTGGGATTGTCCTTGGCAAAGATATCAATGGTGAATAAAAAAGATTTCAAATGGGGGAAATGCTTGTGAAAAACATTTATTTATTTGATAGTTCAGCAGATTTTCAAATGGGTCTAAACTTCGGAGTACCAACAGATATATTTCCTCTCAGGGTATACGTTGATGAGAAAGAATTTATCGACAAAGTAACAATAACAGATGAAGAATTTTACAAACAGTGTCTTTCAGGAGCAAAAGTTGGCACATCCCAGCCGAATCAGGAAGAGATGAGAGAAAAATTATTGAGGTACTCGAAAGAATATGACAATGTGTATGTTGTCACGATCTCCCAAAAGTTAAGTGGCACATACGACACGATTAGTTCAATAGTGAAAAACGAGAACTTAAAAAATGTTCACGTTCTTGATTCTAAAAGCGCTAGTGTAAAGACAACGTATGTACTTTACAGAGTTATACACGCGGCTGAACACGGGTTTCGAATCACGCAAGAACTGGTTGATGATTTCATAAAAGAAAGTTTTCTAATTTTCACAGTTTCATCGCTGGAGCATCTGGAGCGAGGGGGAAGAATAGGAAAAGCAAAGGCATTAATTGGGAAACTACTTAAAATAAAACCTATATTATCGACGGATGAGGAAGGTTACACTGTGTCACTTGACGTATCAAGAACTATCGATGGCTGTATAGCCAAGATGAGAGAGCTTGGATTTAAATTTGCCCAGAGCATCGAAAATCCAATTGTAATAGGTGGGTATGGAGTTGCAAGCATGAAACCACATTTGGATAAGCTTTTGGATGGTTTTAAAGTGCACTCAATAGCTCGAATTGGCCCTGGAATTGCGGCACACGTCGGACCAGAAGTTTTTGGATTTGTGATAGGCGGTTCGTGGTAATTAAATACAGTGGTGCAAATTTCGACAGCAGAAGGGGGTTTTGTGATGATAAAAGATTATCTCAACAGGATTGTTGAAGAACCATCGTCTTACGACTTTATTGTCTTTTCCTCACTTTTGTTCTCAATTGGTTTTGTTTTATCAATAATATCTAACGCTTTTTTCTTTATTGATCACGTTGCCGTTAAAGTATTTGTCGGGATTGCAAATACCGTATTTTTTATCGGAATTGTCGGTCTTTCGGTGATAATAAGTAAATGGTTTAGAAATTCTGATGAAAAGCTTTTTACACTTTCCAATCTTTACATGACTTTTATGATACTCTTCTCATTTGTTGGTTATTTTGTTCCTTTTTTGTTCCTTGTTACAACTGCCTTGCTCATTTCACTGATTTTAACAACTGAAAGATTCATATTGTCAAATGAAAATTTATCAATTGGTAAAACAGCCACTTATTTCCTTATCACTCTGTCTTTCTACACCATGGAACTTGTGACCGAGCTAAACAAAGAAATCACTCGGAGGTGATTTTATGGAAGTCAAGACATTTGCCAAAGGTTTAGAAATTTCGGAAGCTATGGTAACATATCTCGATGAAAAACTCGAGAAGGTAAGGAGGGCACTTAAAACCTTTGAAGAAAGGGAAGACCTAAGTATCGAAGCAAGGTTTGAAAAAGATGGACCGTTTTATGTACTTTTATTAAAAACACACTTGAATGGTAAAGATATAGTCGTTCAAGAAAAGGCAAATGATATCTACGGTGTTATTGATTCTGCTTCGGATAGTTTTGAAAAAGCTGTTAAGAAAGAGAGAGAATATTACAAATCGCATCACAAATCGAATATTAAAAGTGCCGTGGAAATTCTTGCTGAAGAACTTACACCAAAATATGAACTCGATGAAGAAGATGAAAGAATTGATACAGTAAAAAGAGTTTTCCTTGCGAATGTTTCTCTTGAAGAAGCCTTAGAACAGATGAATGTAATGAAGCACGCATTCTTTGTTTTTAGAAACGTTGATACAGGCGAGATTAACTTGATTTATCGAAAGAATGGGAAGTATGGACTTATAGAATTTGAAGAGTAAATAAGTTAATACCAAAGTTATAATATATGGAAACCAAGTGCCCCTTAGTGGGGCACTTGACTTTTGTTGAAAGATAAAGTATCATATATTTAGATATTGTGTGAAAATATTCACGATATATGCAGTATGTTTACAAAACAAAGGGGTTGTGGAAAGTATGAACAATTACAATACACACGGTAAATATTTAATTAGCATTTGTTTTGGAAGCTCGTGTCATTTGAAGGGTTCATATTTACTTAAGGAAAAAATTGAAGAACTTATCCAAGAAAGTAGCTTGACTAATATCGTCAAACTTAATGGTTCTCTGTGCCTTGGAAAATGTTCAACTGGTATAAATGTTTTTGTAGAAGGTAATTTAATGTCACATATAAAACCGGAAAATGTTGATGCTGTTTTTTCGAAAGTGTTAGAGATTATCGAGAAAGACAAAAAAATAATGATAACGGTGAGCTGATGACCAATGAAACAGAGTGAATACATTTTATCTAACGATGTTGATTGCAAGTACTGCTATAAATGTCTTAGAAGTTGTCCTGTAAAAGCCATTTGCTTCCATAATGATAAGTCTTACGTTATTGAAGATGAATGCATACTTTGTGGAACATGTACCAATGTATGTCCTCAAAACGCAAAGGTTTACAGAAGTGATATATTGGAATTTGAAAATCTACTTGGTAAACCGTTTGCTGTTTCTATCGCCCCATCGTTATACGGCAATTTTGATTCACCTTCGAAGGTTTTCTCGGTACTAAAAGAATTGGGAGCAGTCTATATTTCGGAAACAGCGGTTGGTGCAGAGTTTATTACTGATGAATACTTAAGAATTTATAAAGAAGTTGACAAACCTTTTATTACCACATCTTGCCCAGTTGTAGTAAACTTGGTTGAGAAACATTATCCGCAGTTTTTGCATTACTTACTTCCAGTTGTTTCACCAGCTGTTGCACATGCTAAATTCCTTAACTGTATCTTGGGTGATATTCATAAAATATTCATAGGTCCTTGTATAGCCAAAAAAGAGGAACTTAGAGAGTATTTTGATGTTGTATTGACTTTTGAAGAACTTGATGAATTTTTCAGACGGCACCAAATTAACGTAACGAGCTATAAAGATCATACTCCAGATCCTCCATATCCAGATAGTTCACGCATGTACCCCATATCAGGTGGAATCTTATTTTCCGCTAAAATGTCTTCCTATGCACACTTTGTTCTTGAAGGTGTAGAAAATATAATAGATTTTTTTAAAACATTTGACGCTATGATCGATAGTATAAGCGGTGTGAATAATAAAATAATCATCGAAGCTTCTGCCTGCTACGGTGGTTGTTTGAATGGTCCCGCTTCGATTAAAAAAAACTTACTTGAAAAAAAATTTGCATTAGTCAACACAGTAAAACACATTACTAATTCTACCGATGAAAATAAAAAACTTAAAATAAGAAATTACAACTTTTCTTTGAGAAGGCACTTTGCCAATAAAAAGCAATTTTATAGTATCACGGAGGAACAGATTAAGGAAATACTTAAAAGTATGGGAAAGAATCAGCCAGACAAAGAATTAAATTGTCGCGGTTGTGGATACGAAACATGTCAAGATAAGGCTAAAGCAGTTTATCTTGGAAAAGCTGAAAAAGAGATGTGTTTTGCTTATCTGATAGAAAAAGTTTCATCTGTGTCTAACAAGGTTGTTGATGAATCTCCAAACGGCATTATCATATTCGATGCAGAAAAGGTAAAATACATGAATCCTTCGGCAAAAAAACTTTTTGGTCAATATACAGATGATAGAGCATTAGATATATGCTATCGAATATTCAATGAACCCGACAGAATACATGAACTGTATATTGGTGGTTCAAAATATTATTTTTATCCAAAAGTCTTCCAACTTCCAGAAGACAGTGGAAATGTAGTATTACTTGTTGATGTAACAGAAATGGTTCTCCAAAGAGAAAAACTCAATGAGTTAAAAAAAAGAACTATCGAAAAGATTGATGAGGTTCTAAACAATCAGATGAAGCTTGCACAAGATATAGCAAGTTTGCTCGGTGAGTCTATCGCCGAGACTAAAGCACACTTTTTGGAGTTTAAAAAATACATGGGTGAAGATTATGATGACATGTGAGGTACATTTCGCTCAGAAAAATAAAGAGGGCGAGGAAGTTTGCGGAGATACAGTAAAAATCAAAAGAAGTGAAGAAAAAACTGTCGTAAGTGTTTCTGACGGGCTTGGGAGTGGTATCAAAGCAAGCATACTTTCAACACTTACAGCCTCTATGGCTACTACGATGGTTTTCAGTAAGGTACCGATTGAAGAAGTGTTTTCGTCGATAGTTTCAACACTTCCAACTTGTAAAGTTAGGGGTATAAGTTATTCCACCCTAGCCACAGTGAGTGTAGATCACCGAACTGGAGTGTGTGAGATATACGAATATGATTTTCCAGTTATTTTAATTTACAGAAATAGTGAATTAGTGAACATTGAAAAAACATCAGTTGAGATTAAGGGGAGAAAAATATACTGTTCAAAATTCGTATCTCAACCAGGGGATCTAATTTTTCTGATGACTGATGGTATTACACAAGCAGGTATGGGAACAAAACGTTTTCCATTTGGGTTTGGCATAGAAAATGTTAAATTTGAGCTAAGTAATCTCATCAAACACAAGGTTTCCCTTGAAAGCATCACGCAACATCTTGTAAGACTAGCACGAGCTTTGGATTCCGGGACAAAAGGTGATGATGCAACGGTCTGTGTAATTAATGTAAGAGAGAGAAAGAACCTCACAATAATGGTGGGACCACCAGAAAAGAAAGAAAACGATACCGTCGTTGTTCAAAAATTATTAAGTGCAGATGGTAAAAAAATAATTTGTGGTGGCACAACAAGTCAGATAGTGGAAAGAATCATCGGAAGAAAGGTTGAAATAGACTTTTCAAGTATCTCTGAGATATCTCCCCCCACAGGGTACATGGAGGGTATTGACCTGGTAACCGAAGGCATTATTACACTTTCTCAAGTCTTCAGATATTACGAATCACAATCAAACGAATTAGGCATAGGAGCACAAAAAATTATAGACATGCTTGAAGAGGCTGATTTAGTAAAGTTTTTAGTTGGACGGGCTATCAATCCTGCGCACCAGAACCCACTTTTTTCGCACGACATCTCTCTTAAATTCAGGTTGATTCACGACATTGCTCAAATATTACAAAAGAAGGGTAAGATAGTATGTATAGAGTACTTTTAACAAATACCAAGCGAATAACAAAATAACATAAGTGAGTGTTTTTACACTCACTTAAATTTTTCTATTAAAGTGATATAATTTTATAATGGTTGGTGAAACAATTTTGCCAACGAGCAACCATAGGAGTGTGAAAAACTATGGATTTAGGAGAAAGTATCACACTAGTAGAAAACAAAATTGAGCAGATATGTAATGATTTAATAGAACTATCCCCTATTGACCTTCGCAAATTACTGTTGCATTTCAAAGAGTTCACATTAAGGCCCGGAAAGCGAATCAGACCGCTTCTTTTACTCACTTCATATATCGGTTACGGGGGAAAAAATTATGAAGATGCGCTCACTCTTGCTGCCGTTCTTGAAATTATGCATTCTTTTTTGCTTGTACACGATGATATAATCGATAACTCCGAATTTAGGAGGGGAAAACCAACACTACATAAAATCTACGAAAAGATGTATAACTCTGAAAAACTTGGTAAAGACCTTGCAATTGTTGTTGGTGATATCGTTGGATTTCAAATGATTGGTATCCTATCACAATTAGATACAGATGAAACTACCTTAAGAAGGTTAGTTAAGAGTTTTTCTGAATGCTATGTGAATACTGGTTTTGGACAACTCTTAGATGTGCTAGTAACGGGAAGAATCGATCGCACTTATATTCAAGGGGACATTCCAGAATATATAAGTGAGCTTAAAACGGCGTATTATACTTTAGTGTATCCTATTCTGTTAGGTTATTATCTGTCTGGAAAATACGATGAAGAGGAGATATCAAATATATTTCATGTAGGAAAAAACGCTGGAATTGCATTCCAATACAGAGACGATATCATCGGAATATTCGGCGGAGACGCAAAAAGTCTTAACGACTTGCACGAAGGGAAGCTAACTTCTATTGTTAAATTGACTTATGAATCATTGAACGAAAGACATAAAGAACAGTTTTTACATGTGATCTCTAAAAGTGAGAAGACGCCCGAAGATATAGAGTATTTGAAACTTATGATAAAGCAAACCAATGCCGTTGATAAGCTCCTAAATAAGATAAATAGGCTCTTAGACGAAAGTGTTTCGTATATTGAAAAACTAAAAATTACCAAAGAATCGAAAGATACACTACTCAGATTGATAAACAAAATCAGAGAAGTACCAAACTGTAACTAAATTCTCGAATCTGCCTTTGATTTGGAGGTGAAATTTTGGCAGATTACCCATTTCAGTATAGGAATCCACCGTCTTCGGTAGAACTAAAGACAAAAAGGGGTTATCCAAGATTGGGAGTAACACCCGATGAAACAGGTGTTAACTTTGCTATATTCTCACGCAATGCAACGAGCGTGACTCTTGAACTGTACCAAAATTATTACGATCAATCACCATCTCATGTGTTTGTTCTCGACCCCGTTAAGAACAAGACAGGTGACATTTGGCATATATACGTTTATGGCGTAGGTCATGGGCAGTACTATGGCTGGAGAATTGATGGCCCGTACGACCCTATAAACGGTAAAAGATTTAACAAGTACAAGCTTCTTGTTGATCCTTACGCAAAGGCGATTACAACATTCTTCGATTGGGATGATGATGCTGTTTATGGGTACGACAGGAACTCTCCACTTCAAGATCTTTCTTTTTCCACAATAGATTCTGCTCAAAGCATGGTGCGATCAATTGTGATAGATGATTCTAAGTATGATTGGGAAGATGACAAGCAGCTTCACATCCCGTGGAATGAAACAATAATATATGAGATGCACGTTCGATTGTTTACCATAAGTCCAACGTCCAAAGTCAAGTACCCTGGAACATTCCTGGGAATAATAGAGAAACTTGATCACTTAAAAGAACTCGGAGTTACGACTATTGAACTCATGCCGATTTTTGAATTTAATCTCGATTCTAATGCAAACGTTAACCCATTGACTGGGGAACGGTTAAAAGATGTCTGGGGGTATAATCCTCTGAATTTCTTTGCTGTTACAGGGAACTATTCTATTGGTCTTAAACTTGGCGAGCAGGTATTTTTGTTCAAAGACTTTGTAAAAGCACTCCATAAAAACGGATTCGAAGTAATACTGGATGTTGTTTACAACCACACTGGAGAAGGTGGTGAAAAAGGTCCAACGCTGTGTTTCAAAGGTATAGATAATGAGATATATTACATGTTAAACCCAGGTAACAAGAGATACTATTTGAACTATTCTGGTTGTGGCAATACGATGAATTGCAATCATCCAGTAGTTAAAGAAATGATCATTGACAGTCTACGTTACTGGGCAACGGAAATGCACGTTGATGGTTTCAGGTTTGACCTTGCTTCTGTGCTTGGTAGAACACCTGACGGTGCATGGGTAGGTGATTTATCACTTTTGAAAGACATCTCAGAAGACCCGATTGTTGGAAAACTGAAGCTTATAGCCGAGGGGTGGGATGCCGCAGGTGGTTATTTTCTCGGACAATTCCCAGAAGGTTGGGCGGAATGGAATGGAAAATACAGAGACTGTGTAAGAAGATTTGTTCGTGGTGACGAAGGTGTTATTCAAGAATTAACGTTAAGGATATCCGGAAGCCCAGATTTGTACGCAAATAGGAAACCGCATGCGAGTATAAATTTCATTACTTGTCATGACGGATTCACGATGAGGGATTTAGTCTCTTACAATCACAAACATAACGAGGCAAACGGAGAAGGGAATAAAGATGGGGCAGACGAGAACTTTAGTTACAATTACGGTGTCGAAGGTGATACAAATGATCCTCAAATAACAAAGCTACGCAAACAACAAATTAAAAATTTCTTTACTATACTTATGGTTTCACACGGTACACCGATGATATTGATGGGTGACGAGATGTTCAGAACGCAAAAAGGGAACAACAATGCTTACTGCCTTGATGATGAAACAACTTGGGTTGATTGGACACTAAAGGAAAGGCATAGAGATCTTTTTGAGTTCGTCAAGAAGATAATACACTTCAGAAAAGCTCATCCAGCGTTGAAAAGAGAGTGTTTCTTTCAAAAGTACGATAAATTTGGGAATCAAATAACTGATATAACCTGGCACGGTGTGAATCCATTCGAACCAGACTTAGGTTATCACTCGCACTCCATAGCTTTCATGATCTCTGGATTTGACCCTGTAAAGGGTACACAAATAGACAACGACATTTTCGTGGTACTAAACCAATGGAAAGAGCCACTTCGCTTTATAATACCACCTCTTTACGGAAAAAAATGGTATAGGATTGTCGATACGGCGCAGGATTTTCCGAATGATTTCTTGGACACTCCAACTGAAATTCAGGGTCACTACGTTGCTCACCCTCATAGTAGTGTTATTTTGATATCTCAGTAAGCCTAGTAAATTCAATAAACGTAGTAAAAATGTTGAATTTGGAAGGAGTGGTTTAATTGTCAATATTACTGGTTTTGCTAATCGCAGTATTAGGAGCTTATCTAAGCAATATCGTTAATAGTCTGGTATTGTCAAGAATGGTGATTATCATCTCTTTGATTTCTTTAGGCTTTTTCCTAAGCAATCCTGTTGTTGGTTCATTGATTTCAATAATTTTATTTTTTTCAAGAACGATTTATACGCCTGCGAAAGATGATCCATTAATTGATATCAAATGTTATCTTCTCAACAAAGCATTATTGAAAAGCCAGACATATTTGATGCTTTTATTCACAGGTGGTTTCTTCACAGGTTTGATTTTACCCGCTATCAAGAACTATCCTTTACCGATTAGTATCTTCACTTTTCTGATCGTTTTCTTAGTTTACATAGTTGAATATTCGAATATGAAAAGCTTTGAAGAGAAAATAAAAAAGGCCAGACAAGATTCTGACCCTATCGAAGCCTTAAGGTACGCATTTGAACTGATGTTACCTCCATTTAAAGAAATTAATTCCGAAGAAATGATTAAAAATCGCTTAGAGTTTTGGAAAAATGTTCAGCAAAAGCGTAAATCAAAACAGTCTCATTAAAAAGCTTTTAAATTTTCAACAATGAACTCCATCTCAACTGGTGCATTCTTCGGTAAGCTTTGAACGCCTACAGTGCTTCTCGCAGGGTACTTATCGGTGTACTTCTTGAAGAAGCTTTCATAGCATTCGTTTATTTTGCTGAACTCATCAATTTTTGTTGTAAATATAGTTGATTTAATAACACTTCTTGGGGTAAGATTAATCTCGCCTAACATGCTTTCGAGGTTTTTCAGGATTTGCTCAGTCGCCTTTCGAATGTCATCGACGATAAGTTCACCTGTTTCAGGAACAATTGGTAGAATACCAGAGAAAAATATTAAATTACCACTCTTAACAGCTGATGAATATGGACCAACCGCTTTTGGACCAGAGTTAAAATTTAGCACTTCCATTATACGTCACCTCCATTAGTTTTTTAAAGAAGAAAAGTCATTTACTACACGTTCTTTGTACAATTTTATACCGTCGTATACATCACCATCGAAGATAATCTTACCTTTGTCAATTACCAGACATCTATCACTTATTTGCGAAAATAGATTCAGCTCATGGGTTGCTACTACTATACCTTTCCCTGCTTCTTTAAGCTTGAAAATTGCATTTAAAACTTCTTTCTTTCCGTTTTTATCAACCATCGCAGTTACTTCATCTAAAAGCAAGAACTCAGGCTCCAAAGCAAGTATAGATGCTATTGCAAGCCTTTGCTTTTGTCCGCCGGATAGATAATACGGATCGTAATTCTTCAGATGGGATAACTCGAGCAATTCCAAAACGTAGTTGGCCTTTTCGTTAATTTCTTCTTTATTCAACCCAATATTTTCGAGACCGAAAATAACGTCCTCCCAAACTGTACTACCTATGATCTGAGTCTCAGGATTTTGGAATACATATCCGGTTAGCAACGAAATATTATCGTATCCGTTCGGTATTACGATATCGCCACTTGTCGGTTCAACGATTCCCGATAGAATTTTTAGTAACGTTGATTTACCAGAACCATTTGAACCAATGACCATGACCACCTCTCCAATGACAAAAGTTGTGGAAATACCTTTAAGTATGGACTTATTATTCGAGGAAAATGTTATATTTCTTAACCTTATCTCCACCCTTTACCACTCTCCAAAGTATATGATACCATATATCATGGAAAAATAAAGTCAAAGGAGGGAAAACACATGGTTGGAGTCGACTTAAAAGAGCAGATTAAGGAATACATACTATCGACTATCGGGGTACTTTTAACAGCTCTCGGACTTGTCATATTCTTCATTCCAAACAATATAGCGGCAGGTGGTGCAAGCGGAATTGCTATGATTATTCACAAATTCACACCCTCAATTCCGGTAGGAGCGTGGATGTACATTATAAACATCTTGCTTTTCATACTCGGCTTTCTGTTAGTTGGCAAAGATTTTAGTTTCAAAACTATTTACTCCACATTTGCTCTAAACTTTTTTGTTGATTTCTTCGATCGCATCGTAAACATCCCAAAATACACGGGTGATGATTTAATGCTTGCAGTATTCTTTGGGAACATACTTGCATCGGTCGGAATGGCAATTGCGTTTGCGAATAACTCTTCAACTGGTGGAACAGATATAATCGCAAAAATCATCTCGAAATATTTCCACACACCGTTAGGTACCACACTTCTCATGGTTGACTTTTCCATAGGTATTTTGGCAGGTATTACTTTTGATGCTCGAATAGGTATGTATGCTCTCTTAGCAATTATAGTTAATGGTATCACCATTGATTTTGTAATGAAAGGTCTTGAACTTTCGACAACTCTGATGATCATATCCGAGAAAACAGACGAAATAAAAAAGTACGTACTTGAACATATGGAGAGAGGTGCAACGATCCTTAAAGCCAAAGGTGCTTATACAGGAAAAGATTTTGATGTATTGTATATCGCACTGAAAAGAAGGGAAGTAGGAGAGATATTAACCGTCATAAAACGAATCGATCCTGATGCATTTGTTATAGTCATCGAAGCAAGGTATGTTCTAGGCGAAGGATTTAAAAAAATCGATAAGATAATCTAAGGAAAAAGCCCAAGGGTACTCCCTTGGGCTTGTTTTATTTTTAATCACCTTAAAGTTTAAATCTCTTTACCATTTCAACGAGTTTTTCAGCAATATCATCGAGATTTTGTGCTGTTTTTGCGACGGAGGTTACAGCATCTGCTTGTTGTTTGGTACTCATCGCGACTTCGTTTATCTGTTCAGCAACACTTATCATCGATTTGCTCGCACTATCCATTGCACTACTCATCTCTTCCGCTGCCGCACTCTGTTCCTCCGCGCTCGCTGCGAGGTTTTCTACCATCTGCGACACTTTCAAGATACTGTCGGTTATCTGGTTAAATTGCACTTTTACTACATCGGACTGTCCTGAAACTTGATTTACTATCTCAACGGTCTCTTTCGTTGCCTCGCTCGCTTTAAAGCTTTCATCAACTATACCTTTCAGTATATTCGCAATATTTTGCGTTGCTTGTCTACTTTCTTCTGCCAATTTCCTAATTTCATCTGCAACAACTGCGAAGCCTCTTCCCGCTTCCCCTGCCCTTGCTGCTTCGATCGCCGCATTCAAAGCAAGTAAGTTCGTTTGCTCTGCTATTGAGTTTATAGTTTCCACTATTTCTCCTATATTCTTTGCACTCTCCGAAAGTCTCCCAACAATCTCAAAAGTGTTATTTGCTTTATCTTTTGTTTGTTCGATTATCTGCGTAATCGTTTCTATCGCCTTTTGACCGGTGTTTGCAAGCGCTGAAACCTTTTGCGCTTCTTCACTGAGTTTTTGCGCAGCATTAGCAACATTTTGCGCGCTTGCAGCTACCTCTTCTATACCACTTGTAAGTTCCTCAATGGCTGATGATGCGTTGTTTACATTTGTACGAACACTATCAGCTTGAGCTGTAAGCTCTTCAACAGTTGCACTAACTTCCTCTGAAATTGCGGCAATTTGACTTGCTTCTTCTTTAACTGTGCTTGTAGTATTTTGAATTTGCAAAACTATATTGCGTAAATCTGTAATCATTCCTGCTAAAGCTAAACTCAGTCTACCAATTTCATCTTTCGAATTATAGTGGAAATTCACAGTCAAATCGCCCTGAGCTATTTGTTTAGAAACTTCTGCAAGCGTTTGAAGAGGTTTCACAATATATTTCGATGATATAAAGAATGCTATGATGATTTCCAATACAATAGCAACAACAAGTATTATTGATAGAATCATCGTCATTCTATTTTCTTCCGCTATAATGGTCTTTTCAGGAACAACCGTGGCAAATATCCAACCATTTGGCAAACGTTTGTAACCTGTTATTCTTGGTATATTATCGAAAACATATCCGAATACTCCGCTTTCGGGGCCCGTTTGCCACTTTTTGAAGAACTCAGTATCTTTTACGTTTTTACCAACGTATTTTTGCACGGTATGTAAAATGATAGTTCCAGAACCACTGACAACGGCGTTGATATATCCACGCTCTTTTCCTTTTTCCAACAGCGTGTTTACAAGTTTTGAGAGATCAAAATCAATTGCAACCACACCAACGATTCCTTCATCTGTTTGGACAGTCTTTGCAATCGTTACAACAAGTTTACCCGTCGAAGCGTCGGCATATGGCTCTGTTATAATAACCTGTCCTGGTTTTGCTATCGCATCCGTGTACCACGGTCTAGTTCTCGGATCGTATCCTTCTGGAAGCTGTTCTTCCGGTATCAAGTACATCCTTCCATCTTTCAATCCAACGTATACGGACATCAAATTAGGATAACTTTCGATAACTTTCTTAAATAACTTTTTCATCCACTCTTCTTCATTGTTTTCATTTTTGTACACACCTGTTACATTGGCTTCTCGTGAAAGAAGCTCTACAAGTTGTGCATGACCTTGGATAAAATTCCAAAATTCACCAGCGCTGTTTTCAGCAAGAGCTTGCAAATTTTGCTGGGTTTTCGTTATAGTAACACTACGAAGTTCGATAACACTCAAAACACCTATGGATAACATAAAAATCGTTGATAATATCACAACAAATGCTATCTTCCAAAACACTGACAAGTTTCTCATACTAAAGCCTCCCCTCGCTTTGTGCAATTTCGAATGAGAACAAATTGGAGAAATGTATCTTTATTATAACACATTTTTACCATATCGCTTCCTTTGAATTGTACACCTGATGGTGTTTTTTTATGTTTAATAATTCGATAAAGTCAAAAAAGTTTCTTGATTTCCATTTACTGGCATTGATAGTGTTTAAGTTTGTTTATCTTCTCTTTTTGTTGATTTCTCATGCTTTGACAAAAGAAAGTTAAAGATGATTTAATATATATAGTTAATATGAAAGGTGATTCATGTGTTTTATTGAGTCATAATATTATATTTTTGATCCATAACACTGGGGAGGTGCATATTGATGGTTTACATTTTAGGGGCAAAAAGAACTGCTATCGGTACGTACGGTGGTTCACTGAAGGAAGTTCCGGCGGTTCAGCTTGGAACTATAGCTGCAAAAGCTGCAATGGCTCAAGCTAATGTTTTGCCAGAGGAAGTAGATGAAACTATCGTTGGGTGTATACTTACGGCGGGTCAAGGTATGGGACCCGGGAGACAAGTTTCTATTTACTCAGGTGTACCAGCGGAAAAGCCAGGATACACGGTGAATATGCTCTGTGGAAGCGGTATGAAAGCTGTTATGATAGGTGCAACGGACATAGAACTTGGAGAGGCAGATGTTGTATTAACTGGTGGTATTGAAAGTATGTCCCAAGCGCCTTTTTTGCTTAGCTATAAAGCCCGGTTTGGATTGAAATTTGGAACGCAGGAGTTACAAGATCACATGATTTTAGACGGACTAACGGATGTGTTTAACAAAGTTCATATGGGATTGACAGCTGAAAAACTAGCAGAGGAATTTGGTATATCGCGTCAGGAGCAAGATGAATTTGCTTACAACAGTCAGATGAGAGCTAAATCCGCAATTGAACAGGGTAAATTTAAAGATGAAATAGTTCCCGTGGAAATACTTGATAAAAAAGGCGTGAAGATCTTTGATACAGATGAGCATCCACGTTTTGATACAACTCTTGAATCTTTGTCAAAACTAAAACCTGCGTTTAAACCTGACGGAACAATAACAGCAGGTAATGCAAGTGGTATAAATGATGGTGGAAGCGCGATTGTTCTTGCTAGTGAGCGGTACGTTGGAAGGAAAGGGATTAAACCTCTTGGTCGCATCGTTGCGTGGGCACAAGCAGGTGTTGATCCAATGAGGATGGGCATAGGTCCAGTTCCAGCAACTGAGAAGGTCCTTAGAAAGGCCAATATGTCGTTCCAAGATATCGAGCTAATTGAACTCAATGAGGCTTTTGCTGCTCAAAGTTTGGCAGTTATAAAAGGCTGGGAAAAGATGTTTGGTGTATCAAAGGAATGGATTTTGCAACGAACAAATGTGAACGGTGGAGGGATTGCACTTGGTCACCCAATTGGTGCAAGTGGTAATAGAATTATCGTTACGTTACTTTACGAGATGAAAAAAAGACATGTGAAATACGGACTTGCAACACTATGTATCGGCGGTGGAATGGGTACTGCGGTTATTGTAGAAAACATAGAGTAAATTGAGGAGGGCTTAATATGAGGCTTGAAGGGAAAGTTTGTATCATCACGGGAGCGGGAAGTGGTATTGGGAAAACAGCAGCAGAACTTTTCGCGAAGGAAGGAGCAACTGTTATTGCATGTGATGTTGGAGAGTCAGTTTATGAACATCCGAATATACACTTTTACAAACTTGATGTAACAGACAGAGCAAGGATAAGTGAGGCCGTAAAAGAAGTAGTTGAAAAATTTGGTAAAATAGATGTACTTATAAATAACGCAGGAATTACAAGAGATGCGTTGATACAAAATATGAGTGAAGAAGATTGGGATAAGGTCATTAACGTGAACTTAAAAGGTGTATTTAACATGACCCAGGCAGTTGTACCCTACATGCTTGAGCAGGGTAAAGGAAGTATAATCAACACTTCTTCTGTTGTAGGGGTGTACGGCAACATTGGGCAAACAAATTATGCAGCTACAAAGGCGGGAGTTATTGGTATGACAAAGACATGGGCAAAAGAGTTCGCAAGAAAAGGCGCACAGATCAGAGTAAACGCCGTTGCACCGGGTTTTATCAAAACGCCCATGACCGAAAAAGTTCCGGAGAAGATCTTAACAGCAATGGCAGAAAAAGCAGCTTTAAAAAGGCTTGGTGAACCCATAGAAGTTGCCTACGTGTACTTATTCTTAGCATCTGATGAATCATCTTTTATCACAGGTCAGGTTATTGGTGTAGATGGTGGTTTAGTCCTCTAAAATGTAATTTATAAAAAGTCGGTTGCTCACCAGGCAACCGACTTTGTCTTCTTATTTTTAAATTTTATTTAATTTATTCACCCATCTTTCACTTTGTTTGACCAACGTAAGCCGCGATAACTTGCTGGATGTACACACTATTTTTTTTGAGCGCATCGTTAAATTTATTCTCAATACTTTTGTTCAATACAATGTACCCCAGTTGTACTCTGTATATTAGATCTTTGTAAACCGTAAATCCAAAAATCTTTGAGATATACAGAGCGTTTATATAATCAAAAAAAGCTGCATCGGCTTTTTTCATTAGTAAGCTTGCAGTGATTTCATCGTTTGAAACAAATTCCGTGTACTTTACATTCTTGCCATTCTTTATCCATTCTTGCACAACCTTCTCGCCCGTAGCACCTTTTTTCACAGCGAAGGTTATCTTTTCTACATCGCCGTTCCATTGTAATTCTTTCCTAAGCACAATGGCGAGACCAGATTGTGCGTAAGGGATTGAGAAATTAAATGATTTCTTTCGCTCCTCTGTCATGTGTATGCCACCCGCAATGATATCTAAACCCAAAAAATTCAAGATCTCCGTGTTTAACACTGTAAATGGTAATACATACACATCAAGTTGATACCCAATACTTTCAGCTATTTTTTTGAGTATATCGTAATCAATGCCAGCAAAGCGCTGAGCACTCCAGAAAGCGTACGGAGTACCAAGTAAAAAACCAACTTTCAAAAATTGCCCAAAGTTTGAACATGTAAATATTGATAGCACAAACATAACGATAATAATCCCAACTCTCAAGGTTACTCCTCCTTTTTGATCTTCTATGTTTTTAGACTCCTCAGTATTTATTTCGTTCAAAGAAAAAAGGCAAAGGCCGTTTGCCTTTGCCTTGTTAGCTGCTATTAAAAATTACCCTATGACCGATTTTTCCCACTTTTTAAGTATCTCATCTATTTTGTCATTAACATCTGGCTTAACCCTTAAAATTTTCTTGAAAGATGGAACGTATTTGAAAACTTCTGGAAGTTCCACATTTATGACGGGCATCATCCACTGATTGAGCGGTATTTCCTTTTGAAAATCTGGCGTGAGTACGAATTCCAAAAATGCCCGCGCGAGTGCTAAATTTTTTGCTCCCTTTACGATCGACGCATATTCTTCAAGTATATAAGCTCCTTCTTCGAAGATCACAGGCATGTATTTTACGCTTCCGTATTTGTACATACTGTAAGCTCCATCTGTTGCATAACTTACGATAATGTCTGCTTCACCACTTTCAAGCATTTTGAACGCCGCACTCCAACCACTCGTAAATGTCATCACATTGCTTTTCAGTTGTCTCCAATACTCTATTGCACCATCTTCTCCAAATGCCGCTATAGTCCACATTAAAAACGTTAACCCAGTACTTGATGTTCTTGGATCAATAAGTACGATCTTGCCTTTGTATTCAGGTTTCAAAAGATCTTTGAAGGATGTCGGTGGATTTTTAATGTTCTGCATATTGTAAATCATAGCGATTGCACCGTAATCGTAAACGGTTCCGTAATCAGTGATTAGTGATTTGTAAGTGATGTTTTTTGAGTTTATTGGTCTGTACTTTTCAAGTACGTTTTCTTTTATTGCCTTTTGAAGTTGCTGGGCATTTAAGCCAACAACAACATCAGCTTTCGGGTTATTTCTTTCCGCGATAAGTTTAGCAAGTACATCCCCCATCGAACCCAAGCTTACAACTTTTACTTTACAGTTGTAGAGCCTTTCAAACTTTGGAATGACAACCTTCGCAATGCCGCCAGCAAAGCTATCAGACGTGTAAATCACTAGTTCTGCTGCAAAAATGGAAATAAGCCCGGTCAAAACAAGCATAACACTTAGAACTTTCCTCATACCAAACACCTCCTTTTTATAATTACCGTGTGTAGCTATCGTGAATTATCGTGATGAAAAATCCCTCCGAATATTTCGGAGGGATTTGATTTTCTCTTTATTTTTATTTGGTTCTCACAACTGTGAGATACCTGGTCCCTCCGCCGGTATTACCCGGATCAGGTCCGAAGGGTCGAGGAATTGCCTTCCTCCTCTCAGCCCCGCCGTATGGAGCTCCCCTCCAGGTACTATTTTTTAATATAATTATACTTCTTTACAATCCAACTTGTCAAGCTAGGATAAGGGCTTGTCAGCCTACGATCTCCCAGTAAAGACCCTCATCTTTCCAGAAGAATTTCACTGTGTCATTTTCCTTGACTTTTTCGTCTATAATTAATTCAGCTAGCTTGAATTCTATAGTATTTTCAAACAACCGTCTTAATGGTCTTGCTCCCATCGATGGTACGTAACCTTCCGTTGCCAGGTAGTCCATCATTGATTCGTCAAGCTCAACACGAATTTTCCTATCTTCAAGTCTTTCGTTCAACTCTTTCAAGTATATTAAAATTATCTCTTTGATATGTTCTCTTTTCAGTGGTTTGAAGACAACTGCCGCGTCGATTCTATTGATGAGTTCTGGGCGGAAGTACCTTCTCATTTCTTCTTCTATGTGTTTTTCTATAAGGTCTTCAAAACCTTCCTCTATGTCTTGCATTATTACATCAGAACCGATGTTACTTGTCATGATTATTAGCGTGTTTCTAAAATCAACAGTTGTACCTTTACCATCAGTTAACCTACCATCATCAAAAAGTTGCAGTAACACATTGAATACTTCAGGATGTGCTTTTTCAATTTCATCAAAAAGTACAACACTGTATGGTCTTCTCCGAACTTGTTCTGTCAACTGTCCACCTTCTTCATGTCCAACGTATCCTGGAGGAGCACCTATTAACCTCGCTACTGAGTGTTTTTCCATGTACTCACTCATATCGATTCTTATCAGCGCTTTTTCACTACCAAAGAGCACATCCGCAAGTCTCTTTGCTAATTCAGTTTTACCAACTCCAGTTGGCCCAAGGAACAAAAATACACCAAGTGGGCGCTTTGGGTTCCTGATGCCTGCCCTTGACATTTTTATTGCATTAGAGACAATCTTTACTGCATCCTCTTGGTCAACGAATTTTTCATGGATTATCTTTTCCAAGTTCTTGATTTTCTCTTTTTCATCACCCATTATTTTACCAACGGGTATTCCCGTCCACCTCTCTATCACGTTTGCAATGTCTTCTTCGCTAATTTCTGACTTACCATCTATCTTTGCACGTGCTGCTGCCTCATCTATAAGATCTACAGCTTTGTCTGGCAAGAACCTGTCAGTTATATACCTGGCAGACATCTTCGCAGCAAATTCAATAGCCTTGTCAGTAATACTTACATTGTGGAATTCTTCAAATTTGGTTTTCAATCCTTTTAGAATCTCTACTGTTTCTTCTATTGTTGGTTCAGGAACGAAAATTACCTGGAACCTTCTTGCAAGTGCTTTGTCTTTCTCAATGTGTTTTCTGTACTCCTCTACAGTTGTTGCCCCGATAACCCTCAAAGTCCCGCGTGCAAGCTCTGGTTTTAGGATGTTACCTGCGTCGAGTGCGCCTTCTGCAGCACCAGCACCAACAACAGTGTGCAATTCATCAATGAAAAGTATAACATCTGTTCTTTTTTTAAGTACATCGATAAGTTTTTTCAATCTTTCTTCAAATTCGCCTCTGAATTTTGTACCGGCGACCAACCTTGCAAGGTCCAACTTCAAAATGGTTTTACCTTTCAAAAATTCCGGAACTTGCTTGCTGACAATTCTCTGTGCAAGTCCTTCCACAATAGCTGTCTTACCTACACCAGGATCTCCTATAAGAACTGGGTTGTTTTTAATTTTTCTGCCAAGTATTTCAATCATTCTGTTGACCTCGTTTTCCCTACCGACAACAGGCATCAATTGGCCATTTTTTGCCATTTCTGTAAGATTTTCAGTAAATTTGGTAAGAATATCTATGTTTTCTTCTTCCGAGTATGTACGTTGCATTCTAAGTTCTTTAATTGCGTTGTAAAGTTTATCTTGGCTAACACCATACTTTGTAAGTAATCTGTAAGTAGTTGTCTCTGGGACTATGGCCATAGCCAACAGTAAGTGGTCGGTACCAACTTTTTCATCACCCATCCTTTTGGCTTCTCTTTTAGCTTCGTTGATGACTTTTGTTGTGTCTGGTGTGAGATATAATTGCCCTGTGGAACCTGAACTTGAATAATAGTACCCTCCTTTTGAAGAAATAACCCTCTCAACATCTTTTTTAAGGGCATCGATGTCAACGTTTAGATAGTTTAATATATCAACTGCTGCGTTTTTTGTGTTTTCAAGCATCGTAAGTAATATGTGCTCAGGTGCCAACTGATTTTGTCTGTAACGGTTGAGAATATCACTAACAGACTGTAAAATTTCCTGAGCGTTTTCCGTAAACTCCTCTAAATTGAACATCATAAACATCCACTCCCTTCCTTCTCTTATTTTTATCTTCCATTTCGGTTACATTCTACCATATTATCACTCGCGTGTCAAGAGTGCTAATTCATCTTTACATTTCCTCCGGTCTTAGCAAAAATTGACTACTTTAGCTCTCAATGATAAAATGATTGTAAGTTAGTTCGATATACAAACTAGTTGAACACATTTCCGAAGATGGGAGATTGATAGAATTATGGTATCGCAGCCGTTTTTGATTACGCTATTTACATTGATCGATGGAATTGCCCAAGGAATATATGGCACACTTTTTAACCTGATGTTGCGGAAAACTGGTGTGCCAACACACTTAGTGGGAAGAATTACTTCTGTTAGTCTTTGGGGTGCCGCGATTTTTGGACTGATTTTTGGTCTTTTAGCGGATAAATACGACAAGAAAAAGTTAATCATTTTTACTCAATTAGCAAGTACTTTTTTCAGTGTATATAGAGTATTAACCACATCTTATATTCGTTTGATTTTGACTTCCTTTTTCTTCGGCGGGATGACATCTGCAACAGGTATCATTCTCTCGACTTTGCTAGTTATGAAAACGGGCAAGGATGATAGAGGAAAGTTCCTTGGCTTGAACTTTGGTGTCGGCATGTTCACAGGTGTTATAGGCAATGTTTTGGGTGGTGTCTTGGGTGATATTCTACCAGTAAGGTTTGTTTTGGTAGTTTCAAGCTTATGCAGGATTTTTGCACTCGTTCCTCTTCAAAAACTCAATGTATCGTTTAATCTGAGTGATGAATGCATAGATGTTAAGGAATCTTTGTCGACATTCTCTCCAAAAAGCTCAAAAATAGTTTTCTACTATATTCTTTCAACAATGAGTGTAGGATTTGGAGCTGGACTTTTTGTTTCGTTTGGTAATGTAATTTTCTATGATCTATTTAAGATGAATGCGACGAAAATTGGTATTATACTTGCTCTTGCACAACTCGCAACAAGTGTCGGTGCAGTGTTTTCACATAAACTCGGTAATAAGTTCGGAGATATGAATATCTTGATATTCTCTTACGTTGTTGTTCCTATACTAATCGTGGCGCTAAGCTTTGTTCGAGAGCCTGTAATATTCACTTCTGTGTATGTTCTAAGGTTTGCCGTTATGAACATGGTAAGTCCACTTCTTAGTGCTTTAGTTTTCTCAAATATTCCTCATAACAAACTCTCCTCGGTAAATGGTATAAATAATTTTGTAAACAATGTTTCGAGAGCACTTTCAGCTGAGATGTTTGCCTTCTTGACGATATATAGAAACGGATACACACTCATCTTCGTTATAAGTTCGCTATTTTACTTTGTAAATGCGTTTGTTATGATTAGAATGTATAAACATATTTGAGATATGGTATAATTATTTTTGTGTGAGGTGGTCAGATGCGCATTGATATATTAAACTTAGGTGGTAGTATTAGGATTCCAACCTCGGTTGAAGTGGCTTACTCAACTGCCTGTTTGTTAAAAGATAACGGTAGGTTAATATTAATAGACCCTGGCGACTACCTTTCATTACATGCTCTCGAAAGGAGTTTTGAGGAACGCGGTATCGCCCTTGAGGATGTAACAGATATTTTGCTAACCCACCTTCATCTGGATCATGCTTACGCAACAAGGATGTTTCCCAACGCCACGATTTACATCCACAGTGCCTACAAGAATAAACCTTACGATAAATTCGGCCTTATAAAAAGTAAGTTGTATAAGGAAATCTTGTCTTCTTGGAAGGATGTTGTTGAAATAAAAGCGGGAGATGTTTTATTCGATAAAATCAAAGTTTTCCATACACCATGGCACGCAAAGGAACATTCCTCTTTTCTAATCGAAACAGAGAACATGGGTAATGTACTTTACACGGGTGATATCGTTATGAATAGAGTAGAATTCTATGATATAATAAGATGGTTAAGAAAAGACGATTGTGCAAGGTTTGTAAATAAAATAGGCGCAATGTGTGATTATATAATTTTTACTCACGATGATTATGTAAAGGTTTCTGATTACTTCAGGAGGTGAGTATAATGAAGGTAGCTATGGTTTCATACGAAGTTTATCCATTTGCAAAGGTGGGTGGGCTGGCTGATGTAGTAGGAGCACTGCCAAAATATCTGGAAAAACAAGGAGTAAGCGTCGACATATATATGCCGTTCCATAAAAGGGTAAAGGAAAATGCACAAAAGTACGGATGGAATATTGAAAAAATTGCCGAAAGTGTGGATACTCCACACTTAATGACGGAAGAAAAATTCAGTATTCACAAAACACAATTACCAGGTGCTAAAAATGTGAATGTATTTCTCATTGCGAATGATTATTATTTCAGTGCTGATGAAGTATACGAAGGTCCGGATTTGGCAGAGCAAGCTATCTTCTTCTCCTACAGTGTGATCGAAGCAATGAGAAAACTGAATTTCGAGTACGATGTGGTGCATGTTAACGATTGGCAAACAGCTTTAATCCCAGTGTATTTAAAAACGATTTTCCGCGAAGATGCAACACTCTCAAGAATGGCATCGTTGTTAACAATACATAACCTTGGTTATCAAGGTATATACGAACCCGAATACATGAAATTTGCAGGCCTGCCAGAATATTTGTACAATATTGATGGAATAGAGTTTTACGGTAAGATCAACTTCCTCAAAGGTGGCATTATATTTTCAGATATCATAAGTACTGTAAGCCCTACTTACTCAAGAGAGATTCAAACAAAGGAATATGGTGAAAAATTAGATGGTGTGCTACGAGCCCGTGCGTCTGATCTTTACGGTATACTAAACGGCATTGATTACGAAGAATTCGACCCAGCAACAGACAAAAGAATCTACGTTAATTACGATGTGAATAGCATTGAGAGAAAGAAAGAGAACAAGTACTTACTCCAGAAAGAACTTGGCCTTCCACAAAAAGATGTACCAATGATTGGTATGATTAACAGACTTGTTGATCAAAAAGGCCTTGATATTATGGCCGAGATTATGGATTATGTTTCGCTCTTTGATATTCAGTTTGTTTTACTTGGAACTGGGGAAGAAAAATACGAAAACATGTTCAAAAAGCTAGGTGAGAGCTATCCAGAAAAATATTCTATAAATTTGAAGTTCGACGTTGTACTTGCACAGAAGATATACGCAGGGTGTGATATCTTCTTAATGCCTTCACGGTATGAACCTTGCGGATTAGGACAGATGTACAGTCTTAGGTATGGAACGATTCCCGTCGTACGCTATACTGGAGGTCTTGCTGATACCGTTAAAGAGTATAATCCATTAACAAAGGAAGGAAATGGATTTGGATTCGAAGGTTTTGATTCAGCACACTTACTGAAAGCTGTCGCAAAGGCCATTTACTACTACAACAGTGACGATGACTGGAAAACATTGATTAGAAACGCGATGACGATGGATTTAAGTTGGGATAAATCGGCTAAAGAATATGTAAAGCTTTACCAACGGGCAGTAGGAAAAGTTCAGAGGTAAAAAGTTGAAAGATTGTGATAAGGAGGAATTCTAATGCCAGAATATAGGAAAGACCCTGTAGTAAAACGTTGGGTAATTATTTCCACAGAGAGGGCAAAAAGACCTCACGATTTTCAGGTTCAACCAGAGGAAGTAAAATCGGGATTTTGTCCGTTCGATTACGGTAACGAACATACAACACCGCCAGAAATATTAGCTTTCAGACCTCCGGAAACACAGCCCAACACGCCAGGTTGGTGGGTGAGAGTTGTTTCAAATAAATTTCCAGCAGTTGATCCAACTCTCACTGTTGATAGGTATGGACATGGTATGTACGATGCAATGACAGGGTTTGGATACCATGAAGTAATCATTGAAACTCCCGATCACAATTCTACATTTGCGTTGTATGATTACAAACAAACGGAAGAAGTAGTGTGGGCATATTTGAAAAGATACCGTGCAATGGCTCAAGATGAAAGAGTAAAGTACATACTTATATTTAGAAATCATGGCAAAGAAGGCGGAGCTTCCCTAGCCCACCCGCATAGTCAAATTATTGCAACGCCTGTTGTTCCTAAAACCGTTCAGGAAGAACTCGATGGTGCGAGAGATTATTATTCTTACAAAGAAAGATGTGTATTTTGCGATATGATAAACCAAGAAAAAATCGAAGGTAGGCGTGTAGTTGAAGAAAACGAACACTTCATAGCTTTCGAGCCCTATGCTGCAAGGTTTCCTTTTGAAACTTGGGTATTACCTAAGAAGCACTCACATAACTTTGGAAGCATTTCAGAAGATGAGGTAAGATCCTTTGCTCAAATTATGAAGAATGTTTTGCATAGAATTCATATTGTATTAAATAACCCACCGTACAACTTCCTTATTCATACAGCACCCGTAGGCGAAGAAGGGAAAACTTATTATCACTGGCACGTTGAGATAATACCAAGGCTTACAAGAGTTGCAGGCTTTGAATGGGGTTCTGGATTTTACATAAATCCGGTACCACCGGAAGATGCTACAAAATATCTTGTTGAAAATTACAAAGAGATCCTGGAAGCACAGGAAAAATAATTCTATTGAGAAAGGAGAAAGTATATGGATTTTAGACTATCAGAAGATCAAAAGATAAAAACGCTCAAAGAAAATGTTAGGCACTTCATCGCTGTCTTAAGTGGTAAAGGTGGCGTTGGAAAAACTACAGTCTCTGTGAATTTAGCTACAGCACTTGCTGAAAGTGGTTATAACGTGGGTATTCTTGATTTAGACATCCATGGGCCGGATATTGTAAGAATGCTTGGTGGGAACGCCATCCCAAGTGTTGACGAGGATGAAAAAATTGTACCTGCGCAAATTATGCCCAATTTAAAGGCTCTATCAATTTCAATGCTTGTTGAAGAAGGTAAACCTATAATTTGGCGTGGACCACTGAAACATTCGGCGATAAAGCAATTCCTTGGTGATACGAATTGGGGGCAACTCGATTTTATGATTTTTGATTTACCACCGGGAACAGGAGACGAAGCATTGAGTTTATTGCAAACACTTGGAAATATAGATGGTGTGGTGATAGTTACAACGCCTCAGAAAGTTGCACTCGACGATGTTAGGAGAGCCATTGGCTTCGTACATTCTATGAATCAAAAAGTTTTAGGTATTGTTGAAAATATGTCGTACATGAGATGCAAAGATGAAGTTGTTTATCCGTTTGGAAAAGCAGGTGCAGATATACTTGCTCGAGAGTACGGTGTACCTGTACTTGGCAGAATACCGATGGATCCACAAGCACTAGAATTACTAGATGAAGGAAAACCTATTACACTTTACTACAGAGAAAGCGAAATCGAAAAGGCATTCAGAGAGTTAGCGGAGAATATTGCAAAAGTTGTAGGAGCTGATAAATAGCTAAGATAAAAGAAAGGGAAGTGGAACATTGAGAATCGAACCACCATTGAACGATCCAAAGTTGAAGAGTTCACCAGTCAAAGGTAAAAAGACAAGTAAGAAAGATTCCGTAAAGAGCAAGTCGCAATCTGATTTTTTTGGAATCTTTGAAGAAGCTGAAACAGAAGCGATAAGAAAGACCATCGAGGAAATGGTGAGCGAAGTTGTTGAGGCTGGGAATGATTTTGTCCGTTCACCAACGCATGAAAATCTAAGAAAATACAAAGAACGTATCAAAAATGTGCTCAAATACATTGAAAAAAATTTGTACAAAATCGCAGGAAAATACGATTTTTCTCTTTCGCAACCAAGATTGCACATTGTAGCGGAACAGATAGATGAAAGATTAATGCAAATATCTTCTTTATTAATGGAAGCCGAAAAAAACACAATTAAACTTGCTGAAAAAGTTGGTGAGATAAACGGATTGATATTTGATCTGTACAAATAATTTTCATCTTTCAACGGAAGGAGTTGTCTTTGATGAAAGAATTTTTACTGGGCGTTATTCAGGGACTTACTGAATTCTTACCAGTGTCAAGTTCGGGGCACCTTGGTTTATTCTCTAAAATCATGAGCATACCGTCTGACCTTGCTTTTTTTGCATTCCTTCACCTCGCCACTTTTTTGGTAGTTTTACTTTTCTTATGGAGTGATGTTTGGAGTACTTTATTGGGACTTTTTAAATTAGACAAAAGCGCTTGGAGTTTGGTATTTAAAATCATTGTGTCCTCTATACCAGCAGGTTTGGTAGGGCTACTTTTTGAGTCTAAAATTGAGCAGTTTTTCTCTTCACAAAAAGTTATAGGTGTGTTTTTTCTTTTTACAGCTATTTTACTTTGGTTATCTGATACATTTCATGGAAAAAAGACAATTGATACAATAACTTACATTGATGCACTCGTAATTGGTTTGTTCCAAATGGTCGCTATCTTACCAGGTATTTCCAGAAGTGGTTTGACATTAATCGGTGCGTTGTTAATCGGTATGTCAAGAGTAGACGCTTTCAAGTATTCTTTTTTGTTGAGCTTACCTGTAACACTAGCTGCTGGTATGCTTGAATTGAAGTATGTAGTGTTTACATTGCAAGTGTTCTCAGGCTTTACTGGTGCTTTTATTGCAGGACTTGTTGCTTTAATTATTGTAAAAAACATGACCATATCGGCACATATGAAATTCTTTTCCCTATATCTTTTGATACCAGCAATTATAAGCTTTTTTGTAAAATAAGATGTCTGTCGTAATTTTTAAGCCCCGAGCATACTTTAGATGAGCGGGGCTTATTATTTTTTCAGTGGACGCAAACAATATCATAACGATATCATATGGTATAATTTAAATGAAATAGACTGGTGGCAAGGGGTGATGATGTGTGAAGAGATATATATGGATCATTATTGTATTTTTCTTGTCCCTTTCAGTACACGTTTATTCCATAGAATTTTTCATTAATACCAAAGATGGTATAGGTGTTTGTGGAAATTATAATATTGTGTCTTATACCATTGGTTATCCATACAGTGAAATTGGTTTGGAGTTTCCCGTTGGTAATGAGAAAAACTTTTTTGTAGCCATTTTTGGCGGAGCAGACCTTTTGAATAATGTTACTCAAGCTTCATTCAATATATCATTTAAAGCGGAAAACTTTAAGTTGTCCATACCGTTTATAATAAGTACAAAACCACCGTTATCAAATGAAGCTTCCGAAGTTGGTAGAGTATACGTTGGTATCGTTCCTTCGCTTGCTGTTTTTAAAAATCTGGAAATCGAGTTTAGTAATTACTATTCTTGGATATACCTGTGGTATGATCCGGCATTTGAAGTAAATATTCCATCAATAAGATCAGACGACGTCTTCAGATCGAAGTTAGAATTTAAGGTTTCATATGTCCTTGACTCACTTTCATTTGGAATAGGCTACAATATGCTAATTAAATGGCTGTCGTACAGAAGTTCTTTCATAAGTAAAGATGACGCCTTGTACTTTGAGGCGAAATTCAAAGTAAAGTTCTAAACGCAACTTTACGTAACTTTAAAGAAGGTGAAATTTTTGAAGACTAAGATAGACGAAGCCATTTCAAATCTTATAAAGCAAAATGCGTTTTATGCTTATTTACTAATGGGGAGTAATTTCACAGAAGCTAATATTAAGAATATCAGACTTACTGTAACAAGAAACGGGAATTTTCTATTCTTATACAACCCTGTGAGTATAGCAACGAAAAGTGTGAACATGATTGAGGGATTGCTGCTTCACGAATTGATGCATTTTATAAATAGACATTATCTGATAATACCAAAAGATACAAGAGACAAGACAGTATGGGATTTGGCAAAAGATGCCGCTATTAATCAATTCATTCCGCAATTAGATGCCTTGAGTATACCATTAAATGTACTGATTGCAGAACAACACGGAACTGACAACGACATAATCTTCGTTGGTCCACCAGTTAATATGCTCAATAAAACCGCCGAAGAATATCATGACTACATTGTCGAAGAATTCTTAAAAAAAGGAAATTACGACATTGAAGCTATTGCGGAAAATATCCCAAATAAACATGAAATCGAAAATGACGTACCCATAGAGATGATAGTGGAACTCACACAAAACAAAATTGGCAAAGCCTTCAACCTATTTGGTAATGAGCTTCCATCAGGTTTGAAACAATTTGTACAGTTTATGATTTCAAAACCCTTGATAAACTGGGAAGTGGCGATCAGAAGGTTTGCAGGACTATCTCAGAAAGGCGAGAAATACTCTACGCCTTTGAGACCAAATAGAAGGTACGAAGCCCAACCTGGATGGAGATATATTTACGAACCGAAACTTTCCGTAATAATAGATACAAGTGGAAGTATAATAGAAGAAGAATTAAACGCTTTCATGGCAGAAATCGAGGCGATAGCAAAACAAGGAATTCCACTGACAGTTATACAAGTTGACAAATCCGTTACTTTCGTCGGAGAATATAGATCTGGTAACTGGAAAAATTTCGAGGTTTACGGTGGAGGGGAAACTGATCTTCAACCCGCTGTTGATTTGGTCCAAACAAAGTTTAGGAGTGAAGGAATTATTATATTTACCGATGGATACGTTGATTTACCGAAAGTTGATAGAAGAGTAATGTTCATATTGAGTAAAAAACATAACCCGGAATTCTATTTCGACGCCAAACATATGTACGGTAGCGTTTACATCCTTAGTTAAAAAAGCGGAGGTAATTAAAAATGGAAGATTTACATAAGGAAAAGATGGAATATTTGCAGGAATTAAAGAAAAAAATAGACTACGATCTAGTACTTGATACGTATAAACAATACTGTTATTCTGTGCTCGGAAAAGAATATCTTGAAGAACTTAATCCGTATAGTGTTAATGCTAAGTATGAATTAACCTATATCTCGGAACTGTGTGAAATCATCAGAGCAAGTGGCTATCCTAATGCTGACTCATTTATAGACATAAGACCGATTCTTTTAAAAATTGAGAATGGTTCAATCATTGATGAAATCGAATTGCTAACAGTACTCAGATTCCTTGAAGGTGTTAAATCATTAAGATTGATGTTCAAAGATCAAAAAGGGCCTATTTTTCAATCTGGATTTGTTAGCTTAGTGCTAAAATTGGGAAACTACGACGAAATTATAGATACTATAAAGAAGGCAGTAGACGAAAAGGGTAATATAAAAGATTCTGCTTCAGTATTGCTGAAAAAAATACGAACCGAGTTCGCTGAGACAACAAAAGAGTTAAGACATAAAGTGGAGCGTTTTATAATAGGCAACCAAAACTTACTTCAAGAGGTTACGTACACTATAAAGAATGATCGGTATGTATTACCAGTGAAAACTAATGAGCGCAGTAAGATAAAAGGAATTGTGCATGGTACTTCTTCATCAGGTTTAACTGTTTATGTCGAACCAGAGGAGTTTATACCATTAAATGATAAAATCAGAATCTTAGCAGAAGAAGAGGCAAAAGAAATAGCAAGAATTTTACGAGAGATAACCAACAAAATTTTTGACAGATTAAATTCGTTAAGATCGGATATTGAACTTTTAAAGCGTCTTGATGCACTTTACGCAAGAGCTCGATACGTGATAGAAAAGAATGCTTCCGTGATATTACCGGAAGGAAGTTATCTCAAGCTTTCAAGAGCTCGGCATCCACTCATACCATCCGACAGAGTAGTCCCAATAGATATAGAACTGCCATCGGATAAATCAGGTATTGTTATAACTGGCCCAAACACAGGTGGCAAGACTGTATCATTAAAAACAGTTGCGCTATCAATTGTTCTTTCACGTAGCGGATTCCCGATTCTCGTTGGTGAAAGTTCAAGAATACCAGATGTTGACGTGTACGTTGATATTGGAGATAGTCAAAATATCTTAGAGAACCTTAGTACGTTTTCCGGACATATTTACAATATCGTCCGTTCTTTAAACTTGGCAGATGAAAAATCCATCGTTTTGATAGATGAACTTGGTTCAGGAACAGATCCGTATGAAGGAAGTGCAATAGCACTTGGCATAATAGAAGAATTGATTGATAGAAAAATAAGATTCATAGTAACAACACATCTCACACCTATAAAGTTATATTCAATGTCCCATGATAAACTTATAAACGCATCCATGGAGTTTGATCCCGAGACACTTTCACCCACCTACAGGATACTTATGAACGTGCCTGGCGGTTCACATGCCTTTGATATAGCACGAAAATACGGTCTTGCAGAAAGAATACTTGAAAGAGCTTGGCAACATCTCAATGAGGAGCATGTGAAGATAGAAGAATTAATCAAAAATCTTAATAAACACGTCAGTGAACTCGAGGTAAAGAAAAGAGAATTAGAAAATACAATCAGGGATTATCAAAAACAGAAGAGAGAATTCGAAGAAAAATACAAACTACTAAAGGTGAAGAGAATAGAGGAACTTGATAAAGAACTGAGAGAGGTTTACAAAGATATTCAGAAAGCAAGAAAAGATTTACAAATTTCTCTACAAAGTAAGAAAACAGATAGTGAAGAGCTGATGAAAAAAAGACTTAAAGAAATGGAAGAAGAAGTTAAGCACCTTGAGAAGTTAGAGCAGAAAGTGGAAAAGGTAATATACGAGACAAGAGTGCCCCAGCAAAAAAGGGATATTTCAGTGGGTGATTACGTTAGATTAATTGATGGCACAACTGTTGGGAAGGTTATAGAATCAAAACCAAAAGGTTTTGTTGTTGATTTCAATGGTTTGAAAATTGAAGTAAAACCCGAAAAGCTCGAAAAAGTACTTGTCACAAATAATACAAAAGAAGGCAAAGACATTGAGAACGTGATAACTTCACACATATCGAAAAGAACGTATGCACCAGTGATTAGTAAAAACGAAATAGATGTAAGGGGACTAACTGTAGAAGAGGCTATCGAAAAAATTGACGAATTCATTGATCAGCTTTTACTTTCAGATTTTACTGTCGGTTACATAATTCATGGCAAAGGAACTGGAAAACTTGCGACAGGTATATGGAAGTATTTAAGATCAGATAAAAGGGTGAAAAATTACCGATTTGGCAGACCAGATGAAGGTGGTGTAGGTGTAACTGTCGTTGAAATATAATTGGAGGTGTTTTTGATGGTCTTTGCACTTGACATTGGTACAAGAAAGATAGCAGGTTTACTTGTGGACTTAAATGAAGATGAAAAAATGGTTGTTCAGGATGTGGTAATAAGGGAGCATGAACATCGAGCAATGTTGGATGGGCAAATTCACGATGTTGAAAAGGTTGCTAAGGCAGTAGCAGCTGTAAAGAATGAACTAGAAGTGAAGAATAATATTAAGCTTGACAAGGTTGCGGTCGCGTTAGCCGGAAGATTCTTAAAGACATTTATTGGAGAAAGCAGCATAGACTTTGAAGAACCAACACAAATCACAAAAGATATACTCGCTAGGTTGGAACTTGACGCTGTTGCTAAGGCTACCGAAAATATTGAGCCTAACATGTACTGCGTCGGTTATTCTGTTATTCGATACGAACTTGATGGCATGTGGTTTAAAAAACTCGAAGGTTTGAAAGGTCAAAATGCAAACGTTAAGGTAGTTGCAACATATTTACCAAGCCATGTTGTTGAAGCAATGCTATCTGTTGTAAAAAAGGTAGGACTAACGATTACACATTTAACACTGGAACCTATCGCTGCTGTTAACATAACTGTACCGGAGGATCTAAGGATACTCAACATCGCTCTCGTTGATGTTGGAGCAGGAACAAGTGATATAGCGATATCAAAAGACGGTACCGTAATAGCATACGGTATGGTACCACTAGCGGGTGACGAAATTACAGAAATTATTTCAAAAAGGTTCCTTCTTGATTTCCATACCGCAGAATACGTTAAAAGGAACTTAGAAAACCAAGAAATTATCCGTGTGCGCAATATCTTGGATAAGGAAAAAGAGTTAAAAAATGATGAGATTTTACAAGCTATTTCTGATACGGTTGACAAAATCACAAAAAAAGTTGCGGAAGAGATAATAGCATTAAATGGTGATAAACCTCAAGCGGTTATGATAGTTGGTGGCGGTGCTAAGGTTCCCATCTTTGCACAATATTTAGCAAAAAATTTAGAAATGGATGAAGATGTTGTATCACTTAAAACCGCTAGGAACCTTGATTTTATCGATCACACGGGAATTGTTCATGGTAGTGAGTTCATAACACCATTAGGTATTGGATACACAGCTTTACACAAAACAGGTGCTGTGTTCGAATCAGTAACGGTTAACGGTGAAACTATACAACTAATAGGTTTTAGAGGAACTTATACCGTTTGGGAAGTACTTGTTCAATCTGGTATGGATATGAGAGGACTTCTAGGTAGGCCTGGAAAATCTTTAATTATAGATGTTAACGGTGAGTCTATGATAATAAAAGGTAAAATGCCAACGCCCGCGCGAGTGAAAATCAATGGTATAGAAAGTACGTTACGCGACATTGTTAGGCACGGTGATGTAATAGAAGCTGATAAAGCAATTGATGGGGAAGATGCCAAAGTTACACTGTATGATGTTATAAAACCTATCAAACTTAAGTGCTTAGATAATGACAAAGTTTTAGAATATTATCCTACAGTTGTTTTAAATGGCCATCAAGTGTACACAAATGTGGAACTGAAAGATGGCGATGTGATAAGATACGAAAGGGTAAAGGTAAAAGAAATTAGGGATTTTCTAAGTAGCGATCTTATCAAAATCGTTTATTCTGTTAATAATGTCTACAAAGAGGTCTACGCAGGAGAAGTCAAAATATTCAAGGAAGACTTAGAGCTTTCAGATGAAAACACTGTGTCACCAGGCGATGAATTAGAGTACGCGATATTAATCAACTATCCAAAGATACGAGAATTACCTGAAATGGAGAAAATCAGCATCGTTGTAAAAGTTAACGGAGAATCGAAGTTATTGACAAAAGATGGAGTCCTCATTTGGGTTAACGATCATCTTGTTTCTCCAGATCACGAAATACGGGATGGTGATAAGATAAGAACACAGGTCCCAGAAAAGCAAGAATTCATAATAGCAGATGTGCTAAGATTATTCAACCTAGACCCACGAAAAATTAAGGATTACAAATTATTAAAAAATGGTGAAAAAGCTGGCTTCACGGACACTCTTGAAAGTGGTGATGAGATTATATTCGAGTACGAAGAACTTAATGAAAAAGATGCTTAAATATGGTCCAATAAATAGTCATTTTAATTGATCACATTCAATAAAGAAACCGGAGCTTTTGAAATACACTCTTTTCCTTCAAAAGCTCCGGTTTTTTTGTTTAGGCAATATAAATTCACTAGGTATATAATTAAAAATGTTTAATGCGGCGTTAACATTCTTTTTGTAGAATTAAACTAACTACACTTATTAGAGGAGGTGGGTAGTATGAAAAAGTTCATTTTTGTCTTGCTGATACTGTTAGCGGTTTTCGGCTTTCCAAAAGTCAAGATACAATTTTGGCATGCTATGGGCGGGTGGAGAATTGATCTGATACAAGGTATGGTTAATGACTTTATGAAAGCTAATCCAGATATTGAAGTTGAGGTTCAGTACGTTGGGAGTTATGAGGAAATACTTGCAAAAACAGTCGCAGCAGTACAAGCGGGGACACCACCACACGTTGTACAACTCAACGAGATAAGTACAAAGAAAATGGTAGATAGCGGGGTTATCGTACCAGTGGAGGATCTATTAAAAAAAGACCCATCATTCGACAAAAGCAAGCTCCTTCCGCAAGTCAGAAATTACTACAGTATAGGCGGAAAATTATACTCTATGCCATGGAATAGTTCAACACCACTTTTGTTTTACAATAAAACCATGTTTAATCAAGTTGGACTAGATCCAAATAAACCCCCGAAAACCTTTAGCGAAGTTATAGCCTACTCAAGAAAACTTCTAAAAAAAGATGATAAAGGTAACGTTGTGAGAACAGGAATCACATGGCCATTGTATGCTTGGTTTTTTGAACAATGGATGGCAGAACAGAACAAGCTTCTTGTTGATAACAATAACGGAAGAACTGGGAATCCTACTAAGGTATTATTCAACAACGATGCTGGTTTAAAAATAATGGAGTTTTGGAATACGTTAACAAAAGAAGGTTTGATGATAAATACCAAAAAAGGCGACTGGACGGCAGCTAGACAACTTTTCATTTCTCAAACAGTAGGCATGATTATAACTTCGACATCTGATGTTGCACTTCTCACTTCTGAAGCCAAGAAACAAGGCTTTGAAGTTGGAGCGGCCTACATTCCCATCCCGGACGGCGTTCAGAGAGCTGGAGTAATAATCGGTGGTGGAAGTCTGTGGATCATTAAGCAGAAAAATCAAGCCGAGATAGATGCTGCTTGGAAGCTTGTAAAGTATTTGGTTGATGTAGACCCACAGATAACTTGGCATAAAGGTACTGGATACTTCCCTGTTAGACTGGATGCCAAGGAAAAGCTTGAGAAAGAAGGTTATTATAAAGATAATCCATTACACTACATTGCAATCAAACAGTTACTTGACACAATACCATCTTACGCAACCATGGGAGCTGTCGTTGGTGCATTTCCAGAGATCAGAGCAGCAATTGAAAATGCTATTGAGAAAATGATAAATGGTCAGTTAACACCAAAACAAACCCTTGAGGAGGCAGAAAAAGAAGCAAACAAAGCTATTAAGCAATATTTCTAATTTCATTTTTGAATCTTTATCCGCGGTCGGTTGGTGATGCGACTGAAGTTACTCGCAACTGACTGCGGTTTTTTAGACATTTTTAGATGTTTAGGTTGCATTAAAGGGGGGATGAACTCTTGCGTAAGTGGTTACCATATGTATTTTTGTTGCCTACGTTTGTAATTATTGGTTTGTTTATATATTATCCCGCTTTTGAATCGCTATACTTAAGTTTCTTCAAAGTATCAGTTTTCGGAAACAGAAAAGTTTTTGTCTGGTTTGATAATTACAAAGAGTTGTTCTCTGATGATAAATTTATCAACGCGTTTAAGTTCACGATAGTTTTTACAACGATAACAGTCACAGTATCTGTTTTCCTCTCATTTTTTATCGCACTACTTTTAAACCAGAAAGTGGCTGGTATAAGGTTTTTCAGAACACTTATTTTTGCTCCGTATGCAGTCTCAACCGCTGTAGCAGGTGCCCTTTGGGGTTTTTTACTTAACCCAGTTGTAGGTCACGTAAATTATTTCATGGCACAGCTTTTTGGTGTGCAGAGTAATTGGCTAGTAACAAAGCCATACGCCGCTTACGCAGTTATTATCGCTGCTATTTGGAAAACAATACCTTTTAATATAATATTCTACATAGCTGGGTTGCAGAGCATTCCAGATGAACTCATCGAAGCATCAAAACTTGATGGTGCTGGACTTTGGAAGAGAGTTTGGAAAGTACTGTTTCCGTTACTTTCACCTATAACTTTTTATCTTGTGATAATGAGTATAATTAGCTCGATGTTCCAGTCATTCGCAATAATCGATGTTATGACTAAAGGTGGACCCGGTGACTATACAACAAACATAATCTACAGAATTTACCTTGATGGTTTCCGATTCTCTAAGACGGGGCCAGCTTCTGCACAAAGCGTAATCTTGTTCTTGATAATGGTTGTTGTTACATTGATCTATTTTACAATTGGAAAGAAAAATGTACATTATCAGTAATTTGGGAGCGTGATATGTTTGAAAAAGAAAACAAAAAGGATTCTCAGTACGATAGTAGTAGAACTTTTGTTAATTTTATTCAGCATATTCATGTTTGCTCCAATTTTTTTGGCATTTGTTATGAGCATTCAACCTTCGGAATTTGTCTTCTCATACCCACCGAAGATTTTTCCAATGGGTTTTAATATAAAGAATTATTTTGATGCTTTCAGGATAGTACCATTCGGGCGAATGATGTTAAACAGTCTTATCGTAGCGTTTTTTATTACACTTGGAAAGTTGTTCACAGGTATACTTGCGGGATATGCTTACGCAAATTTCCGATTTAAAGGTGATAAGTTTACTTTTGGCTTGATATTTGCAACACTTTACATACCAGCGGAAATATTACTTATTGTACCACTCTTCCAAGTGATCAGCAGGCTTGGGTGGGTAAACACATACCAAGCGATGATAATACCTTTTACAGCCAGTGCAACAAACGTATTCTTATTTCAGCAACATTTTAAGACTATTCCAAAAGACTACGAAGATGCTGCATTTATCGATGGAACAACACCGATTCAATATTTAACAAAAATTGTTCTTCCCTTGTCAAGACCAATCATTGGTGGGGCTGCGATAATTAACTTCACGTACGCCTGGAACATGTACTTGTGGCCTATGATAGTTGCGATGAGAGATGACATGAAAACAGTTCAGGTTGCTATAAATATGATAATAAACGCGGAATCATCAAATAATTGGGGTATTATAATGGCAGCCACAATGATTGCTCTCTTTCCAACACTTTTACTCTTTTTCCTTCTCCAAGATTTGTTTGTAAAATCACTTGTGGGAACAGGTCTAAAAGGGTAAATAACTTCTGGCTTAAAAATTCTCAATATTTTTACATACCTTCCCCTACGTACGGGGGATTTTTTATTTTCAGTAATTTATATCAAAATTTTGATAAATGCTTTGTTTCATATGAAACATGTTACATCGGTAAAATAAAAACAAAGTCATGCTTGACAGGAGGAAGCATTTAAATATAATGGTAAAACATATGCTCTTGGTGAAAGATTGCATTTTCAGGGGATTATCGTTAATTTG
>JBMFNR010000004.1:0-135646 GCA_049970055.1 Fervidobacterium sp.
TTATGGATGACAACCAAGTGAAAGAGTACAAGCTTAAATACGATGGAGAACAAAGTTATATGATTAGTGAACTTTTAAAAGAGCTCGATGATGAGCAAAAGGTTGCTGTTGTTAAATCGGATGGTAAGTCAGTTGTTGTAGCTGGTCCTGGGAGTGGAAAAACGCGTGTCATAACTTACAAAATTGCCTATCTACTTTTAAATGGAGTTAGATCATCTGATATTTTGCTTGTCACATTTACACGCGCAGCTGCACGTGAAATGATCGAGAGGGCTCAGAAGGTGACAAAGAGAGATTTATCCGACATGATGGCCGGCACGTTCCATCATGTGTGTAATCTACTTTTGAGAAAATATGGAACCTCAATTGGCTTAAAGCCAAACTTCACGATCTTAGACGAAGAAGATGCAAAAGATCTAATGAAGATGGTAAGGAGTAGATATGTTACTTCCAAGTCGATGAGTAAGGTTTTGCCAACGCACAGTGAACTTTACTCTATTTACTCATATATGAGTAACACACTGCAAACACCATACGAAGTTGTTATCAAACGTGCAAGAAGATGGAGATGGATACAATTTATCGACGTTATTGAAAAGATCTTTGAAGAATATTCGATAGCAAAGCAAAAGCAAAATGTTCTTGATTACGATGATTTATTATTGAAAACATTGCAGATGCTTGAAGATAGTGAAAAAATAAGAGAAGATATCTCGGCGAGATTTAGATGGATTCTGGTCGATGAGTTTCAAGATACAAACATCGTTCAATTAAAAATTGTTCAATTACTATCTCAAGTGCATGGTAACTTGTTCGTGGTTGCAGATGATGCGCAAAGTATCTATTCGTTTAGGGGCGCCCGCTTTGAAAATATCAAAGAAATAATGGAGGGAGCGAAAGTTTTTAAAATACAGACAAATTACAGAAGTACAGACAAGATAATAGATTTAGTTAATTTTATGATCCCAACCAACTCGGTGCCTAAAAAACTGAGGGCTGTTCGGGAAAGTGCTCAGAAACCTGTCGTTGTGAACACATATGATCACTTCGATGAAGCAAGCTTTGTAGGTCAGAGGATAAAGGAACTCGTTGACGAGGGCTTTGAATATAACGATATTGCCGTTTTGTACCGCATACATGCACATTCTCTTGAATTACAAGTTGAACTTGCTAAAAGAAATATACCGTTCAAAATTTTATCAGGACTTCGTTTCACTGAAACTGCCCACGTTAAGGATGTTATGGCTTTTCTAAAGATCCTTGTGAATCCGTACGACTCAATTTCTTGGTTCAGAGTTTTGAAGTTACTTGACAACGTTGGAACTGTTACAGCAGCACAAATTGTTAATTTTATTATCTTTGAAAATGAAAGCTCATTTTCACCAATAGATACTTTCCTAAAATTGAGAATTAAGAGCTCAAACGTTGATTTATTTAAAAAAGCAATTTCTGATTCGCTTAATGAACCACCGAAAGTACAGATAAAAAATTTCTATGACTTTCTTTACAAAGAGATTTTGGAATCCGAATACACGGACTTCATCGACAGAGAAGAAGACATCAAGAGATTGATAGAAATGGCAAGTTTTTATGATACAACGGAGAATTTTTTGAATGAAATCTTACTGTCAGAAGATGTACGCCGTGTTGATACCTCTGAAGAACTTGGAAGAGTTACGCTTACAACTGTCCATCAGGCTAAAGGTCTCGAATGGAAAGTAGTTTTCGTTATCGGAGTTAACCCCGGTGATTTTCCTCATTCCTTGGCTTTTATGGACAATACCTTGGATGAGGAAGAAAGGTTATTTTACGTTGCCATCACACGAGCCAAAGATATTTTATACATAACTCATTCGGTTTTACGGCGTCGGGAAAATTATTGGAATAATACAATAAAAAAAGATTTCATCAGAGATATACCTCCTCAATTGGTTGAGTTTTGGAGGGTAAGATGATTATAAGATGAAATGGTTCATTGGGACGAGCGGATTTTCGTTTGATGATTGGGTAGGAACGGTGTATCCCAATGGTATTAAGAAAAGTGAAATGTTTACGTACTATTGGCAACATTATGGGTTCAACAGTGTTGAATTAAATTTCACGTTTTACACGATGCCTTCACCGAAAACACTTGTGAATTTAGTTCGGAGAGCACCTATGGGGTTTAAATTTTCTATAAAAATACATGGTTCTATAACGCACGACAAAGTTCTCGAAAATCTACCTGATTTTTTTAAATCGTGTAGGATTGTGAAAGATGAAGGAAGGCTCATTGGTTATCTCGCACAATTTCCGTACAGTTTTAAGAACAGCTTAGAAAATAGAGATTATCTTTTGCAACTAATCGACAGTTTTCTTGGTGAGGAGCTCTTCATCGAATTCAGACATGAGAGTTGGACTCAGTGGTTAGATAATTTTAGAAATTACGAAAATGTTCACCTGGTGATACCGGACTTACCTAAAATTAGTGGTTTATTTCCGCTGGTTAAAAGTGATAGTAAAATTGTTTATCTAAGACTTCATGGAAGAAAAGAAAGGTGGTTTAACGCAGACGAAAAAACAAGATACGACTATAACTATTCTGATGAAGAGTTAAAAGGAATAATACCGGTAGTCTTTCCAGAGAATTTACAAAAAGCTTTTGTTTTTTTCAACAATTGCTATCGTGGACAAGCTTTGCAAAACGCTCAAAAATTCAGAGAGCTCGTGGGGGGAGAAAAAGTTGGGATTTTTTTCTAATCGTAATGAACGTAATGGAAGTTACGCTGGTCAAAATACTACAGAGAGTAAGTGGAAAGATGAAAAGGTTTTGGTACGCGCACTTTCAAAGGGTAATGAGGAAGCTTATAGATTTCTTTACAGAGTTTACGCACCAAAGATAGGTGCGCTCGTAAAAAGTTACCTTGGGGTTGATGACATAGATGATGTGGTTCAGGAAGTCTTTTTGAGAATATACAAGAGTATTAAAAAATTCCGAGGCGACTCTAAATTATCAACATGGATTTATAGAATAGCTCTCAACGTGTGCAACAATATATATAGGAAAATGAAAAACAGAGGTCTAACTCTCGATTTGACTGAAGCGTGTGATGATGAAGATTATTCAATTCAGTATCCTACCGATGAAGATGTCCAAAAGAATGTAACGGATGAGTTAATGTACGAAAAACTGCGAAAAGTATTGGACACACTTTCTCCAGAAGATAGAGCAATTTTGTTTATGAAAGAACTCGATGGCTTAACTTACGAAGAGATAGGCAATATTCTTGAGAAACCAGAAGGGACGATCAAGAGCCGGCTACATTACATTAAAGATAAAATTAGGAAAGCTCTTGAGGAGGTTGTGTCAGATGAGTGAAAAGAAAGGTAAACATTTTTCATACTATTTAAGATTGCTGAAGACTGCTTCGATAGATTTTAGTTATAAGCCGGGGCCTATTATGGAAGAAAAAATTATAAGAAGTATAAAAAGGCAAAGGTTTGCGAAAAGAATTTACAGAGCAGCGATTATTGCGCTTTTTGTTGTAATAATATTTTTCTTGGGGGCTGGGGATTTGAGATTCGATATTTTCAAACGTTTCCATTTGATTAGAAATACTCACTCTCTTGCTATTGATAATCAGGTAGGTAATTTTAGTCTTAATTTAGATAAGAAAACTCCAAGTATTGAAAGTGGTCTAAAAATTTCTGATAAAGTTTCTAATGATGAATCCGACCGTATGTTTAAGATGATTAAGTACGTTGTGATCGCTAATGACGGAGGTTGGTAAGAATTTGGATAAAAATTTCAAAAGTCTATATTGGGTGGGAAAAGGATGAAAATGTTGATAAAAAAATCTTTGGTAATCGCTTTTTTACTAATTTCGAGACTTTACTTTTCCGATGGGTACTATGTGCGTATGGTTTATGAAAGGAGTAAATTAGGAACGTTTATGCGTTCTGAGGAAGTTTATGAATCGGGTGATGTTATTAAGGTCGTAAATGTTACGATGCCAGAGAATTTTACATGGGTGAAGGTCAAGGACAAATGGTACATAGGTGATTCCAATGTTTTAAACAGAACATTCCCGATAAAAGATTTACTTGATATCGCAACAGAGTATGTAAAAAACAAAAGGCTTGATATATCCCGGGATGGTGTGTACAAGTTCACAGAAGATTTTTTTTCAATTGAAATATTTGTAGTAGACAGTGAGATAATAAGGGTTACAAGAACAGTGGGCGATGTAACAACAACAATGTATATAAACAAGTTCCCAAAACAATTTGATATCAACAGTATTCTTTCAAAATATAAATTTGTTGAACGAAGTCCTATACCAGACGAGCTTTTTGCGATATTTAAGCTTTTCTTATGGTCAAATGTTTCTGAAGGGAAAGATTCTTTAAAAATCACTGGATACGATAGAGACGGCAAGCCTTTAGAACTAGAGATAAATACAAAAAGTGGAGATTTCAAGGTTGGTAGCTACTACCTAAGGGTTTTAAAAGCAACTGATAGTACATTGAAGGAGCTAAAGAATGCGTTGCGTGGTAATTGATGGATATGTTGATGAGCCTGCTGTTTTAGGTGTACCACCTTACATAAGTACATATGTCCGCTATGTTGCTGGGCTTTTTCTCTTGAAGGGTTTTGAAGTAGATTATTATACGATTGATCAAGTACGTGCCAATGATATGTGGCACGTTTTTTCTGCGTATGATACTATGGTAATCGTTGGGGGATTGACTGTTCCCGGAAAGTACGTTGGGGGGACACCAATTACTCCTGATGAAGTTGGTAAAATTTTTGAATTGAACAGAAAACCTTACAGAATACTGATTGGTGCAATAGGTAAGGCGTTTTCTAACAAAGGTGGTACGTTAGCAAAGCAAATAAATTTTGAAGTTGAAGAAGTTATAGATGATTTTTCAGCATGGATTTCTCAGGAGTTACAGGAAGATTATTTGACCAGTATAAGAAATGCGTCTATTACAGGTGCTCAAATTGTTAAGATGCATCCACGCTATCCAAATATAATAGCTGAAGTAGAAGTTTCCTTAGGATGCGAAAGAAGAACATTCTGCACATTTTGCACAGAACCTCTGTTACATCAAAAATTTTTTTCTAGACCTGTGAAGAATATTGTTGATGAGATAAAGGCCTTATATGAAAATGGTGTAAAAGCATTCAGGTTAGGCAGGAGCGCAAATATAATAGCTTATGGAAGTGATTTCAACGGAGGTTCCATAAATCCAGACGCAATAGAAGAGCTTTATGCGGGAATCAGAAGCTCTTGTAGTAATATAAGCGTTTTACACACTGACAATGCTAACCCTGCATATATTGCTAGAAATATCGATAAGTCGGTTAGAGTTTTGGAAACAATTGTAAAATACAATACTTCTGGAGATATTTTATCATTTGGAGTTGAGTCTTTCGATGAAACAGTGAGGAAGAAGAACAATATAGATGGTACAGTCGAAGATGTGGATTTGGCAGTTAAAATTGTTAATGAAGTTGGGAGTTTTAGAGACGAGTACGGAATCCCAAAATTATTACCGGGAATAAATCTTATTTTTGGTCTTTTTGGTGAGACGAAAAAGACATACGAAATAAATTACCAAAAATTACTTAAGTATTTAGAAGACGGTATCTTGATAAGAAGGATAAATCTTAGACAAATCATGATTTTTCCAGAAACTCCGCTTTTTTATCTTGCGAAAAGGAAAAATATAAAACCAGACAAGAGACTATTTGAACATTATAAGTATTTAATTAGAACTAACGTTGATACACCGATGCTTAGAAAAGTTTTTCCCGTCGGTACTGTTATAAAACATGTGATTCCAGAATTTGTTGAAGGTAAAACAACTTTTGGCAGACCACTCGGTACATATCCTATACTTGTTGGTGTGCCTGCCAAATTTTCCAAACCGGTTGATGTTGTGGTCGTCGGGCATGGGCAACGTTCTTTAACGGGTGTAAGGCTTACGAATTTAAGTAATCTCACAGTTGATGAACTCCAAAGTATCCCCGGGATTGGTAAAAAGAACGCACTAAGGATAAAACGCGGTGATTTTTCCACGTTAGATGAAAATACTCAAAACTTTTTAAAAAATAGATTTCGTTAAATGAAAAGTTTTGGTATAATAACGCTAGAATCAATTCACATAGGGGGGATAGAAATGGGAAACTGGATACTATTTATTGCATCGCTTTTATTGGTATTGATAGTACCCGTAGGTTTAGCCGATGCCTACAAAGATGTTCCTTCATCACATTGGGCGTATGATGCCGTTGAGACATTAAGTAGAATAGGGGTAATTACAGGTTTTCCCGACGGTACTTTCAGGGGTAACGAAATGGTTACGCGATTTCAGATAGCCATCCTTATGTATAAATTCTACAACATTTTTGATTCACGCATTACAGAGCTAAATCAAAGGCTCTCGAATATTGAAGCAAAAGTGTTGACAGCAGACACAAAAACGAGCCTAGTTCCTTCTCAGTCCAAAGATTTCTCTTCCGACATTGCCTCTCTAAAAGTTTCCATTGAATCCCTATCAAAAGATGTAAGCAAAATTATATCAGATATTAAAAGCCTTTCTGACAGTATATCAAAACTCTCGACAAGTACAAGTGAAAGTAAAGCAAATTATGAAAACCTGAAGAAAAGTGTCGATGAAAGCAACGCAAAATATTCGACTTTGTTGAAAAAGGTGGAAGACCTGCAATCTAGCTATAACTCTATAAAAACATCCTTATCGACCCTTGAACAAAAAGTGAGTAATACCGAAGCATCTTTAAACTCTAACATTGCAAGGCTGGACTCGTCCATCCAAAGTTTAAAAGACGAAATAGCCAAGCTAGAAAGAAATAACAGCCAAGATCTCTCAGATAAAGTTGATTATCTGGAAGAGCAACTAGCAGTTTTGAAATCGCTAAAACAAGAGACTGATATAATTAAAGCAGAAATTGCTTCCATTAAAGAAGGATTAAAGAAGTTAAATATACCCGTAAGTGAAATTTCTACTCCTTCTTCAGCTAAGTCAACTGAGAATGATGCAAAAAGTGTCTTACCTGTTGCAACAATGGAAAATGAGTTAGATTATGTTTTCAGTTCTGTCGAAAATTTAAGACAGAACATTTTATCACTTGTCGAATCACTCAAAGATACCGTAAAAATAGATGAATACCAGAAAGTGCTCGACGAAATAAGGAATGAAATGGACAGTATAAACACTAAAATAAAATATCTATTCGATAGTGATGAACAATTGAAAGAAAAGCTGAATTCAATAGTATCCCAAATGAGAGAAATGGTTGCCCAAGTTGAAACCGGTATTTCACAAGAAAAGTCAACGATAAAAACAGTTCCATTGGAGGATGTGAAGCAAAGAAGTGAAATTTTGAAGAGTGTAATTGAAGAGGTAAAGTCTGAAGTGTACGCTTCCGCAGAGTTTAAAGCCCTTATAGCTTCTTTAAGTAAGCTTTCAGAACTTGAGAGTAAATTCGTAGAAATATCGAATAGACTTGATATAATCGAGCAAAAGATCAAGACTCAAAATGATTCGTTGCTTGCTGATGAGATTGAAAAGGTAAAACAAAACGTGAAGTCTTTAAAGGATGCTGTTGAACAGTTAAAAAGTGTTTCTGTGAGTGATGAAAATATCCAATCAATTTTACAAAGGCTAGATTCACAGGATAAAAATATAAAAACTCTTTTACATAGCGTTGAGGAACTTTCACAAAAGATAAGTATGATAGATGAGAAGTTTAACAATCTTGCGCATGATAGTTTAAAAGAAGCACGGCAAGTCTCGGTAACTACGTCCACACAATATGATGCGACAATTAATGAAATAAAAGGTAAATTAGCCAAAGTTGACGAAGAATTACAAAAGAAAGCGAGTATTGCACAGATTAACTCTGTGAACCAAAGCGTCCAAAAAGTACTTTCAATGGTTTTAGATTTGAGTAATGAAGTTAAGAATCTCAGTTCACAAATAAACGCTCTTTCTTCAACTAAGGACTCTTCAGGTAGTTCAAACGATGTGAATACTCTTAAAGAAATAATAGAGATAATCGGAAGTAAGATAGATAGTCTAAACGAGGAACAAGCAAAAGTAAATGAAACAATAAAACAATTAATGGAACAGTTAGAACTACTCAAATCGGAAATAAAAAGGCAAAGTGAATTTGAAGTGTATAAGGAATTGGAAAATTCAATGCGCTTGATACAGCAAGAAACGGAAAATCTAAAAATAACATATAAGCAACTTTCACAGGAGATGAATCAATTTGCTAAGAAAGAAGAGACAGATTCTCTTTGGATGAAAGTAGAAGTTCAAGAAAAGAATATAAATGAATTATCAAAGAGTATAAATGATATTAAATCAGGGTTAGAAAATATAATTTTCGGCTTTAATGAACACTTTGAGAGGTTTGACACCTCTTTGAATCAGATGACAGACAATCTCAACGGCTTGGTCTCAAGTGTTGAAAATTACAACAAGTTGGTTGAGAATGTAAAAAACGATATTGCGGTCCTTTGTGAAAAGTATGACCAAGTGGAAAGCGAAATTGGTAATGCAAAAGTTCACGTTGAGGATATCGAAAAAAGACTAAAGGAAGCTGAGAAGCAAGTTTCGCAGATAATTTCTGAAGATTTTATCAAAGGAATCGTTTCGAAGGATATGTTTGAAACAGCATTAAATGATCTTAAAGCGTACGTAGATGAAAAAATTAACACGTACGAAGCAAAACTCACTGCATATATCGATTCAAAAACAGAAAGTGGCGTTAAAATTATGAAAGAAGAAATATTAACAAAATTAATGAATACTGAAACGAAGATGTACTCCTTAATAGACGAAAATACAAAGAAAATCAAGGACACTAACGAAGATTTGGAAAGTACAATGCAAAAGTTGGAAGAATTGGTTACTCGCTTTGACACTTTTTCCTTTGATACAACAAGACAGGCCAGTGAAATACAAAATCGACTGGACGTACTTGAGAAGCAGTTAGAAACTTTAAAGAAAGAAAAATCGGATTTAGAAAATAGGCAAAATACATTGATCTTGTTGCTCTTAATTGCGATTGGTCTGGGAATTGCGGGCATCGTAGTTAAGTAAATTTCAGGAAGGAGGAATTATTTGTTTTACTATTTCTTCCTAATAAATTTTCGTAATAGATTCTTTCTGGTTATGAATATCGTTCTTCCAATCATATTTATGCTTATGTTCGGGGCCATTTTCGGAAAGTCAAGTACAGGCTCCGTTGTTGCTTACTACTCTGATAGAAAAATCGCAGAAGATGGTACATGGATAAAACTTGATAAAATACCGACAATCGATGAAATAAAAAAATCTAAATTTGACATAGTTATAGTTGCGTATGAAAGTAAAATAAATGTGTATTACGTTAGTAGTATTTCACGATCAAGTTTAGATGTAGCCATTTTTAGAACAAAGTATGATTCTTCCGAACATGGGAAGAGTGTTATCAAAGTGAAAGAAAACAAAGTGGAACTTGGAAAAGGACTGAACGAACTTGAATATATAATGATAGGTGTTTTGTCCATTTCACTTTTGTCAGTAGGTATGAACGCAGGGGTTGGAATTTTCTCTACTTATGTTAGATATGGTTTATTTAAAAAATTTATGGTTACCCCCGTAAATCCGTTAGTGCTTTTATTTAGCTCAATTAACGCTCAGATTATAACGGGATTATTTTCTTCTTTCATTTTAATAGTATTGGCAAGGCTTGTATTCAGCGTGGATTTATTCGTAAGCTTATCAAAAATACCGATTTACTTTGTTGTTGTTTTGTCCTCTGTTATGGTGAATTTAGCGCTTGGGGTTTTACTAAGTTTAATTTTCAAAAAGTCTGCTCAAAGTGTGTCATCTTTTCTTTACACTATATTTAACTTTTTTTCAGGTGTATACTTTCCATTAGATTTTTTGCCAAAAACAGTAAGATTTGTATCCTATTTTTCAACGCCAAGATATGTTCACATGCTATTTCAGAAACTATATGGTATTAATTCAATTGGAAATGTGCCTTTTTTGATTTTAAATATTTTGTTTGTTTTGTCTGGACTGTTGGCAGGTGGTTATGCTATGAGAAGGTTCTTAACACCATCTGATTGAACTTGTTAATCTTAGGAGTGTGGTTTTGTGAACAGCTCACCAATTTTATGTGTTAGAAACCTTCGTAAGTATTACCAAAATGTAAAAGCTGTTGATAGGATTTCGTTTGAAGTTTACCCAGGAGAAATAGTATCGATACTGGGACCAAATGGTGCAGGGAAAACTACAACGATTGAGATTGTAGAGGGACTAAGGAAAAAGGATGAAGGAGAGATAACTTATTTTGGAAAGCACACGGAGATGAATGACCAAGTAAAAGATCGCATTGGTGCTTGTTTCCAAGAAAACTTTTTATTCGATGATCTCACTGTACTTGAAACTTTAAATTTATTCGCATCCATTTACTCAAAGCACCTACCAATTGATGAGATAATAGAGACTTTCGAACTTGGCGAAAAAAGAAAGACAAAAATCCGCTTTCTCTCCGGTGGGCAAAAGCAGAGACTTTCAGTGGCACTCGCTTTTATAAACGACCCGGATGTCGTTTTTCTTGACGAACCAACCGTTGGCTTGGATCCACATGCTCGAAGACATCTTTGGGATATAATACTTAATTTTAAATCCTTAGGTAAAGCTATAGTATTGACAACGCATTACATGGACGAAGCTCAACAGCTTTCCGATAAGGTTTACATAATGGACCAAGGTAAGATTATAGTGAGTGGAACACCGCACGAGCTGATTTTATCTTCCGAAATAAGTACTATAATTGAATTTCCACAAGAATATGCAAGGTTGTTTGACAATGTTGTGGTTGTCGGTGAATACGCTTACTTGTATACTTCCAACTCTGTTGAAACCATTGAAAAGCTTTTGAGCCTAAAGATTAACAACTTCGTTGTTAGACATCCCACTTTGGAGGATGTATTTTTGAAGTTAACTGGAAAAAAGATAGAGTGATTAGAATGAATTAAAATGAAATTATATAAACTCGTAAAGATATGTGAGTGGTGATCAAATGAAATCCAGAAAAATAAAGAGCACACTTGTGATTTTCGAATCATTTTTCAAAATATTATTTTTACGCTCAAAAGAAGCAGTCTTTTGGTTAATTCTTTTTCCAACAATATTGTTTTTAATTCTTACAACTATTTTTGGAAATACGCAGGAAAATGTGGAATTGAAAATAAAAATCGTTGGAAAAAGCCAGACACTTGAGAAAGTGCTTAAGAGCGTCCCACAACTAAATGTTGAGTTTCTGGATTCAAGTATGAATTTCAAAGCAATTCTCGAAAGAGAGGAAGCTGAAGCGATAGTAATTATACCTCAAAATTTTGACGAGAAGTATTCTTCTGCGCTTTTACTCAGAAAAACAAGATTTTTCGAACCAGTTCTCGTTGATGTTTATTATGCACCTGTGAGGCAGAGTTCAAAGATAGCGAAAGATGTATTGGTAAGTGTACTCACTTCGTTGGGAACATTAAGTGTTAGTATTGTTGAAGAACATGTTTTGTCTCAGAATTCTTACAATTACAATGATTTCGTATATCCAGGTGTCTTGGGCATGGCATTGTTGTCAGTTTTCTTATTTGGTTTTATGAACGACTTGGAGTATTTCAATAAAAGAAGAATGCTAAGAAGAATGAAGGTTGCACCGGTGAACCTTGTTGTTGTTTACCTAATGATGGCACTTGTGAATATTTTAGTGCTCTTCATAGGTATAGTCTCTTTATCGTTTTTTGCGTATTTGAAAGGAGTAGATATTGTTTCATATGCTAAAGTTTCTCTTTTCCATATTCTTCTTGCTTGTTTTGTTATGACTATGTTTGTTTTGAGTCTCATGACGTTTTTCAAAAAATCGTCAAGTTTATTTGCTTTTCAACAGATATTCTTCCAGGTTCAAATGTTCGTTGGAGGGTTTTATATACCGCTTAAATTTACGCATCCTGTTGTTCAAAATATAGCGAAGTTTCTCCCCATAACTTATACAGTCGATGCAATTAGAAAAGCAAAGTTTCTTAATTCTATTGACCATGGACATTTGCTTGTACCAGTTTTGTATTTGCTTGCAACAAGTATAATAGTTCTAATTCGCTCAAAAAAATTATACGCTGATTAGGTTGTGAAAGTTGGTATGTTGAGGATGGAAAAAAATATATTCATAATTTTTGCGATGCTTTTCGCTTTTTTTGGTATTTCTGTCTTCTTTTTTATGGTTTTCTATTTCTTCCCAAGTTCTTCAGTTCATGTACTTTTTACGGAAGGTGCTCCTGTAACTGACGAGGTTTTAAATTTTATCAGGTCTTCAAGACAGTATCTTTATATTTCTGCACTTGATGTGAGCCATCCGAAAGTGATTTCAGAGCTAGTGAACCTTCAAAATAAGGGTATAGATATAAGAATTATATCAGAAAAACCAGCCTTAGGCCTTCCTTCGAAAGTTGATTATTCAAAAGGACTTCATCATGCAAAATTTATGGTAAATGAGAACGGAGTGGTATTTGGATCTGCAAATTTCACCGAAAGTGGTTTGGAAAGCGGGCTAAATGATGTTTTGTTCTTTCCGAACAGTTATTCGGACGATTTTAGGCAGTTTTTCTTAAACATGTGGGATAATAGTTTGGTGACAAAATTGGATGGTTTCCTTGTGTCACCGATAGACAAAGTAGAGGAAAGTGTAGTAAAATTATTGGAGAATGCACGTAAAAGAATATGGGTCTGCGTCTACGCATTCTCTGATGTGAATATACTCGCAGTATTGAAGTATAAAGCAAGTAAAGGAGTAGATGTAAGGATAATTACTGATAAGTGGTTCTACACAGGGCCGTTGAACAAAATTCCCTTGGAGAATTCAAAAATAGTTAGCGAAAGGATGTTGCATCACAAGTTTATAATTTTGGATAATAAGCTCATCACAGGTTCCACGAACTACACGGAAAGTGGATTTCACAGAAATGTCGAACTAATTTGGATCACAAGTAATAAACGTATCTTAAAACAATACGAACGTATATTCTTATTACTTTACAGTTACAGGTAGGTGAGTTAAGAGTTGAATACACAAATTATTAGGGTAAAAGACCTTTATGATTTCGATATATCTTACGCATGTAATGTTTTAAAATCTGGGGGACTTGTAGCCTTTCCAACGGAGACGGTCTACGGACTTGGCGCGCTTGCCACAGATAGCAGTGCGGTGAGAAAGATATTTAAAGTCAAAGGAAGACCATCTGATAACCCATTAATTGTACATTTGTCAAGTGTCGATGATATAAATCAAATTGCGTATCTTGATGAGAAATATTTAAAGGTCATCGAGAAAATAACGCCGGGACCTATTACTTTTGTTTTAAAAAAGAAAGATGTAATCCCAAATGAAGTAACAGCTGGCTTACAGACAGTTGGTGTGAGAATACCAGCACACCCAGTAGCACAAGCTCTCGCGAAATGCGTAGGTCCTATCGCAGCGCCAAGTGCCAACAGGTCAGGAAAGCCAAGCCCTACGGATGCAGATGCCGTTATAGAGGACTTACAGGGATTAGTTGAATGCATTATCGATGCTGGAGAGTGCGCTTTTGGCATTGAATCAACGATAGTTGATCTAACAAAAGATACACTGTTACTTTTAAGGCCAGGCCCTATTACAATGGAAGATCTCACGGAACTATTTGGTAACGTTGAATTTTACCAAATTAAAGAAGGGGAAAAGCCATTAGCTCCAGGAATGAAATACAGACATTACGCACCAGAAAAACGTTTGGAAGTTGTAGAATCCTCAAGTTTGGTAAACTATATCAATACCGACGTTTTGATTTTGTGTACAAAAGAAACAAAAGAGAGGTTTCTTCCTAATGCAAGGAACGTACTTATCATAGGTGAGTTTGAGAAGCCTTATACGATCGCCCAAAATCTTTACCGTTCGTTTAGACAAATAGATAAGACTGATTATAAGTATGCTGTGATTGAAAAACTGCCAGAATATGGTATATTTTTCTCGATAATGAATAGAATAAAAAAGGCTAGTGCTAAATAAAATAAAAAGCGAGGAGGCGGTAGATTTGAGTAATTACGTTATGAACGATAATAATCAATGGTATTCTACAACAGTCTTGGCGGTAAGAAAAGGTGGCAAAGTTGTTATGGGAGCTGATGGCCAAGTGACATACGGTGCCACCATTATGAAAGCAAGTGCACGAAAAGTTAGAAAAATTGGTGATGGAAATGTTCTAGCAGGTTTTGCAGGTTCTGTCGCTGATGCAATGACTTTACTCGAAAGGTTTGAAAACAAGTACAGAGAATGGAATGGCAACTTGTTAAAAGCCGCGATCGAATTGGCAAAAGATTGGAGATTGGACAGGGCATTAAGAAGGTTAGAAGCTATGTTGATCGTCTCTGACAGAGACCACCTGTTGGTACTTTCTGGAACGGGCGAAGTGATACAACCGGATGAGGACATCGCTGCGATAGGATCCGGTGGGCCTTACGCTTTAGCAGCAGCGAGAGCACTTTTAAGGAATACGGATTTTGATGCGAAGACGATAGTTCAAGAGGCTATGAAGATAGCCAGTGAAATTTGTATCTATACAAATGAGAATATAATAATAGAAGAACTTTGAAAAGAAGTTTGAAGAAGAACATGGTGAGAAAAAGATGGTTGTCGGATACGCGAATATACTCATAAGACTCTTTGGTATCAACTCACTGAAAGAGAAGAGAAGTGTAGTAAAAAGTTTAGTGAACGAACTTCAAAAGCGCTTTGAGATTTCTGTAATTGAGTCTGGAAAGCAGGATTCAAAGGACTACATTATGCTTGGTATCGCATTCGCAGCAATTTCAGAAAAAGATTGTGAGGCAAAAATGGATAGTATTGAGAATTTCCTGGAATTAATTCATACCGTAGAGGTATTTACCTACGATTTTCACCATTTTTAGAATATCTTTCATCGTAAATACTGTTGGAAATGCGATTGTGAAAGGCGGAGATCTTCAATGTACAAAGACATTGTTTCATTTCTTGAAAAAGCTGTTGATATCTTAGTCGCGCCAGAGAGGAAACCACATGTGTATGGTGTTGTCGATTTCTGCGAAAAGCTTGCCAAAAGGTACGGTCTTGATAACGATAAGCTCAAAGTTATGGCGCTTGCTCATGACTTGTTTAGAGATGTTAGTACTAAAAGGCTGTTGAACATTGCAAAATACTACGATGTTGAGCTTAATGAATTAACAAGAAAAAAACCAATTCTTTTGCATGGTTTTGTTGCAGCACAGTATCTCAAAAGAAGGTTTGGAATCACAGATGACGATGTCTTGATAGGTGTAGGTTATCACACGTCGGGCCATCCAGATTTTGGTATATATTCAAAAGCACTTGCACTCGCCGATTCTTTGGAGTTGACAAGGGTGTATGAAAAAGTTAATCAACTGAGGGAATTAGCTTTTTACGATATTGATCTTGCCTTCAAAGAAATAATTAAAAACAAAATTATTTATGCAGTTAATTTCAATCTGTATGTTTTGCCGTATACTTTGGAGACTTGGAATAAGATCGTAGAGGAGGATGGAAAGTGAAAACGAATAGAACTTATGTGGTAAGAAGGAAAAAAGAGCATCACTATGTTAAACCTGCTAGTATATTTATTCTTGTTATTTTGCTTGTCATAGGTTTATACGTTGGAGTTCGGGTAGTAGCGATTAAAAACTCCGAAGAATTTGATTTGAAAAAGTTATCTGTTTATTTTTTACGCACACCTGAGAGTAGTGAAACAGCGATCAACAACGACAATTTACAGAAGGTAGATTTGGCAGGTAAAATTATTATCGTTGATGGTGAAAAAAGGGTAGTAAACGTAATTAATATACCAAAGCACCTTTACATATTTTCCAAAGGCATAGATGTGTCTAATTCTAACGCGCGTGACTTTGCGCTTTTTATGGTACAACTTCTTGGATTTAAACCAGATTACGTATACAGTGTGATATTAAAAAAAGACTACCTAAATAAGATCAATGTTGGAGGCTTGGAAGAATTGGTAAGCCACTACGGTAAGCAAGGACTTAGTTTGATTGATTACCTAACCATTAAATCTCACGTTTCGATTTTACGACCAGATTCAGTAATAACAGAATCCGCATTAGCAAAACTTTATTACAGCCTCGGTAGATTCAATATAAGAACGTATGAAGTTCCAACGATTACATCAAAACCGATAAAAATCATAGTTGGTGACAAAATTTACATAAGAACATACGCAGATGAAGAAAAGTTTGTAAACTTAATCAGTGAAATTAAAAGGTAAGAAAAATGTCTAAAATATCTATGATATCTGAGTATTAGACAACAAGGAGGGATCTTGATGCACGTGTTGTGGGCGAAAAGGTTATTTCTTGTAATGTTTTTATTTGTATTCTCAGTTTTGATATTTTCATTTGAACTAAGCCTAGGTACGATGTATTCGTTTAGCGGTAATTTCGTTTTTACAACGGAATTTACAACCTTGGGAATTTCTCAAAATGCACCTAACACAACGAGTGGTTTTTCCACTTTATTCATAACGGATTTTGGTAATTATTACTTAGCTTTTGGAGGTATCGCAAAGTACACAGTAAAATTAGATTTCGGTACAACAGCCCTATACGGGATGGGTGGTATGCTTGCACCATTAAATGGATTCGGCTTCGATAAGATAACGGGCATTGTTAGGATTGGGGCAAAGTACTATTTTGAAAACTTTTCTGTGAATTCCGGTATCTTTAGCTACTATTTAATTGATAACACGAAAGTTGAAGGAGTTGAATTTTCAGTTGGTTACAGTTTTTAGATGTGGCTTTTGTTGAAACATTTGATAATGCAAAATTATGCAGCGGTATGCTGATAGTTATGTGAGTTGAAAAGTTAGGTAATTTAAGGTATATATATAAACAGCTATTCAAAAACATGTTTGATTTATTCGAAGGAGGTTGTGGATTATGGCAGTGAATATGAAAGGTAGGTCGCTTCTTTCGCTTATGGATAACAGTCCAGAAGAAATAAGGTATCTTTTGGATATTGCCAAACAAGTTAAAGCGGAAAGCAGAGCAGGCATCAGGCACCAAAGGTTTGTTGGAAAAACATTAGCACTGATTTTCGAAAAAAGGTCAACAAGGACAAGACTTGCTTTTGAAACCGCTTTTGCAGAAGAGGGTGGCCATCCAATATTCCTATCGATCCAAGATATTCAACTTGGTGCGAAAGAATCTATTGAAGATACGGCAAGAGTACTCGGTAGAATGGTTGACGCAATTGAATTCAGAGGATTTAAGCAAGAGACGGTAGAGCTTCTTGCAAAGTATTCTGGAGTTCCTGTTTACAATGGCTTGACTGATCTTTTCCACCCAACACAAGTGCTGGCAGATCTGCAAACGATCGAAGAGGAATTTGGGAAACTGAAAGGTATAAAATTAGTTTTCATGGGAGATGGAAGAAACAACATGGCGAATTCTTTGATGGTTGGAGCCGCAAAAATGGGGATGCACTATGTAATATGTTCTCCGGAGTCTCTTAGACCAGAAAAATGGCTTGTTGACGAGTGCATGAAATTCGCAGCTGAAAGCGGCGCCAAAATCGAATTTACAGATAATCCGGACGAAGCTGTGAAAGGGGCAGACGTTATTTATACAGACGTTTGGGCATCAATGGGAGAAGAAGATAAGGCAGCAGAAAGAAGAAAATTACTCCAACCATATCAAGTAAATGAAGCATTAATGAATAAGACAGGAAAGTCAGAAACAATATTCATGCACTGTTTACCGGCAGTGAAAGGTGAGGAAGTTACGTTTGAAGTTATCGAAGGAAAGCAATCCAGGGTTTGGGATGAAGCGGAAAATAGAAAACATACAATTAAAGCAGTTTTAATTGCTACACTTCTTTGATATATTATAGTAATTGATAAACAAAAAGCGGAGAGATTACACTCTCCGCTTTTTGTTTAAAATAGGTAAAATAGATTAGTAAGTATTTAATTATTAGTACATCCTCTCGATGATTTTATACAAAGTCTTAGCTGCCAAGTACGTGCCTTCTTTTTCGTAACCTTCTACTCCAAGCATTGTTCTTATTTCACCAACTCTAACACCTGTTTCAAACATTTTTCTGAGGAATAATTGTGCGATTTTGTGATGTTCCTCTTTTCTTTGAACTGCTCCAAATGGATTTGCAAAATAGCTTTCAGTCATGCCTTCTTCGGATGTTGTGCCTTTTGACATTCGTCTACCCGCAGAAAATACACTAATTGCATCTTCTACATTATCAAAGAATACTATCCTCTCTTCGTCACTTTTAACTTCCGTGTAATTGTTTGCATACAAGAAGAAGTCAATAGGTGTTGGAGTTATTATTTCTTTGTAATTATTGAATGGTACTATTACACGTGCGTTTATCTTATCAGGATTCATAAAAATACTTCTATCCATTGTGTAGTAAGCATATCCTGGTGGCAAATCGTCAAGTCTCACAAACGCACCCGTTTCTGTTCCATACGCAACAACTCTTCCGTTAACGATATCAAGTGCCCCCATGTCATCAATGATTACATCGACGTAAGCAACTTCATCTAATCTGTTTAATGCATCTAATGTCTCACTCTTGCCGGCTCCACTATCACCTACAAACATAGCAACTGCACTTTTACCATTCTTTAAAACAATTTTTGCCATCGAACCATGAACAGGCAATTTTCCTTGGTCTATTCTTATAAGGTTATGAATCGTGAGTATTGTTTTTTTCATATATCCAAAATAATCATTTTCATCCAAAGCGGGAATAACGCCTACGTATATATCCTTATCTTTAAATATAACTCCATTCTTCCACCTTTCTTGATAATCAGGTATGTTTTCAACGGGAAGGCCAAATACAAGGACACCTGAAACTTGCTTTCTTTTTATGTCGATGAAATCGGCAAACTGAAATAGGTTTCCAAGACCTGCCGCGTGTGATAGGAATTCCTTGTGAACATAAACGTACATCAGCAAATCTCCAACTAATACAGGAACTAAGAACCAATCTCTTTCTTTATTTGGTAATTTGATGATACCGAGTACTTCTTTTTCAACAACAGGAAGCACTCCCTTTCTCTTATTTGACCTTGTGTAGAATATAACCGGTGGATCGAAGATAGCTCCCCATATGGTTGAGATACCTGAAAAGTTGCAAAAACGTTCTTCATTGCAGTTGTAATGATCAACTAAAAAAGTCACCTGCGCACCGCTTGGTAGTTGCCGTATAATATTCGTATTATCCGGCGCGACATTCTTCATTACTGTTCTATAAAGATTTCTCACAAGATTTTTAAATTCTTCAGCGATCATTGTGGCTGTAAAGACAATGCTTGTCTTGCGTGCGTTGTCGATTGTGTAACTTTCCTTTTTTATCATAAACCTGTGTTTGTTTCTCCAAAACGAATAGAAAGATTCTATGAATTTTGCAAGGTCCTCTGGATTTACGTAATTTATTATCGTTGTAATCTCATTTATATCTCTTAAAGTTAAGAGATGTAGGTATTCAATAAAATGCCTTATATTGTATTCATCACCTATTCGAAATGCTTCGAGTGTTTTGAGAAGTGGGCTGCTGCGCTCCTTAAGAAAGTCAATGTATTCCCGAAGTAAACTTTCAAAACCCGGGTGACTTAAAATCTCACTCGAATCAGTGTAAACTATTGAACCATCAATAATTACACTTCTGCCCATTTCATTCCCTCCTTCAAAAGGTACGAAAGTTTTTCTTTATCAACAAGATACAAATATCCCACTAATGCTTCGAAACCAGTACTTTCCTTATAAAAGCGGTCGTTACCGTGTTTTTTTGCACCTTTGCTGTTAATGCCCCTTCTTACTATGTTTCGCTCTTTTTCATCCAGTAATGGCATTATAGCGTTTAGTATCTTACTTTGGCCTTGTCTTGAAACATATTTGCTTGCGCGATGATGTAGATCTGTAACTTTCAAATCAGCTAGTATGTACAGCTTTGCGTACAAGTTAAATACCGCATCACCAAGATAAGCTAAAGCATCTATTGACATTTCGTCTGGATTAACAGCAGGATTTGTAAATATTGATTCAAGCTGTTTCAATTCGTTCGACGTTCCTTGTTGCAACAATATCAGCCCCTGTTCCTAAGATATTCGGTATGATAACATCACCTGACTTCACAGGTGCTTGTACAGTTTTCGTCTTTAGTATGCTCATTATTTCGTTTATCGATTTTCTAGGTACTGGTTTTGTAGTTTTTACAGATACAAGAGGCATTTCTCCGTTAATCACTAAAATACTTGTTGTGAGCACTCTTAGTGGTTCTGTTATCTCTTGCACTGCATATTCAATGCCTCTCGGACATTTATTTCCAGCAACGCTGATTTCTCCGTTATCTTGGACCGTAACGATTAATCTACATCCGAGAGGGCACATTATACACACCATTTCTTCAGTTTTCATTCTACCACCTCCACTACAATATCACCCGCACCAATTTTGGACTCAGGGACCTTTATGTTGACCATTTCACTTGGCATGAGGTTCGCATGTTTTTTGCTGTAAAGTAAGTTATTTCTTTGTTTGATCCTTATTGTTCCCATCTCCATAGGTTTTTTCACCCTTAGGTAAATATTAAGATTTGTGCCTTCTTCATACCATGAAGGGAACAGAATACCAACATTTTGACCTTTGTCAACCGAGAATTTCGCAGGTTCCCAGTTATTTCTTAAATACATAGCTGCAAACTTTCCAGCAGTTGTACCTTCTTGTGTTACCCAATCTACTAAGTCGTAAATTACAGTACAGTTTCCTGCTGCGAAGATCCAGTTTAATGAAGTTCGACCAGAGCTTGATGTCACTATTCCCTTTGTCCAGGGTTCTATTTTTAAGAAATCTTTAAATAACGTGCTTTGCGGTATAAGGCCAACCGAAAGAACCAACGTATCTACGTTGAACTTTTTTTCAGTTCCTGGAATCGGTTTAAAATTCTCATCGAGCTGCGCAATGATCACTTGCTCAAGGCGCTCTTTCCCGTATATTCCAACAACTGTGTGACTCAAATATAGTGGGATGTCAAAATCTTTTAAGCATTGTCTTATATTTCTTTCAAGCCCTCCAGGATAAGGCATTCTTTCAACAACTGCAACAACTTCAACACCTTCCAATGTTAATCTTCTTGCCATTATCAATCCTATATCGCCAGAACCAACTATGATTGCTTTCTTACCGGGAAGTCTGTTTTCAAGATTAACAAACCTCTGAGCCACGCCTGCGGTAAATACTCCCGCCGGTCTTGTGCCTGGTACTAATATGCCTCCCATTGGTCTTTCCCTTGCACCGGTTGCAACGATAAGCGCCTTTGGTTTGTAAACGGTCACACCTTCCGTTGAAACAACTATGACCTCTTTTCTTCTGTAATCTATCTGATGGACGTATTGTTCTATCTTAACGTCGATGTTTGGATATTGCTTAACGATATTTTTTATTCTTTCTGCATACTCCGGGCCAGTTAATTCTTCTCTAAAGTAATGAAGTCCAAAACCGTTGTGTATACATTGATTTAGTATTCCTCCGCTGCGTTCATCTCTCTCAACAATTACTACTTTATCAACACCCTCTCTTGCAGCACCTATTGCAGCACCTAAACCAGCAGCCCCAGCTCCTATAATTAGTACATCAACGTTTTTCTCAGTCATTCTCTCACCTTCCCATCCAATATTACACTCTTATCGCTTCTTAGTTTTATTTCCGATATATCTTTTCCAAGTTCTCTTGCCAATATCTTCATTATTCTGTGCATGCAAAATCCACCTTGGCAACTTCCAAACATTGCACGTGTTCGAAATTTAATACTGTCAACCGTTCTTGCTCCCCTCTTGATTGCTTCCAAAATTTCCCTTTCAGTCACCTTATTGCAAAAGCATATCATTTTACCAGAAAGTGGATCTTTTTTTATTTCTTCGTCCCACACAGTTATTGGTAAATCCGCGTAATGTTTGATTCTTGCACGGTTTGGTCTGAAATCTTTCTTGGCTCTAAAAGTCTCTCCCATTGCTTCTTGGATTTCTTCAACTATGAATTTTGCAATGGCTGGTGCAGCGGTTAAACCCGGTGAGCGCATTGCCATGGCGTTGAAAAAACCTACGATATTTGTTCTACCGACAAAAAAGTCCTTTTGTGGACTTTCCGGCCTTAAGCCAGCGAATGTTTTTATAGACGTTCTGAAATCTATCAATGGCGTCATTTTGATCGCCTTTGAAATTAATGATTCAAAACCTTCAAATGTTGTTGAAGTATCTTCTCTGAATTCTCTTTCGGGTGGGAGATCTACAGCGGTAGGTCCAACCAAAATACCACCATCTACAGTAGGAGTTACAAGCGTACCTTTTCCAAGAACGGATGGAGTTGGGAAGAGTATACTTTTAACAAATCCACTGAATTCTTGTTTATCTAAGAGTATGTATTCACCTTTTCTTGGATGTAACGGTACGTATTGTGCACCTGCTTTTTTCGCAACCTCATCTGCATACATGCCTGCCGCATTTATCACAGCATCAACTTGAAACTCTCCTTTGTTTGTAATTAACTTTTTAACCTTTCCATCATGTGTTATTATATCCAACACTTCAGTTTCTAAATACAGTTTGGCACCATTTTCAAGGGCGTTTTCTACACCAGCGATAGCAATCATCCATGGTTCCGTTATTCCTGCTGTTGGCGCCCAGAGCGCAGCTATTACCTCTGGATTGACATTTGGTTCATACGATAAAACTTTATCTCTATCCCATATCTCTAAACCTTCAACACCATTTTCCTGGCCGCGTTTGTAAAGTTCCTCCAATGTTTTTATTTCTTCATCTTTAAAAGCCAAAACTAGCGAACCTATTCTCCTTAGATCAATTTGTAATTCCTTAGATATTTCTGTGTATAACTTATTCCCTGGGACACAGAATCTTGACCTAACAGTTCCTGGTTCGTCGTCGTACCCTGCATGAACGATTGCAGAATTTGCTTTTGTAACACCCATTCCAACATCCACGTTTTTTTCAAAAATAAGAACCTCAACATCATAATGAGAAAGTTCGCGGGCTATTAATCCTCCAACTGCTCCGCCACCTATAACAGCAATTCGCATGAATATCCCTCCTAGATGGACCAGAATCAACGCAATAAGTTTCTACACCTTTAAATATATTGTACCATATGATAGAATAATTTTGATAAAAGAATTCGATGGAGGGGATCATTGTGTTTGTTTCCTTTGAAGGGATTGATGGTTGTGGAAAAAGCACGCAAGTTTCTTTGTTTATACAATATCTTGAGAATAATAATATCGACTACGTTAAAGTTCGAGAACCCGGTGGAACTCAATTAGGAGAAAAGATAAGGGAACTATTAATAAACGAGGAAATGTGTGCAAGGAGTGAACTTTTGCTTTTCCTTTCATCACGTGCTCAACTTGTGGAAAGTGTTATAAAACCTGCATTAAGTAATGGTAGAGTTGTTGTTGCAGATAGATTTGCCCATTCGAGTGTTGTTTACCAGGGATGTGGAAGAGGTCTTGGTGTTGATATCGTTGAAATGCTTAATAACTTTGCCACGGATATGGTATACCCAGATATCGTTTTCTTAATAGATATTCCGGTGGATGTGGCTATGAAAAGGATGGAAAAACAAAGAAAAGATAGGATAGAAAAAGAAGGACGAGGTTTTTGGGAAAAAATAAGATCTTGCTACCTAAATTTGGCAAAAAGATCTGAAAGGTTTGTTGTTGTTGATGGGAATAGAGATGCGAAAGAAATTCATTTGATAATTGTGGAAGCTTTCGAGAAACGATTCAAAATTAAATCATAGTCATGTACTTTTCTATTATATCTTTCATAAACTCGAGCATACTCTCTATCATCCATCCGAAAAGTAACATAAGCGTCAGAAAAACAACAATAATCCTTGGAGCAAACGTTAAGGTTTGCTCATGAATTTGCGTAGCAGCTTGAAATATACTAATGATTATACCAACTAATAAACTTACTAAAAGCGGTGGAGTGATGAGTACCAATAGTAATTGAATCGCATGTTTCATTATATCAATGAAGACTTCTAAAGTCATTTAGTGCCTCCCTATCTTTGAACGAGTCATTGGGCAAAGCTTTTCACTAAACTAACTATAACTGATTCCCAACCGTTTGCAAGTACAAATACAAGTACTTTGAACGGTAATGATACAAGTACAGGTGGTATCATTATCATTCCAAGTGATAACAGTATACTTGCAACAACCATATCTATTACAATGAATGGTATGTATATCAATATTCCCATTTTAAAACCTATTTCAACCTCACCGAGAACAAACGCAGCTGTTAAAAGAGAGTCTGATGCTTCCTCTACTTTCGTAACATTCTGCTTCAACGCATCAGCCAAAGTGAATACATTATCTTCGTTATGGTGGTTTACGAGTTCGTTTATCATGAATTTTCTAATACTCCCCATCGTTTTTGAAAAAAATTCCTGGTAAGTGATCTTTCCATCCATGTACGGTTGGAGGGCGTTTGAGTTGATCTCGTTCCACACGGGTTGCATGATGAAAAACGTTAGAATAAGAGCTAAACCTATCAATACTTGGTTGGGTGGAACCTGCCTTGTACCAAGTGCATTCCTTACGAAAGAAAATACAATTATAATTCTTGTGAACGATGTGAATAAAATTAGTATACTTGGTGCCAGCGTTAGTATGGTTAATAATAGAAGTATTTCAAGAGTAGCTACCAAGTCTCTTGGCTGTTGAGTTGGTGTAACTTGTATACTAATTCCAGGAATTGGAACTTCTTCTTGCGGGAAAGAGCACGAAATGATAAAGATGACAAAAAGGAATGTCAAAACTTTTCTCACTTTTTACCACCTACAAATTTATGTAGCAAGTCTTTGAAGTCTTGTGTTTCTTCGATTTCACCTTCATCGATTGTATCTAGGCGCTTTATAACCTCTGCCTTACCTGAACTTACAAGAATAACGTAATACTCTTTTAGAATCATAACTAAAGCAAGGTAAGTGTTTCTATCGATGTACGTTTTACTAATTACTTTAGCAAAACGCCCCCCAACAACGTTGGGGAGCTTTCTTCTTACAAACCAGTATGTTATAAACAACAGAACAATAAACAATGTGAGTCCGATGAAAAAGTTTATAAATTCCTTTATTTCAGTCACTCCTCAAAAATTATTTCAAAACTTTCTGGATAGCTTCAATAACACGAGCGGCTTGGAATGGTTTTACAATGAAATCCTTCGCGCCAGCTTGGATTGCTTCGATAACCATCGCTTGCTGTCCCATAGCGCTACATACTATGACTGTTGCGTTTGGATCAAACTTTTTAATCTCTTTAATTGCGTCGATACCGTTCATTTCAGGCATTGTTATATCCATCGTCACTACATCTGGTTTCAGTTCTTTATACTTTTCAACCGCTTCAAGTCCGTTTGCTGCTTCCCCAACAACTTCGTGGCCTGCCTTTGTGAGAATATCCTTTAACATCATCCTCATAAACGCTGCATCATCAACAACTAAGACTCTTGCCATCTTATGCCACCTCCGAACCTATAATTTCTTTAACTATTTCTTCTAAATTCAAATAAACAATTAACCTTGATCCCTTCTTTATTAAACCTTTTGCTTTTTTACCGTATGTGTTCATTTTGCCGAGGTTTGTTTCTAATTCCGACGTATTTGTTCTGAGAACTCCAACCACTTCATCGACCATGAGACCAAATTCAATATCCTCTACTTTTGTTATTATTATCTTTTTATACTCTTTATTGGATGAACCAGACAGCAATACCGGTAGACTAATCACAGGAACGATCTTTCCCCTCAGATTTATAACACCTTCGATAACTTTTCTTGCTCTGGGAACTGGTGTTATATCTGTTTTGTCTATAACTATCTCCACCATCTCCACATCAATTGCCATTTCTTGATTAAGGGCTTTGAATGCGAGAACTTCAAATTCTTTAATTTCCTCCATCTCTCTCACCTCACACTGTTACTCAACCATGTTCGATACATCGAGTATTAAAGCGATGCTTCCATCACCAAGTGTTGCGCCACCGCTGAATATTTTAACATCGCTGAATATTTTACCAAGTGATTTAATAACGATATCTTCTTGCCCTATCAATGTGTCAACTGCTAATCCATATTTTCTGACTCCTGATTTCACAACAACCACGTTCATTTCTTTCGGATTTTCCTCGTGCTCCATACCAAAAACTTCCCAAAGTTTTACAATTGGTATTACTTCGCCTCTTATAACAATAACTTCTTCATTCTGCACTACTTTTATATCATCAGAGGAAATTATCAGTGTGCTATCTATTATCGATATTGGTATAGCGTATATGTAGTTATTAACCTTTACAAGAAGTGCTTGAATAATTGCAAGCGTTAAAGGTAATCTGATGGTTACTTTTGTTCCTACTCCTTGCTTGCTTTCTATCGAGACAGTTCCGTTGAGCGATTCTATTGTATTTTTGACAACATCCATTCCAACTCCGCGGCCCGATAGTTCACTTACTTGTTCTTTTGTAGAGAACCCTGGTAAGAAAATGAACTCGAATATTTTCTCATCCGGCAATCCAGCAGCTTTTTCTTCCGTGATCAAACCTTTTTCAACAGCTTTTTTCAATATTTTTTCTCTGTTCATGCCGCGACCGTCGTCTTCTACCTCTATAACAACGTTGTTACCTTCGTGTCTTGCGGCAAGTCTAACAGTCCCAATGGGTGGTTTTCCACGGGCTATTCTCTCTTCCTTGGTCTCAATTCCATGGTCTATTGCATTTCTGATAAGGTGTACTAGCGGATCACCAATAACTTCGACGAATGTTCTATCAAGTTCCGTTTCTTCACCTTCCATGATGAAATTGATTTCTTTCCCAAGATTTTTCGAAAGATCCCTTACCATTCTTGGAAATCTATTGAAAACAAATTCGATAGGTACCATCCTAACTTTCATTACAACATTTTGGAGGTCCAATGTAATTCTACTCAATTGGGCTAGTGATTCATCTACTTCTTTTATGTTGTACTTTTTCAAAATGTCTGACATTCTACTTCTTGCTATAACAAGCTCTCCCATTAAATTCATCAGGTTATCAAGTTTTTCGATATCCACTCTAACAGTTTGTGTGATCTTTGTTTTCTTTTGTTCTTCTTGTTGTTTTCCTTTTTCTTCTTGCTGTGGTTGCTTAGCTCCCTCTTCATTAGATGCAATCTCTTTTAAAGGCTTTACCACAACACTTTTAACTTCTGAAACGTTCATAACCTTTTCGTATATCTTTTCTTGCGTAACATTTCCAACACCTATGAGTTCGACTGTTAGATCAAATTTTTCATTTTCTATATCTTCCACTGGAGGAACTGAGTGAACGATCTCAATGCCGATTTCTTCCAACGTGTGAAATACCATATACATCCTTGCAGATTTCAACTGAGTTCCTTCTTGGAGTGTGACAACAATATGATATGCCGGAATATTCTTTTTTGCAGCTTCACTAAGAATATCCTTTAGAATTTCTTGTGCGAAACTCTCGCCTATGAACATACTCCTTGGCTTTTCTTCAACGCTTTTTTCAATTTTTTCTTCAACTTTCTGAGGTACCTGCTTTTTCGAAGTAACTTTCTCGCCACTTGTAATTCTTTCAAAGATCTCCACTAAGCTATTTATATCCTCTTGTATCTCTTCGTTCCCAGTGGTAACTATGTTTTGAAGCATTTTTTCAATGTAGTCTAAACCAGCGAACAGATAATCCAGTTCATCACTACTGATATGAACTTTTCCCGACCTAACAGCATCGAGGTAATTTTCCATTCTGTGACACAACTTGGCTAACTTTTCAAACCCCATCGTTCCTGCCATACCCTTAAGTGTATGCAATGCGCGAAAAGCTCTGTTAATTTGTTCCATGTCGGATGGACTTTTTTCAAGCTCAAGTAGTGATTCGTTCAAAAGCTGAATGTACTCTTTTGATTCATCAATGAAAACGCCAAGATATTCGTTGTATTCACTCATCAAACTCCCTCCTTTCAGGAGATAGAAAATTTATAGTAAGTTAAGTAACCAATAGAATATTGCCAGAATAGTAACTTAGACGTAATGTTAAATCCAGTTGTTGATCTAATTATATCACCAATATCTATAAAAGCTTTAAGGTCGTAAGAAACGATCTTAGATAAATCGTAATAAAGCGGTAGTTCTTTTAACTTCTTATTGGTTCTTTCGTACTGCTCAAATTTTGACTTGTTAATAGTTCCAAATACCAACCGATTCGAAGACATGAATGCGTAAAGTTTTGCATTCTGCAAGTTCATAATAAATTCCTGCTTTTGTGAATCGTACTGTACACCAAGTTTAGACAGGTTGGTTTCTAAATCTTTACCACTGTAGTTATCGAAAATAAAAACGACTTCCCCACTTTCCAGACGTCCGGTAATGTAAGTACTTTTTGATGACACCAAAAAACCTTTAACTAAATTTGTTAATTTCTGAATGTCTGACGTAATACCCGAAAACCATTGTTCCACAAAATTCACTACCGACTCTGTTCTTGCCGCTGGAATGCATACGTAATAATTCCACGATTTAGCGAGAAGCCCTAAGTTATCTGTGTTTTTTTGGCTTGTGTACTGTTTTGTGTTCTTTTGCTCAATCGTGAAAGAAAAGACCCCTGCAGAAATATTAGAAGTAATCAGTAAATGATTAGAATCTGCATCGTTGATACCAACGCCACCCGGAAGAGTGAACTTCAAAGTGTTCGGTTTTGCATACCCACTGATGAAAAATGTTCCAGCTTTTAATCTGTCGAAGTCTTTATCACTTTTTGAAAGCTGCATATCCGGCGTTGAGAAAGTTTTGATAGCTAAGTCAAGTGTCTGTTTACTTCCAGCAATGAGAACGTATTTACCAACGCTTGTTGAGAACAATGTATCACCCAATTGATAAACGTTGTTAGATAATGCTTTGTAGTCTACCGATAACAAGAAAGCTAACGCTTTTACAAACTGTAGAAAGTATTTGCTTTCAAATACAAAAAAACTATTCGTTGTTAGTGTCTTTATAAATTCCAAGTAATAATTAATATCGAAAGATATAAAGGAGGCGACATCAATGTCTATTCCTTTTGAAGCGAATAGTATATCGTTGGATAACGCGTCTTGCACAACTGTTGGCAATATTCCTGTTTTATATCTCATATCTTCGAGCATTCTTTGAAAGGAATCTTCAAAACCAAGTCCCTTTCTATCTAGAATAAATGAAAAAAATGTGACTTTCTTTAGCTCGTCATACCATGCTCTACCATTTGATATTCTAATGACAAAATCGTAATCTTTGTGAACAAAATCGAATATATCTGAACCAGCAAACAAAATGATAGATAAAAGTAGGATCAATTCAATTGCGGCAATTTTTTTCATTTCAGTTCCTCCCAGGCTGTTTCAACAATTCTTATTATATCATCTTTAGAAACAATAATATTTCCCTTTTCTTTGGAAAAAACTCCGAAAAATTCTATATTACCATCACTGCCGAGCATTTTTGAAAAGGTCAAGTATTCACAGTAAAGTCCTACTTCCTGGGAATATTGTATCACATTTCCTAAAACTTCGAAGTGAACATTTTTATCCTTTACCACGCCTCTATGGGTTTTCAGTGTTTCAAATTGTGGTTTTATAAGTGCTATTATTTTTGTATTATCAGATGCAATCTCGAAAATATTATCCAAAATTTTTTCAAGAGAGATAAATGAAACATCCACAGTTATAAGATCGAGCTCATCACTTATGTCTTCCTTTGAAATTTCCCTTGCATTTTTTTTAATCTTGACAACGCGAGTATCCGAAGAAAGTTTAGAATGCAGTTGATCTACGTTAACATCAACTGCGTAAATTTTTTTAACACCGTTTTGTAAAAGGCAATCGACGAAACCTCCCGTAGAAGAACCGATATCGCATGCCGTTTTCCCAAGCAGATTAATTTTATACTCTTTAAGTAAGCCATCAAGCTTATACCCAGCTCTGCTAACATATTTTAACTCTTCTATGATTTCCACAATTGAGTCGATGTGGCATTTTTTGGAAGGTTTTACACAAACTTTACCATTTAATTTCACTAGACCGTTCTCGATTAAGTATTGACCCTTTGTGCGACTTTCTGCAAGTCCTTTAATTGTGATCAACTGATCAAATCTTACAACTTTATTTTCCAAGTTCCCACTTCCGTTATCAAGTACAGCATACCATTTTTTATCCAAAAACCATAGACTTTCTCTCCAAGAAAGATCTTATCGTAAAAAAAACCAAAGGGTGTTGAAATAACTTTACTAGTAGAAGGGTAGAAAATAACACTGAAATTTTCACCACCATTAGTCGTTTCAGTTTGAATAAATCTTATATCTTTATCATTTTGTATTTCGTATTTACCTTTTAAAGTATTTACAACAAGCACATCTCCACTCAAATCTATTGAAAACGCACCTTCTAACGTCTGAGAAAAGACAATACGGCGTGTTTTAGCATTGACGATAACCACTTGGCTGGTTATATCCAAAAAGTAAATTTTGTTGTTGACGACCAAAACATCTAAAGGTGTGTTGCACACTTTCATCTTCCAGGTTAGGGATACATCCGATAAGCTTCCGTCTGAAAATACAACATAATCATCCCATATTGTAATTACGGGAAATTGGAATACTATTCTATTTTTTGTTCTTGCCTTGTACGCGTATTCTTTTGATATTATATCACCATCTGAATAATATAGTACAATATCGTTTGAAATATTTTCCTCAAAAAAGCCAGCTTTAATCAAATCTACATGATTTCCGTTAAAAACAGCAATAGTATCATCCAAACTTATTGTATCATTTTCCTTAAAGTAATAATCACCGATAAATGTTCTTAGAAGAAAAGGTTCACGGTTTTCACTGATGTACAGAGTTTTAAGACTTTTAGTACCTGTTTTTCTTTCACCTAAAGTTTCTGACTTTTGACTTAGTATACTGTTAATAAGCTGACTCAAAACAAATGGATTATCATATATAGTTTTATACGGTAACTCATATTCGTTATCTGGGGTACGTAAAATCAACGATTCCTCATTATCTAAAAATTCTATCTTTAGTTGATTTTCGCCTGGCTCTAACGTTTCAATTGTTTCATCTTTTTTCAATGCATCGATCGTAGTTGCAGTTGTTGTTACCAATGAAAGATCAACGGGCAGAATACCGCTTATTGCTACTTGTCTGAATATATAGTTTCTAACTATTGAAGGGACATTTTGAAATGAAACATATAATATAGGCAAATCTTCCCAATTTTCAACCGTACTTTTCAATTCAATGGGAAAATTTTCAACTATATGTGAAGAAAATATGTACGCAATTGGATTAAGAGCTAAAACAACACTTTGTACAAGAATAATCCATGAGATGGTGCAAGTCCAGCTGACTTTGATCGATCTTTTGATTCTAAAACCTCCTTCACCTTTTCTGGTTCCCATAATCCTGTTCCCACCCGAACAAGATTTGCTACAATACTTCTTACCATCCCCCTTAAAAATGAAATTCCCTCAACACGAATCAAAATGAGATCTTTTTTTAAGTGAATAATTCTCAATCCGGTAATTGTCCTTATTGTTTTTCCATCAACTTCACCTTTTTTACTGAATGCTACAAAGTCGTATTCACCGATTAGGTACTTTGCAGCATCTCTCATTTTACCAATATCAAGTTCATATGGAAACCACCATGAATATTTTCGTAAAAACAAATTTTTGGATTTAGCATTGCAAATATAGTAATGGTATATTCTGAGTCTTGCGTGATAGCGTGGGTTGAAATCAGGACTAGTAAACCACGCTCTTTTAACGTAGATATCGTCTGGTAAATTTGCGTTTAACGCGTTTTTAATATCCAGCTCGCTTAGTTTATCGTTCGGACAATCGAAGGCTACAACTTGCCCACTTGCGTGAACACCGGTGTCCGTTCGACCTGCAGCGTACGTGTGGATTTGCATCTTAAATATCCTTTCGAGAGCTTTTTCAAGTTCACCTTGTACAGTTCTAACATCTGTTTGTATCTGATATCCAAAGAAATCGGTACCATCGTACGAAAGCTCTAGTGCGGCACGCTTCATAGACTTATTATCCTTCCTCCTCCTGATTTTTTGGATGTGGTCAAAGCCATTTTACACTTCTCGAGCACTTCATCAAAAGACGATGCATCTGCTGGGTACTTAACAATGGCTGTACTAACACTTATTGATGGGAATCTTTCTTTTAACTTTTCTATAATTCTTTGCGCAAGCAATGTTGCATCTGATTTGCCCATACCTAGCAGGACGATAATTGTTTCATCGCCAACTTGTGTGAAAATTCCGAAATTTTTTATTTCTTCATCAACTATGCTTTTCAACTCTTTCAAAATCTCATCACCAACGGTAAAGCCGAGTGCAAAATTCAATTTTTCGAATTTATCTATATCCATATATACTATCGTGAAAGATTTACCAGTCTCTATGTATTTTGATACTTCTTCCATCAGAAAAGAATAATTTTCTTCTTTTTTATACTCACTCAGGAAAAATACGGAGTACTTACTATCCAAAAGAATTCTTGTAATTTGCCAAGCAAAGAACTTTGCAAATTCCACTTCCCTTTTTGAAGGTCTCATCATGTTGTAAGGTTTATCGTAGCTAATGTAACCAATTCTTTTGTTTTTATATACCAACGGAACAAGAAAAAGGTCGTTCGGATCCCACGCGTTTGTTATTTCTAATCTCAAATAGCTTTCTGGTTGATAAACATAAGATTGATTTAAGTCGACGCTTCCGCTTGGTATAAAATAAGCACCGTTTATATCAAAACGTTGTTGCATAAAAACATATATTGATTTTATATCAGGTCTACGAGCTTTTAATCTTTCAAACGCTTCGTCACTTAAACCATATCTGGCGATCCTAACTACTTTTCCGCTGCGAAAGTCAAATAAACTTAACAAAGCATATTCAAATCCGGTAATTTCACAAGAAATAGCTAAGATTTTTTCAATTACTTTATCCACATCATTTTCAGTACTGTCTAATGCTTCTGTTATCTTCATGAGATTTTGTACTTCTCGGGAGATTTGCTCTTTCTCAAGTCTTAACTCTTCGTACCACAAGCTGGCTTTTACCGAATAGTAGATCATTCCTACAAATCCTGAGTACAATAATGTTACATACAGTACCGATGCTAATGTAACATTTGAAAAAAAGTATAGCGTTGTTAATAAAGTAGCACCATACAAGGTAAGTACAAAGGCCGTAACCATAGGTCTGATGTAAAGGCGCAGATCTGACTTGGCAAAGATTTTCACATAGAAAGATAATAAAATTACATTAGTAAGTAAATATCCAAAGGCAAAGTAGGGTAACCTGAAATAATCATGTGGAGCGAGCTTTAGTAAAAATGTCGCGAAACTGATCTGTAATATCTCAAATGATAGCTTAAACAAAAAAGTCTGAAATCTTTTAATGTAAACAAGTAAAGAAAACATAATTAATACAATTATGCTCTCAGGGTTTAAAAACATCAAAAGGTACAGAACTGCAAAACTTTTGAGGTTAAAGACCACCCCGCCTATTTCTATGTTTACAGATTGAGAAAATAACAGTAAAGCAAGGCTCAAAAGCATCAAAGGTAAATCCGTGCTTACAATGAGCGGTTGAGATAATGATAGAAATACAACAGATGCAAAAATACACGTTAGAAAGAATAGAAGTTCTTTTTTGTTCAAGTTCTTTCCCCCCAATGTAGTCTTATATTAATTGTAACATAAAAACGTAATATTTTAAACTGAATTTTATGTATATTTTGGCAATTCTATTCTATCATATGTGCGACAATTGACAAAAGGAGGAAAGAAAAGATGAAAAAACTTAGACAGATAGCGGAAAAATACGGAACACCAGTCTTAGTAATGGATTTGAACGTGATTGCAAACAACTATAGACAGCTTGTAGAAAATATAAACAACTGTAAAGTTTATTATGCAGTAAAGGCAAATTCTCATATTGAAATTATCAAGCTTCTAAGAGACTTTGGTAGTCATTTTGATGTTGCATCACGTGGAGAAATAGAGAAACTTCTTTCTCTTGGTGTGGAACCATATAGAATGAGTTTTGGTAACACAATCAAAAAAATTGAAGATATAAAATTTGCTTATGATAACGGAATAAAAATGTTTGCGGTTGATGCGGAGATGGAGATAGAAAAGATAGCCCTAGTTGCACCTGGCTCCGATATCTATGTCAGAATAAGCACAAACGGTATGGAAGAAGATGCAGACTGGCCACTTACAAGAAAGTTTGGTACAAGTGTAAATCACGCAATAGAACTTGTAAAATACGCTAAAGAAAAAGGTTTAAACCCCATAGGATTGAGTTTTCATGTTGGATCACAAAACTACAACCCGGAAAATTGGAGAACAGCAATAAGAGAAGCCTCGATAGTTTTCGAGGAAGCTAAACAGTTTGGTGTTCAGATGAAGATGATCAACACAGGAGGCGGAATGCCTGTTAAGTACGTTAAAGATATTCCGACAATAAAGAATATTGCAAAAGTTATAAACGAAGCAGTTGAAGAATATCTCGGTAAAGATATAACAGTTATAGTTGAACCTGGTAGATCGATGGTTGGAAATGCCGGTGTGATGATTACAAGAGTAATACTTCGCAGTAAAAAAGGCGACGAAAATTGGCTTTACTTGGACGCAGGTGTATTCCACGGTTTAACGGAAACAATTCAGAATATCAGGTATAGAATCGCGGTTGATGAAAAAGAAGGCGAAGAGCTTGAAAAATTCGTACTTGCAGGTCCAACATGTGATAGTGTTGACGTAATGTATTACGATGCTATGTTACCTAAGAGTACAACACTTGGAGATATCGTATATTTCTACTCAGCAGGTGCTTACACAACAGAATACGGTACATCTTTCAATGGCATAGCATCACCAACTATAGTTTTTGAAAATGGTATACTTTCCGAGCAGGAAACAGATGAAAGCCAAACAACTCAGGAAGAAGTTATCGAGAATAAAGTTTCAGAGTAAGTTAATTAAAATTTAGTAAACTAACAAAAAAGTGGAGGGGGTCTAACCTCTCCACTTTTTAATGTGTTTTTTTTATGCATTTCAAGAAAATCTACCACCATCTTTTTAGTCTTTTCCGTCCGATAATAACTTCTTGCCTGTTACCTTCTTGTATTCTTACCATATGCCTGCCTGAGAGCATAGCGATTATATTTGTAAATATCGTTGCAGGAGAAACATATTTTTTAGTCTTAATACCAACGAAAAAAATTATACTAGCAAAGCGCAGCACACTTTCGAGCACAAAAAATATTTGCAACCCAAACACGTGGTAACCTTTTACGTAAAAGTCAAATGAGTTGAAAAATCTGGCGATAGGTCCACCTATTATTGAACCAACCATACCACCCAATCCACCAAGTGCGGAAAAAACTGCAAAATACATGGGTGAATTATTTGAAGCTGCTTCCATAGGTAAAGTGATGAAGGCAAGGTTTACTGCAGCCCAACCAACACCGGAAAGTATGGCATCAAGGGTCATCGCGAAAATCCAGTGTTTTTCGTTCATCAAAAGCCATATGGCTGGGGTAATTGATACAATAGATAATCCGGTTATCAATACACTCTTATGCCCAAATTCGTCTGAAAGTCTCCCCCATAAGGTGTAAAATATCATTGAAAGTAAGGAAGCAGTTATAGAAGCATAACTGATGTAAGTCATAGGTAACTTCAGATTGTGAATTTGATGATATGGAAAAAATGGAGCAGATAATAAAACAGCAAAATTCCAAATAAAATAAGCTTTTGAAAGTTTTATGAAATTCTTATCATTTAGTACGATTCTTAAATCATTTAAGGAGCCTGTTTTCTTTGGCGTAGTATCATTTATGGGTAACAAAGTAATCAGTGAGACAAACGTGGTAAGCATAGTTATAACTATGACAAGCATGTAGTTGTATGGTTTTTCCACATTATCGATAATTACTGAATACATGTAAAATATCAAAAGTGTTGCTAAAGAGACAAAGAAATTTCTTAGCCCTAGATACTTTCCTCTTCTTTCCGGCGGTATTACATCCGATATGATACTAATCCAAACATTTCCAGCAAATGCGGCGAATACTTGACTGAGTGCAAAGATCAACATAAAAAGCTCTGGTTTACGGTGCTGTGTAAAGAGCAGCGGTATTAGAAAAATCCATAGAAACCTACCTGAATTAAATATTATAAGCAACTTCTTTTTGCTTGGCGCTTTTTCTATAACTGCGGGAGCAAAAAGTTGAAACATTTGAAAGGCCATTGGAAATGACGACACCAACCCTAATGCTATTTCATTCAAACCAAAGTAAAGTGCAATAGCTGTAAATACGACTGTTTGAGTTAGTACAAGGTAAAAGGTGGATAAAATGCCCTCCAGAGTAAGGTATAATTCATCCTTTGTACTATGCCACCTTAATTTTGAAGTTTCAGCACTCATCCTTTAATCACTCCGATAGGTACGCATCTTGCAACCTTCCGTGAAATACTAAGTTCGTCAACAACTTTTATAACTTCGTGTACATCTTTGTAAGCTTCAGGTGCTTCTTCAACGATACCTTTTTTAGACTTCGCAATTAGTTTTACACCTTTTTCATTTAGCTCTTTTACCACATGTTCAACAGACAATTCACGTGTAGCTTCTCTTCTACCTAATGCTCTCCCGGCACCATGAGCAGTCGATCCAAATGCTATCTCCTCGGCTTTTTCAGTGCCAACAAGTACATATGAAGCTGTTCCCATACTGCCAGGTATGATAACCGGTTGACCTGTGGTTTTAAATATTTCAGGTAAGTGTTTATTACCGGGGCCAAACGCTCTCGTTGCACCTTTCCTATGTACAATAACCTTGCGCCTTTTTCCTTCCACTTCATATTCTTCTACCTTCGCAATGTTGTGCGCAACATCATATAAAACCGCAACATCTAATCCTACAATCGACTTAAAAGCCTTTCTTATCAGGTAAGTTATTATTTGCCTATTAGCAAACGCATAATTTGCCGCGCAATTCATTGCACTGTAATACATTTGTCCCCATTTACTATTAAATGGCGCGTTTATTAGTTGTTTGTCAGGTAGATTTTTGTTATGTTCTTTAAGATTGTCGCGCATAATTTTTATGTAATCAGTTGCAATTTGATGCCCAAATCCTCTACTACCTGTGTGAATTAACACCGTAATGTCACCTTTTTGTATGCCGAAAACATTAGCTATCTGTTCATTGTATATTTCATCAACTATTTGAATCTCTATAAAATGGTTACCCGCGCCCAAGGTCCCAAGTTCACCTTTTCCTCTTTCAAAAGCTTCTTCGCTTACATTTGAGAAGTCGCAGTCACATAAACATCCGTAATCTTCTATTCTATCGAGGTCTTCGCTATATCCAAAGCCAAGGTTTATAACTTCTTTCACACCATTTATAACAATTTTTTTGAAGTCGTTCTTTGAAAACTTCAACTCACTTCTTTCTCCAACACCAACCGGAACACTTTCGTAAATACGTTTAATTATTGCGTCAAGATTTCTCTTAACAAATTCATTGTGGTCTCGTACAACCAACATTCGTACACCACAGTTTATATCGAATCCAACGCCACCAGGGCTTATAATCCCATCTTCCACATCGAAAGCTGCGACTCCACCAATAGGGAAACCGTAACCCCAATGTATATCTGGCATAGCGTATGCGGCCTTGATTATTCCAGGAAGCGTTGCAACATTTTTGATTTGTTCAATTGCTTCCTTATCCAAAGTTTCGTAACTGGAAAAGATAATTGCGTCAACTCTCATATTTCCTGATTTTCTAATTCTATACACGTATTTATCAATCTTTTCCAAACCCTCAGTTGGTGACATAAAAATCACCTCCATTTTTAATAATCGGTGGTCGAAAGTAGAAAATTTTTCTACCCTGACCACCGACTGCTGACAATTTTATTTGGCGATCTTACTGTAAATTTACTTTGTTGTGTGGGTTATATTCTTCTTTGGATTTCTTCAAGAATGAGTAGATCTCATCAAATTGTGCCTTAATTTTAAATTGTTGCCCGGTTCTCCACTTAACCTCGACCATACCTTCAGATAGGGCTTTACCGATAGTTATTCTAAATGGTATGCCAATTAAATCTGCATCGTTGAATTTCATACCAGGAGATATATTTCTATCGTCTAACAAAACTTCTTCTGTTTTTTCTAAAAGGAAATTATATAAATTTTCGGCAAAATTCATGAGATTTTCGTTGTTGCTGACTGGTGTAATTACAACTGTAAATGGTGCAACTGATAGTGGCCATACAATACCCTTTTCATCGTGGATCTGTTCAACGATGGCACCCATTGTTCGTGATATTCCCCAACCGTAACACCCCATAATGAAAGGTTTCAACTGCCCGTCTCTATCCATATATCTTGAACCCATTGCTTCTGAGTACTTTGTACCAAGCTTGAATATGTGCCCCAATTCTATACCTTTTTTTGCATTCAAAGGTTTTCCACATACTGGGCATGGATCACCCTCTCGTACTACTACCAGGTCCGTCCATTCATCTACTTTGAAATCCCTATTTATGTTGACATTTACAAAGTGATAATCTTTCTCCATTCCACCTACAACGAAATTCTTTATACCTTTTACAAGGTGATCAGCTACAACTTTTATTCCTTTAACACCAACAGGTCCAAGAAAACCAATAGGCACACCGAAATCTCTAAGAATATCATCAGGTGTCGCAAAGGTGAGAGATTGGTCATTGAGGAAAGCCTTTAACTTTTCCTCGTTCAATTCTCTATCTCCTGGTACAAGTGCCATGAAATACCCATTTCTTCCTTTGTAAATAAGAGTCTTTACAATTTTTCTTAATGGTACATTTAGAAAATCAGCGACATCTTGTGCTGTTTTTACATTGGGTGTGTGTACTTTTTCAACTGGTTTCTCTTCTTCCTGATCGTAAAAAATGTCACCAACATAAGGTACTCTTTCGTCGTTACCAGCGTATCCGCACTCGCAGAAAAGAATGTTACTTTCACCGGTATCTGCAAACGCAACAAATTCATGTGACTCATTCCCACCTATAGTACCAGATGATGCTTCGACAATTGCGTACTTTAAGCCTATCCGTTCCATAATATTGGAATATGCTCTTCTATGTGCCTGGTATGTTTCATCAAGTGATTCCCAATCACTGTGAAAACTATAACCATCTTTCATTATGAACTCTCTTGCCCTTAGCACACCAAACCTCGGCCTGATTTCATCTCTATATTTATTTGCTATCTGATAGAGTGTTATTGGAAGTTGTTTGTAGCTGTTAAGCTCGTTTTGGATAAGGAATGTTACAAGTTCCTCGTGTGTTGGTCCAAGCGTGAAATCCCTTCCGTGCCTATCTTTTAATTTCATCATTTCCGGCCCATAGTCATCCCATCTGCCGGATTGCTTCCAAAGTTCGGCAGGTTGGATTATTGACATAAGGATCTCGTTTGCGCCTATTTTGTCCATTTCCTCTCTGACGATCTTCTCAATTTTCAGTAAAACCCGCCTTCCTAAAGGCAAATAAGTGTAAACACCTGCTGCGATTTTTCTGATGAAACCTGCCCTTGTTAACAATTCTTGACTTGGTACTTCAGAATCGGCAGGTGCCTCTTTTAAAGTAGGAGCGTAAAATTGTGAGTACCTCATCTTTATCCCTCCATAATCTCGTATTTAGTGCCATCTGGCGTGTCGAGCAGTCGGATGTTCGCATTGGCTAATGCGTCTCTTATCGCATCAGCTGCGTTGTATTGTTTCATCTTTCTGAACTCGTTTCTCAAATCTATGAGATTTTGAATCAAAACTTTAAACTGCTGGAAGTCTGTTGATTGAGTTTTTGGAGCTTCTCCATCGAATACACCTAATACGGGACCAAATATTCTTTTTACAAGGTGGTACATTTTCAAAGCTCTATCATCATTGCCATCATCCATTGATTTGTTTAGTTCCTTCACAACTTCAAATAATACGGAAAGTGCCACTGGGGTGTTAAAATCATCAGATAGTGCTTCAATGAATTTGTCCATGAAATTACTTATTTCATCATCCGTTTTTGGAACAAGAGGGTATGGATATTTTTCTGTGAATCTATTCAGCGATTTATACACCCTTAGAGCTGCTTTCATATTATCTTGCAGTATTTCATCTGAAAACTCCATGGGCGAGCGATAATGCTTTGACAACAAGAATAATTTTACACCATCTTTTGTATATTTTCTTACAGCTTCCCTCACCATAAACGTGTTCCCAAGTGATTTACTCATCTTATCTCCTCGTACAATAATCATACCATTGTGCATCCAATATTTTGCCGGGGGTTTGCCTGTCAAAGCTTCACTTTGAGCAATTTCATCTTCGTGATGTGGAAATATCAAATCCTCACCGCCACCATGTATATCGAATATGTCTCCAAGTAATTTTTGTGACATTACCGAACATTCTATATGCCAACCAGGTCTTCCTTTACACCAAGGGCTGTCCCACGCTGGTTCACTGTGTTTTGCCGATTTCCAAAGAACAAAATCTAGTGGATCCTTTTTTACCTCACTGACATTAATTCTTGCCCCGGCTCTTAGCTCATCTAAATTCTTTCCAGATAATTTTCCGTAATCTTTCAATTTTCGAATACTAAAGTAAACATCACCATTTGAGGCTGGATAGGCATAGCCTTTTTTTATCATTAAATTAATCGCCTTCACGATATCTTCAACAAAATCGGTCGTTCTTGGATGGAAATTCGCTGCTCTTACTCCCAACAATTGTGCATCGTGAAAATACTCAGCAATAAATGTGTCTGCAACAATCTTCCAATTAACACCCCATTCATTTGCTTCATTGATAATTTTATCATCGATATCCGTAAAATTCTGAACTATTATAACTTTGTAACCTACAAATTCTAAAAATCGTCTAAATGCGTCAAAGACAACCATTGGTCTTGCATTTCCTATATGTATATAGTTGTACACAGTTGGACCACAGACGTACATTTTTACAACACCGTTTTCCAATGTTTCGAGTGGTACTTTTTGCTTTGTTAGTGTGTCTGATATATATATTTGTCGCATTTAATCACCCCATTAAATACATATTTATTCTTTCGATGACTTCGTTTTTGCCCAAGATCTCAAGTATGTCTATTAGCTCCGGACCTTCTGATTTACCAGTTAAAATAAGCCTAAGTGTCATGTAAAATTCTTTACCTTTCAACTTTGCACTTTTTGTCGCACTCTTGAATGCTGCGTATATAAATTCTTTATTCCAATCCTGGAGTTTTTCCAATTCCGAAAGTAAAATCTTGTAAGTTTCTATTGCTTCTGGTGTTTTTTCTGGTAATTGATCTGGTCTATCAAAGAAAAAGTCTGTTAATTCCGATAATTGAGACAGTTCTTCTATTCTGTCTTTTACAACATGTAAGACTTTTTCAAGGTACGCATCATCTACTTCTCTTTTCAAGAAAGGCTTGGCTATCTTAACGAGTTCCTTTATATCTTTCATCCTTATGTGCTCCGCATTCATCCATCTAAGTTTTTCTGGGTTAAATATGGCGGGATTCTTAACAAGCCTTTCTAGTGAAAAGCTTTCAATGAGCTGTTCTTTGGTTAATATTTCCTTACCCTCAGGGTGGGACCATCCAAGGAGCGCAAGAAAGTTAACGAGCGCTTCTGGAATGTAACCTTTACTTTTGAATTCTTCAACAGATGTTGCACCGTGTCTCTTACTGAGCTTACTCCCATCGGGTCCCAGGATCATTGACACATGGCCAAAAACAGGTGTTGACCAACCAAATGCTTCGTAGAGTGCAACTTGCTTAACTGTATTTGAGAGGTGGTCATCACCACGTAGAACATGTGTTATCTTCATCAATCCGTCATCTACTACACACGCGTAATTGTAAGTCGGCATACCGTTGCTCCTTAGCAATGCAAAATCTCCCACACTACCAGCCTTAAATAAGACTTCTCCCTTTACGATATCGTTGATTATAAAATCCTTCCTTGGCATTGCAAAATATATGGCAGGTCTGAGACCTTTTTCTTCATATTCTTTTTTTCTTTCCGGTGTATTGTAAACTTCAAGCATTTCACGTGTATAGTGTGGGGCTTTACTTTCGGCGAGTAGTTTTTCTCTTAATTGTTCGATTTCTTCTGGATATGCGTATACTTCATAAGCCATGCCATTTTCAATTAGTTTTTGTGCATATTCGTGGTAAATATGAATCCTTTCGCTTTGTCTGTATGGCCCAACCTCTCCACCAATATCTGGACCTTCATCCCAATCGAGTCCAAGCCATTTAAGTGCAGAAATGAGTTGTTCTTCAAAAACTTTTTCCGAGCGCTCGATATCGGTATCTTCGATCCTGAGGATAAATTTCCCACCTGTTTTTCTTGCGTACAAGTAATTAAATAAAGCCGTTCTTGCTCCTCCAACATGTAAATACCCCGTGGGACTTGGGGCAAATCTTACACGCACTTGTGACATAAATTTATTCCTCCCTTTTATGTCAAATTTTTAAGTTCATACAAATTTATACAAATGGGGGCATTGAAGCCCCCAATTCGTTCTGAATTAAAAATAGGTTTAAAACTAAAAATTTTGACCTTTAAAAAAATCATTGATTAGTCTTCAAGTGGTTCAAACATATCTTTACTTACACCACAGACTGGGCATGTCCAATCATCTGGCAAGTTTTCAAATGATGTACCCGGATTGATACCTGAATCTGGATCGCCGACCTCTGGATCGTAAATGTAGCCACATACTGTGCATCTGTACTTCATTTTTCCACCTCCATAATTATTTAATCTAATAATGCTAAATAATTCACCCGCTTACGTGGGTATTTAATTATACCATAAATTTTTAGGATTTTTCAACTCTGAGTTTGCGAAGATTGAAAATAATTTGGACAAAGTATATAAATACACTTAATAAAAAGCTTAATATTGCCAAGCCTATGGTATTTTTGAACCAATCGAGAAACACACCCCCTACGAAAGGTCCAACTCCAAATAGAAGTCCAATGACCATTTCGTGTAATGCCCCCTGTTTTCCGTGTTCTTCCTGAGCCGATAGCAATCCGTAAAAAATTGCAAGCGTATAAGGGACTGCATAGCTACATCCTGCTAAAAAAGCTGTTAAGAAGAACATCACGGGAATTTTAGATAATAGAACTGATATGCCTGTCAAAGGCACCACACTTAAAAGTGCAGCACTTATCAGTTCGTTACCTACCCAAGATTTCCAGTATTGCAAGACTAAGAATGTGATAAGAACACCAATATTTGCACCAACAGTTAAGAAACCAGCGTGAGATATATCTATTTTTGATAAGTTTAGTAGTTTAGGAAAGTGTGCAAGAACAGAAGTATATATAAGCCCGCCTAGGAAAAGGATAATTCTGTACTCGAGTCTATATATCCTCATTCTCATTTTATTTTTAACAACAGCTGAGTTTTCCAAATGTAGTAACAAACTTGCTTTGGGATTGAATTTAATTGTATCACCCGATCTAATGTCTCTGATTATCACAAATATCAAAATTGTGCTTAAAATTATTCCATAGAGAAATATTACAGGTGCAGCCTTAATGGTAAGATACGGACCAAACGCGACGCCTATTATATTTCCACTACTCCAAGACAACGTAAATCTTCCTGTGATAGAAGGTGGATCAATATCCAGAGTGCTTTCAGATTTTGCTATTAATCCCTCAACTTGGGGAAAAAACGCGCCAAAAAATGCACCTTGCAAAGCGCCAAAGGTATACAGTGAAATTTTGTCGGTTATTGAAAAACCGAAGAATGAAACACCAAGAAGATAAAAGAAAAGAATCATCATGGTTTTCTTATATCCAGTTTTATGACCGTAAGAGCCAAGAGTGACGCTCGACAACGCGTATATGATAGAAGCAAAGAGGTTCAAAAGACCGATTTCGAAGAACGTAAATTCTAGCTTAGCTGCTGTTGAATTCAAAAATGTACTGAACAAATAAGCATTTATAGATATGAAGAAAGAAATCACGTGGTATAGGTGAAACGTTCCTTTGAGTTTACTAAATGAAATCATCTTAACAAGTCCCCCTTTTTTACAAAGTCTTCTAGTTAAGAATATTAGCATTAATATGTTGTGTAATCAACTACTTATTTTAACCTGTTGACAGTTTAGAAACTATATGATAGAATTTATCACGCAATGGGGCGACGTAGCCAAGGGGTCTAAGGCGGAGGTCTGCAAAATCTCTATTCGAGGGTTCAAATCCCTCCGTCGCCTCCACAAAGTGGGCTCGTAGCTCAGTTGGTAGAGCATCCGGCTCATAACCGGACGGTCGGGGGTTCGATCCCTCCCGAGCCCACCAGAGTTTCGATAAACGAAAGAAAAACGGGCTCGTGCCCGTATTTGTTTTATAAAATCCCGCTCTGCTACAAAATTACTACAAAGCAGGGCCGCATAGACCGAGGGAGGAGGTGCTTTATGAGGATTTACGAAACGATGTTTATCGTCAAACCAGATGTACCGGAGGAAGAGAGAAACAAGTTAGTGGAAAACGTTAAAAAGTTCTTGGAAGAAAGAGTTAAAGCACAGGTAGAGAGCGTTGACAGATGGGGCATGAGAAAGCTTGCTTACAAAATAGGAAAGTACTTCGAAGGTGATTACGCGGTTATGTATTTCAGATGCGATGGTCAAGGTTTGAATCAACTTGAAAATTATTTCAAGGTTCATCCCGAATTCATGAGATGGCAAACGTTCAGGAGAGAAGATCTTGAGAAGAAAGAAAAGAAGGAAAGAAAAGCCGCTATCAAAGAACAACCCCCCCAGGAGGAAAGCACAGGACACGTTGAGGGTTGATTGAATAAAAAAGAAGGTGAAATCAGATGTCTTACAACAAAGTTGTTCTAGTTGGAAGACTAACACGGGATCCTGAGACAAAGCAAACGCTCGACGGAAATCTTATAGCAACATTTACCCTCGCTGTTAACAGGCCGAATAATAGCGAAGCAGATTTTATACGCATAGTTGCGTTTAAGAAATTAGCGGAACTTGCCCACTCATATCTTCAAAAGGGAAGAATGGTTTTGGTTGAAGGTAAGCTAAGGATAAACAAATGGAAAACAAATGATGGACAAACAAGGTCAACACCTGAAATCTGGGCGGATAATATAGTTTTTGTTGATACAAAGAGAGGAGAAAAAGACATTCCTGATGAAATTCCTTACGAGGAAGTCTTTGAAGATGATGTTGATTTATCCAACGAACTTCCAAGTGACGACGAGCCACCATTTTAATGTTTCTTGATATTTTAAAGAAGATTTAAGGAGGGACTGGAATATGCCAAAAATAAGGCAGAGAAGAAGGAAATTTAAAGCATGCAAGATGTGTGAAATGAACGTTGAATACGTTGATTATAAAGATATAAGGATACTTAAGGATTTTTTAAACGAGAAAGGTAAGATTCTACCAAGGAGATTAACAGGTAATTGTGCAAAACATCAGAGAATGGTTAAAGTTGCAATCAAAAGAGCAAGACAAATGGCACTTTTGCCGTATATAAAGTACTGAAAAGTATTTATTTGAAATCGCCCTTCGCAGGGGCGATTTATTCTTATTTATTCGCCTGGAAGTGATAAAATGACCGAAGAGCTTGTAAAACACATTTTCATAGTTCTTATTCTGGTATTAGTATCAATACTGGCATTTACAACAGAGCTTCCACAAGATTGGATACTTTTCACAAATGGAAGTAATATTGAACAGTTGGCTGGAACAAAAGCAAAAATTGTTATTATTGATTATTCCGCAGATGGTACTGACGCTAAGGCGTTCAGTGCATCTGAAATATCTTTCCTGAAAAGCTCAGGAAAGAAGGTTTTTGCTTATCTTAATCTTGGTATTGCAGAGAATTGGAGGTTCTATTGGAAGAATTTAAACAAATCTATAATTCTCTCTCCATTAGAAAATTGGCCAGGAGAATTCTACGTGAAATATTGGTATAACGAGTGGTATGATGCAGTAAAGAGCTACCTCAACAAGATTAAAAAAGCAGGATTTGATGGTGTGATGTTTGACTGGATTAATGTTTATAAAAACGATACATTGCAAAAAATTTCCAGAAAGTCTGAAAGTGAACTTGAGAACGCAATGTACGAGTTACTTACAAAAATAACAAAGGACTATCCAAATTTTGAGTACGCATTAGTGAATAGTGAGGAATTATTATCTAAATATCCTGATTTAATAGCGAAAATCAAGTATGTAGTAGTTGAAAGTCTATTTTACAACAGATTAGCGCTTAACGTATATTCGTCGGATTTTTCCAAAAGGATAAAGCTGCTTATTGATCTTCAAAAACGGGGAACAGTAGTTCTCTCGGTTGAATACATAGATAACAATAATCCTTTAGACAAAAGCAATACAGAGAGGATAAAACAATACATTGAGCTTGCAAAAAAATATAATGTTCTTTACTACGTTGCAAAAGTTGATATGATGTTGAATGGTGTTAATATTCCAAGAATCCTTGCAGGTTCTTAGTATTATTCTATATCATCCCTCATTCCGATCTCGTTAAGTATTATAAAGTCTTTATTTCTCCAATCTTTCTTTACTTTTACAAACAGATCCAGGTACACTTTCTTTTCCAAGAAGTATTCAATATCTTTTCTCGCGCTTTCACCTATTTTCTTTATCATTTGTCCTTTTTGACCTATTATTATGCCTTTTTGACTGTCTCTTTCCACGTAAATGTTTGCGCGTATATAAAACACGCCATTTTCTCTTTCTTTAACTTCTTCCACTATAACAGCCACAGAGTGAGGTATTTCTTCATATGTGAAATGAAATATCTTTTCGCGAATTAACTCAGAGACTATAAATGCCAATGGTCTGTCAACGATAATATCTTCTGGATAAAACTTAGGACCTTCCGGGATATTTTCTTTTATTCTCTCTAATAAAATGTCTATTCCTTCCCCTGTAAGTGCAGATGTTTTGACGATGGACTTTAAATTCTCGACTTTTTGTCTTAAATATTCCTCTATTTCTTTAATTTTGTCTTCTTTAGCAAGATCTACCTTGTTTATAACTCCTATAACAGATGTTTTCGACTGGTTCACGTAATTGACTATATATTCTTCAGGTGTTTCAAAACCTTCTTTAGAATCTATGGTAAATAGTAATAAATCCACGTTTTTCAGTGCTTGGACAGCGGCTTTTACCATGTATTCACCAAGTCGGTGGAGTGGTTTGTGGATACCAGGAGTATCAACAAAGACAATTTGTGCCTCATCATCGGTGTATATAACATTTATTCTGTTCCTTGTTGTTTGTGGTTTGTCTGAAACAATAACAACTTTCTTTTTCATTATAGCATTTATTATAGACGATTTTCCCACATTGGGTTTTCCCACAAATGATGCAAAACCAGATTTCATAAAAGTAATAACCTCCTTTATTCATTGGCACGTAGATCCTCGGATTCTTTTCTAAAACCACTTACAGATTCTATAAAATTCGAAAAGACTATTTTTGGTTCCGCACCGAGTTTGATTTGCCTATCAATGTAGTAAAGTTGCTCAATAATGTTCTTCAATTCTTGTACTGAATACGTAATCAAATGATTAATTGCAGGGTAGCTAGTACCTTTAAATTTGAAACCCAAAAATTTTGCAACTCTTGGCGTTGGAATACCTGTTTTTTTCGAGATTTCTGTTATTTCTGGCCAAATATAGGATGTCTTTTTTGGGGCAATTGCGAAGATATTAAAAAGTTCGATGAAATGCTTACTTAATGAGTAAGATACGATAACGGATTCGTATTCGGTGCAGATTTCAGAGATCATATTTTTCGCTTCTTCTTTTCTCTTTTCACTTACTGCATAACAGAATTCATCAAGTTTACTGATCGTTCTTTTGTAGGTGACTTCTTCAACATCTTTTATTGTTGGTTTGCTAAGAGAATAGATCTTTAGCTTTTCAAGTTCGGTTATGATTGCATATTCATCTGTTCCGACGAGTTGAAAGATGAAAGAGGAAACTTTTTCGGAAAGTTCAAGATCAAGAAATTTTGCATTTTCTGTAATGAATTGGACCCATTTCTCTTCCTCCCACTCTTTGGGCTTTTCAAAATTTTCTATTACCACTTTACCTGGAGTTGCTTTTATGTCTTTGCTTACCTTTTCCGTTCGAACGAAGACGATAATATTTTCACCAGGAAAGTCCAACTTGTAGAATTCTTCCTTTTCAGATTTATTCCACTCATCAAAATCTAAAAGATCGTAAACTTTGATTTTTGAGAATAAGCCGAAACTTTGCGAAGCATTTTTTAGTTCCTGTAATTTTTCTTTATCATCGGAAAAGAGCTTTATATAATTGCAATCGTTGCACTTTTTTATAAAATTCCTTATGTACAACTCCTTTCCGAGTAAAGAGTCACCAGCTAAATAAACAACCATTGCAACACCTCTTTATTTTTTGTTGACCATAATTTCAACTATTCTTCCACTCTCCATTTTGAAGATTCTGTTCGAAATACTTGCAACAGAAGGATCGTGAGTAACTATGATAAACGTGGTCCCAAATTCTTTATTTAAGTCAGTTATTAACTTTTTTATCTGTTCAGCATTTTTGGAATCTAATGCCCCTGTTGGTTCATCAGCCCAAATTATCTTTGGACGTGTAGAGAGTGCACGTGCGATGGATACTCTTTGTTGTTCACCGCCAGACAATTGGGAAGGATAAGCATCTTTTCTGTGCAAAATGTTCATCTTCTCAAGGAGTTCAAGTGCGATTTTCCTTGCTTGCGAAACTGGATATTTGTTTAAAAGTAGTGGAAGCTCAACATTTTCCATAGCACTTAACACAGGAATTAGGTTAAAAAATTGGAAGATAAATCCCATGTTTTTAGCTCTGAATTTGGTTTTTTCTTCTTCAGACAATTTAGTTATCTCGACGCGGTCTATGATTATTTGACCTGTCGTTGGCACGTCGAGGCCTGCAAGGAGGTTGAGTAAAGTAGTTTTACCAGAACCAGATGGCCCAAGTATGGCAACAATTTCACCTTTGTAGACGTCAAGATCAACGGAATCCAGTGCAACTACTCGTGAACTCCCACTTCCATATACTTTGGAAAGATTCCTCACTTTGATAATCTCTGCATTATCCATTTTATTCACCTCATTTTTTACTTGTCAACTTTTCGATTAATTTTTTCGCAACGTTTTCAGGCACCCACTGAAGAATCGGTCCACCAAAGGATGCTACCTCTTTTACAAGACTTGACGACAAGAAAGAATAACTTTTATCCGTCATAAGAAAAATTGTTTCAACACCGCTACATATTTCCTTGTTCGCAAGTGCCATTTGAAGTTCGTATTCAAAATCACTAACTGCCCTCAAACCCCTTATTACGACGTTAATATTATTCTTTCTCGTGTATTCTACTAAAAGACCAGAAAATTTCTCTACCCTGACATTCGGAATATCTGCTAAACACTCTCTAACCATTTGAAGACGTTCTTCTATACTAAACGTGTAATTTTTTTTCTTATTTTCCATAACTACAACATGCAACTCATCAAGCAACTTTGACGCACGCTTTGCTATATCTATGTGACCATATGTTATTGGATCGAACGAACCAGGATATACAGCTCTTATCATCTGCATTCCTCCTATCTTCTTTCCTATTCCTCACTATGGAATACATCAGTTTCAAAAAAGTTTGTGAACGATGGGTTGAACATCAAAGTAATGGTACCTATCGGACCGTTCCTCTGTTTACCGATGATTATTTCAGTTTCATGAGGTAGATCTACATGCTGCTTTTTGTAGTATTCATCCCTGTAAAGGAAAATAACAACATCTGCATCCTGTTCTATTGCGCCGGATTCTCTAAGGTCGCTTAATCGTGGCCTTTTATCTTCTCTTTGTTCAACTGCCCTCGAAAGTTGTGATAAAGCAATGATTGAGATGTCAAGTTCTCTCGCTAGAAGTTTTAAAGAGCGCGATATCTCTGATATCTCCTGCTGACGACTGTCTCTTCTATCACCAAGGTTCATTAATTGGAGATAATCTATGAATATCGCGTCTACGTTGTACTCTTTCTTCATCCTTCTTGCTTTAGCTCTGAGTACTCTCGGTTCAAGATTGGATTCGTCGTCTACTATCAAGTTTGCTTTCATTAATTTCGAAGCACCATGCACAAGCCTTTTCCATTCATCATCGCTTAGCCATCCTCTCCTCACCTTTTGTAAATCAACAAGTGATTCCATGCAAAGAAGCCTTTGAATCAATTGTTCTCTACTCATTTCTAGGCTAAATATTCCAACGGAAGCTTCCCCTGTAAGTGCCATGTTTTTTGCCAGGTTCAAAGCAAATGCCGTTTTACCAACGCTGGGTCTTGCGGCTATTACTATTAAATCTGATTTATGGAAACCAGAAGTCATCTCATCGAGTTTTTTAAAGCCTGTCGGTATACCTGTTACAATTCCCCCAAGACCTTTTAGATGCTTCTCCCTTAATTCTTCTAAATGTTCAAATACCTCTGTCAATGCACTTCTAATATCTATGTATGTCTTTGTTGCTCTCGATTCGGCAATTCTAAAAACAAGTCTTTCCGCTTCATCAAGAATCTCGTCGACAGCCATATCAGTGTACGCATTTTCGACAATCTGGCTTCCCGCTGCAATGAGTTCCCTAAGTATTGCTTTATCTCTGATTATTTGTGCGTACATGTCCGCATGCGCAGAAGTTGGTACATTGTCTGCAAGTTGTGCAACGTAAAGCTCTCCTCCCACCTTATCAAGAAGTCCTTGAGACCTTAACCTATCACAAACAGAAATAATATCAATCGGTAAACCTTCGTCGTGAAGCTGTTCTATAACGGAAAAGATATACCTATGCCGCGGCTCGTAAAAATCCGCTGAAGTTACAATCGATACTATATTATCAAGTTTTTCAGGCTCTATAAGTATACTCCCAATTAACGCTTGTTCCGCCTCTATGTTTGCGGGTACGTTTTTCATACCTACCTCCGAGATTTTAATAAAGATTTTATCCAAAGATCGAAGTTTTTTTCTTGGCCGTGACTCCTGTGAATATAGTTAGTAAAAGTGCAACTAGGACTATGTAGTCACCAAATTTTGTATAAAAAGTGGCTTTTGTATGTGATTTTACATAACCAACTTTCCATATTGTCCCAGATGGCAACAAGACGTAATTTCCAAAGTAATCTGTCACACCACTCAAACCTGTATTTGATACCTGAACAATGTACCTTCTTGTCTCAACAGCCCTGAATACCGTCTGAACGTAGTGCTGCAAAAGTGCGATCTTTGAATCATACCATCCATCATTTGTTGAAACAACTATAAATTCTGCATTTTCTGAAATTTTTCTCACTAATTGCGGAAAATAAGATTCAAAACATATGAGCAAACCCACGTTACCATAATTGTCAATCTTAATAGTTTTCAAATTACCAGGTGTAAAGTAATACATTCCCTTGAGAAAGTCGAGGTTCCCAAAGATACTTTTGTAAGGAAGCATTTCAACAAATGGGAACAATTTTATTTTGTCGTATTTATCTTTGTATTTCCCATTTTCGTACACAACCAAACTATTAAAGAAAGAATTTCCGTCAATTGTTGGATAGCCTATCAAAATGGTCCTTTTGTTAAATGCTTGTGTTATCATATTTTCAACTTCATTGCTTCTTCTTATGTCTTCGCTTGGAAAAACTGCTTCCGGGAAGATCGTTAAATAATTAGGTGTATTTGAAAAATTATCGATCAAATATCGTGCAATGGTTTTCGATGGCCACGAATATTTTACATTTTGTGGGACATTGGTTTGAGCCAAAATAATAGTTTTATCAGCATTTTCGATAGGTAAACGGTTCTCAATTGTGCCATTTAAAATCGCTAGTAAAGTGAATATTGCTAAAACAATTGAAATGTTGTATTTGCTTTTTTTGAGCAGCTTATACGATTCATAATTTACAACAACGATTACAAAGACCAAGCCAAGTGTTCCTGTGAATGGAAGGATTTGAAGTATCCCTTTAAAACTATAAAGTGCATCACTAAGCCTTCCACCTGTAAATCCGAGGTCGCCTAATCCTCTTAAGTATTCTGAAATTACAAAAATTGAGGCAACAAATATTGGTTCAAGAATTCTAAATCTGATCCTCTCTTTCCAAAGTCCATAGAGAAGACCGAAAAGTAAGAAAGGTAAAGCTTCAAGGATACAAAAAAGTATGTATACAAAAAAACCTGTTAGTGATGAAAATCGACCAAATAGTTCAGGCAATCCCTTAACTAATGTACCTATTATGTAGTGAAAATTAGAAAAAGAAAACACAAAAAAGTAAATAAAGCTAAGTAATGAAGAATAAAATACTCTCTTCTTTTCAAGAGCAAATAATAGCGGGACAAGAGCGAAAAATACCAATCCACCATACAAGTAACCTGGCATAGAAAGGGTTGTAAGAAGGGCAGATAATATTAAGTTTAATAAGCTCTCAATCACACCCAATCCCCCTTGGTTTAAATTTACTTAACTTAAGAAAAATTCCACAGCTTCTTTTAATTTCTCAACAACATATTCTTGGTCTTCTAAAGTCAGATCGGTATAAAATGGTAAAGCTAATGTTCGTTCAGCCACTTTTTCGGTGACTGGTAGCATTCCTTCTTTCCAACCAAGCTCTCTATACGGTTTTTGCAAATGAATTGGTTCAAAGTAGTTTCTGACTTGAACACCGTTATCTTCGAGATACTCCATTATTTTTTCTCTTGTTGATTTATTTACGGACTCTGGTAACTTCACAACATACACAAACCAAGACATCTTAGTTACATAATCTTTTACTACTGGAACTTCGATACTAATTTTTGAAAGTAAGGTATTGTATCTTTGAGCTACCTCGTTTCTTTTTTGTATTATCTCATCAATTCTTTTCATCTGAGACCAACCAAGTGCAGCGGACATCTCGTCTATTCTGTAATTGTATCCGACATACTCGTGGGCAAGCCAGCCTTTTGCTTCACCCCTTCCTTGATTTCGCAGTGCTCTGGTTATCTTAAATATGTTCTCGTCGTTTGTAGCTATTACTCCACCTTCACCTGTTGTTATCTGTTTGTTTGCATAAAATGCAAACGCACCGGCTACTCCAAACGATCCTGCTTTTTTGCCTTTGTATTCACTTCCCAATGCTTCACAGGAGTCTTCAATAACTATAACATTATATTTTTCACAGATATCATTTACGATGTGCCAATCTAAAGGATGCCCAAAAACATCTACACCCATAAAGAAGATCTTTTCGTATTTATTAATATTCTTTTTGATGATACTTTCCAAATGATCAATATCTGCGTTCATCGTTTCGTAATCTATATCTACGAATTCAACTTTTCCTTTTTCAAAGAGTGCAACATTTGATGAGGCGATGAATGTGAATGAAGGAACTATAAGTAGAGAGTTCTCCGAAAAACCTGAAGCCTTCAATATCAAATGCAGTGCACTCGTACCACTCGATACAGCGATTGCATATTTCACGCCTACAAAATCTGCAATAGATTTTTCAAACGCTTCCGTATAATTTCCTATGCTCAGCCTTCCAGACTTCAAAACATTCACAACAACTTCAATATCTGTTTGAGTTATCTGAGGACTTGACAAAGGAACCCTTCGCACAATTCTCCCTCCGAAAATAAAATATATAAATCATCTTTGGATTTGCCAATAGAAATTATATCATAATAGGGGGAAAAGTAAAAATAAAAAATGCCACACTTTAAAGTTTGTTAATGATAAAAGAGTGTGGCATAAAGATCCTGAAAATAGATTTTTTACTCAAGCCTTATTCTTTTCAAAAAGTTATACTCATTCATAGCTTCTTCGTACATTCCCGCGTTTTCGTATAATTGTGCAAGCTTAAGCCTTTTTTCTTCATTCAACGGATCTTTTTCAACGATCCTTTTATAGGTTAAAACAGCTGCCTTTTTCATGCCTAAAAGTAAGAAGATTCTGTAACGGATGATTTTAATTGAGAAAAGAAGAATGAAACTTAATAGTACCATTCCCGCAGCGACGATTTTTAAATTACCTTTTACACTGGATATTATAGATGAAAGGAAACTTACCATAAATTGCAGAATGTCCGATAGATTTCTACTACTTTTCTTTACAATCTTTTCAAGTTCCGTACTTTTATATGAAGGATAATATGTAGTAACTCTTTTGTATAGTTCTATCAAAAGCTTTACTTTTTCCTCATCTTTATTCAAAATATTTACCTTTACATCTGCTTCAATTTCGTTTACTAAATTATCCAAAATCATACTGCTTGCTGGAGTAGATGGAAGGATATTTTCGAAAAAAGCTTTTGATGTTTCTTCTTTCAACAATATTGCTATAAGTTTTTGCGAAAATATTTTATCATCCGTTATAGGTATCAATTTCAAAAGGTGGAGAGTATCCAAATTATCAAGGTGCTCTTTGAAGTATTCTCTAAGCACATCTTCTGTGAATATATCGAGGATGTAATATTTTATCTCCGAGATCGCGTTTTTCTTCAAAAAATTTATTAATCCAGGTATATCTTCTTTAATTGCAAAATCTAAATTACTTAACTTTCTTTTGGCGTAAAGTTTCTTACCAAGCTCGTCTATGAGTTTGCTCTCTTTAGCAAAAGTATCCGTAGCTTCCGATAATTGAGATATATAAGTTAAATACATATCCCAAGCGAATTCTGGGTCCGACTTGGATTTTTCTAGTATATCGTTGACAGAAATCGAAAACAATAATGGGCTGAATAGCGAACTAACTAGAAGAATCAACGCTACGATTGTTTTCAGAAATACCAAAAGGTTCTTTTTCATCGTTCCCCTCCGGCTCTACGTGTATTACAACATCGTAAACATTCTGAGTTTCGCACAGTTTTTTCTTTATGCACTTTGTTATTTCATGTGCAGTTCGCACATCCAGTTTTCCATCAACTTCCACATCCATATTTATATCAAACTTTCCGCCGATCTTTCTTACTCTTACTTTGTGCGGATTCGATGCTCCACACGATTTGCATGCATCAAAAACTTTATCGTATATCCACATTTCTTCTTCTCTTAAACCGTCCATAAGTTCATGTGCGTTTTCCTCAAATACCTCCCAAGCTACCTTAATTATTATACCAGACATAATCACACCAACGAGTGGATCCATCCAAGGAAGTCCAATTTTGTTTAACAGAACCCCTAAAAAAACAAGACTTGACATCATTATATCATTTCTCATGTTTTTAGCTTCAGCGACCATGGAGAAACTTTTGTATTTTTTACCAGCCATATATTCTACCGTAAAAAGAAAAGTTTTTCCAGCAACCGAAATAGCCGCTGCCATTAACGGTAAAAAGCCTGACAGTACCTGATATTCACCCTTTATTAACCTACTTGCACTCTCTATTAATAAACTAAAACCTGCATAAAAGATCACAAAAGAGATAATTTTTGCACCAATATTTTCGGCTTTTTGATGACCGTAAACATGTTCTTTGTCTGCTGGCTTATGAGATATTACTGTTGCCATAAACATAGTAGATGATGTGAGAATATCTGTTGACGTGTCTATTCCATCAGCCAATACCGCCATACTTTTAAATATTAAACCAATGCTTACTTTTATTATAGCCAACAAAGTATTCGTTACAACCGCTATCAGTGCTACTTTTTTCAATTCATTTTCGGTATTTTCCATTTTACAACCTCCTTTCACTCTTTCGGTGAATCATACTGTGTGAAGGCTTATCAAAAAAACAAGGGGCATTTGCCCCTTGCTATTGAGAATTAATCTCACTTTTACTTTCCAAGCGCTGCTTTTGCGATATTCACATATTCTTTGAAAGTATCAGGGTCGTTTACTGCAAGTTCTGCCAACATTTTTCTGTTTATTAATACATTGGCAAGTTTCAGGCCGTGAATCAATTCATTGTACTTTAATCCTTCATTCCTTGCTGCAATGTTTATTCTTGTAATCCAAAGCTTTCTAAAGTTTCCTTTCTTATTTCTTCTGCCGTCAAATGAAAATTTTAACGCTCTGTAGTAAGATTGTTTTGCCAATGTGTATCTTCTACTAAGTGCACCCCGGAACCCTTTAACAAACTTTAACACCTTTTTCTTTTTCTTTTTTGCATTTATAGCATTTTTAACGCGCATCTTTTATTCCTCCCCTTCATTATTTTTTGCCAAGAAGTTTGAGTATTCTATTTTCATCGGATTTTGCAACTACATCTTCAAGTCTTAACGCTCTCATAGTTGATCTTCTCTTCTTGCCAGTCTTATGCCATGCATTTGCATGTCTTCTCATAATTTTACCATTTTTCGTAACCTTGAATCTTTTTGCAGCAGTTTTACTTGTCTTCATTTTTTGCTTAGCCATCGTTTATCCCTCCTGTTTTATCAATTTTTTTATCATATCTTTTTCAAAGATTCTTTGGTTTCAGTACCATCCACATATCTCTGCCTTCCATCTTTGCCTCTTTTTCAACACTTCCAATATCAGCGATGTCGGTTGCTATTCTATCAAGTATCTCCTTACCCTTTTCAACGAACGCCAATTCTCTACCTCTAAACATCACGGTAACTTTGACCTTGTTACCTTCTGTAAGGAACCTTTTTATATGCTTCAGCTTTGTCTGATAATCATGTTCATTTATAACGGGTCTGAATTTCATCTCTTTGACTTCGATTATCTTTTGATTTTTCTTTGCCTTCTGTTCTCGTTTTGCAAGTTCATACTTGTACTTACCATAATCTAATATCCTTGCAACTGGTGGTTGGGCATTTGGGGCAACGAGAATCAAATCCAAACCTCTCGACCTCGCCAATTCAATTGCCGAAGATTTAGGCATTACTCCAATAGCTTTGCCATCTTCGTCAACAATTCTGAGTTCGTTGTAAGGTATCTCTTCGTTCCTTATAATCTTCTCTTTTTCGTTCTTAATAGTTTTCACCCTCCTGTAAGTAAATGTTATTTTCAAAAATAAAAACGGGCACGACGCCCGTTTCTTATTAACTGCCCAAAGATTATCTCGTGGTTTAATACGATCTCCTTTCAATTACCTAACTAGCTCACGCTGTTAGGTGGGAAGCGGGCGCCTCCACTTATCGCATGTTTACTATGCTCGCATATTTACTATGCTTTGAAAATCTTGGTGGGCCGCGTGGGACTCGAACCCACGGCCACCTGATTAAGAGTCAGGTGCTCTACCTGCTGAGCTAGCGGCCCATTCATGGTGCCCCCAGGAGGAATCGAACCTCCATTTGCGGATTAGGAATCCGCCGTTCTATCCTTTGAACTATGGGGGCTTCATGACGTTTTCTGGCAGCCCCACGGGGAATCGAACCCCGACCCTCGGACTGAGAATCCGATGGACTAGCCGTTATCCTATGGGGCCGTTTAACATCATTTAAGAAATCGTCTGACCGTGATATATATTAACATATGCTAAGAAAAAGTCAAGATACTTTTCTTAAAAAGTGTGGTATAATTTAACTTGAGGTGGGATTGAGAATGATAGATGTTCTACTGAACGCTATTTTGTTTGTCCCAAAATTTGGTATTCATTCTTTTCAAGTTGGATTTTTAGCATCGAAAATTGCTGCTATACTTGGACTGGATGAGGTAGAAGGCTTCTATGCAGGCGTTCTCCACGATATTGGCATACTAACCCCATACAAAGGGGTTGTCATGGACGATATTGACAATCAGTTCCTTATAAATCAGGATATTCCTGCTTACGAAACACCTACGAAAGATCATACGATAATATCTTCGTTTGAAATATCAAAGATCTCCGCATTGTCAAAAAGATATAAAAATCTTTCTAAAAGCATACTTTTGCACCATGCATTACCACAATACTTGAACGAAAACGATATTAGTGATGTTTATGCAAATATACTCTCAATAAGCGAAGAGATATCTAAGTATGTTCTTGTGAACGATGAAGAGCTTAGCTATAACGACCTTGCTTTGCCGTTGTCTGTCATAAAAAACAGATACTTCGACTTCGTTTACGATGTTGCTATGGGTGTTTTAAAGCAAGAGTATGTTCGTTGGATGCTTTACGATATCAAATCAGGATACAATCGAGAACAATTAATTGATGAGTACAAACTCGACATTTCACTTTCCTTTGATGAAATAGTCGAAATTGGAGCTGTTTTATCTTATGTTATTGATTCTAAAAGTGCATTCACAAGGGAACATTCATGGAGGGTCGCGAAGGTTTCTTCCGCTATCGCTAACGAAATAATGTTGGATGGTAATGAGTTTTTCTTAGCCGGGCTTTTTCATGACATCGGAAAAATTACAACCCCCGTAGAAATTCTTGAGAAAAAAGGAAAACTTGAGCCATGGGAAATGGATATCATGAGGAAACACGTGTACTACAGTTACATAATTTTGAAGAACCATCAAAATGAACCATGGTTCTGGCCGGCCGTCAGGCATCAAGAGAGAATAGACGGGAGCGGTTATCCTTGGAAACTGAAAGGTGAGAAGATGACTTTTAAAGACAAAATATTACAGGTTGCAGATTATTTTGTTGCAGTACTAGAACCACGACCTTACAGAGGTCCAAATACGCCCGAGAAAGCATATAAAGAGGTCTCGCGAGCTGTGGAAAACGGCACACTAGATAAAGGACCGGCAAATATTCTCAAAGAGCTCGTTTATGGTGGCTATGACTTTGAAAAAATGGATTTTATGTCGAGTATTCAAAGAGAAATCTATGATTTTGAAAAAAGCTTAATGGAGGGATGATATCATTAATCCACGGCAATTTAAAAAATTGGCGATAATAGGTGCGACGACAAATCCAGAAAAGTTTGGAAACATTGTACTTAAAGACCTTATGAGAAAAGGGTTTGATGTTTACCCTGTTAGTCCAAATTACGATGAAATCGAGGGTCTTAAAGTTTACAAAGGTGTCGAAGAATTACCAAAGGATGTTGAACTGTTAGTGTTTATCGTTCCACCTATAGTTGGAATTCAGATTCTTAAAAAAGCTTACGAAGTAGGGTTTAGAAAATTCTGGTTTCAGCCTGGTGCAGAATCCAAGGAAATCATTGAATATGCAAAAACCATTTCTGATGCAAATTTCTCTTTTATTAAATGTATAATGGTGGAGACAAGATAAAGGTTTTTATAACGAAATGAGGGAAGGAAATGATTGATATACTAGAAAAGGTACAAAAAGTATTTGCTAATATAAAAGTAGAAGAATTTATGACAAAAGATGTGGTATACGTTAAGCCCGATAGAACTGTAGCACAGGTAAAAGAGATCTTGAGGCTTAAAAGAATTTCCGGGGTCCCTGTTGTAGATGATGAAGAAAAAGTTATTGGAATAATAAGTATTGAAGATATAATAAAATCTCTTGAAAATGGCACTTTGAACGGAAAAGTGAGTGAACATATGACGAAAGATGTCATTTGTTTAAGCAAGGATATGACCATGCAAGAAGTTATGAAACAATTTGAGCGTTACCGTTATGGAAGATTTCCTGTTGTTGATGAATACGGAAAGCTTGTTGGTATTGTAACAAAAAATGATATACTTGCGGCAGTTGCAACAAGATTGGGGCTTTTGTATCTACATGATGAAAGAAGGAAAGAAGTCTTGGATGGAGATGTTCTCAATAGATCACTTATAACCGGTGAGCAACTCAACAAAAAAGGTGCAGACTTCTATTTTAAAATAGATTATTTCGATGTGAATCTTGCTGGAATAGGTGCCGCACAATTAAAAAAGTTTTTACTTAGCAAAAACATCGGTGAGAATTTAGTGAGACGCGTAGCCGTTGCCGCTTACGAAGCAGAGACGAACGTTGTTATCCATAGTGGTAGTGAAGGAGAACTGTATTGCTTTATTACGGAGGACCGTATAATTGTACGCGTTGAAGATACCGGTAAAGGTATCGAAAATATTGAGCTTGCGCTGAAAGAAGGTTATTCAACGGCACCAGATTACGTTAGAGAACTTGGTTTTGGTGCGGGTATGGGTCTTCCAAATATGAAAAGGTTTTCCGATAAAATGGTTGTACTCTCTGAAAAAGGGAAAGGTGTGGTAGTCGAGATGGTATTTTACCTACAATGAGGAAGGTCTTGAACGATTTAGTTTTTTTTGTTAGTCCAATTACTAGTGCGGATTGTAAGACTAGATTACATTATACATAAGTATATGTTTGGTATGTAAGCTGCTTATGTAAGGGGTTTTTTAACACATTACGTTTTCAACCCTAAAGGAGGGTTTCTTGCGAATAGTGTGATGACTTTGGTACTTGTGGGAGTTCTTGCAACAGTATTGATAGTTGGCGGTATATTTTTACTCATGCCAAAAGATAAGTACATTGAGATTGACGGAGTGAGAATCTGGCAAATTCCAAACGATGCGGAGGTAATCTTTATTAATCAAGCACAATCAAATACGGTTTAAAGCTTGAAACAAAAGAATCAATTGATAGCCTTCGTAGGAGAAGTGCAAGGTACGGGAACTTCTCAGGATCAAGAAAAGGCAAAGATTAGAGATTACCAGCAGATTGCAGAATTTCTCAATACAAAAGCTGAAACATTTGCTCAACTGGTTGAAGGTCAGCTTCAAAATGTACAAGTTTCTAGCAACAAACAACAAATTGTAAGTGCATCTGTTGATGCTTACAAGAGGTTAACACAGATACTTGCAGACGCAAGAATTTCAGGGACTTACGTTTTTGCTGTTTGGAGGGTCAAAAGAGACAACATTGTCAATACTTACTCTTTACTCGTTTACGACCCCGCCTCGATCATAAAAATTTTAGAAATGGATGCACAAGTAAAACAGGTGGTTGATGAACTTGGCAAACAGGGTATCAGTTTCTTTAAGAATTTGAACTCAGTTATGATGGAAGCCACCAAATGAAAACCTATGGAAAATAAATAATAATTTTTTCGAACCCCCTGCTGCGCTGCAGGGGGTTATTTTACTAATTGGAGGTGATTGATATGGATAATACTTTCCTTATGATTATACTTGTTGCCGTTGCTGTTATTGTCCTGGTTTTGTTTTTATTGACCCAACCACAAGAAAGGTGGATAGAAGCAGAAGGAGTGAAAATTCAAAAGATACCTTCCAATGCAGAAATTATAGAAATAAACAAAGCAAGAGAAAGTAGTGTAAAAACACTTATGGATTCAAATAAATTAATCACCGTTGTGGGAGAAGCTCAAGGTTCCGGAAGTATTCAAGAAAAGGAAATAGCAAAAATTAGAGCATTTTCTAGCCTTGCTGAGATGTTAAGTGCACGTGTTCAAACATTGCACAACTTGTTGAGGGCCAGCTTCAGAATGTTCAAGTTTCAAATAAGCAAGAAATTGTAAGTGTTTCTGTCGATGCGTATAAGAGAGTTACTAAGCTTTTTGCAGGTGCAAGGATCTCTGGTGCGTATGTCTACGCATATTGGCGTGTCAGAGTATGGTAATGCTGTAAAAACTTACGCATTGCTCGTTTATAATCCTGAAAATGTAAAGAAGTTCATAGAGATGCAACCTGAGGTAAATCCTGCTTTGTCACAGTTGAAAAAAGTTGGCGTAGATTTTTTCAAGCATTTAACAGTGCAATAGAAGAAGCCTATAAAAGAACACCACTTGAGAAAACGCAGCAACCTCAAACCCAACAAGTATCCGAAGGACAAAACCAACAGCCAATCACACAATCTCTTCAGACCTCTCAAACGTCTCAAACCCAGCAACCGCAGCAGATACCTCCAAATTATTTAAAGGGTGTAGGAGAAGCTTACGGCAAAAGTGAAATTGAGGCAGAAGAATTTGCAAAAAAGAATGCACTTATCAACCTTTCAGAACAACTATACGTTGAAGTTAAATCGGAGGCAAAATTGAAAGATCAGCTCACACAACTTATTGTGAATAACCAAGTAAAAGAACGCTTTCAAAGTGAATACGAAAAAACTATTCAATCAAAAACAGAGTTTGAGTTTGTCGGCGCAATTTACAAAGTTGTTGACAGAAAAGTAGCAGATGGGAAGTATTACGTGAAAGCAGGGGCTTACGTTGATTCAGATGTTGCAAAACAAACACCAGAAGTGCTTATAGCTTTAAAGATAGGCAATTCTTTGCTCAATTCCAAGATAATTTATACTGCTAACAAAATTGTAGAAAAGTACGAACCTTTACTTGTAAGGTACAAATTCCCACCAAAAGTCTCAGAAAAACTTTCCACGATAATTTCACTAATAAAGAATAAATACAATCTAGTGCGAACACTTGTAAATAATATAAACAAAATAAAAATTGCTGATAAACAAAGTGCGATAAAAGTTGCACAGATGATCAGTGAACTTGATGCTATGGTGATATATACCTGACAAATTAATTGACAGGGAGAGATTAAGGCCTTATTTAGATGGTATTTTTGTAAATTTCACAGGTCCATCCGAAGCTATTGTAGGTGAGCAAGTGAGCATTTCAATAAAGGTTAATTCAAACAATGTTACACCCTTGAAAGTTTCAGGTGATGGAGTTGAAGCTCCAGACCTCGTAAGCTTGCAGGAAGGTGTTGGTGTTCTCTCTCGTATCGTAAATTCTACGAATGCAAAGTTTAGTGTTTCTTTGGGTGGTGTTGTTTCTTCCACATGGTCCATAGGAAAAGTCAACGTAAATCCAGATGTTCTGAGAGTTACATTTAGAGATCAAAACACCCTTAGAATACTTGCTGGATGAAGTACCAAATCGGGAGCGAATTTAAATTTAGTAAGGAAAACTTCAACGAAAGATGCACTGATAAAAGTAGTTAAAAAAGCCGCTGCAGAGATATTGGTTAGCCAAGATAAAGAATTACTGAGCGTTCCCGTTGATGATTACATACTTGACAAAGGTTTGGCAGGTATTGATTATGAAATTATTGAATCTGGTGAGTACCAAGGCCTTTATTACACAGTGGTTAGTGCAGTTTTAAACAAAGAAAGATTTGAAGAAGATATAAAACAAGCACTGAGAAGTGCTCCTTCAGATTTTGCGTTACTTGTAGTTGAAGGAGACTTAGATAATTACGTTGAATCAACGATGATTGATAGGGTTACAGCGTCTGGTGTAAAGCTTGTCTCAAGGGATTTTTCAAAAAAGATCTTACAAGAGCAACAGAAATACGGCTATGATTCTTTGCTTGTAGCTAAGTACGCAGCACTTTCGGCCGCAAGGTATTTGATATATGTGAAAGCTAATATATCAACAACATATCTAAGTGATTACAAATTATACTCCGTAAGAGCACTTGTGAATTCGCAAATTATAGATTCTATAACTGGTAATATATTATTTGCACCTGTTTATGAGGAAACAAATTCTGGTGCCACTATTCAAGCTGCACTTTCAAAAATAGTAAATTCCCAAAAATTTCAAAATTACGTGCAGAGAATAATAAATTCTTTGCAATTTGAAAATGTCCTGATTGAAAAAATCTACTGGTACACGTTCACGCTCGAACGTGCAGCTTATGGTGCTATCTTACTCGATGCAATGAAATCTAAATACGCTTCTTTGAGAGTTATGGAAAATGTCGATACAAAACTAATCGTTGAGTTGAATGTTGATATGCTCGAGTTAGAAAAGCTCTTCAATGCGCTTACGGCTATTAAAGTAAAGAAAGTTTCTGATTACAATTACATCGTTTCCAAGTAAGTAAAACAGGCGGAGGTGTTGAAAGATGTGTGTTAAAAGGGGAATTCACATTTTTCTGATGTTAGTAACTTTCTTTTCTGAGTGCTGCAGGTGGTATTTCCATTACTGAGAAAATAAAGCTGGTGATATTGCCTGCTAAGATTGGCTATGGATGGAATATGGACGAGGTTGGTTATTTACTAGCTATTTTGGAAGAGCAGGCACTTGAAGGGAAGATTTCAACTCTTTCCAAGGAGCGATCTACACAGATACTAAAGGAAAGGAATCTTAGTGAGCTTGGAGTCTCGCAAGCAATTGAAATTGGAAAACTTGGTGGTTCGAAATACGCTGTTCTTTTGACTTTGACCGAACTAACAGCAGCGAGGAGCATTAAGTCATTTAGTTTCGAAACGATATCAAGGTATACAATAAAATATCAAGGTATACAATAAAGAGAGTTACTTGCTTCAAAAACGATGGAATCGATCGGAATTCCAATAGATAGTTCACGAAAAGCTATCTCAGAAGCATTGAAGTCAACGGCTTCATCCATTTGGCTAGAACTTAGAAATGTATTCAAATTGGAAGCGTATGTAAAATCGGTAGAAGGTGATAAGATTATACTCGCAGGAGCTGATCCAAAACTTGCAAAACCTGGTTTCATCTTTGAAATTGAGACGGGAAACGGTACTGGGTACGTGAGAATTACCGGTTACAACAAAGCAGAATGGACAGTCATCGCTAACGAAAGACCAAGTGCTTACGATATTGCCATTGAATATCCAAGATTACCTATGTATGTTGGGCTAGGTGCATTGATGTTTTCTGATCTTTTTGGTATTGGTTTTAGTGTATGGAGCGATGGAAGTGGTGATATACCGTTACCAATCTACATAGGCGGTGGAACGCTACTTGGTCATGTAGGCAGTTACACACCGTTGTATGCAACCCTTGGATTAGGGGTGAAATTGCTTGAACTTGAAAGAATAGGAGCAATGACTAACGGTGGTGTTGGAATAATAGGATTGATTGATTTTATTGCTGTAGATTTTCTTTTTGGTGCGTTTGGGATGTTTGCTGATGGTTTGGTGACGTACGAATTTACCCCTAAATTTGGAATTTATGGATCTTTTGGATATAACCTTTATCTGGGTACAACAGGGCCAACTGGTATAACTTTACAACTGGGGGTTTATTTCTAGTAAATAGCTAACGTTTTGAAAATTGGAGGGATAAGATGCGAGGATTCCTTTCTGAGAATTGGTTAGCAAAAATAATAATAATACCGTAACTGGTTATAGGAGTAGTAGTGTTCTGGCTCGTATTTCAGCCCAAAGACGATTATCAGTGGATAACAGCTGGGGGAGTTAAAATACAATCCGTGCCCAAAGATGCAAAAATTGTTTACGTTAATGACACTATGGCAAATCATGTGAAGGAAATATATACGAAAGGAAAATTAATTGCCTTTCGCGGGCAATCAATCGGTGGTTGGTTTGATACTGTTAAAGCACGTGAAAAAGCTAAATTAAATGCCTTAAAAGAGCTCTCTGAATATTTCAATATAAAAGTGAGTAATTTCGAACAGTTGGTTGAAGGACAAATCCAAAGTATATCGGTTAATACTAACAAGGAACAATTACTTAGCGCGGCACTTAAGGCTTATAAATCAGTTACACAGACTTTTTCAAGTGGTGAATTTGCAGGAGCTTACGTTTATGCGGTTTGGGAGGGGTACATCGGGAGTGTTGTTTATACAAGTGTTCTATTAGTGTTTGATCCAGAAGGCGCAGTTGAACTTACTAAAAGTATGGTCATGTTTAACGAAGAAGTAGCTAAGAAAATAGAAGAACTTGGACGAAATGGTGTTGATTTCTTCAAAGCTCTTAACGCCGTAATAGAGGAAGCAAGGAAATAGCAATTAAAACAAATGGGTGGTAAGATTACTTACCACCCATTTATTTTGAAAAGATTATTTAACAAGCGGTTGTATGGGACCAAACGCACCTATTGGCCATACTCTTAGGATGGGCCTTCCAATAACCGCGCATTTCGGTACAAATCCGAAATATCTGCTATCCAAACTTTGTGGTGAGTTGTCGCCCATGAAGAAATAAAAACCTTTTGGGACTTTGATATACACTTGGCCATTTTCCTCCCAAACATACTCTGAGATATTTATATTATTGGGCTCCAGATAACGAGTTACATAAACCGAATAATCTATCCCGTACGGTACAGGTTCAAGTCCACCTAAAATACTGAAGACTATATTTGCCAATTCGTTGCCTTCTTTTTGGGCTAGTGTGAAAAGATAAGCTCTGTATTGATCCTTGTTATTTTTTAATTTACTTGCTTCAATCAAATAATTCCAAAGTTTTGGATATTTAAAAATCCCATCAGGTTCATAGTCGACGTTTTTCAAATGTTCAGGAACTTCGCCATTTACAAACAAATTCCATTTTCCATTAACTTGCTTAAGCGTAAGGATATCTCCTTCTTTTGCTACAAGTCTTTTAACGTACTTTACAGAACCTTTGAATTCTTTCGGTGAAAATGCGTCCATGAACTTATCAAATGCACGAAGCATTTGTTGTGCACGTTCATCGGGGAAAGGAGTGTAAAAAACAACGATTTCGCCAATTTGTGGTTCTCTGGCAGAGTATGTTATTTTTTCAACAAAAAGCCGATCCCCCACATTGATTGTGGGGACCATTGAAGGTGTAGGTACGAGCATAGTTTCAAACACGTATAGCCTAATTATCGTGGCAGCAACGATAGCATATATAAGTGTTATGATTGTTTCACGAATTATTTTTTTACTCTTATTTGTTCTTTCAAGTTTTTTATCTTTTGAGGGCATTTTACTTCCTCTCCTTAATCTTCACCTTACCCTTAACATGTCTTAGATAGTACAATTTTGCCCTCCTCACCCTACCTCTTTTGACTACTTCGATTTTGTCAATCGTTGGAGCGTAAAGTGGGAATATTCTTTCAACACCAACACCGCCTGCTGCGATTCTCCTGACTGTGAATGTTTTCCCGATGCCGGAACCTCTTATCGATATAACAATACCTTCGTATGCTTGGATTCTTTCTTTGTCTCCTTCTTTAACTTTAACGTGAACTCTTACTGTGTCGCCTGGTCTGAATTCCGTGACTTCTCTTAACTGAGATTTTTCAATGATCCTAACAATGTGGTCCATGCTCATATGTATGCCCTCCTTTGACTAATTTTATTTTTGGATAACCTCTTCTCCTATCAATCTATCAAGTATAATTGCAACCGCTGCCCTAACTGATAGATGATTAAAATCACTCTTCCCACGGACTGGTTCAAGGGAATAATCGCACATATCTTCAAGTTCTTTTGGCATTCCCCAGCCGGTTCCAAAAATTAAGAGCGCAGGTTTGTCAGTTGTTAATATGATCCTTTTTCCCTCTTCAAAGCTTATTGTGTTTGGTCTTAATTTTGCCGAAGTGAACATTACTATTGGTTTTTTGCCTTCGCTTTTCTCTATATCTTCAATTACTTCTTCAAAATACGATTTAAGTTCTACAATGGAAAGTGCATCTGAACGATTGGGGTTGTAATTTTTACCATAACCCTCCGTCCAGTAACCGAGCACTTTCTTTACAATATCTTGCTGCGCTGGGAGGTGTGTAACAACGTAATATTTCTTTACATTATATGTTCTCGAGCTTCGTGCAATATCGTGTATATCTAAATTCGTTACAGCCGTTGTTATTATCCTTCCATCTCTTCCAAGTACGGGATAATGTATCAACGCTGTGTATATTTTATCGAGCATCTTTGATCATCTCCCTAAAAAGTGAAAGAAGCGCTTTTTTGTCGATGTCATCGAATTGGTGTTTCATAAATAAATCTGGTCGCTTGAGGATTGTTCTTTTCAAAGATTCTTTTCTTCGCCATAATTCCACTTCTTCGTGATTGCCACTTATCAAAACTTCCGGGACCGCTCGACCTTTAAGTTCTCTGGGTCTTGTGTAATGTGGGTGATCGAGTAAGTCGTTGTAAAATGAGTCGTTTTTCACTGATTCTTCTTCGACAACGCCCTTTACGAACCTTGAGACAACGTCTGTTATAACCATTGCTGGTAGCTCTCCACCAGTTAGTACGTAGTCTCCTATGGAAATCTCTTTGTCAACGAACCCCATAATTCTCTCATCGATGCCTTCGTATCTACCACAAACTATTACTAAATGTTCTTTTTCTGAGAGTTTTTTTGCCACTTCGTTGTTAAGTGTTTCGCCTTGTGGTGACGTTAACACTACGTAAGGTTTGCCAAAATTCTGGTTATAGTATTCGAAAAACCTAAAAAACGGTTCAGGTTTCATAACCATTCCTGGTCCACCGCCGTACGGATAGTCGTCGACAACTTTGTGTTTATCGGTGGTGAAATCTCTCAAATTGAATATGTCGATATGTAAATGACCATTTTCGATAGCCTGAGCTATTACACCGTACTCTTTGATAACTTTAACAAATCCCGGGAATATGGTGAGTATGCTTATCCTCACTCCAACCACTCCGGCATGCGTATGAAAATCTTCTTTCCTTCCTTATCAATCCCTACAATGTACCTTTCTATCACAGGTATTAAGACTTCTTCTTTCCCATTTCTTACAACGATTACATCGTTGTTACCCGTTTCGATTATGTCTTCCACAATCCCAACGAAGTTTTGATTCTCATCGTAAACTTCACAAGCCAAAAGTTCAAAGAAATAATACTCGCCGTCTTTTGATTTTGGGAAAAATGTTTTATCAAGGTAAATTACGAAACCTTTCAGTTTTTCTGCTTCAGAGATTGTGTTGACACCCGACAAGTGTACTATGAAATAGTCGTTTGCCCTTTTCACCTTTTCGAATTTCACAACGACGAATTTTTTCTGCGATTCGCTGTAAGCAACAACCTCCGCTATTTTTCCAACAAGCTCAGGCATGTTTGAAAACAAGTAAAATTTCATGTCTCCGTTGAGTCCATGTGTGTTACTTAATACTCCGTAGGGTACCTTGTCTTTTAGTAAATCTTCGATCTTTTTCATCATATAAACCACCTTTTAACGCAGGACTTTCAGAATAAACTCAGAATCGTCAGATATGCTTGACAAAAGTATTTTGATGGATTTAATTGTTCTACCATCTTTTCCTATAACCTGTCCAACGTCGTCCGGATGAACCGAGATATCGAAAACCTTTTTTCCGTCCTCTTTGTATTCAACGACAACAACATCTTCAGGACGTTTTGCTATCGATTTGAGGACGTACTCAAGGAAGTCTTTCACGTCCGCTCCTCCTCATTTCTTCGATTTTGCCGATTCTAATTTTTCGGAGATCCCAAGTTTGTTGAATAGTTTTGAAACAGTCTCGCTTGGTTGAGCGCCTTTGAGTATCCATTCTGCCGCTTTGTCGAGGTCTACCTTTACTTCATAAGGCTCTTTCAATGGGTTGTAGTAACCTAAGCTTTCAATATAAGCGCCATCCCTCTTTTTCCTCTGGTCGACAACCACGATCCTGTAAAATGGTTGTTTCTTTTTTCCCATGCGTGTGAGTCTAATCCTAACCACTAAGAACACCTCCTAAGTGTTTTTTTAGAATTTTAAACCTTTCAAACCAAATGGCATTTTTCCTTTTTTGAACATTTTCATAAGTTTTTTCATTTCTTCGTATGATTTTAAAAGTTTGTTGATATCTTGGACCGTCGTACCACTTCCCGATGCGATCCTTTTCTTTCTGCTTGCGTTTATTATCTCAGGATTATTTCTTTCTTCCGGAGTCATCGAGTTTATAATCGCTTCTATCCTTTTTAATTCTTTTTCACTTGTATCCAAATCAACTTGGGGAGAACCAGGTAAAGCTTCAATGATCTTATCAATTCCTAGCTTTTTTATCTCTTTGATTTGCTCTCTGAAATCTTCAAGTGTAAACTCCGCTCTCATAAACTTTTGACCCATTTTTTCCATCTTTTCTTTATCGAGTTCACGTTCAACTTTCTCTATAAGTGAGAGCATATCACCAAGTCCGAGGATTCTATTCGCTATCCTATCCGGATAAAATTCATCGAAATCATCGATTTTTTCACCAACGCCAACAAACTTCACAGGCTTACCTGTTATGTATCTAATCGTCAAAATGACGCCACCACGGGAATCCCCGTCGAGTTTCGTTACAACGAAACCTGTTATTCCAAGCCTATCGTTAAAGACTTTTCCAGAATTTACAGCATCTTGACCTGCCATTGCATCGACAGTTAAAAGGATCTCATCTGGATTAGTCATTTTTTTAATCTCTTCGAGTTCCTGCATCATCTCTTCATCTATGTGAAGTCGACCCGCAGTGTCTAATACAACCACGTCGTATCCACTATCTTTGACTTGCTTCACAGCTTCTTCGACAATTTTAATTGCATTTTTTCTATCACCGGTGATGACTGGAACATTTATCTTTTTCCCAAGTGTTTCGAGTTGATCAATCGCTGCTGGTCTGTACGTATCTGCGGCAACAAGTATAGGATGTTTGCCTTGCTTTTTCAAAAAATTTGCGATCTTAGCAGCGCTTGTTGTTTTACCAGTTCCTTGTAATCCGACCATCATTATATACGCTGGCCTATGCGTTAACTTAAACGATTCCCTTTCCCCAAGTAACTTAACTAGTTCATCGCGTATAATTTTGATGAACATTTGGTCAGGTGTAAGTGATTTTAAGACTTCTTCGCCTAAAGCTCTTTTTTTAACGTTTTCAATGAATTCTTTGACGACCTTATAATTAACATCAGCAGCTAAAAGCGCAGTTTTAACTAACTGGATAGCCTCTTCTATATTTTTCTCTGTAATTTTTCCTTTTCCAGACAACACTTTGAACGCACTTGAAAGCTTGTCTTTTAGCCCTTCAAACATCTAATCACCTCGAAAAACCATCTATCACTACATGAAATAATACCATATGTTTCACTAAAATCAATTAACACACAAAGATGAAAGTAACAATGTAGAAACTAGTAAATTAATTCCATATTACGTAAAATAGGTGTGTTAACTTAACATATCTATTTTTGTTTACCATTTTGTAATATTAATTCTTAGTCACATTGCAAGACAGTTTATGTTGTACTAATCGTAAGATACTAGTTCGTAATTTTTTTAACTTGTGTTATAATAAACATGTTATAATGTAAAACGAGTAAACTGCTTACATGAAGCAAGCAATCGCAATTGGGGGGGTGTTGTTGCTTTACATAAATTTATACACATTCATAATAGGTGTATCAAAAGCGGCTTACGTAGCTCTTTTTAATTTGTACCTCAAGTCTTTGTCGTATGGGAATGTAGTTCTTGGAAATGCAACTTTGTATTATTCATTAGGGCTTGCCTTAGGTGGATTAACTTTTTCCACATTATCAGACCATATAGGAAGAAAGAGAACACTAGTGATAACGATGCCTATATATTCCATAATAGGCTTAGTTAGGCTTATACATATGCCATATTTTGCTTTGTATCTCACTTCTTTTTTATTTGGTCTTTTCGATACATCTGTTGTACTTCCCTCTATATCCGTTATTGAGGGTTCAGACGAAAATAATAGGCTTAAAAATTCGAATATAAATTTTGCTATAGTAATGATTACTGGAGTTTTAGGATACTTTGGTGCAGGACTTTTATCCGAAAAGATAGGTCTGCTAAACACCTTGAGATTGTCAATGATGCTGTCATTTTTTTCGATCGTTCCGTTGATACCTATAAAAAACGTGAAAGCTAGTTTAAAGAAACGCGTTATAAGTCTCACTTTGCCTCAGTTCATTATATACCTTTATTACATAATTTCCGGTTCTCTAGTTAGCTTGGCTGCTGGGGTGTTTATAAACTTTGGAAATGTGATATTTTTTGATCTTTTTTCATTTTCGACTTCCATGATTACACTTGTTCTTTCTGTATCACAACTCTCAACAGCTGCAACATCCTTAGTTTCTCACAAAATTACTTCGAGGTATGGTTATAAATTGTCGCTCTTTTTGCTCTATAGTGCGGTAACAGTATTAATTTTCCTAATGCCAATTTTTATGATGAACTCTGTTGCGTTTACTGTGGCTTATATTTTGCGCTATGTACTCTTGAATATAACAACTCCAATCTACATGGTGTTTTGTCTTTCCTATCTACCAAAAACGTATTTAGCTACTTTCTCAGGATTTAGTTACTTTATAAACAGTTTAATGAGAGCTTTTTCCGCTCAGATATTTACTCTTTTGTCAAAAAGCGGAACTACTAACTATTCTAAACTGTTCTTCATCACAGGATTGTTTTATTTGTTTAATACTATCTTAACCATTATTGTTTTTGCACTAGTTTACATTTCAGGCAAGAAAAACATACAAATAAGCTTTGCATCTTTTGGTACGTTCTTTAGCAAAGCATGGGGCAGAAATGGAAAGAGAGTAAAGTATAATTTATCACACAGTTCAAAGCAAAGATCAAAGTTTAAATCATCAAGCGTAAGTATACACGTTCATAATTTCAGGCACAAACGGCCTGATAGATAAAAAAGGTGAAAATGTAAATCTTTGTGGTATAATAAGAATACTTAGGAACTTTTTCGTATCACCATAAGATATGAAAAGTTTCTCGCAAATTCAGATAAAAAAGGATGTGAGTCATATGGGAATTAAGCAAGGTGACAAGGTTAAAGTTCACTACACTGGTATGTTTGAAGAAGGGCAAGTATTTGATACTTCGCTAAACAGGGGACCGCTTGAATTTATCATCGGAGCTGGTCAGGTAATACCAGGTTTCGAAGAAGAACTCATTGGTATGGAAATAGGCGAAAAGAAAACTTTTACAATCCCTTTTGAGAAAGCTTACGGACCAGTAAGAGATGAGTTGAAGTTCTCAGTAGAACGTTCAAAGTTGCCAGATGATGTAGGTGTTGGTGACCTATTGGAAGTCCATCAACCCGATGGGAATTTCTTTGTAGTAAGGGTCGAGCAAATAAACGATGAACTGGCAATACTTGACGCGAATCATCCCCTTGCAGGTAAGAATCTTGTTTTTCAAGTGGAGATCATAGAAATCAATTAATGATATGAGAGTATGTATCGTAGTTGAAGGAACGTACCCTTATGTTACTGGAGGAGTTTCTTCTTGGATTCAAATGTTGATCGAAAATATGCCTGACATCGATTTTGACGTTGTTCACTTGGCTCCATGGCGGTGGACACGTCCTTTTGGTTATAAAATGCCTAGTAATTTGAAAAGGATATACGAATATCAACTATTTTCATCAGATTATGAGTTCTTTCCAGAAGTGAATACTAAGGAGATTATTAATAATATTAAGTACATGATTGATTTTCAAAAAGGTAACAGAGTCCAACATTTTAGAAAAATATTGCGACATATAGCTGGTAAGAAGATTGATCACTTACTGTTAACAAAAGAGTTTTGGGATTTAATACAATATGTCTATTCACGCCATTTTTTGACTGAAGGTTTTACCGGTTTTTACTGGACTGTGATAGGTTTTATTATACCCATTTTTGGCGCCCTCCAATCGATTCCTCCAAAAGCTGACATTTATCATTCCACTACGACTGGTTATGCTTCTTTAAGCGCATTAATGGGAAAGTACGTCAATAATGGAAAATTGATAGTCACAGAACATGGTATATATCACAGGGAAAGGGAAATCGAAATAATGAAATCTAAAACAATTGCTGAAATTTACAAAGAGGCTTGGATAAGTATATTTAAGATGATAAGTGAGCTTGCCTATGAAGAGTGTGATTATCTTACAACATTGTTTGAAAAAAATCAATTATTCCAGCTGGAGTTAAATGCCGATCTCGAAAAAATGTTAGTAATACCCAATGGAATAAATGTTGAGAAGTTTGGAGCGTTGAAAAAAATTGAGCATGATACATTTAACATAGGAGTAGTAGGAAGAGTCGTTCCCATAAAGGATATTTTAACAGCAATAAAAGCATTTGATATTGTGGTGAAGGAAATCCCAAATTCGAGGCTTTATGTAGTAGGTCCAACTGATGAAGACGAAGAGTACTTCAAAAGGTGCATTAATCTGGTTGATATTTTGAATTTAAAAGATAAGGTCATATTTACTGGGAAAGTAAACGTTCTTGAATATTACGGTATGTTCGATTTAATTTTGCTTAGCAGTATCTCTGAAGGTCAGCCACTGGTTCAATTAGAAGCTATGGCATGTGGAATACCGTTAGTGGTGACGAATGTCGGTAATTGTCCGGAAATAGCACTTGATCCGGATGGGCAATCTGGTTTCGTTGTTGAACCTAAAGACTACATCTCGATGAGCGAAAAAATTATCCTTCTTGCCAAAGACCGAGATCTGTGGCATACATTCTCAGAAAATGGTAAACGCGTCGTTAATGAGAAATATACCCTTGAGCAAATGATCAATTCTTACCGCCGTCTTTATGAAGAGGTGCTTAAGAAATGAAAAGTAGAATTTTAAGATTAGTGCTTGTATTTCTTTTCCTAGTCTTGTTCTCCATCTTGTTCTCAAGCAAAGTTTATTCAAAAGCTTTACTTTTGTACAAGAATTCAGAACAAGGATATGGTTATAACATACTTGTCAAGTATGTTGCATCAGAATTGAAAAATCTTTCACTTACTTACGATATCGTTGACGTGGAAAGTGAAGCGTTTTTAAATATTGATATGTCAGGCTATGAATTTATCGCAACATGTTACTACAGTCCAATTATGCCGAATGCGAAAAATTATCTAAAAAGATTGTACGAATTTTTACTAAGCGGTGGAAAGTTACTAGTTATCAACAATATCGGTGCTACGATCGATACTTCTGGCTCGAACCATCCTACACTTGCGGAAATAAATTCAGTTTATAATTTACTCGGTGTGTCGTACTCTTACGGTTGGAAAAAAGTGCAACCAAAAGAGATTTTAATTGATAAATATTATTTATCCGTTCAGAATCCAGTATACTTAAGTGAAAGAGATGTTGAAATATATCAATCTATAAGTCCGTACACAAAGCCGATAGTTAGTGTTAAGTCTTCTGACGATAAGATGTACGATGTAGGATTTGTAGGTCCACTTGGTGCAATTATAAGTTACAACTATTTTATTGATGATAACGGTAAGATATCAATTGATATCAGTAAGATAATTGAAACATTACTTTACGGTAATTCGCACTCTTTCAAAATTCTTGTTTTAGGTAAAGCGAATAGTATTTTGTCAAAAGCTCTTGATTATACTTTATTAAGATATGATTGGAGGGAAAATATTCCTTCGAATTTATCAACATACGATGCAATCATTTTGCTAGATGGACAACTTCCAATCACAGATGCGAATCTAACAAAATACATCCTATCTGGTGGAACGGTTTTAGTAACATCGAAAGGCAATAAAACAGTCCAAGTTTCCAATTTGAAAATTGATTCCAATATTTTCCCAGTGCCGCCAGAATTTTCTATTCAAATACGTAAAAATATTTCTTACGTTGAGCCATTTCCAGGTGCTGTTGGTCTTATTTTTTCAGCTGAGGGAGACACACTTTCATGGAAAACGACAATGGGCACAGGACAGTTAATATACTATCCATCCGAACTTGTCACAAAATCATTGAGAGGGGTTTTAATACAAACGCTTTTTTCTCAGTTGCCGTTCTCTATACAGCCAATTGTTAATAGCTTCTCAGTGTATTTGGATGACTTTCCACTGCCAGCTTATAGAAGAAAGATAGATGTTATTACAAAAGAATTTGGTGACATAACTGATAACGAGTTTTATTATAACATCTGGTGGCCAACAATGAAGAAAATATCTGAACATTTTAACTTGAAGTACACATCAATTTTTGTTGCAAATTATAATGCTTCCGTGACTTGGCCTTTTAGCTTCCAAGAGTATATAAACACACCCGAACAGAGAATTATGCTTGATGAGCTCATGAGGAACAACATAGAAATTGGTTTGCATGGGTATAATCATATACCATTAACAAATGATAGGTGGGATAGTGAGCGACTTAAAGATGTTTTAAAGACGTTCAAGATATTTATAAAAAATACACTTGGTGAAGAGTATATTCCATACACGTACGTTGCTCCCGATAACATAATAGATAATCTTGGCATATCTCAATTACTGGAAATATTTCCATCGATAAAAGTTATAGGTACGACTTATAAAACAGAAAGTACTGAAAATGCTTACGAGTTCTCTGTGGTAAAACAAGGGACGGTGATAGTGCCAAGAACCACCTCAGGTTATTACCCTTTGAGTAAAATTGTCACTGAGTCAGTGCTTGGTTTAATGACCCTGGGAACGTATCAATATTTTTTGCATCCGGATGATATATTTTCAAAAGACAGAAATCCTGATGCAAAGACTTGGACGGAGATGTCGCAAAGTTTGATTGACTTTTTTAGTACGATGACTAAGTACTATCCATACCTGAGAAATCATTTTTCATTTGAGAGCGGTGAAATTATATACGACTTTCTAACGCAACGACCGTTTATAGAAAAACAAAGTGGGAAAATAAGTGTGAGGATTGCCATGGGATATCATCTACCTAGGTATTATTATGTGAGGTCACGTTCTCCATTTAAACTTTCCGGTGGCAGGATTGTATTTAATTCAAATAACTTATATGTTATTGAACAATTCGAGAATATAATGGAAATACTATTTGTTAAGTGAAGGAGTAAAATAAAGGAGAGGCTATTGTGCATTACAAATTCATTGCTTTGGATTTAGGTGATGATATTGATATCAAAAGGTTGATGCAAGAAAAATCATCACATGTTGAATATATACGATGGGAGGAACCTTTTAAGTTCAAGTATTCTGATGGAGTTGTTTACGTATACTCCTTTGGAGCCGTTGTTGGAATGAATATACCAACGAAACAATTTAACGCTCTGGTATCGGAGTTGGACGAGTACGTATTGGGTACAGTGAAGCATACATCTATAGAAACTTTGGAAGTGATTCTAAGTAAGGATAAAGTGAAAGATATAGAGGTCTATGAAGATAAAATATACGTACCTAAAATTGATGATGGTATAGTTTATACATCTTCTTTTGTTTTAGCACAAAGTGTATCATTACATAGAATAGAGCAAAAAACAGCGATGTTGATAGACGAGATAGAGAAATTTCTCTCGACAAAAGGGAAGGTTACTAAGGGGCGAAAATCTTTAGGACTCGTCATGAAAATTCTTAAAACTCGACACGAAATTCTTTCAGACGTTATGATATTAGATAAACCCGATTTGGCTTGGGAAAACGAGGTGTACGATCAACTGTATCAAAAACTTTCAAGATATTACGAATTATCAAGAAGATATAAGAACGTAACCACTAAACTTGACCATGCTTTCGAAGTTGCCTCGGTTTTGCTTGAAATTCATAGCGAAAGTAAGGCAAACTTCTTAGAATGGATGATAATCCTTCTTTTTATCATAGAAATAGCCATGACGGTGGTTGATAAGATTTTGTTGAATTAATGGTAAATATTATGATTGAAGTGAATATTAAATAAATATATTGTACAACACGCACTATATTTATAGGGAGGGAGATTGGTATGAAAAGGTATTTGGTAATGCTTTTTGTAGTTTTAAGTTTGCTCTCGTTTGCTGTTAAGATTACGGTTTTTCATATCAACGATACACACGGACATGCATGGAGTTTCACCGATTCAGCAGGTAATATAATTGGAGGATTTGCAACTGTTGCATCTATTATCGATGCAGAGAGAAAGGTAAATCCAAACGTCCTTTTCCTGCATGCAGGAGATATCAACACAGGTGTACCCGAATCAGACTTGATGAACGCATTACCGGACATATTCGTGCTCAATAGGATGAACCTTACAGCGGTTGCTGTTGGTAACCATGAATTCGATAAACCAAGAGATATCCTTCTCAGACAGATGTCATGGGCGAAATTTCCGTTCTTAAGTGCAAATATTTACAAAGACGGCAAACCATTCTTCACACCTTACATAATAAAGGAAGTAGGCGGAATTAAAGTAGCGATAGTTGGTTTTACAACAGAGCATACAAAGATCCTTGAAGGACCAAATTCCGAGGACTTGGAATTTAAGAATGTTATCGAAGTTGCAAAAAACATCATCCCGGAAGTTAGAAAACAAGCAAATGTTGTTATAGCTCTGACGCACCTTGGCGTTGGGCAAGGTTACTCTGAACTATACACAACGGCTGATCAACTTGCAAAAGAAGTCGAAGGTATAGATCTCATTATCGATGGTCATAGCCATACTCAGATGGCAGAGCCAATGGTTGTAAATGGCGTCCCCATCGTACAAGCGTTTGAATGGGCGAAAGTTATTGGAAAGGCAGATATTGAGATTGAAAACGGGAAGGTTATTAGAATTGATTGGACGGCAATTCCAGTAGTCCAGTTAAAGGTTGTTGGAAAAGATGAAGCAGGAAAGAATGTATACAAAGTTGTTACCCCCGAAGCAATGTATGTTAAAGTTCCACTCGATTATTTCAAAAAGCTCGGTGGTGCGAAACTTGATACAGTAATTGGTACAACGGAAATTTTACTTGACGGCGAACGTGCAAATGTCAGATCAAAAACAACGAACCTTGCTAACTTAATAACTGATGCAATGCTTTGGAAAACAGGTGCAGAAGTTGCGTTAACGAACGGTGGTGGCATTAGGGCATCGATTAAACCCGGTGATATAAAAATAAGAGATGTACTCACTGTATTACCATTTGGAAATACCTTGTACGTACTAGAATTGAAAGGCTCAGACTTAATTAAAGCTTTTGAGTACGCAGCAAGTGTACCAAATGGTCAAGGAGCATTCTTGCACGTTGCTGGAGCGACATGGAAGTCAGAAGGTGGAAAACTAACGCAGGTGCTTATCAACGGAAAACCAGTTGATCCTGAGAAGGTTTACAAAGTGGTTACAAACGACTACATGGCAGCTGGTGGAGATGGCTACGCAGTGCTGAAAGGTCAAAAGGGGTACAATACGTTCTACGTAATGGCAGATGTTGTCGTTGAATACATTCAGAAAGTACTTGGTGGAAAAATTACAAACTACGATGATAAACCAAGGGTGGAAAGGAAGTAAATATCTCTAAGCTTTTGTAACATATTAAGGTATGGAAGGGTGGGCAAAGTATTGCCCACCTTATTTATATTTAACAGGCGGTATGTGTGAAAAAACTCATGTAAAGAGGACAAAATTTGACAATAAATGTACAGAAAGTATATAATTGTTTGGACGCGGAGGTGAAATTATGGAGCGAAGATATGAAATAGTTGAAATATTGAAGAAATCAAAATCGCCTGTGAAGGGGAAAGACCTTTCACAAATGCTTGGAGTTAGTAGGCAGATCATTGTGTCAGATATAGCTCAACTACGTGAGGAAGGTTATAGGATCGTATCGACAAGGGATGGCTATTTACTTGATACTGGTGGAAAAATTCGGAGAACTATTGCAGTTAAACATTCTTCTGAAGAAATTTACGATGAACTCAAAACAATTGTGGAAAACGGCGGGAAGGTTATTGACGTTATTGTTGAACACCCAATATACGGTGAAATCACTGGCAGAATTGATGTTTCAAGCATCGATGACGTTGAAAAATTTATCTCACTTCTCAAATCTTCGAACACAAAACCACTCCTTGAAATTTCAGGTGGAATACATCTGCATACGATAGAAACTTCCGACGAGAAAACTATGGAAAGAGTTCTAGAAGCTATTGATAAATACAGATTGAAGTAAGGGAGGTTTTGTCATGAAGGCTCTTTTAATTGTTGATTTACAAAATGATTTTGCAAAACCTGGTGGAGCCCTTTATTTTCCTGGAGCAGAAAATGTCATTTCTGGTATTATTAAACTTGTAAAGGAATTCAAATTGCAGAATTTACCCATTATCTACACAAAAGATTGGCATGAAGACAAAGACTACGAGTTTGATATATGGGGAGTACATTGCCTGCATGACACACATGGCAGCGAGATAGTTGACGAACTCAAAGATACGCTATATGGTTATAAGCATGTATATGAGGTCAGAAAAAGTCGTTACTCAGGCTTTTATGGTACAAACCTTGAACAGATTTTAAAAGATTTGAATATAACTGAAGTCCATGTTGGTGGTTTGGTTACACACATATGTGTTCTTTTCACTGTTGAGGAGTTAAGAAATCGCGGAATAGAAACAATAGTACACTCAGATTGCGTCGATAGCTTTGATAAACCAATGCATGAATTTGCCCTTAGAGAAATGAAAGAGGTTCTGTTAGCAAAAGTTATATAATTTAGCGTTGTTGGTATAAATATTTTATTTCCGTAATCTAAAATTAATGGAAATTATTGAAATATATGCTAAACTTGGTGAGCAGCATGTATATATAATTTTAACTACAACTCAGCAGTCGTTCCCTTTCCCCTTGCTATAACAATGAAGAAGAATCCCTCTTTGAAAAAGAAAAGCAAGGTGAGGGATTGACTGATAAGAGTAATTAAGCAAGGAGAAAGGTGTGAAGATTGTGGACAGTAAAAGTTACAAAACACATGAAGGATTTGAAGATTTTGGTTTAAGCGAAGATATTTTACTTGCGATCCAAAAGAAAGGATATCAGTCCCCAACGCCGATACAAAGGCTTGTGATTCCAGCTGCACTTAACGGTGACAAAGATATAATCGCGCAAGCTCAAACAGGCACGGGAAAGACAGCAGCGTTTGGTATACCACTACTTGAAAGGATAGATTTCAGGGCAAGTAGAGATGTTAAGGCAATTGTTGTAACACCAACACGAGAGCTGGCCTTACAAATATACGAAGAACTGAAGAGTTTAAAGGGCCCAAAGAGAATAAGGGTTACAACCATATATGGTGGTCAATCAATGGAAAAACAATTAAAAGACCTTGAAAAAGGTGTAGATATTATCGTTGGTACCCCTGGAAGGATAATTGATCACTTAAATCGTGGAACTCTTGATCTTTCACATGTACAATACTTGATACTTGACGAAGCTGACCGGATGCTTGATATGGGCTTTCTGGACGATGTACTTGAAATTATAAAGAAGACTCCCGGGACAAAACGAACGTTCCTTTTCTCAGCAACTATGCCGAAAGAAATTGTAGATATAGCAAAAAAGTTCATGAAAGAATATATTCATATATCTACCGTAAATGAGGAACTAACAACAGAAAACGCGGAGCAACTGTATTTTGAAGTCGATGAAAAAGATAAACTACCTTTACTTTGTAGAATTATTGATATGAATCCAGATTTTTACGGTGTTATCTTTTGTCAAACAAAGCTAGAGGTAGATGAAATCGCAAAGAAGTTGGCAGATCTTGGGTATAGTGTCGATGGTTTACATGGTGATTATTCACAATATCAGCGCGAGAGAATACTTGACAAGTTTAGAAAAAAACAATTGAAAATATTAGTTACAACGGATGTTGCGGCTAGAGGAATAGACATAGAGGGTCTAACACACGTTATTAATTACTCTGTACCTAGGGATCCGGAATACTATGTACATAGGATCGGTAGAACCGGCAGAGCAGGTAGGAAAGGATTTGCAATAACATTCGTTACCAAGGACGATTACTTCCATTTTGCAAGAGTCAAACGATTTGCAAAAGCAAAGATTGCTAAAGAATCTGTACCGAAAGTTGAGGATATACTGAACAAACAACTCGAAAAAATAGTTGAAGATATTAAAACCTCAAAAGTATCTAATGAGCTTTACAGGCAGGTAGCTCAACAATTGATCGATGAAGTAGGCCCAACAGAAGCTGTTGAAATGCTTTTACATACGATTCTTAAGCAGAAAGTTGATGTTTCAAGATATGGGGATGTGAGTTCTAAGGATTTTTCAAAAAGTAGATCCGGTCAATTTAGTCGATCAAATGAAAATATCAGGCTATTTGTAAATATGGGAAGTTCAAAAGGGTTGGACAAGAAGAAATTAGTAGATTTCATTTCAGAAAAGACTGGTGTTGAAAAATCTAACATCAATAACGTGAAAATCTTTGAAAATTACTCATTTATCGATGTTAACGAATTGGATGCTGAGATAATACTAAGAACTTTAAACGCGAGAAAAGATCGTAATAGACGTTCAAGACCTTTGGTTGAAAGAGCCAGAGAAAAAAGTGAAATAAAAGATAAAAGATAAAAAACGCTGGGATTTCCCAGCGTTTTTTTCCTCAGATTTTTATTAGATTTCTATACTTTCACCCGGGTTCATAATCAAACACTTAACACCAATTTTTTCTGCCCCTTTTTTGAACTTTTCATCGTCCGCTTTGATTATCTCCCATGTATTGTAATGCATTGGAACAACTATCTTGGGTTTTATCATCTCTAGAGCAATCAAAGCGTCCTCCACATCCATCACAAAATTCCCTCCGATAGGCATAAACGCAAGATCAATATCCTTCAACAGCTCAAATTCCTTCGTAAGTCCTGTGTCCCCAGCGTGATAAATAACTTTCCCCTCAGATTTTATGAGGAAACCGCAAGGATTTCCACCGTATATAACACTATCGCCGTCGTGAATACCAGAACCATGTACGGCTGGTGTTAATTTTACCTTGCCAAATTCGAAATAATAAACCCCACCAACATGCATCGGGTGAACTTTGCAACCTTTCATCTGTAGATAATTGCATATCTCAAAATTTGAGATTACGGTAGAGTTGTAATTTTTACATAGTTCGACAGTATCTCCAATATGGTCACCGTGTCCGTGAGTTACCAAAATATAATCGATCTTCGGCAATTCAAAGTTTTTTGGATATGCTGGATTCCCTGTAATAAATGGGTCAATTATCACATTGTACTTATCCTCAATATCGCTTATCAAAACAGCAGCATGTCCAAGAAATGTAACCTTCACGATCATCCCCTCCCTTACACGTTAATTATTCACGATTACTCGAATAGAACTTTCTTGATTTTTTTAGGCTCAAGCCTGAATTTCGAACCTTTTCCTTGGAGAAAATGATGTGCTGCAAGCAAGTGAATCGAAAGCTCACTGTACATTATTTCTTCGTTGTTGATGAGATTTCGTACAACAGCAACCCTTTTTCTAAATATCCCATCTTGGAATGGACAGGGCAGAAATCCTCTTGCTTCGTCCACTTTGACTTCCCATTTATCATATCTTATCGCTTCCCCAAAACCTTTTAATCCTTCTTTCATTATTTTCCTCATTAATTTTGCAACTTCAACGAAATCCAGATCGAGGAACTGAAATTCTTCTTCATCCGCTTCTATTATATCGACTATATTTCTGTCGTCATCACCCAAAAAACCATCAGCAGTTATTTTACCAGGTCTCATATTTTCTTGTGCTTTTATGTACTTGGGTGTCATTTTCATATTTATCCCCCCTTTTCAGTGCGTTTTAAAAAATCATGCAAACTTATCGTAGTACACATCCGTAATTCCAAATTTACCAAACACCTGTATACATGCATTTATCATACCTGGACTTCCACACAGGTATCCTTCCTTTGTTGTATCTTTTGGAAGCACGTTTTCCAAGTACTTTTCGAGAACATTTGTGATAAGTCCAGTTTCCCCATCCCAGTTATCTTCTGGGAGAGGGTCGGAAAGTGCAGGGATAAAATGGAAATTCGGCCATTTCTTCTCTATTTCTCTGAAAAGATCAACGTAGTACAAATCTCTTTTACTTCTTGCACCGAAGAAATACCACACATTCCTGTTAGTAATACCACGTTCCAACATATCAAGGATTATAGATTTTATTGGTGCCATTCCACTACCACCGGCAACCATAATCATATCTGCATTTGTATCGCGCACATAAAAATCACCAAATGGTCCCACAACTTCTACTACCTCTCCTTCTTTCATATATCTATGAACATAAGTTGTTGCAATACCACCAGGTACAAGTCTTATAAGTAATTCTATATGATTTTTGTCACTTGGCTTTGATGAGATCGAGTATGCTCTTTGAGTTGGTTCTTTTATATTTTCGTACGGTGGAACAACGAGTTGAATGTATTGTCCGGCTTTAAAACTTATTTCCTCTGGTTCTACAAGGCGAATGCGTAATTCTTTTATATCATACGTTACATCTTTCAAGCTCTCCACTACACCTTTAAATTTCTTGATGTTGAACAACTCTTCTGGTAAATAAATCTTAAGAGGTTTCTTAACTTTTATTTGGCAAGAAAGTCTGATATTCTCTTGAATTTCCTCTTTTGACATGTATGGCAATTCCGTTGGCAGGTGTGGTCCAACATCTGATAACACCTTTACTTTACAGGCCCCACAACTCCCTCTTCCACCACAAGCGGATGGAACAAAAATTCCTTGCATACTTAACGTCTGAAGCAGCGGTGATCCACCTTTGACTTTAAGTACTTTCTTACCGTCGTTTATGTCAATATCAACTTCCCCGTAATTATTAACAATTCCATCCAAAATTGCTATAATAAATGCCAATCCACCACTTACTAGAGAAACTACCAACGGTGCAAGAAATATTCCCATCGCATCATCACCTCGTGTGTTCAGCTTAATTTATTGTACTCTTATCATTCCTGCGAAACCTATGAATGCCATTGCCATTATGCCTATCGTAATAAGTGTTATTCCAATTCCTTTTAGTGGAGCGGGAACAGGTGCACTTTCCGTTTTCTTTCTGATTGCCGCAAGTAAGACAATAGCAAGCCACCAGCCCATACCACTACCAAGACCAAAGAAAATGGCTTGCACGAATGAATAATTCCGAAGTTGCATAAATAAAGCTACGCCAAGAATTGCACAGTTGACAGTTATCAGTGGAAGAAATATACCAAGTACCATGTACAAGTTAGGAGATACCCTGTCGATAATCATTTCAAGTACTTGAACAACAGCTGCGATAATTATTATATAGAGTATATATCTCAGATATCCTAAATCGAGAGGTGTTATTAGGTACTTCTCTATAATCCAATTTATTGCTGCTGTGATTGTCATTACAAGTGTTACTGCAAGTCCAAGCCCATTTGATGATTTTATATCCTTAGAGATGGATATAAAAGAGCACATTCCAAGAAAGTTTGTGAGTAGTATATTGCTTGTTAATATAGATGCAAAGAAGAGTACAAAGGGATTTATATCGGGTACCATGCTATTTCACCTCCAAACTGGGTTTTCATGCCTTTGTATCTTTCTTCATCTGGAAACCTCTTACAATCCAAATGAAAGATGCAAGAACAAAGAATGCACTTGGGGGCATGACCATAATAGTCCATGCAGGAACTGAAGTTGGTAAGACCCTAAAACCCAAGATCGTACCGAAACCGAGAAGTTCTCTAAAAAATGCTACAACGACCAAGACTAGCATATATCCCAATCCTGCGGTAAACCCATCCCAAAAAGAGATAACGGGCTTATTTGCTTGAGCAAAAGCTTCTGCACGCCCCATTATGATACAGTTTGTTATTATAAGTCCAACGTACGGTCCAAGTGCCTTACTAACATCTGGAACGTAGGCACGCAAAATGATATCTACGATAATGACGTAAAATGAAATGACAAGTACCTGGGTAATCATTCTAACTTTTCTTGGAATTACGTTCCTCAAAGCAGAAATCGTAAAATTGGAAAGTGCAGTTACGAGTGTCACACCTACCGTCATTATCAATGTGTTTCTAAGATTGTTTGTAACAGCCAACGTAGAGCATATGCCCAGTATTTGAACAATCACAGGATTTTCTAGCCAAAGATTGTTTTTCCATATCTTCTTGTAATCAGAAGTGTTACTCATATCACTTCACCCCCACTAACTGTTTTAAAACCGGTACGTATGTTTGTATTATTTTTTCTATCGATTTCGACGTGAGAGTAGCCCCCGTTATTGCATCGACCATACCGTCGTCCTTTGAATTTGGTACCTTTGTTGTGGAAACAATAATTTTGTTGTCCTTTATTGCTTCCGCCCTAAACTGGTCTTTAAACCAACTTTCTTCAATGCGTCCTCCCAAACCTGGTGTTTCACTTTGAGAGATAAAGTCAATCCCAATAACCCTCGAAACATCACTATTCACGGCGAGAATTCCTGAAATATTTCCCCACAGACCACTACCGTTGAAAAGTATTCCATAAACGTCCTCATTATTTACTTTAGCTTTGTAAAATTCATAGTCACCCTTTTTCTCCACAGACACATACTCTTTGAACTTTGTGATTGCTTCTTCATCTGTTGTATGGGGAATCCCAAAAGCGTTCAAGACTGCTCTGATTTTGAATATTTCTTGGTTTTTCTTCACCATACTTGATGTCATGGTGTTGAGTAAGGATAGTACAAAAACGAATACGAAGGTAATCACTAGCGTAAATACAATCGTGTAAAGTTTGCTTTCTCTATCTAACTTCATGCTTCCACCTTCTTCACGGTATTTTTTGCAGCAGAAGGTTTCTTTTTGTCTGAAATAAGTTCATCCAACAGTGGTGCGAAAAGATTACCCATGAGTATTGCAAAACTCCAGCCTTCTGAAAAGAGTGAAAAAGTCCTAATAACAACCCCCGTGACACCTATTATAACCCCATAAATCCACTGCGATCGGCCTTTTTTTGGTGCTGTAATGGGTTCTGTTGCCATGAAAACTGATACGAAAACCAAGCTCCCAGAAAGCAAGGCAGGCAACGTGGGAAGTGCTTTGGGGACATTTAGTACGTCAAGTATAAAAGTTAAAAGTGCTGCCGAAATGTACGTGGAAACCATAAGTCGCCAGCTTGCCGTTTTCGACAATATCAAATAAATTGCAGCAGCAATGATTATTAGTATAGGGGCTTCGCCAAGAGTTCCAGCCCTCCAACCAACTAATAGATTACCGATACTAACACTTTCACCTTGTCTCATTAACACAAGAGGTGTTGCTGAAGTCATTGCATCTAAACCCAAAATCGAAGGTTTAACCCACCCCATTGTCATGTAATTTGGGAACGTAATGTAAACAAATAACCTTCCAACGATGGCTGGATTAAAAACGTTCCTACCGAAACCTCCATAGACTTCTTTACCAAACGCAATACCAAATGCTATTCCTATCATTGCAACCCAAAATGGAACGTTTGGTGGTAGTGAAAGTAAGAACAACATACAACTCACAAGCACAGCCTCAGTTACTGGTTTTTTTCTTTGTTTCTCGAAAAGATATTCAACAAAAATTCCAGTTACAAAAACCCATATTCCAAGCCAAATGGCACGAATACCGTAGGCAAGCACTGAAAATGCGTACACAAAAAGCAAAACCCATAACATTTTCCTCATCATGGGTTGCTTTTGAAAGAATTTTGAGATCCTATCCATGCCTCATCCTCCCCTCACACAATTTCAACAAGCATTTTAATTATACCTCGTACATTATTATATCACGTTTGCCTTAAATTTTCCAAACTAAAGAAAATCCCCCGTATTTTCCGGGGAATTTTTGAGATTAAAAATATTTAATGAGAATATGATATTATCTTTTTCAACCCTTTACGCTACCCATTGTAAGTCCTTGGATGAAGTATTTTTGGAACAGTATAAACACGATGATAGGAACAATAGCAGCTATTAGAGATCCTGCGGCAATTATGTTCCAACTAGTGATCCATTGTCCCTGCAAAGATGTTAAGCCTATTGTAACGGTCTTTTTTGCATCGCTTTGTAATAATATCAGGGACCAAAGATAATCATTCCAAATCCAGGTGAACTCTAGAATAGCGAGTGCGGCAATAGCAGGTTTAAGAAGTGGAAGAATAATTCTCCAGTAAATTGTAAAATCATTTGCACCATCTATTTTAGCGGCTTCAAACAAACTTGTTGGGATGGTTACCATGAAATTTCTCAAAAAGAACGTGCAAAAACCAATTTGGAAAGCTATGTGAAATAATATTACACCAGTAAGTGTATCGTACAACCCAGTTTTGAATGAAAACGCGTAAACGGGTATAAGCAACATTTGAAAGGGGATCAACATGCCAGTTACGAAAAGAATAATTAGGAATTTTTTAAGTTTAAATTCGTACCAAGAAAGAGCAAATGCCGAAAGACTTGATAAAAACAAAGCGCCGAGAGTAGAAATAGTAGCAACAAATAATGTATTAGCAAAATATCTTGCCATGTGACTCTCAATCCAAGCAATTTTGAAGTTTTCAAAGTGCCATTTTGTTGGAGGAGTTAGCACGTTTGGATTCATGAAAATATCATCCATACTCTTAAAAGATGTAAATAAAGTTATCACAAAAGGAGTCATCCAAACTGTAACTATAATAGTAGATAGTATGTAAAAGCTAAAAGCCTTAGCAATTTTGTGTTTTTTGATATTCATTCTCTTTCCTCCTTTTTTAGGACGTTAATTAGATAAGATATAATGAAAGTAAGAGTTATCATAAACTGAACAACGGCTATCGCAGATCCGTAACCCATTCTGTAGTTATTGAACGCTTGGACATACATGTAATTTGCCATTACGCTTGACGAATAGAACGGGCCCCCTCGTGTCATAACAAAAACTATATCAAATGCTCTCAACGAGTCTATTATGTTCACAGTGAGCGCAACTACCATAGCAGGTTTCAACTCGGGCAATATCACATACCAAAATCTTTGTAATGAGTTAGCTCCATCAATGTAAGCGGCTTCCATATGTTCATTTGAAACACCTTGTAATCCAGCAAGGAATAATATCATCGCATAAGCAATTTGTCGCCAAAGCGCTGCTGTGATGATTGAAAATGTTACTATGTTTGGGTCACTTAACCAAGGTTTTGCAAGATTTCCGAAACCAACTGTTTTTAGAAACATATTTAAGGCTCCATTACGTGGTTCTAATATCCAAGACCAAATCTGGCCAATAACAACAAATGATAATGTCATTGGTAGGTAAACGAGCGATTTATATATCTTGTGCCCGAGATATTTCTGATCCATAAGCATAGCAAACCCAAGCCCTAAAGGTATAGAGATAAGAACAAATCCAATCATCCAATATACGTTGTTTTTCAAAGATAGTAAAAAATAGTGATCCTGAAAAAGTTCTTTGTAATTTTCAAAGCCAACAAAATCGAATTTTGGGGATATGCTATCCCAATTTGTGAAACTATAAAAAAACGTCTGGAAGATTGGGATTATAACCCAGACAACGTAAAAAACCAAAGGAATAGATAAAAAAGCATAAGGTATCCACCATTTCCTTTTCATTGTGATGCCTCCTAAAATTTTATTACTATTTACTACTTTTGAGCAAAGCCCGGGGTCCCCCGGGCTCAAAAGTGAAGAGATTATTTAACTCCGTAAATTTTCTTTCTTGAGCTTTCAAGATTTTGGAGGATCTTTGTCACATCATTCGGCCTTGTTAAAAACTCAACCATAGCGTTCATACCAACTGTAGCCATTTCTGGATTCGTATCTCTATCATAAAATTGAGAAACACCAGCTGACTGTAGAATCATTTGAAAACCTTTCTTGGCATGGTCATCTGGCGGTGTGACCTTGACATTGGCAGCAAGCCTTCCAAGATCAGTTGCAAACTTTCTTTGTGCTTCTTCGGAAGCTATAAATTTAAGAAATTCTATGGCACCTTTTTTGTTTTTTGCATTTGCAGGCATCATAAAACCATCGATTGGTGTCTCCTCATAAAGTGGTACCTTCGAATCTATAACGGGGAATCTGAAGAAGTCAAGGTCGCTTTTAATATTTTCGGGTGCTACATCTTTTATAAATTGCCCCATGTAGTACATTCCAGCTTCTCCTCTGAAGAGGAATTGAGCAGCTTCTTGCCATTCGTACGATGTATGATTTGCAAGTAAGTACCCTCTCTCAACTATCTGTTTCCAATAGTTAAATACTCTTAGCACCCCAGCGTCTGTGTAAGGTATTTCGCCATTTGTTAGCTTGATATGATAATTAAGACCATTTATCCTCAGATTAAGTATGTCAAACCAACCAGCAGCTGTCCATGGGAATTTAGTGCCAATTGCAATTGGCGTTATCCCATTCTTTTTGAGTGTATCGCATACCTTTAAAAACTCATCCCACGTTTTCGGTTCCTTAAGTCCATACTTTTGGAAGACAGATTTTCTATAGTACACACCCCACCAATACCAGCTTTGTGGAACAAAATAAACTTTACCTTTATATGAACATGCTTCTTCAAAAGAAGCTGGGAAAAGATCAGAGAACTTTCCACCAGCAAAGATATCGGAAACGGGTGCAATCAAACCTTTTTCAGCAAAATATCTCATACGTTCACCTGCAAACCAAGTAACCACATCTGGTCCTTCGGGAGCTGCAAGCCAAGTTCTTAACAGAGTCTTAAAATCCTCATGTGCAAAGGTATTAACTACAACTTCGTAGTTTGGGTACTTCTCTTCAAACATCTTCACAAGTTCTGCAAATGTTTTCCTTGGAGCAGGATCACTCATGTAACTGTTGATAACAATCTTTTCCTTTGCAAATACCGAAACCACTACCAAAAGTACCAAGAGAGTAAAAATAAACTTCCTCATCTTAAATCCCTCCCTTTAGAAAGTGTTATAAATATCGTTACCGGTAACGTAGTCAAAAAGACTGCATTTTATTCTATCAAATTAAATTAATTTCAACCAAATACTGGATACTTGCCTTTTCTAGATTGATTTACGATTTGTTGTCGTTTTTCTGTAAAATTCAAACTAAAATTCTATTTTTCACTGACTTTCTTAAATTCTTTGGGGAATAGTTAACTGGACTAAGTAAATAAGAATAGACAAATTCTAGCTGATTTTAAGAGAGTATGATATAATACATACAGAGTATGATATAAGAAAACAGTGAGGTGGAATCATGAAGTGGAAACTAGCATTGTTTTTTGCCTTTTTAAGTGTGGTGAATTTTTTAAATTCTATATCTTTTGCTGGTTATCTGGATTCTTTCTTTCAGATTAACAAATTCTCAGGCGAGTATCGGTTGATTTCAACAATTACACTTGAAAAAACACAAGGCTGGGTTTCGGTAGAGGGTGTCGTCTATGACCTTGGTCAGACATCATTGAGGAAGCACGTAAAGGTTTCTGAAGTTGATTCTAAATTGCTTACAAAAGATAGGCTTATAGGATACTTGGCAATTACTTACAGCGAACTTTCTAAGATGAATGGAAAAAATTTACCAACGATGGTCAGTGTTAATGGTATTGTATACGACTTATCTTCTTCGAAATCTTGGTTAACAGGTATCCATAAAAATCAGCATACTGCTGGTCAAGATTTAACTTACGATATTCTGAAACTGTCACCGCACGGTATATCTAAGATTAAGAACTTTCCAAGTTATGGGGTGCTTGTATTTACTCCAAGCGAGCTTTCAAGGTTCGATGGAAAAAAAGAAAAGAAAGTCTATGTGTCTGTATACGGGATAATTTACGATGCTACATATTCAAAAAAATTTATAGATGGCGAACACTACGGTCATGATATGGGAGTAGACTTAACAAGTGAAATACTTTCATTGCCAGGTCATGTAAATTTACTCACCAAATTGTATTCAATAGGACTTTTTGTTTTTGACGAAAGCACTATTACAAAGTACAATGGCAAAGATGACAAACCATTTGTTATTTCAGGTAGTAAAGTGTACGATATTTCTAAGAACGTACAAGGCGTTCAACCTGGAAAGATTTATGATGGTAATGTAAGAAAAGAGTGGTTGTTAGTAGGGTTTAGATTACACTGAGAGAGATGGCTTTTATGGGACCGGATTTTTTCGAAGTTTTAGGAGGTATAAGTGCAATACTCCTAGTTTTTCAGATAGCACTCTTTGTTTTTAGAAGGATATATAAATACCTTCCAAGTAGACGAGTTTAATTGTTTTAATGAAACTTCTCAAAGCTATGCACGTTTATACAGGTATTTTATTGTTGGTTGTTAGCTTTATTCACGGTTATCTCGCACTTGGAAAAATTCAACTACATACCGGCTGGTTACTTTGGTTTGGGTTACTCTTTACTTTTATCGGATTTCTTTTCAAAAGTAAGATAGGAAAAAAATGGATTATTTTTCATCGCTTCCTTGGATTCATACTTGTAGGATTATTTTTCTTACACAAGTTTTTCCCGTGGATAATTAGCTAATTTTTCAAGAATACTAAAAGCAACACCCAATGCAGGGTGTTGCTTTTTGCACTGTACTTTTACCCAATAATGTGTTAGAATGGGATGGAGAAATTCGTAAATCCAATTGGAAACGGATCAGAAAACAGCTAGAAAGCGAGGTGTAACTATGATTAAAGACGTTGAAAATCATGAGAGGTATACTATCGGCGAGGAAATAGCTAATTCGATTACACATGGTGTTGGAGCTGTTTTTGGTATTGCTGGTATGGTTATTTTAGTAATCTTTACCTCATTGAGTCATGATGTACTTAGAATTGTTTCGAGTGTTATTTACGGTCTGTCGTTGATACTGCTGTACGTTGTTTCCACTTTGTACCATTCAATACAACATAGAAAAGCTAAGGAGGTTTTCGAAATACTCGACCATTCGGCGATATATCTACTTATCGCCGGAAGTTATACCCCTTTTACGCTCATTGCACTTAAAGGCAAAATTGGTTGGACAATGTTTGGCATAATTTGGGTACTGGCGTTGATTGGTATACTTTTTAAAGTCTTTTTTGTAAAAAAATTTTTGATAATTTCAACTGTGATATACATACTCCTTGGTTGGATGGTTGTTTTCGCGTTAAAACCTCTAATAGATTCGACCACGCAGCAAACTTTGGTGTTGCTTGTACTTGGTGGGATTTCTTACACACTTGGTTCCATCTTCTACGTGTGGAGAAAAATCAAATACGGACATATGATTTGGCATCTTTTCGTGTTGCTAGGGAGTTTTCTGCATTATTTTGCCATATTCAATGTAAGTGTTTATTAAACATTCTCGTATTTTTAAATTTTTCTGCACATTTCGTACTGAGTAAAAACTTTTTCAAAACCTGAGTTTTCAAGTGCTGTGTGGAGATAATCATCCTCTGGAACGGAGACAACACTAATCAACGATGGATTTAATTCCTTGTATAAATAATCTATCGCACAATTGCATACCATTTCCCAGTCCGTTATACTGTTTGACTTTACCGCTAAATCTACAATAAAAGCGGAATTATCCTCGTTTTTTCCCCATACAAGGTATCCTTCTGTGTTACCAACGTGGAACCTTGTAAAGTTATACCGCCCATCCGCGAGCAACAACGTGATAGGTTCCCTTTGCCAATTAACTTTTCTTTGAATATCAATTTCGTTGTTAAGCGCAACTGAGTACACGTACTTGTTATCCGACGTAAATGTGGAATAGCGAATATTTTTTGGCTCTGGTTTTTTCAAAATAAATGTATGCAACTCTCTATGTTTTCTAAATCCATTTTTGTCATAAAATCTAACTGCTCTTTCATCAGATGCAGCGACTTCAAGATACACCGTTTCGATATTTTTGTGTTTTAAATGATGGAACGTATGTTTAAGAATTCTTTCCGCGAGCCCTTTCCCTCTTTCACCTTCAACAACTCCCATGGCGTCAATCCGTGCTCTGTTACCTCTTATAGCAACGAGTATAAAACCAACCGGATTTTTGTCTTTTACAAAAATAAACGAATCGGTAAGAGATACAGAATTCTCCCTTGCATCCATTTTGAAACTTAAAACGTTCCAGTTTATTGGTAAAACGTAGTCTTTAAATATTTCATTGACTAACTCAACAAAATCTATCAGTGAATACTCAGAGAGTGTCAGAATCTTTTCTTCCATCATTGTCCCCCCTTAGAGTTTCTATAATTGCTCTTATTAAGTTTTCATCGGTCAGTCCTAAAGCGGAAACCTCATTCATACCAACGGATTTTGAAAGCAAAGATTTTTCGCAAAGTTCTATATACTTAACGTTGTTGAGTTCACAGCGTATCTTTAAATCACGTTTTACTCTTGAACCAGCGTCTGTTGCAACAATGACTAATTTCTGACTTAGCCTAGGATCTTTTATGTACTCTCGTATCATATCTTTACCGTACACCAATTTATCAGACCTTGCAGCAAATCCTAAATAAGTGAGTACTTTTTGTAATTTATTTTCATTTATGCTCTTTGGGTTTGCACTCGAGTTTGTAGATGAATCCATAAAACCACTCCCAACATATTACAAATTATACTTCTTTCAAGATATACTTCAGACTACTCCATTTCCTCGCTTGTTACACATGCATAAGCGTTATGTGCATGGATCGACTCAAAACTTTCAACTTCAACGGTGTACCATATTATTCTATCACAATTCTTTAATTTTAACGCAACATCGCGTGCCACGTCCTCAACAAACTTCGGATTGTCGTAAGCGTGTTCAGTAATATACTTTTCATCAGGCCTTTTCAATAACGTGAATATTGGCGCACTTGCATTTTTCTCAACGATGTCTATTATATCTTCTATCCACACCATTTCTTTACTTTTAAATGTGACCTTACAGATAGCCCTCTGATTATGTGCGCCGTAATTGCTTATTTCTTTTGAACAAGGACAGAGCGTATGAATTGGCACTACGACCGTTGTCGAAAAATCCAATGTTTCATCAATCATCTCAGCTTCAAAGGAACACAAATATTCCAAATAACTCTCTATACCGGTAACAGGGGCCTTTTTTGATAAAAAGTAAGGAAAACTAATTTCAATGGCAGATTTTTTGGCTCTTAAAGCATCCTTCAAACTTTTCAGTATCTCCTTAATTCTTTTGGGATTAATCTCTAAATGATATTCATTTAAAACTTCTATAAACCTACTCATATGTGTACCACGATAATTTTTTGGCAAATCCACAAACATGCTAATATTTGCAATGGTATGTTGACTACCTCTGTTTTTGTCTAATACAACGATGGGATATCGTACGTTCTTTACACCTACTCTTTTCAAGTATATATTTCTCTTATCTTCTTGGCTTTGTACATCTTTTAACATACTGTACCTCCAAATATGTATTTACCAATTTACCGTTTATCCAGATTATTCAATATGTTATCAATCTGTTTTCTTACATCATCTGATGATATTTCACGAAGAATATGCAAGGCTTCTTTTCTGTAAACGGAATACTGAAATTTATTGATAAAAGAGGATAAAAATAACTTCGCACTTTCAAACTCACCAGCTTTATATAAAGACATTCCAAGATAAAAATATATTTCGTCCATCCAAGGGTTATCTGTATCCTTTATAGCCCTTAGCAGCGCAGCAGCATCTGAATAATTGCCTTCTCTGTAAGAAATCATCGCTCTGTCAAGTTTAGAGCGTATATCCGTTAAGAGTTTCTTTGAAACGAGTGGTTCGAGTTCTTTAAGATTATTTTTACTGATAAATCCAGGAAATTCTTTACTTTCGGTTGTATAAAGCTCGTATGCTTTTATAACTTTCTTTGCTCGTTCTAACTGGTTAGATACATTGATGAACGAAAGGTATGTAATTAAAAATAACAATCCAAAAACAGATGATATTGTCAAAAGTATCTTCTCAAATTTCATTTTTCCACCCTTTTCAAATTTTCTCCTTTTCCACGTTTTTGAATGCATTAAAACAGGTATAGTTTTACCAATTTACCGTCAACAATTTTGTACACGACTACATCTTTGTTTATTCCATCCTCTGTAAAATAATAAACTTTCTCCTTTAATCTTATTACGTTATGCTTCAAAAATCGTTTAAATTGTTCGACTGTTAAGAAACGGTTTTCCGCTAAGAAATCTAAAACCTCGTTAATCAAATCTATCTCTGATGACACGACAGGTTCTATACTGTAAATCAAATAGCTACCTTCAGCAGCTTGACCGCCTAATGCTAAAAAGTCGCCAATTTCCACACTATCAAGACCCACAATTTTTATCGCTGGATTACTTTGCTTTAATTTCTTAACAGCTTCCGCTGATGGTTTCGCAAACAAGGTTAAAACAACGGTATCGTATTCCAATGCGTTAAGATCGTTAAGAGAAGAAAGATTGTAATAATAAACATCCCTGCCCCGAAATGACGAAAAGAGTTCCTTGAACTCATCGCTATATTGCTTATTTGTCGGGTCGCAGAGCAATAATAACTTCTTAGTTCCCAATACTTTCAAAAGGGCTCTAGTTTTTTCCACAATAAACTTATTAGATGGTGTAAATGAATAAACGTATCCGCTTTTAAGTATTTTAGTTGAAGATATCGTATGGGAAAGAGCCACCATATTGTATTTCTTCAAATATGGTAAGATTAACTCCCCTTCTGCAGATGTAGGTGGTCCTACAACGATTTTAACATTCTTCCCTGCTAAAAGCTTGAAATTCTTGTTTAAATTACTGTCGCTGCCAAATGCAAGCAGCTTAAGTTTGCTGTAATTCGATTGCAAAAAATCCCATGAAAGCGTTTTTGGATTATATACATATCCTACATATTCAGAAGAATAGAGAAACCAAAAAAATCCAACAGAAAACATCAAAGCGATCGTAAGTAAAAATCGACTCACGCAAATCCCCTGCCTCATATTATTTTTAATTTTTGAAAATCCTCACATCATCCGTAATTACGTAATCTACGTATTCTTCTATAGGCTTAATTTCTTCTTTCATGTTGACTGTCCAGAACACAACTTTAACACCTACTTTTTTCACAAGAGGAAGCAACTCTTGGTAAGCCTTTGACTTTAACTTGTAACCTGCTATTGGTAAATGCACACTGTAAGTGTTTTGCTCAATTAATTTCAGAAAATCTTGGAATTTCATATCTGTATGTTCTTCACCGAAAAGGTATCCGAACTTATATTGAGGATACTTATTTTTCAATTCATTTATGAGTTCATGATTGAATGAACTGTATATAACTTCTCCTTGGTAACTTCTTGAGAGCTCTACTGTTATCTCTCCTGCTTCATATTCCTTTATCTCTAAGTTTAAGCACTTCTTTTTTGGCATTGCAGATAAAAGTTCTTCAAGTGTAGGTACGGTGTACCCTTGAAATGAGTAATTTTTAAGTTCATCTAAAGTAAGATCCTTGACTTTTACATGAACTCCACAAAAGTGCTCAAGATTATCGTCGTGGATAAGTACAGGGATGCCATCCTTGGTTAATCTAACATCTGTCTCTATTCCGTCTGAAAGTTCAGTTGCTTTCAAAAGAGATTCAATAGTATTTTCTTTTATTAGGACTGGAATACCCCTGTGACCAAGTATAATCATTTTATGCTTCCCCCAATCGTTCTCTTTGGTTCGAATTTATTATACCATAACTTTGAAAAAATAACCCCAACACTTTTAACTTAAAAAAGTGTTGGGGCTGTTATATTGTTCAGATAGACCTATGATCTTAATTTAATAGCTTCCACGACGTCCTTGACAGTCTTAATCTTGGAAAGGTCTTGATCACTTATTTTGACACCAAACTCATCTTCAAAAGCCATAACAAGGTCAACTATGTCAAGTGAGTCTGCACCAAGATCTTCCATCAGACTTTTCTCAGGTTGAACTTCGCTGACATCCAATCCAAGTTGTTCAGCTATAATCTCGTATACCTTTTGCTCCATAATTCATGCCTCCCCCTTTAGAAAGTTTTGAAGTTTTAATGGTAGGAAAAAGCTTTTGAGTAGGACACATATCTTTCGAAAGTTAATTTACCATAATATATGTTAATTGTCAATAAGTAAGTTTTGCAGATTTTATAAAAATTAATCTTGACTAAAATTGTTGAACGATGTATAATTTTTCCGAAAATGGAGGTGATTATTTTGTATACATTTATCACGGATTCGGGGTGCGATTTACCTGAAAATCTTAAACTACCTTTTGAGTTAAAAGTTTTACCATTAAGAGTGTATTTAGAAAAGCAAGAGTACGAGGATAAGTTTAATATCAATGCCAAGGAACTTTATGAATTTGAACTTGGAGGAAAAATAGCAACTACATCCTTGCCAAAGCCAGAGAGAATAAAAATAACGATTGAAGAAAGTGCGAGAGAAAGTGATAAAGTTTTCGTAATTACGATATCGGAAAAGCTCAGTAATACTCATGATCTCATAAAGAATATCGTGTCATCAATGAACTTAAAAAATGTATATGTGTTCGATTCAAAGAGTGCAAGTGTAAAGCAAGGTTACATTATTCTCAGAGCAATGGAGCATGTGAAGAATGGTTATAGCTTGACACAAAACGATATTGATAAATTTGAGCAAGAATCATTGCTTGCATTTTTAGTTCCGACACTTGAATATCTTCACAAAGGTGGACGAATAGGTAAAGCAAAGGCATTTATTGGAAAGATGTTAAGTTTGAAGCCCATTTTAACTACCGATAGTGACGGCGAAGTTAATACACTCGGTACTGCAAGATCTATGGAGAGCGGTATCAGCAGTATTCAGTCTATTATGAATCGATTTTTGGAATCCAACGGTTTCTCAAACGATTTTTCCATTATAGGAGCCTACACAATCGATAGTATGAAGCAGCATATCGAAAAACTCCTTTCACCGTATAAAAAGAATCTTTTAGGTTTGACAAACGTTGGATCTGCTATCGCAGCTCATGTCGGGCCAGAAGCATTTGGTGTCGTCATAGGTAAGGGGGTGCATTTAGAATGACTGGAATGAACAGTAGGAGAAGGGTAGTTATTACAGGTATGGGTTTAGTTTCTCCGATTGGTAAAAAATTGGAGGAATTTGAGAGAAGTTTAAGGAATATGGAGATAGGTATAGACAAAATATCTTCTTTTGATGCATCTCATCTTCCTGTAAAAATTGCAGCCGAAGTTAAAGATTTCAATCCGGAAGATTACATTGAAAAAAAGTTGGTAAAGAGGCTTGACAGATATTCACAATTTGCATTAGCTGCCGCAAGGCAAGCTATTGAAATGAGTGGTGTGAGGTTTGAAGGTATAGAGGACAGGGTTGGGGTACTTGTCTCATCTGGCATGGGGGGATTCATAACTTTAGCGGAACAAAATGAAGTTTTGAAACAAAAAGGTCCCGAAAGAGTTAGTCCATTCCTTATTCCAATGATACTTATAAACATGGCAAGTGGTATTGTAGCTATGGAGTACAATTTGAAAGGGCCAAATTTTGCACCTGTTAGTGCTTGTGCAACATCGATACATTCGGTAGCTCTTGGTGCAATGCTTATACGCCATGGCTACGCAGACGTTGTAATTGCCGGTGGATCTGAAGCAACAATTGCTGAACTTCCGATTGCTGGTTTTGCTTCAATGAGGGCACTCTCGACAAGAAATAACGAACCTAAGAAAGCATCCAGACCTTTCGACAAGGCAAGGGATGGCTTTGTGATGGGAGAAGGAGCGGGTATTTTGATTCTCGAGGCCGAGGACTTTGCAAAAAGTAGAGGTGCGAGAATTTTAGCTGAAATTAAGGGATATGCAATGAACGATGATGCTTACCATTTCAGCGCACCAGACCCACAAGCCAATGGATCAAGCAAAGCGATGATGATGGCAATACAAGACGCAGGTTTAAAACCGGATGATATAGATTATGTCAACTGCCATGCGACAAGTACGCCGGCGGGTGATGAGGTAGAGTTGAAAGCTATTGAAAAAGTATTCGGAGAACACGCTAAAAAGTTGTACATTAACTCAACGAAGACATTAATGGGACACCTACTTGGTGCGGCAGGGGCAACCGAATTAATAGGTTCCATAATTCAAATGAATGGAAATTTCGTACATGGAATGCCCAACCTTGAAGAGTTGGATGGCCCTGAATATTTGAATATTCCAAAACAAACCGCAAGTGCAACGATTAGGAACTTTGTAAAGAATTCATTTGGATTTGGTGGGCATAACGCTTCTTTGGTGGTGGGTAAGTATGAGTAACAGTGAATTAAAATTAACAAAAAACGACATAATGAATATTCTTCCACACAGGGACCCCATACTTCTTGTTGATGAAGTAATAGAAGTCGACCAAGATTATATTGTAGCGAAAAAGTACATAACAAATGATGAACCAGTATTGAAGGGACATTTTCCTGATTACCCCATTTACCCGGGAGTCTACATCATTGAAGGGCTTGCGCAAACAGCTGGCATTTTGCTACTAAAGCAGATAAAAGAAAAAGTTATTCCATTGTTCCTGGGAATTGATGAAGCAAGGTTTAAGAAAGAAGTGAGACCTGAGTGTGAGTTAGTATACTCTGTAAAGATTTTGGAAAACAAAGGGCCAATATCTATACTAGATGCAAAAGCGTTTGTAAATGGCCAAATTGTGGCAAAAGCTAAATTAATGGTAGGTGCAAAAAGTTTAAACGAAAGTGAAGGTGACGATCGATGAAAAATAGAGTCTGCGAGCTTCTAGATATAGATTATCCTATTCTGATGGGCGGAATGTCTTGGGCAGGTACGCCAAAACTTGCAGCTGCTGTATCGAATGCCGGAGGGCTTGGAATTATTGGTTCGGGGGCAATGAGAAAAGAACATTTAAAAGAAGCCATTGAGAAAATAAGAGAATTAACTGAAAAACCATTTGGTGTTAATATTATACTGGTTTCACCTTACGCTGATGAATTGATCGATTTAGTAATAGAAGAGAGAGTGCCTGTTGTAACATTCGGTGCAGGTAACCCTTCAAAATATATGCTAAGGTTAAAAGAAGTTGGAATAAAGGTTGTACCAGTAGTAGCATCTGATAATATGGCAAAGATGATGGAGAGAATAGGTGCGGACGCCGTAATCGCTGAGGGGATGGAATCGGGTGGACATATTGGAGAAGTAACTACTCTAGTGCTTGTAAATGCAGTTTGCCGAGCTGTAAGTATACCGGTTATAGCGGCTGGTGGGATAGCTGATGGTAAGTCAATGGCTGCAATGTTTGCACTTGGAGCTGAGGGCGTACAGATGGGTACAAGGTTTATAGCCACTTACGAAGCAGATACACATGAGAATTTCAAAAAGTTAATACTTAAATCAGGAATAAGGGATACAGTAGTAACGGGTGCAGCATTAGGTCATCCCGCAAGGGTAATTGAAACGCGCTTTGCAAAAAAGGTCAAAGAACTCGAAGTCAAGAATTTGCAAGAAGCAGAAGAAATACTCGTAGGTAGTTTAAGAAAAGCTGTTGTGGATGGTAACATCGATGAGGGATCTTTCATGGCTGGGCAATGTGTTGGACTTATAAATGAAATAAAACACGTTGATGAGGTTATTGAGGATATAATCGAAGAGTTCAACGATACATTAGAAAAACTCAATAATGTGAGATTTGGATTAAGAGAAAGACAACAAATTTGAAAGCCTTTAAAATCCTTAGGGGGTGTTCGTATGCCAAAAGCATTCATTTTTCCTGGACAGGGATCGCAATACAGTGGAATGGGGAGCGATTTTTCAAAATACCCATCTTGGGATGAATACGCGCAGAGAGCAAACGAAATTTTAGGGTTTGATTTAGTAGAAATCATGGACGGAGACGAAGAGATCCTGAAAATTACAGAAAATGCACAACCTGCGATTTTTTTAGCAAGTTATGTGGCATATGTTGAAGTTACAAAAATCGGACTTGAACCTGATTACGTTGCAGGTCACAGTCTTGGTGAGTATACAGCACTTGCTGTCGCTGGTGTTTACGATTTTGACACAGGGATATATTTGGTCCGAAAGCGTGGGGAATATATCTCTCAAGCAATGAGGCCTGGTGAAGGTAGTATGGCTGCTGTTGTTGGTATGCCCATCGAAGAACTTGAGGAATACGTTAAGCAATACAGTGGACTTTACGTAGCAAATTATAATTCTTCCGAACAGAATGTTGTTAGTGGAAAAGCAGAGAGCATAAAGCAGTTCGTTTCCGATATGACAAAAAAAGGGTACAGAGTAATCGAATTAAAGGTTTCCGGTCCGTTCCACACACCTTTTTTAGATAGTGCACGTGAAAGAATGGCGAAAGAAGTAGAACATGTAAAATTCCGCGCGCCAAAGTATCCTATCGTTATGAATAGTGTAGCAAAAGAATTGACAGATCCGGAACAGATAAGGCATTATTTACTCGAACAAATCAGTGGACCAGTCTACTGGAAGCAATCCATAGATAGGATGCTCGAACTTGGTGTTGACGAGTTTATCGAGGTAGGTCCTAAAAATGTTCTAAGTTCAATGCTTAAAAAGGCAAGGCTTAATACAAAGCATTTCTCAGTACTTATAGCACAGGAGGTCGACAGGATTGAAGGATAGGCGTTTGTCAAGGCTTGTTCTAATTCCACTTTTTACAGCGCTAACAGCCGTGGGTGCTCAGATTTCTATTCCTTTGGGGACCGTACCTGTAACTTTGCAGATGCTATTTGTATTCTTGGCTGGTTTCTTACTTAATCCATTTGATGCATTTTTATCCATGATTTTGTATTTGACACTTGGCATTGCAGGCATACCCGTCTTTGCAAATTTTTCGGCAGGATTTCAGCACCTTGTTGGACCTACAGCCGGATACTTGTGGGCTTTCCCAGTTGCGGCTTTTACAATTAGCTATCTTCGTAGGGTTAATTACTTTATTGCCGGAAGTGTAGGTTTGATAATTGTTTATTTGCTAGGATGGGGTGTTCTTGGCTTTTTTATCAAAGATTTTTCCAAAGCCTTCATTGTAGGAGTTTTACCTTTTATCGTCGTAGATTTTCTAAAAATGTTACTTTCGTGGTATGCTTCAAGAAAAGTTAAGAAAATATTGGGAGGAGTAGTAAATGAAGAAGCTTGAAGGAAAGATATGTATAGTAACAGGGGCATCGGGTGGGATAGGAAAGGCAATAAAGAAAGAATTGGAAGAAGAAGGTTGTACAGTAATTGGCTTCAATTACGTCCCCGCTAATGAAGGTATTGAGTACATATTAGACATAACAGATAGGAAAGCAGTTGAAGAAGCAGTAAAAGATGTGGTGGCAAAGTATGGCAGAATTGATATTTTGATAAACAATGCAGGTATAACTAGGGATAATCTTCTGTATCGAATGAGTTATGAAGATTGGGACGCAGTTATAAACACAAATCTCACAGGTGCTTTCAATATGATAAAGACTTGTATACGGGAAATTGTAAAAAACGAAGGCGTTATTATAAATGTCTCATCTATAGTTGGTTTGGAGGGTAACATCGGTCAGGCAAACTATTCCGCATCGAAAGCAGGTCTAATTGGTTTAACCAAATCGTTAGCAAAAGAATTTGGTAGAAAAAACGTTAGAGTCAATGCGATTGCACCAGGTTTTATAGAAACCCCTATGACTGAAAAACTACCTGATGAAGTAAAGAAGGCTGCAATCGAAAAGATCTCTATGCGTAGGTTTGGAAAACCGGAAGAAGTTGCGAAGTTGGTAAGGTTTCTCGTAACCGATGGAACATACATAAATGGTCAAGTTATAGCCATCGATGGTGGAATGGAAATGTGAAACTAAATTCTCCTCTCTGAAATCGAATAAACTTTAAAATTAACCGTCAGATAAAGCATCTGACGGATTTTTTTGGTTTTTGAGAAAGTGCATGAAAATTTCTATAGCATTTTGATAATGGCATATGCTTTTCACGTTCAATTAGTATTAATTCTGAATTCTTCTCGAGAAATAATTTTGTGAAAATAATGGGTCAAAGTAATTTGTTTATAGAATTTCACTCCCTCCAAGACTAGAAGTGTATACATTGCGCTATATTAATTCCATTAACTTCAGCGTGCCTTACATTCTCCTTTGTACCATTCACGATGTAATGTGAGATAAGCCCGGTAGATAAAAAGTAAGTCAGCAAGCTAAGTAAGATCGTTCTGCAAAGGATTGTCATTTTCTTCACCTTTCCTACGTAGCCCCGTTTTTATCCTCATTTTACCTGAACGATTTTAGTAGTATAATTATTTAGTATGCTATCCAATTCTATTACACCATTAATTAACAAAATTGAAAAAAACATTTATCACGAAGTGCATGCGAGAGAATAAAAAAGTATGATACAATTAATAAAGATATGCTCCTAAAAATTAACCCTGATAAATCTATAAAAGCAAATTTTGAAGTACAAAATGCTTACCAAATCATCAAAAAAACGGAGGTGTAAGAATGAGCAAAAAGTGGGTCTATTTCTTTGCTAACGGCAAAGCAGAAGGTACCGCCCAGATGAAGGACATTCTTGGAGGTAAAGGTGCAAACCTCGCTGAAATGACAAATGCAGGTGTGCCAGTTCCCCCAGGCTTTACTATCTCTACAGAGGTTTGTAAGTATTACTATGATAACAACAGAACATACCCAGAGAATTTGAAAGAAGAAGTTGAAGCAGCTATGAAAAGACTAGAAGAAGTAACAGGTAAGGGCTTTGGTGATCCCAAGAAACCATTACTTGTGTCTGTAAGATCAGGTGCGGCCATTTCAATGCCTGGTATGATGGATACTATTTTGAACCTTGGCTTGAATGATGAAACGGTCAAAGGGCTTGTCGAAATGACAAGCAACGAAAGATTTGCATATGATTCATACAGAAGGTTTCTTCAAATGTTCGGAGATACAGCACTTGGAATTCCTCACGGTGATTTTGAAAACGCTCTTTCTGAAATGAAAGCGAAGAAGGGTGTAAAACTTGATACAGAACTCGATGCGCAAGATCTTAAAAAGCTTGTGGAAGTTTACAAAGAAATATACAAAAAGCATGGAAAAGAATTTCCACAGGATGTTTACAAACAACTATGGGCAGCCATCGAAGCTGTTATTTGGTCATGGATGAGTGATAGAGCGATTAAGTACAGGGAAATTCATGGAATTAAAGAAGGGCAATTGCTTGGTACAGCAGTTAATATCGTTGCTATGGTCTTTGGAAACATGGGTGACGATAGCGGTACAGGTGTATGTTTCACAAGGGATCCAAACACTGGAGAAAAAGTCCACTATGGTGAATTTTTACCAAACGCTCAAGGTGAAGATGTTGTTGCAGGTATAAGAACGCCGTATCCACTTGAAAAGATGAGGGAATTGATACCTCAAGCGTATGAGGAACTCATTCAAATAATGGATAGACTTGAAGCTTACTTCAAAGATATGCAAGATATAGAATTTACAGTTGAAAGAGGAAAACTGTACATACTCCAGACAAGAAACGCAAAGCGAACAAGTCAAGCAGCAATTAAAATAGCCGTTGATATGGTACATGAAGGACTTATTGATAAGAAGACAGCAGTTCTAAGGGTTCAGCCATCTGACATCGAAAGAGTACTTCACCCAAAATTTGATGAAAATGAAAGAAAAAGTGCAAAAGTTATCGCGAAAGGTTTACCTGCATCGCCTGGTGCAGCAACAGGAAAGGTTTATTTTAATGCTCATAAAGCAGAGGCTGTTGCTCAAAATGGTGAAAAGGTACTCCTTGTTAGGCCAGAGACAAGCCCAGAAGACGTCGGTGGTATGAACGCAGCTGAGGGTATTCTCACGGCACGCGGTGGTATGACATCACATGCAGCGGTTGTTGCAAGAGGTCTTGGAAAACCAGCGGTTGTTGGCGCGGAAAGTATATTCGTAGACGAGGAAGCAGGATATCTCAAAGTTGGAGATATTGTTGTCAAAGAAGGAGAATGGCTCTCAATAGATGGTACAACAGGAGAGGTATTCCTTGGCAATATAACAACTGTGAAGCCAAGAGGCCTTGAAGGGTCAGTTGCGGAACTTCTTTCATGGGCGGACGAGTTTAGAAAACTAGGTGTAAGGGCTAATGCTGATGTCCCAAGAGATGCAAAAGTGGCAAGAGAGTTCGGTGCGGAAGGTATTGGTTTGTGCAGAACCGAGCATATGTTCTTTGAAAAGGACAGAATTCCAAAAGTCAGAAGAATGATCGTTGCAAGAACAGTTGAGGAAAGAGAAGCGGCTCTTGAGGAACTTCTCCCACTTCAAAAGGAAGATTTCAAAGGACTATTCAGAGAAATGAAGGGTTACCCAGTTACGATAAGACTTATTGATCCACCACTCCATGAATTCTTACCACAAGAAGAAGAGCAAATGTCAGAAGTTGCACAACAAATCGGTATAACAGTTGATGAATTAAGAAAAGTAGTTGAACAGCTTCATGAACTTAACCCAATGCTTGGTCATAGGGGCGTAAGACTTGTTATCACATATCCAGAAATTGCAGTGATGCAGACGAAAGCAATCATACTTGCAGCCATTGAACTTAAGAAAGAGGAAGGTATAGAAGTAGTTCCTGAAATTATGATCCCACTTGTGGGGCATGTTAATGAACTGAAATACATAAAGAAAGTTGTTACAGAAACAGCTGATGCTCTTATCAAGGAACATGGTGTCGATCTTAAGTATCTTGTTGGTACAATGATCGAAGTTCCAAGGGCAGCTGTTACAGCAGAACAAATTGCGCAAGAAGCTGATTTCTTCAGCTTTGGTACAAACGACCTTACACAAATGACATTCGGATTCAGCCGTGACGATGTTGGTAAGTTCTTGCCAGAATACTTTGCAAAAGGTATACTTGAAGATGATCCATTTAAGCATGTCGATGTAGATGGCGTTGGTCAGCTTGTAAAGAGCGCAACAGAAAAGGGTAAGTCAGTCAAATCAAATCTCAAGTGTGGAGTATGCGGAGAACATGGTGGAGATCCAAAATCAATTATGTTCTTTGCGCAAACAAAACTTGACTATGTAAGTGCTTCACCATACAGAATTCCTGTTGCAAGACTGGCTGCAGCTCAAGCCAGCATTAAATACAGAAGCTAATAGCTTTTTCAGAAATTCGGGGCGCTTTTGCGCCCCGAATTATTGATTTTTATGACAAAATAGTGGGTAGATAGCTGAGGAGAAAGTAATAAGAAGGTAGTAAAAAGATATTAAGGAGGAAGAATGTATGTTTACATTTATTCTCAGCATTATTGCTTCTATACTCTCTTATTTTTTAACATCAAATCACATTTATTTTTTGTTGATTCTAGTTGGCATATACTATTTAGTTAGAAAAAACACAAAGGCAGAAACCTTAGTATCCTTGAATTTGATACTTGTAAGCGCTATCTCGCTCTTAGGAAAGTTTAGACCGTACAGTTTGGCGGGCATGAATTTTATAATTTTTGGAGCGTTTTTATCCATTGTGTATGATTTGATAAAAGAATGGTATTCGCTAATTCCAATGTTTTTATTAACTGGAATAGGAATAAGTTTGATTGCATCTGTTAAATACGGAAAAATTGGTATGTTTGTCGGACTTATTCTTATTCCAGTTTTGCTTCGTGAGTATTTCCTTCAAAAAAAGTTCAAAAATACTGAAAAGCCAGATCTTGGGGGCGCAAGGAAATGAAGGTTTTAATTTTGGCGGCTGGACTTGGCAAACGCATGAAATCCAAATATCCAAAGGTTGTTCACGAAGTCCTCGGAAAACCTATGATAAATTGGGTGGTAGACCTTGGGAAGAATTTTGGAGAGGTTGGAGTCGTAGTAGGACACAAGGCAGATATTGTTAAAAAATACTTACCAAATGATGTTAAAGTGTACGTACAAGAACCCCAGTTAGGAACAGGACATGCTGTAATGTGTGCGAGAGAATTTATAGTTTCTGATGATGATTTGCTCATATTGTATGGCGATGTGCCACTGCTAAGTAAAGAAACGGTAGAAAAGTTGATAAGTGAGCATGAAAAAAATCGAAGTCAAGTAACCGTTTTAACATTCGTTACTGATAATCCAAATGGCTATGGAAGAATCGTAAGAAATCATGGAAAATTAAGAATTGTTGAGGAAAAAGATGCAAGCGAAGAGGAAAGAAAAATCACAGAAGTCAATAGTGGTATCTACATATTCTCCGGAAAGTTCTTATTAGATAATTTAGATAAATTGAGTAATGATAACGCGCAAAAGGAATACTATTTAACGGATCTCGTCGGTGTCGCAGAAACCGTTTCAACTGTTTTGTTGGATGATATAACAGAGGTTTTGGGAGTTAACGACAGAGTGCAACTTGCTTACCTCGAATCCATTGCAAAAAAGAAGGTACTTGAAAAACATATGCTTGCTGGCGTAACAATTGTTGACCCTTCATCGACATTCATAGGTCCGGATGTACAAATAGGTGTGGATACAATCATTCAGCCATTTACAATAATAGAAGGTAAAACAATTATCGGCGAAGATTGTGAAATAGGTCCGTATACACACATCATTGATTCAGTAATAGCCAATAACGTTAAAGTACTTAGGTCTGAGGTTGAGAAATCAACGATTGAAAATAATGTTTCCGTTGGTCCATTTTCAAGGTTAAGGGAAGGTACCGTTTTAAAGGAGAACGTTAAAATCGGGAACTTTGTTGAAACGAAGAAATCCTTAATAGGAAAGAATTCCAAAGCACAACATTTGACATACCTTGGTGATGCAATAGTTGGGGAAGACGTAAACGTAGGCGCTGGTACTATTACGTGTAATTATGATGGGTACAGAAAGTACCCAACCTACATAGGTGATGGCGCGTTCATAGGTAGTAACTCTTCCTTAGTTGCACCTGTAAAAATAGGGAAAGGTGCGATTACAGGCGCAGGTTCTGTGATAACAGAAGATGTTCCGGATGACGCACTTGCTCTTGGAAGGGCTAGGCAAATAATAAAAGAAGGTTGGGCAAAGAAAAAAAGGGAGGAAATGAAAAATGCAGATCACGAGAAATGAAATGAAAATCTTCACGGGAAATGCAAACAGAGTGCTCGCAGAAAAAGTGGCGAGTTACATAGGTATAAGACTTGGTGATATAACTGTAGGCAGATTTGCAGATGGTGAGATAAATGTGAGAATAGAAGAAACCGTTCGAGGTCATGATGTATTTGTAATTCAACCAACTTGCCCACCTGTCAATGAAAATCTAATGGAACTCCTTGTTATGATAGATGCTTTCAAACGTGCCTCTGCAAATAGCGTTGCGGTGGTAATTCCTTATTATGGCTATGCAAGACAAGATAGAAAAGCAAAAGGTAGGGATCCTATCACTGCAAAACTTGTTGCAAATTTACTCACAGTTGCAGGAGCCTCACGAATAATGACTGTTGATTTACATGCGGAACAAGTTCAAGGCTTTTTCGACATACCTGTTGATAATTTATGGAGTTTTCCGGTATTCCTTGATGAATTGAAAAAAGAAAATCTGTTGAATGACGATGTTGTAATCGTTTCACCAGATGTCGGCGGAGTCAAACGTGCAAGACAAATAGCAGAAAAAGTTGGACTTCCCCTTGCTATACTTGACAAAAGAAGACCGAAAGATAACGTTGCTGAAATACTTAATATCATCGGTGATGTGAAAGATAAAACGGCAATAATTGTCGATGATATAGTTGACACGGCAAGGTCATTAGTCGAAGGTGCGAACGCTATTAAAAATGCTGGGGCAAAGAAAGTTGTTGCATGCATAACCCATCCGGTGCTTTCTTCAGGCGCTGTTGAGAGAATTGATAATTCCAGTATTGAAAAGATTTATATTAGTGATACAATATATCATCAGAGTCTTCCACAAAAGTTTAAGATTGTTTCGGTTGCACCATTGCTTGGTGAGGCAATAATAAGGGTGAGAAAGAATTTATCGGTGAGTATACTTTTTAAATAATTAAAATTAAAATAAACCTCAAAAAATAGATTAGAAGGAGGAAAGTGACATGGAGCACGTAGTAACCGCGCAGGTTAGGTCTATTGTTGGAAACAAACGCGCAGTGAGAAGATTGAGAACCCAGGGGTCTATACCTGCCGTAGCGTACGGCCCTGGACTTGAAAAACCACTTAGTCTTGCACTTAACAAAAACGATTTTCTAAAACTATTTAAACACGTTACAGAGTCAACATCACTCATACTAATTGTGAAGGACGACACTGGAAAAGAGATTGTCAAACACCTTGCATTTATAAAGATGGTGCAATACGACAAAGTGACGGATGAAGTTAAACATGTGGATTTCTACGTACCTGAGGCGCATCATAAGATGAGGATCAACGTGCCAATTGAAATTGAAGGTAAAGCAATTGGCGTTGAAAAAGGTGGTATAATGGAAGTTATTCATCACGAGGTCCCAGTAAAAGCATTACCAGATAAAATACCTGAGGTAATAAGAATTGATGTAACGAACCTTGACCTTGGAGATGTGTTGAGGGTTAAGGATGTCGTTTTACCAGAAGGTGTAGAAATTGATATGGACGATGAAGATGTTCTTGTTACTATGGTTGTTCCAAGAGGACTTGAAGTGGAAGAAACGGTAACACCAACGGTCGAAGAACCAGAAGTGATAAAGAAGGGTAAGAAAGAGGAAGAGGAAAAGTAACAAAGAACACCCTATACTAACTTAAAAATCCCCCACACGGGGGATTTTTCTTACACAAAATAAATGCTTCTTCAGGAGAGTGATACACTTTGACGATAATAGGATTAGGAAACCCGGGTGAAAAATACGCAAATACGCGTCATAACGTTGGATTTATGGTTCTCGACAAGCTGAGTAGAAATTGGAAAAGAGGATCTAATTATCTTTACAGTGACATAAGCATTGGAGGTAAGAATGTGAAATTAGTCAAACCAATGACTTACATGAATTTAAGTGGAGAGGTATTCAAATATATTCCACATGATGATATAATAGTAGTGTACGACGACCTGGACCTACCGCTTGGTAGGCTTAGGGTTCGAAAAACTGGAAGTGCGGGTGGCCATAACGGTCTAAAATCTATAATCTCTTACATAGGTCAAGACTTTCCAAGATTGAGGGTAGGAATAGGTCCTAAACCTGAAGGTATGGATGCAGCAGATTATGTGTTATCAAATTTTTCTGACCAAGAATTTCAAGTATTAAATAAAGTTTTAGATATTTGTGTTGAGGTATTGGAATATATAGTATTTAATGGCATTGAGAAGGCAATGAACAAATACAATTCTTTGGAAGTAAAATGAGAATTAAAATGAGAAGGTGGAATTTTGGCTGAGTTTGAAAGAAACGAGAAGTGTGTAATGTGTGGAAAAAATGCTCAAATAAGTCAGACTGTGTATATAGATGGCGCAGTAAAAAAAGTGAGCTATTGTAAGAAATGTTTTGCTGAAATGATAAAATACGAGAGTGAAAATTATGTAAAAACTGGTGTTAGAGTTTTGGCAAACCATATGAAACTAGTTCAAGAGACACCAGCTAAAGATGGCAATTTTGAATATTCGTTTGATGAAATATACTCCGTTTCACCAAGTAGCATGCTGGTTAACATTTTTAGGCAAAATCCTGATACATACAAGGCAATTGCGACGGATATAAAGAAAAGAAGATTAGCACTCTTAAATCACAGGTTGAAAATGGCGTTGAAAATGGAAAATTACAAACAAGCTAAGAAGATAAAGCAAGTTATTGATGAAATAAATAAATCATTAAAACAACAGCCCTGGTAAATTTACACCCCAGGGCTGTTTATTTTTTAATTATTTAAATTAGATAACTGATTGCTGAAACAACCATCATAATTGCAACAATTATCCTGATTATTTTTTTATTCACTTTCATATTGATATAAGACCCAATGTAACCGCCAATAAAAGACCCGCTTCCAAGGACAATTCCTGGGATGAACTCAACTTTCTTTCCTGCCGAAAAGAGCAATAATGAGAAGATTGTAAACATAAGTGTTAGAAAAATTTTCATGGCATTAGCCGATTTTATATCGTAGCCTTCCAGCATTGTTAAAGCGTATATCAAGAAAAACCCAACACCAGCTTGTATGTAACCACCGTAAATACCTATTAGAAAGAAAACTAAGAAACTTAACAAAATGTTACGCTTAGCTTCCTTTTTACCTTCTTCCCAGACCTGTGGTGAAAACAGAACGAAATATGTCATTACCAAAAATATTATACCAACACTTATTCTAATAATATTTTCTGGGAGCTTTAAAACTATCGATGTGCCTGTAACACCACCTAACACTGTTGGAATTGTAACTGCCAACGCTTTTTTTAAATCAAGGGCTTTGTTTTTGATAAAACTACCCGTTGCTGAGATGTTCTGTAAAAGAATACCTATTCGATTGGTTGCATTTGCAACGCTTGGAGCTAATCCGGATAAGCTCAACAATGGAAGCGTTAAGAATGAACCACCACCTGCAAGAACGTTAATTATCCCTGATATTAGTCCACAAAAAAATAGTAAAATCATCATCCACATGTAAAGTCCTCCTTTTTCCGCCCTTATTTATCTAAAAACAAAATTCATCTTTGAAAAACCTTAAAATCTTTCCAAAAAGACTCTCAGCAACTTAATCAAGTTCTTCAAGTCATTTACATTTAACATTTCCACTTGTGAATGTAAGTATCTTATAGGAACACTCAGAGCAATCATCGGTACTCCGTGTTCGGCAAAAACGCTTGCATCGTTTCCACCACCTGTTGAACCAAGTTGGATTGGTATACCTTCCTGCTGTGCAAGCTTGATCAAAAATTTAACAAGAGATCTATCAGAAATCGAACTATTGTCGAAAGCTCTAATAACTGGTCCATTTCCTAAATTGATATGCCTATTCAATTTACTACAGCAAGCAAACGAATCTACCGCGATAGCTAAATCGAATTTTGTGTTTTCAAATGCTGTAAAATAATTGACCAAAGCCTTAGCACCACGGAGTCCGACTTCTTCTTGAACAGTCCAAGTGAAAAAACAATTGGAAATTACATTGGAATTTTTTGCAACTTCAATTAGTGTGTAGCACCCAAATCTATCATCTAAACTTCTCATTGACAGAAATTCGTTATTCAGTATAGCGTATTGCTTTTTAAATACCGCATAATCCATGATGGAAATACCGAGATGTTCCACTTCCTGCTTTGAATGAGCACCAACATCAATAACCTTTTCAAAAACGATGCCATCAGATTTCAAATGAGGTGGTACCGTGCCAATTACACCCTCAACCACACCGTTTTCTGTTATAACGTCAACAAAAGTACCTTGTATTACCTCTTCTATAATGCCACCAACATTTTTGACCTCGAGCTTTCCGTCTTCTCTTATACTTGAAATATAAAATCCTATCTCATCCATATGAGCCATCAAAATAACATTCTTATTTTTTGAGCTGCCTTCCTTTTTGTAAATCAAATTTCCTATTCTGTCCACTTGAACACCGCTTTCTCCAAGCATCTGAATAATTTTTGATCTTACCATTTCTTCTCTTCCCGATACACCAGGCACAGAACATAATTCTATGAGACTTCTTAAGTCCTTAGACTCCATAAACATCGCCTCCTTGTTCGTTATATCTAAACTAAAGCTTATTATACCATATTTTATTCGTACAACGAAATACTTTTTAAGACAAATATTTTTTGTTTATTGACAAAAAATAGGTATATGATTAAATATTTTTTGGTGCACGAGAAAATGTAAGGGGGGAATGTCATGGATGATGATTTTTACAGACATGAGAAAAGGAACTTAGCATTGATAATTAGTGGGAGATTTGAATCTTTGATTGGAGCATCAGCGCTAATGGTTGCCATGCCATTGTATGTTTTGGATATGACTGGTTCTGGTACAATCATGGGCATCTTCAGTATGATTGGGTTACTCCCAAGACTTATATCCAATCCTATAGGTGGTGTTATCGGAGACAGAATTAATAGAAAATGGATAATGGTTATTTTGGATGAATTGCGAGGTGTTCTACTTTTCTTCTTGGGATGGTTTTCATTGATTGGAAAGCTTAATGTAATAAATTTACTTTTGTTTAGAGCAGTTCTTTCTACTTTAGATGGTTTCTTTGACGGTCCTACGGCGGCTATGTTTGGTGATGTTGTGAGAAGAGAAAATATGAAGACCGCAACGGCTTTAAATTCAATGGCTGGGGCAGCATCTAATATAATCGGACCCATACTTGGTGGAGCACTTTATGGAATCTACGGATTCAAAAATGTAGTGTTTATGACAGCTGTGCTTTACATATTATCTGGCATAAGCGAAATGTTTATAATTTACAAGTTTGAACCTTTGAAAACAAAGCCGAAGTTTTTTAAAGAACTCAGCGAAGGTATAAAATTTGTTGTTAAAAACATAGGGCTAAGATTTTTATTTACATTTGCCATCGTTATAAATTTCCTCTCTGCACCTATTTTCAATGTTGTTTTACCCTACATTGCAAGGCAGAAGATTCAATTTTCATCAACACAATTCGGTCTGCTAGGAGTTTTTGCAACGGTTGGTGGATTAGTGGCCAATCTATTACTTGTTTCTTTTCTTAGAAAAACTAACTCTAGAGACTTAATCAAATGGGGATTTGTTATCGAAGGTGTTATTTTGATAATTTTTTCCATCCTTATAATGCCACGGTTTGGTTTTTCGAAATCTTTACTTTATGTTATTTTTTCATTTGCATTCTTCTTAGTTGGGCTTTTTAATACGATGGTAAATATTCCAATAAATGCAAACTTACAGTTACTTACACCTTCCGAATTAAGGTCACGTGTTTTTTCTGTTCTCAGTACAATTGCAATGGGTACTGTACCAATTTCGTCTGCTTTGTATGGTTTTTTGCTTGATAAAACAAATCCCTACGGGTTTCATTTGGCCATTAACATCTTATCGATGGTCGTTGTAGTCATATTCCTTTTGAAGGCCCCAGAGGAAGCTTATATTAACGTAAGTGAATGACTTTTGCTTTAAAAACTTCTTAAGCGAAACAATTTATATTGCATCAAGCTATGATAAAATATAATTAAACAAGTAATAGACTGCGCTGAAAGGAGTGAACCTTGTGTCTGATTTTGTAAAAGGTGTAATTTACAGTTCTTTGGCGGGGTTGGCTACAGTTTTTGGAGCTATTCCACTTTTGCTGGTTCATAAGCACTTCGGTGAGAAGTTAATCGATACACTACTGGGTATGGCTGCAGGCATAATGCTTGCAGCAAGTGCTTTTAGTTTGGTCATACCTTCACTGGAAAGCGGCGGAATATTCAGATTTGCCGTGGGTTTTTTTCTAGGTGCGATAATGGTTGATTTAATGGATAAATTCTCTCCACATGAACATTTTTTGAAAGGTCATGAAGGAGTCGATGCAAAACGACTTGCTAAGATTTGGCTTTTTGTTATAGCGATAACAATACATAACTTTCCAGAAGGTATGGCGGTTGGTATAAGTGGTTATACACCACAAGCTCTAAGTGTTGCAATAGCAATTGGAACTCAAAACATTCCAGAAGGTGCCGCAACAATGGTTGCATTGATGAACGCAGGCTATTCGGTTAAGATTTCTCTTTTGGTAACATTCCTAACAGGCGTCGTTGAAATGCTCGGAGGGGCATTCGGAGCTGGCTTAATACTAATAAGTAAAAGTTTACTACCTTACATGCTAGCGTTTGCTGCGGGAGCGATGGTATTTGTTGTAAGCGATGAAGTTATCCCAGAAACTCACCTCAGGGGTAATGAGAGACTAGCCACATACTTTCTTATATTTGGTTTTTTCATCATGTCAGCTCTTGACGTGCTACTTGGATAATTCGCTTAATTGATTATCGTCCATTAAAAACATATAAGATGCTCTATCTTTACCGGACTTTTTAGAAATGTAAAGGAGGTCGTCAGCGCTTTTTATGACTTCCATTGGTGATTGATATATTTCTGAACTCACTACACCACACGAAACAGTGCATTTCCCGTGAGGGAAATGTGTGTTACGAATAGTATTTAATATTTCTTCGATTAGTTCAACAACTTCATCTTTTGAAGTTATTTTTGTTAATACCAAAGTAAATTCCTCTCCGCCGTACCTTCCCACAATCCCTTTATCTCCAACAGCGTCCTTCAGTATTTTTCCAACAATTTTCAACACCTCATCTCCAACTAAATGGCCATAGGTATCGTTGACTTTTTTGAAATTGTCAATATCGAACATCGCAACAAAATACTCTTTTTTACTAGCTTTGTATATGCTATGTGTTTCATCTAAAAATCGAAGTAATTCTTTCTTATTGAATACACCAGTGAGTCCGTCGATAGTCGAGGCAACCTTTAATTCTCTAAATGTGTTAAGCGTGTTGAATAAAAGACTTATACTTTCGTCTGCTTCGTTAACAACCTTTGATAAGTTCCATTTGTCAGCTACATTCGATACCAATATAGCTCCAACTTCGTTACCTTCATAATTAACAACGAACTCGTTGAAATCTCCGCTTAGCAATAGCTGGGAGCCGTAGTTGCCTACGTACGTCCAGTTCGATGGCTCTAAGGGCTTTTCGAGAAAACTTATAAATGTGCTTTTTAAAGATTCTTTTTGTAGTGGGAAGCCAAAATTGTATATTCTTCCTTCAACAGGGGACAAAAGCAAAAAGGCTATAGCACTAAATGAAGAAAAATTCGATATAAAATTCATCAGTTCTTTTATAACAAATAATTCATCTCGTGCAAACTGGATGAATGACAAAATTTCTCTATTTAATATTTCCTTTCTCATTTTTTGTTCAAGAACATCGTATATGGTGTTTATAGTAGAACTTTTCCCTGCGCTTTCCGAATAATAATCATGACTAAGAAAATCAAGTAAGACTTTTTCTAACTCAGTCTTAGGTAACAGTTTTGAAATGAACTTGTCAGCTCCACTGTGTTCAGCCCAAAATATATTGATCACATCATCGGAACCAGTTAAAATAGCGATCCCTGCACTATTAAACGCAGGGACCGACCTTAAATAAAGGCAAAGTTGAAGTCCCGATATTCCAGGCATGTTATAATCGGTTATTATATAGTTTGGAAATTCTTTAAGAGCAACTTCTATTGCGTTCATACCGTTCTCAGCGACTAAAATTTTGTAACCGTGACCTTTAAGCATGTCTTCAAGAACAAGTCTCCAGAATTTACTATCATCAACAATTAATACCTTTTTCAACATTCTCACCCTCTATATTTTCCGCCACCGGTTACGCTTTTTTGGATTATACCACATTCTTTTCCCTTTCTATTGATAGTTTTTCAAAACGTTCCACATCCAAGTAGCTAATATCAGTGTGTAAACTCTTACCAAAGAGAATTAACTCTGCTAAAGCTTCACCGACAGCTGGGGCAACCATAAAACCATGTCCTGAGTAACCAACAGCATAGTAATATCCTTTTACTTTTTTGCTCTGTCCGATAATTGGTTGTGCATCCGGCGACATATTGTACATCCCACTCCAGTGCCTTAAGAGGCGAACATTTTTCAAGAATGGAAAAATTCTGACCATTTTTTTGATAAGTTCTTCTTCGAACCTAAACGTAACCTTATAGTTTAAACCGGGTTTCTCATCTTTGTCACCTTGGCCAAGTACAAACTGTCCATGTTGTGTCTGCCTCATGTAAAAATTACCAGAAAAGCTTATTGCCATCATTGGGAAGAAGTTCTTAAGACCTTCTGTAACCATTATCTGGTGCCTGTAACTTTCAGTTGGTAAATCTACCCCAACAAGTTGAGATACTTCCTTTGACCAGGGGCCGGAAGCGTTGACAACGATGTTACAACCGAAATAACCTTTTGAAGTTTCAATGCCTATCACCTTCCCATTTTGTATATCTACGCCTGTAACTTCCGTGTGTGTATATATATGCCCACCCATATTGCGAATAGCCTGCGCGTACCCGATGACAGCTTTATGCGGATTTGCATGGCCATCTGTTTGGCAGAATGTAGCCATAATAAGTCCTTCCGTGCTAATATATGGGTATCTTTCTTTAACTTGCCTCGGTGTAAGAATTTTAACATCTAGTCCTTCTTCTTTTTGCATTTGTACGTTTTTTTCAAATTGTTCAGCTTCTTGATCATCGTAAGATAAAACAAGGTATCCGCCTTGAGCATATTCTATGTCCATTCCAACGTCTTCTTTAAAGCGTTCAAATAATTTTACACTTCTCATAGCAAGCCTAACATTTGGTCTGGTTGACCATTGCTGTCTTATCCCGCCAGCACACCTTCCGGTTGACCCTGAAGATAGATATGATTTTTCAAAAATAGCAACAGAAGTTTCACCCAATTTGCATAGGAAATACCCAAGAGCGGTTCCTGTTATTCCGCCACCAATTATGCATACGTTGTATGTTCTTTCCATCATTTTTCATCCTCTCCTTTGTCCTTTCCTTCGACAGCTGTACTTTCGTATTTTGCTATAGCTTCAAATGGAAGAGGAATTGTTGGAGGTCTGAATGCCCCCAATTCTATTTCAGATATAGGTATTCCTGTTTTTTCGGAAATTATTTGCAGTGTAAGATTCCTGCAAGTTTTCCCACCACATGGTCCCATTCCAATTCTTAAAACTCTCCGAATTTCTTCGTAATCAACAATGCCCATTTCAATCACACGTTCGATGTCCTCTTTTGTAATTTCTTCACACCTGCAAACAAATTCTTGTGCTGCTTGTGCTGGTTGAAAAGTTGAAAAACTTCTTACTGCGTTTTCCAGCCCTGCGGGAACTCTCAAATAAATAATGTGTGTGTTGTCACGCTTGTTTAGTACTAAGTTTTCGACGTGCCCTATTCCAACAACTTTTCCATCTTTATCAAGTAGCTGAACCTCTTGTCCTTTTTCAGGGATTGGCAGCAATTCGTATGGAATTCCTACAATTGAATAATTTTCCTTTTCTTGGACCATGAATATGGCAAGGCCTGGGCATTTCATTACGCATATTCCACAACCCGTACATTTATTATAATCTATTGAAGGTATTCCATTTATATTACCTCCTACGCTTATCGCACCACTTGGGCAAGATGTTTCACAAGGATTGCATGGTATTGCCTGTGGGCATTCAATAACAGCCCTTAATTTGCCTTTAGGTCCTTTGTCTTGTTCTACGTGAGCTTTGTACCCTCCCTCAGGGAAGAATATTCCAAGTTTTTCTAAACCTTTTCTTATCTTTGCTGAAAACGGTCCCTTTCTAAATTCAACAAGCTCATTTTTCATTGCATTTATTTTTTCTGATAAGTCCCTTCCTGACAACTTTTCAGCTATGTTATATCCTGCTATGTATCCTTCAATCATAGCAGTTGATGCTTCCTCTATGCTTGCTAAATCTCCGGCTACGTAAACGTTATCCACACTTGTTTTCATATTTTCGTCTCTTAGGGGGACATAACCTCCCAATTCAGGTACATACACCATCTTTGCGCCTGCTTGTGCGGCTAACTCTATGTTGGGTTGTAACCCAACAGCTAAACAAATTGCATCAACAACAAATTCTTTTTCAGTGCCAGCAATAGTTTTAAACTTCTCATCGACCTGTGCGATTACTGCGCCTTCTACTCTTTTTTTTCCAACAGCTTCGATGATGGTGTGATTTAAATATATGGGAACGCCCAATCTTCTTACCTTGTTTGCGTGAACTAGGTACCCTCCAATTTTAGACGATGCTTCGACAATTGCTTTTACTTTCGCCCCCGCTTGAATCAGTTGATATGAAACGATAAGCCCTATGTTTCCAGCACCAATAATCAAAAATGACTGTCCGGGTAAAACTTTGTACTGATTCATCAATGTTTGGACGGCACCGGCACCGTAGACTCCTGGTAAAGTGTTGTTCTTGAATGTCAAAAATTTTTCTGTAGCACCAGTTGCAAGAAGGATGTATTCAGCTCGGTAATGTTCGATGGTATTAAACGATCTATCGTATAAAACTATTCCATCTTCATAAATGCCGGTCACGGTTGTCTGAAGTTTAATACTTACACCCAACTCTTTTGCCCTATTAACTAGTATTTTTCCAATGTCAAAACCCCGCACAGAAGCAAAAAAGCCCTCATGCCCGAAAAACTTATGAGTTTGCTTTGGAAGTTGACCACCAGGTTCAATACCTTCATCAACAACTATTATTCCTTCCCCCGTGCCAAGGCTTTCCGCAATAGCTATTGCTCCTGCTAAGCCAGCAGGACCAGATCCGACTATAAGAGTTTTTACTTTCACCATATTGGTTTTCCCCTTCCATCTTGCCTTTTCACACGCATTCCTTCACGGACGGGGGTTATACACGCACGAATATTTGGAATCCCATCAATCTCGACAAGGCATGCTGAACATTTTCCAATAGCACAGAAAAAACCTCTTGGATGGTTATGTTCTGTGAAACCAAAAATATCAATACCATTTGCTATCAGTGCACTTGCAACTGTATCGTCTGGAAATGCACAAATAGCTTGGTCTTCAAAGTAAAATGTTACGTGTGGTTTTTTTTCTAGGTCTTCCACATTTATAATAGGATGTTTTACTATGCGACTACCCCTACTCATCTATCCCCCTCCCAGAAGCTCAGAATACAATTTTAATTATACTTCTTTGATAAATTTAAACAAAACACCAAATTCATTCGTTATGCTAAGAAAATGATAACCATAGTTGAAAACTTAAAAATTGCACTTGTTTGTGCTATAATGATAATTGAATGGAAACTAAATGAAAATTAAATGGATATTGATAAATTAAGCACAAGTTTGGGGTGAATTGTATGGTGAAAGTCGCAAAGGTAATACTAAAAAAAGATATCAGGCGCCGAGTTCTAAATGGCCACCCATGGATTTATGATAACGAAATTCAAAAGATCGATGGAAATTTCGAAAATGGAGATATAGTCCACGTATTTACGTTTGCAAACCAATTTCTTGGCACTGGTTACATTAATACAAACTCAAAAATTACCGTAAGAATTCTCTCAAGAAAGCCAGTAGAAGTAAACAAGCAGTTCATTGAAAGTAGAATAAAAGATGCTTTGAAAAACAGATACAAAATAGTACAAGAAAGTGCTTATAGAGTTTTCTTTGGAGAGGCCGATGGGTTGCCAGGATTAATTGTCGATAAGTATGGTGAGTACCTAGTTGTTCAATTCAATACCTTGGGAATAAACAGACTTAGGGACGAAATATTGGATGTATTGGTAAAATACTTTAATCCGGATGGCATTTTCGAAAGAACAGAAGGCGGCGCTGTGAAAAAAGAGGGACTAGAAGAACATACTGGATGGATATACAAAAATGGTCCTGAACTGATACCCTTTGAAATGAACGGAATCAAATTTTTGGCGGACACAAAAGGTCAAAAAACCGGAGCCTTCTTGGATCAGAGAGAGAATGCTAAAAGATTGATAGAATTTGCTGAGAAGAAAGAATGCTTAGATTGTTTTTCTTACACCGGTAATTTTGGAATGCATTTGCTGAAAGGTGGAGCGAAGCACGTTACCTTTGTTGACTATTCGGATAGGGCGATAGAAGTAGCAAAAGAGATTGCCAAGTTAAATGGTTTTAATAACTGTTCTTTTGTGGTAGCAAACGCATTTGATTTTCTAAAAGAACAATTCGAAAAATCCAAATTTTACGATATAGTAGTACTTGATCCTCCCTCATTTGCAAAAAGTGCATCGAGTAGGGATTCAGCATTTAAAGGATATAAGGAGATAAATTACAGGAGCATGAAAATACTCAAAAATGAGGGTATTCTCGCAACTGCTTCATGTACGCAGGTTGTGTCTCAACAAGAATTTGAAAACATAATTGTTGATGCGGGAATTGATGCAAAAGTAATGATAAGATTACTTTACAGAGGAGGTCAATCTGTTGATCATCCTCAGGTTTACAATATCCTTGAAACAATGTATCTAAAGTTTCTTATACTGCAAACAACACATCTGGGTAAATGGTAGTTTCATATAATTCACGAAATTGCGCTAATAATTAAGGTAAGGGGGAGCTAAAATGAATGAGACAAAGATATTGTTGATATTAATTGTTTTGATTTCCAATTTACTGTTTTCTGGTGCTTTAATCCTTACTTTAAATGGTATCTATGATGAAGCTGGTAATATTATAAAAAGTGGTAATTTCAACGACTTGCTATTCGATGGTAAAAGTGTTTACTATATACTTTCCGACGGTATTTACACACTTGATGGACGCACTAAAATCGATATTAAATCTGCTCAAAAGATCGGTCTAAATTATGTAACCGATGGTATTAAAGTGTATAAAATTGAAAATGGAAGTGCAAAAGCGGTTGATACTATTCCGAGGAATGTAAAGAATATCTATGTGAAAGATGATTACATCATTGGACTAGAGAATGGACAGCTTGTGTGCTATTATCAAGGCAAAGTGATGTGGTCTATGGAAACACCTGCCACAAGTTTCAAAGTTAGTGGCAATTACCTTGCAGTATTTGGTACCCAGACAATGCTTTTTAATATCAGTAACCCACAATATTTAAAATTCGAAAGGAATTATAATAAAAGGTATATTGATTATGCTTACTTTTTTGAATACCACGCTTTTAGCGACGGAGCAAAGATATACATCTACAAAGGTGCTTCGATGTTGAGCACAACATTCCCTTACAGAGGGCCTCTCTTTTCCGACCTTCAAAACTTGTATTCTGGTAACTTAATGGTTACCTCGGATATGATTCAAAAGGATTTAAAAATAACAGCTAAAACGTTAGTGCCGTTTTCTTTATCCGGGACAACAAATGTTGCTGCTCAGGAAGAAAAGATGCCATCAAGCACTGTAAGTCAAAAAAATCAGGAAAGTACTCCAAGTACACAAGCTGAACAGAAGCAGATTGAACCAGAAGTATTTAAACCTACTGAAGAGGTGTATACCACAAAAACTTTAAAAATGTTTGAATTGGTATGGAAAGTTTTATTAAATGATGATATTTCCGGTAAACCTGCGGTTAAAGGTGATAATTTGTACATTCCGACATTGAAAGGTACGGTAGTAAACATTTCACAAGGGAAAATTGTATGGACATTCAAGGCAGGTTTTGTTATTGTTGGACATGTAACTATAGGGAACAATGTATATGCAGTATCCTGGGATGATACGATATATGCTCTCAACGAAGATGGTGTGCTTAATTGGAAAATTAAATTAGATGGAGATATTTCACAAGGACCAGCTTGGGATGGCTATTATCTATATGTTGTTACAGACAATGGGACGGTGTATGTTATACGAGATGATGTAAAAAGTGCAAAGATAACAAATACGTACAAGACAGCAGCGTATCCCATTTTGCCACCATCCGTCTCGTTGGCAGGCAAAATTTTTGTCATCGATGGTTTTGGAAATCTTTGGAAAGATAAATCAACGGTAGGTTACATTGGTAAATTGAAAAACCTGCCGATACTTTACGAAAATTACTATTTAACTCAGGAACTTGGATTTTCATTGATCGACGAAGTTGGAGTACTCCATCAGTTTATACCATTGGAAAAAGAAACACAAATTTTGAAAGGTAAAGCAAATTTCATCACCGTCAATGATATAATTGTCGATGCTGTCTTGGGCAAAGAATACATTTACGCATTAAGCAATTCAGGAAAGCTGTATGTTATTGGAAGGGATACGAAAAAGGTAGTTTTTACAGACAATATTCCAAATGCAAAATATTTATCTTTAAGCAACAAAAACCTTTATGTCTTTGGGAAAGAAGTTAGGTGCTACTTTGTAAATGACAATCCATCGGGACTGTGGAATAGCTTATATGCGAACCAATTTAACTGGAACTCGGCAGTTAAGTAAGAACTGGAAGTTTTAAGTGGATGGTGGTTTAATGAGGCTTCTTGGTAATTTTACTTACTATTCAGTATGTGTGCCCATACATCAAAATCATTTAGTATTTGAGTTACGCTCCTCATGGGTACCTCAGCCTCTTGAAATCTCTTTTCCAGGTGGGAAGATTGAAGAAGATGAAACACCATATGAAGCAGCGATAAGAGAACTTTACGAAGAAATAGGTGTTGGAGCAGGAAAAAAACTTTTTGATATTGAACCGATTGTTACTCCGTTTAACACAGTTATTTTTTCCTACGCTGTCGAAGTAGATTTATCAAGCTACAAATTAAACAAATCGGAAGTTTTAGATATATTCACCGTACCTATAGACCATTTTTCAAATCCATATAAAATGGTCAAAGTGGATGTTACACTTAATCCTTCAGAGGATTTTCCGTACGAGTTAATTCCACATGGAAGAAATTATCCGTGGAAACGTGGAACTTACGAAATAATGTTTTACAAATGGGGGGGACATGTTATCTGGGGAATAACGGCAAATATTGCTCATCGTGCATGGGAAATATTTGAAAAAATTGAAAAAGACCAAAGTTAAAGTCAACTGAAAAATCAAGGGGGGACAATGGTGTTTTATAGCATAAAATCCGCTGTGATTTTTGGAATTACTCCATTATTGGTTACAGTAGAGGTTGACATAAATACGCGTTCTGCCAAGCGTGATATAAACATCGTAGGTTTGCCAGATACCTCTGTAAAGGAAAGTAAACAAAGAATAATTAGTGCTTTGAAAAATTCAAATATATCTGTTCCGGATGGGTTAATTACTGTTAATCTTGCACCAAGTGACGTAAAAAAAGAAGGTACATTTCTTGACTTGGCAATAGCCCTCGCAATCCTTGGAGCATCTAGATCAATACCTCAAATCGATGGCATTATCCTTGGTGAACTTGGATTGGATGGAACGATCAGAAAAGTAAAAGGTGTTTTTCCGATACTACTGGAGTTTCAAGATGAAAACTTAATATTTATTATTCCGCAAGAGAATTATAGTGAAGCTTCTGCGACAAATGCCAAGTTTATAACTTTCTCTACTCTCTATCAAGCTGTCCATTCGTTAAGATCTGGAAATTACGAACCTGATCGTAATAAAAATATTCTAGACAACTTTTTAGACGAAAGTTTTGAAGAAGATTTTTCAGATATCAAAGGACATGATTTTGTCAAAAGGGCGTTCGAAGTTGCCGCGGCTGGAGGTCACAATTTGCTTATGGTAGGACCTCCCGGAACTGGTAAAACGATGTTTGCTCGTAGGTTTCCAACGATACTAACACCAATGGAGAAAAAAGAAATCATCGAAACGTCCAAAATATACAGTGCAGTAGGATCGCTTGAATTACTGATTACAAAGAGGCCGTTTAGAAGTCCTCATCATACGTCAAGTGCGGTAGCTATTATTGGCGGTGGAGCAAATGTGAAGCCTGGTGAGGTAACACTCGCACATAACGGTGTACTATTTTTGGATGAGTTACCTGAATTCAGAAGGGACGTACTTGAAGCTCTTAGAGAACCATTGGAAGATGGAGTTGTCACAGTTTCACGTGCTAGAGGTAGTCATGTATTTCCTGCGAATTTTCAGCTCATTGCGGCGATGAATCCGTGTCCATGTGGTTACTATGGCGACAAGGAAATAGCTTGTAAATGTTCGCCGTATGAGATAAAAAGGTACTGGAAAAATATATCTGGCCCGATTTTGGATAGAGTGGATATACAAGTTCAAGTACCAAGGATCTCATTTGAAGAGATGAGAAAAAAAGACGGCGGAGAAAGTAGCAAGACCATAAGGGAGAGAGTTATTAAAGCTCGGCAAAGACAAATTGAAAGGTACAGGGGGGAAAAAGTAAACTTAAACGCAAAATTAACTCATAAAATGGTAGAAAGGTACGTAAGGCTTAGCGATGAGGCAGAGCAAATTTTAAAGTTATACGTGCAAAAATACAAACTGTCTGGTAGGGCTATCGACAAAGTTTTAAAAGTAAGCCAGACGATTGCAGACCTTAGCAACAAAGATATCGTTGAGCTTAGTTGTATTAGTGAGGCTTTGCAATATAGATTGAATAATTTAAACGTAGATTTTATATTATAAAGGAGGAGTAAAATTATGGAAGAACTAAAAAACTATTATCGAAAAATTGCAAGATACTCAAGTGCTGCCTCACTTTTGTATTGGGATATGCAAACTTACATGCCACTACATGCTGGACCGTATCGTGCTGAGGTTATCTCTGAGATTAGCTCATGTGCTTTTAGACTGTTAGTTGATAATGCACTTGGAAAAATGCTTGAAGAAGCCATTCCAGAAAGTGATATAGACAAGGCTATGATAAAAGTTGGTAAAAAAGATTATGAAAAATACAAAAAGATCCCGGTTGAAATTTTTGAAGAATTATCGAGAACATCAGCTATTTCTGAACAAGAATGGCAAAAAGCCAAACCGACTGGTGATTTTTCAAAAGTAAGGCCGCATCTTGAACGCTTGGTTGAATTAAACCAAAAAATTGCCGAAATACTCGGTTACAAAGATGAACCATATGATGCTCTACTCGATCAATTCGAGCCGGGTATGAGTGCGAAAAAAATAGAAAATATACTCTCGCCCCTAAAAGAATTTACAATACGCACATTGGAAAAGATAGAAAAGCACGCACCAAACAAACAAAACAATAATATTTTCTCTGTGAACATTGATTCACAAAGACAAAAAGAATTTTCTGAATGGCTCATAAGATATCTTAATTACGATTTGCAAAAGGGAAGACTTGATGTTTCCACTCATCCTTTTACAAATCCCATAGGTCTGAACGACGTCAGGATAACGACAAGATATATAGAAGAAGATATAAAGTATTCTATATACTCAACCATTCACGAATTTGGCCATGCCATTTATGCTTTGTCAATTCCTGAAGAGTTTTATGGACTACCAATAGGTTCGAGTGCTTCTTATGGTTTCGATGAAAGCCAATCGAGATTTTGGGAAAACATAGTCGGAAGAAGCCTTGCGTTTTGGAAAGGTATATATGAAAAATTTATAGAAATATTCCCGGAGTTCTCCCAATACACTGTTGAGCAATTGTGGAAAGGTGTAAACGAAGTTAAAAGGTCTTACATACGAACGGAAGCAGACGAAGTAACCTACAACTTGCACATTGTATTGAGATTCGAGATAGAGCGTGGCTTAATCAACGGAGAATTGAAAGTTGCTGAATTACCCGATGTATGGAACGAGAGGTTTGAAAAATACATTGGGCTTAAGGTAACATCGAACACGATTGGATGTATGCAAGATCCCCACTGGTATGGTGGTTCATTTGGTTACTTCCCCACTTACTCACTTGGTAACCTTTACGCTGCTCAAATATTTGAGAAGTTGAGGGAAGAAATTGATTTCGAGAACACAGTAGAGCAATGTAACTTTGAACCGTTGAAAAATTGGCTTAGAGAGAAAATATATTCAAAAGGTAGAATTTACGAGCCTGAAGAATTAATGATACTAATCACATCGAAACCACCGTCATACGAACCTTTCATGAGGTACGTTAAAGAGAAATATACCATGGTGTATGGTGTTGAAATTTAATACTCAACACATTATTTGAAAAACGTTGAACTTATTAAATACTATCTCATTAACAGTCCTTGCGAGAAATTAAAAAGTTCGTGCTTTACAGCACGAACTTTTTTAATTTAAAATATCCGTTTGTATTGGTCATATCCTCTAACAACTTCGTTAAATGGTTTAAGAATTCTGAAGGATCTTTCTAAAATTTGAAGTTTCAAAACACCACTTGTTAATTTAAATTTCTCTCCAGTGAACAAATCAACGAAGGAAGTTCTATCAAGCAATCTTCCATCTTTTATTACAACGGCGATGTTTTTAGTTTTACCCGGATTTATCGCCACTACTATACTATCAAGTGTGTTTAGCGACTTTCTTATAAAAACTAAGGGATTATCCATAAGGGTTTCAAAGTTTCCTACTTTTAGTGCTGTCTCTGTTTTCCTTAAATTTATCATTTTTCTATAGAACTCGAAAAGTTCAGTATCCCAAGACTTTTCATTCCAAACCATTGTCCTCCGACACTCTGGATCTTTACCTCCAGTGAGCCCTATTTCTGTTCCGTAGAAAATTACAGGGACTCCTGGGAATGTAAATTGGATGACTATGGCAAGTTTTCTTAATTGCTTATCTGGTAAAGTATTAGCGATTCTTTCCGTGTCGTGACTATCGAGCATATTCCAGCACCCGTAAATATTTTTTGTTTTTTTAAAAACTTCCTCCAAAACACTTCCTGGATTTGATAGCTCGTTTTTTAAATAGCTTAACGTAATTTCTCGTAAGTTGTAGTTCATAATTCCGTCTACCATATCCCATCTATCCGGATATGTCCAAAGCTCACCAACGACGTATTTTTCTAATGAAAAACTTTTTACGATTGAAGATATACGCGCATTGTTAACAGGGCCGAGATCTTGTCCACAATCTAAACGGAATCCGTCAATCCCAAGTTCGAGATAATACTTTAAAACCTCAGATATATGGTTAATTACAGCATTTTCTTCTAAATAAAGCTCCGGAAGTGAACGTATACCCCACCATCCTCTATGACCATCTTCATACATCGAAAACCTACTTACATAATCTTTTGAACCACGTTTTGCTTTCAAAAACCAAGGATGGTTAGAGCCCACGTGGTTAAATACACCATCCAAGATCAATTTCATATTATTTTTCTTCAAAACTTTTATCAAGTTTTTTAGTGCACTTACACCACCGAACTGTGGGTCAACTTTAAAATAATCAGTTACATCGTACTTATGATTCGACGGAGATCTAAAGATGGGCGTAAGATAAATGGTGTTGACACCAAGTGCTTTTAAATAATCTAAACGTTCCGCAATTCCCCACAAATCCCCACCGTAAAACACCTTATTTTGTTTTCCATCACCAGTACTTACGGGTATTTCATTCCATTCTTTTATAATTCCATCTTTGTAAAGAGCCACCTTGCCCTTGATGCCTTTTCCCTTGCCAATCGCAAATCTGTCTGGAAAAATTTCATATACGACACTTTCGTAAACCCAGTAAGGAGTAGGGTAGATCAAACTCATCACCTCTTATTGTGCTGTTAGAATCAACTTTTAGGCATGATACAACCCAAGCTTATGTTTAGCATAAAAGGCTGTGCAAGAACACAGCCTTTTATGCTAAAAATTAGCGATGAAATTTCTTATGAAGCTTTTTGCATTAATTTCAAATATTCGAAGTAAGGTACTAAGTACTTTATTTTAACTCCAGGTGTTAACGTTTCAGTGTTGTTCAATCTTTTTAAATCATTAACGTCAACGTTGAGTTTGTTTGCAATACTTTCAAATGTATCACCTTGCTGAACGGTGTATTCCATTTCTACGTAAGTTCCCCAGTTATTATCTACTGTGGCTTTTATCTCTTTGCTTTCGATTACGTAATTTGACATCAGTTCAGCCATTTCAATAAGAACTTCCCTAAGTACTGGTTTTCCTTGGAACATACTGTATCCACCGCCACCACCGGCACGATAGTTATTCAAAACGACTTCGTATTCACCTTCCATGTCAATAGGTTTTCCCTCAAACATCAAATCAACAATTCTATCACCAGTTGGTCTGTTAAGTACTATCTTGTACGAAATGCCTTCCCACATGTCATAGTTATATCTTTGGACCTTTGGTTCAACCCATGTTTTGTTTTCCTTTGCAAAGCCATTTTCGAAAACAAAATAATCTGCACTTCTTTCTAAAGCCGCTTTGATATCTTTTCCTTTAACTTTTATAACTTTCAATGTATTAGGATAAATGTACACTGCATTGATATCTCTTAAAGTAATCGGCCCGGATTTCCAACCTTTTACTTCGTCTGTGAACAATGCAGTTGAAGAAATCTTTGCGCCCGTGTAGTACATTTGAACCTTATTAACAAATTCCATTAAGGGATTGTCCCAAAGTCTTGCTGTAAACGGGTTTTCTACGTAAAAATCACCTTTAGCGTATCCAACAGCTGTATCCAGCCACTTTTGAGTTTTCTCTTCGTACTCTTTTGCCAATGCTAATATCTCAGGATCTGCTTCATATTTTGAAACATCTATCAGTTCTGCCTTCGAATCTTTTATAACCCATTTTCCTTCTTCAGTTTTTTCTAAGGTTATCGTTATTTTTCCAAGCATCTTTCCCCAGTTCGATGGTTGTGTAATGGCAACATTTCCGATCTTTGTTGCAATACTTCTGTGTTGGTGTCCTGTTAATAACACATCGATACCGGGGACTTGAGTGGCAAGTTCATAGCCTTGATTTTCTCCAACAAGAGGTTCAGTGGGATTCCCCGTTGCAGGATCTCTTTCTAACCCACCATGGTAACTTACAATGAGCACATCACACAAATCACGGAGCGCTTCGACGTAATTTTTGGCTACTTGTACTGGATCAAGGAATTTCAACCCGGCAATATTTCTTGGGTCTTCCCAATTTGGAATAAATTTTGTTGTAACTCCAAGTATGACGACGGTTACACCACCAACGTCAATGAATTTATATGGCATAAAATATGGCGAATCTTGTTGATCCACTATATTTGCACTTAATATCGGAAACTCAGCTTCACTTATAGCCTTATTGAGTACCTCAAGGCCATAGTTGAATTCGTGATTACCAATCGTTCCAGCAACATAGCCAAGTTTATTCATAACAAGAATCATCGGATCGATTGGTTCGTTATCGAATCTTGCATGGAAATATTCCATAGGGCTTCCCTGGATCAAATCACCACTATCAATTAATATAACATTTTCATCACCATACTGTTTTTTAATTTCTTTGATAGCGGTGGCAACCTTTGCAATTCCTTGGTTAGCTGGTTTATTTGTGGCATAGTTAATCGGATAAATAAAACCATGTAAATCACTCGTGTGGAGTATAACAATCTGTTTCGCCTCAGCAAACAGCAGTATAGTTAAAAACACTAACAGTAAAGCCGTAATTTTCCTGATACCCTCCATACCTTTCCCTCCTCTTTTAGAATAATTTTAAAGGATGTGGTTAGCGATTCACAATGGTTAATGCTCGTTGAATAATTTCATCTCTACCGCTAAGTAGATATTCGATTCTGTCCTTACTTGATATTTCTATTTTTACGTCCGGCTCTAAACTTTTCTCCCCATCAGATTCGTTGAATGCGGAAGTAGGATAATAGAACACCGATCCTAGACCATCAAGAAATTGATATAACATATCTGTAGTGTGATTTATTTTGCTTAATGTAGGCTCACCTATTGTTTTACCGGGGAACAACTTTTTGAAAGTGTAAGCGAAGTCTAAAGCTGCATTACCTGTGTATTTATCAAATAGAAGCCAAACTTCGGCCTTTATATTTGGATCTCTTGGCTCAAAATTGTGTATGATCGCAGTGGTAATGGCTTCTCCTGTTGTCTTTTCGTAGTCAATACCGTATTTTTCAAGCGTTTTCAACACGTAAGCGGAATTGATTAGCACGATGTTTCTTTTAACCGATAGTGGGTGTTGAATAAAATGTTCTAATACTTCTTTGAATATTGTGAACTCTTGTGCTGATGAACCTCGAATGTCTATGACTATTTTATCTAAATCCTTGTTATAAACAATCGCATTATCCAAGAATTCCCTAAATTTATTATACGAAACACCGGAAAGAGAAAAAGTTCTAATCTTAATTATACCCACATTTCCAATTCTATCAAAACTGTATGGTGCCTCAGAAAAAAGAGCATCAAATTGCGCGCTTAATTTTGGATAACTAAATAATGTTACAGTCTTAACTTTCGTACTTTTTTTCTCATTTTTAATTAAGTATTCTACAATATACTCTTCCTGGTTGTAGAAGATCCAAACGAACCTTTTCTTTTTCCACAATAGCTCGGGTGAAAGCCAAAAAAGTGTGGGCAACTGTTGTTCTCTTGATTCATATGTATTTCCACTTGTGTAAGGTAAAAGCAGATTGATAAGTTCGTCTTTCTTTACCCCATTAACTGCAAGAATGTACGCCCCAACCGGAATTCTTTCAGTTGCCGTGGTGCTAACTATAATATTTTTGTCAATAACTTTAACAGTAAATGGCAAGACACTGTAGATAGGATCATTGGGTACTGATAATTTCAAATTCTCATCATCAAGAATGGATAAAGCTGGTTGAACTAACGAAAAAGCTTCGATGGGGTGTAATTTTCTCTTTTTCGTATTTCTAGCATTCGAAAGCAATTTATCTAATTCGCTAATAGTAATCTGTGATAATTTCTTCGGGTATACCTCTTTTATGGTTCTCATTATATACTGTAAGTTTTTGGCGAAAGCTTCAGCACTGGTTAGTTTTTTTTCGTACTTGTAGAACTCAATGAGCCATGAAAGAAAAAAGGTTGTTAAAAACCCCGCAATAATGAAAGTTAAGATAAGTTTAGCACCTGCTCTCAATGCACTCTCCCCTTTCATTTTGTATATTGACAGTTTTTGTATATCGACAGTTATTATACCACTTTATGGTAAAATTAAATAAGTCTTACTTGTATTGAATAATGAATCAGAGAGGGTGAATAACTTGAGTGTACTTGCGATCGATTGTGGTACGCAAAGTTTAAGAGCAATTATATTTTCTGAAAAAGGTGAACTATTGGCCAAAGAAAAAGTTGAGTTTGAACCATATTATTCACTTGAAGTTGGTTGGGCAGAGCAGTCACCTGATGTATTTTGGAATGCATTATGTCAAGCAACTCAAAGACTATCAAAGAATTATTCTAAAGCCTTTCAAAATATTGAAGCTGTAACACTAACAACTCAACGTGCGACAGTTGTTGTTGTTAACGAAGAGGGTAAACCGCTAAGGGATGCATTCATCTGGCTTGATGAAAGGGAGGCAAAAGGCAAACCAAATTTCACTTTTATCGAAAACCTTGCATTTTCACTCATTGGGATGAAAGAAGCTGCACATATAGCTTGGCGAAAGAGTAAAGCAAATTATATGAAAGAGAATGAACCCGAACTTTGGAAAAATGTGCATAAATACCTTTTACTTTCAGGTTACCTTACTTACAAACTTGTAGGTGAATTTGTTGATTCCAAGGCTTCTCAGGTTGGTTACATTCCCTTTGATTACAGAAACAAAGATTGGTTTGAAAATCCAAATCATTACAAGTGGCGAATGTTTGGTGTGGAAAGAGGTAAACTTCCTATTCTTATTGAACCAACACAAGTTCTTGGATATGTAACTGAAAAAGCATCGCGAGAAACTGGTATAAAAAAAGGTTTACCGGTGATTGCTTCAGGTGCAGACAAACAGTGCGAAACGCTTGCCGTTGGTTGCTTTTCACCGGATGTTGCAAGCATCAGTTTAGGTACAACTGCGACAATTCAAACTACAACGGATAAATACATTGAACCAATACCATTTATGCCATCGTATCCATCCATTGTTCCAGGTAAGTACAATCCCGAAATAGGTGTATTCAGAGGCTACTGGTTAATATCGTGGTTCAAAAAGGAATTAGCACACCACGAGGTTAGAGAAAGTGAATCATTAGGAACTACTGCGGAAAATTTGCTCAATCAAAGACTAAAGTCGATTCCAATTGGTAGTGAAGGATTAATGGTACATCCAACATGGACAGCGGGGCTTGACAAACCATTTTCAAGAGGTGCCATCATTGGTTTCTCCGATAAGCACACAAGAATACACATCTACCGTTCAATAATAGAGGGAATAAATTACGCATTGATCGATGGACTCAAAAAAATACAGCGTAAAACAAAAATAAACATTAAACGTATAGGGCTCTCTGGCGGTGGTGCAGCTAGTGATGAGATATCTCAGATAACTGCGGATATGTTTGGTGTTCCGACATACAAAGTTCAAACAAATGAAACTTCAGCATTGGGGACTTCTATAGCAGCATTTATAGGGCTTGGCGTATACAAAAATGTTCAGGAAGCTGTCGAAAATATGGTTCACATCACTAAAGAATTTTATCCAGATCTAAGAAAACACCAAATATACGAGGAGTACTACAATGAAGTCTATATCCATGTATGGGATGCTTTGAAAGAGTTGTATAAAAAGCTCGATTTCATAACAAAAAAGTGTAAGACACTGAGCAAGGCGGATAAGTAAAAACTGGAATGAATAGTTCATATCGTTTTGTATGAAATATTTCTGAAAAATTAACACTTTATCATTGATTTGTAACCGTAAACTTTTGTAAAATAGTGCCACATTTTTTAATAGGAGGGGTCAGAGGATGAAGAAGTACTTTCTTGTATTTTTAGCGCTTTTAGCGTTGGTTTTTGTGGTCTACAGTTGTACAAACGCATTTGAACCACGAGGCTTTGAACCACGAGAGAACTTTGGTGTATCCGAAAAACTTGGTGAGTCTGGTACAGAGGAAGATTATGTACCTGGTGAATATGTAGTACAGATTGAAAACTCGGAAAATTCCATTAAAGCTCTAAGTGATAAGTTTCAAGTTGTTAGAATGCACACATTTGATGATGTAGCGATTGTTACAGTAAAGGCAGAAAACGAAGAACAATTGTTATCTATTCCTGGTGTGAAGTCGGTCGACAAAAATTACATATACAGAGCTTTAGCAACACCGAATGATACTTACTACAAATATCAATGGCATTATAACAATATTAAACTCCCACAAGCATGGGACATAATAAAGTCTGCTAACATTGTTGTAGCAGTTGTAGATACCGGTGTAAGTTTTACACATCCAGACCTCCAGGGTATATTTGTTACTGGAAAAGATTTTGTTGATGGTGATTCCGATCCAACAGACCCTGCTCAAGACGTAAGTCACGGTACGCATGTTATTGGTACCATAGCAGCTCTTACGAACAATAGCCTCGGAGTTGCGGGGGTTAACTGGGGTGGATATGGAATAAAGATAATGCCAATAAGAGTCCTTGGCGCAGATGGTTCGGGAACGCTTGACAATGTTGCAGCTGGCATTAGATGGGCAGCTGATAATGGAGCAAAAATTGTTAGTATGAGTCTTGGAGGCAGTGGTGCTCAAGTTCTTATGGATGCCGTTAAGTACGCATATAGCAAGAATGTAACGCTTGTGTGTGCAGCTGGAAACGAAAATAAATCATCACTATCGTATCCAGCTGCTTACGTAGAAACGATAGCTGTCGGTGCAACGAGGTACGATAACAAACGTGCACCATATTCAAATTACAACTACACAACATATTACGATCCATACAAAAAAGCTTATGTAAAACACTATCTCGATGTAGTAGCACCCGGTGGAGATACGAGCGTTGATCAAAACGGCGATGGTTACGCCGATGGTGTTCTCAGTACGACATGGACACCCACTAGCGGGAACACCTATATGTTCCTCCAAGGTACATCTATGGCAACACCACATGTTTCTGCACTTGCAGCAATGCTTTATGTGAAAGGTTATACAACACCAGAAGCGATTAGATCAAGGCTTATAAAGACAGCATATAAAATCCCAGGCTATACATATAGCTCAACTGGTTGGAACAAATATGTAGGTTATGGCCTTATCGATGCATACAAAGCCTTAACATATTAGATAGCAACCAATATAAACGCACTGAAAGACAACTACAGTAAATACAAAGAACAACTTAAACCATATAAATTCAAAGGACAGGAAAACCACTTTGCACTGCTTTACTGTGCTATCGACGTTTTAGAGGCTGTGTTAAATGTAGAATTGTCGGATACACAAAAACAAACAATCATAGATACACTTGGCCAAATTGTGAAAGAGAACAGTGAAGAATATCAAGAAAAAACAGAAATAAACAGAGAGAAATTACAACAGCTTATCAAAGACTTCATATTACTGAAAAACTCACATTTTCCTACAGGTATGGAAAACCATATACCACAATCTATATACGGGAAAAGAGATGGAGACACCCTCTATATCACCAATATTGGACTGGAACAACTTTCCGAACATTTGAAGATTGATATCAAAAGCCTGAAAGAGTTAAAAATACCATCCCGTGGTAAGGATCT
>JBMFNR010000005.1:0-58015 GCA_049970055.1 Fervidobacterium sp.
CAAAGATGTCCAAGATAAAATTATCTGCCAAATTTGCATTCTTAAATCCGAAAATATGTAGGTCAATGGAAAAAGTATCCCAAATGCCAAACTGATTGTGAAACCCTCAATTAGAAAAACAGCTAAGATGGAAAATGGTTGGTTTTTTCCTTTCCCAGGTTTACTTAAACTGTAATAAGCACCAATAAGTGCGCTGAGGATAAAGAGCAAAATCGAAAATGGCAAAAATATCAACGCCAATTTGTTGTACCTGTGGAATAAAAAAGCAATTATGTTTATCAAAACAAGAAGAAGCGTATTCAGTAATACCGGTACAAGTAATTTTGGTACGATCACAGTTCTTTGCTTCACAGGAAGAGTGTACAATAGTTCCTTATATTTAAACTCATCCATTGTTAATATTCCAGATTCCATGGCACAGTAGAATACGGAAATAACAAGAAATGGCATGCTAGAACTAATGACGGAATTTGATACAAACATCATAAATATTCCGAAAGCTGCAGGGTAAAGTATAAGAAAAATAAATTGCTCGTTTCGTTGAAGAAGCTTTATATCTTTCCAGAGAAAAACCCCTGCTTTTGCAGCGAACGATTCTTTGGCCATTAATTCCTTGTTGCTAATTCTTTTAGAGCTTTTCTGGGTATTTTCGTATATGACTTTATCTGCGAAATACCAGAAGAGGATTGTTGCAAAGACAGATATAAATATCGAAGATGTAAGCAAAATATTATTGCTAGAGTACGCCCACGTCAATACATTGTACTTGGATGTTGTGAATGATAGCCACCGTGCTATATTTTGATTCTCACCGAGTTTTGAAACGTCAATCCCTTGAAAATATGAAAAACCAAAATATACGAAAACTAACAGTAAAGTTATAATCACATTCAGCTTTTTAACAAAGCTTTTGGAACTAAGTCCTCCTCCCAATACAGCAAAGAGCAGTGAAATTGACGAAATAAAAAACAGCTGAATTAAAGTCCTTAATATAAAGTCGATCGACTCCACTTTCCATCCATTCATATAACCAAATACTGTAGCGAGGAAGAAAACCAGTGTAAATAGCTGGCTTGAGAGTGAAACTATAAGGTTGTAAAGCGTTAGAGTCCGTTTTCTAATTGGCAGTGTTAAGAGCAATTCAATTTCTTCTGTTCTTGAAAAAATGTACATACCAGTTCCGATAAAACCTACGATGTAAAATAAAGAAAATACCGTTACATTCATTAAAAAAAACATTTGGCCCACTTGGTGAAATTGAGGATACCATTTTAATGCATCGTAAAGTTTCGAGTAAATACTTTTGTTTGAGATATAAATAAATATAAACATTGGAAGACTACCTATTATCAGCCTTATAAGATACGACAACGCCTTGTTTTCACTTTTTCTTTTCATTTTTGTCAAATTCGTTGATTGAGTAGCGGAAGTGGAAAGCCCAATGTATTTCATTAATAACAATAATTCACGCACGCATCCTCACCACCGTTTTATAGATTACTCTGAAGATACTTGTTGAGTAGTGATAGAAAATATTTGAACTATAGTTGATCAACCAGTTCCTTTATATCATCTGATGCCGTTAAATTGAGGAATATGTCTTCCAGGGATTTTCCGTACTTTTCTTTCAATTCGTCAACACGTGACTCAGCTATAATTTGCCCTTTGTTTATTATAGCTACCCTGTCACACATTCTTTCAGCAATTTCAAGGATGTGAGTCGTCATAAAGATAGTTACACCTTCGCTTGCGTACTTTTGTAAAAGCTCTTTCAAAATCCTCGCACTTTTTGCGTCTAGCCCAACTGTTGGTTCATCCAAAAATAGAACTTCCGGTTTTCGCATCAACACAGATAGAAGCACTAGTTTCTGTTTCATACCATGGGATAACTCACCAACAAACTTATCAAGATAATCGATGCCAAAAGCGTTACATAGTTCATCTATACGTGTTTGAAGGTTTTTCTTATCAAGTCTATATATAGCCATTATGAATTCCAAAAATTCGAATCCTCTTAAATGTTCGTATATCTTAGGCTCATCTGGGACTACACCTATTCGGCGTTTGATTTCAATCTCATGTATACGCATGTCCAACCCAAGAATTTCTACACTTCCAGTCGTTGGTTCTAAGGTCCCCGTAAGCATCCTGATGGTTGTTGTTTTCCCCGCGCCGTTTGGACCGAGAAATCCGAATATCTCACCTTTTTTAATATCGAGGTTTACATTGTCTACAGCAACAAAGTCACCAAATTTTTTCGTTAATCCAACTGCTTTTATCATCATTATTGCCTCCATCCAACGATTTATGTACAGATACATCCACCATTATTTACCATCATCTACCTATGATTTTATACATTGGCAAAGTAAGCGCCGAAATCGGCTTTACGTCTGGTAAATTTGAAATATCGTACAGCAGTAAGCCATTGTCAGAAACAATTACTAAATATCGTGAGTCTGCTACTGAATGGAACGCGTAAGTTAGACCATTAAACGGCAAAGTAGCCAATAGTTTTCCAGTAGCGTCTAGTATCTTCACGCCGAATCCGCCACCCGATACAAAAACTTTATCGGCATACCAAGAAATATTCCTGGCAGGCGCACCTTCGAAAACGGGGGTTTTTGTAAGGTTATCACTTGATACTTCAGTGAGTGAGACTCCATTTCGGTCAAGTATCCAAATTCCGTTGAATTCACCATCAGCAACAAATATTCTATCAAAATACTTATCGGTGGCTACGGCAAGATCATTTCCGGGATTGTACTTCTTTAAATTGAACCCCTGTTGCCCTTCTTCTACAACATAATAAGGTGTTGGGATTTGCCTTTCGTTAGTAAAACCAGTTACGTTCCCAGAAGTATCGGTATTTATAGTATATCTTACAATTCCAGCGGGACCTGCTGAAACAAGAATATACGATGGTTTTTGATTTTGAGAAAGATAATCGACAACAACTTGTATAGATTTTGGTTCAACGTTTTCATGTATTTTAAAATGCGGAATGTTTTGATCTATAGTTGCAGGTAAAGTAACAGAAATTGATTGGTAGTTACCATTGTTGTCAAATAGATCAACCACGTTGTGTCCCGATTTGTCACCAAGAACGTAAGCTCTTCCTTGAGCGTCTATTGCTACATCAAATACTTTTGCATAAGCACTCAGATCAAGTGGAGTTGCTGCTGATAGTGTTAATGTGTTATAGTCAAAATCATAAAGCTTGGCAACTTTTCCATCGTTATTTACAGTAGCAATTTTGGCCACCTGTTCCGTACTACCTTTCGGTACAGCTTTTATTTTCACGTCAATTTTATTTAAGTACTGACCTGTTTCGTATTGCCTTATGGTGGGTTCTAATGGATTTCTAACATCAATTATATACAATCCGTTGCATTTTGTACCATCTCCCACCAAGAAAACAAAATTGTTTATGTAATTTGAGTCGAATGCCTTGTAAATCTTGTTTGGTTCAAATGGCTGATCATTTTTGTAAGTTATCAATCCTCTTTTTCCGTCAACAACTATAGCATCGCTGTTTCCAACAAACAGTACATCGTTAAACTCTCCACCAAGGTCAAATATAACATCCACACTACTTAGCACAGAAGTCCACTTTTTAATTCTATCAATAGAAAACGCGTAAAGGCTATTTTTAGCAATTTTTATCCCCCTTACATCAGTATCAAATTGACCGAGGCTTGTTATCGAAGCTGTTGGAAGTATCCCAGATGAACTTTCCGCATCCGATAATTTCACAAATTTCACATCTTTGCCTTCCGAAAAAGCGATGATTTGCATATTATCGAATTGCCCAATGTCTATGGTGGTTACCTGAGCATCGTAAAGTAAAGTGATGTCGTTGATTGTAATATTGGGAATGTTCGATAAATTGACTTTTAATAAACCACCGACACCATTAGTTATATACGCTTTGGTTCCTGACAATTTTATTGAAAACACTGTACCACGTGTTATATCAATCTGAGTTTTTTTATTCTTGGTTGAACTTGTAATAGCAGATTTGATCGGTAAATTGACGGTCGTAAGTTTTCGTGCAAAGTTTTTGTTTGTCAATATTGGATTTTTTGGATCAGTTAGATCCACTATGCATATTCCATTGCTCCCTTGTCCGACAATTGCATAGTTTTTGTAGAGCTTTATCGCTGTTAAAGTTGTTCCTAAATCCACCTTTTTGACTATCTTCGGTGAAGCTTTATCTGAAGCGTTTATCACGTAAAGATTAGTACCACCTACTGCGTATATGTAGTCTTCAGCAACATCGAAGTCGGTAAACACTCTATTGTCATCATTGACAATGTATCCTTCGATTTTAACAGTGGGTAAACTATAGTTGTTTGCAATCGTTACCATCGACTTACCATCAAAACTTTTTGAAAGAATATAAGAGTAGTCTAACCTTGATACTGTTGTAAACAATACTGTCGTGCTTGCCGTAGCCATTTGTAAATCATATGCCTCAACAATAAGTTCATAGTTCGTATCAAAATCTAGATTCGTTAATATTGCCTCTGTTGAAGTTGTTTCAAGCGTAGTTACAGTATTTGGTCCCTCCTTTAGAAAGACTTTGTACTTTAACACATCACCTTCGTCGGGATCTTTTCCTTTCCATCTAACAGTTAGCGAAATCGGAGTTCTCTCACCTTGATACGGCTGTATAATACTTACCTGAGGTGGATTGTTTTGAATTGTTAACGAGCCTATTAACTCACTCTTTTGGTTTGTGCTACCAAATTCATCTTCTGCATAAACCGTGACTTGGTAATCATTTTTTAGTGTTGAAGTTTCTATTTCCTTTCTTGTCTCGTTCCACATAGTTATTACCTTACCCGAGCTATTAAGAATTTTCCCTTGTACTTTGACAATCCTATCGCCTTCATCATCAACAACTTCAACAATTAGTTTTTTATGTACATTGTCAACGACAAAATCTATTCTCGGAGCCAAATTATTGATTTTTAAGGATTTACTGTACAAATCTTGCAAAACTAAACTTGTACCTTGTAGACTGTACAACTTAATAATCATCTTATGGTCAACATCGAAGAATCCTTTGCTCAATTCTAATTTGTCGTTGTAATCTTTCAATTTAAATACGTTACTGTTAGATTCTTTAAAAATAGTGATTCCGTCAATTTCAACACTATACTTTGCGTTTGTAGAATCTTTTGAAACAATTTCAAACTCCCCTGTTCTGTCAACGTTTACAGGTTCTGTCATGTACTGCATACTCTGTGAATTGTATTTCACACGCACTATTTCGTTCACCAGTGATGCGTTTAACCTTATGAATCTTGTTACAAAAGATTCCGCACCATAAGCGTCTTTTGCATTTATTTTTAGCGTATAAATATCTGGAGTTAATGATATTTTTGCTAAGTCAATCTCAACATCTTTACCAGTCGTACTCCATATGACCGAATTATCAGAGCTTCTAAGTATCTGTATACTTGTGGACACAACAGGATCACCCTCAGGGTCTTGAATAGATATATTTATCTTTGTTGCATCTGGGCTGATATCATTCGGATTTATGTTTATGGATGGTGGCAAATTTATTATGGTTACCTTCTTAGTAATAGTCACAGATTTTCCATTTGGACTAGTCGCAATTATTGAGAGGTTGTGTTGACTTTTGAAAAAACTTTCGCTTAATAGATTCTTTATGACTTCATTATTTTCGTAATCTTTAAACTTAAACTTATCTTTATTCCTTTCGTTCACCAGAGTAATTTCGTCTAATTTCCACGTATATATAGTTCCATCGGCCAAAGTTCCGTTAACTGTAATTTCCTTAGACCTTTCAATTTGAATAAAGTCGAGATCCTTGTAATCTTTTCCATCATAAATGATGTGCGTAATCCTTGGACTTGTGTTCAGAACGCACGAATGGAAAGTTGATAATAAAAAAAGCAGCATGAAACCAAACATGGTGGCTTTAACAAATTTAACCATACAGCTCCCCCCTGAATATTCCTGAATATTTTCAGATTTTCAATCTGATAAATATTTTACCATAATAATGTTTTAAATATGTTTATTTTTTTGCTCTCAGTAGCCAAAACATGAAAGGAGCACCAAGTAGGGATGTTATTATTCCTACGGGGATTTCAATAGGATTGAGGAGTATACGCGACAATGTATCACATATAGACATAAGCATTCCACCAATGAATATCGTTGCCAGTATGTTTTTTCTATGTAGCGGTCCCGCAATTATTCGTGACATATGTGGAACGATAAGTCCAACAAAGCCAATTATTCCCGTTTTTGAAACGAATGCGGCAGTAACAAATGATCCAAGTAAGTAAAAAAGCCACTTAACGCCTTCAACATTAACCCCAAGACTTTTTGCTTCTTTCTCTCCTAAGGACATTGCGTCGAGCTGTTTGCTAAAAAGAATGGAAATAATAATAAATGCAAATAATGAAAACAATGGTAAAGGTAAATCTGAAAATGTCGTTCCAGAGAATGATCCAAATAACCAAATATGCCCGGTGACAAGTGTTTTGTTCGCAATGTTGAGTAAGAGCATGCTACCAGCGGAAAACATCGTACTAACAAGTACACCACTGAGGACTAAATGGACAACTGGTATAGCACCATCTCTTTTTGCCAGTAATATTGTCAGTAAAGAAGCAATGACGGCAAAAATGAAACTCACGGTTGGTATACTAACATGAGCTATCGAGTTTACAATGAAATAAATTGCAAGAAGTGCTCCAAAACTTGCTCCGGCCGATGTACCAACAATGTACGGGTCCACAAGCGGATTTTTCATTATCGCTTGGAACGTGTTGCCAACAAGCGACAGCGCTACACCCGTTAAAGTTGCCATTAATACGCGAGGGAACCTTAGATTCCAGATCATGTACCTTTCTGGTGAGTCTTCAAAGAACAGCTTGAATAGCTTAAGGAAACCAACATTAACTGTACCGAGTGATAAATTAAGCATAAATACAATGACAAAAATAATGGGGAGCGAGTATCTCCCCATCTTTATGAAAAATGTCTTTATCCTCGACAACTTATTTCTCTCCATAGAAAAAGTTGAAGAATATATCAAGGTACTTAAAAATATGAGGAGCTGCTTGGCTTACTTCATTACCATCTACAACAAAAACTCTATTATTTTTAACAGCTTTTAAGTTCTTCATGATTGAGTGATTTTTAGCAGCTTGTTCTGCTGCCTTTACATCACCATACGATCCTATGATAATTACATCAGGATCTTGTTGGACTAACCATTCCCAGTTTACAGATAGCCAACCGTTGCTCCCAGTGTATGGGGCTGCTATATTTCTTCCACCAGCGATGACTATAAGTTCGTTCATGTAAGAACCTGTACCTGCGGTCCAAAGTTCTTTCGCCTTTTCATCAGGCACGGTTATTGTAAAAAATACTGTTGGCCTTTTTTCAAGAGGTATCTTCGATGTTTTTTGCCCCACTTCTGTCATTTTATTGCGTAATTCAGTCACAATTTGATCAGCTTTTGATTTTACATTGAATATCGCACCAAGCTGACCTACCGCTTTTATAATATCCGTAAGTGTGTTCGCATTCAAAACATACGCGGTAAGGTTCGCCTTTTCGAGTTTTTCAACTTCAGGAAATTGAAAACCACCAAAAGTTATGACTATATCTGGTTTTAACGAATAGATCTTTTCAATATTCAGAGGAACCATGTTGCCGATGTTCTCAGCCTTTTTATAACTATCCCAAGCTGTCACACCAACTATCCTATTTTCAAGACCAAGTGCTTGCAGATACCTCGTTGCGCTTGGAGCTGCCGAAACAACTCTCCGCGGTGGCATTGGTATGTTTACAATTCTGCCGGCATCATCAACTACCGCAACAGCCAAAGAGAAAACCGTTAGTAACAAAAGTGTTAGAAACGCTACCTTTCTAAGTACGTTCATACATCCATACCTCCTCTATGCAAAAATTTACAGCCATCCCCAGGCAACGTGGTGGATGGCTACCTTCCTTTGCATGTCAGGTCTCCCGACTTGTGGATCATCCTACGCTCCACGCCTTCCCAGCTTACGCTAGTGGCATTTTGTGGAGTTCGTCCCCACTTACGGTGGCGGCCCCGTGCCGGATTTCCACCGGACTTCCCTTAGACATGCAAAGGGAGGCATATTAATTTTCAACCGTACATATTATAGCTCAGTTTAGCAAAAAGTTCAATAGCTCGTTCGGAAAGATCTACTTATTTTTAAAAGCAGCTCTTTTTAGAGAAATTATATTGTAAATGCTGTACAATGATGAAACAATTAATAATAGATCAGCATCACTTAACTTGTAAATTTCGTTATTGGTGAGTAAATTGATAAGCGAAAAAAGAAATGTCAAAAGTATGTAAACACCAGCAATAACAAAAAGTATACTCCCTACGTAGAGATGAGCTACCCTGTAAGTTAGTACACTTTTCCCAAATTCCCTAAAGCCTGAAAGGAAGGTAAGTGAGAAAGTAAAAATTATCGCTGAGAATACGTACTGATGCTCGATGAGATATAAAATAGTAGTAGATAGAGAAAAGAATATGGAAATCCAAAGCGAGAAATTTATCGACTTCATACAATTATCCTCCCTATCAAATTGACAATAAATGCCAGGATGTAAGATACGGTGAAACTGTAAATAACAGCAAAGAAAACATACCTCAAACTATTAGTTTCAGATTTTATAGCGGCAAGTGTTGCAAAACAAGGTGCATAACCGAGTACAAAAACCATTAATGTGGCAGCAACAACAGGTGAGAAAGTCACATATTCAACTCCACCGTAAAATTGTGCGAATGAAGAAACGATTACTTCCTTTGCAACTACACCAAAAATAAGTGCGGAAACTATTTGCCAAGAAAAACCGAGAGGCCTAAAGATGAACTGAAGTCCTTTACCAATCATTGCAACGAAGCTATTCTCTACATTCTTTGGATCGGGAAAATAAGTAAGAACCCATATAACGATACTTGTTGCGAATATTATCGCACCAGCTTTTTCCAAAAAGTGTTTTCCTCTATTCCACATATAGGTGATGATATTTGATAATTTTGGGAAACGATACCTTGGCAGTTCCATTATAAACGGGACATTTTCGCCTTTTAAGAGTACCTTATTTACAATTCTTGATGAAAGCGCAGTTAAGAGTATACTTGCAGCATAAATCAGGAAAAAAACTTCGGCTTTAAATTGTGCGAATGCAACACCTATTATCATCAAATAGACTGGTATCCTTGCGTTGCAACTTATGAATGGAGAAACTAAAATCGTTGTTATTCTTTCTCGCTCGTCAGACAACCCACGAGCAGCCATTACCGAACTTATATTGCATCCAAACCCAAGTATTAGTGTCATAAAAGAACGACCTGTAAGTCTTAAAGAGTACATCACTCTATCCATAAGAAAAGCTATTCTTGGCAAATATCCGCTTTCTTCCATTATTCCAAGGGCAAAAAATAGGGCAAAGATGCTTGGAATAAAAGATAATACACTTCCTACACCGTTAATTATTCCGTCTGATATAAGGGACGTGAACAAACTATTGCTGCCGATAACCTCTGTTAATTTACCAAACAAATATTCTAAAAGAGTTACAAGTGGTTCCGAGGCTTTAAATGTAAAGTTGAAAGCAAGATACAAAAGGGAAATAAATATTGGAATTCCAAGATATCGATGTGTCAAAACGTGATCAAGTGCTTCCGATAAGGTTAGAGCATTCTGAAATGTGGTAAAACTCCTTGAGAGTGTTACAGTTATATATTCGTACCTCTTTTTTGCTATCTCCGTCGCTAATTCTTCACTAAGATCTTTTTTGCACAATTGTACCATTTCACGTATAAATCTATCTCCTTCAAGGTACTTTAAGGCAACAAATCTCTTATTGTACTCATCGGTTATGCAGCTTTCGATCTCCTTGATAGTACTTTCTATATTTTCACCATAAATAAAGAATTTTGGCCTTATAGGTTTCTTAAATGTTTGAATGATTACCTCCTTCAGTTCCTCGATGCCCTCGCCAGTGTGCGCACTCGTCAAAACAACTGGTACACCAAGGAATGTTTGAAGATAGTCTTTATCAATCTCAATACCGTTTCTTCTTGCTTCATCGATAGCATTGAAAACAGCTATAACATTCAATCCAAGTTCCAAAGCTTCAAGGAGTACGTACATCCCTTGTTCCGGACTCATGCTATCTATTATCACTGCAGTTACATTAGGTGGCGTAAAGAACAAGAAATCGCGGGTTACCTTTTCATCAATTGATGTAGCGGAAAGTGAGTAAACACCAGGGAGGTCTATGAAGTGGAGAGTATATTCTTTGTAAGTACTTGCACCCTCGATCCTTGTTACAGTAACACCTGGCCAATTTGCTACGTATTGTCTTGCACCAACAAGCTTGTTGAATAAACTTGTTTTTCCGACGTTCGGATTACCAACAAGTCCAACTGTTATTACCATAATTGACCTCCTGCTAAAAGATCACATGCTTTTGGATTTTTCAAAATCTTTAACTTTAATTACTTTGATTTTTGCTAACTTACCCCATCCAATATCGAATGTGCCAATGTTTGTTTTGACTTTCCTACTTGGCAAAATTTCGATAATTGAACCCACAACGATCCCACACTTGTTTAATTCACGGGTTGCCATAATTCCAGCATCGATACTTACAATTTTATAGGTACCTGGTTCAACAAATGTTGCTGGTAATGGTGTGTCTTCAATTATCTTAACTTCAACTAAGTCCGCTTCGTTGTTTCTGAGTGAGATTAACTTTTTAAAAATTCTGTATATTCTTGGATCTCCCATTGGTGCTTCTTTGACCACTTGAATTTTCACACCGGGAAGTATTCCAATTGCCCGAAGTTTTGAAGATACATCTGATTGCAAAATTTCCTGAACTTCGACTGTGACACCTACTGGAACTTCGGAAAGTTTCAATGAAACCACTCCTTACCAATGAAAATTATTGATAATCATTCTCAATAATATTATAAACGTGATGGCATCATTTGTCAATCATTAATTGTGAATCATTGAGAGCCAATAAGGCGAGCATACATTTACTACTAAAAATGTTGAATATCATTGACTATCGGCATATATAGTTGTATAATTTGAGTATAATGTATTTTATGGTCAATTGCTCGTAGTTTTTCGTTATTAACCATGAATATTTATGCACATACATACTTTTCAAATGCTTTTCAAAGTGGGGGTGTTGATGGTGAACAAAGAGAAGATCTTTAAGTTTATTGATGAAAACTCTGTAAAGTTTGTTAGACTTCAATTCACAGATATAAACGGAACCATGAAAAATGTTGAGATCCCTTCTGACGAACTTGGATCAGCCTTGGATGGCGGAGTTATGTTCGATGGTTCCTCTGTAGAAGGATTTGCACGGCTCCATGAATCAGATATGTACCTGAAACCTGATTTAAGAACTATTGCTGTACTGCCTTGGACTTTTGAAGGGCACAAGAGTGCAAGAATAATATGTGATGTTTACAATGATAACAGTCCATTCGAGGGAGATCCGAGGTACATATTAAAACTTGTTGAGGAAAAAGCGAAAGCGATGGGATTTATTCCTTATGCGGGGCCCGAAGTTGAGTTTTTCATTTTACCGCGTGATAAGGGAAGACCTATTTTCGAATTTCTCGATAGTGGTAGTTATTTCGATTTACTACCAGTGGATATCGCTGAGCATATCAGAACAGAAGTTTCTGTCCACCTTAAAGAAATGGGACTGGATGTCGAGACAACACATCATGAAGTTGCACCATCGCAGCACGAAGTTGATTTTCGATATTCAGAACCCGTTTTTTCAGCCGATAATGTGCAAACCGTAAAGCTTGTTATAAAAACACTTGCTATAAAGAATAATCTATACGCAACGTTTATGCCAAAGCCATTCTTTGGTGTCAATGGGAGTGGTATGCACGTACATATGAGCCTTTTTACACTCGATGGTAAAAACGCATTCTTTGATGAAACGGCTCCAGATGGTATTTCAGAAATTATGAAATATTTTATTGGGGGCTTAGTTGAACATGCACGAGAGATAACTGCAATAACCAATCCAACAATTAATAGTTACAAGCGCTTAGTACCAGGTTACGAAGCACCTGTTAATATCGCGTGGAGTAAGGGAAATAGAACAGCGCTTATACGTGTACCAAAAGCACGTGGTAAATCAACAAGGATCGAATATAGAGCACCCGATCCGTCATGTAATCCTTACCTTGCTTTAGCTGTTATGTTTGCTGCTGGGCTGGACGGGGTAGAAAACAAAATTGAACCACCAGCCGCTGTTGAGGAAAATATTTACCATATGTCTGAAGCCGAGAAAGCTAAGAGAGGTATCAAGAGATTACCAGCAAATCTAAAAGAAGCTTTATCAGAGGCTGAAAAAAGTGTGCTTGTGAGAAAAACCCTTGGAGAGCACATTTGGGAGAAATTTTTAATATTGAAAGAGCGCGAATGGTGGGAATATTCAACGGTTGTCACAGAATGGGAGAGAAGAAAATACGAAAATGTTTAAACATAATGGAGTGATTTAGTGTTCTTGCCCACTGTGTTTGAAGAAGTCCAGAAAAGAAAATGGAATAGCTTAGATATTATATTTGTGATGGGTGATGCTTATGTCGATCACCCGTCTTTTGGTGTTGCCCTACTTGGCAGGTTACTTGAATCGATAGGATATAAAGTTGGTATTATCGCTCAGCCAGTGAATTTAAACGATATAAAAAGGCTTGGAAGACCAAATTTGTTCTTTGGAGTCACAGCTGGAAGTGTTGATTCCATGGTAGCTAACTATACGGCATCAGGGAAGAAGAGAAAGTCAGATGAGTTCACACCCGGTGGTGTAAACAATAGAAGACCGGATAGAGCTGTTATACAATATGTAAATATGATTAAGCAATGTTTCAAAGATGTTCCAATTGTAATTGGTGGAATCGAAGCAAGCCTTAGAAGATTCGCACATTACGATTGGTGGAGTAATAGAGTGAGAAAATCGATACTTGTAGACTCCAAAGCTGACATACTCGTGTATGGAATGGGAGAACGTGCGATAATTGAAATTGCGAGAAGATTGGAAGAAGGTAAGACACTCGATGGTATTCGTGGTACAATGGTTTGGAAAAGTAGTTTTTCCTATGATCAACAGCTTTTCGATAAATATGTTGAGGTACCTTCCTATGATCAGGTTGTGGAAAATAAAGAAATTTACGCACAGATGTATAAACAAGTGGCTTTATTAACTGACCCAATGGAAAATGTTGTAATCGCCCAGAAACAAGACACAAGGTATGTTATTCAGTACCCACCTTCTATTCCACTTAGTTCGAAAGAATTAGACGAGCTGTATCTTCTCCCATATGTGAGGAAAGTCCATCCTTTTTATGAAAGGCAAGGAAGAGTAAAGGCAATAGACACCGTAAAATTTTCGATCACAGCGGTCAGAGGATGCTTTGGAAATTGTTCTTTCTGCGCTATTTCACATCATCAAACCACACACGTTTCGTCTAGAAGTATTGATTCAATATTAGAAGAAGTCAGAATTATTTCGAGAATGCCTGACTTTAGGGGAACAATTACCGACGTTGGTGGTCCAACGGCCAATATGTATGGTTATACTTGCAATATACGTGATTCAAAGGGCCAGTGTGCAAAAAGCTGTCTTGTTCCTAACATTTGCAGTGTTTTAAAAAATGATGATGTCAGTTTGAAATTTATAGATCTTTTGGACAGCATAAGGAAAGTTCAGGGTATTAAGCATGTCTTCGTTGGTTCTGGTATTAGACACGATTTGATATTAGCTTCTCAGGAAAGAGATTATATAATTGAAAAACTCGTTGACTACACTTCTGGCCAACTAAAACTTGCACCAGAGCACGCACATCCGGAAGTTCTAAGACTTATGAACAAGCCCCGGGTTGAACTTTTCTTAGAGTTTAAAAGGTTATTTGAAGAAGCTGCACGCAAAAAAGGCAAAGAAAAATATGTTATCGGCTATTTCATAGTGGGACACCCAGGAGAAGGTGAACGAGAAAATCTATTTTTATGGGAATTTGTTAAGAAACATCTTGGTTATGTCCCTCAGCAGGTTCAGATCTTCACACCCACACCTGGCACGTTGAGTACAACAATGTACTATACGGAAATTCATCCGTTTACTGGTGAACAAGTCTTCGTTGAAAAAAGGCAAAAGTTTCGAGAACGGTTTAAGGAAAATATTATAAGGCTGAAATAACTAAATGAAAACTTTTTCAACGTAGGGACTTGTAAACGCTTGTAAAGCACAGCCATAACTCATCCTGAACTTCAATGTATCGCCAATTTTGAATTCCTTGCTTGTGTTGGTCACATCCACAATTAAGTGGTCGCTTGACGCATGTAAACATTCCACACCTTCCTCAAGAGGAATCAAACCATCTGGTTTTACATCCTGCTCACCGATTGCCAATATAAGTCTTTTTCTGTAGCCTTTATCTTCAAAGTAGGGCGTTCTACCAAACGCATCTTTGCCAAGCTGCCCGACAGGTACAGACGGTTTATAATCAACTTCAACGACTTCAGCTTCGAGTATTGCAGTATCTTGACGTAAGTAAGGGATATCCCTATCACCTGTAGCATCTGTACCGAGTAATATGGCTTCTCCCACTCTGAGTTGACTGATACCTTTTGGTAATGTTCTATCTTCTATCATTTTCAATGTGACTGTACTCCCACCGCTTACCTTTAACTCATAGCCAAGGGTTTTCTCGAGTTTTTCCTTAATTGAAATAAGCAAATTCATGTTTTCCTCGGTCGGAAGCACTCCACCGTAACATCCCACGTTGGTACCAATTCCAACTAAGTGTGCATACTTTAGTTGTTTTGAAACGTTATGTATCTCCTCGAAAGCATTTTCGTACCATACACCTTCTCGTAGATCACCAACATCTACCATGTAAATAATTTGAACATTCTTATGCATTTGCTTTGCTATCGTATCTATTTCGAAAGCTGTTTGTGGCATGGAAACCAAGAATTCATCAACATACTTTATGGCTAAAGGAATTTCAGAAAGCATAGGTATCCTTAGAAGTTGATATGGTCCTGGTACGTTATTCTCATGTAAAGTTATAATGTTTTTTAATCGTGAATCGCCTAGTTTATCGACTCCGTTTTCTCTCATAACCTTGGCGATTTTTGGATTAGCAAGAACGAGCTTGGTCACCCCTACTAGCTCTATGCCATTATCGTGACATATTTGAGAGATCTTTTTAGTGTTGAACGCTATACTATCGAGGTTTATAATTAAACAAGGGAATGTCTTATTCATCATACCCCTCCAATTTTTTATGTTGGACTATTACTAAAGTTATGATATAATGTAATGAAACTACCGAATATAATTTTACCTCAGAACAGCTCAGTTGTAAACAACAGTCTTTGGAGGGATCGTAATGGATATCCAAGTAAAAGAAGCATACGAATTCATAACTAACCAAATTTCCTTGAGACCCAAAATAGCACTTATTCTTGGTTCTGGACTTGGCTTTTTGGCGCAGGAGGTCGAAAACAGGCAAGAAGTAAGTTACAAAGATATTCCAAATTTTCCATATTCTACGGCTCCTGGGCATGAGGGAAAATTGGTTTTTGGGAAGTTGTACGGTAAGGAAGTTGTTGTACTTAGCGGAAGATTCCATATATACGAAGGTTGGAATCCATCCGATGTAAGATTAGTTATCCATACGTTAAAACTAATTGGAATCGAAAGAATGTTGATAACAAACGCTGCAGGTGCAGTGAACACTACGTATAAACCGGGGGATATAATTATTGTTAAAGACATCATCAACTTTATGTTTAGGAATCCCCTGAGAGGACCAAATAATGAAGAGATGGGGCCGCGTTTTCCAGACATGCTTGGTGTGTTTGATAGGGAGTGGATGGAAAAAATTAGGATGGTATATCCTAACATGAAAGAGGGAGTTTACATTGGTTTGACAGGACCAACTTACGAAACACCCGCTGAAATAAGAGCTGTAAGGAAAATGGGCGCTGATCTTGTTGGAATGTCAACAGTTCCAGAGATCATAGTATGTGCTCATGTTGGTATAAAAGTCCTTGTGTTATCTTGCGCAACAAATATGGCAGCTGGGATACTGGATCAACCGCTTTCACATGAAGAAGTTGTTGAGACTGCTAACGCAGTTAAATGGAAATTTAAGGAACTCGTACGAAAAGCATTGGAGGTATTGTGATGAACAGAGATTTTTTAAATATAGTTGCCGAGCTTGAGAATGCTAGAAAAATTCTTGTTGTTGGGCATATAATGCCAGATGGTGATGATATTAGTTCCGTTTTGAGCGCTTATCTTGGTCTTAAGAGTTTGGGTAAAGAAGTGATAGCTGGTATCGATTGGAGGATTCCCTGGTATTTTTACGAATTCAATGAAGTTAATAGTGTAATGAACTACGACAGTTTCGCTGCTTTGAATTTTTATCCAGATGTGATCTTAGTTGTTGACGCATCAAGTTCAGATAGAGTTGGGCGATTCCAGGAACTTTTTGATAATCGTACGGTTTTGGTAATTGATCACCACAACACTAACACGTATTTTGGCGTACATAACTGGGTTGATACTAAATTCGGTTCCACTGCTCAAATGGTGTTAAGGGTGAATACCGAGCTTGGAGTTAATTACAATGAGCGCTTAGCAACTATAAACTTGATGGGGATCGCAACAGATACAGGGTTCTTCCGATATTCAAATGCAGATGAAATAGTATTCTCCGACGCTACAAAACTTGTGAGCTTGGGGGGAAAGATGCATCTTGTTTCGAGTTTATTTGAAAATAAGCGTATCGAGCAATTTAAATTGCTTTCAACGATGATTGAACATATGAAAATGGAACTAAACGGGCAAATTGTGTACTCTTACCTTTCAAAAGAAGATTACGAAATGAACAACTGTACTGAGGATGACAGTGGAGGTTTTGTTGGTGAGTTGAGGTCAATTCGAGGTACTGAACTTGCCATATTCTTTTCCGAATATGAACACGGAGAGATCCACATAAGTTTCCGTTCGCGCGATTGGTTCAATTGTAGTAACCTGGCTGTCTTATTTGGTGGGGGAGGGCATACTAAGGCAGCGGGTTGCACATTGAAAGGAGACCTTGGTGCTATCGTAGAAGAAGTAGTTAGAGAAGCAAAAAATATGTTCATTGCTCAAAAACAGAAATCAAATATATGATTTAATCATTCGAATTTCGTTGGGGGGAGTTCCACGACCGATCTTATTAAGCCTGAATACAAATTCCAAAGAGAAGTTTACATAGGTTCGGAATACATTGTCGAAGATAATGGAATATATCTTGCAAGGATTATTCCAAGTGATTTTATTGACGATTTTGATCGATTTGTTGTGCATGTTAATTCGTTTACTTTATTTGATCGGATGTTTTTACCTGCTTTGGTAGAACTTTCAGAAGATAAAGGTGAATTTGTTGTAAAATTCAAATACAACTATGAAAAACCTATTAGTGACAGCGTGAGTGAATTCACATTAAAAGATCTGGTTTCTTCCTTTCTTTTCTATTTATATGGAGTTGAAAAAGGTGTTTATCCGCCAATAGGTTATTTTTCCGAAGAAGACATCTTCCTATACGCAGGGCAAGTGTTCTTTTTACCTCCGCTTTTGTATTCTAATCAGTCTGTTGAGAAGACAGTACAAAGTAGTGAAAAGATATTCTATTCACCAGAATTTCTAAAAAGTGGTGTTGTAAATCTTCAAACTACTATGTATGTTCTTGGTAAAGTAATTGAACACTTCGATTTCGAAAAACGATATTACTACATGGTTAAAAAACTTACCCACAAAGATCCAAAATGCAGAACGTATAATAAAGCATGGCTTGAAAGCTTTGTTTTTTTGGATACAAAGGTTGTTGAGAGCTTTTCAAAAGATGTGTTAAGCAAAATTGTAACCGATAAAAAGTACATGGTTGTGAATCTGACCTCAACGCGCTACATTGATTTTGTTAACGTAATTTTCTGGTTATCTGGCTTGGCAAACAGTTTACCAAAAACATTATTTGTTTACATTGGGAAAGACTTTACAAACGTCCCTAGACAGTTGTTGAGAAAATACCGCGAGTTTATACCCGAAGGTGAAAGATATACATTGTTTAGATCTTTGCACGATATCGTGAAATTTGATAGCATCTTAGGTGCTATAATTTCTACTATAGCAAACTTTGAAAGGGCTTTTATTGTTATCGACGACTATGAGAACAGCGATCACTTAATAAGATCGTTCTTGAGTCACTTAGAATTAGTTGATATATCGACAAAAGTAGTGGTTTTAGCAAATAAATCACGCGAATTTGATTTTGCTTTTGAAGTTCCAGATTTTCAAAATAACCAAGAAATTCTTCCTACAATAGTAGGCTTGCCAACAGAGTTTAGTTATTTATCGCTACTTGGCAGTGAATTTTCTAAAGAGGATGTAGTGCACCTCAGTGATGTGCTATCTAAAAACTTGGAAGATACATTGCAAACAGGGCTGAAAAAAGGCGTTATAAAGTTCGATAATGGATTGTATACATTCTCGGAAAGTGTCTGGAGAAAAATATATGATGACTTACCATCTGAAGAAAAAGAAAAATACCACTATAAACTTGCAAAAAGATACGAAAAGTTTGATAGTCCTTTTAGCTTTTCTATTTTGAAAAGTGGTTATCACTACCTCAGCGCGGGGAAAGATATCTCAGCTGTTGTTACATACTTGAGGTTTGTGAAAAAAAACTTGGAAACGTACACCTTTTCCACTGAAAGAATGAAAGAAGTATTCGGAAAAATCTACGACATATTAAAAACTTACAATCGACTCAATTCTTATGCATTTAATTCTTTATTGCTTAAATTCCGGTATCAATCTTCGGAAAAACTTGACTGTGAGGGCGTTTTGGACTCATCCAAATTGTTTAGCTACCTAAGGCTTTTGAAAAATTATGTTGATGAGAACGAAACGGGGGTTTTGGAGACATATCGCACGTTTTTTAGCACATCTGAACCAGATACCTGTTCTTTTGAAGCATACAAAAAACTTTGGGCACACTTTTTGTATGATTCAGCCAAATATAGGTTGGATGATAGAATAGAAAATGTGGATCAATTAGCAGGTATAGTGCGTTCTATCAACGAAAAGAATAGACTTTGGGCGAATTTAAAATCAGAGTATTTATTACTTTTAGCATATACTTTAAGTTACAGAAAACCTACTGACGCAAGGGCATACCTTGATGACGCAAGAGAAATCGCTGAAAATTATAATTTGAAGCATGTGCTAAGTAGAATTCACAATGTATACGGTATCTTAAACGATGCCAACGTGGTCTCAATTGAAAACTTTAAGCACGCTATTCGGTTAGCAAGCGAAATTGGGTATTTAAAGCTCACAATAGTACCACAATTAAATTTGTTGAGAGCATTTGTATACTTTGGATTCTTAGATGAGTTTCGCAGTGAAGTGAAGAGAATTGAAACACAGCTTTCGTTTTGGGATAGACCCTCAGATATTGCCTTTTTCTACCGGATCCGTTCATTCTTACCGATGTATGAACAAAATTATCTCGAGGCAAAGGCACTTATCTTAAAAGCACTTGAAAAAGAAGAGCAATATGGACTTCAAAAATCATCGTTGAGAAGTCTAATTTTACTTGAGTTATTATGCGCAAATTTTGAAGAAGCGAAGAAGCTAATTTTACAAAATATAGGTGAACCTGCGTTGAAAACAAGAGCATTCGAATTTCTAACTAAAATGGTGCTGACTAAAGACGATGAACAGTTCAAAACGATTTGGTTGGAGTACAGGGACTCTCACTACTTTTTGCTTAGGGAAGAAATTTTGTACATCTTTGCTGAGAAAATTGCGAAAGTTGATCAAGAGGGTTTTTTAAGAGAGATCGAAAAATGGGAAAGCGAATACACAGTTGGAGGAGTTAACCTCTCGTTATTCTACGTACTGCTAGCCAAACAGAAATATTTCAAGATGAAGGGTAAGGAAGTACGTTCAAAGTTCCTTGAAAGTGAACTCTGTCAACTTGGTAACATTATGAAAATGAACCATCCGTCCATGCATATGTGTACCAAAAAAATAACGGATAATACTTTACAAATGTTGCATAAACTTAGGCGTTTAAATCTGTCTATTAACTTGCGAGAATTTATCGATTTATTTGTAAGCTCAATATATAGGATATTCCATGCTCAGAACATGTATTTGTGTGTTCACGACAATGTGTCAAATTTTCACTACGAAGTATCGAACTCACCGAAAATACCGGAAGGAGATATCTTTTCTTTGAAACCTTTTGAGATCTTGATTAATGAGAAAATTGATGAGGATGCATGGTATAGACTATATATTTACAGCGAATCTTATGAGACGACTGATAATGAATTAGACATGTTAAATGAATTTACTTTAATTCAAGAATTATTCGCTGGTCAGATAAAAGGACTTGTACTAAAGGAACGCTCGTACATGGATCGATTAACTGGATTGTATAATAGATGGAAGTTCAATCAACTGATAGAAGAACTTTTTGAAAGACGTGAGAATAATTTTTCGGTTTTCCTTACTGATACAGATGATTTCAAAAAAGTGAATGACACGTATGGACACATAACAGGGGACAAAGTTCTGAAAATGATAGCAGATATTTTGAAAAAAAATGTCGCTGACGATGGTATTGTTTCAAGGTACGGTGGTGAAGAGTTCGTTGGGGTAATTTATAAAGACAAAGTAAAAACACTTGAACTCTGTGAAAAAATGAGAAAGGAGATTGAGATATCATCATCTTCGTTGTTCGGGTTCAAAGTTACTATTAGCATTGGAATTGCACATATAAGTGAGAGGTCGAATGCTACGGAGCTAATTGGATTGGCAGACCAAAGACTTTACAGGGCTAAATCTATGGGAAAGAATACAATTGTTTGGGGTAACTAGGGGTGAAGTTTAGATGTTAGATGTGGAAATTTTAGAATTTATAGGACAGACTTATTGGAGCAAAGATTATTTAATTGAAAAAGACGGAAGAAAGAAGATCGCAAAATTCGTCAAGGAAGGGTTAATAACAAATCCTGAGGGTGTTATTTTGAGATCTGAATTGGCGGCAAAGATATCCGGTTTACTTGTGCCAGAAAAGATAATGTTTGATAAAACACCTGTGTTGATTTACGACTTGGATGAAGTTGTATACTATGACAACATGGATAAGGATTTTCGAGAGTTTGTCTCAGCGTTTTTGCTTAATGTTGTTAAAAATGTTTTGCACATACCGAATTTATATATACCAGTAGTAGGTTTACGCGATATAGTTCGAGTTCGTGGCGATATTCTTTTATTCCTCCCTATGGTTCAAAACTATTCGGTTCTTGAAACTCACACAGATTCGTTAAAAGATATCTATTTCTTGGCACCGGAAGCGCTCAATACGAAAGAAATTTCAGATAGATCAACTTTATACGCGTTTGGAAAGATTATTGAGTACATTTCAAATGACGAAACAATCTTGAGAATAGCAAAACAGATGAGTTCGGAAGAACAAAGTGAAAGAAAATTAACAGAAGACATACCATACTTTACTCTTCCAAAAAACAAAAGAGCATTGTCAATTAGGCGTATAATTAGAGAGCAAGAAAATATTATAATGGAATTTATAAATTCGAATGATAAAAAATTCCTCGGTGTTATAGGTCCACAAAGGATCGGTAAGACAACCATAATTGAAAATATCGAAAATACATTGCGTGAAAGTAGCATACATTTTTTACATGCACAATCAGCTTCCGATGTGATAGTACAAACTTTACAGATTGTTGCTGACAGCATTTCAAAAGAGCTCTTCGACGAACTTTCAAGATGTATAGAACACACTTGCAAAATCGATACAGTATCACTAGCTATTGTTGAAGCTTTTGAGAAAGTGGACAAAGTTGTAATCATTATAGATGATTATCACGAAGTTCAGGAGAATTTAAAAGCACTTGTTAGGAAAATCGTGAGCCTTTCAAAAAAAGCAAATATTAAGGTTGTGGCTTTCAGTGTAGAGGACTCTAAAGATTTTGAGGAGAAAATTCATATATCTGCGTTTAGCATTGAGCAAACCAGAAAACTTTTGGAAGTTTCTTTTGGTAAAGTCCACGAGATAGAACTTTTGAGTCAGTGGTTAACAAATGTATCCGGTGGTCTACCTGGCGTTATCGTTGAGTATTTAAAGTATCTATATGATAATGATGTAATATTCATAAAAAACGGCGAATTACAATACGATTTAGATAAGTTGGAGCAAGTACAAGTTGTAAATATATTTGATGAAAAGCTAAGAGAATTTTACAAAACTAGTGAGAAATACGTAGCCGTACTTGGACAAAAGTTTACAAAAGATGAGATCGAAATTCTCCAAGGGCACATTGACGGAGAAATAAGTCTTTCAAATTTGATGGCAAATGGTATCTTATACAAAGAATATGATAAATACAGGTTCACGTTAAAGCATTACTGGGAATTGTTATACAACAGTATTGATAGTAACGAGAGAAAAAGACTTCACGAAACACTTTCGCAAGAGACAAAAGACACTTTCAAAAGAGCGTGGCACCTGGAAGCAATTGGACAAAAACTGAGCGCTGCCGTAGTTTACTTAAAAAGCATTAAAGAAATGCTAAGTTACTATTCTTCACCATCTTTAATAAAATCTGTAATGGAGAAGGTTAAAGATATAATTGGTGATAGAGTTTCATATGCCCTTGTAAAGTTTGAAGTTGAGTTACTGACTAGAACGGAAGAGATAAATGATCTTGAAAATCTAAGTATTCCGAAAGCAAAATTGTATTCTTATTACATAGCTAAGAAATTTTTCTTTTCATACAAAGAAGAAAAAGCTTACGAGATACTAAAAGAGTTTCCGACAGCTTACGGTCCCATAGGAGAAATCAGGAAAAAGTTGTTATTATTGCGTGTAAAATATGAGGTTATAAAGAAAAGAGAGGACTATTTTAACCAAGTTAGCGATATAATCACAAAGCTTAAAGAGGACAATCCAATCCATGCTGACATATTAGTGGACGCTTATTTCTTTGCTGCAAGGCTTATGTTTGATAATCCCCAAAGAGCCATTCAATATCTCAAAAAAGCCGAAAGCATATCTTTGAATTTTAATTTTGCACACAAATTACCAAGCATATACAACAACCTGGCGGTTGAAAGTAGTAACACTCACATTTCTATGATGTACTTGCAGAGAGCGGTTGATATTGCGAACGATACCGGTTTCCCTGCAAAAGGATATCTGGCGAAGTTAAACATACTTTATCACAAGTTGTATTCGGGCAAGATTAGCGAATTCATAAGTGAACTCAGCAACATAAGACCAAGGTTGGAGATGCTCGGGTTAACCCAAGAAATCATATACAGCAACTCTCTTGAAGCATATTACCATGCGTACAACTTTGAACTTGAAAGTGCTTTCGAGCATATTGCTGAAGTCGAGAAAATAAAAAAGGAAAATAGAAATGACGAACGTGCTTTGGTGAGCCTGATAGCGAGAGATTACGATCTTTCAAAACGTTTCGTTGGTATGGTAGACTTTGAAACCTTAGACGCCGAGCAAAAAAATTTTTTTAATCTGTTATCGAATATTGAACATGATGATTTTGGGGAACTTTGGGAGAGTTACGTAAATCAAGGGAGTAGAATTTTCAGGGAGGAGCTTTGTGCAATTTTTGGTCAGCGTTTAGCGAAGCTCAAGCCTGATTTTTTCAGGAAAGAGTTGGAATACTTAGAAAATTGTTTTGTTCTTGATGGCAGTTTACTTTCACTGGCTTTGGTTTACGAGGGCTATGGCCACTATTATAACGTCCTTGGCAAGCAATACAAAGCCAAGGTATATTACATGAAAGCAATCACAATTTACAAAGATATCGGTTTATCAAATGCTGCACTTTCTTTGGCAAAGATATATGATGTAACGTCATATGATATTAGACAGGAAGATATCGAGGATACTCGTAATCTATCGCTTGATATACTGACAAGCTTGAAAGTGATAGATCCAAAAACAGATCCACAGATACTTATGGATTACTTTGTTTCCAAAATTATTTCCGTTTTTCCTGTTAAAAATGTTTACTTCAAAATATATGATAAGGTACTTGATCGAAGCTTTGAAAGTGGATTAGGTGAGTTTAGCTCATTTGAAAAAGATTATATAAGTATAGCTCCCTTGGAGATTTATCTTTCCGATAATTTCGATCAAAAAGCTCGATATGAAATATACATCTCAAATCCAGATGTATCGTTTAGCGAAGGTATGAAAGATTCAATAATTGCAAAGTTGGAAATAATCGAATATGGTTTTGTAGGTGTTTTCAAGGGACTTTTGACAAGGTTGAGAAGCTTCATAGATCCTCTAACAAAGTTGTTCACACGATACTACTTCTCCGATTTATTATCTCAGTACTTTGAGAATGCGGTAAATCAAAAAGATAGCTTGTCTATAGTTATGTGCGATATAGATAATTTCAAGAAGATCAACGATACATATGGACATATAGTTGGAGATAAGGTCTTAATAACGGTTGCGAAGATTTTAAGGGAAAACATTAGAACAACGGATGTTGTAGGTCGATTCGGCGGGGAAGAATTTATCATGGCATTCCCTTCAACAGATGTTAATGAAGTAACAATTATACTCGAAAGGCTTAGGAGACTTATCCGAGATAGCGCAGATTTTCCGTTCAAAATCACACTAAGCTTTGGTGTTGTCAGTTATCCACAGAACGTGGAAAACATTCTAATAAGTTCTCCGGAAGAGTTGATAAAACTAGCCGATACAGCGCTTTACCATGCTAAAAATACTGGAAAAGACAAAATCGTAGTCTATGCGGAGGGAATGACGGGTGGATTACACGCATGATGTTCCAAGAAGGTTGCTTGAAAAATTGTGGGAGCTTGGTTGCGATTTGTTTTTAAATGAAGAACTTTCGGGTCATGTCAGTTTTAAAATAGGAGGAAAAGTTCCAATCTTCGTTGTACCAAGTTCAACAGAGGCGTTTATAAATACACTTATTTTTCTCAGAGGCGAAGGAATAGAATTCCGGATTCTTGGGAAAGGTACGAATATTTTACCAGCTAATGGTATTTTACCGTACGTAGTTGTTTCAACAGAACGACTAGACGACTTTTCTGTAATGGGTGATAAAATACATGTTGGATCTGGTGCATCATTTAAAAAATTGTGTCTTGTAGCGCTTGAAAATGAGCTCTCGGGGTTGGAGAGAGCCTTTGGATTGCCTGGAAGTGTTGGAGGCGCAGTTTATATGAATGCTGGTTGTTATGGGTGGGAGACCGCAGAAAATGTTATTGAGGTCCTAGCATTTGACGGAAAAAATATTTTGAAACTTTTAAAAGATGATCTAAAATTTTCCTATAGAAGTAGTATATTCAAAATGGATAGGAATCTAATAGTTCTTGGGGCGACTTTCAGACTTACGAAAGGTGACAAAAATCGCATACATGAGCTTATGCTCGAGACAATAAGAAAAAGGTACGAAAAACAACCTCTTGAATACCCGAGTGCTGGGAGTGTTTTCAAACGCCCAAAACCGGATTTTTACGTAGGTACGGCAATCGAGTCTTTAGGATTAAAGGGGTTTTCTATTGGAGGAGCACAGGTTTCGGAAAAGCACGCGGGTTTCATTATCAACAAGGGTGGTGCAAAAGCTGATGACGTATTAAATCTAATCGAGTACATAAAGAAGGCTGTTAGAGAACACTTCAACGTTGAGTTAGAGACTGAAATTGAAATTTGGAGATAAAACACAAATTTAAAAAATTGGAGGGGAAAAACTATGGCCATCGATAAAGGTTTGGTTTGGAAAAAGAGAACAAGAGAGGAAATTGAGAAATTTTCAAGTGATTATAAGAAGTTTATCGACTATGCAAAAACGGAACGACTTGCAATCGATTACTTCGAAAAATTATTGGTGAGCAATGGTTTTGTTAAGATTGATGAATACTCAGGGAAAGAGTCTAAAGTATTTTTTGTTAATAGAGGTAAATCTCTCGTTGCTGTAAAAGGAGACGTCACAAAAGGTGTCAATTTTGTAGCTGCGCACGTAGATGCGCCAAGGATAGATTTGAGGACGTACCCACTGTACGAGGATGGTGGTATTGCTCTTGGAAAAACACATTACTATGGAGGAGTAAAGAAGTACCAATGGTTGAGTTTACCTCTTGCTTTGGTTGGCGTAGTAGTTAAGGAAAGCGGTCAAAAGATAAATGTTTGTATAGGTTGTGAAGAAAGTGATCCAGTCCTCGTTATACCAGACCTACTACCACATTTGGACAAGGAGGATAAAAAAGTCAGTGAACAATTCAAAGCGGAAAGGATGAATGTTATTTTAGGGTCAGTACCACTTGATGGTGAAAACGAACCAGTTAAGCGGAATATATTGAAAATTCTGAAAGAAAAGTACAACATTGAGGAAGAAGACTTCGTAAGTGCCGATTTGGAACTCATACCTGCTCTGAAACCGAGGGATGTAGGTGTAGATGGTGGATTCTTAGGTGCTTATGGACACGACGATAGAATTTGCGCGTACGAAGCTATTATGGCATTACTTGATGCTCATATTTCTGAAAATCAGAAAGCGGCGGGTGTGATCTTATTTGATCGAGAGGAAATAGGAAGTGAAGGAGACGCTGGTGCCCAAGCAAGGTTTTATAAAGCTTTTGTAAGAAAAATATTGAAAATCAAAGGGTTTGAGGATGCAGAAATTATGCTTGATGATGTAATTTCAAAATCGTGTGTAATATCAGCAGATGTTACAGCTTTATTTGACCCATCCTATCCTGATGTACACGATAAACTAAATGTATCAAAGCCAGGCTATGGTGTTGCTATCGTTAAATACACCGGGCGTGGTGGAAAGTCAGGAGCAAGTGAAGCGCACGCAGAACTCGTTGCTAAGGTTCGGAATGTTCTTAACAAAAACGGCGTTTCATGGCAGGTAAGCTTGCTTGGAAAGGTGGATGTCGGTGGTGGAGGAACAGTTGCAAAATTCTTAGCTCAAGAAGGATTTGACACCATAGACATGGGACCTGGTCTTATGAGTATGCATGCTCCTTTTGAGCTTGTTTCGAAAGCTGATTTGTATGAAACGTATTTAGCTTTCAAAGTACTCATGGAAGAGCTTTGATGCTTTCATAAAATTGCAATTTTTTGGTTTTGTAGGGGTGGAAAGATGGTAGAAAAAAAGTTAGATGAAAATTCAATTGTTGATCTTGAAAAGTTAATTAGAGAAATATGCTTCAGGATACGTGTGTATGGGCGAGAAGCATTAAAGAATTATTCGATAACAGCTGCGCAGTTTGATCTTCTGCAAAAGATCTATTTTAACGGTCCGCAAACAATGACAAAACTTAGTCAAATACTTGGAATTGCAAAGAGCACAACTACCGGTCTTGTTATGAGACTCGAAAGGGACGGCTTTTTAAGGAGAAAAAGGCATGAAATTGATAAGAGAGTTTCCGTTGTTGAGATAACACCTCTTGGAGAGGAAGTTATAAAGGCCGTTATAGACTACAGGATAGATTATGTGAAAGTTATAGCTCAAAGACTTGGTTCAGAGGATACACACGATCTGCTTTCAATGCTTGTCAAACTTTCAGGAGCAATGAAAGAAATTGATAGTGAAAAGTAGAAGACCCAACACTAAGGTGAGAACACATGAAAAATGCTACATTTGTTTTTATACTCACAGTTATGTATTGTATATCCATAGGTTTTTCATTAACCGTCGTTACCGATAACGGGAGTATTATTTACTACAACGATAAGTTAGTTGGTGTTGTTAAAAATACAAATTTAACGTTTAGTGCAACCTTTCCTGGTTATCTCAGAGTTGTCAAGCCGGGCTATTTGCCGTTTGAAAAATATATAACAGAAGATGGAACTGTAACTGTTAAACTTGACTTGCCATCTTACATTCAGATAAATATACAGCCAGAGAATGCGACGATTTTTGTTGACGATGTCCAGCAAAATGCGACTGAAAGAAAATGTACCATTGCTCCTGGAAAGCATGTATTGAAATTTACAGCACCAGGTTATGTAGCAAAAATTCTAGAAGTAGAAATTCTCCCGTACGAAGAAAAAGTTCTAGATGTTGTATTGAAAAAAACTGTTACGCTGTATGTTAATTCTGATAAAAAAATTGATGGCGTACTTTTTGACTCATTGGTAATATCTTTACCAGCTGTTTTAGAAACTGTTCCTGGTAAGCACAAAATAGTTCTACCTGAAAATTTTGTTAATGATGTCCAAATTATAGAAATACCTGCCATCGATTCGCATAGTGTAACAATTGATACACGCCAGAAGTTTGTTCTGACAATTTCAGGTAGGCCAGAAAACGCCTATGTTGAAATAAATAAGCAAATATACAAAGGTCCAATTACCTTGACTTTACCTGAAGGTGTTTATGACGCAAAAATATTCTCACAAGGATACTTAGATCAAAAAACTCAGATTAACCTTTCAAAAGATGAAACGATATATTATGTGCTAAAACCTTACGAAGAAATAAGTGTTGCAGAAGGTCTTAGCAACTATAAATTGGAATTTGATGGTTTCTCAAGTAAAAAGTTGACAAAAAGACCGTATTTTTTAACCATAAGAGATGAAAGAAACGATGTCATTTGGTATGGATTCAGCGATGGAACGTTAAATAAAGTTCCATCCACCGTTCCCGTTATAATTAGCAAAAATTATGAAACCATTCTCAATGGGATTCAGTACAAAGGCCCTTCTATACTACAAGTACCCAGAAACGAAAAAATTGATATTTTCAGCAAGGGCGTTAGGGTTGGAACATGTAACATAACTGGACCAACGGTTATCGATGATGAAGAAAATTGCGTCGTAAACATTTACGCGAAAGAAAAATTGGATGTTTATTGGAATGGGCAGTACATTGGAAAAACCCCAATTTACCTTTTTACAACAAAAAAAGGTGTTCACAATGTAGTGTTCAAAAATAAAGTTTTAGAAATAGCAAAATTTGATTATACCGTTGAACAAGGTAAATTGAACGAAATAAAGGTAGAATATTGAGAAATTAAAACGATGGGTGGTGGAGCATATATGAAAAAACTTCCTTTAATGTACTTTTTAACATTGTCTTTGATTATGTTATCCCATATGATTGTTTACGGTGCTAATATAAAAGATTTGTCCCCATCGGCTTCTGATTACAAAGCCATTAGCTCGCTGGTAGACAAAAAGATATTAGACGTAGATAACAACGGTAACTTCAAACCATCGTTGCTTATCACAAAACTTGATCTTGGGAAGTATCTCTATAACCTTATCAATTACTACAAACTCGATAATTTATCTAGCTACTTAAACGTTGCTACTGATGAAGATTTGAAGAAGTTAGAGAGTAGAATAACAAATCTCGAGAAGCAACTATCAACTAATACTCAAAAATCTATTCAAGATGTACAATCAGATGTGAATGAATTAATTAAGAGACTTGACATACTGGAAAAAAAAGTTGCTACTTTACCAACCCAAAGCTCGTCTCAGTTTGTAAGCTTGAGTTCAGCTTTACAAGAAACACTTACGAATTTACAAAAAGATGTAGCGGATATAAAATCAAAAGTTGCAAATCTTGAAAAACAACAATCCACAAATTCGCAGCAAATATTAAGAAACAAGTCAGATGTAGAGGACTTGAAAAACAAAATAGACAATTTAAGCGCCAAGGTGCAAACATTGGAGAGTTATTATTCAAACTTAATGAAAGAGTCATCTCAGAATACAGCGTTGAAGCTCGACGTGGAAACAGTGAAATCAGAATTAAAGAAAATTTCAGATACTCTAAACTTAAGAGTAGATAGTGTTGAAAAAAACCTGAACGAGCTTATGAAAGATTACGCAGGTAAAATGAATTCGATTAACACAAAAATTTCAGAAATCTATACTGTGACAGCTTCTCTGGACAAAAGGTTATCGAAAGTGGAAGAAGTTATAAACAAAACTGATGATTTTATAAAACGTCTTGATGCTGTAGATGCAATTACAGTGAATAATGCGTTTAGCAATTTACAACTTTTAACGAATAGATTTGATCAGCTTGAACAAAAATTTAACAAGCTTGAAGAAGAAGTGAATAATGTAAGCGTTGATCAAAGAAATTTGCTTATCGAAGTGTTAAATTCCAAGGTTGACACTGAACGCATAGTTTCGATACAAGCTACTGTCTCACAGTTACAAAGTTCAAAGCAAGATATCGAAAAGCAGTTAGACGCACTAAAATCAGAACAGCAAAATCTTAAGAACGAGCTTAATGTAACAAGGTGGATAGCTACTTTTGGCATTGTTCTGTCGATAATTCTTTCGTTAATCCTATTTTCTAGATAATTTTGCAAAGGAGCTTGAAGAATGTTAGTAGGGTTAGCACTTGAGGCCGGTGGAGTCAAAGGATTTTCGCATATAGCTACTCTCAAAATTTTTGAATCGTGTGATAAGAAGCCAGATCTTTTGTGTGGATCTTCTTTTGGATCGATAGTTGCAACGCTGTATTCAATGTATCAAGATGCAGATAAAGTTTACAAGATTCTTTCAAAAAGGATTGATCAATTCCTTAGAAGTAAAAGCTTTTCAACGTCTAAATTCACCAATTTAGAAATGGTAATTAGAGATTCAATTATAAGTCTCGATGATTATTATTCCTTTTTCAAAGAACTCTACGGAAGAATTAAATTTTCTCAGCTTAAAATACCGACGTATGTTATTACATTTGATTCCGAAAAAATTGAGTCGGTAGTCATAAGCGAAGGATACGTTGTTGATGCCGTTCTTGCAAGTTGCACAGTTCCGGGCGTGTTCGAACCTACACATATAGCAGGTGTCAAAATGCTCGATGGTGGAGTTCTTTCGCCTATTCCAACTCATGAATTAAGGCTTCAAGGTGCTGATAAGGTTGTGGCAAGTACATTCCAAGATCCTCCTAAGAAGTATTCAACACATATGGAATTAATGATTTACGTGGATTCAGTAAAAGGTGATATAATAATGGAGGACGAACTAGTTCTGGCTGACTTTGTTTTTTCCTACTCTGTTGATGTTTCTTGGACGGAATTCTCAAAGTACGATAAAGTATATCAGAATGCCTTGAAATACGCATATGATAGGAGAGATGAGTTTGAAAATTTCCTTAGGCGGTGACGTATTATACTACCTTGGAAGTATAGGATTATTTAAAGCTCTTGAAGAAATCGATGGAAAATTGGACGATGTTCAAATCTATTGTAGTGGTTTCTCATGCATACCAGGAATTCTCTGGCTTACGCAGCGACACAGTGCTTATAATATATTGGCTTCGATGTGGCAAGAAGCGGAAAAAATTTTTCCAGGAGCATCGAAAATATCTATGGAAGAAATGGCAAAAAATTTACTGATGTTGGTGAAACTTCAAAAAAAGCTCGATGAGCAATCAAGTAGGAAAAAGTTGGTAGAATTCTTCGATAAGTGGATCCCTGATTTTCAAATAAACGGAACTGAAAATGTTAAGTTTTGCGTATTCAATTTGAGCTCTGGAAAAGAAGAACTATTAGTTGGAAATTCAAAAGAAGTTATAATGAAAGCGATAACCTATCCTATAGATTTTTCTCCGATTGAATCGTACATTTCGTTAAGTTGGGTTGTTGGAATTCCACCAGGGGATGTTATAATATACATTGATTGGATAAAAAGTTTTAAGCCTCAGCGTGCCTCAGATTACCTTCTTCTCACTACATTTTCAAGAACCCTTGCAATTTCAAAAAAGCGGCTTTCACAAGCAAATTTGACTTTCAATGTAAAAATTTCAAGTAAGTTAGACTTTTCTGTGATTTCGAATAAATTTTACCAAATTGGGTGGGAGATAACTAACTACGTGAAGAATACTAATTCCAGTGTTAAGGAGGAGTGAACTTCAATGAGATCAAACATTTTTAAAAGGGTGTTTGTACCGTTATTTTTGCTTTTATTTGCGGTTGTAATTCTAAGCTCAGCAACTTCTGCTACTACAACCCAAACATCAACAAAAAAATCCAAGACGGTAAGAGTTTCTGCCGACTACGTTGAACCTAAAAGTGATACAATCTACTATAAGGGTAAGGTTTTTGTTAATATCGATGAGGATAAGGTGAGTGTAAAGACTACGGAGATGTATGTGAAAAAAGTGAACGACAAGTGGAGACTGGTTGAAATACCAACAAAAGCTGATTTTTCATTTGATGGAGGTAATGCAAGTGCTGATAAAATGAATTATGATCTTGACAATCGAACAGGAACATTAATTAACACAACAGTGACCATAATCGACACAAAAAGTAATGAGAAAATTGTCATAGTTGCGGATAATTTGAACTTCGATTTGGAAAACGATAAGTACAGTGGAACGAAAAAGGGTGGAGTAAATATAACAAAGGGTAATATTACCGCCGTTGCGGATAGTTTTCAGTACGACAAAAAGAAGGGAGAATTAACGCTTGTAGGAGCAGTGGTTATAAACGATCCTACCAAAGGTATAAAGATGACGGCTTCAGACGCAGTTATTTACACAGAAAATAACGAAATGAAAGCTAATAATGTAAGCATAGAATTGAAAGTTGACTAATCCATTTATAGCTGTTAGTATGGTTGATCATTATTAAGAAAGAGTGATGCCTTTGAAGAGAATTATAATCTCAGGCCCAACTGGTGTTGGTAAAACAGATTTAGTTGTTGAGCTATCAAAACATTTACCAATAGAAGTCATCTCTATGGATTCAAGACAAATTTATAAATTCATGGATATTGGTACGGCCAAACCAGATCCGTATCAATTGATGCTTGTGAAGCATCACATGATAGATATTATTGAACCAAATGAGTATTTCAATGCGTTTCTCTATCAAAAAATGGCAAAAGAAGTGGAAAAAGAAGTTATTAAGAATGGTAAGATACCCATATACGTTGGTGGAACTGGACTATACATTGATGCACTTATAAAGGGATTTTTTGAAGGAGTACCGCGAGATGAAAATATCAGAAGGGAACTGAGTAAATTGAATGAACAAGAGCCTGGCATACTACGAAAGATGCTGGAAGAATTTGATCCAGAAGCGGCTACTAGAATTCATCCACAAGATATAAAACGCACGATTAGAGCTCTTGAAGTATATTTGAAAACGGGGAAACGAATATCTGAACTACAGAATCAGAGGCATTATCATGACTTTTTACTAATCGTCCTAAATACTGATAGAGAGGATTTGTACGAAAGAATCAATGCGCGTGTGGAAAAAATGATTGAACACGGTTTGATCGATGAAGTTAAGCAACTTGTATCCAGATATGGTAAAGACTTGGATGCTTTCAAGACGATAGGCTACAAGGAAATTATTGATTATTTGGAAGGCGTGTATACATTGGAAACAGCAATACATTTAGTTAAAAGAAATACACGACATTACGCAAGAAGGCAGATAATTTACTTGCGAAGGTTTAAAAACGCAGTATGGCTTGATCCGTCACAAAGTGGTACGAAGGAAAGAGTACTGAGATTAATTTCAGAAAATATATCAAATTTAAATTGAAATTCAGATGTTCAAAACAACTGAGGTGAGTTTCTATGGAGTCATTGTATAGAAAATACAGGCCGAGAAATTTTTCAACAATCGTTGGACAAGGGCATATAAAGAGATTACTTATTAATGCTTTACAAACAAGGATGATTAATCACGCATATATCTTTGCCGGTCCAAGGGGTACCGGCAAGACAACAACTGCAAGAGTTCTCGCTAAATCGCTGAACTGCGAAAACAACCCATTTGGTGAACCTTGTAACGAATGTACATCATGTCAAGCTATAGACAACGGATCCCACCTGGATGTTATCGAACTTGATGCAGCGTCGAATAGAGGAATTGATGAAATAAGAAAGATAAGAGATGGTGTTAATTTCACCCCTGTGATGGGTAGATATAAAGTCTATATCATAGACGAAGTACATATGTTGACAAGGGAAGCTTTCAATGCACTTCTCAAAACACTCGAAGAACCGCCGCAACACGTTGTTTTTATACTTGCTACGACAAACCCGGAGAAGATACCACCTACTATCGTGTCGCGCTGTCATGTGCTTGAATTCAGAAATATCTCAGAAGACGACATAATAAAAAGACTTCGAGAAGTTTCTGTAAGCGAAGGTTTCGATGTAACCAACGGTGCGCTGAGAAAAATAGCGAAGCGTGCCGCTGGAGGATTAAGGGATGCTCTATCTATTCTTGAACAAGTTGTTAGATATGCTGGTGGAGAGATAAATGAAAATATAGTTGACGAAGCACTGGGATTAGTAAGCGAAGATATAGTAAACCAATTCATCAAAGTAATCTTGAAAGATGACAAAACTTCGGTAGAAAACATTTTGTACCAAATATATGTTGAAAAGGGTGATTTTGAGACTTTTTTAACTCAAGTGATTGAAAATCTTCTAGAAAGAAAAACAGACAAGATGATTAAATTAGCCTCAGAGGTTTATAAAGCATTGAAAGAGGTAAGATTAGCCGAAGAAAAATTGCTTATTGCTAAGTTAATGTTTCTAAACATTGCGCAAAGATTTTCTGATGAGAACTTTGAACAAGCAAGTAAGATCTATCTCTTATCAGATGCTACAAAAGATGCTACAAAGGGAAATGAAAAAAATTTTCAGAAGAGTGATATTAAATTCAATGAGAACGTAAAAAGCGAGAAAAGTACTAACTCAGAACAAGGAAAAATTAATGTTTCGAATCAGTCATTAAAGAACGTTACAAAACAATTGCTTGAGGAACTGAAATTGAAAGGTGATCTTTCAATTTTTGTTGGTTTATCGCTGGCGACAATATATGAAAACGAAGATAAAATAACAATTGTTTTTGACAAGTCTAAAAAGTTCAGTTACGAGATTATAAAAGAAAGGAGTGAAGAAATAGCATTATTGTACAAAAATAAAACAGGTATAAACAGACCTGTGGAAGTAGCGATCTCGGAAGAAAACACAGACCCTGTCCTTGAAAAGTTGAAAATGCTATTTGGTGATAGTGACTCCATACAAGGGGGATGATGGTGTGCTAAATATTTACGAGCTTATCAGCAAGGCGAAAAACCTTAGGGCTACCGATATCCACCTTTCCGTAGGTAATCCTCCAATTATAAGAATTGATGGATTTTTGACAAAGATGCAAGGATACACACCTATTACAAATATAGAATTCAAAAAAGCTCTAGAAGACCTCTTAATGGAACAAGGTGTTAGTCCGGAAGGGTTAGAAAAAGATTTTTCATTCGGATTTGAAGATGTCAGGATAAGAGCAAATCTTTATTATGAGCGTGGTAATCCTGCACTTGCGCTGAGAATAATAACGAAAAAAATAAGGACTTTTGAAGAGTTGGGATTGCCAAGTGTTTTAAAAGAATTTTGTGAAAGAGATACGGGATTGATTATTGTTACAGGGCCAACAGGCAGTGGTAAATCAACAACATTAGCTGCTATGATAGATTATATTAATTCAAAGTATGCATATCATATAATCACAATAGAAGATCCTATAGAGTATGTTTTTGAAAACAAAAATTCACTGATTCATCAAAGAGAGATAGGAAGGGACACAGAAAGCTTTGTCGATGCATTGAAATATGCCTTAAGGCAAGACCCTGATATCATACTTGTTGGAGAAATGCGCGATCTGGAAACAATCTCACTTGCATTAACTGCTGCTGAGACAGGCCATTTGGTCTTTGGGACATTACATACTAATTCCGCTGCAACGGCTCCTGAAAGAATCGTTGATGTTTTCCCTGCACACCAGCAAAAACAAATATCTTTGCAACTCGCGAATACATTGATCGGTGTTGTTTATCAAAGACTTGTTCCAAAAAAAGCGTCTGGTGTAATACCCATTGTAGAAGTCTTAGTTGCCAATATAGCGGTTAGAAATCTAATTAGGGAAGGTAAGATCCACCAAATAGAAAGTATTATGCAAACAGCTCAAAAGCAAGGAAACATTTTATTTGATGATGCTTTATTGAAAGCTTATTTTTCCGATGAAATAGCAAAAGAATCTGTTATAGCTTTTGCGCGCAACCCTGAGGAGGTGGCGAAAAAGATAGGATGGACCGGAATTTAATGGAAAGCATAAACGACTGGGTTAAGAAGACCTTGAAAGAACTTGAGAGTAAAATGATGGAAAATTTAGACTTGAACGAGATGATAAAGGTTTCATCGGACTTTTCAAGATTCAAAGAAATTGACGACCTTATAAGTGAGTATTTCAATTTAGTTGACGAAAGGGAACTATGGAGAGAAGAACCAGGTAGTGAGGAAGAGATAACCAAACTTGATCAAAAAATAGAAAAGTTATCTAATGATATACTCACATTACTTCTTCCAGATGATGAATTTAGAGATAGGAACGTTTTCTTGGAAATTCGTGCGGGAACAGGCGGAGAAGAAGCAGCCTTATTCGCCGCAGATTTACTAAGGATGTATCTGAGGTATGCGGAAAGGAAAGGATGGGAAATTGAAATAATCGATGAAAGCAGATCGGATCTCGGTGGGTACAAAGAAGTCATTGTTAGGATAAAAGGTAAAAGCAGTGGAACATACATGAAATATGAGCGAGGGGTGCATAGGGTACAGAGAATACCGGTAACAGAATCAGGTGGTAGAATACACACGTCCACAGCAACAGTAGCTGTGCTACCTGAAATAAAAGACGTTGATGTTTACATTGATCCTAAAGATATTAGAATTGACACGTACAGAGCGTCTGGGGCTGGTGGTCAATATGTGAATAAAACAGAATCTGCAATAAGAATTACACATATTCCAACGGGAATTGTAGTAACTTGTCAGTCTGAAAGATCTCAACATCAAAATAAAGAGAAAGCAATGATGGTTCTAAGATCGCGATTATATGAGCTTGCAAGAAGAGAACAAGATGAAAAATTGTCATCGCAAAGGAAAAATCAAATAGGTAGTGGGGAGAGAAGTGAGAAAATAAGAACATATAATTTCCCACAGAACAGGGTGACAGATCACAGGATAAATTTAACAATTTACAACTTGCAAGCAGTACTGGATGGTGATCTTGACCTCATAATTCCAAAACTGATGCAATACGATATAGAAGAACAACTGAAAGAGCTTGGAGTAATCTAAAAAGTGGAGGGATAGAACAATGCTACACGTTGTTGATCACCCTTTAATAAAACATAAATTAACGATAATGAGAAAGAAAGAAACGGGACCAAAGGAATTTAGAGAACTTCTTAGAGAAATTACACTCTTAATAACCTACGAAGCAACAAGGCGTATTCCTATATATGAAATGGAAGTAGAAACACCATTAGAAAAAACGAAAGGCTACTATATCAACGATAAAGATATTGTTGTTATTCCTATATTGAGAGCTGGTCTAGGGATGGTAGATGGGATACTTGAACTTCTGCCTAATGCTTCGGTGGGTCACATTGGAATTTACAGGGATCCAGAAACATTGAGGGCTATTGATTACTATTTCAAAACGCCAAAATTAAATGATAAAAGCGAAATTTTCATTCTCGATCCAATGCTTGCTACAGGCGTTTCCGCAATAGAGGCAATAAGCAAAGTAAAAGAGCTTGGTGGAAAGAATATAGTATTTATCTCTCTCATTTCTTCACCGGAAGGTGTTAAAGCTGTTGAACAAGTCCATCCTGATGTTGATATTTACACAGCTTCACTTGATAGAGAATTGAACGATCACGGGTATATACTACCAGGACTTGGTGACGCTGGTGATAGGCTATTTAGAACAAAGTAATTGCAAAAAACATCAAAATGCTCGATTCGGAGGTGTTTGTAACTTGTCTGATGGTATTAACATGAAGCAACTTGAAGAGATGAACATGAAAGAGCTTTATGAATTAGCACGAAAATATGATATTCCTCGTTATACAAGTATGAGGAAACAAGACCTGATATTCGAAATACTGGAAGCAAAGGCCCGTGCAGAAGGATACTTTTTTGGTGAAGGCGTGCTTGAAATAGCACCTGATGGATACGGATTTTTGAGAAGCTTGGAGACTATGCTCACCGGTCCGAAAGATATTTACGTTTCTCAATCACAGATAAGGAAGTTCAACCTAAACACTGGCGATATCGTTTCCGGTGTCATCAGGCCACCAAAGGAAGGCGAGCGTTTCAACGCGATGATTAAAATAGAAGCAATTAATTACAAACCACCAGAATTTGCCGATGAACGCGTCAATTTCGAAAATCTCACACCCGATTATCCAAAGGAGCGCTATATCTTGGGAACGGAAAAAGATATTTTTTCTACGAGGTTGATAGATTTATTCGCTCCGATTGGAAAAGGTCAAAGAGGAATGATTGTAGCCCCTCCAAAGGCAGGTAAGACAACCATTCTGAAAGAAATAGCCAACGGAATTGCAAAAAACCATCCTGATACGATTAGAATTGTACTTCTGATTGATGAACGTCCCGAAGAGGTAACCGATATTAAAGAATCTGTAGATGCTAAGGTAATTGCCGCTCCATTTGATATGCCCTCCGATAAACAGATTAAAATAGCCGAATTAACACTTGAAATGTGTAAAAGATTGGTTGAATACGGTAATCATGTAGTGGTATTACTTGACAGTTTGACAAGACTGGCAAGAGTGTACAATATAACAGTCCCACCGAGCGGTAAATTGTTAAGCGGTGGTGTTGATCCTGCAGCACTTTATAAGCCGAAGCACTTCTTTGGTGCCGCAAGAAATACACGTGAAGGCGGAAGTTTAACTATAATAGCAACCGCACTTATCGAGACGGGGTCTAAAATGGATGAAGTTATATTTGAAGAATTCAAGGGAACTGGAAATATGGAATTGGTTCTATCAAGGCAACTTGCTAATAAAAGATTGTTTCCTGCTATCAATCTTTCACTCTCTGGTACAAGAAAAGAAGAGCTTTTGCTTGAACAAAGTGAGCTAAAAAAGATCTGGATACTTAGGCGTATGCTTGGTTCTATGTCTGAAGAAGAAGGTTTAAAACTTATCTTATCAAAACTCAAAGAAACTAAGTCAAACGAGGATTTCCTTGCATTAATTGATGCGCAAAAGAGTGTTTAGCTCTAAGTTTGGGAGGAAACTAGGAATGACAAATACATCTGAACCACAAAATAGAATAATAGAAAAAAAACGTTTAACAAAAGGCGTTTATGAGTTTTGGATTTCAAATTCGTTTATAAGTAGGCGTGCTCAACCAGGACAATTTGTCATTATTAGGATAAATGATAAATCAGAACGTATACCATTAACAATTGCTCAGACAGATAAAAATAATTTCAGAATAGTTGTTAAGGCAGTTGGGAAATCTACTTACGAACTCTGCTCACTTGAAAAGGGTTTTGTTCTTAATGATGTAGTCGGTCCTCTCGGAAAATCAAGTGAGATCAAATTCTATGGGAGAGTACTGGTTATCGGTGGTGGTGTGGGTATCGCTGCCGTATTACCTATTGCAAAGGCCTTGAAGGATGTGAAAAATAGATTATCCGTTATAATAGGTGCGCGAAGCAATGATGGATTAATCTTAAAAGATGAATTCGAATTTGCAGACAAAGTCATAGAAACAACGGATGATGGATCTTCTAACTTCAAAGGTACAGTTATAGATGCAATGAAAGTCGAACTAGAAAGTGAAAAATACGATATCATATGGTCTATAGGGCCTGCTCCTATGATGAAATCGGCAAGTGAAATTGCAAAAAAATATAATTTACCAATATGGGTTTCGCTAAACTCGATAATGATAGACGGAACAGGCATGTGTGGAGGATGCAGAATTATTTTAAGAAATAGTGAAAAAGACGTGATAAAATACGTTTGCGTGGATGGTCCCGAATTTGATGGAAGATATGTTGATTGGGAAATTTTCATCAAGCGATTGAACCAATATCGACAACAGGAGAAAATCGCACTTGAAAGGTATCTTCAACAAGTTGGTGATATCTCGTGGCTGTAAAAGAGAGAATTGAAGTTTTGGAACAAGATACAAACGTTAGAAAAAAGAATTTTGAAGAAGTTTCCCTTGGATATACCCTTGAAATGGCAAAAGAGGAAGCGTCAAGATGTCTGCAGTGTAAAGTTCCAACGTGTGTGTCTGGATGTCCAGTTGGAATAGATATTCCGGGTTTCATAAAAGAAATAGTAAAGGGAAATTTGGAAAAATCTTATCATATTATCAAATCATACAACTATTTACCCGCGATTTGTGGTAGGGTATGTCCTCAAGAAGTACAATGCGAAGGGGCATGTGTTCTAAACAAAATTGGTAAACCTATAAACATAGGAGCACTAGAAAGATTTGTCGCTGACAGGGCCTTAAGCAATAAATTGGAAAACAATCTTAGTAGAACGGATAACAACAATTTTTCAAAGAAAGTCGCAATAATTGGATCAGGTCCTTCGGGACTAACTGTAGCTTCTGAACTTGGGAAAAAAGGTTATACGGTAGATGTATATGAGGCTCTTCATGAACTTGGTGGTGTTTTGGTGTACGGTATACCCGAATTTAGGCTACCAAAATCTATCGTACTGAGGGAGATCTCCAACCTTGAAAAACTTGGTGTAAGGTTTTTGAAAAATGTACCAGTTGGGTACGCTATCACTGTTAGGGAACTTTTGGAAAGTTATGATGCATTATTTATTGGTGTCGGAGCTGGTACACCAAAATTCATGGGTGTACCTGGCAGTGGTTTGAATGGTGTGTATTCGGCGAATGAGTTCTTAACTCGCGTTAATTTAATGAGAGCGTACAAATTCCCTGAATACGATACACCGATAAATGTTGGTGAAAAAGTTGTAATTGTTGGTGGTGGAAATACAGCGATGGATGCGGCAAGAAGTGCCCTAAGACTTGGTGCAGATGTAACCGTTGTTTATAGAAGAACTGAATTAGAAATGCCAGCGAGAAAAGCGGAGATTAAACATGCAAAAGAAGAAGGAGTAAAATTCTTGACGTTGGCTACACCAGTTAGATACATAGGTGATGAAGATGGTAACCTAATAGCTATTGAATGTGTGAAAATGCAATTAGGTGAACCTGATGAGAGCGGAAGAAGAAAACCAGTACCTGTCGAAGGAAGCAATTTCATAATAGAAGCGCAAACAGTTATTGAAGCTATAGGAACTGAAGCTAATAAATTTCTTTTGAGTCAATTTCCTGATCTAAAAACAAATAAATACGGGTATATAATTACAAATGAATTTGGTCAAACAAGCATACCAAAGGTATTTGCAGGTGGAGATATAGTGACTGGTTCAGCAACAGTGATTCTTGCAATGGGAGCTGGCAAGAATGCTGCTCGTGGAATTCAGATGTTTCTTGAAAGTTAGTACGAGAAAGATCAAGGAATGGGGTTAGAATAGTTTATGTTTTACATTGATCTGTTAGTATCACTGTTTGTGCTTTTAATACTTGTCACAATCGTTATTATAACTATACCAATCCAGAAAGAAATGTTAAGTGAAGCAATAAGGCAAGAAAAAGCGCAAATAATCGCAGAAAACATGTTTTGGGAAACGATAAACGACACTTCCCTTCAATATCTTCCTCAAAACTTTATGAAAGAGTTTGTTGTTGAAATTGATGGGAAAAATTATGTAGTTACGATAAATGCAGAAAAAATTGTCCGGCAAAAATGAAATGGACCCCAGGATAAACCTGGGGTTCATTTACTGTGTTGACTGATATTGATAACAGACTCTCTTTCAACAATCTTTGTAGGCAATATTATGTTTCTTGGCAGCCGTGCTTTTTTATCAAGTATCCTCTCTATTAGTAATTGTGCGGCAGTTGTGCCCATTTCCCACCTTGGTTGCATCACAGTCGTTAAGCGTGGGTTGGTATATTGAGAAAATGGCGCGTCATCAAACCCAATTATCGACACTTCATCAGGTACTCTCACTCCGTGGTCTTTAAGGGCATCGATAGCACCTAATGCTGCCCAGTCGTTTACAGCAAATATTGCAGTGAAATTAAGTCCGTGTTTTTTTAAGTGCTGTGTTACACTTACCCAACCGTGCTCTGAATTGTATCCTCGGTGTTCGCCGAAAAATATATTCACCTCATTCTTGTTTACTATTTTTTCGAGAAATCTCCTCATACCCTTTTCCCTGTCAACGGCGGCAGGTGAAACTTCTGGACCAGGTATGAATAATATATTTCTGTGGCCGTGCTCATATAGATATCTAAGAGCTGCAAAACCACCACCAATGTTATCAACATTTATGACATCAAAATCTATCTCATCCACTCTGAAATCTATAAATACGATTGGTACACCACTTTTCTTAAATCGATCAATTAATCTTTGGCCACCAAATAACTCGCCGAGTATGATACCATCTACTTTGCGGCGAAAATACTGGTCAAGTATGTGCTCCTCGATATCAACCTCCCATTTTGGTAAGGCAAGTATTATGTCAAATTGCTTTCTATAAGCGTATTCTTCGATCGCCATTACGATATCACTATAGTGATAGCCACGTATGTCTGGCATTAGAACACCTACTGTGCGTAGTAACCTTCCTGTGCCCTCTTTAAATGAAAACGCAGGCTTATAATTCAATTTTTTTACCGCGGTTAACACTTTCTTTCTTGTCTCTTCTGAAACTCTGTCACTACCGTTCAATACCCTTGATACAGTGGCAATCGAAACATTGGCAAGTTTAGCCACTTCACGAATATTTGCCACGCACAAATCACCTCTTTCAACCATTTTTGCAATTTTCAATCATTTCCTTGTAGTTTGTAAACTCTTACGTAATCAACGTACATCTTTACTGGGAAAGGTGTTGTGTAATCTGGATAGCCGGGCCAATTTCCTCCCACCGCAAGGTTCAATATTATAAAGAACGGGTTATCGAAAACCCAAACTTTCCCTTTTGACTCGATAGAAGATCTATAAACAGCATGATAAATAACATTGTCTACGTACCATATTAGTTTGTCCTCATCCCAAACAACACCAAAAATGTGAAAATCGTCTACGAAAGATGGTTGGGTCGTTATATCGAGCATGTACCTTCCGCCGATACCATATGTTCCGCTGTATCCAGGACCATGCAATGTACCGTAAACGGTTTTTTTGTCATGACCTAAAAATTCAACAATATCTATTTCACCGCACATGGGCCATCCTACATATCTGAAATTTTCACCAAGCATCCAGAACGCTGGCCACAGACCTTTTCCATATGGAAATTTAATCCTCGCTTCTATCTTTCCGTATTGGACGGTAAATTTATTCTCCGTTGTCATACGGGTTGATGTATATTGATAGGTTCCCTTAGAATCCTTTACTATTTCTTTCCTTGCTTCTATAACGAGCATCCCATTTTCTATCCACGCGTTCTTTCCATCCGTATAGTATTGCCATTCATTGTTCCCCCAACCGTTATTGTTTCCAATTTGAAAATTCCATTTCGATCTATCAATTGTTTTTCCGTCAAATTCATCAGACCAAACAAGCTTCCATCTGGGATCGTTTAACAAATTGTATTCCTCCTTTGTGAAAGAACATCCAACTGTGCTGATAAATAACAAAATAAGAGACACCATTATTAAATACCACTTACTTTTCATGCTAACCACCTCGTCTTAACCTTTCTAACTTCATTTGTCCGATACATTAGTATCTTATGGTAATTTTTTGAAATAATCTAATATCTCTTGATGAGGCCCCAACTCTTACCTCGTAATCTCCCTCTTCAACTACCCATGAGTTTCCATCAAATGAAGCCAAGTCTGATACAGTCAATTTAACAACTATATGTTGAAGTTCACCAGGATTCAGTAGTTTCGTTTTCTCAAATGCTTTCAGTTCTTGGTAAGGTTTATCTATCCTTACTCTTGGGGCTCGCACATAAATTTGGGCAACTTCTTTTCCCGGCATTTTTCCAATATTTTTCACATAGAATTCAATAATTAATTTTGACCCATCTCGTCTCACTGAAAGGTTAGAATACTCAAAGTTTGTATATGAAAGCCCATATCCGAACTCATAAGAAGGTTCTACTCTGAATGTGTCGTAATATCGGTAGCCAACGTAAATTCCTTCATCGTAAATAACAACTTCTGGGTTTTCTATTGGCTCACCAGGGAACGAACGTGATGGTACGTCTTTATAATCTTTTGGGAATGTTGTCGGTAATTTACCAGATGGATTTACTAAACCTACTAAAACATCTGCAAGAATTCTTCCAGCTTCTTGACCAGGTTGCCAAATGAGTAGAATTCCATCGCATAAATCTTTCCAGCTTTCAATTTCTATAGGAGATCCGATATTGAGCACTACAACTATCTTTTTCCCAAATTTTCTGAAATTTTCAGAAACGTTTTTCAGAAGCTCCAGTTCATCATCTGAAAGATAAAAATCTCCTTTTTGTACTTTTCTGTCGTATCCTTCACCGGATATTCGAGTTATGATAACAATTCCTACTTCATTCTTTCTTGCGATATCCTCGATTTGAACATTATCTATGATATTCTCTGGAAGTTTTGGTTTTACATCTTCTCCCCAGTTCCCTTTTGTGACTTTGTAATCACCACTTCTCAATTCTTCAATCTTTTTTCTATAAAAATCCGCCAATTTAACATCTACGTTTAAACCTCTTTCAAACAATCCATCTAAGAAGTTAATCGTGTAGGGAGGATATGTTTCGCCGCTTCCAGTACCACCACGTACTGTCTCTATCTGACCTATCCCAAAAAGTGCTATCGGTGTATTTTTTGAGAACGGCAGTACATCATTGTTCTTTAACAATACAACTCCTTCACAGCCTGCCTCGTAAGACACCTCTGCATGTTTTTCCAAATCAGGAGCATTTGAATAATTGTACTTCCTAAATCCTGGTGTCCTTATCAAAATATTCAATATGTTCCTTATTCTTTCATTTATTTCTTCTTCGGTTAGTTCACCTCTCTCAACAGCTTCTCTAATATCATCTCGTTCATCTTTTTTCCTAAGGTGAGGTACGACCTGGTAAGATTTACCAGGCATTATGAGATCATTTCCAGCTTTTAGTTGATTTGCAGCATTATCACCGGCGAACCAATCAGTCATAACAAACCCGTCAAATTGCCACTCGTCCCTTAATACCTTCATGAGTAACCATCTATTTTGTGACGTGTAATATCCGTTTAACTTGTTGTAAGAACTCATTACTGTCCACGGTTTTGCCTTCTTTATCGCCATCTCAAATGGTTTAAGGTATATTTCTCTCAGTGCTCTTTCAGAGACAATAGTGTCTACAGTCATTCTATTTGTTTCCTGTTCGTTTGCAACAAAATGCTTAACACAAGCTCCTACACCTTGAGATTGCACTCCTTCTACAAAGCTTGCTGCCATTTCTCCAGTTAATACGGGATCTTCTGAATAATATTCAAAATTCCTGCCACAAAGCGGGTTTCTGTGAATATTAATAGCAGGTGCAAGTAAAATATCTACACCATATTCCCTAACTTCTTCTCCCATTGCTTCGCCAACTTTACGAATCATCTCTCTATTCCATGTCGAAGCAAGCATTGTTTCCACAGGGAAAGCTGTAGCATGGTATTTTTTACTATCACCCTCTCTTTCAGGGTATATCCTCAACCCGGCAGGTCCATCGGCAAGAACAGTCCTTGGAATCCCAAGCCTTGGTATTTCAAAAGTTTCACCGGCAGCGCCACTCACCTTTGGTTTTGGATTGTCGAAGATACCGAGTACTCCTACACCAACTACAAAGTTGATTTTTTCTTCCATCGTCATTTTACTTATGATGTCTTCAATGTTAAAAGCTTCGGCCATATAAACTCTCTCCCTCCGTTGTATAATTTGTATTTTTATTCACCAGTAATTCCTGTTCTTTCAAGGCTTTCCACAAACTGACGTTGCAAAATCAAGTATGTTATCAATAAAGGAAGAATTGTTATAAGTGTTGCCGACATTCTTATTCCTTCATTTATCCTATTTGCAGCGCTTCCATCTGCCGTTGGGAACATGACTGCGTATCTTGCAACAAAATCGCGTAGTGCAATTGGTATTGTTTTTATATTATTTCCAAGTAGCAATCCAGTCAAGAGCGTTTCATTCCAGTACCAGACTAATGAAAAGATGAATGTTGTAACAATAGCCGGAATAGAGAGTGGAAAAACAATTTTGTAGAAAATTTGAAAAGAATTTGCACCATCTAACTCCGCAGCTTCATCAAATGTTTTTGGAAGCATGTTGAAAAAGTTGTAGTAGAGAAGAATAAAGATGGCACTTCTTATTCCCTGACCAGTTAAAGCAGGGAGAAAACTTACGAACGGTGTTCCTGTAAGGTTCAATCTACTAAAGAGCATATATTTGGTAACAAGTGTTACTTGCGAAGGTACTAAAAATGTAGCAAGCATTAAAAATATCCATAATCTTTTCAGTGGAAACTCAAACCTTGAAAGACCATATGCAATAAGCGCAGTTACAAAAGTTTGTAGCAAAGCAGGTATAGAAGACATATAAACACTATTGAGCAAAGATTTTGCCGCATCAAGTACTTTCCAGGCCTTTGAAAAGTTTTCAAAAGTTAACTTTGTAGGAACCCAATTCACTGTTGGGTTTACCAGATCCTCGACACTCATGAAAGATGTAGTTATCATATACAACAATGGATAGAGATAAGCATAACCAATGCCAATGAGTAGGAAATATATAACAAATTTTACAGAAGGCCACTTAAGGTGCTTATAATAAGAAAAGTGAAATTTTTTCATATTTTATTCCTCCTTTCTCTTAACGATAGGAATGCAATTAGTATGATCAGCATCACTGCAATAAAGTAAATCCACGATAACGCCGAAGAATAAGAGTATGGCTTATCTATATCAAACATTCGCTGCGTAATACTTGTGTTTACTGGATTATTTGCAAATGACGCCAAGTCAACTATTGTGTAAATCGCATTGACTAACAAAAATGGCCTTACTAAAGGTAGTGTTATCTTCCAGAATATCACCCAGCTATTTGCTCCATCGATCTTTGCTGCTTCATAAATGCTGCTGCTGATCTTTTGCAAACCTGCTAGGAAAAATAATATTTGAACACCTGAAAACCACAGTATTAAAACTAAATTGTTAAACATATAGATGAATGGATAGCTTATGGTATTAGGTAATTGTAGAAAAAAGTTGTAAATGAAGTACCTTCTTGGATCCACTATTTGAGCAGCATTGTTAGAAACGAGTTCTGAAATTACAGGACCGCTTATTATAACAACTGGTAAGAAGTACAGCAATCTGAAAAAAGCTCGTGCACGGAGTTTGTTATTGAGTAGTATAGCTATGATTAATGAAAAAACCAGAATTAGAGGAGTTGATAGTACTATGTTGAGAACAGTATTCCAAAAGTTTATAGGAAACGCAGGATCTGTTCTAAATGCGTAAATATAGTATTTTAAGCCTACAAACGTCGCTTTAATACCTTCAACCGTAAAATTTACATTGAAAAAGCTCAAATACAGAGAATAAAAGAAAGGAAATGCCGTAAAAATAAGAAAACCAGCTATCCACGGAGATATGTACATGTAACCAGATATCGCATTTCTTGTTTTTCTTGTCATTTTCATATCTCACCAGCTCCATTTGAATCTCTCTTGGACTTTATAACTAACCATGACTTAGGTTTTACGATGTAATTATCAATTTTATAAGATTCGTCTGTATAATTTACTACTATAGACACATCGTTTTCATAAGTAACACGCACAACACCGGGTTCTAAAACTATCCTATCCACTATCGCGTAACCTCTGATGTCTTTCAGTGCGCTATTTACTTCGTTATAAACGTCGATAATCTTTCTTTTCCAATCATTAAATTTCGTTGATGGGTAATCCCAAAGGGGTGTTTTCTTTAATCTGTAATTATCAAGCCAAGTGAGGATGAAAGATGGTAGAGCACCGTACTCTATGGATTTCAGTATGTCACTTCTTGAGAAAAAGCTGTTGTTCACATACGGTGCGTAATAATCAATAATACCACTTAGAACAATCTGTAAAAATGGTACCGTATCACTTTCGAAAAGATATTGACTGTTGTTCATAGGTATTTCAAGAAATCCTTTCGTATACTGCCAAGCGTAATCGTTTGGTGTGTACAGGTATAATTTGTTATCCTGTGAAATACTCTTTAGTACATTTTTCACCAGTTCTAGAGCTTCCGATCTTACAAATTCGCTGTTGTATTTTAAATCACCATAAAGCTTAGTTGCATACTCTCTTATAGCTACGTTATTAATACCTTTCGAGTTTAGTGATTTTATTTTTTGTTCTAGATATTTACTTGAAAGTTTTATGTTGGTGTAATAGGAACGATACAGCCACAAATCTTTATTATCCCTGTCTTCATAGATGATTGACTGCGATAAGTTTGTTCCAACTTCCTTTTTTAAGTTTACCTGCTTTTCGGTGACCTTTGTTACATTATCAACTAAGAACACATCATACCCGAATTTTCTTGCATACTGTATGAATTCCAGTAAAGCTTTTTCACCGCCTACTTTTTTCTCAAACCGTATTTTGTCAATCTTATTTCCATGCATTCCTCCCGATTGCCATCCTTCTAACATTATTTTTGCATTCTTTACTCCTGAATTTTTAAGTTCTGTTATGATTTCCTTCATCTGCTCATATGTAGTGATCGCAATATTTCCGTACCCAATCACCTTCTTTTCTATGTCTGAAGCTATGATAGTTATCACTATTGGAGTATTACTTTCGATCTCTACGTTCCTTTGTAGCCCTTTCAGGTAATTTCTTTTGTAGTACTTTGCCATGCCAACGTAATCAGCATCATTGCCCTGTAAAAAATTGATCTCGAGTTGTGCGTCAAATTTATTCATATCTTTTTGTGCAACTTGTATTCCTGCTCCACTCCTACTAGTGGGTTGTAAGTATTTCTGCCTGTATACGAATTTTGCCGATGCCCAGTTGTATTGACTAAGTATACCACTTGGGTAAGCTATTATCGAGGAATACTCTTTTCCGGCAGTTACAACACCAAAGATCGCGTTGTTTTTTATTCCATGTGATATTCCAAATACTGGTGTAAGCACTGTCGGCTCGTCCCTAAGAAAATCGTTAGGTCTTCTGGAACGCAAATCGTTAACGGAAGCCAAGTTCTCAATGCTATAGTCTTTCCCATACGTTCTCTTCTCAAACCAGTTGAGATAATGAGCAGGTTTTGAGAACCTAATCAACGCTCCTGGCCCATCTGGAATAAATATATATCCGTATATTTCATCAGCCACAACACTTCCAAAAAAAGGTGAAAATACTACCGAAGCAAGCGTGAATTTACCAGTTTCCTTTATACTTTCTTCTTTTAGTGAATATATAAGTGTTTCATTTTTTAAAGTAACTGAGACACTCAAAGTGATGTCAATAGGTTTAAAATAGAATTTGTACGTGAATCCTTTTTGACCTTTTGAAAACCATCGCATGACTTGTTGATCAGCACTTCCCATTACATTTGATATACCGCGCTCATCGAAATACTCGATCATTACCAATGATTTTGCAATTGATTTCCAAGTATCATTCATCTCATTGTAAGCTTGCGTATTTTCAATTACATCTCCCCAGATATATCCATTCCTTTTATCTAGGACGCGAATAGAAGAGCTTTCTAAGTTCACATAAAGTGCAAGGTATTCACTCTCCGCTATCTTGGTATATCCATCTAATAAAAAGTGAGATGTAACGATTACGGGTCTATCTGGTTTTGAGAATCTATTAGACAAAAATTCGTTACCTATACCTTGGGAAAAAAGCAAAACATTTACTGCGATAACTAATAATGCTCCGATGAATGTTTTCTTATCTAATATTCCTAACACGGTATAACACCTCCTGGACGATACTGAACGCAGTTTCTATTAATTGATCCCAAAGCATGTACACTATTGAATAGACAAGTATAATTACAAAGATCCACCCTAAGGTTAGGAAGATACTCTTAATAGTCTCTCTAAGGTCGTAATCATGCGTTTCTTTAACTCCTATGGCGAGTAGTATTGCACTCCAAGAAATCAAAATAAAAGATGAAAAATCTATCAGAAATCTCTCATTGTAAGTCAATATGTAAGTACTTAAAACAACAATAGGTTGAAAAAGCACGTATGGAGCAAAGGAATATGCAGTGAAAACATAGATATCTCTGAGCGTTCCACGACCATCGTTTATCGAGCTTACTAACCAGTTCGAAATAATCCAGAGGCCAAGTGGTGCCGCTGCTGTAAGAAGCACAAACCCTACCGTTCTGTCCTGCGTGTTCAAGTTGAATATAAAGCTTCTTCCAAAGTAATCGAGCAATACAACACCAAGGAAGAGTATGTACAAAATCGATGCAGACAAAACAGATCCATGCTTCTTTCTTTGCAAGTAGTAAAAGGTATCAAGTGGATGCCTTAGGATATTTTTAACGTATAAAATATCATTTAATAATTTATTCTTCAATTGAATTCGAAGCTTGATCAGGCCTTTTTTAGCAAAAAGATCTAATATGAATGACATTAGTATAACTAAGGCAACGATAAATAATATAATACCCATATTCTTCTGCAACCATATATTTCTCATTTCCCAAAATGCATCGGAGTAATCTCTTCGTGCAAAGGCTTCTCTGAAATGGAGCGCTGCTTCATTGTACTGAGCCGCTTGAAAGTACGCTTTACCAAGACCATAATGGGCGATCTTTGAATACCCGTCGTATGTCATTACTTTCTCCCATAATGCTTTACTTTCCAGATATTTTCCCTTCTCGTACAAATTCAAAGCCTGATGCAATATATTTGCATACTCTGTAGGAATAAAAACATGCACAAGTCCTCTCTCTTTATCCAAGACATACAATTTACCGTTTTCATCTACCTCAATAGCTGAAGCAACCGAAAAGAGCCCATTCCTCTCAGTGGCAATTGCGCGGCCCCCAAACGAGAATATTAGATTACCTTCAGAATCATATTCGTATATAAGCCCACTTTCAGTTAATGCATACATACGTCCTTCTTTATCAACAGCTATGTCTACGAAATTGTCTTCATCTACCATTCGTCTTTCACGAGAAGCCGAAAGGATATTTAAACCAATGGTGTTATGTTTCTTTATTGCATTGCCGAACTCCTTTTGAGTAACAGTGTATATTAGGCCTTTATTATCTATCGTTATATTCGTATACGGCTTAGGTATTCTGTGAAGAAACTTTTCTTTCTGTTCTTTTGAATAAAACAAATCTATAAATTTATCAAGAAATGTAATTGAAACCATATTGTTACCGAAGTAACCAAGGAACTCGCCATTTTTATCTAACTGTATAACTCCTTCGGATGTTCCCTCGCTAACAACATAGATATTACCTCTTTTATCAACAGCAAGCTTTCTCGGTTTATAGTTTGCCGTTTCACCAAATAGAGGATTTGTCGGTCTGCCTATCCTTTTCACTTCTTTTCCGTCAAGCGTGAAAATAACAACTTCTGAACTTCCCGGGTCAGCAACATATATATATTCATCTGTGACAAAGATACCAGTTGGTTGCCACAGGCTTAGTTCTCCAATAACTGTCGCTTCCCTGGTAACCATATCATACACAAGTATTCTTGCATTACCAGAATCAACGATGTACATTTTAGAACCATTTATGAATAGATCTTCTGGATAGTACAAATCGAATTCTCTGAAAAGTACTTCGCTAACTATATACGCATCTTGTGTCACCTTCCAAGAGTTTCTTCCACTAACAGTGTAAGTTAAGAACGTACTATTGACAGCCATTAAAAGTGTACTTAACGTTAAAATTAAGATTACAACGTAGTATCTTAAATATCTCAAAATCTAATTCCCTCCCTTCAGAGCTTTGAAAACGTTGTTATTTTAGTCCGCTGTACGCCATTGTGTTCATAACTCGTGATTGCATGAAAATGAAAAGTAATAGATTTGGAACGAACATTATTAACCCTGCGGCTGCTGCAATTCCTTGCCCTGCAATTGTGTTACCTGTAGTCTGTGTAAGGTTTGAAACGTAGAAAGCAAAAGTTCGAAGATTTTCATTGTTTATATAGTACGTCGAAGCTTCTGTACTATTCCATGCAACTTGAAATGCTAATATTCCAACCGTTGAGATTGCCGGCTTTAGTAACGGGATAATTATATTGAAAATTATCTGAAAATCGTTTGCACCATCAACAAGTGCTGCGTCTATCAAAGCGTCAGGTATTTGGTCTATGAATTGCTTTACAAGAAACACGCCAATAGGCATTGCTAATAGAGATAGTATGTTAATTATAAAGGTATCTATCAGCCCAAGAGATTGAACAACGTAATATCTTGGTATTATAACTGCAATGGGAACAAACATCAGTGCAAGATTGTTTATGGTAAATATCAAGTTCTTTGCTTTGAATTGTTTCTTTGAAAGTGTGTACCCCGCAAATACGGAAATGATTATTGTGAATAAAACAGTAAAGAAAGCGGTCAATATACTATTGACAAGGTACCTACTAACCGGTATATTCGAACCTCTTGTCAGTGCAAATAATTCGTAAAAGTTAGATAGTGTAGGCCTTTTTACAATAAACCTTGGTGGGTATAAAAATAGCTCATCCAATGGTTTAAATGCTTGCGAGAAAATAAATATTATAGGAAGCATCATAAAAACAGCAATTGGTGTAAGGATCAAATAAAATTTTATTTGACTTTTATGAAAATACCTTGGGTTTGTTCGCGTTGTGAATCTTGCCATATTTACACCTCACCTTTCACCAAACAATCGCCATGCAATACGTGAGAAAAACCAAATTATGATCAGTAAAACAACGGAAAGTGCTGCTGCATATCCCATCTCGTAGCGCAAAAATCCGTAATCCTCGATGTGATTAACAATTAATTGCCCAGCGTATTGTGGTGTTGGATTAGAGCCTGAAAGTGCAACACCTATACCAGCTGATGTGAAAGTATTAACGATAGACATGACAGCGCCGAATAACATCTGCGGTTTCATAGCCGGTATAGTTATGTAGATTATCTCTTGCAATCTATTTTTAATTCCATCAATATAAGCTGCCTCGTACAGCTGTTCATCTATGTTCAAAATACCAGCAAGCATAGCTAGGAACCCTACTCCCATACTACTCCACAAAGAAACCAATATCATTATATCCATAAGGTGTTGAGGCGATTGCAACCATTGAACAGGTTTGTCTATTATACCAAGGTTTAACAGAAGCGCATTCAAATAACCTTGCTGATCACCGTTGAATAAAACCCTCCAAACAACGGTCATAGTAACACCAGCTGTTAGTGATGGAGAGTATAAGATCAAAGCGAATATCGTTCTTGGTATTTTCGTTAACTGTGCGACCAACCATGCAAGTATAAACGAAAGGACATAACCACCAACACCAACAATAAGAGCGTACTTAATAGTATTTGGCAATACTTTTTTCATGAAGATATCATCGCGTGTAATTAGTGTTACATAATTTTGTACACCAATCCATCTTGGCTTTTCAATAGCGTTGAAGTAAGTAAATGAAAGAAAGATTGCCATAACTACAGGTAAAACTATGAATATAGTAAAAAGCGTTAGGTAAGGGGATAACAAAAGCCAGTGATTTGAGCGCCTTCTTGGTAGATTAGTAGCCATGTGAATCACCCCAAAGTGTTTTCTGGTTTTCGAGATAAACATTAGCTTCTTCCCCGAGATTCTTAATTAAAAATTCCTTCATATCTTTGTACATTCTAAAACTCTTGACAGGTTTCCCCAATTTTATGTAACCAAACTCTGTCAGCTTCCGTTCAAGTTCTCTATTTATTGTGATAACAGATCGATCTATAGATGCGCGCAATGGATAACCTTCCACTACTACTCTGTTCCATATGTTACTTATCTCTCTTTCCGTCATATAACCACCAGGATGCCTTTGCACCTCTCTAATCCAAGACCATTGTTCCAATATGACTTTCTTTTCTCTTTCTGAGAAGAAGTCAAGTTCATTAAATGCTTGAATATTTGCGGTGTTCCACAAATAAGTCGACCCGTATCTGTTCACAAGCATCCTTGAGAACTTTACCTGCGTGTCTCTTGAAAGCCACCATTTTAAGAAACTCCATGCTTCATTTTTCTTCTTTGAATTAGCAAAAATTACATCAGCTCTATCACCTGCAACTTGGTATCTTAATACTCTACCATCCAATGTTTTAACACCGGGCGAAGGTGCGATATCCCAGAGTCCATATATCTCATCCGCAGCATTGAGCAATGTTACGTACAATCCAAAATCACCAATGCCAATTGGTATTCTTCCATACCTAAACGAATTATAGAAACTAGCAACCTGCTCTGGCACACCATACACAGAGAAAAGCTCTGTCATAAGCTCGAATGCCTTGACTGAATTTTCCTCGTTTATTGCTGTTTTCATACCATCTTCTGTGTACAATCTTGCTTCGTTTTGGAAGAAAAAAGGAGCGGTTGTGTTGAAGTATTTTGTTGCTTGTTCACACATCGGTATGAAGAAGTTCATTCCTCTTCTTTGAAGTTCTGGAAGAATTTTCTTAACATCATCCCAAGTATCGGGAATTGGAATATCAAGATTGGCTAATATATCTTTTCGATAGAAAAGTACGTAAAAGTTCTGAGTTTCTGTTATTCCATACACCTTATCGTCAATGACCATCGGTAGAAGTGTTTCTATATTGATGTTTTTGGAGACGAAATCGTAAAAATCCCTGAATTCAGATACAGGATGTAATGCATTTCTGATAGCAAGTTCAAAAGGAATCCAGTTGCTAATACTCATTGCAACATCTGGTGTTTTACCAGCTGAGCTTGCCAAAATTAATTTTTGTTCGTTTGGCATGAGCGACAAGATAACTTTTATACCTGTCTTATGTGTAAAATCACTATCAACAAGGTATTGAAGAGTTTCAACATATTGAACAGGTCTATTTATCCAAACTCTTAAAGCCTCTTGATCTACCTTTTCGTAAACCGAGTAATTTTCATTCTTATTGAAAAGTGACAGCCAGAATTTGTAAATCTCTTCGTAAGATGCCACTAAAAACGAACTAACAGGTTTTAGATAGTCACTTAAACGCCATTTATATAAATAGATTTTATCGATAGTCATGGGCTGTTCTTTAAGTCTCATTGAAAGTTCAGACAATCTCTGAGCGATGGAAGCCGAACCCTCACTGATTTCATCTATGAAGAACGGCAACCTTTCTGGTTTCTCTAAAATCTTGTCGATTAAATCAGCTGAGACAACCATATCTGAAATGGAAGGAATTCCACTCTTACCAACAACATCAAGTAATTTCTGATATCTATCTCTTAATTCATTCGATATTTCCTTCATCTGTTTTAAAGCGTCAGGCATATACTTCTCTATATCCCATGTTCGATTGGGGTCAAGGTTGTTTCCAACAAGTTTCCTGAGATCTAGGCCAATCTTTTGCAATTTCTTAACCGTATCCTTCAGGAAAACGATTGTGTCTTCGAAAACGCCTGTTGTAACTTCAAGTGTTAATAAATGTCTGCCCTTATCGAGGTAAACGTAATAGGGTTCACCAGATGAGTCTGACAATGTTGTGTCATACCATGAGTATCCGGTGTAACTGAACTTGTAATTCCCAAATTCCTTAAACGGCACTCTACCATCTATGTAAATTCTTCTGAAGACAGGCATACCACGATTTAGTGATTGTTGATATCGAAATGCTATTTTATAAAATCCAGAGGTGTTAACTTCGAAGTACCAGTGAATTTCTTGTCCAGATTGTTTATAAGTATTACCATCGACAATATTCATCATTTTCTTTAGCGGTTCATAGGGAGACACATCAGATGTTTGCAGATTGCCAACAGAAATAAGAAAATCTGACTTTCCAAAAAGTTTTTCTGCTTCAAGAACAACGATTCCATTTTTCCTATCCTCATTTGAATTTTTTTCATAATTCATAGTATCCCTTGTGTATCTAATATATTCAGCATAGCTAGGTACATTTTCAACATCCTCAACTTTAACAAAGTAGATTTTTGAAATGTATATGTCTTGTTTGAGATTTGTCATCTTGAAACTATTATTTCCACGTTGTAAGTTTATGACCAACGGATTACTCGAAATTCTTTGAGCATCTTTTAAAAATGTTACTATCTCACCATTAAAAACATGTTGCTCCGGGATGATCTCATTACCGTAGCGATCGTAGATTTTTTTCACATCGTAATACAAAAAAGTGTCGATAAAAGCCTGATATTCCTTCGTACTGTTTACTATTAGCTGCAGTGCACCGCTTGTTGTTGTGGGCTTTGTGAACTTGTATGATAAAAGCACGTAGTACCTACCACCATTGGTGTTCACACTAATGGTTTTTGTCTCACCATTTGGAATTTCAGTTTCCAAGATCAATTCTGTAGAAGCCCTTGAAAGAAGATCGTGGTACTTGAGCTCGTTAAAATCGACACTGTTCGAAATATCAAGGTATGTAAAAGACTTTTGATCTACCAAAAGCCTTTCTAAAGATGTTTTATACTTGTTGTACTCAGCACTACCTAAAAAAAATAACACTAACGATATAGAAACCACTACAGCAAAAATAACGCTTGACCAAATCAGGATCTTCTTCACTTTCCGTACCTCCATACTTCAATTTTACTTATACGTTATTTTGAGTAATTTCACAAACCGATGGCTGATGTCAACCAGCCATCGGATTTATAATGTTTATCTATTCTATTTTGACTGTTTCATTTACTTTCAACTTGCTTCCTTATGTTTGGAAAATTCTTTTCAACATCGGCAAGTTTCTTGGAAAAGTCTGACCATGCATCCTTTATTATTTTGTTGGCTTTTTCTTGAGTTTCCGCTGCAATTGTTTGTGGTTGGACTTCACCTTTTCTTATCTTTTCACTAACCGGGAAAATAACATCCCATGTTGCTTGATCCCAACCTGGAACAACCTTCCACATATCTACTCTTACCGTTTTATCAAGATTCTTAAGCATCCACTTAACGCCAGCAGGTATTTTCATTCCATCAAAATACTTGACAACATCTGGGTGCATAGTTGCAGGAATGAACCAGTCAATTAATCTTCCATTTTCTTCACCATTTGCTTCATCGATTTTCAGCCTTGTTATAACTCCTCTGGGATCGTAAGTAAGGAACTTTAGGAACGTAAAAGCTTCTTTTGGATACTTTGTTGTCGATGTCATAAATGCGTAATTTATATGTATTGGCTGTCTTAGGCCTATCTTTGGATCATTCGGCAATGGATAATAATCGAGGTTCCATGGCAATGTTCTGACCCAGCTCCAATCCCAAGTTCCGTGAAAACCAGTTAAAACTTTGGATTCTCTGAATGCGTCTGCATCTTTTCCAAATTTCTTTTGATAATCATCAAGTTGTCCTTTGTTCCTTAGTTCCTCGTTTTTAAGATCATCGGAAACAAGTCCAGGGATCGATTTCAATTCTTTTTGAAGCGTTATTGCTTGTATCCAACCACCATTAACGAGATCAAATTCCCACTTTGATGGATTAAAACTCCAGAAAGTTGTGTTATTGTTAAGTACAGCTGCCATAACATTATCAAAATCCCAAAGGTGGTTAATTCCAGAATATTCTTTAGTAGTTGCTCTTCTTAAGTATTGCTTGAAAATGTCAACAGACCACGTGTATGGGGGCGTCGGGAGATTCAATTTTTTCATAAGATCCAAATTAACGATAATCCCCTGAAAATGCAATCTTTCACCAAGAGCATATGTTTTACCATTATATTTAAATGCTTCCT
>JBMFNR010000006.1:0-37649 GCA_049970055.1 Fervidobacterium sp.
TCAAACCAACACAGCCGTAGTAGAGGCAGAGATACAACTCACAGGATTTCTTTATAGCAAAGGGGCAAGTCAGGTATTGTCCGCCAGATGGGACATGCAAAGAGGAAAAGGGATAGATGATTACCTGACCCAAGAACCAAATCCATCATACGCACTCCAAAACCTTATAACAAACGCACAAGATACCATCTCTCTATGCAGAGCGACACAAAGAATGCAAGACGTAGATATAGCCAAAAATTTCTTTCTAAGAGTGTTAGAACTCCAACCAAGCAAAAGTGATGCAAGCTTGGAGAATTTATCAGTCATTTTAGAGAGGGATATAAAGAGTAAGATAGTAAGAAGTGGGATAAAGACAGCAAGAACAGAGGTAGAAGAACGACTCATAGAAAAGTATAAAGAACAAATAAAGGAAGTCTTTGGAGTAGAAAATATCCAAGTTCCCAATGATTTTCTATGGGAAGGGGGATTTCTAAAAACCAAAAAAGGAAAGATGATAACGGAGTTCTTTATCGTGAAATCAATCATAGAAAGTATAGACAAATTAGAAGGGTTCAGGATAAAAACAATAACAGGGAAAGAATTTATATACGAGAGAAATGAGAGGGACATTAAACAGCTATTCATAAGCCACGGAGTATTGGTAGGAGATATCACACTCCCACTCGTATCCGAATATATAAAAGAATATACATATCTAAACAAAGCAAACATAGAAATAGAGAAAATAGCAAAACAAATAGGCTGGTATGAAGACAAAGATGGAAACCTTTTCTATATAGCACCTCAAACCACGAATAAATATATCTTTGATCCATCTCTACAAAGCTATACTGCATCTGGAGACAAAGAAAAAGAGAAGGAGACAGTGATAAAGATATTATCCAATGGAAGCATTCTCGGGATAGGCTATCTTGGGGCAGTTGCAAGTCTTCTGGTAAAACCACTGGAGAAAGTAGGGGCGAAAAGCTTTGCAGTATTTTTAGAAGGAACAGCAGGGGCAGGAAAAACGACAACGGCGAAGTTTGGATTATCCCTCTTTGGAAATCCATCAGAACTCCTGACCAATATGAACACCACCAGCACAGGGGCAGAAATCCTTTTTGCAAGTAGAAAAGACTCATTGGTATTATTAGACGAAATCAACACAGCGGGATACCACCATATCTCAGAACAACTTGTCAAGCTTATTTACGACTTTGACAGTGGGAAAGGGCGGTCAAGATCAACAATCAAACTTGACCTGAGAAAACATCATACATATAGGGGAGTGGTTTTCTTTACATCAGAGACCAGTTTTATGAACCTTCTTAATAAGATAGATAAAACAGTTATGGGGGCATACAGGCGAAGTGTTATAGTGAATTATTCAGACAAAAAGATAGATGAAAACGATATAGAGACAATTTAATGTGGAAAGTAAATCAAACAAAAGCGGGCTTCTAAGCCCGCCTTTTATTTTTTTATTTTTATCCTTACTTACTGCTATTTCTTAGCTTTTTGAATTCTTCATGTTCTTTGTTCAGCTCATCAATTAAATCTTTCACTGTCCAAGTTAAGCTCGTTGACGTTGTGCTTGCAAATATGATGTCTTCACCTGGAAATGACTCTTTGATAATTCGCATCACTTTTAGAATATCTGGTTTTCCAAAGTTATGCAGTAAAACAATCTTTCTTTGCTCATCCATAAATTTTCCCCCTTACGTTTAAATATGTCCTTAGTTTTCGCTAATAAACCAACCAATGATGATAAATTAAGTGTAAGTCAAGTGTAGGTGAATATATAAAATTAAGCAAAGTCATAAATGGAGTACTCATTGTGTACTAAGTTTAAAATAATTTTTAGTGCAATTTTATCACATTCATAATTATAAGTCAATTTGCAATTCTTGAGCAAATTTGTTATAATATTTTTAACGTTACTGCGTTTAAAAGGAGAAGAAAATATGAATGCAAAGTCTATACTACACTTCGTCGTTATAACCTCGTCTTTAATTATTTCACTAATCTATTATGTTTTTTCAAAGCGTCGTTTTTTACGTAGAAGTTCAAAAGAATACGATCATGACTATTTTGACGAAAAGATTTCAGTAATTATACCTGCGCGAAATGAAGAGGAAAATATAAAAAAAATTCTTTCATTGCTGGTTTTGCAGAGATTAAAACCTCACGAAATTATAGTCGTAGATGATAACTCAACGGATGAAACGTATTCAATTGCAGCTTCCTTTGATGATGTAAGAGTGATAAAATTAACAGATGACCTTCCAAATGGCTGGGTTGGAAAGTCTTGGGCGATCTGGAATGGGTATTTACATTCAACAGGAGATATACTTATATTTTTTGATGCAGACGTCGAACCGTCTAACGTTGCCATCAATGAATTAATTAAAGTACACAAAAAGTACGGTGGCTTAATTTCAGTTTGGCCATACCAAAGATTTGAAAGGTTTTATGAACATCTGAACTTAACTTTTAACCTGCTCATAGTCTATGCAAGCAGCATGTTTGGCTTTCCATACAAGCAGCCATCGGGTGCATTTGGACCGGTGATCCTTACCTCTCGAGAGGATTATGAAAAAACAGGCGGACACAAAGCAATAAAAGATTCCGTTCTGGAAGATATCAAACTGGGAAAATTATACGCTAAAAATGGTATTCGAATCACCAATTTGCTCGGTGGTGAAATTATAAAAATTAGGATGTATCCGAATGGTTTGAAAAGTCTTTTCTTCGGATTTTCCAAAAATATATCTTCCGGTGCTATAAGTGGTGGATTTACTAGTTTTTTAATCGCACTTATCTGGATGTCTGGATTTTACACCTCTTTTTCTTCACTGAACCTCCCGATAGGGTATGTCTTTTTAAAGTATCTAGTTTTTGCAATAAATGTTTTTGTCCTTGCTAAGTCGTTGGGAGATTACAAATGGTATGATGCACTTTTTTACCCGCTACATTTTTTGTTTTTCTTAGTTGTTTTTCTTTATTCTCTCTACAGAACCGTCTTTTTGAAAAACGTTACTTGGAAGGGTAGAAAAATTGAGATAAGTTAGTTTATGTAAAGAGAAGAAGGGGGAGGAATAAAGTTGGAATTTGAAATCGTAAAATTTTTGCTTATACCGCTTCAATTCTTATCTGGATCTGTTATGTATTCGTACATACTTGCAAAAATTGCAGCTGTTGATTTAAGGAATGTGCGAGACGGTAATCCGGGTTCAAGCAATCTGTGGCGTGTAAAAGGTTGGAAATGGGGATTTACTTCGTTAGCTCTGGATTATTTTAAAGGTGTATATCCCCTTGCATTTTTTGTTTGGCATAAGGATATAGCAACAAATCCTTTTATAATTGCAACTGCGGCACTATCTGGAATTTTGGGTCATGCTTTTTCACCATTTCTAAAATTTAAAGGTGGAAAAGCAATAGCTACAACATTCGGAGCTTGGTCGGTATTAACTCGTTGGGAAGCCCCCATGCTCTTGGGCACAGTATTTACTATATTTTCTATTTATAATAAGCTTAGGAGGATTAAAGAAACTACCCCAGAAGATGATGCAGTTAGAGTCCTTTTTGGATTTGCTGTGCTTTTTGTCTACACTCTTTGGAAAGCATTCAATGGAAGATTAGAGCTGTTGATTCTCTACTTTGGTAATCTTGCAGTAGTTCTTTATAAACATAAAAGAGAGCTAATAAATATAACTCAAAGGAGGTACGCAGAATGATAAAGAACCAATGGTATATAGTACTATCCTCAAAAGAATTAAGAAAGGGCCAGCTTATAGGAGTTACACGTTTAGGACAAAAACTTGCTTTTTGGAGAGATATGGAGGGGAAAGTTCACTGCATATCTGACATCTGCTGTCATCGTGGGGCATTAATTTCCCATGGTAAGGTATTGAATGACGGTGAAAGAGTTATGTGTCCATTCCATGGTTTTGAGTACGATGATACAGGTAGAGTGCGGGTAATTCCAGCGAATGGAAGAAATAACCCCGTCCCCGAAAATTTCAAAGTAAAGTCTTATCACACGTATGAAACTGCTGATTTCATATGGATATGGTACGGTGATAATGAACCAACATACACACCGAGATATTTTGATGACATTACTCCAGACTTGTCTTTTAGTGAGCTCAAGGAAGTGTGGAACGTACACTACTCAAGAGCCATAGAAAATCAGCTTGACCCAGCGCATGTTCCGTTTGTTCATTACAACACAATTGGTAGAGGAAACCGAACAGTAGTAGATGGACCGGTTATCAAATGGATAGATGATGTCATGTTCTATTTTTATGTTTTTAATAGAATGGATGATGGTACAAGAGCAAAGACACCTGAAGAGATAGATGAAAATCAAAAAAGTCAGGTTTACCTTGAATTTAAATTTCCGAATATGTGGCAAAATCATATTGACGATAAGTTGAGAGTAACTGCCGCCTTCGTTCCGATTGATGAAGAACATACAATGCTGTACCTAAGATTTTATGTAGGATTTACTAAGATCAAAATACTGGATAAGTTAATATCCATTATGGGGATGCCTTTCAACAGAAAAGTGCTTCATCAAGATAAGAGGGTTGTCGAAACACAAATCCCAAAGAAAAGTGAATTAAATATTGGGGAAAACCTCATTCGTGGGGATGCTCCAATTCTTGAATACAGAAAAAAGAGAGAAGCGTTAAAAAAGTCGTAGAGGTGAAATAATGCAAGGAGAATACAAAATTCACAATCTTGAGCAGATTATAGTACTTTGGAGCAAGACATACAATACGGAAGGTAAACCTGATTGGTCACATTTAATTCCGTATTATGCGGATGATATTGTTTTCAGAGATTCTATTCAAGAAATTCATGGAATTACTGAATTTAAAGCCATGGTAGAGCGTTTGACTAAAAGATCGAAAGAACTTAAGATGAAAATTGTCAACGGTGTAAAAGAAGGAAATTTAATCTTTGTCGAGTGGGAAATGACGATATTATTCAGAAAAACTAAAACATCTGTGCTCTATGGTGTAAGCAAGCTTATCTTAAATGAAGAAGGCAAAATTGCTTTTCAACGTGATTACTACGATCTTTGGGGGGATATCTTTGATAATATTCCTGGTTTTAACAAACTTTATCGTAAGCTTATGAAGAGGATGTTTGGCTGATGGGTAGGGAGATTTTAAAATACTGGCCAAAGTATAAATGGTCGAATGTTTTCGAAATGTTAAAGAACATGAAAGAAGTTCCAAAACAATGCATAAAGAGGTGCGATGGAAAAACCGTGGTTATAACGGGTGCAACTTCTGGTATAGGCTATTACACCGCAAAAAAATACGCATCTATGGGGGCAAATTTAATTACTATAAACAGAAATTTGGAAAGGTCCGAGCGTTTGAAGTTAGAAATAAAAAAAGATTATGGTTTAGATATAACATTTTTCATCGCTGATTTGTCAAAAATTACTGACATTTATAAAGTTAGTGACTTTCTTTCAAATCTAGCAACGCCAATAGATGTCTTAATACACAACGCTGGTGTATACTTGACCAAACGAACAACTACCGAAGATGGGCTAGAGGCAAACTTTGTTGTGCATTATCTTGCACCCTTCATTATAAATTACAAACTTCTTGAAAAATTCAAGAAGGATAAAAAAGGTAGAATAATACTTGTAAGTTCAGAAGGATACAGATTTGCTGTCTGGGGGTTGAGATTTGATGACCTGCAGCTTGAAAAAAGACGTTACACTGGTTTAAAAGCTTACGGTTCAGCAAAACTCGCGCAGATTTTGACAATGCATATATATTCCCAGATACTGAAAGATTATGGTGTTACAGTAAACGCTATGCACCCGGGAATGGTGATTACTAACACCGGGAAGGAGAACGGAAGTTTGTATAAATGGTTCAAGAAGCATTTCATAGATAGTATCTCTCAGACTCCTGAAGTGTCAGCAGAAGCACTTTATTACTTGGGCGTTTCTGACGAGGTAGATGGAATTACAGATAAATTCTTTCACCTAACGAAAATCGAAGAACTCAACCCACCAGCAAAGGATCTCGAAGCCGCTAAAAAACTGTGGGATATAACTATTGAAATGATGGCTTCTTTTGAAAAATTTCATACTTTTTCTGATAGGAGAGATGCATATGCACGCTGAAGTTATCGTTGTTGGTGGTGGAATATCAGGTTTGACAGCAGCACTTACGCTTGCTCATAAAGGGATAGATGTTTTGCTAATCGAGAGAAATAATTACTTTGGTGGATTGATGAACTCCTTCGTTAGAGAAGGTTTTCGCTTTGACGGAGGAGCAAGGGCTATTGTAAATTCAGGACTTGTAAAGCCTTTAGTGGAAGAGTTTAACATTGATATCGAATTTTTACCAAATCCAATTTCGATTGTAATAGAAAATGAAATGTTGATGATTAGTGGTGAAAAGAGTATAGAAGATTACGAGAAAATTTTGAAGAAACTTTTCCCTAAAAATTCTCAGGATGTTGAAAAAATAATATCGGCTATAAGAGCTATGATAGAGGATATGAAAACTCTTTACGGAGTTGACAATCCTCTGTTTGAGAAAGGTAAAAAAAGAACAATTAAAATGTTTCCACATTTTGTTGTTTGGATGTTTAAATTACTTAGAACGTTGCACAGAATGAGCAAGTTGAATGAACCCTTCGAATCTTACATGAAGAGGTTGACTTCGAATCAGTCTTTGATAGACGTTATTACACAACACTTTTTTAAAGGAACACCTACATTTTTTGCGTTAAGCTATTTTGCACTTTTTAATGATTATATTTACCCCAAAGGTGGTGTTGGAAACCTTACGAAGAGAATTGCACAGAAGATCCAGGAATTTGGTGGCAAAGCAATTCTAAATACGGAGATAGTGAACGTTGATATAGGTAGTAAAACCTTGACAGACACAAAAGGTAGCGAATACATTTACGAAAAACTCATATGGGCTGCAGATTTAAAACAGTTCTACAAAATAGCAACAAATATTCCAGAACAATTTGAAAGTAAGTTTTTCAAAGAAAAAGAGAAAATATTGAAAGCTAAGGGCGCGGAATCAGTCTTTTCACTTTTCTTGGCACTTGATATACCTCCTGAGCACTTTACGAAGCACATTACAGGACATATTTTTTACACACCCATGAAAGATGGACTCGGTGAGCTGCATCGTTCTGAATTAAAACACATCTTGGAAAACTGGTCGAATTTATCGAAAGATGAAATCTATAGTTGGCTTGAAAAGTATTGTATGTACAATACGTTCGAAATATCGATACCTGTATTGAGAGAGAAAGATGCCGCTCCTGATGGAAAAACAGGAATGATTGTAAGTATGCTTTTTGACTACGAATTTACCAAAAAAGTTTACGATAATGGTTGGTATGATGAATTTAAAGAAACTTTTAGTAATTACATTATTGATACACTTTCAAAAGGTTTATTCAAAGGTATTAAGGAGAACATCATTTTCAAATTCAGTGCAACACCAATGACAATATACAATGCAGTCAAAAGTTCAGAAGGAGCCATAGTTGGTTGGTCTTTTGAAAATGAAATTCCAGTAAATGTGAGTATGTTGAATATGAAAAACGCTGTAAAAACCTCTATACCTAATGTTTTCAAAGCCGGGCAATGGTCTTTTAGTCCGGCTGGTGGGCCAACAGCAATAATGACAGGTCGCATGGCAGCATATGAGTGCCTTAGAAGGTGATAATATTGTCAAGAGTTTTAATTGTAGGTGGAGGTATATCTGGATTAACCGCAAGTGTCTATGCGTTAATCAAAGGGCATGAAGTTACGTTGCTTGAAAAGAACAATCAATGTGGCGGATTAGTAAATTCCTTTGAAAGGGCAGGATTTATCTTCGATGGAGGTGTACCATCGCTCTTAGATTCTGGGATTATTAAGCCTATGCTAAGAGAAATTGGTGTTAACATCGATTTTATCAAAAGTAAAGTCTCAGTTGGTTTAGAAGACAAGATAATTCATGTGGAAAGTTTCGAAAATTTGGAAGACTATGCGCAAATGCTCAAATTAATCTACCCGGAGAATTCGACGGAAATAGATGCATTTATGTTGGATGTTCGTAAGGTAATGAAGGTTATATCTGCTCTTTACGCTTTGGATAATCCTTTGTTTGTTGATATAAAAAGAAAGATAAAAAATTATTTACCGTGGTTATTCAAACTTCCTAAAGTACTGATGGCTATAAACCGACTCAGAATGCCTATTGAAAGGCACATAGAAGGTATAATTAGTAACCGTTCTTTAAGAGATGTGATAACCCAGCATTTTTTCAAGGGAACTCCATCATTCTTTGCCCTCGGTTACTTTTTTTGCTTATACTGACTATATTTATCCAGCGAATGGAATAGGTGAATTTTCGAAAAAAATGGAAGAAAAAATAAAAGAACTTGGTGGAGAAATAAAATTAAATACGAAAGTAGAAAGCTTAGACATTAAGAATCACATCGCTTACGACACAAATAAGAATAAATATTATTACGATAAACTCATTTGGGCATCTGACTTGAAGAGTCTATACAAAATTAGTTACAATGTCCCAGAAAATAGAGAGTTTACAAAAGAAAAAGAACGTATCCTCAAAGCTAAACCATCTGAATCTGTTGTAAAAATTTATATCGCAGTTGACTACCCTCCTGAATATTTCCAAAATATATCACATGGACATTTGTTTTATACGCCAAGTAGGGATGGTATAGGTGAAATAAACAAATCCGAGCTTGAAAACATAAAAGTTGACATGAATAGGAAACAAATTCAACAATGGTTATCAAGATTTTGCAAATACAACTCATACGAAATCTCGATACCTGCTCTAAGAAATCCGCAACTTGCACCGGATCGAAAAACGGGAATAATCGTAAATTTCTTTTTTGACTATGAACTCACGAAGAAAATTTATGAACATGGCTGGTACGAAGGATTCAAAGAACAACTTACGAATGAGGTTATTGAAGTATTAAGTCAAACAATTTATCCGCGATTAAGAGAAAAGGTACTATTTAAATTCTCCTCCACGCCTTTGACAATACAAAAATACATAAATTCATCAGATGGCGCTATTGTTGGATGGGCATTCGATCAAAAATTACCTTTTAAGAATAGTTTGATGAATTCTGTTTTGACAAACCTACCGGATATCTACAAAACTGGGCAATGGGTGTATAGCCCCGCCGGTGTACCAATGGCTATTCTAACAGGAAAGATAGCAGCACAAAAGATCTAAAATCATTTTCAATAAAAAGAAAAATCGCGGTTCAAAAAGCCGCAAATTTTTTGTATTGCCATCCCAAAAATGTGATATGTAATTCTAGTGTTATATAAATATATAACACTATAATTCAATTTTGAAATGAGGGGGGTGGTTTTTGTGGTGTCTGATAGGAAACATGAAGTGAGGTACCTATTTTCCATGGTTTTACTAGTGCTCACTTTTGGTGTTCTCGGAGTACTTCTTCCATACGTTCCGTTGAAAGTTGTTCTTTCCTTTCTTTCTTTGGTAAGTTTTGCATACATTATAAGGCACTATTCTGGAAAAATGGCAGCTTTTATTTTTCTTGGAGTTCTTTTATTTTTAATTCCGATGGCAAATATCAAGACATTTGAATACAAGGTGAAAATAGGGGACCAAGGAGTAATTTCGAGTATAACGAGTTTTATTCGAAAGTGTGGTGAAAACACTTATGCAGGCCAGAAATACTATCCGAATTCTTCGGTAAAGTCCAAAGAGACTATCTCTATTGATATCAAAGGGAAAGTTATAGTTGAGTTCATCGAGGATGGAAATGTTGCGTATCCTAATGTTTTGGAATTGAAAAAATACGATAACCTTTTGAAAATTACTGGTGGAAAAAAGATTCTACTTACGTTATTAAGATAGGGACTGACGTTGTAAAAAATCTTGAATTATCAAGTGTCGATATCGAAATGTCTGGTAGTGCAAAGCTTGATACATTGAAGGCCTCTGGAGTATCTGTAAAAATAAGCGGTGACTTTTCTGCAGTTCACTTAGAAGCGGATGGGACAAGGTTAGAACTGAAAGGTACTTTTAATTCTTCTAATATGACATTGGACGGTGTTGGAATTGAGCTTTACGGGAATTTTTACACACGCAGAGTGGAAATAGACGGTGTTGGAATAAAATCAGATATAGATCTTCATGATTGCGAAAAAATGACCGTATCAGGAACAGGTGTTAACGGTAGTATAAGGTATTTTGGAAATCAGGACCTAAGCATGGAGCTGGAAGTCTTGGGAGGTACTGTTACAGTAGAAAATCACTCAAGTGCTGATTTAAAAATACACAGCTCAGGTGTTAAGGTCGTGAGAAAATGACAGGCAAGATAGGAAATGTAGAATTCTTCAAGAATTTCAAAAAGGTTGACAAACACATAGGTATGCCCGCTTACTTGCAGATTGTAAATCAAATTAAGGCTAAAATAATGGTAGGTATTTTAAAAGATGGAACGCAATTACCACCATTAGAGAACTTGAGCAGATCTTTGATGTTAATGTGAACACTATTTTAAAAGCCCTCGAAAAATTAAAATCTGAAGGGCTAGTTCAATCAGAGCAAGGTGTCGGATATTTTATTTCGGCAGGTGTGTCAATTGGCGAAGGTATAATCTCAATTGTTCGTAATTTGGTTTGTGAGTTGAAGAAAAAGGGTATCGATATCTATACAACTCTGCCACTTGTTGAGGAGGTGTGGAAAAATGAATGTGACGAATAACTTTCCAGTAAAAGAACATCTGAATAATTTTACTGATTACCTTAAAGCGCAACTAGTACAACGCTCACGGACTATAATTCTTTTTATTGTTTTAATGCTCTACCCGAGTTCCAATGTAAAGATGTTTTTTGGTTTTTTTAATAATTCTGTTTTTCATTAGTGAGTGATATACGAAATAGGCGATTGGACTTATTAACTTTTCTCCATTTCACAAGGGAATCAATTTACTGGTATGAGTATTTATTCTTAATTTTGCTTGCATCGTTGACTTCTTTTGTTGAATTACCGTTTTATGATGATCTTATCGAGGCCTTAAAAACACTGCTTAATGTTATTATTTTCATATCAGGCTATTATGGGGCTATAATTTCACTTTCCATGCTTGGGTTAGATGGTATCGCTGCTGGATTTTTGTTTCTTTTATTCGATATGATATTTACCTCGTTTGGTAGTACTTCCATTGACACTGGTAAGATGTGTAATCCGTACAAACAGATTAGTCCATCAGAACAAGGAAGTATAATTGCTTCGTTGGCCTTTTCTGTACTTCTAATTTACTTAGGTTCTATTTTATTTGAGAAAAGTGGTGGTGAAGAATGATGGAAAGTAAAGATCTCATAGAATTTAAAGATTACGAATATGCGTTAGAAGTAAAACATCTTAGCAAACGCTTTTCTAATAAACAAGTTTTAAGCGATACTTCATTTTCTGTTAAAAGGTAGCGTTTGCCTTAATAGGACCAAACGGTGCAGGGAAAACAACAACGATAAGGTGCATTCTCGATGCCATACAAAAAGACTCGGGAGAAATTGATATATTTGGTAGACTGTACATACCAGAATCGAAGAAATATATTGCCGCACTATCAGAGGAAAGAAAAGTTTTTAGATATTTTACCGCCAATGACTACGAAATGCTTTGGTCTATTCTTTATCCGAAATGGGACAAACAAACTTACGATACGCTTATCGCACGGTATAACTTCGATTTATCGCAAAGAGTTGAAAACTACTCAATAGGTATGAAAACGCTCTATTTTGTTATTCTCGCTATCTCATCTGGAGATGACTTATTAATACTTGATGAACCAATGCAACATTTGGACCCGACTGTCAGATTTGAAATCATGGGACTTATAAGAAGTGTGGCACATGAGGGAAGAAGTGTTATAATTTCATCACATGAGATTTTTGAATTAGAAGAGTATGCTACTGATTTCGCGATTATAAAATCTAGGATGGTTATTTATTCCGACTCTATTGACGAAGCGAAAGAAAAGCATAGAATTATAAAAAAAGGTGAGAAATTTTTGAATGGTGATGTAATTGGGATTGTCGGAGATGAGATACTTGTAAAAGTTGGTGATGAAATAAGCAAGTTTGGAACGTTTCCCAAGTTAAACGATATAGTTGTTGGATACCTTAATTCAAAAATATGAAAGAAAGCAATAGTTTCGCAAGATGAGTACTTTTATACTCTCGAGGAGGATGGTTTTATGAAAAAGGTAGGCGAAGCTTTCTTAATTTTTTTACTGTTGTTTTTACCATTTTTCTCATACGCAGGTGTACTTCACTTTGAGCATGCAGATGTCATTTATCCTGAGGGATACCTTGACGTTGCCGTTAGGGTTGGCAATATCTTCGAAAGTGTTCGTCAAAATGTGGTTAGTTTAATTGGTTACGACCCTGGTAGAATCTCTATTGTATTGCAAGACAAGGGAACTATAAGTAATGGTTATACACAAGTTGTGCTTCACAAAACTATTGTATTGTATACCTGGCCTACGGAAGGCTATATGGGATTTTATTTACCACTTGAAGATTGGTATACGTACCTTATAATTCACGAATTTACGCATATGTGTCATCTATCTTATCAGGATGAACTCGGAAAGTTCATTAGCATATTAGTAGGTGTTCCATACCTTCCACAACTATCAAGTCCTTTTGTTGAAGGTACAACGGTCTTTGCTGAAAGTGCATTTTCACTTTCATCAGGTAGATTAAACAATCCGTTCTTTTCTTCAGGACTTTATTATTATTCTTTGCCGAATTTTCCATCGTTAAGCTACAAAGAAACTACACCTCAAGATGATTATCGAGGTGGTACTTTGTACTATAACTTTACGGCAGGGTTTTACAAATATCTTGTCGATACATATGGACTTGACAGTGTAAAGAAATTCCTCAACATAACATCGCAAACAGTGCTTCCTATGCTGTTGCCGTACGCTACGGAAACTACCATCACTGATCCTTATGAGTATGTCTTTGGAAAGAAACTTGACGAGTTGTATACAGATTGGATTATGTCACTGACTAAACTTAACTACCAACAAGGAAAACTTGTTTTTAACTTGAGAAATTCGCTCATAATACGCGTTGATTCACATAAAAATGAAATTGCCGTTCTAAGGCAATCTTTTGGGCCTACAACTTCGTATGTTGGAACTTTTGAAAATGGATTAATCTTTCTAGATGATGTGCAATACAAAAAGGTTGACGAATTGCCACTGAATAGCCACGAGGTAAAATTTGATGGAACAGTAGTGTACGCTCTCCAAACAAGCAATTTTCTGGATAAATTTGAAAACAAATTATGGAATATAACAGAAAATAAGGTAATAGCTTCAGGTTATATAACTTCTTTTGGAGTTTACAGTGGAGAAGTTTATGTAAGTTATTACGATACTAAAACACTTACGTCGAAGATCAAACTTCTGAACGGTGATTTTGAATATGATTACAATGGATATGTGAAAAACCTTGATGTCTCTAAAGACGCAATAGCATTTCTAACTTTAGATAATAGAATAATCGTGCTTGATAAAAATGGAAATGAAATTGCCAAAATAGACGATAGGAATATGAAGGGTCCTTATGTAAAAGTTCAAGATAAGAAGGTTTTATTCTCCAGAGTAGAGGGAGAATATATAATACCTTACTACTATGACATGGAGAATAAACTGTTCTATAAACTCGCAGACAAAACGATTCTTTCTGATTTCACGATCCACAAAGATGAATTGTATTACGTGAGTTATACACCATATGGAAATACAGGAGGGAATGGCATTTACAAGACAAAAATACAGTTACAAGAACTCCAAAGATTACCAAATGAAAATCCATCTACGAATATTAGTATAACCGAGCATCAATATAAACAAGGTAATGAACATCTCTTCAGACTAGCTACGTTTCTTACACCAGTGACATGGGTACCTATGTACACGAACCTACAGTTAGAAAATGATAATGTTATACACACGTTCTATTTGATTTTTACATTTACAAACGTAGAAAATGATACGGCATTTGTCTTGACACCTATTCTTGATGTGATTCAAACAGATCCTAACACTCTTGATTTTAGTGTACTCGGATATAGACAATTTTTCGGATTTTTCACCTCAAAAGATTATTTTGGATTGTCTGCAAGCTACATGTACCCAACAAACGATTACAGTTTCTCAGCAGGATTTATTTTGGGAGAGTTCACAATTTCACCAGCAACAAGCTTATACACGATATTAGGCACGAATTTAAAATCTAAGAAAGATTACAATCTCGATAGTATTTTCGGCTTACTTGGGAGTGTATCTGTTCCATCAATCGACCTAGCTACGTTGAGTTTGGGAATTTATATACCTACAAACATTTTATCGAAACCTGTTCGAATGAAGAATTGGGTTATTCTAAGTAACGATGATTACGCTAAGTTATTCTCTTTGGAAAGTATGTATTTGGCAAGTTCTCTACTGGTTGGCTTAAATTTGGATAGCAGTCTTTTGGCGGTTATTCAGACCAACATTTCAAAGCCCGAGAAAACTTATTATGATCTGTCATTTGCTTACACTCTCTTCAAAGACTCTGCAGAATTATTTGGTGGACAACTTCTGATTAGGAATTCAGGTTTAACTTTTGGCCTTGCAAATCCAGAAAACATCCACGGAGTGTATTCTCACTTCTTTGTTGAAACTTACTTTGGAGGTGTTAAAGCTTATCCTTCGATTGGCGCCTTTATTCAGCTTATGGATTTATACGGTTTACCTTCACCTAGTTTTAATGGATTTGTTTACTTTGGAATAGGGAGCTCACCGCACGCATTAAATTCACTATACGCAATTCCATTCTAGAAGTTTTAATTTATGGAATTAACATCAAAAAACAGGCAGGGTGATTTGCTCTGCCTGTTTTTTCATCTTATCATTTTTTCTTACTTTCTCATTCCCAAAACTTCAAGCAATTTGTTTTGGTAATTCTTAGAGAATTTTATGTTGTCACCATTTGACATTTCAGCAATGTACCATTTTCTAGATTGCTTCCACTTGTTGAGACTTCGCTTACCTTTCGTGACGTGGTATAATTACCTTGTAAATAGAAGCTATGTAAAGGAGAGATTTTATGGAACTTCTGGATGTTATAACAAAAAGAAGAAGTATAAGAATTTTCGATAACAAAAGTGTTCCTCATGATATTGTTGAAAAAATCGTAAACCATTCACTTATGGCACCGAGTGGTCGAAATTTAAAACCTACTGAGATTATCGTTGTTCAGAACAAATCGACAATTGAAAAAATAATGAAAACACGTGAGGGAGCATTTAGTTTTCTAAGGACAGCTCCCATTTGTATTGTTGTTACCGCAAAAGAAGAAAGTAACACATGGATATCCGATGCTTCTATCGTGGCAACGTACATTCAGTTGTTAGCAGTTAATTATGGCCTCGGCAGTTGTTGGGGACACGTGTATGAGAGGTACCATAACGGAACTTCAGTCGAGGAAGAGATAAGGAACTTATTGAAAATTCCAAGCGCGTATCGAATACTTTGCGTTATAGGTCTTGGATATCCGGCAGAGCAAAAAAGTCCGCATTCATTAGAAGAAGTTCAGCAAGATAAAATCCATCGAGAAAGATGGTAAAAACTGAAAAGGGGTGATGCTTATGCGAACAAACAAAGACAGAGTTGTTCAACTCTCGATTTTAGTGGAGGTTGCACATCCGGTTGTAAGAATGCCGGTCGTAGATGGTGAAGGCAACTCTTATTATTTTCCTGGTGTTGGTGGTATTACGTACAATTTCGGTCTTGGTGACAACGCTTTTAAGATGCACGGCGACCATGTCGAACCAGATGTAAGTGCGAAAAATTCCAATAAAGACTTGAACCCAACATGCATGGCGCTAGCTTGTATTGGAAATGAAGCTACTGTAATTTCAGGGGATGGGAAAGGCATAAAAGGTTATGTAATTGGTAAACATGGAGGAATTGACCACGTACTCATTTGGTTTCCCGAGAAAGAAAAACTTGCCGTTGGTGATAAAATCCAAATAAAATCTTGGGGACAAGGGCTTGAACTAGTTGACTATCCAGATATCAAACTTTTTAACATAGATCCCAATTTGTTTGAAAAAATCCCCATTGAGGAAAAAGATGGAAAAATCTATGTTCCTGTTACTTCAATAGTACCTGCTTACTTGACTGGTTCAGGAATAGGTGCAGGAAATCCGGCCGCAACAGATTACGATATGAACACGTTGGATAAAGAAGAAGTAAAACGTTTAGGGCTTGATAAAGTAAGGATTGGTGATCTTGTGGCAATAGCGGATCATTACAACGGATACGGTGCTGGTGGTTACAAAGGCGGTGCAATATCAATAGGTGTTGTTGTCCATTCGAATTGTTTTAAGACAGGTCATGGCCCAGGAATCGTGATAATTATGACAAGCAAAAATAGAAATGTCGTGCCACTAATAAACGCGGAAAGTAATATTAAAAATTACCTAGGTATTTAAAATAAGAAATCTTGACCACTCTTCATAAGTGCCCTGCGTGATGGCGCAGGGTTTTTTTGTTTGATAAATAAAGATATTCTCAATAAAACAATACCTCACGTCGTATAATCGAGTATAAAGCTGGATAAATTTAATTCATTGCCATTTTCAGAATGATGTTCGCAGCTAGGTTTGTGCTATAATCTGAAATATGATTCATATGAATTGTTAAAGGTGATTCATATTTTATATTTTAATACACTTTAAAAAGAACAAGGAGGAAAGATTATGAAGTACGCAAAGATCATTTCTTCTGGCATTTATGTACCTCAAAAAGTTATGACAAACAAAGAGTTTGAAAAGATCACTATGTTTACTATCGATCCTTATTTTACTGATGTTATTGGCATTAATCACAGACATCTTTCTGAAGATTGGGAGACTCCAACATACATGGCAGCGGAAGCTGCGAAAAAAGCTCTTGAAAGGATTGGAATGAAGCCTGAACAGATCGATTTGATTATAGTTGGTACAGATACTCCTGAATCAGTTTCGCCGCCAGATGCTCCAAGAGTTCAGTATTTGATTGGTGCTCACAAAGCAGAACCACTTTCATTTAATGTTAACGCATCCTGTGCAAACGGTGCACTCATGCTCGATATAGCAGCAAGATATATAGCAATGGGGGATTATAAAAATGTTCTTGTGATTGGCACGTACGCGATGACAAAATTTTTAAGTTGGAAATATTCCTGGGAAGCACTTTTCAGCGATGGTGCTGGGGCTCTTATCCTGACCGCATCAGATGAACCTGGATATGTCGGAAATGTAGCACGTGCCGATGGAAGTTGGTGGCAAAACTGGGGTATTTACATGGGTGCAGGTACTATGAATTTGCAAGGTTTTGAAAAAGGATTGCATAAACTGGATTTGAGGGCAGCTTATCCTTCAACTGTTAACGAAGAAGGCTGGCCGATGCTTATAAACAAGTTACTAGAAAAGTACAATATCTCAAAAGATGAAATTGGAATGATATTCTTCACCCAAGTTAGGAAGAAAACTATAGAGAAAGTTATGGAGACTTTACAATTACCAATGGACAAAACACACCTCATCATGCATAAATATGGATATACAGGCTCGGCCTGTGTATATATGGCTTACGATGATGCATTTGACGAAGGAAAACTTGAAAATATGGATGGAAAAATAGTTATATTCTTAACTTCTGGTGTTGGATTTCAGCAAGTCGCAACAGCTTTTATACTTTAGTAAGCAATAAATTAATAAGGATAATAGGGTGTGTGCTTATGTCAAGTAAGAAAAATCAAAAACGCGTTCCACAAAGAATAGATGGTATAGAGTCAAAAAGTAAACTAAAATCAGCTGCTATTGAACTATTTAGTAAAGTTAATTATTCTGATGTGTCTGTTTCGCAGATTACTAAGCTTTCAAAACTTAGTACAGGTGCATTCTATCAATATTACATAAACAAGGATGAGTTGTTCAGAGAGATAATAGAAGAGTTTTTCGACGATTTATCAAAAAGTATTTCTGGGAAAACCTTAAGAGAGTGTGGTTTGAACTATCTAAAATATGCAAAAAAACATAGAAAATTATTTAAAGTAGTGCATTTGAATGAGTATGCTTTTGAATGGATACGGAATGAATACGAGGGTATTCTTATGAATTTGTCAGAGGGATTTGGATTGTCTGAGATTGGACACTTTTACTTTTGGTCACCTTTGAAATTTGTTGTTGGATTTTCCGATCTGGTTGAAGTGAAAATTAACGACAAACATTTTGTTGATTTGGTTGTTGACGGTATTGTTTCAGATTGCCCAGAAAACTTACCGGAAGCAGTTTTTGATTTTGAACCAAAGAAACACATTATCGAACTCGACGAGCGTAGGGAGCGGATTCTTTCAAACGCGGAGAGTCTATTTGGGAGGTATGGTTACGAAAAAACACAGGTATATGATATAGCAAAGGCATCAGGTATAGCCGTTGGAACTTTCTATCTCTATTTTGCTAACAAAATAGATTTATTGCGCGAGCTCGTACGATGGATTAACAAGGGACTAAGGTACAATGTAAAACGTGCTGTAGAAAGAAATGGAACGTATCACAGGCTTGCTCAAGAAATTGCTGGTCTTTACGCTTTTGTCCAGTTTTTCAGGGTACATTCGAATATGTACAAGATAGTTAGGGAAAGTCAGTCAATAGATAGAGAAATTGCAAAGGAATATTACACTTCCATTTATAAACCGTACATAAAAGCTATACGAACTGCATTTGAAAATGAAAAACTATCGCTTAAAGGGAAATATGATTTTGAAGAGGAGTCAAACTATTTAGTACTAATGTTGATGAGCTTGGGTCACTACCTTGGTGAAAGGTTCCTCTTAACAGGTCAGTTAAAGGGAGAAAGGAAAGAATTGGAGGGATTCCTAGAGCAACTATACAAGTACATTTGCCATGGTTTGGAGGTGTCAAAATGAGCGTTGAAAATATGTACAAAGAGAAGGTTGTTGATATAGAGTTTGTTTTATCAATTCTTCAAGACAATTGGACAATAGTTGTTGGAATGACACCAATGGAACCAAAAGTATTTCAAAGGAATTTACATAGAACTAAAGCGAAAAACTTGGAGATCTTCACTTGTCTGAACACTGAACCGTACGAGTACTGTAGTAACCCGGATTATTTCGATAAGTTTTACAACTATTCTTGGTTTTTTGGACCATACAATAGAAAATTATCGAAAAATACATTCTACGTTCCCAACAACCTCCACCAATCTGCAGTGAATCTTATTGAAACAACTAAAATAGATGTTTTTGTTGGGGTTGCATCTCCAATGGATTCAAAAGGTTTTTTCACCTTATCCGCAAGCGTTGTTTATGAAAAAGACATCCTTGAACATGCAGATATAGTGATTTTAGAGGTTAATCCAAATGCTCCAAGAACCCACGGCGACACACAAGTTCATATCCGCGATGTTGACTATATTTTGGAAGTTGACTATGAACTACCACAAGCCGAATTACTTGAACCAAACGATTTAGAGAAGAAAATTGCGGAAAACATTGTTGAATTGATAGAAGATGGTTCGACGATACAATTAGGCATCGGTGGCATACCGAACGCAGTTGCAAAATTTTTGAAGGAGAAGAAAGATTTAGGTGTACATACGGAGATGTTTACTGTAAGCATGATTGATTTGTTCGAAGCCGGTGCAATTACGAATAAGAGGAAGACTCTGTGGAATGGAAAATTTGTGTGTGCATTTGCGTATGGTTCAGATCGTATGTATAGATTTCTTGATGACAATCCAGCCGTGCTATTTCTGCGAGGTAAATATGTGAACGATCCATACGTAATTGCCCAGAATGAAAAGATGGTAAGTATTAACACAGCGCTTATGGTCGATTTAACTGGAAATGTTTGTTCTGAAGCATTGGGTTTAACACACTATAGTGGTACGGGTGGACAGCTCGACACACATAGGGGCGCAGTAAAAAGTAAAGGAGGAAAAGGCATCATTGCAATACGCTCTACGGCAAAGGAAGGTACTGTTTCAACGATAGTTCCCATTTTACCGCAAGGTTCCCCTATAACTGTACCAAGGCAAGAACTTGATTACATCGTTACAGAATGGGGTTCAGTGAGGTTAAGAGGTCTCCCAACAAGAAAACGAGCCGAGGCACTAATATCAATAGCACATCCCGATTTTAGAGAAGATTTAAGAAGAGAAGCCAAAAAAATTGGATTGCTGTAATTATTAAGTTAATCTTTTTGCAAAATCACTTTACAAGGAGGTGTTTGTATGAGAAGGTTTGTTAGTATTGTGATTTTTATGGGATTACTTGTAAGCGTTTTCGCGGAGGTTGGCGTATATAGCGACAAGGTGGTTATCGGTACCTTCCAAGCTCTTTCAGGACCTTACGCAATTATCGGTCAAGAAATGACAAAAGGTATGAAAGCTTACTTTAATTGGATTAATAGCCGTGGTGGAATTTACGGAAGGAGAATCGAACTTTTAGTCGCTGATGATCAACTTAACCCCGCCAAGACTGTGGTTGAAGTTAAGAGACTTGTTGAGCAAGACAAGGTTTTCGCTATAGTTGGAGGACTTGGTACATACGGATGTTTAGCTGTTATGGATTACCTTGAACAGAACAAAGTGCCCTTTGTTTATCAAGGTGCAGGGACATCTAAACTTGTTATTCCTCCAAAAAGATACATATTTGGAGTTCAACCAGATTATACGCTTGAAGGTGCGTTGATTGCAAAGTATGTTGGCGAAATAGCTAAATTCAAATCTCCGGCAATTGTCTACATGAACAATGATATCGGTTTGGAAGGATACACAGCATTCAAAGAAAAATTGAAAGATTACGAAATGTCACCAAGTGCTGAAATTTCTTACAATCCAGCTGATACAGACTACAGTGGGCAAGTTGTCAAGCTTGTTGAAAAGAATCCTGATGTTATCGTCATCTATGGACTTATAACAGATACAATCAGATGGATAAAAACAATAAGGGATTATGGTTTGAATAGCAAGATTATAACAATTTACCCGAACGCAGACCCATCATTTATAAACCTTGCCGGAAAGTACTCGGAAGGAGTCATTTTTACAGGTTGGGTTCCACTTGCAACCCCAGACAGGCCTGATTTTGTCAGAGATTATCAAAGAGCAATTTCCATATTCCAACAAACATATCCGAAAGAAATTCCATCATCATACGCTGTTGCAGGTTTCATAGCCGCTGAAGTTTTTACAGAAGGTCTTGTCAGAGCTGGTAAGGATCTTACGAGGGAAAAGCTTGTTAAAGCACTTGAAAGTTTTAAGAATTGGAATGGAATACTTGCAAAAGATATTACCTGGGGTTCAAATCTTAGACGTGGTAAATCTTCTATGTACTTTATGGTTGTAAAGAATAAACAGTTCGTACCACTTACGGATTTAATAAGACCATAGTCAGAAAAATCATTCAAACGGTTGACGGTCAGACCGTCAACCGTTATCTCTATTTCGTCATTTATTAATAAGGGGGGTGATTTAATGCTAAGACTTGAAAATATCACCGTTCGATTTTCGGGAATTATCGCGGTTGATAAACTTGATATGGTGGTTGAGCGAGGTACTATACATTCTCTAATAGGTCCAAACGGAGCAGGAAAGACAACCGTTTTTAACGCCATTTCTGGACTTGTAAAGCATGAAGGAAGCATAATACTAGATGGTAAGGATATCACTGAGGTACCAGTACACAAGCGTGTAAAATTCGGACTAGGTAGAAGTTTTCAGAATGTTATTATTTACAAATACTTAACTGTTCTTCAAAATCTTGTACTTGGTTATCATTCTCACCTTAATTATTCACACTTCGATGAACTTATTTTAACAAGTAAGTTCAACTGCTATGAGAAAAAAGCTTTGTTAAAGGCGATAGATGTAGCGGATGTTTTAGGTATTAAAAGTATACTTGGTGTCTATGCAGGGACCCTTCCATACGGATACCAAAAATTAATAGATGTTGGAAGAGCATTGATGAGCGAGCCAAAAATACTCCTTCTTGACGAGCCTGCAGCGGGGCTTACCGAGAAGGAATCAGATATTTTCAAAGAAAAGATTATTCGTGTTAAAAATTCTGGAGTCACTGTACTTTTGATAGAACATGATATGCGAATGGTTATGGATATATCAGATAATATCACTGTGTTGAATTTTGGTAAGAAAATTGCCGAAGGTAAACCAGAAGAAATAATCAACAATGAAGAAGTAATAAAAGCATACCTTGGCAGTGGAAGTACAAACGAGGTGAGTACTAATGAATGAATCAGCTAAGTTTCTTGATTTAGAAGTAAAAAATTTAAGTGTTTTTTATGGACCAGTTCATGCTGTTAAGGGTATTACCATGAGATTTAAAGCGGGAAGTATCACGGCAATTGTTGGCGCGAATGGTGCAGGAAAAACTTCTACGCTCAAGGCTATAGCGGGTAGTGTAAGCTCATCTGGTACTATACTGCTAGATAATGAAATAATTAATCATTTACCGGTTCATGAGCGTGTTAGAAAAGGTATAGTTCTTTGCCCGGAAGGTCGTGGAATTTTTAATTCGCTTACTGTTAAAGAAAATCTTCTTGTCGGGGCATACTTGAATAAAAGACCTGACTTTGAATTTATTTTTTCTATGTTCCCATTTTTGAGAGAGAGACTTAACCAAGTCGCCGGAACACTTTCTGGTGGTGAGCAGCAGATGCTTGCTATAGCAAGGTCGTTGCTGTCTAATCCAAAGTATCTATTACTCGATGAACCTTCACTTGGTCTTGCTCCGATAATAATAGAAAAAATTGCTGAGATAATTAAAATAATCAATTCTAAAGGTATCACAGTTATCTTAGTTGAGCAAAATACTTCCGTTGCGCTGAATATAGCTCAGTACGGATATGTACTTGAAAACGGGCGGGTAGCATTGGAGGGTGAAGCTAAAGTGCTACTTGGTAACAATATGGTTCGTGAAAAGTATCTTGGGGGTGCAAAGAAATGGTTAATCAGATAGTACTTGGTCTTTCAACAGGTGCTATGTATTCGCTTGTAGCTATTGGACTGGTGATGATGTACAAAGTTAGTGGAGTTATGAACTTTGCCTATGGAAATATGGGAATGTTTGTAACCTATGTCATTTGGTGGTTTACAAGCACTTTAGGTCTTAATGTTTACGTTTCAATAGTGATTGGAATAATTCTTGCCGCGCTTATGGGACTATTCGTTGAAAGATACAGTTTAAGACCGATAAGGCACCTTTCACATGGTTCTATGCTAATTGTCACATTTGGACTTTTGATGATACTTGAAGGTTTAGCAGTGCAGATATGGGGAACAGAGTACAAAGCGTTCCCTGAACTCGTAACAGGTACACCATATGTTATTAAAGGAGATTTTGGAATAGTTGTATTTCGTCGCCAAGATTTATTGGTTTTCAGCATTTTGATAATGATTTCTTTTGCCATCATGCTTTTCACAAAGTTTACTAAATTTGGCATAGCGGTCCGTGCTGTTTCAGAAAATGAGGAAGTTGCAGGTTTTATGGGTATAAATGTAGGGAAGATACTGGGTTTTTCTTGGGCATTTGGTGTTTCGATGGCAGCCCTTGTGGGTGTAATAGCAGCACCAAAGGTGTTTGTTTCACCTACAATGTTGACATATCACCAAATTCAAGGTTTCACAGCGGCTGTTCTCGGTGGATTCGAAACATTCACTGGTGCAGTTTTTGGAGGTTTAATACTTGGTGTTATTGAAAAAATAGTAGGTAACTATATTTCAGAGGGCTTTAAAGCAACTGTCTCACTCGCTATTATAATCATAGTGCTCGTGTTCTTCCCAAGGGGACTTTTCGGAAAGAACGTAAGGAGGAGAGTATAATGATCTGGATCATACTCGCATTCATACCATTCTTACTTTTGAAAAGTTCTTTTATCATTACGATCTTAAGCCTTGTAGGTATATACGCTATAGCCTCCTTGGGATTGAATATTATTATGGGTTATTCTGGTCAGATTTCTATTGGTCATGCCGCCTTTATGAGTATTGGTGCGTATGTCTCTACGTTATTGGTAATGCACTATAATATACCGATAGTGTTTGGAATTATGATAGGCGGGATTGCTGCGTTTATCTTGGGCTTACTTATCGGATTTCCGGCACTTAGGCTTTCTGGTTTTTACCTTGCCATTGCAACGATGGGTTTTGTTGTTGCTGTAGAACAGTTATTTAGTACTCTTGAAAATGTAACTGGTGGACACGCTGGTATAAGAGGTATACCATTCCCATATTTGTTGAATTCTGATATTGAGAAATACCTTCTTGTGCTTTCCTTTGCTTTTGTAACATACATCGTCTCAGAAAGGTTCATAAAATCGAAGACAGGCATGGCATGGATGGCGGTTAGAGAAAATGAGGTTGCAGCGTCTGTTGTAGGTATAAATGTAGCAAGGTACAAAATTTTTGCTTTCGCCGTAGGATCTATGTTCGCAGGCATAGCGGGTGCTCTTTACGCTCATGTTATTGGTTACATAGCGCCGAGCGATTTTGGAATTGCGAAATCACTGGATTTACTTGCAATTTCTGTGATTGGTGGTATGGCTTCGCTTGACGGACCTTACTATGGCTCTGTTATATACATCGCATTACCTTTCTTATTTAGTCGAACACACGTTTCTATGTCGATTATTTTTGGCTCGATTCTTATTTTCGTAGTCTTATTCATGCCACTTGGTGCAAGTTATTACTTACAGAGATTAAAAGTTGTGTACCTGAATAGGGTAGTGGCTTTTCTTAAACGTTCAAGACACCCGTTTGGAGAATTTGTTGAAACAAAGATGGGTAGAATTCACTATATAAAAAAAGGTAATGGAAACAAAAATGTGCTGCTCATACACGGTAACTTTGTTTCATCACGCTTTTTCGAGCCATTTTTAGAAAAATTGCCGCCAGAATTTACGGCCTATGCCCTTGATTTACCTAACTTTGGTTTTTCTGACGAACTCAACGCGGAAGTTACCATAGAAAATTACGCAAAAGCAGTTGAGGCATTTGTTGAGAAAATAAATATAAAAAGTTTTCTTTTGCTCGGTCATTCACTTGGTGGAGCAGTTGCAATGGCTTTCGCTATAAATAATCAAGAGAATATAGAAAAAATTATCTTAGTTAGTCCAGCACCAGTTAACGGTATGTACATGCCCGATGAAGGTTATAAAATATTAAGACTGTATCGCTACAATCCCGACATGATCAAAAGGGCATTAATGTTCAATGCGCCTACGTATGATAATGAGAGGTTTTTTAACAAAATCACGGGTGATGCCCTTAGAATGGCTAAAAAAGCATTTGAAGGGAATGCAAAGGCATTATCGTCATACAATTTTATTGAACAAGTGAAAAACGTAAAAGTACCAGTCACAGTTATTTATGGTGATAAAGACGTAATTCTGACTCTTGAACAGATGGAACTTACTGCCTCAGCATTTCCAAATGGCAAGTTGGTTGTGTTAAGAGGTATCGGTCATAGCCCTGTCGTGGAATCCATAGATGAAGTAATTCGGCATTTATGAATAAACAAAAATCGGTGCGACTTTGCACCGATTTTTGTTTCATTAAATGACATCAATTATTATTGAGTTCATTTAGCTTGTTAACTATATGTGCTGTTGCACGCACATCGTCCTCGTTGTATATTAATATTTCCTTCAAGACAGCCTTATTTTTTGTTGCAAGGTATTCTCTGTAGTAGTTGATAACCGCAAGTCCATTTAAAGCTGTTCGCCAGTTGAATCCAAAGAATCTGGCTATGCTTTTGAGCGAGTACGAAGGTATAGGTAAAGCAATATGGTTTGAGTAAATTTTATACACATCAACAAACCTCGAAAGTAAATCCTTTGAAACTGGTATGTTGTATTTTCTTGAGAGCTTTTTGAAGCGATTGATTTCGTAATTGTGAAAATGGTAAATTAGTTTCTGACGTTTTTCAAGGTACTTTACAACATTCTCAAATATATACTTTTCTTTAGTGGGATTGTTAGCTAAAAATGGGATATACCTCTCGTTCTCAAGTATCCCGAATAGGTAATCAAAGTCAAAAGGTGTGTAGCTTTCAATATCTAAGTATATTCCATCGTGTAATTTTTCATAAGCTTTGAAAACGATGGGCCTATTTTCAATGATACTTTGAGCGTGGTATATCATTCTCATTGCCTTTTCTTCACCAAATTCTTTTTTTATTTCCGAAACTCTTGCAATAAGTTCTTTTAATGACGTAATACCCATGTTTGTCAACTTCTCGAGTGTTCTTCCTTTTACGCCATGTAAAAAAGCGAAACTGTCGATATTTACACTTCCATGAAAACAATGATCTGAGTACTTGCAAAACCTGCAAAGATGGGTTTTGGATATCTTAAATTCACTTTCTTCACAGAAATAAGATATAAGTGACAACATTTTAGTTACGTATGGTCTCCAATTCACAGAAACGCTGTAGTGCGGACTTTCAAAGACGATATCCTTTACTTGTACGCCATTACTTTCCAGCACGTAACCTATTAACGCTCCTTCAAGCATGTGGTATTCAGAGATTTTCCTTCCTGTTTTGTAAATCTTTACTACAAATGGATCACTTGAAAATACCTCATCTATTTTTATACCGAGGTAACATCCAAAAGCTTCCGTTGTGAATAGAAAATCTGATAGGCTTCTATTTTCACCTTGTATGTCTAGTTTCGCCTTTTTTGGGCAGAAATAAATCGTTTTAATGTCTTGATTAGATACGATCATAATCTTCACCTTTTTGGCTGTTAAAAGTATCTTACTAGTGTTTTTGAGAGAAATTTATCGGTAAAAATCCTTCTGACAAGATGGTAAGTCAATTTATTTCCGAAGCCTGGAATATACAATGGGCTACCTTTTTCAAAAGCTTTCAAAGAACCTTCTACAACTTCATTTGGTTTCATTAAGCCCTTACCTGGGTTCATTCGCGCCCTTTCAAAAAACCTCGTTTCCGTTTTTCCAGGTGCAACGCACAAAACATGGACACCTTTATTTCTTAACTCCGCCCACAAACTCATCGAGAAGTTGTACACGTAAGCTTTTGTTGCACCATAAACTGAAAAGTGAGGTATCGGCATAAATCCAGCAACGGAAGCGATGTTTATTATCCCTCCGGATTTTTGTTCAGCAAATTTTTTTGCATAGTGATGAGAAAGTTTCGTAAGGACTTTTATGTTCAAATCTATGATATTTTCGTATTCTTGCCAGCCATGGTCAAGAAAATCGCCATACAAACCAAGACCAGCGTTGTTAACAAGTAAGTCGATTTTAAAGTGAGAAAGATTTTCAAGCACATGGTCAAACTCTTTTGTTAAATCTGCCTGGATTATAACAACACTTGAACTTGAAATTTTGTGAATTTCATCAGCTACCTTTGTTAAGGCTTCTCCGTTTCTTCCTACAATTACAACATCTAAACCTTTCGATGCAAGTTGAAGTGCGAACTCTTTTCCAATACCAGAAGAAGCGCCAGTTACAAGTGCCCATCTATAACTACTTAATTCGTATTTTATCATCTTTGTTACCTCCTTAAACTTCAAGTGTATTTAACCTTTACTTTTAATTATACAACAGATGTGGTAAAATTTAAATCGGTATTATATAACATTATTATTTAACATTGGCGAGGTGACTATTTTGCTGAGAGACATACTAAAAATAGCGTTGCCTGTTTCTTTGGAAAATATTATAGCCAACACAGGGACGTTCGTTATTACCGTTTTCTTATCTCAGTTAGGTGAAGTGGCAGTAGCCATAAACGGAGTAGCTAATCAGGGACTGTTTTTGGTTATGCTTTTTCTCTTTGGTCTTAACACAGGCGGAGCGATTTTTATTGCTCAATATTGGGGAAAAAAAGATATGGAAGGAATTCGTAAAACTACTAGTTTAATGATCGGATTTTCACTACTAATTTCCATTGCCTTTTTTGTTTTTACGTTTTTCTTCCCCAAAGTTTTTATTAAGATATTTTCAAGTGATGTCAAAGTAATTGAAAACGGTGTACTTTACCTGAGGATAATTTCAATTTCTTACTTTGGACTTGCCCTGGAAATGTCATTTAGGACGTTTTTAAGGGCAATTGAAAAAGCTACAATCCCCATGATGTCTTACCTTTACGGTACGCTATTTCAAACTATCTTTGCTTTCGTCTTACTTAAAGGTGTGCTTGGTTTCCCGAAGCTTGGACTAACGGGCATTGCACTTACTCTAACGCTTTCAAGATTTTTTATTCCACTTTATCAGATCCTAAAGGCTGCAGTCTCAAAATTGCCATTCACGTTTTCCTTCAAGGATATTACGGCACAGTATCTAAAAAAATTCTTAGAAATTGCAACCCCAACGACGTTAAATGAAATATTTTGGTCACTTGGCATGACAGCTTATGGGGTCATCTTTGGAAGAATGGGTACACAAGCGTATGCTGCGAGAAGTATATTATCCTCATTTGAAAATTATGTTTGGACATTTACACTTGGCGTAGTCGTTGCGGCATCTGTTTTCGTTGGTAAGTTCATCGGCCAGATGGAGTATGAGAAGGCTTTGAATTTTGGCAAGAAAGTGCTATTTTGGAATGCCGCAATAGGCTTCATCTCATCAATTGTAGTTGTAATTATTTACTACCTCATTTCTCCAACATTTGAGGTTGAAGAATCAACCAAATTGTTACTTACTTCAACGATGTGGGTAATGGCTATTGGTGCTCCCATCAAAGCTTTCAACGGTGCCGCAATTGTTGGTGTATTAAGATCTGGGGGAGATGCAAAATTTGCGTTTCTCCTTGAAACACTCACTCTATGGTGTCTTGGTGTGCCATTGGCATTTCTTGGTGCATTCATTTGGAAACAACCTTTACCAATCGTCTATTTACTAACTCTAAGCGATGAAATAGTGAAAGCAATTATCGCATACGTTAGGATCAACTCAAAAAAATGGATAAAAAACGTTACCATATCCGAAGAAATAATCGCACCAGTAGGTATTGATGGTGAGCATTAGCAATTAACAGTGATATTTATTTTTGAAAATTAAGGAGAGATTAAGTATGCATGTTTCTTCTGAGCTAGTTTTAAACTTTGTTTCAGAGAAACTTCTGGAACTGAATACTAAAGTGAAGTCAAGCGTTAAAGCATTATTTGATAGCTACGACGGACCATTCAAAAGGGAAATTCTTGAGAACTTCAATATCGCGTATAATAAGCAACTGCCACTTTGTCAAGACACAGGTATCGTTGAGTTTTTCGTATGGAAAGGTTTTAGTGTAGTGCTGGATGAACCAATTGAAAGAACTCTTGAAAAGTCCGTAAATGAAGTGTACACAAAACACGGTTTTAGAAAGAGCATAGTTGGGGATCCACTATTTGCAAGAAAGAACACAACGACAAACACTCCTTGTATCGTGCATGTATTTGAAGTAGAAAAACCAATCGTAGATATCTGGATAATGGTGAAAGGTGGAGGTAGTGAAAATTTATCGCAACTTTACATGTTTCAACCAACGGAAAGTTACGAGTTTATAATTCAGTCACTTGTTGAATATATCCATCAAAATGGACCTAATGCATGTCCACCGATAAGAGTTGGAATAGGTATTGGTGGAACTTCAGATAAAGCACTCCTTTTATCAAAAATTGCATTATTTGAGTACGATGCACAAATGTATATGAAACATCTTATCAGATATGAAGAAGTTGAGAAACGTTTATATAATGAGTTCTCCAAACTAGAATTTGGGGTGCAGGCCATTGGATTTGGTGATAGCGTGTATGATGTAAAAGTGTACGCTTTTCCAACGCACATTGCCACATTACCTGTTGCACTATCTGTTGACTGCTATTTATTAAGAACCACAAGAGTGGTGATTAATTATGGTTAATATTAAAAATGTTAAAAAAGGGGATGTTATATACTACACAGGTAAAATGATTGTCATGCGTGATGCAGCGCAAAAAAGATTAGTGGAATTGGAAGTTCAGGATCGTTCCTTACCTATTAATTTAAGTGGTGAAATTGTATTTTACGCAGGTCCCACGTTTGTTGGTGATAGAATAGTAATAGGTCCTACGACATCAAAGAGAATGGACAGGTTTCTTGAATTCCTTGGAAGTCATGGAGTCATTGCTACAGTAGGCAAAGGTGAAAGAACGCAAGAAGGATTGAGAGTGATGAATAAATACAAGATGGTGTATTTCGTTACTCCAAGTGGTTGCGCAGCTTATCTTGGTGAAAAAATCTCACGCTGGAGTGTGCTAGCCTTTGATGACTTGGGACCTGAGGCAATCTACGAAATATACGTTGAAAATTTTCCACTGTTGGTGAGGAACATTCCAGAGTGATTTATTTAGGATGAGTCAAGGTGAGGTGGAATTGTGGAAAAATCTGTTGCTGAGACAGTTCGGGAAAATCCAAATTGTAACTATTTTATATCCGCCTCAGCAGGGACAGGAAAAACATATACACTTACGAGCTACTATATCGGTATCCTTGAATACTATGAAAAATATAATGATCCTGAGATTGTTGACAAAATACTGGCGGTGACTTTTACAAATAAAGCCGCAAACGAGATGAAAGAAAGGATAATGGAAAGCGTTGCTAAAAAGTTTAACACCTTTTCTCCATCACAAAGAGAGTACCATTACTGGAGACGTGTTTATTCAAACATGTCACGTGCGCTCATATCGACGATCGACAGTTTCTGTAGACGAGTATTAGTTGAGCAAAATATCCAAGTGGGCGTTGATCCAAATTTTAAGATTATAAACGAATTGAAACAAATGAAAATATTGGAGAATGCCTCAAGACAAGCTATCGAAATTGCATTTAAAGTGTACGAGGATATGGACGTAACACTTTCTTTTACGCTAGTTTCAGAGAGAAGAGAAAAAATAGAAAAATATATCGAAGAATTAAAGAAAAATAAAGAAAGTATCCTTCATTTATTTGAGAGCGTTGGAAACATTGAAAAGGTGGGAAAGTTTGTAGAAGAAATTGTGAGAAACTGGAGATTAGAACTGAGCCAATCAAGGGTGAATGAGTTACTTCTAAATGTTTTGGAAAAGGCAGGTTCATCTTTGCAAGTATTAAGACTTTTGAGCCTGATAGCTTCTGAACTATACGAATCCGAAACTGTAGATAACTTCGAATATGACTTTAAAGGTGTGCTTGAAAAAACGATTGCGGTGCTTCAAAATGATAATATCAGAAAGCATTACCAAGAAAGATTCAAATATATCATAGTTGACGAGTTCCAAGATACAAACGAGTTGCAACGCACTATATTCGAATTAATTCATACAAAGGATAACTACGTGTTCTACGTTGGCGATAGAAAACAGTCGATTTACAGATTCAGAGGTGCAGATGTTTCTGTATTTGTGAAAACAATGAATGATTTTGAAAAAAATCAAAAAGCGACTCCCGAGAGGTATAAAATACTGTCACTGCAAACTAATTACAGGTCTCACGCTAAGTTAGTTAATTACTTCAATAAAATATCCAAAGATTCAATTTTCAATAATGTTCTTTACGAGAATTACTCGGTAAGCGAATCTTCGAAGAATAATATTTCGAACAAAGAAAACGTTATTTACACGCATGAAGTTTTCAAACTATGCTATCCCGAACTGTACGAAAAACTCTGGTTTTTGAAAGAGGATACGTCGGAAGCTAATAATAAAGGTATAATTGGAGAGAGCATTCCAAAGCTCGATTTTATTAAAGAAAAGTGCAATGAAAGGATTCATTACCTACACATTAGCGCTGAGGGTGAAAAGATAGATGTAGAAGATGAAGCATCGTTAGTTGCTTTAAGCATTAAGAACCTTGTTGGAAAAGAGTTGACATTTTTCGATAAAGATTCTGGTCAGTACATAACAAGGCAGGTCGATTACAAGGACATAGTCATATTAAGCTACAAATTACAAAACATTGAAGATGTATACAGAGAAGTTTTCAGTAAATATGGTATTCCATTGTACGTTGTTAAAGGCAGAGGTTTTTACAAACGCCCTGAAGTTCGTGCTATTCTCAGTGCCCTTTCTGTAATTCAAAACCCAAATAACGATTATCACTTTACAGAGTTCTTCTTCACGCCTTTTGTTGAATTGACAAACAAATCAATGAGCGAGCCAGCAAAACATTCAGAATCTTCAGCAGCTTTTGATAAATTCAAAATATTCCATAAAATTGTCATGAATGCAAAGTCTCCAGATAGGAAAGAATCAATCACGCTTTTTCAATCAGCAAAGGAATTGGTTGAAAAAAACATGCTTCCAAGTTACGTTGCCGAAATGATCAGACTTCTCCAAAAATACGACGAGTTAAAATATTTCCTTAAACCTGCGCAAATATTGAAAGGATTTGTGAATGAAAGCAATTATTTGACAAAAATTTCCAAGTTCGAAAACTCAAATCAAAGGTTGAAGAACGTTAAGAAATTGCTCGACCAAGCTGCAGAATTTAATCAACAGGCCTCTACTTTTCTTGAACTTACGAGAATGATATCGAAAATAAACGATCTCCAAGAAACAGAAGCTTCAGAACTTTCAGAAGAAGACAATGTAGTTAAGATGATGACAATCCATGCCTCGAAAGGGCTTGAGTACAATATAGTCTTTTTGGTGAACAATGATTTTTCTGAAAAGGATGATGAAAGAGTATTTTTCCCCTCGGATAACAATGGTGGGAGGTACATTTACATCAAAAAATTCTTGGATAAGTACAACGACGAATTGAATAAGTTAGGTGATGACTACAAGAAACTGAAGAAAGAACTTGAAGCAGAATTAATTTACGATGAGACTGAATTATTGAGAAAATTATACGTTGCAATAACTAGGGCAAAGGAAATGTTGTTTGTCGTAACTTACGATAAAAATAGCAGAGTTTCAAAAGAAAAATGTGCTAAAGATTACCTTATGCATCACGAATTTGAACCGGTTACTATAACGAAAAAACAGTTGAAGGAACTATTAAATTTCGAGAATGTTGGAAATGAGAAAATTCAGCAACAACTTATAGATGAAGAAAAAATCAAAAAGCAGGTGGAAGATTATTCACATCTGGGATATAAGAGCTATATTTCCCCAACTCTTCTATATAACATAGTGGATGAAAAGAGTGATAAAGAATTTATAGATGAAACATCTTCGGATTTTGAAGAGCAGATCTTTGCCTTTGAAAGTGAGGGATATGCTAGTTATGATAAAAAAAACAATGAAGGATCGGAAAGTTACATTAGGTTGCACAAGTTACTTGAAGTTTCTGATGAAATACTTGAAGGTAAGAAAATTCACAGAAAGTTGATGAGCATAGAACGATATGTGGACCTTGAAAATCTCGTGGAGCGAGGAGAAATTCCATCGAATATTCTAAAAGCCAAGGTACTTAAAGAACTCTTCGAAAATAGCAAGGTGTTTTCCGAGTGGAGAATTGTTAAATCTGTTGAGGTGGACGGTAAAAAATATTCACTCTTTGGTGTACCGGATAAGGTTTTTTTCAAAGATGGTAAGATATATGTTGTTGATTTCAAATCTTCATATCTGAAAGAAGGAACAGAAGAGTACAAAAAATACAGATTTCAGCTCCAGTTCTATATGTACCTTCTTCTAGATTTTGGCGATGTTGGCTGTGGTTATTTGATTAGTACAAAAACAGGATACGTTCTGAAGATTGAAAGACCGAATGGGAGTTTCTTTGGCGAAATTTCATCACTCATCAAGAAGTTCGAGGTGAGTCTAAAATGAGTAAAATTGCTTATATTATGCCACTTAGTACGAACCACTTTGAACAGATCGCTGATAAAATCATTAATATGTACCTTTCTGATCCTTTGGATTTTCTTTTCATAGGTCCAACAGGATTTTATGTAAGACAGGTAGCAGACATAATCGCTAGCAGAACGAAAAAAACAATTAACAGAGATGCGTTCTTGGTTATTAATCAATACGTGACAGAATTTCTTAAGAAAAATAATTACCAAACTGAGGTCTTTGATAGAGATTTTTACATAGTTTACATTTCAAAAATCATCGCCGAATTGTACGAGGAAGAGAAAAGAAGTGAACATCCAGACAGCGAAAAATTATTAATTTTGCGAACTTTAACGAAGTCCGATGCAATTGTTCAGTACATCGTTGAAATTTTTGAAAAACTTTGGGAAATAGAATTGTATGGTGACGGTAAATCACTATCTGGTCAATACGATGTGGTCAACCAATTAATGAATGATACATCAACATTTGCGCAAATTATTAAAGGTATACTCGACAAAATGAAGAATATTGTAAAACAGTTGCAATCGCGATATATGTACGACCCCATGAATGTGTATAAATGGTATGTGGATAACGCACAAGACATTGAAAAGCCGAGAAAACATCTTGTGATAAGTGGCTTTTTTGATTTGTCGATGATGGTAAAGAATGCAATTAAAAAACTGATCGAAAAATCGGAAAACGTTACATTTTTTGTTTGGCAAAAGATAGATGACAGTGCATTTAGTGAAATTGACGAAATCTATGAATTTTTAAACGAAAATGACTTTAAAATTGAAACAGTTGATTGTGAGAAAACAGAAGTTTCACTTAATACCTTACTTGAGGGAAAAAACGTATCAAGGATAGATGTAGAAAACCAATATTCACAATACCAGTATATTATAAAACAAGTTAAAAGTCTCTTAATGGAAGGTGTCAAACCAGATGATATCGGTGTTGTTGTGCCTAATTCAAATATAGCTAATTTGGTTATGGAAGAATTCGAAGAAGCCGGCATTCCGTACCGTTACAGTGGGAAAAATTCATTAATTGATAGCCAAATTGTTAAAATTCTTCTCCAGCCGCTTCTAACAGTAGAAAATGGATATAAGACGGAAGATCTACTTGCAATTATAGAATCACCGCTTATAGAGGAAAGAGATTTAACAATGGATGAGGTTGAGGACTTATTCAAAGAGTATAATTACTATTCGTTACACTTAAAACCTTCGGAAATGGAAAACAAAGAGGAGAGAAGAAAGGCATTTTTTGAGAATTTAGAAAGTGACATTGCAAAACTAGAGAAAGAAAAGGAAGAATACATCATAGAGGAGGATATTTACCTCTCAAGCATCGAAAGATTGGAAAAATTAAGAAAATTTAAGGCAACTATGGAAAATTTATTTACACTTTTAGACGAAATCCACGAAGCCTGGGGAAAAGCTGACTTTTTTACATGGTACAAAGGTTTCATAATACGGTCAATAGGTAAATTCAAGAAAGTGTTTGATGAATACGACAGGGTATCTACTGGTCAATCAAAGACGGTATCAAAAAGCATAGGTAAAGAGATAAATGCATTTGCCAAGTTTATTGATGTTCTCAATAGATTGGAAATGTATATCGAAAAGGTTAAAGAAAGCAAACCGGGAAAAACGTCGAGTTGGAGTACACCGTTCAGGCTCTTTGTTATCTTACTCAACGCCTCGGGTTATAGAGAAACTTTTAAGTCATCAAACGTTGTAGACATACTTGACATTTCAACTTCAAGGTTTGTAAGCAAAAAGTACAAATTTTTCTTGGAGTTTACTGACGATCACTATCCAACTATAGGTAAGATCAATCCTTTGCTTTACCGCATAACAAATCAAAGAAGCAAAATTTACGACTTACTTGAGGAAAGCGAAAAACGTGCATTTGTACTTTCCATAATTTTCACCGATCATGCTTTTTTGATATTTCCAACAGCTACAAGCACTGGTGATACGCTTGTTTCTTCCAAATATCTATCAGAATTTGCAAAAGATCAAACGTACTACGAAATTGAACCAAATGATATATTCAAGAAAGTAGATTACGATATATACAGACTTCAGTACGGAGAAGGTCGAAAAGTGGAGTTGAAAGAAACAGATTTTGTAGTTGGCACCATAGGTATGTTAGAATTTAGCCACAGCAAAGTGACATCCTACCTTGCATGTCCAATGCTATTTTATTATCAAAATGTAGTATCTATAAGAAAGCCATTGACTTATGTGGAGAATATGAAAATAGGAGAGGGACTTATTGTTCACAGGGTTTTGAGAAAATTTTTCGATGGCCCCATTGGATTTGAGGTTAAAGAAAATGCACTAAAAGATATAATTGTACAAGAGTACGATAATATTTTCACAGAAGGAATCTATCGTTACAAGGTTCCAAAGGAAATTAAAGTGAGAGAAATTCTCGGTCACATTTTACCATTAGTAAATGATTTTGTTCAATCCAGAAGAATCATCAATCTTGGAAATAAGTCCTTTAACCCCAAATCAAAAGATTTGGAAAGCAAGTCAAGAAGTTCAAAAAAGCCACCTCTCATATCAGAAAGCACAATCGGGTGTGAAAAAGAAACCAAGATAAACTTTAATGGTTTTGATTTAACGGTCAAAGTCGACAGGATAGAACGGCTTCAAAATAATTACCATCTGACCGAAGATAGAGATTTGCATATTGAGAAAAAAGATCAAGCATACGCACTCATAGACTACAAATACTCAACAAGTACGAAATACTCACAAATTGAACAGTTACTTCTGTACGATTTTGTGTTAAGGGGAAGCGGATTTATAAAAGACAATGTTGAAACGTTCCAGATTTTCATGGGTGTTAAGGCTGGAAAAAACGGCAGTTATGATTACTCTTACTCAAAAAGGCAAATAGAAAACAACGAGCACTTTTACGTTGTGCCTGCAAAACAAAAGTTAGGCCAAGGTATAAATATGTATGTCAAATTTCCCGTCAAACATTATATAGATTGGCTAAGTGCTTTACTTAATGAAATATCGCATGAGGGTTCATTTGTTCCGGTATTTATAGATAATAACAGTAAATCCTTCGTTTCATTAATGATCAAAAATATACCAGATGATATTGAACTTCAAATACCAGAAGGCTCAAAAAAAGTTAAAATTTGTAGAAACAAAAACCAAAACCAAGATAAGTGTCCATACGAACAATTATGCGCACTTTACGAAATATACGGTGTAAAGCTTCTAAAGTGATTTAATAATCTAAAAGAAAAACTCCTCTGAACAACTTCGTTCAGAGGAGTTAAAACTTTATACAGAATTACCGACGCTGTCTTTAGACGATTATGTTGATACGATACTAAGATTAGTTTTTAGGTCAGTATATGATTTTATACGTTCCTCCTAGATAGCATTATCTAATCTTTTATCAGTAGATTCTTCCTAATTAAATTACTTTCTCAATTTTACCAAATAAGATAGTGCTATCTAATCAATTAGTTTTTGCTACTCGCAGTTATACTACTAATTTAATTCCTTGTCATTAGATACCTTGTAAAGCCCATTGTAAGTTTTATCTCTTTTAGTTATTATAGTTCCATCTACACGGTTACCTAAATTCTCAAGGCAAATAAATTCGTCTACGTATTCAAGTATTAAGCTGCTGTGTGTAGCTATTAAACATAATCTGTTATTATCTTTTACCCATTCTCTTAATTCCTTAAGTATATTGCATAAAGAT
>JBMFNR010000007.1:0-18120 GCA_049970055.1 Fervidobacterium sp.
GCAAGAAGTTATAACAAAAGACAACGTTGTTGTTGTTGTTGACGCAGTCATATACTACGAAGTAACCGACGCTTTTAAATCGGTGTACAATGTAAGCAATTTCGAATTCGCAACGATTAAGTTGGCGCAAACTAACCTTAGAAATGTCATTGGTGAGCTCGAACTTGACCAGACACTTACATCAAGGGAAAGTATAAATGCGAAGTTAAGAACAGTTCTTGACGAGGCAACGGATAAATGGGGTATAAGGATAACAAGGGTTGAAATCAAAAAGATAGATCCACCAAAAGACATTATGGAAGCTATGAGTAAGCAGATGAAAGCGGAAAGAACAAAACGTGCGGCCATACTAGAAGCGGAAGGTATAAGACAGTCTGAGATATTAAAAGCGGAAGGTGAAAAACAAGCTGCGATACTAAAAGCAGAAGGTGAAAAACAAGCTGCGATACTAAAAGCAGAGGGTGATGCTGAAGCAATCAAGAGAGTTGCTGAAGCTAACAAGTATAAACTTATCGCAGAAGCTGAAGGTCAGGCGTTAGCAATCACAAACGTGTTTAAGGCAATTCATGAAGGTAATCCAACAAATGATCTCATTGCTATCAAATACCTTGAGGCACTAAGAGACATAGCTAACGGACAGGCAACGAAGATATTCTTACCATTAGAAGCATCATCTGTACTTGCATCAGTTGGCGCGATGGCCGAGCTATTTAAAAATGAAAACTCGGAGGAAAAGGGAAAATAATGATAGTCGCTTTTGAAAACATAGTCTTTGGATCGTTAATCAGTACGTTGATTGGGAGTCTTTTGGCGGTCCTCATCTCATATGAAATTGTAGCAAAAAAAGCCAGGTTAAGGTATCAATCGTTGTATTTCTTCAACGAAATAATGACTATGGGAGCGTTAACACTTTTGTGGTATTATCTTGATAGTTTATACGTTATATTTCCTATTTTAAGCATTCTGTCGATAACATATCAATTGTACAAATTACTTGTCAGTATCTACTCTCTTGATAAAAGGTTCAGACTATTGATACTCTCACTTGGCACAAGTCATGCAGAATATTCGCGTTTCATATTGGAAAAAAACTTGGGTAAAATGATAGGCAACTTGCTTAAATTTTATACAATATCGCTTATAAGCTTCCTTGTCTCTATGAACAATTACGCATCTGACATTGGTTTTTTCTCTCTAATTGTGGGGTTAGCACTCACACTTTTGCAATCTGATTAATTCTTATCAAAAAATCATACAATAATCATAGAAAGGAGAAACAAGATGTCTGAAAAAACTTTGTTAAAAAACTACGCGCAAGCTATATTGAAAGCTGGTGTAAACTTACAAAATGAGCAAAAACTTATCGTTAATGCATCAGTTGATCACAAAGATTTCGTGCGAATACTAGTTGAGGAAGCGTACGATCTAGGTTCAAGTGAAGTTCTCGTCATTTGGAATGACACGTACATATCAAGACAAAAGCTCCTTAAAGCACCTGAAGACGTATTAACAAATATTTATGATTGGGAAGTAGAAATGCATATGAGTTTTTTAGATCAAGGTGCGGCAACTATATCGTTAGTAGGTTCGTATGTTGATTTACTCTCTGATGTTCCACCACAAAGGCTTGGTATGGCAACAAAAGCTCGTCAAAAAGCCTTCAAAGATGTGATGGAAAGAACTATGTTAAATAAAAACCGCTGGTGCGTTGCAGGTGTACCAAACCAGGAATGGGCACGGAAGGTTTACGGTGTTGACGATGTTCAAAAACTCTTGGAAGATATACTCTTCATGGCACGTATCGATGAAAACGGATACGAAAAATTACTTACACACCTTGAGAACTTAAAAAGAAGAAAAGATTACCTAAACAAAATGCACTTTGACGCACTTAGATACGAAGGACCGAATACAGACTTCATCGTCAAATTGGCACCTAAACATATATGGTTAAGTGGTATCGAACATGATATCAATGGTATACCGTTCTTACCTAACATACCTACGGAAGAAGTATTCACCGCTCCCTATAAATATGGCGTGAACGGGGTTGTTTCAAGTAGTATGCCACTTGTTTATCAAGGAAACATAATCGACGAATTTTGGCTTGAGTTCAAGGATGGTAAAGTTGTTAACTTCGATGCGAAAAAAGGTAAAGATATATTAAAGGAACTCATAGAGACGGATGAAGGAGCGTCATATCTTGGAGAAGTTGCACTCGTTGATATTTCTTCGCCGATATACAAGCTTGGTAAGATTTTCTATAACACGCTTTACGATGAAAACGCATCTTCACATTTTGCCTTTGGTAGGGCATACCCAACATGCGTTGAAGATTTTGATGGTGATCCAGAAAAATCAGGCATAAACATGAGTCTTACCCATGTCGATTTTATGGTGGGTAACGACCAAATGAACGTCTACGGAATAAAAGACGGGAAAGAAGAAATAATAATTAAAGATGGAATATGGAAAATCTAATGAGTGACGTCATTTATCTTAAAAAACTATCAAAAACCACCAAAGGAGGAATCAAAAGATGGATAAGCAAGCATTTGTTCATGAATTAATTTCTCCAAACGCCAGTAAAATCGTTCTCTTAGTTATGGATGGTATTGGTGATTTACCCAACGAAGAAGGTTTAACACCTCTTATGAAAGCACAAACACCAAATCTTGATAGGATAGCAGCACTAAGTGACCTTGGTCAAACAATTCCCGTCTTACCAGGAATAACACCCGGTAGTGGACCTGGGCACCTTGGTCTTTTCGGATACGATCCAATAAAATACCAGATCGGTAGAGGTATACTCGAAGCACTGGGCGAAGATATCGAAGTCGGTGAACTTGACGTTGTTGCAAGAGGAAATTTCGCAACAATTAACGGGGATACGGTAGTAGATAGAAGAGCAGGAAGACCCACAACAGAGGAAAGTGCAAAAGTAGTCGAAATACTAAATGCAAATATCAAACAAATTGAAGATGTAAAAGTCACATTTTACCCTGGCAAAGAACACAGATTCGTCTTGAAACTCACAGGTGAAGGTTTATCGGACAAAATCGAAGACGCAGACCCACAAAAAGAAGGAAAACCAATTAAATACACAACCGCATTCAGTTCTGAAGCTGAAAAAACGGCAAGAATCGTTAATAAACTACTTGACACAATTAAAGATGTACTCAAAGATCAACCAAAAATGAACTTTGCACTTGTTAGAGGTTTTTCAAAATATCCACAACTACCACAATTCCCAGAAGTTTATAAATTGAAAGCAGGTGCAATAGCTGTCTATCCAATGTATAAAGGACTTGCCAAACTCGTTGGTATGACGATTATACCAACTGGTCAAACAATTGAGGATGAAATTGAAACACTGAAAAAGGAATGGAATAATTACGACTTCTTCTTTGTGCACATTAAAAAGACAGACTCTTACGGTGAGGATGGTAAATTTGATGAAAAAGTTCATGTTATTGAGAACGTTGATAAAATAATTCCAGACATTTTGAGCCTAAACCCGGATGTACTTGTCATTACCGGTGATCACTCGACACCATGTGCCATGAAGGGGCACTCATTCCATCCAGTACCGGTAATGTTCTGCGCAAAGAATACGCGAAAAGGTCTTTCCAAAGCATTCAACGAATTTGAATGTGCAAGAGGTACCCTGGGCACAATACATGCAACCGATGTGATGAATTTAATACTAGCCTACTCTGGAAGGCTTGAAAAGTTCGGCGCATGACCTACCTATCGTTTTTTTATTTTGGTAGTGCAATTTTAGGTGCACTGGTGGGAACGTGGTTCAAGTTCCCACCTTTGTTTATCTTAACGCCGCTAATTTTTTTCAAAAAGCCACGTTTGGCTTTATTCTTCCTATTTTTCTTAATGACAAACATTCTTGTTGTTAAAGACGTCAGTTTAAATAATGCAACTACACAGTTCGCAGGTGCTGTAAAAACTGTTCAGGAAGGTTCGTCAATAATCGAACCAAAATTTTACGACGGAAAAGAATGGAGAAACCTTGGTTTTGATATTAAATTGTACAGAGAGGAAAAAATCGGAACGATCGTGTATTTCATAGGTGATCTTAGAAAAACAACTTCTTATCCAAGATATTACGCAAAGACCACATTTCTGGCAACTGCACCAAATTACTCTTCTGTAGTGTCAAAAGTATACAATTCTTTTGAATCATTCAGACAGTTCAGTGCAAAGATCGATCCATTTTATCAAAACCTGTTTGGAAACAGTTCAAGGGATGAAAATTTCATAAAAAGCGGATTATTTCACATATTCTGCGTCTCTGGAATGCACGTTAGCATACTTTATCTCTTCACTATGTATGTTGCCTCTCTTTTCACATACAGAAAGCGATTGAAAATATTGTTTTCTTTAATATTCCCAAGTGTATTTGTTATAGGCTCGGGAATGAACTTACCTTCCGTTAGGGCGCTTTTGATGTTGTACTTAGCTACTATGTTCAAACTCTTCGATTTAAAAATTGACCCTGTAAACACTGTCTCTCTAATTGGACTTGCCATGATTGTAACTAACCCAGAAATAGCATTTTCTCTATCTTTTTACATGACGTTCTTTTCAACCATCGGCGTCCTTTTCTCTACAAATAACTTTCTAGCAAGCATCGGTGGATTTCTTGGAAGCGCGCCTTACGTAGCGTTAGTTAGTGGGGTAAATCCATTCTCGATTGTTGCCACACTAATCGTATCAATTCCTGTCCAGATAACCATGTTTGGGCTTACCATCTCTTATATACTCTACATATTAAAAATCAAAGTTCTCAGTGCACTTTTACTATTTTTTCTCAAACCATTTTCTATATTCATCAATGTAATTGCGACTTTCTTCTCTAAATTTCCGCTTATTCCTCAACATATGGTTGTTTCTATAGCATTCTCAATAACGTACATCATTTACTTAGCGATAATACAAGATTTAGACAATAAAAAAGGCACCAATATGTGAAACTGGTGCCTTTTTGAAACTTCGCTTTTTTTGTAGTTGTAATTATTTATTCTTTTGCTTTTTCTTTGCACATTTTGGACAAATTCCTCTGAATTTAACATCGATTTCTTCAACTAAGTATCCATCTTTTTCCAGCAATTTTATATAATCTCCTATTACATTCTCCGGTGAAAGTGTTTCCTTTAACTCGTATATCTTCCCACAAACATTACATATGAAATGAGAGTGTTTACTTTCCTTATCGATCAACTCATACCTATAGACACCCTCATCGAATTGTAACCTTCTTAAAAAACCGAGTTCTACGAGCAAATCAACTGTCCTATAAACTGTTGCCTTGCTTATATTAATCCGCCTGCTTAACAAATACCTGTAAACTTCTTCCGCACCAAGGTGTTCGCTGTTTGTTTCTATAAAAACTTTTAAAATTTGTTCTCTCTGAGGTGTCATCCTGTATTTTCTATCTTTCAATTCCTTTTTCAAATTGTCGACATGCATGTTATCTCCCCTTTTGTCTTTCTTCACTTCACGCATTCATGACGGGTTTTATATCAATTTTCCACCCTGTCAATTTTGCAGCTAGTCTTGCATTTTGTCCTGCCTTACCTATAGCAAGAGACAATTGATTTGGCGAAACCAAAACACGTGAAGCTTTCGATTCATAATCGAGAATCTCAACATCAACAACCGTTGCCGGTAGCAGCGCATTTGCAATCAATTCCTTTGGATCATTGGACCACTTTATTATGTCAATTTTCTCAACTTTTAACTCTCTCAATATTGGTGCAATCCTTGAACCTTCCGGCCCTATACACGACCCCACAGGATCTACTTTTGGATCGTGTGATGCCACCGCTACTTTAGTTCTTATTCCAGGTTCCCTTACAATCTTCACTATTTCAATTATGCCATTTTCGATCTCAGGTACCTCTAATTTTAACAAACCTTCTACGAACTCTGGATCGACCCTTGTTACAATTATCTTTGGACCTTTCTTGTCTTTTCTTACCTCTCTTACGTAAACTTTTATTAAATCGGACTGTTCAAATTCCTCACCTGGAATCCATTCCTTCTTCGGCAAGTGTGTTTCAAGTTTTCCAATTCTGATATCAAGCCATTCCGGGGTTACTTTCAGAACTTCTGCCGTGACTACCCTTCCAACGAGATCTGAATACTTTTCATATTGCTTTTCCTTTTCAATTTCCCTTATCTTCTGAATGAGAACTTGCTTTGCAACCTGGACTGCGAACCTTCCAAGTTTTTTGATATTCATTTTCCTTTTAACAATATCACCAATTTTCGCATCAGGTTTAATCTTAAGTGCCTCTTCCAGTGAAATCTGCAAGTTTTCATTGTCCACTTTATCAACTACCTCTAGTAGCTGGTAAGCTTCAATCTCGCCTGAAAGTTTGTTAATAACTATTTCGACATTTCTTTCACCAGTTTTGTTTTTGTATGCACTCATGAGTGCTTTTTCCAAAATTTCTATCGATTCATCCACAGATATACCCTTTTCTCTCTCAAGTTCCCTAAGTGCTTCAAGTAACATCGGACTGTTCATATCCTGTCTACCTCCTTTATACCTCTATTTCTAAATTCGCTGATTTAATTTCATCATATTTGATTACAATATCTTCGTTATCTACTGTTAGTACTATTTCTTCTTTTTCCATGTTAACAGCCTTTATGTATCCTTTGTAAGTTCTCTTTGTTTTCACCTTTGCAAGCTTTCCAATAAACCTTTTAAAATCTTCAAGTTTTTTTAAAGGTCGATCGAGGCCCGGGGAAGAAACTTCTAAAAAGTACCTGCCTGGTATAAGATCGTGTGAATCCAGAACTTTTTCTATCTCGTAAGACACAAGTTCGCAATCTCTCGTACTTACGTAATCGTCGTGTTTATCTATAACTATAGTTAAAACCCACTTGCCTCCCTGAGTTCTGTATTTAACATCAAACAGTTCAAGTCCCATTGAAGAAACAATAGGCCCTGCAAGAGCCCTCACACGTTCAATTATTTCCTTTTGACTTAGGCTCATACAAAACACCTCCATAAGTAATCGAAAAACCGGGACTTTTGTCCCGGTTTAAAAAATAGATTTTCTACTGGCGGAGAGGGTGGGATTTGAACCCACGGGTGGTTTATGGCCACCGCACGCTCTCCAGGCGTGTGCCTTAGACCCCTCGGCCACCTCTCCCTCTCTCTCTGGCTCACAAACTAAACCACAATAACAATTTTACAAGCCATGAGAGATTATACCATAACATTTGAAAAATTCAAGATTATTTCTTAATCAATCACTTTTGCCATTATCTTGGCAAGTTCTATGAAACTCTCTTTCAAACTTGCACCGCCCACCAGTGCACCGTCGATATCTTTCTTAACAAACAATCCAAACCAATTCTCTGGTGTTACACTGCCACCATAAAGTATCGTTATACTCTCTGCCACTTGATCATCGTACATTTTTGCAAGCAAACTTCTCACAAATTCATGAGCTTCCTGAGCTTGCTGAGGAGTTGCAACAACGCCTGTTCCAATAGCCCATACCGGTTCGTAAGCTATGACAACTTTAAGTACATCATCCTTGCTTAACCCGTAGAGTCCTTCTCTAATTTGTTTTTCAAGCACACAAAATGTTAAACCTTTGTGTCTTTCTTCAAGAGTTTCACCGATACAGAATATCGGTGTTAGTCCATCTGAGATAGCCTTCTTTACCTTTTTGTTAATCATTTCATCACTCTCATGGAAAATCTTTCTTCTTTCACTGTGGCCTAATATAACTGCTTTGACGTTTAGTTCTATAAGCATCTTGGATGAAATCTCCCCTGTAAATGCTCCATTGTCTTCGTAGTACATGTTTTGTGCAGCTAGTTTGATGTTAGTTGAAGCGATGACCTCTCTCACCCTGTCAAGTGCGGTAAATGTTGGTGCAATATATATCTCGAAAGAATTAAACCCTACGAGGGCATTAACAAGTACATTAGCAAACTGCTGCGCCTCGTAGGGGGTTTTATTCATTTTCCAGTTACCAGCTAAAATGAATTTCCTACCTATCGTTTTTTTTTATCCACGATAGACGCGATACCAGGGAGTTCTTTGCCTTCTAAGAATTCAAGGGAAGCACCGCCACCTGTTGATACGTGGCTAAATTTCTTCTCCAGGCCAAACTGACTAACTGCTGCTGCGCTATCTCCACCACCTACAACTGTGGTAACACCTTTTTCCGTAAGTAATGCAATGAATTCGGCAATTGCCCTTGTACCTTCAGCAAAATCTTCAATTTCAAAAACACCAAGTGGGCCGTTCCATACAATTGTCTTTGCGTCAACAAGCTTTGATTTAATTAGATCAATACTTGCCGTACCTATATCGTAACCTGCCCAACCTTCAGGTATTCCTTCTTCACATGTATAGATTTTCTTTTCAACACCTGCTTCCATCTTCTGCGCACATACTGCATCTGTTGGAATAACCAGTTCCACACCTTTTTCCTTTGCTTGCTCCAAGAGTTGTTTTGCAAGTTCAATCTTATCCTCTTCGACAAGTGAATTACCCGTTTGTTTGCCAAGTGCCTTCCAAAACGTAAACATCATAGCACCACCGATTATTATTCTATCAGCTTTGTTAAGCAGATTCGTTATAACCCCGATCTTGTCTGAAACCTTTGCGCCACCGAGTACAACAACATACGGTTTATCCGGATTGTGTGTAGCTTTAGAAAGGAATTTAATTTCCTTTTCCATTAAAAATCCTGCGACACTAGGTATATATTGTGCGATACCGACGTTGCTTGCGTGTGCCCTGTGCGCAGTACCAAACGCGTCATTAACATGTATATCGGCAAGTGAAGCCCATTTTTTAGCAAGTCCTAAATCATTCTTCTCTTCTCCCGCGTCAAATCTTGTATTCTCAAGCATTAAAACTTCGCCTTCTTTGAGTTCCGCAACAGTTTTTTCGACTTCTTCCCCGTAAAGTGCGGGTACAAACTTAACCTCCTTACCGAGCAACTGAGCTAACCTTTCGGCAGCAGGTTTAACTGTGTACTTTGGATCTGGCCCACCCTTTGGCCTTCCAAGGTGTGTAAGAAGAATAACTTTTGCGCCCTGATCAAGTACATACTTTATTGTTGGTAGAGCTTCAACGATCCTTGTGTCATCTGTGACAACACCATCTTTAATTGGAACATTGAAATCAACACGCATGATTACCCTTTTACCTTTTAAATCAACATCCCTAATCGTAAGTTTTTCCATACATTAGACACCTCCCGTTGTCTGAAATTACTGAATTAGCAAAAAGCAGGGGGATAAATCCCCCTGCTTTCATCTCACAATTAGAGCATTTTTTCGACTAATTCTATCGTATCAACAACTCTGCATGTGTATCCGTATTCGTTATCGTACCAACTGTAGACTGTTACGAAGTTTCCATTCATTACCTTCGTCAATGTTGCATCGTAAACACCGGCGTAGGTGGTTCCAACAATATCCATACTGACAATCTGATCTTCATTGTATTTAATAACTCCCTTAAGTCTTCCTTCGGTTGCTTTCCTAACTACTTCGTTAACTTCCTCTGCAGTTGTTGCCTTTTCAACTTGAACACTCAAAACAGATATCGAACCGTCCGGTGTTGGCACCCTTAAAGCCATACCATCAAGTTTTCCTTTTACCTCTGGGACAACAAGAGCTACCGCTTTTGCTGCACCTGTCGTTGTTGGAATAATATTCATTGCCGCAGCCCTTGCCCTTCTAAGGTCTTTATGTGGAAGGTCAAGAACTCTCTGATCATTTGTGTAGCTGTGCACTGTTACCAAGTAACCAGTGATAATATTGAAGTTATCATTGATTACTTTTACTATGGAAGCGATTGAGTTTGTTGTACAAGATGCGCAAGAGATAATCTGATGTTCTGGTTTGAGTTGATCTTCGTTACAACCAATCACAACAGTAATGTCTTCACCTTTTGCGGGGGCTGTGATAATAACTTTCTTTGCACCTGCTTGAATATGTTTCATCGCTCCATCTCTTTCCGTAAACTTACCCGTTGATTCTACAACTACATCGACGCCGAGATCTTTCCATGGAAGATTTGTGGGATCCTTTTCGGCAAATACCTTAATTTCCTTCCCATCGATTATAATGGAACTTTCCGTTGCCTTTACTTCTCCTGGAAATATCCTATGTACAGAATCGTATTTGAATAGATGTGCCAAAGTCTCTGGTTTGTCCAAATCGTTAATTGCAACAACTTCAACGTCACTACCGCGGCGAATGAGTTCTCTCAAAACAAGTCTTCCAATCCTTCCAAAGCCGTTAATGGCTATCTTCATGCTAATCCCTCCTCTTTCAAGTGTTGTGAACTTTATACTTTTGCGTCATACTCTCTTACCCTAAACACTCTTCTTGTGAAAAATTGTACAATATAAATATTACATTTGCTATAAAAATTAGGTTAAAATTTTGAAATATTTGAAGGATACTCGAGTATACAACAAATTACGTGAAATACGCAAAAATATCCAGATATATTCTACCACAAAAAAGAAAAACAAGCAACCAAACGAAAACTAAAAAACATAGTGTATCTTTTAAAATCTTTACTAGCAATCAGTTAGCGGTATAATAGTAATTAAACAAACCTATGGAAGGGGTGGAGTGGAGTGCTCTTAAGTATCCTACTTTTGGTTTTAGGACTCGTCTTTGTGTCTGTTGGCTCTGACAAATTGGTTGAAGGTGCATCGGCTGTTGCAAAAAAATTAAGAGTTTCCGATCTTCTAATCGGACTTACCATAGTTTCTTTTGGTACTTCTGCTCCCGAACTAGCGGTAAATGTAGCTTCTTCCATTAAAGGAACTTCTGAAATAAGTCTTGGTAACATTATTGGAAGCAACGTGTTTAACCTACTTACTGTTGGAGGTTTATCAGCCATCATAAGACCTGTTAGAGTACAGCACTCAACGTTAAGAAAAGAAATACCGCTTAGCCTTTTGGCAGCAATTTCTGTTCTTGCACTTGGCAACAAAACCCCAACTCTTTTAACAAGAGGGGATGGAATAGTCTTATTACTTTTCTTTACAATATTCATGTCTTACATATTCGAGATGGCCCAAAAAGACAGACAAATGTTCGAAGAACTTGAAAAAACAAAAGAAAAGGAGCTTAGTACTTTAGTATCAGTCCTTTACATACTTGGAGGACTTGCTGGTTTAGTTATCGGTGGTGACTGGATTGTAAACGGAGCAATTAAACTGGCAAAAGCTTTAGGCGTGTCTGATAAGCTCATTGGATTAACGATTGTTGCTGCAGGTACGTCCATACCAGAACTTGCAACATCCATTGCGGCAACGCTCAAACGGAACAGTGAGATCGCACTCGGAAATGTCGTTGGATCGAACATATTTAACATATTCTTTATTCTTGGTGTTTCAGCAGTTATAAAACCAATTGCCTATAACACTGCACTAAATATTGATTTATTATTACTGATAATATCAACGTTGGCTGTTATTTGGTTCTCAAAAGACCTTGAAATTGGAAGGTTGGAAGGTACCATTATGTTTTCAACATACATTGGATACACTGTTTATCTTATATTTCGAGGTTAATTTTTGTGGTATTGTTATCAAGGAGAGTGATTGATTGTTTGAATATCTTGAAAATCACGGCGTTTCAAGAAGAGTTATTGAAGCTATGAATAAGATTGATCGAAGACTATTTGTGCCGAGAGAATTTGAAAGCAGTGCGTACATTGATATTCCATTACCAATAGGTTTTGGGCAAACGATTTCTGCACCACACATGGTTGGATTGATGTGTGAATATCTAGAACTGAAAGATGGTGATAAGGTTCTGGAGGTTGGAACCGGTAGTGGCTACAACGCGGCGGTGATGAGTTTACTGGTTGGAGAAAGCGGCTGGATTTACACGGTTGAGAAAACTCCAGAGCTTGCTCAACAGGCTATTGAAAGAATAAATATGCTTGGATTAAAAAATATCACTGTTGTTACAGGCGATGGAAAAGAAGGGCTGGAATCGTTTGCCCCCTTCGATAAAATCACGGTTACTTGCTACGCAAAACAAGTACCAGAGAAACTTATCGTACAACTAAAAGATAATGGGATTATGATTATTCCTGTTGGAAGTGAATACATTCAAAAGTTAAAACGTATAAGGAAGATTAAAACAAAACTCTTTGAAGAAGATCTAACATATGTTCGCTTTGTCCCAATGCAATGACTTATTCATCAGTTTAATCACTCTAGCACTAAGTTATTTCGAAGCTTCTTAATTGTCCATTTTCCCCAAACATATGTTAATATGGAAGCACTTGCATTACCAATTACAATCCCCAACCAAACACCATATAATCCTATCTTCAACACATCGACAAAAAACCAAGCCCAAAAAAGTTGAAAAATAATAGTTCTAAGAATTGTTGAAATAAGGCTTTTGAAACCGTGTCCAATGCCCTGAAACATGCCAGATGTAAGCATTCCAAGGGGTGTCCCCGGTAAGAATAAGCACAAGATCCTCAGAGCTTTTGAAATATTATCAAGTAAATCTTGCGAACTTTGGGAATAAGCGAATAAAAAGGATAACTGCCTTGAGAAAATAAAAATTATTGCCATGATGAATAAACTAAAAAACTCCGCGAATTTTATCGCATAATTTAAGGCACTTTCAAGCTTTCCAATATCTCTTGCGCCATAGGCTGCTCCCGTTACTGGTGTAACTGCTGAAGAAATGCCTATTATCGTCAACGTGCCAAGATTTATTATCCTCCAAGCTCCTGTAAATGTTGCTACGCCGGTATTTCCACCAGATTTGGCAGCAAACATGTTTAAAACGTATATAGCAACAGACATGATTATCTGCGCGAGCGCTGTAGGAAAGCCAACGATGGAGATATCTTTGAGATAATTACCGTTGTATTTAAACTCTTTGAAGTTCACCTTCAAAAATGTTTTTTTGGAAAAGAAGAGCATATAAATGAGCAAAGCACTCGCAAAAATAATGGATATTCCTGTTGCCCAAGCTGCGCCCTTAATCCCGAGATTCAATGTGTATATAAATATCGGGTCAAGAAAAATATTTATAACAGAACTAAGTGTTGCAGCATACATTGGCTTTCTAGAATCTCCTTCACCACGCAAAATTCCAATCGCTGTATTGTTGAACATGAGAAAAGGTGTAAAAAGGAAAATTATTACACCATATTCGTAAGCCTTTTGAAGTACTTCTCCACTTGCTCCAATACCTTTAAGTACATGGGTTAATGTAGGTATACCAACAAACATGGTCATTAAAGAAACAATCAAAGCTAACATGATCGAATGCTCAGCAACAGAATTTGCACTTTTAATATCTTTGGCGCCTATCTTTCTTGAAATGGCCGAACTTGTTCCAACCGTAATACCTGTGGCAATAGACACAATGATCATAAATATCGGAAAGAAGAAACCCATCGCAGCTAAGTCAGTCACACCAAGTCCTGCAACCCACACTGCATCAACAAGATTGTACGCTGTCTGAACAAACATCGATATCATGTTCGGAATAGATAGCTTGACAATAGCTTTCTTGTAATCGCCAAGCAACAATTCCACATTTTTATTAGATTTGAGAGATTGGCTATCCATAATGACTATCACTTCCCCATCACAGTTTTATAAAAGTTCTTCATATTTTCCAATGATTTCAACGCAATCTTTTCCCTATCTTTTCCTCCACCAAGAAGACCGAAGTTTGCGTACATAGGCTTTAATTCACTTGCACTCGTTACGTACTTAATTAAAGCTCCACACATTGTCTCTTGCGGAAATTGTATCAACTCTTTTCCGGAAAGCAATCTTGAAATATTAATTCCAACATACATACCGGTCATAGCTGACTCGACGTAACCTTCTACTCCCGTGATTTGTCCTGCTAAAAAAATTCTAGAATTGCTTTTCAAACGCAAATATTTATCAAGCACTTTAGGCGAATCGATGTAGCTATTTCTGTGCATAACTCCGTATCTCAGAATTTCGGCGTTTTGAAGACCTGGTATAAGTCGAATTATCCTCTTTTGCTCGCTCCATTTTAATCTTGTTTGAAAACCTACGATGTTGTACATTGTGCCTTCGACGTTTTCCTTTCTCAACTGAACTACTGCGTGTGGAAAGCGCTAATTGTATCATGATCAGTAATAGCAATGATTTCTAAATTTAATAATTTTGCTTTTTCGACCAATTCTTTAGGTTTTAGAGTTCCATCGGAGCTGGTTGTGTGAGTGTGGAAATCTACTAACATTTAACTAACCTCCTTATCTTTTGTTTTCCATCCTATTTATCAGTACAATTATAGCACATTTGTGGTATACTTAAAGAAAGAAAAAGTTTTAAAAACGTTTAAAGGAGGATGGTGTATGACAAGAGATGAAGCCTTAGAACTTTTGAAAAAACATGTTTCAAACAAAAACCTTGTTAATCACTGTCTTGCTTGCGAAGCTATCATGAGAAGATTAGCAAGACACTTTGGAGAAGACGAAGAAACATGGGGACTAGCTGGATTACTTCACGACTTAGATTACGATTACACAAAGGATAAACCACAAGAACATGGGCTCAAAAGCGTGGAAATACTCGGTAATTTAGTTGACGAGGAAATCAAGAATGCAATACTTGCACACTGTGAAAAGAAGGTACCTGAAACACTAATGGAAAAGGCACTTTACGCAGTTGATCCAACTAGTGGATTCATAGTGGCAGCTGCACTCATAAGACCTGAGAAGAAGTTATCAGTAGTTGATGTTGAGTTTTTGAAAAACAGATTCAAAGAAAAAGCCTTTGCAAAGGGAGCAAATAGAGAGCAAATGAAATCTTGTGAAAGTATCGGGCTTTCTTTAGAAGAATTTTACTCGCTCGCCCTAGAAGCAATGAAATCAATTGCTGATGAGATAGGTCTTTGATACTTTTTGAAAGGAGTTAAAATATGTCGTTCGTTTTGTGGGCTACCTCTTTGTTTTCCGTTTTATTGGACAACGTTTTTAAAGACTACTTTTCATTAACACCTCTTTATTTTCTCTTAGAATCGCTTACTGAAAATGATGCAAAATGGAAAATAACAAGAATTATTATCTTCTCACTTTTTTATCAGAGCTACGCGTTCCGTCATTTAGATTTTCTTTGGCTTAGCATAACTTTTGTCGTAATTGTGATAGAATTGTACAGAGATGTATTTTACTATCCGTGGAGTGCATCTCTTTTACAAGCCGCGTTGTTCTTGATACCGTATTACTACAATTATCCACTCACGTTGATTTACGCATTTACAGTTGACTTTCTATTGTTTGTTTATATATACAAAAAATTGGATTTTGGAGGTGTTTGATTGTATGCAAATTAAATTACCAGACGGAAGTGTTAGAGAATATTCACACCCAGTTACCCCAGCTCAGATAGCAAAGGAAATTTCCGAGGGATTGTGGAGAAATGCAGCGGGTGCTTTAGTCAACGGTCAACTTTGGGACTTAGAAAGACCTATCGATTTTGATTGTGAGTTGAAAATCGTGAAACTTGATGAACCACAGGCTGCAGAAATTTATAGGCATACGATGTCACACATCATGGCACAAGCGGTTATAAGAATTTACGGAGAAAATAACGTGAAGCTAGGTATAGGTCCAACCATAGAAAATGGATTCTACTATGATTTCGATATAAATAACGCCAAGATAACGGAAGAAGACCTTCCAAAAATTGAAGAAGAAATGAAGAAAATCATAAAGGAAGACTTGAAGATAGAAAGATTTGAACTTTCAAAAGCTGAGGCAATCAAATTAATGGAAAGCAAAGGGCAGACGTACAAAGTTGAACTAATAAACGAAATACCAGATGAAAAAGTTAGTTTTTATAAGCAAGGTGAATTCGTTGATCTTTGCAGAGGCCCACACCTTCCAAGCACAGGAAAGGTTAAGCATTTCAAACTACTTTCTGTTTCCGGAGCGTATTGGAGAGGCAATGAAAAAAACCCGATGCTACAAAGGATTTACGGAACGGCATTCAGTAAGAAAGAAGAGCTCGAAAATTACTTAAAGATGCTTGAGGAAGCTAAGAAAAGAGACCACAGAAAGCTTGGTCCACAGCTAGAATTATTCTTTATAAACACCGACGTAGCCGCAGGTATGCCGATATTCCTACCATACGGTATGACAGTATTGAAAGAGTTAATGGATTTATCGAGAAAACTCCACAAAAAATACGGTTACAAAGAAGTTGGGACACCGTTGATAATGCACGAAAAACTTTGGAGACAGAGTGGTCACTGGGATCATTACAAAAACAACATGTATTTCACTGAAAAAGAGGAAGTTACTTACGCCGTTAAACCAATGAACTGTCCTGGGCATATACTAATATACAAGAATAAGCCCGTATCTTATAAAGACTTACCAATAAGACTTTTTGAGTTTGGTAGAGTTCACAGGTACGAACGCGGTGGTGTTTTGCACGGATTGCTAAGGGTTAGAACGTTCACACAGGACGATGCCCATATCTTCTGCAGAGAAGACCAAATCGTTGAGGAAGTAACGAATGTTGTAAGATTCATAAACGAGTTATATGGAATATTCGGTTTCTCCTATCGTGCTACACTCAGCACTATGCCGGAAGACCACATGGGTGATGAAGCAACATGGGAAAAAGCAACGGAAGGATTGAGAAATGCACTCGAAGAAATGGAAGTTCCATACGAAGTAGCCGAAGGCGAGGGTGCCTTCTACGGTCCAAAGATAGATTTCCACGTTCGAGATGTGCTGGGAAGAGAATGGCAGTGTGCAACAATTCAAATGGACTTCCAGATGCCGGAAAGATTTGAATTAACATACAAAGATAGTGACGGAAGTGAAAAACGTCCAGTGATGATACACAGGGCTCTGTACGGTTCTATCGAAAGATTCTTCGGAATACTTATTGAACACTACGCAGGAGCTTTCCCAACATGGCTTGCCCCTGTACAAGTTGTTGTGATTCCTGTCTCCGAAAAGTATTCAGATTACGCAAAAGAGGTGGCGGCGATAATTGACAAGAACGGTATCAGGGTTGAACTTGATGACAGGAATGAGACACTCGGCTACAGGATTAGGGAAAATCAATTGAAGAAAGTACCGTATATGCTCATCGTAGGTGAAAAAGAAAAAGAGAATAAAACTGTAAGTGTCAGAACAAAAGATGGAAGAGACTTGCAAGGGATGGATTTAAATGATTTTGTGATTAAACTGAAAGAGGAAATTTCAACTAGATCAACTGATTTGTCAATTTAGGGTGGTGATGAGTTTGTTTAATGAGCAATTTGTAAAAGATTTTATAAAAGCATTCGGTCATGAACCTGAGTGTGATGAGTCATCTGTCGATGTATCTATTTGCAAGGAAGGCGACAAAATCATTATTCGAAAAGGAGAAAACATAATCGCGCAGTTCATTGATGAGGAAAGCGACTATGGGTTTATACTAAAATACTATGCAAAGAAAGCAAATTTGATAGCACCACCTGATAAGCAAATTGAAGAGATACTTCGATCATTATTTGCCAACATTATTGTTCTTACGGAAGTAGAAGATAAAAATGGATTTTCTCATTCTCAAAGAGTGGCAAAGCTTGCGGAAGAATTTGCAAGGTATCTTAGTTGGAGCGAAGAAGACGCTACTGAGATGAGAAACCACGGAATACTCCACGATGTTGGAAAAATTGCGATCGAACAACTGATGCTTTATTCACCAACACGTTTAAGAAATCTTGAAGCTCACTATGAAGACCATCCAATAATGGGGGCAATTTATTTATCAATAAATGAAAATCTCTGGAAGTACATACCAACGGCGAGGTATCACCATGAACGGTGGGATGGTAAAGGTTTCCCAGACAAACTGAAAGGCGAGCAAATCCCAATTACCGCCAGAATTATTGCTATCATAGATTATTACGATGAGGTAACGAATTTTGTTTCTGCCGATTGGGATTCTGAAATAAAAACCCCAAAACAAGCACTTGAAGAAATAAGACGCATGAAAGGTACGTACTTTGATCCGGAACTTGCGGAAAAGTTCATAGCCTTCATGAAAGAAACCAATGGTATAGAAATATGAGCTAAAG
>JBMFNR010000008.1:0-2752 GCA_049970055.1 Fervidobacterium sp.
CAAGTGCTTCGATATCATTCAAACCCAACGTTGTTTTCTTTCCAGCAAAAGCAAGTTTAAGGTCTTTTTCGACATCTATGTAATAGCCACTAAGAAGATTCCGCGTTCCCCTGAGTTCATTTACATAAGCATCAGCCTGACTACCAAATGTTTTGAATGATGGCAATTTCCACGTCGACGTGAATGCTTCGCCAGAGGAATAAGCAACTAACGGTAATTGCCCTTTGTCGCCCAACTGGAAACCATAAACATCTGGCTTGGTTATTCCACTAAGTTTCTCAAACAAAGGCGTGTTAAGAGAATCTTTGCCACTAAAAGCTTCTTTTACCTCTTTGATGAAGTTGGGAGCATTTTTAACACCTTCGAACGTCAGTGCTAGAATCACAGCCAACGGGATTGTAATCATTGGCGAGAAGCCAGTTGCAGCCGAGAACAGCATCCCAACAAATGCTGCTTCCCACACCGACATAAGAATATTCGACAATTGCTCTTTAATGCTGGTTGCGTAAGTTTCTGGTTTACCCATCAACGAGAGTGTTATGCCTCTTATCACAACACCAAGCGTAATCTTAGCTGCGTCACCAATCATTTTGGCAACTGTATCAACAATATCTAAAACGTTCTGAATTACTTGGGCAATATTTACAACCATTTTCGGGTCGTATTTGTTCAGTATTGATGTTCTGTACCACGACCTGTACCTTTCAGGCAATGATGCTTCTATTTCTTTGTTCGTCTTACCAAATGAATTTCTAAGCACATTTAATGCTTTGTTCTGCTCATCTATGTTAAACAAGTTTGCTGAGAAGAATCCAGAGATAACGCCAGTGAGTGAGGATGTTTGGTCAAGCAATCCGCTCACAAAACCAGTTAACCAATCAGCAGCTATCGGGGTTGCTCCTAAGAACGTTCTGAATGTCTCTTTAATGTTCTTCGCAGATTTCTTCAGAGCCTCTAAATCAGCTTCTTTAAACGACTTAGCAATCAGATTACCGCCAACATCGATGTCAACGATGTACTCACCGTTTTTGTTTGGTTGCAGTTTGTCGAGTTCACCCTTCATAACCATGTCAAGTAGTTTGACAGTTGCAACAAGCTGTTCTGCAAACTCCTTACCAAACTCTGTTACAAACCATGCACCTTGTACGGCAGCTCTAAGACCAGCATTTACAAAATTCTCTATTGCAGTTTTCAGTTTATCAGTATACCCGGGCTTAGTTGCTTCTGAGCTTATTCCGTCTGCAATTCCTTTCAAAATACTTGCTGCCAGATTGAGTGTCTCTGGTAAAGTCTTAACTGCATACTCAACAGCGCTCTTAACAGCGTTCTGAACAGCCGTATGGAACTGGTTGAGTTTTTTCGGGTCTTTTTCCAGCTCTTCAAACCCTTTAGAGAGTCCTTCAAAGAACGATACGCCAAGCTCAGCACCGAGACTAGCAAAGTTTACAGCTGCCTTCACGAACGATGTAGCTGTCTTCTGGATATTGTTCTTCAACTTTTCCCATTCTTTAGCCATCTCAGAACCGTCTGGCGCATTCAGAAGAGCTTCTAAATATTGCTCGAAGCCTTTAACTGCACCTTTGACAAGTTCTGACGAAACAACAGCATTCGACAGTATGAGTTCACCTATTTTGTAGAACAAATCAGCTATCTTTTTAGAGTTCTTCGCAAAAGACTTGCCAAAGATATCTACTACATCATCCCATTTTTCCAACCCGAACATCATAATGTCAAGTATGCTTGCCATAATCGACGGCAAGTTAGCTTGCAAAGAAGCTTTGACATTGTTCCATTCATCCTCAATACCAGCAAACAATTCTGGAAGGTTCGCTTCTTTCAACCCTTTAGCTATACCACCAATAACACTTGGCATGATTGTAAACAATGCTTCGGTGAACTTGAACACAAACCTAACAGCTTCTTTGACAAATCCACCAAACGACTCCTCAAACGCCTGAAGAGTTTTCTTGCCTTCTGGCGTCTTTGCCCAATTGACAAAGTCTTGCAACCCTTTGTTAATACCCTCAAAGAAGCGTGATAGGAATATAAGACCAATTCCAGCCCAATCAATACCGCCACTCAGAACATTGTATGCTATCTCCTCCATCGACTTGCTAAGTTGCATGTAGAAATCAGCAAACGATTCCGTCCATGTTCTGACCATCTTGTCAATTTCAGCATCCGAGTACACCTTAGACAGCTCAGCATAACGCTCAGCTTTCACTTGCTCAGCTATTGTACTAATGGCATTTTTATACTCTTGTGTACCATACTGCACACCTTTTAAGCTAGTAGGCAGCCTACCTGCTATACTATAGCCTATCTTACCAGCAAGTGCCAATGATTCCACTACAACCGAGATGCCTTCAAGTACTGTCCGTACAACGTCAAGGTTGATAGAAAAACCACTCAAGATTATAGACGCAATCGTCTTGCTGATTTTATCCCTATATTTCTCGAATTCGCTTATAATTGTGTCGGCAATCTCATTGACCTTAGAAGCAATGTCGACACCCGCAACCGAAACTCTATACGTCAGCTCATAGGCAACATTACCAAAACCAGCACCTTCGCCAGTTTTAGATTTGTCAAAGAACGAAAGAAACACAGTTATAAGCCTACCAACTTTTTCACCTATAAGCTCACTCACCGTTAACATTGCATCAACATACTCAGCAACGGTCTTCCCAAAATCTACACCACTCGCATTCAAACCCTTCGCAAGACCTTTAACAAACCCCATCAAGAACAA
>JBMFNR010000008.1:2852-16174 GCA_049970055.1 Fervidobacterium sp.
TGCCCTTCTGCACCAGCTTGATTCGTCAGTACCTTAGCAACAGTATTCAGGAAATTAACCCCAGCTTGTCCAAACAATGTCTGTAATCTGTTCAGCAAAGCAACAAACGTGACATTAACACCAGATGTAAGCAGTTGTTGATACTTTGTAATAATTTCCATCGCTTTTTCTTCACTCGAAACTCCTTCTAGTTCTCGCAGTATCCTACGAATGTTGTCTAAGTTGTCAACTATTGTCAATAACGATGTCATTGCTCTCTTCTCAAGCTTCAATTCCCTTCCAAATCTTGTCCAAAAGCGTGTATCTGTTCCATGATACTTCGCAAGTTGTTCAATCATCTCAAGCATTGATGTACCAACAAACTCACCATTAACATACCTCTGGGTAATTACACCATATTGCTTCAATTTGTCAATAACATCTGGTCTTGAGAACTGCATCATCAATTGCGAAAGACCAGTACCAATCAGCTCAGGCTTCAAACCAGCCTGAGACATTGCTGCCATTATAGAAAGCGTTTCTTCAAACGACGTGTTGGAAGCTTCAGCAAACGCTACAACTCTTTGAATCTGAGTCGAAAATTCACCCATTGTGAAAACGCCTTCAGCAACAGTGTACGAAATCTGTGCAAGTACCCTGGTAAGTGTCTCGTAGTTGTCCGCATTCATGTCGAACGCACCAGTAACAGCAAGCACGCTCCTAAATAACTCGGTCGGTGTAACATCTGTCGCAAACGCATACTGTGACACAAGGTCGGATACCAACTCAAGCTTCTCAACGCTTTTGTAACCAGATGACGCAACAAAGTATAGCAAATCAACCACATCACCAAAACCCATACCTGTCTTGTATGCTATCTTACCAGCAATGTCCGTAAGACGTGTAAGCTTCACTAACTGCATTTGTTGAAGCTCAGCAAACTGCTTTCCAAGTCCTTCTTCAGGCTGCGACATTATGCCAGCCGTAACAGCAAGCTTGTACTGGTACTCTTTATACTTCATCATTACGTCAAACAACTGGACAATTCCTGTCGTGACAATTCCAATTGCTGCTGTAAGCGTCGTACTCAGAGACGTGACACTTTGAGAGAAATAGTACATCGCCTGAGAAACAGCTCTCATTTGCAAATCTACAAAATTAAAGAAATTCATGCCAGCTTTAAAAGCCGACATTATGTTTTGCGGAACGTTCATTATAAACCCAAGGAAACCAGTCGACAAGTTTTTGACCCAACTGAACATTCCACTAAAGAAACCTTTAAATGCGTCTACACCAAACTGCATGAACTTAGAAGTGAGATTTTTTATCGCACCAAATATCGTCCTACCACCAAAACCAGCAAAACCTAACGAAGCTCCCATCGAAGCTTTTATAATGTTCCCAATATTCGAATAATAAGACCTACCAAGTCGGAACACAATCTTTGGATAATCAAACACCAACCAACGAGTAGCTGAAATAACATAGCGAGTAGCTACCATCAAAGATTCGCCAGCGAAACTACCAAGACCACTTAGAAGCTTCTTGCCAAAGCTTTCCTCAACACCACCAGGCACTCCACCACCAGACACTCCACCACTAGACTCTCCTCCACCAGACCCTCCACCGCCAGACCCTCTACCACGTCCACCAGATGTCTGTTCAATCCCGCGTGTTCTCATCGTCACAGTAACAGTCCTACTTCTCAGGTCTCTAACCTCTTCCTTTATTTGCCTAACTTCCTGAATAGCTTGCTGTACACCCTGTACTTGCACCTGCACTTGCACCTGCATTTGCTGTAATTTCTCAACCGCGTGTTTTAAACGCTCTAAACTGTTAAGAGCAGCTGGAATATTAGTAATAACACGCACCATCAAAGTCGTGTTGTGAATTTTACTCAATCTCTGCTCAATGTCATTTATGCGTTGCAAAACAGCGTCTAAGTTGTCCTTAAAGACTACATTGACTTCCACTGTTTTAGGCACTGGTATCACCTCCTTCGCATTGCTTCTTTGTTTTTCTTCTCATAGAGTTTGTTCTTTGCTGTAACGATTGCCTCGATGATAACAAAATCATCATAGCGCATAGCGTCTATCGTCGTACCAGATGGAAGCATGTTGAGATTCGCTTCACCATCTATTGCTGGTAAACATACCCTCAACCTGTCTGCATATTTCGTATAAAGAACATGACCCGGAACAAGCCTTGCTCTACCTTCCGACATAACAATCGCATCTATGCCCGAAAATATTGCTTCCTTGTCCTGTTCGAATTCCCTGAGTTGATTAACAGCAAACCAAATCAACGGCTTAATCTTGTGAAAGTTTAAGCGTGCCACCACAGAAGGTTTGATAGGAAGGTCTAAAGTCCAGTCGACAATATAGTCGCAAAGAAAAGATACATAATCCCCTTGCTGAAGGTAAACAACAGAGCGAAAAGAAGGAAAATCAGCAACATAGAATGTTACGCCATCTATCTCAAACTCTTTCGTGATTTCACCGCCTTCTCAACTGACAGTTTTATTCTTTTTGCGATTTAAAAATGCATATGAAAGAAAAAGGGTAGCAGGCATACGCCTGCCTCCCTGTTACTCGATAGAATACATCTTCGTTAAATACTGATACAGGTTTTTGGCAATATCGTGCCTCAGCTTTGCAATGTTCTGCGGTGTAACTGGCTCTTTCTCGCTCCATCCGACTATAACTCTGGCAAGAAAGTCGAGCGGTAGTGTCTCTAAGTCCTCGATAGTAATAACCTGTTGGTCGCCCTTATACTCTACTCTCGGTTTTCCAAACGCCTGTTGCAATGTTTTAGCTACAGCAACAGGCAACTCCTTGAGTACATCAAACCAAGCATCCGTTTGTTTGTCTGGTGTGATGTTGCCTTTCGCATCAACATAAAGCCTCACAGTTTCGTTACTTGCAAACAAACCCATACACTACACCTCCACACACTAAGAATTAGGAAACTATTACGCTGTTGGGTCGATGTCGACACCACTAAGTGTGATGTTATCTGGTGATACTTGCAGACTAAGTGTTGAAGTAATATATTCTTTTCCATTAATATCATGAGTGTACTCTGTCACAAACGCATTCGAGAGCGTAAGTGTTGCTTTAATGGTATCGCTTGACGGAGATGCAATTTCAACCGTTATTCCCGAAGCAGAAGCTGTACCGCTTGTAAATGCAGAGTTAAGTGCAGCGTCTAAATCAATCGTCGAAACACTATCTGGATAGTACTCAATTGTTACTTCAGCCATGCCAAACCTACTTGCTGAAATTCCTTGAGCATTCAAACTACCAAATGTGTAGTAATCAATAACATCCTGTGAAATGTTGAGTTCAAACCTCGAAACCTTTGTCGTAACATTGTTCGAACCAACCTTAACGGCAATGTTTTTCGCTGTGTACGGATTAACATAGTTGAGTGACGTCAAATCTTTTATCGTACCTTCAGTATACGAACCAGTAGCTCTTGCTCTAACATCCAATGTCGCTGTCGCTATACCGTCAGTTGTAAAGCTTACTCTAAGGCTTGTAACGTAAACATCTAAGTAAGTTATACTTGAACCACCATGGTTGACAATAACCGCTGGTAGTTTTTGACCAGATGAATTGTTAAGACTCACTGTATCGCTTGAGTACTGACCAAAAATTGAAAGGAACAACAAACCGAGTAATGCATGTTTGTACCCAGATGTTGATGTTGTATAAGTTAGGTCAAAGAGTTCAACTTCAATCGAACCTTCGTACGTCAACTGTCCAATATACGTTCCTTTCGGCGCTCTTTGACCAAGAAGAGCCTCAGACGATACAACAGAGTTATACTTCGGATTGATGCTCTCACTTTTCATTGGAAGTTTGATTTTATACGTGTTCGTACCATCTGGTATGTAAAGTATAACGCTACTTGAACCGCCAACAAGTGGCATAATCTACACCTCCTATCATGATGTAGTAAATTCTATCAAGTTGTACGGTGCGGTATAAACCGCTCTAAAACGTACTGTCAAAACACCATAATCTCCGTACTTATCAAAATACGTTATAACCACACTCGGCATAAAAAACTTAAAAAACGTCGAACCATTAACATACTGCAATCGTAAACCAAAAACCGTACCGTTCTTATAAAAATCCTCAAACGTTGTCGAATACGTGCCGGGATAAACCACATCAAAACTGCCATTAATTCTAAGAGCCTCAGAAAAACACCTGAAAGTTCCATCAAGTATTCTATCACAAACTACAGAGTTATCAATCGAAATGCTAAAGCTCGACGCATAAAAATCAGTATAAGCACCACCACTATAATATTGCGTCGTAATCTTCGACGGATGTACAAAATCTTCAGCCGAATAACTCGTAAATGTTCCAGACGCCACATCCGACGGAAAAACCGCCGAAAACTTCACCCTCGGTATAGAAGCTACACCAAATTCGAACGAAACATTGTTAAGATACCCACCAGACAGCTGACTAACATTACTCTTGTCGTCTTTGTACACAATCGTGATGGTTGACAAGCCAGTATTTGAATTCGCAGGATAATAAACACCACTACTCGAATTGGAACATAAATTCAACATCAAAGCTTTCGCAAGTGTGTGTGTTAGTTCAGCTTCAACATCGACTACATGCGACGCCACGGTTTCAATAATCGACCCGTTGCGTGTTCTAAAGTTGCGCAACGTTTCAACCTCAAACTCGTTCGTCAGCCTGTTAACATCTAAATTGTTCAGCCTCAACCTCAACGAATAGCCACCACTCGTAAGATTCGCACCTACAACCTTCATAGCGTCCAAGCCACCTCGAACGAAAGGTAAACATAAATAAGTTTCTGCGTTGGATAGTGAACATAATCAAATTGCTTGAGCTTTATCATTTGGTAAACCTCGCTGAGTTTCGAAAATATCAACCCAGTCTTCTCGTCCATCAACTGAAAAATATCTACGTTCTGTTCTTCTTTAAGGCATACAATCATTGAGTGCGTAGCATTGACTCTGCGTTGCCCAAATGTAAGTTGTTCCACTTCACCTGAAAAGCCAAACGGCGATACACTGTCGGGTTTGAGCTTGGTAAAATCTGTAGCTATCTCAAAACCAGCTTCTACCAATTTGTCCTTCGCTTCTTGCACTTTCTTGAATATCACACACACCACCTCACAACAAACCAGCTTGCTCGAGAATAATGTCAATAAGAGCTTCAAAATCCATTTTCTCAATTTGTTCGCCCACATAATCACTTATCGGTGTCGGCAACGTTCCACCACGTTTCTTAATTGCTTTAAACACACTTTGAGGGTCTATTTCCCCACCATAAATCTGCGATTTCAACACCGCCCAACGCTCTATGTCTGAATAAGATACATCAGAAGTACCTTTCTCAAGCTTCTCAGCATAACTCACCGTAGGAAACACTTCTATGGAAATCCCATCGTCTCTTATCTCAACAATTCGTTGGATACTATTTGTATATTGCCCTGTTGTGAAAAGCGGAAGAACGTGCGGACCTATCGATTTATCGGTTGATGTCTTCTTCCAATTCTCGACTATTATGTCAGCCAGCTTGACACCAACATCTCTAAGTGCTCTTCTGTAACGCATTAACCACTGCCCAAGCTCAGCGTTGATGTCTACTTCAGCCATAAACATCACCTTGGCGTTCTAAAATAACGTGCCATCCTAAATAGGTGTTCCTTTGCATCCGATAAATTGCCATTAACATTCTGCATTGCATAGTTCTGAAGTTTCCTGAAATCAGAAGCTATTGCTTCAAACACATCAGCTTTGAAGTTATCTTCATCAAAGAAATCACCTTCAATGTATAAACCGCCTTCGATGTCGTGGTAAAACTCTACTAACCTTTTGAACGGATGAATAACATAATCTGAGGACGGGACGGTACTCCCATCCTCAGAAAAGATAAGATACTCAACATCATTCAACGGAAGGTACTGCGTCTTGATTTTAAACTTGCGTTGCGCAACTTGTTCAAGTTCGCACTGCTGATACACAAGGTTCTTCTCTATCAGAACAAGCAGTTGCGCGTCTGTGAACAGGTAATTTAACGGGTCGGTATCCGAAATAATCATTCGAACATACTCGAGGGTTGGCATAAATTATTCCCCCTTCTTCTTCGACTTTTCCTCCTTCTTTTCTTCGATTTCTGGTTCGTCTGTTACTATGTACTTGCCTTTCTCATCAACAAACACTGGATACACCTTGCCGTTCTCAACATAGAAGTTTGTATCGACATCCCCGATTCTTTTCTTCATGCTATATCACTCCTATTAGCTGTTGATTCTGTAGTAGCCCATAAGCGCACTGTCGCGTACCTCAAGCGTGTATTCACCGACAATCATATATGTTGTCTTGTCTGATGTCTTAGCAACCTCGAACATTGTAAGTTGTCTGAGTGGTCTTACCGCCATCTTATCAAAGTCAACGATAAAGATGTAACCTTCTGGTAAAACAGCTGATGTGTTGAGTACAACTTCGCCCCATTCAGTCACATATCTGTCAATCCTCTTGCCAGCTGTTGTTTCGTTGACTGTTGTAATTACTTTGTCGCTAAGCAAAGGATTGAAAATCTTCTCTTTTGTCGCTGGATTCATCCAGACTTCTGTGATTGGCTCTTGATTTCTGAGGAAGAACATATCTTTGAGCCATGCTTTGAAGTTCGCTTCACTGAATAAACCTGTGACAGTCAAACCATTGTTCTTAACGAATTCAACAAAACCAGCCATCATCCTCGGTTGGGTATTGTTTGCTGGTTCGTAGAGCTTTCCGTTGACTACTGTCCTTTCGAGTAAGAGCCTGAGTTTCTTGAGCTTTTCGTTTGTCTTCTGCACTCTGAGGTCAACTGAGTATTCGAGATTGACAGCAAGCTGAGTGTCTGTGAATTCTATTGCGTCTGTGAAGATTTGTGTGATGTTGTGCCTCTTAACTGCCACGTTGAAACCAGACACTTCAGCACCAGAGCCTTCCGGCATTGCGTCAGAAACAAGTTCGAATACTGCACCAGCAGTAATGTCAACGTCTGTACCAGATATAACACTGACAGAAACGGATTTTGTTGATTCGTTCGTATTTACACCAACAACTCTGAAGAGTATGTCCCCGTACTTGAGGATATTGCCAACCTTCAAGAGGACTGAGTTGTCACCAAATGTGAGTTTACCGTCACCAGCTGTGTGGTTTGCTGCGAGCGTGTATCTAAGTGGTAGTGGAACATCATCGTACCATTCCAGCCTTGTAGAGTTAATTGGTGCGCCGAAAGAGATTTTGTTGAGTATCGGTGTTGATGGAAGTTCAAGCGCTCTGAACTTTGGTTCAAGTTCAACTTTGTTAACGTCTTTCAACGCATAAGTATCAACAATTCCGTAAATTGGCATACCTTACACCTCCTGACAATTACCTTGAGAAGAATTTTCGTAATTCGTCATCAAAAGAAGCAACTACCTTTGCAGTGTTACCAACAGGTGTCGTTGTACCTTTCTGACTTTCACGTGTGCGCTTTTGAATAAGTTCGTTTATGTGTTGTTCGTAAGCTTGTGCAATTTGATTAATTTGTTCTTCGAGTTTTTGTTTAGCTTCGACAAACGGCAAATCTAAGAAGCTGTCAACATGCACAGCCGCTGCTAAAAACTCTGGTAAGTTTCTTGCTTGCAAGACTGCTTGCTTGTAATCTTCGAGTGCCTCTTTGCGCTCAAGCCTGAGAAGTTCTTGAAACTTGCCTTCGGTTTCAAGTTGTTTCTTTTCTTCCTCTCTTCTGAGCTTTTCTTCACGTGTTTTAATAGCCTGAGTAACATTCCTATCAATCAAGCTTTGAAGTTCTTTCTTGGTAAGTATCGCCAATTCCTCGGCATCGATGCCGAGCTGCATAGCCGTCGCCTTAAGAACTTCAATAGGGTCAGTATCATCGTGAAGAACTTCCTCGTTCGTAACTTTTTGACCTTCCTGCTGAACAGTCTGTTGCTCTGCCCCCTGCTGCTCAGGTTGTAGAACAACATCCTGTCTTTCTAATTCCGCCATAAACTACACCTCCCAATCAGTCTTCATCTTTGTTTGCCCAACTACATCCACTTCGTTTGGCAATATTTTTTGCCTTCTGAGAAACTTCCGTGTACCCGTTCATAATTGCTCTACGATAGGCAGCAAGCAGTCCAGCACACGAAATCTTCCACTCGCCATTCACATATTTTTTGTACGGGTACTTCTTCTGTGATGGCAACAAGAACGCATGTGCTGGCATCTCTTGACGTTTATTACTACCTATCGGTGGTGGATTCCAACTTTTATCATTCTTCATCACATCTGCCATTGTTCCACCCCCTACACGCCTTTTGGTAGGAAGAGACTATCACAACCGTAGTGTGGATTTAAGAAAGTACCACGACTATCAGTTACTATCTTTTCGCCTTGGAATTCTGTAGCATTCCTTCTGAACAAGTCAAGTATCACACTAAATTGCTGTTTCTTGAACAGTTTCTTTCTAAGCTTGCAGACATCTGTATGGAAATCACCTTTTGTCAGCGGAACATAGACAATCTCAAAATCTTTGTTCGTCTCTTCGTACAATTCTATCATAACCACGAACACAAACCAGCGGATAAGAGCCAACAATCTTGCTGAAAAGTAGTGCCACACAAGTTTTTCAACCTGCTTACTACATTTCTCTAAGAGTTCTGAAAAATCCTTTGCTGGCATGTCTGGTGCAACCTGTGTTTTGTAAAACGCAACAGTCTGTCTGAATTCACCAAGGAAGTTCTGGAATTGAACACTCAAATTCATATGCATAGCATCCATCAAATCCAGTGTTGCGCCATTCTGCTTGATCTGTTTCGAAATAGTGTACAAATCCTTTTCTAACTGCAACTGAGCGTTCTGAACTTCCGTGCTTAGCTGGGTCGAGATGATTGATGAGTTGAAATTGCTGAATTCACTAACAACATCTCGATGTGAAGCGTGTGAAATTCTATCAAGTGTTCGGAAATAAGCACGCTTCAGCTCTTCACGTATCATCGCCAATCCTCTCCTTCACGCTGTTCTGTCTTGCCGGGATTACCTTTCTTGCCTTTAGGCAGTTCGAAATTCGGAATAGCAAACCTCAAATCACCTTCATTCTGCATTCTATCACGTTCGGTTTCCCAATCAAGACCAAGCTGTTCAGCTATTGTTCTTCTTGAAACAACACCAAGATTGTAAAGCAGTGTGTACTTTTGAATTTCTTCAAACGTGTCAGGCGGTATAATTTCGCTTGTAACGATTTCAAAATCAGGCTCAAACCCAAGATAGAGAGCTATCAAGCTCAATCCCTCGTGCAACGCTGTGAAAAGATTAACCCTGAACGCTTGAATTTTCTTGACAAGCTTCAGAAGTTTCAACTTTAGCGCATAACCAGTGCTTTCTTTAACATTACTGAACACAAGTTCTGGGAATCTTGAACGGAAGTAATCTTCCAACTTCTCGATTTTCTTCAGCATCGACGGTATGATGTCGCCTTGATATTCAAGTATCTTGACCTCAGCATTTTCGGAAACAGACCAGACGTTATCGTCTTCTCTTAAACCGTCCTTGCTCTTGACACCAGAAAGTATCAACCTTGGCTGTGCATAAACATTCTCTATTGATGCAATACGTGAGTATGTGCTGTTAATTTCATCAACCGTTGCATAGGCTCTTTCTATCTCGCTCTCACCCAAGAACTTGTATTTGAGCGATGGAATGAGTATCGCATGGATAAGCCACATTCTGCCGTATGTGTTGTCAACCGACTTAACGCGCTTATCGTTGACATAGATTTCTACCTTGTCGGTTGAGTAGTATTCTTTTACATGTGCTACGCTACCATCCACAAGATAGGCATCATATTCAAGTTGCCAAGCTGTTATTTTGTCTATATCGCTTTCATAGAAAATCGCTGTATTGTCGAGCCTAACAGCTGTAAGTGTAGGATTGCCGTCATCATCGATAGCAAACTTCAAGAACGTGTCACCTGTGATTAACGCTTGCAAAACAAATAGACTGAACATATTCTGGAAGTCTCTTGAACGGATGTAGTTGTTCAATAACTGCTCAAGTTTTGCGTCTTTGCTTCTGATATGAAAACCAGTGCCGATGATTAAGTTGTAGTCTGTCTCAATTATCTCCTGAATGTAATCCGTTATCATCCTCGTAAGCGCTACAACGTTTTTGTTCTTGTCGAGCTTATAGAAAAGATTGTTCCTTCGGCAATAATCTGGCGTGTACCTGTCAAAATACAACCGCATCAAGTAAGCATAGTTCTTTTCAACTGCCCTCAACATAGAACCTCCTCCTTAGAAGTTTATTGAGAAGCTTCCTTCATAGCTTCCCTCGTGTACTTCCCAGCAGGCTAAAGCTAAAGCAATTACCATATCGTCGTGAAAATTTTTCGGTGCGCTCATTTTAATTGACCTGCCAGTATCAGTGTATTTGAAAAACCTTAATTCATCCCTCAGTAAATGTTCAGATGGCGGTAACTTCAATTTCTCTTGTGACATCAACAATTGCAGGTTCTCAATCAATTCAACCTTACTCCTTGAAGACAAAGTAATCGGAATGGCGCTCGGTATCTTCTCAGCAATTGGTCTTCCAACTGTTGTAGCATCCACGTAAACTGGCGCTCTACCAAGCTTCAAATCAGGATTCTCGGAATACTTCATTGCCAACTCGTTTGCAACACTAATGATTTCATCGTAAGTTGTGTCGTTAAAGCGTACAACTTCAGCAATACGATAAGGCTCTCGTGTAACATCCAGCACTATAAAAACAGTATAGTCAGTAACCTGAGCAATGTCAAGACCAATTGTATACCTATGCCCCGGAATATAACCAGTCGGTTCATAATCGTCGTCAAAAGCCTTCTTCAACAGCGCCCATGGGAAAACAGACTTAGAGTCGTCAGCAAATTCAGCTAAGTATTCCTGCGCAAAGACATGCTCTGGTAATTTTTCCCTCTGCTTCTCAATTTCATCACGGTCAATAAACGGATTATCGTAAACTGTCGCATGAAAGCTTCTGATATACACATTATTCTCTCGCACACCTTCTTGGTAGAGCTTGAAAAAGAAGTTGCGGGCGTAAGGTGTCGACTCGAGAAAAATTTTCGCTTTCGTATCCAACCTCATCGGCATGATAACATTCTCGAACACATCATCATCGACAAACGCAGCTTCTGTAACAAATATGGCATGCACCTTTCTTCCTCGCAGATACCTACCACCACGTGCCGTAGAACGAACAAGCAACTTCGAACCATTAACCAATGTCAGTTCTGGAAACGGTGCATTTCTAACCTCGGCGACAAACTGTCTTAGGGGATGCACACCTTCTTCGGTCACTGGATTCTTCTCAAGCGCTCCGAGAATAAGGTCAAAATAAATTCTCGCTTGGTCAATGGATGGTGCGGTTATCAGAACAGTTGCACCTTTGTTCAACAAAGCAAACTGGAAGGCTTTGGCTGACATATATGTCGTTTTGCCAAAGCGTCTCCCAGCGACAACAACATTGATTTCGCTGTTCATTCTCAACAATTCCTCGTGCTTAGCGCCTAATTGCTTGTATCCGAATAAGAGTTTCGCAAAAGCAACTGGATCTTTCAAGACACTTGCTACCGAACGCACAAGTGCCTTACTCACCTTCATTCAACTCCTTTATCGCACGCATTAGCTCTTTCATTAAATCAGTCTCTTCGTTCTGTAACTGCTTGAATTCCTCAGACGTAGCTAACCTCGTCTCGGATGTAGAAACATCGTACAACTCAGTCAACGCTTTAATATAGTCTGGTCGTATCTCAGCCCATCTTCCTGTTGTAAGTAGCTCGTCCAGTATTTTCCTGACTTTCACAGCAAGTATCTGGTTTTCAATCCTCTCACGTCTAAGAGCTTCAGACCTTGGAAGATTCTTGAGTTCCTCTATGTCAATCTCAATTTCTTGGAGAGCGTTCTTAATGTAGTCGACCTTTCTGTGATGGTTGTGAAAGGAGATTTCTTGGAGTGCTAAATTGATGTCGAATTCTTCTTTGATTACCTTCTTGATTTCGCGGTATGTGACATTGGCATCTAAGAGCTTATCCACAACGGGAGTAAGCTCTGGATTTTCACATATTCGACATTTGTGTTCAAGACTGAATTTCTCATCATTTGTCACAAACGCTTTCGTGTCCTCAGGATTATAATTCTTTCTCGGCATCTTTATCACCCCCCTATTTCAACTGTATTTTAACACAACTTGTATTTTTTGCAACATTATACCACGTCTAACTTCATGGTGCTGTAACAAAAAACTTATTCTGCCACATCCTCCTAACAAAAAAGTCCCCAAGGAAAAGAAGGATGGGGAAAACTTCCTTGGGGAAAATGCTTCTGTTAAACTGTCTGTATATATTTTACCACGTGTATTTTTTCTTGTCAAGTGTTTTTCTTTTTCTCACATATCCCTATGCACTGCTATTCCCCTAAATGCTTTATTATGACCCATGCAGGTATATATACGAATTATTTTTTTCTCACACGTGTATTACGTGTATTACGTGTATGTTTTATAGTAACCCATGTAAGTATTTACTTGTTTTTTATTTTTTTACTCATGTACGTGTATATAAATACATGCACGTGTATATAAAAAAAATAAAAAACCTGTATATACTAACTACAGGTTTTTATAAAGCATTTAGGGAGTAACAAGACATGAGTATAAATATTTTTTATTTAAAACCAGACTACAGGAAATAATAAAACATACAGGTAATAAAAAAACATGAGAAAAGAGTAAAAAATAAAAAATAAAAAATAAAAAAATAAAAGCTGGAATATACTTTTTTCTCTCTCTGCTCTCTCTGTGTATTCTTTCTGTTTTCTCTGTTCTTTCTCTGTTTTCTCTGCTCTCTGTGTTCTTTCTCTGTGTTTTTTCTGTTTTTTTCTCTGTTCTCTCTCTGTTCTCTCTGTGTATTCTCTCTGTGTGTTCTCTCTGTGTTCTTTTTCTGTTCTCTCTGTTTTCTCTCTGTTCTCTCTCTCTCTCTGCTCTCCCCCCCGGGAGAATTATACACACTTTTTGCATATTTGTCAAGAGCATAACGTTGTAATTTTTTTGTTACAACAATATTACGCTATCTGAGATTTAGTATTCATCGCAGTTAGAAGAATTTTCGTATTTCATGTCAGGTTTTAAAAATTTTTGCGTTTTATATATTGCCGAAAGGCAGAACTTTTGAGTTGTGGGTAGATAGTATGCTGAGGGAGTTGTTGTTTGATTACCTGAGCTACAGCCACAACATAGAGCAACCTGTTAATTTTGGTACAAAACGTTTGAAGACAAA
>JBMFNR010000009.1:0-14925 GCA_049970055.1 Fervidobacterium sp.
GGTTTCATCAATAGATCCTGAACTAAATGACAGGATGAAGAAAAGCGGTATTGGCTCGTTATTAAGCATGTTTGAAAATTCTCCATTAAGCAAAGAAATCGGGATAGGTCAAATCAAACAGAACGGAAACCAAAGATTCGTTTCTAAGAAACCTTTTGAAGAACCACATCCGTTTGCTGTTGCCTACAGCCTCTATAAAGCTGCAGAGTATTTAGGATATAGGGATTTGACTGTCTCTGAGGTGTATGATTCGAGATTCGATGGAGGACCGTATAAGCTATTTGGTATTCCAAGGTCAAAACTTGAGAGAGTGTTAAGAAGACTTCAAGAAGATCCAGAGAGGATATTGAAAATAGATTTGGTTTCGGATTTAGACAACATATTCTTGAGGGATGATTTGGACTCACTGCAAATACTTAGAATTGCGGAGGCGAGGATTAAATGAAGTATTCAGAGATAATAGGTCTGTACGACTCATTTCACCCGGTATATGATTTAGAGAACGAGTATGACAAAGAGTATTGGAAAATATTTGTTCCAAACAAGAAATTTTACGAAATCTTATCTAACGTCATAACGTCTTTTGATGGCTTAGAAAAGGAAAGAAAATCTATATGGATTCAAGGCGCTTATGGTACTGGTAAGAGCCATGCAACAGCTGTCATAAAGCACCTACTCTGGGATGATCCTAGAGACATCAGGGATTTTGTTGAGAGAATAGAAGATTCTCAGTTCCAAGAAAGAATTAAACACTTTAGAAATGATAGTAAGGTACTTCCAGTAGTAATTAAGGGTACTTCCGGAATAGATGGTCCGAGAACACTTAGGTACGTGGTTCAAAGGGCCGTAAAAAAGTCTCTGCTCCAGGTCGGGGATGATGTGGAAATTGAATCGGAATTCGAGCAGGTCATTAATCAGATAGAGAAAGGAATAGTAAGACTAGAAAAACTGATTCAGGAAGCTGATTTAGCAATATATGGCGATGGCCAGGAGATAATGAAAAAGCTCAGGAATGGCGATACAGAAATCCTGAGGAAAATAGAGAGAGTCCTAGAAAACGAGGGATTACACGTTACATACGACAACATAACCGACTGGTTGTCTAAAGTCGTTGAAAAACTCAGAGAGAAAAGAGTGGCTGACTATCTTGCAATATACTGGGATGAATTTACCGGTGTCCTTGAGCTTCAGAATGCGGGTTCCATATTAACGGAAATTCAAAGTATTGCCGAGCTCTCGGAGCATGAAGGAGTATATTTATTTATTATATCTCACAGAAAAATAGAACAATTCTCGAAGTTGAGAGATGACATTGGAAAAGTTAGAGATCGATTCAAAGTTATCGAGTACTCAATGGAACCGATAACAGCTTACCACATTGTCAAAGGGGCTCTTAAAAAGTTAAGACCCCACGATTACGAGATGGTACGAAAAGAGACTTTAAGCCGGGACGTTAAAGATGTTATGGAAAGCATAGCTGTGCAGGAACAAAAGACCACAAATGCTTCCGAATTATTAGAAACACTTCAGGACGGTTTTCCTATACATCCGTACACAATATACACTGCGGTTCTTGTAGCAAGATATTTCGGCTCGACAGAGAGGAGCATCTTCAAGTTCTTACATGACGAAGTCCATGGTTTTAAAGGGTTTATAGAGAAGAACCCAGATGAGGAGGGTGAGTACTTCCTAACTGCTGATAAATTATGGGACTTCTTCTATTCGGACTTTGAAATAAGAGAAGACGATGCCACGTTCGTTATAACAGAAAGATACAAGCGCTTTAAAAACCAAGTGGAACAGAATGGAGAAGAGTATATTAAGGTTTTCAAGGGAATCTTATTGTTGAATCTATTGTCTAGGTACATAGATATTTCCGAGGCACACGAAAACCTATATGCGCCTCATAGGAAAAATATTAAAATGATGTTTGCAGGCTCGATCAAACCGTCGTATATAGATACGATACTTGCTTTCTTCGAAGAAAACGAAATCTTTGTAAGAACACAAGACGAAAACTATTTTGTTACTAATTCCTCTCTCAAGCACGAGGAGATAAACAAAGAGAGGAAACAGTTAGAACCATACTATAACAATGTTAGCAAGATTGTAGAAGAAGTCATTAATAATTTAGACAGTGCCAAGGAAGAGTTGGAGAAACTAGTCCAGATTGGTACAAGAGAATACAAGTACGTGTTACTTGACGATAGTATGAACGAAAATACAATAAGGTCTAGACTCCTTAGTAAGTTAAAACCGAGCAGCGCACTAAATTTTGCCTTAATCTTCGGAACAAACGAATATGCTCTCTCTAGTGTCAAAAATTTGGTTCGAAACCTATCTTTAGAGAAAAATTTTTCTCATATAATCTTCTTAGTTTTAGACACGCTTTTCGAAGAGCAAGTCAAAAATGAGTTTATTAAGAATAAGGCAATGGCTAAGGTTGCCGAAAGTCACAGGTTTAATGATGAAGCTTTGCTTTATCAGAACAATGCCATCAAGACAATCAAGGATTGGCTCAGTGAAGTAACGAGAGGTTACGTGAACTGGTATCTGAACGGAGCCAGCGATCGAGTTCCATGTGACAGTCTCGGTGATAAGGTTGGAATACAGCTAACTAACAAGGTGTTTCCGCACGGTTTTGAAACGTTAGAGGAGTTACGCAAAAACGACAATGTTTGGACAAGAAGGAATTCTGCTAAGGCGGCAGAACCTTTTATCCTTGCTAAAAACAGAGACGAACTAGTAAGACAACTTGAAGATAAAAAAGGTATTTACCGTTTTCTTGTCGATATCATAAAAGACAACTCAGGTGAGTATATAGTAAGCAATAATTTAGAAATAAGACCAGATGTTGATAAATCCCATCCGTTAGTAGTCTTAAGTGAAGAGGTTGAAAAAGCAATTGAGTTCGAATCCAAAAAAGGAATATTCAATTTGGGAGAAGCGCTAGAGTTTCTCTCAGAACCACCATATGGTCTATATCCCTGCGCCGTTTATTTTGCGGCCCTCGCATTCAGCCTGAGAAAGTACGTAGGGAAGCTATATGATCTTGGAAAGAATGGTAAGGAAGGTCAAATTAATGAGATGCAGATGATTGATAAAATAGGGCTTATCTTCGACTATTTCAGCGACAGAAAAAGGATAGATAAACTTGAGGTTCGCAAGGGTACCGAGCAAGAGAAAAAACTCTCTAAGATTTTGGCAGATATATTTGGAATAACCAGTGAAATAACCAGTTCGTTAGTAGGTGGTACCTTCAATGACATACGATGGGGATTAAGGGAATGGAGCAAGAAATCTCGTTTTCCAATATGGAGCTTGCGGTATGCAATTGGCAGCGAAGAAGATAAGCTATTAACGGACGCAATTGCTTCAATTTGCGAAATCACAGAGTCACGTGAGCAGGATATTGATATCGAGACTTTGAGTAAATGGCTTAAGAATATAGATATGGCAAAATTTGAACTGAAAGGAATTATTGACGAAGGTGCAATTAGAACTGGATTTATAAGATTTATAGAAAGACGTGTCCCAGGTATAAGTGGTCAGATAGGAGACATTGAACAGCACATAGATGACATTTTAGACTATATTATAGAAAAGAAAAAAGAGTCTGACCATGGTTCCATCAAGAAATTTGAAGTAAAGTTTGATAGTACAGAATTATCTTTAAGGAATCCGATCCTGAGGTTTAAAATCATTCCAAAACCTGACAAGGTGGTTGCTAAGATTCAAGGGAAAGAACTTAATGTGGAGGCAGGTTCATCACCGAACGAGTTTACAATTAGATTAACCAGTTATTCAACGGGAAAGTACGTACTTAACCTATACATTGACGAAGGAGTGTACGAACAAGAGATTAGCATCTACGGAGGCTTTAAGGAAAGGGAATTGTTCTAACAGCTTAGCTTATGGGGGGATTATACGTGGACACTAACTTAAACGAACTTGACGAAAAGATACGTAGCGTTTTTCCCTATGAGTCTGTGATGAAACAACCGGGCCTTCAACAGGTATTCTCTGGCTATAACCTCCCATCCTTTGTAAAGGACTGGCTTCTCCAAAAACATACAGAAATTGATGGAAGTATCGATACGGACAGTTTAAAAGACTTTCTGACGAAGCATATTGCTTACAAAGGAAGTAAAATTAAAGGTCAGTTGATTAACGATGGCTCACAAGTAACATTGTTGGCAAGAATTATAGTAGAGCCTGATGTAAAGAGTGGAATATTGAGGTTTTCCATACCAGATATCGACATAAAATCAAACGAGGCAAGAATCCCTCCACACATTGCTCGCGAACATAGCAGTGAATTATCAGGAGGAGAAACGTGGGGCGTTGTAACTCTTGTATACGTGCCTCCAGATGGAAGAACTCCTGGAGCAATTGAATTAGCTGATTATAAGCCGTTCAAACCATATGAGGTTGATTTAGATTATTTCCGTGAAAGGAGAAAGGAGTTTACCTTAGAAGAATGGATAGATCTGCTAATACGTTCCATGGAATATAATCCTAGAGGATTCAGGTCTTTAAGCCAAAAACTTCTATTTATCTCAAGATTGTTAGTCTTTGTGGAACCCAATCTGAATATGATGGAGCTTGCACCAAAAGGAACTGGTAAATCATATACATATAGCAATCTTACCAAGTACGGTTGGATAATAAGCGGTGGAACTGTGACACGAGCCAAATTATTCTATGACATTTCTAAACAAATGCCCGGTATCTTGACGCAATACGATTTTGTTGCGATGGATGAGGTTGAGACTATCAGATTCTCTGACGAAAGTGAACTTTTGGGTGCTTTGAAGAATTATCTGGAATCTGGACGATTTACAGTGGGGAACTACAACGGAGTTTCATCCGCTGGAATGGTACTACTGGGTAACATACCATTATCTCACGATAAAACACCTTTGAGCAGCGACTATCTTGCAACCCTACCTCCATTTTTTAAGAATTCGGCATTGTTAGACAGATTTCATGGTTTTATCGAAGGTTGGAAACTACCAAGAATGCGTGAAGATATGAAAGTTCGCGGACATGCCTTAAATGTCGAATACTTTTCTGAAATCCTGCACGAAATGAGAACAGTTCCTGATTTTGCCGATATATGTAAACGTTTACTTAGGATTCCAGAGAACTCGGATACTCGTGATACAAAAGCAATCGTCAAGCTGAGCACGGCATATTTGAAATTGTTGTTTTCCCACGTGAGAGACATAACTGACATAAGCAAGGAGGAATTTCAGATGTACTGCCTAACCCCTGCGAAAGAGATGCGGCAAATAATCAAGCGGCAATTAGCAATGATTGATAGAGAGTTTAGTGAGGAACTACCCAATATAGAGGTCGTTCGTCAATGAATCTCTTAGATGATTGTCTTTGAAGAATTTAAGTCGCAATTTTGGACTATCTCCTGAAAGTATGATATGTAAAAAATCGTATTACCTTTTCACATCTCGCAGCTTTTACTCCATGGAAGTCATGTTTTTAATTTAATTTGATACCTTTTTTCTAATGGAGTACGCCATAACATTAGTTTCTAACCACTAACGGTGTTTTCCAGTACTTCTTCATTTAGATCCTGATTTAGGTCCTGCGCGAATATTGGACGATTTCTATAAGGCTCTTACCAAAGACATTCAGAAAAGCGAACGTATTTATTTTTTCCAAAACTACAATCACAAACGATGCTCGAAAAGACAGAGCAAACGAAAAGTGGTTGAATATCATACTCAGAAAGAAATGAAGAACAACCCTTGTGTCAACCTTCAACATACAGAATTGCCACCATAAATTTGCAAAAGAAAATAAGAAATGCTATAATGCACGTTAGAGAAATCGCATCCTATCTCTATAAACGACCTAAAACGTGGAGTTCGAAACACGAAAGTTGCCCGACAATATTTGCTCATATCCGCATCAATACTATACTTTCTGTCATTGACAGGTTACTAATTTTTGCCAAGCGAATTTTCAATAAGTCATTTATTCATGCGCTTCTGCGTTGAATTTTAAGTGTTTTGTTTCACAAAGTGTTAATATCATCTTATTTTTTATATGTATTCTTCTTGATTTTCAGCTTGTGATTAGACATAATCAAAAAAATTCTCTACCTATTGTTACGATAATATTTCAAAGTGAAAAGCTAACACAACTCGTTTATTCATCAGCATGCATCAAGAAACAAGCACAAAAACCGGTAGGGAATCAGCATCAGTTCAAGAAAATCTGCGACTGTTAGCCATGCTAAAACAAAATTTAGATAGTCTAACTTTGGAGGTAGAGAAAATCGCATTCCAAACTACATCTATTTATGCCTATTCTGGAAGGTAAGAGTCAGGAAGGAACCTCTCTCTGAAAGAGCTGGAAACCAAAAGTTTCAAAACTATTAATAAAAAATTTATTTGTTTTGTCAGGAAGGAACCTCTCTCTGAAAGAGATGATGGGAACCGGACGTTAAAAATAGCGCAAACGTTGAATTTATCCTTTTGATAGGTATTATCTCTGAAAGTGCTGAATTTATAAGCAAAAGTGGGACTTTTGTCCCACTTTATTTTTTTCAGAAAAATGATATTGTTTTGTTATATATGATATAATGGTAACGTAAATTTGTAACGTGCGGTTACATTAAGAATAATGAATAATAACAGGAGGGGTAGGGTGTTTTACAGTCTTCTGCTCAACGTAAAAGCTGAGAATGATGGTATTATTGAGTATTATCCTGGCCGCAAGATTCATGGTTGGTTCTTTTCTGTGCTGAAATCCGCAGATGAAAGAATTTCGAATGTCATGCACTCTAATATAAGTGATAAGTCCTTCACTGTTTCTTCCTTCCTTGGCAGGAACGTAAGTAGACCTTTAGAAGTTAAACAAGGTGAAGTCTACTCGATTAGGATAACCCTCCTTGAAGATAGCCTTTTCGAGCTTTTCAGCAACAAGGTGTTTGAGTCCACACTGAAAGACGAGAATGCTCGATTTGGGAATGTAACTTTTAAGGTGCTCAATTTATCCGTGGGACAGTCTAATAAGTGGGCTGGATTTACAACAGAAGAAGAACTTTTCAATAAGGATAATACGCAAACTGTTGTCAAACTAAAGTTCTATACCCCCACTCTTTTTCGCATCGGGGATTTGCATTTGAGAGAGCCCGACCCTGAGAAGGTCTACACAAGCCTTATTAGAAAATTCAACAAATACAGCAAGGTAAAACTCGATGAGAACTTGGTGGGGAAATTTAAGGATATAAAGATTTTGGAAAAAGACACAATTCTAAAAAGAGTAAATTTTGGTGAATTCTACTTGCAAGGTTTCGTTGGAACTGTTACGTTCGAAGTGCCGTATGAAGATAAGCTTGTAGAAGCAGTGAACGTGCTTTCCAACTTTGCCTTCTACTCAGGTGTTGGTTACAAGTCGACAATGGGATTAGGGCAGTGCAAAAGGGAGGAACTCTGACCACTGTCGCAAAATAATATCAAACTTTGGAGGTTACAAATCCATTAGGGGGGCAGATATATATGGATGCTATAAGTGAAAAACAAAACCTGAAGCATATTTTGTATTTAGCATCTCTGTTCCATGATATAGGGAAATTTAGGCAACGTGGAAAAATGAGTGACGTGTTGAAAAATGGTATCAAAGATGAGTACAAATTCCAAATTAGTGAGAACAAATCAGGATTGGCTCATCAGTACGTTGGTGCATATGTTTACTCTAAGTCAAAGCTTCCCTACAGAGACACTGTCTCTGCAATCATTTCAAGACACCACGAACAGTTGTCGAATCTAAACTCAGAACCAGACGTCCTTGTAAAGATAGTAAGTCTTGCGGATAAACTTTCTGCATCAGAAAGAGAAAACTATACCGCACAACCTAATGATAAAATCAAATTTATGAGATCCATAATTTCCTCCGTCTCTTTAAATAATGTCGAGAAAGTGAAATTCTACAAAAAAGTATCGAAATTTTCCGAAGCATTAGAACCTGTTGAGCAAGCCGCAGCAAAGCAAATATCCGTAGAAGATGTGTACGAAAAGCTTTGGAGCGAATTTGAGAAGTTCATATCTGATGGTGAGCTTGAAAGTAGATGGGGAAAAGAAAATGATCATGATGTACTTGGGAGAATTTATTATTTACTCAAAGAATACACCTCCAACATTCCTTCCGCATTCTACTACAATGAACCAGACATATCTCTTTTCTCTCACTCAACCACAACCGCCGCTATAGCCGTCGCTTTATATAAACAATTTGAAAATGAGCTTTTTGAAAAACAGAACGATAGATTTGTAAAAGCCGCAGAGATTCTCAATAAAAAAGAATCTTTTTCTCGAAAATACCGAGAGAATAAAACTTCGCAAGCAGACCCGGAGGATGAAGAGATATTCGGTGTTATCAAAGGTGACATATCGGGAATACAAGATTTCATATACAAAACCTCTTGGCGAAACGGTCTCAAAAAACTTAGAGCCAGATCATTCTTTATCGCCTACCTTTCGGAAATCATAGCCAGATACATCATAGACAAAGAAGGGCTATACCAATCAAACATCCTTTACTGCGGTGGTGGGCACTTCTACTTGCTTGTTCCTGCAAAAACAATTGATAAGTTGGAAGAATACCAAAAAGATATAGAAGAAAAAATGTACAAAGCGTTTGGATTAGACTTGGCTGTTCTGCTTGGTGGAATCAAGATAAATATTTACGACCTCATAGAATTCAAAGTCCACGACAAACTGGCAAGAATTCTTGAAGAAAAGAAAAACAAAAAATTTGAGAACGTGATAGACCTTGAAATGTTTATTCCTGAAGACTTCTCTGGTCCGAGATGTCCGTACTGCGGAAGAAAAATGCTGCAAGTTACAAGGAAAGAAGAAGAACAAGAAGAAGCATTTGAATGCGTATTTTGTGAATCTTTTGCTGAACTTGGAAGAAAACTTGCAACCTCGGAATATCTCAAAATAGAAAAATGCCCGGAGCTAATTACACCACCAGTAAACGTGTACGAAGTTTTCAAGATGTTCGGTTACGAGCTAAAATTCAGCGATAATCCAGACAAATTTGCCTTTGCAATTGACAAAGCGACATACGATCAAAACAAGGCAATGTACTTTACTAAGATGGCAAGTTACGTGTACAAAAAGGCAGGTAAGTACTACGAAACTCCAGCCGACCTCGAGACGATAGCACAAGAAGCTGAGGGACTAAAAAGATGGGGACTGCTCAGGGGAGACGTTGACAATCTTGGAAGAATATTCCAAACACTGCAAGTGTCTGATAAAGAAAAAAGAACTCCGATATCGTTTGTTTCCACACTCTCGTCTGAGCTTGAATCATTCTTCAGCATAGTTATAGAAAGAATAGTGGCTGAAAGACACGAAAAATGTAATGTCATATACTCGGGCGGTGACGACTTCATGATACTCGGTCCATGGAGTGAATTGCCATTACTTGCAAAGGATATAACGAATGAATTTAGAAAATACAGCAAAAATGATGAGCTATCAATATCCATGGCAATAGCAGTGGCACCTTCAAGAAAATTCCCGGTTTACAAACTTGGAACGCTGGCTGGTGAGTATCTGGACGACAAAGCGAAATCATATAAACGCACATGCAATAACAAAGAATTAGAAAAATCGGCCATCTACATGTTTGGGGGGTGTGTAGGTTGGGAAGAATTCGATAAAGTTGAAGCGTTCAAAAACGACCTCGAAAGCCTTATAAACAAAAACGTGACCAAGAACATCTTTTACATACTCACAAGACTTATAGAAAAACAAGAAAGAAACGAACCAACAAGAATCTGGAGGCTGTATTACTACATAGCAAGGCTCGAAGAACGCCACAACGCGGAAACGAAAAAGGAAATACACGAACTATTCAACAAAATACTTGTAAACAAGAACATGATACATCCAAAGCTAAAGATCTCAATAAAATGGCTCCATGACAAACTGAGAAAAACTGAAGAAAGAAAAATAAAAGAGCCAACAATATAACCCAAATCCTATACACAAATTAGGAGGTGCTAATATGAACGGCGGGGGAAAACCATTTGGAAACCAGGGGTTCAACCAGCAGCAACAAAACCAAAACCAAGTACAGATAAAAAACAAATTTGGTGAGGTCAAGAACTTATTTGTTTCAGGTAACGTTGACTACAACAAACTTTACAGCTTATCAGAGGAAATTGCGAAGAACCTTGAAATTAACAGCACCAAAATCAGAAAATTTTACAACCATGTAAAGAAACTTGAACTGGATAAAGATGTGGACATAACACGCGATCTGAACAAGTTTGTTGCAATGCTCATGTACGATGTTGGAAGAGAAGGAAAACCGTTCTTGAAAGACTTTGCATCGGGTATGAAAGAAGTCGTAGACGTTGTCAAACAAAAAAAGGGCGATGAACTAATAAAACACTACAAGTATTTCGTTGACTTCTTTGAATCCTTAGTTGCGTACCACAAATTCTACAAAGGATAAATGAAAAAATAATAAGGAGGAGTCCATATGGAAGTTAAAAAATTCAAAGGAAAATACATATTACAGGCTAACATAAGGCTCTTGACGGGATTGCACATAGGCACCAGCAAAGATGACCTTGAAATAGGCGGACTTGACAACCCAGTAATAAAAGACGCACAAGGTAGACCGTACATTCCTGGCAGCAGCTTAAAAGGAAAACTCAGAACATTGTCCGAATTCTTCCATGGAAAAGTATCGAACAACGGAGAACCACATGGTTGTGGGGACGAAAACTGCGAAGTATGTGGCCTATTCGGTGCAGGCATCAAAGGAAAAGAAGGAAAACCTTTGTATCTTAGAAGACTCATAGTACGCGACGCAATGTTAGACCCAAAATCTGTAGAAGCATTTGAAACATACTTAGAAACAAAATATACAGAAGTCAAGCACGAAAACTCAATCAACAGATTAACATCCGAAGCAAACCCGAGACAACAAGAACGCGTCCCTGCCGGTGCAGTCTTCCAATCAGAATTCTCAGTTAACATATTTGAAAACGACGGAACAAAGTTCATTGAAGAACTGCTTAAAATAATGAGACTTCTTGAAGACGACTACATTGGCGGTAGCGGTTCAAGAGGATATGGAAAAATAAAATTCGAAGACATAGTAATTAAGAAGCGCAGTGTTGATTTCTACAAAGGAACAGAAAATGAGGAGGTTATCATTTCCGGAGCAAAATCAGTAGACGAAGCACTCAAAGCAATTAAATAATGCACTACAAAACGTTTGAAATAAAACCCAAACTGAGGAAGTGATGCATATGACCTACAAAGTAAAATTGAAACTCAAAGGACCTCTCCACATCGGTTATCTTGACGGGGTCTTTGAGGTGTCTGAAGCAACAATACATGCCGATACAATTTTTGGCGGATTAATAAATGGCTACAACTTGCTATTTGGCGAACAAAAAACTAACGATTTAATTGAAAAAATTAAAGAAAGCAATTCAGAGCTTCTAATCTCATCTGCATTCTTTTACGTTGGAAACAAATACTTCTTGCCGAGGCCAAAAGGCGAGACATTTGGCTTAGAAGACAAAATACAACAAGTCAAAAAAATAAAGAAAATCAAATTCGTTGAAGAAACAATCTTAACTGAGTCAAAAAGCGTTGGAGAAGAAAACCTCTCGCTACCGTTCCTACTTGCAGACAAAGCTCAAAAAGAATTAGAAGAATTTTACATCATATTAGAACGTCCAAGAGTCATGGTTGCAAGAAACTACGCAGAATCAAACATATTTTACTTCTCAGAAGTTCACTTCAAAGAAGATAGTGGACTGTGGTTCTACTTAAAGGTCAGTGATGATATAGAAAAAGAAATATTAGCGGCGTTGAAATTGCTTTCCGATGAAGGGATAGGCGGAGACCGAACGTATGGCTTTGGACAATTTGACTATGACTTAATCCCAATAAGCCTTCCAGAACAAGGAGAGAACTATTTGCTTCTCTCGCCATATATTCCAGATTCAGAAGACTACGAAGAAAACTCGAAAGAAATCACAAAATTTGCAAAGGCGTACGAACTGCGGTATAGAACAGGCTACATCCACAATAGCGACAAAAAAGCAAAAAGAGTGACGATGTTCGCAGAAGGAAGCATATTCACAAAACCAGTAAAAGGAAAAATACTTGATGTAACACCTGACAATTTTGAGTATGACTACAGAGTTTACAGATACGGGAAAGCATTCCTACTCCCGTTTAAAGGGGGTAACGGAAAATGATGAGACTTAAAATCGAACCAATGTCACCTATATTCATCGGTTCCGGAGAAAAAGTAACAAAATTCGAAATGCTCATAAGAGGCGACAGGACGTATATATTAGACTTTGACAAACTGATGAACGACGACAAATTCGTTGAAGAATTCGTCAACAGAGTGGACAGAATACTAAATCCTTCAGAAAAAGACAAAGCGCTTGAAGACATATTTAGAAAGCTAAACATAAACATAGACACAGTAAAAAAGCACGACTTTAAAACGATAATTGACAAAAAAACTGGAAAGCCGAGAACATTGCAAATTCACACATTCATCAGCTCGGCAGGAAGAAAATACATTCCAGGCAGCTCGTTAAAAGGAGCAATAAGAACAGCGCTGATAAAACAATATCTCAGCGATGAATTCGCCAAACACCTTGAATCACGATACAGGAACGTTGAAAATGAAATCTTTGGCGATGCAAAAAAGTCTGTATTCAAATTTCTACAGATCTCAGACAGTACATACATAAACAGCAAATTTATTGCTTTTAAAATGTACAGAATTTTAAACATACTAAAACAAAAGGGTAGCATACCTCAATTTCTTGAAATCTGGCTTCCAAAGAAAGTTACAAATATTCCTGAAGAAAACTATGTTGAGTGCACTTTAGAATTCAAGACATCATGGTACAGAAAAAACCAATCAGCAGGTACGATACGTGCAGAAGGAAAAATCACTCACATATCCAGCACACTTGAAGATAAACAAAAGTTCATTGCGATAATGAAAGAAATTGCCAAAAACTCTATCGAGCGCGAAAAAACAAGAATATCACAAATGATTGACAAAAATGCTCAACAACAGCTTATGCGATTTTACGACGAACTGAGCAAAGAAAACCAAAAGGACAACGTATTCGTACTAAGAGTAGGTGGACACTCAGGTTTTTACTCCAAAACAGCTTTCACAAAACCATTAACACAAGCACAAATTGAGACACTGAGAAAAATTAACAGACACTGGAAATTTAACCCAGCAATGTTCCCTGTGACGGTAAGAGTAGTTGACGTAAACGCAAGCACAATAATGCCACTTGGCTGGTTAAAAGTAACCGTTACGAACTAAACAACAAAATTGGGGGAAACGCAAATTGCTCGAAATATATGTTGAATGGGACTTCAAAAAACCGGTACTAATTAATGACGAAGAAATAACAAAAATCAAAGAAAAAATTGGAGAACGCGCCGCATCCGTTTCGCACATACTATCCAAAAAATACTACTTGCACGAATCCGGATACTATATTCTTGGTAAAAGTTACATGAGAATAAGAATTTTGACAAACCGCGTTGGCTCCGTCATGAAAAACCTTGTGAATCTAAGGCTCGGCGGAGCCATCCTCTTAAATTTCAGAGCCAAAGAAATACAACCACGAACAGAAGGCTTTATCATCGCGCCTGAAACATTTGGAGAGCTAAACTATGATACATTCATATCATTTATAGAAGATTACTACTTCAACTTAGCAGACAAAATCTTCAATGAAGAAGAATGCGAAAAAAAACTAATACCTGTGATAACTCCATACGAAGAAAAAATCTACCGTGTCCAACTATTCGGAGACGAAAAAATGATTGAACTATTCAATATAATCGGACTCATAGATTCAGAAAACCAAAGATTCCTCTACCACAAAAGAGACCTAAAAGAACTAAGAAAGCTTGCTGGAAAACTATACACTCAAACACAAATCCAACATACAGAGTAGATAAAAACCAAGGTTGTAAAAAAACACAAGCGAAACAGGGAATATATGATATCGCGCAACTCAGCGCAAATAAAATCTTTTCTTCAACTGCCAACGCCCTAAACCGCGGAGACCAAAAGACAAATTTTGCACCACGATACTCACTAATAACCGCATAAATACTATACTTCTGGTCATTAGAAAGTTGATAATTTTTGCAAGCTACATCGTCGAAAAATCTTGTATTCATGCGCTTCTCCGTTGAATTTTAGGTATTTCATTTCACAAAGTGATTTTATTTTCTTCTTTCTCATACGTATTCTTCTTGCTTCTCCGCTTGTGATTAGACATAATATAAAAAATTCTCTACCTATTGTTACGAACATATTTCAAAGTGAAAAGCTAACTCAAATCATTTATTCATCAGCACGTATTAAGGAACAAGTGCAAAAACAGGTAGGGAATCGGCATGGATTCAAGAAAATTTGCAACTGTTAGCTAACTTAAAACAAAATTCAGACAGCCTAACTTTGGAGGTAGAGAAAATCGCATTCCAAACTGCATCTATTTATGCCTATTCTGGAAGGTAAGGTCAGGAAGGAACCTCTCTCTGAAAGAGATGGAAACAAAACTGGTTCTATAGTTCTTCCTTCTTATCCTTAGATTAGAAGAGACCTCACCGAAAAAGTTAAAAACAACTGTTAAAATATCTCTAATCTTTCTAACCTCATGTTGGGAAGGTTATTCTTCTGAAAGAGATGTTAAGAATGTGCATTGAAAGTATTATTTAACATCTCAGTGTTAAAACGAGCAAAGGCTCCGCAACGTACGGAGCCTTTATTTTTTTATTCCATCAAAGCATTCCTTCAGCGTTTCCCTCCTTCATTTTTTCCGATTTTGTTAACCAAAGGTATTGATAAATTTCAAAAACC
>JBMFNR010000010.1:0-6648 GCA_049970055.1 Fervidobacterium sp.
GGTAGTTTTTACTTGGCAGTGAGGCTTTTTGACAAAGATGGCAATAATATAACAGGCGAAGGTACTTGGTGGTATTATCCGGCTAAGGCTGTTTATCCTGGTACAAACTGGACTTACTATTATGGAGTATTTGGAGCTGGCACAAGTAAACCATTTCCAAATAATGCAGTTTATATGACTGTTGGTGCAATACTTGGGTATAATGGCAATAGAGTAATGCAAGTGCAAGGGATAACAATCAGACGAGTTTTAGATTCTGTTTACATCAAAGATGCAAGCATTACTACAGCAAAAATACAAGATGCAGCGATAACTGATGCAAAAATCAGTAATTTAAGTGCCAACAAAATCACTACAGGTACGTTGCTGATTAGTGGAACAAATAGCCCACAAATCAAAATAGTTTCAAGTGATTTACAGGGCGCAATGATACTTGGCTATTATAACGATGGTTCGGGCAATCTATTTAAAGGTATAAGGATAGCACGAAGTGACACAACAACCAAGAGTATCTTCTTGGGATTTGACCAAAATGACCAACTTGCACTTAGTTCCCAAAATAGCGATTTGAATATTTCTGCTCAGTCACTTGTTATTAATGCTACAGGCACAGTCAAAGTAGGAACAATTAATGCAACGAATGAATTGAGTGTTATTGCTTCTAATCAAAGTAAACCGTTTAGGGCTACTCCTGATACTGGTGTTGAAATATTACTTGGCAGCGGTTCAAACAACAATAGTGCTTTTACATTAAGTTATCAATCGAACACCAACCTGAATTGGAAAATTAATTATCAACCTTCGCGTTCGTTCACACGTGTTTTTGATGGTGTTGGTTATACAATAGGTAACTCTACTGGAATTTGGTTTAATGATAATAATGAAACTACTTTTGGCATTATCAGAGATACTGACGGAACAAGTACTAAAACGAGATTGTTCTATGTTTTAAACAAGCCTTTAGATACGTCTTTATCTTCGCTTTCTCAATACAGAACCATTGATGGACGCACAATAATCCCCGGAACAATTCCGTTAGATGCAATGTACTCATACACGAAGACTACTGCTACAGGCAGTTATACCGATGTAACTTCTGGTTCATCGATATCTGTTTCTATTGTATCTGGGGATGTCAAATATTACATAGTGGGGGATACCTATTACATCAATCAAACTTGTACATATTTTGATGGTTTTTATGAAGCTGAGGTTACAAAAGTTCAAGAGTATGGTTATTCTGCGTCAGCATCAAACTATAGCCAATCAGTTGCTTCGAGTGGTTCGCCGCGTACAGTAACATTAAGCTGGACAATACCAACTTTGCCGAGTACAATAACTGTCGACGCGAAACAGACAACATATCACTATTCAACACAGCGTTATTCTTGCAGCCAAATTACGGCAGATATGATTGTAGCATATGGTAGTGTCGTTTCCGATGATTGGTCTTCAACGACACGTAGCGTGTCCTCTTATGATTATCGTTCAGGATATGTGCAGGTTAGCTTTAGTATTAACGTTGGTACAGCATATGCTGGAAGACAGTATAAGGTTACACTTACTGCCTCTACTGGTACAGCCTATATTGACGGATATGCGACACGAATACTTTATGGTACTGTTGCATCGAATGGCACTATCACGTTTAATAGCACAATCGATGTTACTACCGATTTGTCTTCAAATGCGCAATTTACAGTAAAGGTTGAAGTAATGAACATTTCGACATACATTCAACCTGTTTCCTTGCCTGGTTATGTAGTGTTTGCAACATCAGGCACTGGTGCAGCAGTAGATACTTCTGGAAATACACTTTCTGGTTATCTTGATGGTACTGCTGGTAATGTGTATCCTACTTTGTTGCCCGGGTATGTACAAAACTACTTCGATGCAGCTTGGGGTTCTGCGGTTGCCAATACAGGTATAGTTTATGTCTACGAACTGGATAAAGTTTTCGGCTCTGCCAAAAATGTGCAAGTGTTTCTACGATTCTGGGATGATAGGTATGCTGTGTATTCGTATAATGGTACTTCGTGGTCAAAGGTAAGTTCGAACACTACTTATAATTCAGATGCAGGTACAATTGTTACTGTAAGCAACTGTATGAAAGTTGCTATAGCCTACTCCAACGGTGGTGGTAACCCTGGTGGTATTGAATTTGCATTACGTATCTACTAAGGAGGTGCGTGTATGATATTTTTAATTTCAACACAGCTAACGAGTGTTATTGAGCAACAAACAAAAGAATTGCCAAACAACTTTACTGATTACTTCATTATTGAAGTGCCTTCTGAACACAGTTACAGCTTAGTACCATTCAGTGGTGAAGAAGAAGCGTTTATAAACATCTTCAAAGACAACGAATGCATAGGCACACTTAAGTATTTCAACGGTGAACTTGTTGTGCAATTACCAAATGGTGAGTTACTTCCAGCACAAGATTTTTTAGCAAACGAGCAAGGAACACTTGTATTGCCTGATGATGTTGTAACGTTTACAGTCGAACCACAAAGTGAAGTTTATGCTAACCAGCAAGTGAAAGTCAAAGCATCTAAGCAGGCAGAATTGTATGTGTACTATGAATACAACTTAGCTGCTACTAAACAAGCGAGCGAGTTAACATTTGCGCCAAAGAAAGCTGGTAGGTACAAAATCTCTTCGAGCAATTATTGTGTTCCTGTGCAAATTAACGTGCTTGATTCTGCCGTCGAACTTCTCTAACAGGAGGTGGCACTTATGGACGTTTTTGTAACAATTTTGGTATTTTTGGGTTTTCAGGTAGGATTGTATTGGCTAAAACCAGAACTTGTGGTAAAATTTATTGTGTGGCTGCTTACAGAATCGATACGCAATCCTGAATTCAAGAACCAAATTGAAAATGAGTTAGGTTTAAAACTTGCAGATATTGGTTTGAACTTGATTACTTACACAAGCGACGAGGATAAAGAGATTGAAGAGTTAGTTACTGAAGCAAAAGCAAGGGTGTATTTAGCAGATAAGAAACTTTCACAAAAGAAAGGAGGCTGAAGATTATGGATTGGGAACTACTGCGCAACATACTGATAATCACTGCGATTGTTCTTGGAACACTGCTTTCGATATTCTATGTGCAATACAAACCACAAGACCCAAAAGTATTAGCTGAATATGTCACGACACCAGACAATACAGAGCTGATAATCATACTTTCAGATGCAACCTATGAATCAATGCGCAACTACATAGCAGTCACATATCCAGAGTATGTTATCACCGAGGAATTGAAACTCAATGAGAAGCAGTATGCCTTTCGATTGCTTAAGAAGGGAGGCGAAGGCAAATGAACAGGATAGTGCTAAAGCCAGGGGATGTCCTTCTATACCCCAAGGAATCTACACCAGGAGTGTACACTTTCCTTGCAGAAAGAGGCAAAAAAGAACTTGCAGACCTTCTATCACTGCTTACTAACCACGAGTACATTCATGCTGAGTTGTATTTAGGAAACGGTTGGGTACTGGCAGGTACATTTGAAGGTGTGAAACTTTACAAGCCAGATTTGAGAACACTGCTGTCAGCACACATTTATAGACCACCAACGCCAGTTAACAGCGAAGAGCTTAGGAAGGTTGTCACGAAATACTTCAATCTTGAATATGATTGGGCAAGCTTACTTTTAAATGCCATTCCCGAAATATTGAGCTTTGGAAATGAACAACTTGAACGCATGTTAGAGAATTGGCTCAATTACAAGAATGAAAACAAGATGATTTGCTCAGAGGTAATTGCAAGAATTTACAAAGACCTTGGTTATGAGTTTGAACCTAATAGCGATTTTGTAACTCCTGATGACATTGCAGAAAAGTTTGTCAAAATCTTTCCAGCTGAATGATGGGAGGTTGACAAATGATAGTCGTGGAGCGTGAGTTTGAAGCTGATAGTATCAAGCTTATTCCTTTGGGGGATTTGCATATAGGTAGCGAGGCAGATATAGAAGCATTTACCACAATCATGGAAAAGAATAAAGATGCTTATTTTGTGCTTGTAGGCGATTTGCTTGACAATGCACTTATCACTTCAGTTGGCAATGTCTATCAGCAAAAGATGAGTCCACAAGAAGCTACAGATGTTGTTGTAGAAATACTGAAAGCATTTAAAAACAATATCCTCGGTGTTGTGAACGGTAATCACGAAAGACGCACCATGAAGGTAGCGGGAATTGATATATTGCACAATGTGTGTCAGATTCTGGAAATACCTTACAGCAACACCTTCATGGTGCTTGATATTGCAATTAAAAACGAGAACACGTCTTATGGTTCTAAGCGAAGGCAACACTATGCAGTACTTTGCCATCATGGTATAGGAGGAGGCAGATTAGCAGAGCGTTCTACGAGGCAGAACAGAATGATTAACGAAGTCTTCGAAGGTGTAGACGTGGTAATCACTGGGCATACTCACCAACCAACAGTAGACTACTTCTCACGCTACGTCTACGATGCACACAATAAACGCATTACCAAATCGAGTGTAGTAGCTGTAACGGTAGGTGCGTGGAATGATGAGGAATATGCACGTGAGAAAGCCCTCCCGCCATTACCCAAAGCATTGCACGAAATAGTGTTCCACGCTAAGAATAAGAAACTTGTAACTGTCAATACATTTGTTGTGGGGTGATAAAATGAAATACGCTGAATTACCAGCGGTAATGATAAATATTCACACATTCGAAGTAGCAGTTTCGTTGCTTGAACAGTATCATGCAGCCTACAACATCACAGATGAAGAGATAAAGATGTTGTTAGAAGATTTAGCCGACGCTAAAGAGCAGGTCAATCTGTTCATACTTTCAGAGGCACACTCGATTATAATAACGCTGATGGCATACCTAAAAGCCACGCTAAAAGAAATCAAAAACAAGGCACTGCGTGAGTCGTTAGAAGAATACCTCAAAGAACTTGAAGAAACCATTGGTATAGATGTTCTTGGCTTTGATAACGAAGCTGATTACGACAACGATGACAGTCCATGAAAGGAGTGAAGCCTATGTACGATGAAAGAGAAAAAGTGAACATCGAACGCAGAATTACTACACTAGAAGTCGTTATTGGCGAGTTAAAAGCAGACATAGACGGACTCTCACACAAGCTCGACGAGATAAAAAATTATTTCGAAGGCGACTATTTGGACAAGCGTATAGAAGACAAGTTTTTACAGCTAACCGGTAAGTTCTTTTGGAAGTTTATACTCACTATTGTAGGTACATCAGGTTTTGTCAGCTTGATGGCACAGGTTATAGCCGAAACAATAAGGAGGTGACAGAATGGAAATCAAGAAGATGCCAATCAAGTACAACTTTACCAAAGGCAACAATCGAAAAATCGAGTTTATTGTTATACACGATACTGGCAATCCAAATGCTGGCGCTAATGCATTAATGAACTACAAATACTTCGCAGCAGCCGACAGAGGTGCATCAGCACACTACTTTGTCGACGATAAGGAAATTATCCAGATAATCGACGACAAAGACATTGCATGGCATGTAGGTGACGCAAAGAACCCACCAACAATCAACGGCGCTATACCCAAAAACGCAAACAGCATAGGCATAGAGATATGCATAAACGAAGACGGCGACTACTTCAAAGCTATACAAAACGCAATAGAACTCACTAAGTACCTTATGCAACAATATAATATCCCACCAGAACGTGTTATAAGACATCACGATGTCTCTGGTAAAATATGCCCACAGTCAATGTCTGGTTTCAACGGCAAAAACTATACATGGGTACTTTGGAAATGGTTTAAAAAACAAATCACAAAGTAGTGAAAGATTATATCAAACAACTCATAACAATCAGCCTGAACGCAAACTAAGGGGGTATGCAATATGTCCTTCACGTCCGCAAGCGATATAATAAACTACGTGTTCACCAATAACCTCGACGAACTCGAAACTAAACTCCTACACAATGGCAGTTTCTACACAGTCCACATAAAACGAAAAGAAAACTCAGTCTTCATCACGATAGAACCAGCCGACAAAAATTTATGGCACGACTTCATCAACGCAATCCCCGTGAACGATTGCACACACACCTGAAACACCCACTCAAAATAGCCTCAATTTGCCCGTAAAATGCCCTATAACGCATCGGAAATGAGGGAGATATATAAAGATACATGCACAGTAAAATGAACACGTTATAGAGCTTTTAAACGCGAAACCTTTTCCGAAATACAACAGTGTCTTCCGTAGTCACGGAGGACACTTTTTTATCAAGCAAGCGTGAACAATGAAAATCACACAGTATTAAAAAGCGACGGCATATATATAGAACGCAATGAAGCGGGCAAGAAATAGGCGGGGGCTAAACATAGGGGGCTTTTCCAAAATCGAGACAAATAGACACAGTCTAAATTTTATACACAGTCTAATTTTAGATTATGTCTAATTTAGATCATGTCTAATTCAAACACGGAAGGCGGCAAGGTAAGACAAAAAGCTATTCCAAGAATGAAAGCGTTGAGCGGGCGGTAAGGCAAGAAAAAAGCTGGGCAAAGAGCGAAAGTGTTTGTGCGAAAGGCAAGGTAAGACAAAAGCTATGCCAAGAGCGAAAGCGGTGAGCGAAGGGTAAGGCAAGGCAAAAAAGCTATGCCAAG
>JBMFNR010000011.1:0-6386 GCA_049970055.1 Fervidobacterium sp.
CTTTCTACTCAACAGATTAAGATGATTTTGATGAGATAGTCAAGAGATTTGGATAAAATTAAAATTTTTTTCTCCCTCACCCCATCCCTCTCCCAGTGGGAGAGGGTGTCCGAAGGACGGGTGAGGGTCACGCTGAAAGTATTCGATGTGCTCGGCAGAGAAGTGGCGACATTGGTGGATGGAGAAATGGACTCGGGTAAGCATTCAGTTGTCTTTAATGCCAAAGACCTACCCAGCGGTGTTTATTTTTACACATTGAAGACATCAAAGTTTGTTAAGACGAGGAAGATGATGTTGTTGAGGTAGATGACTCACCACCTAACCCCCTCTCTATTTCCATAGAGAGGGGGGGATGGTTTAGGTGCTGGAGGATATCTTTGCTTGGGTAAAGCTTGTTGCAACTGTGAGAGGGGATTGACAAAAAGAAAAAATTTTTTATATTTATGGTGTGTTAATGTTTAACAATCAAAAAGTCATAGGGAGGATAGCTATGGAACGGGTTTCAAAAATTACAGCAGCTTTATTACTTTTAGCTTTGTTTTCTTTTTTTTTTTAATCTATTGGTTGTGAGCCGTCCGGTTGATGGCCTCATCGTCGCAGCAACGCATGCGAACGGCGTATTTACGGCATCCGCCATGACGGGTGGTACAGCAACGAAGCTTGCCTTCACCGTCCAGCCGACCAACACCACTGTGAACTCATCCATCACTCCGGCAATCAAAGTCGCCATCCAAGATGACAACGGCAACACGGTCACCAGCTCGAACGCCAACGTTACCATTGCTCTGGGAAACAATCCTACCGGTGCTACGCTCAGCGGCACGACAACAGTGGCTGCGGTGAACGGCGTGGCGACGTTCCCTTCGCTCTCCATTGATAAAGCCGGCACGGGCTATACGCTGATTGCCACCAGTGCGGGTCTTACCAGTGCGACCAGCAGTAGCTTTAACATCACCGCTGCGAGCTCCGGTATTGTGCTTGCGTATGACAGCGGCGCGCCAACAGGCGGCGTCTACGAGGTGCTGCCCAACAGCGGCTGGATCATCGCCAACCGCTTAACCGCGCCCAGCAAGCAGGTGAAGATCCTGACGTTGAGTTACTACATCACGGGCGATCATGCGGGCGGCAACGGGAGCTTTATTCCCGTCGTGTATGCGAGCAGTACGGCTGTGGGTGGTGTTCCGGGTGTGACTGCAATGTACGAAGGAAGTAGTTACGCCCCAACGGTTGGCTGGAACAATCTGGACGTATCGGGCGCAGACCTGACGCTGACTAACACCTCCAGTGTGGAGTTTTTCGTTGGGGTGAGATACAACGGAACGACCGAGCCGATGATAGGTTACACGGAAACTTCAAACGAACGGGCGTGGGAATACGATCCGACGCAGTTCGAGTGGAAAGCGTTTGATGCGATGCAGCCACCGTTCCCCGCCACATTGTTTATCAGAGCAACAGTGAGTACACCAACCTCTGTGGTAGAGCTGGAGAACCGTGTGCCGCAGGACTTTGAACTTTATCAGAACTATCCTAATCCATTCAATCCGTCGACGACAATTCGATTTGCGCTTCCGCGAGAAACGGAAGTGGAGTTGAAGTTCTATAACGTGAACGGGCAAGAGGTTGCGACGTTAGTGCAGGAGAAGTTAGCAGCCGGCACGTATACGGTGCAGTGGAACGGGAAAACGAATACCGGTCAGCCCGCAGCAAGCGGTGTGTATTTTTATGGGTTGAGATATGAGAACAAGCTAATGAGCAAGAAACTGCTTCTTCTTCGGTAACGGAAGGAGGAATAACCATGAACAACCAACAACGAGGTCTCCTTCTGTTCGTGATGGGATTGATTGCATTTGCTCTGCTGGCTTTTGATGCCAACGGACAGTCGAGCGCATTTCGACCGGGCGTGTACCGCTGCTCATCGTACAATGTTTCTGGCGGCGGTGGTTCCTGTCAGAATATGCCGCTGCTCGCGCTGTATCCGGACGGTACATACCAGTACTCCTCTACACGCGGACGCTGGAGTGTCCGCAACGATAGTCTCTTTCTTTCGAAGTCCACACTGTGGGGACCAGGGAAGATTCTCGGCAGCAACACAATTCGCTTCGAGTACGACTACCGCGGCTGGCATCATGTGGTCACGTGGGTGTGTACTGATTGTGCTTCTTCAGAACCGACGAATGCCAAATCCCCCGAAGCGTCTGAATCAAGTTCGAGCAACGTGTATGTTGGCGTCTCGCTCGTGCTTGAGTTCACGACAGCGGTCGGTGGTGTGAGCAGCTTTACGATTGTGCCTGCCGAATATGCACGAAATTACACGCACAATGCGCCTTTGCCGGAAGGCGCGGTGCAGGGGCTTGCGTGAGAAAAGAGCAGCACGCAGGTAGCGCTCGCTACCAGCCACAACAATAAACTGCAGAGCGGCAAACGATATGTGGTGTTTCTCACTTGGCCTCGGGAAACGATTCCCGTGGCGATTCTGGACCTCCCTCCCACGCGCTCGGACTTTTCCGCTACGCTCCAAGCAACACTGGACGGTGAATTAGTCCTTGAACGGATCGGCAAGTTAGGTTTCGTGTGAGATGTTGGAATATCGTGTCGGATTGACATCTATGACGAAAGAGTGGCGTGTACTATTATCGGCTTCTAGCTGGCTCATTAGTTGAAACAAAAAAATTCATTGTTTTAAAATAAAGGAGGAAACCATATGTATATGCGACACTCATCTGGTATACATTCGCTGCAGTTTCATTGCAAAGCAGTAGTAGTACTATGTATGATCTTCTTTGCATCCGCATTTTGCCGGGCGCAGGGAAGTCCTGAACAGCGGTCCTTCATCGAAAAGATCACTCGATCAACCGGCGTTTCGCCGTCGGTGCAGTGGGATGAAGCACGCCATACCCCACGATTCATTGAAGGACAACTGACGCTTCCTTCCACTGAAAACAAGCTCGCCATTGCCCGCAGGTTTCTCCAACACTACCGCAGTCTCTTTGGAATTTTAGATGCCGACCGTGAATTCTCCCCGATCAAAGAATTTGTTGACGAGATGGGAAAAACACATCTCCGTTTCCAGCAGATGTATCAGGGCATTGCAGTCTGGGGAAATGAACTCATCGTCCACATTGAACCTGACGGTTCGATCTACTGTGTCGGTGGACGAACGATCCAGACACCGCAGATCGATGTTCAGCCAGCGATAGATTCGGCAAGAGCGATTTCGCTCGCAATGTCTCTCTTTCCGGCTGGTTATACTTTAGAATCACTCGGACGATCAATCTATGCTCGTAACACTGCACCAACATTAGCGTGGCAAGCCACTGTCGTCGGCGGTCCGGACGAATATTACCTTGTCTTCATCAATGCGCAGACTGGGGCGGTGTTGTTAAAGTTCAACCAGACTCCGTTCGACGGTCCGGTCGTCGGTTCGGGTGTCGGGGTTGACGGTCAGACTCGCTCGCTTCAGGTGTATCAGCAGGGTTCCTCGTACCGGATGATTGATGTAACCCGCAGCATGTTCGGCACCAGCGGGACTGTGGGAAGCGAGCTGAACGGGAACATCATCACAAAGGACGACCGCAGCGGTTCGGTTGTTTCGAGTGCAAGCTCGAGCTTTTCCGATCCTTCGGCAGTCGACGCTCATTACTACGCCGGGGACTTCTACGAATTCCTCCGCACAACATTCGGTCGGATGAGCTGGGACGGGAATGGCCGATCCATTGTCTCCTACGTGCATTACGGTACGAACTACAATAACGCCTTTTGGAGCCCGACCACGAATCAGCTTTACTATGGGGATGGCGATGGCGTCGAGTTTCGTTCCTGGGCTGGATCACGCGATATCGTCGCGCACGAAATAACGCACGGCATTACCGGAGTAACGTCGAACTTGATCTATCTTGACCAATCAGGGGCACTCAATGAAAGCTTCAGCGATATCTTGGCGGTAGCCTACGACACGCGAAACTGGACGTTGGGCGAAGATATCACGCTCGCTTCTCCCGGCTATATGCGCAATTTCCTTGACCCGCATCGTGGATATGTACTCTTTCCTCTCCCATTTGGTGCTCAGACAGCTCATATGTCTGAGTATCTCTTTGCCCCATTCGATAACGGCGGTATTCATATCAACAGCGGAATTCACAATAAAGTGATGTACAATCTTTCCCAATCGGTAGGCAGGACTGATGCAGCGAGAATCTTCTATCGCGCATTTACCATCTATCTTACCTCCGATGCTCAGTTTGTCGATGCGAGGAATGCTGCAGTACGCTCTGCAAGAGACCTGAATCTTGATACCACAGCAGTGAGTGTAGCCTATGAGTTAGCGGGTATTTACCCCGTCACTCAAGATGCCTCAGAATTTTTGTGGTACGATCCTCTCGATGAGAATGCGGTCGGCACAAATTTCGGCATCCTCCCGACCATCGCCACCTCATCTCCCGATCAAAAGTTCTCGTTAGTCCTGACGCCATCATACGCTCCGGCACACGTGATGACGATAGCGTTCATCTACGGCTCTAGGCAGCAGGGAAGGAATGTAATCGTTTCGATCCACGCGGACTCATCCGGTCTGCCCGGCAGAACCTTAGGCTCTCTTTCATACACGATTCCCACCAGTTTCGCTTTTGCAGCACTTGTTGATGTTTCAACACTTGGGGTCACGGTCACCGGAAATTTTCACGTGGTACTCTCCTCCCCCGCTTCTGCCGGCTTTTCGAACTTAATAATAATGTAAGCGACTTCGCCCCTCTCATTATTTTGATAATGATAATAAAATAATAACCGATTTATTAAGCATAATATTAAATTGTGTGATAATAATTAAATGATTGATTGACAACAGATAAATGAAAAAATGCTTATAACATTGTGCAAGAAAGAAACATTTGTGCAAATTTGAAACGATAGTGCGTTGAAATCCCACAACATATGCATATTGTTTTTCGTTAGGTGCTATTTTAGAAAGCCCATAAACAATAATAAAAATAGGAAAAAAATGAAAAAAACAGTTTTAATCACAGTATTACTTTTTACTTTTAGTCATATTGGACTTGCTCAAACGAACTTTGACAAAACTAAGTGGGATTACTATTTCAACGCACTTGAAGAAAACAACAAGTTTATGGGGAGCATTGCCGATTCAAAAAATGGAGAAATTAGTTACACAAAAACTATCGGATTTGCTGACATCGAAAATAACAAAAAAACAAATGAAAATTCATATTTTTTTAGTATGAAAAAGAACAAAACGCAAGGAACAATTAGATGAAGCACCAAAGATACAAATAAAGTGGCAAAAGAGGACTTTTTGACGAGCAATTCGGAAAAGAACGATTGACAGCTTTAGACAATCCGTTAGAAGCAATCAGCAAGGTAGTGGATTTTGAGATATTCCGAGCAACTTTATATTGAAAAAATATTTGAAAATATATTCTAATTGAACAAAATATTTTGTATAATTAAAAAATACTTCGTAATTTATAAGCTGATATTTGAAGGATATTTATTGGGTTCTTGATATTCTTCAGAAAAAAAGTAAATAAATAAATTTTTAGAACCCAACTTAAATAAAATATGTAAAAACTAAATCACGAGGGTTTAGGAAAACCAATGTATTCAAGCTAACATAAACATTTTGGAGGTTTATATGCGATCCATAATTAAAATTATAGCTTTTGTACTTTTCATTTTATTTCTTTCATTTAATTTTTCCTTCTCTCAAAGCTCGGCTCATTTAAAAATTGCTAATGCTAAACTTACTATTTCATTTAAAGGGAAAATCGCTAATTGTATAACAAATGAAAATGGGGAGTTTGCAATTTCGCTTTCGGATACTTCCAAAACATTTTTGGATGCAACCATACAAACGGCTTCTATTAAAGTAGAACTTCCACAAGATTTTAAAGGAAAAGTAAAGAATAGGAGTTTGATTGTTCAACTGAAAAAAGAAAGCGCTCCTTACTATGAATTCATTTTATATTCTAAGAAAGGGAAAGAACCAATTGACGAAGTTGAACTTGTTTGTGAACAGATTGAAAAGAATCAAACGAAATCTCAACCACAGAAAAAAAACGAGATTAAACGAGGAAAAGGAGATGCTTCAAAACCTGGTGATAAATATATGGGGCAAGTTGCCCATTTTTAACTAACATATGTAAAACAAAAAGGAGAGGTCACTATGAAAACCAAAATTTTATTATATCTGACTTTAATAGTCGGATTCGTTCTATTTTGTGGAAATGCATTTTCTCAAGAAAAGATGAGGACTCAAGTAAATACGAAAGTTGTTCAACTTGATGGACGGAAAATCGCAATTGAACACAACAATCTTATGAAGGAGTTTTTTGGAAAATATCTAAAATTGCGGAAAGTTAAATTTCCAATGTCAG
>JBMFNR010000012.1:0-6099 GCA_049970055.1 Fervidobacterium sp.
AAACGCCTAATAGTTAGTTCAGAAAAATTCGATAAGTTAAGAGAAACACCAGCAGTTAAAATGAAGGTTTCAATGGACGGTAGTACGAAAGTGATGCTTGTTCCACTGAGAGAAGTTCTAAAAATTTTTGTTGTTAGGAGGGATGAAAAATGAGAATTCCAGAGCAATTTGTTAGATGGGAAGTAGCTTCAGAGTTACCGGAAGACCGCACTCGTTTCTACGGTGGCAGTGATATGCCTGCCATTGTAGGAGAAGACCCGTATAAGACAAGGTTAATGGTCTGGTATGAAAAGCTCGGAAGATGGAAAACAGAAGAACCAACGGATGCAATGCGTTTAGGAAAACTATTCGAAAAGCCAATAGCTGAGCTTTTAAGACAGAAAACAGGCTATGTGGTGTATGATGAAGTTCCAGCAGCAAGAAAGGAATTGCACGGAATTTCGTTACCGCTCATAGGACATGCAGACGCAGTAGCACTAATCAATGGTGAACCAGTAATCGTTGAAATTAAGAACTTGAATCAATTCAACAACCAGACAGACCACTACAAATGGCAGGTGTTGTTCTATATGTTTGTGTATGGCATTAAGAAAGCTTTACTTGTTGTCTTACATGGAGGGAGTAGACTTACAATAGATGAATATGAGTTTGACGAAGAAGCGCTGAACTATATGTTGGAAAAGCTGAGAGAATTCGACAGGTATCTGGTAACGGAAACAAGACCAGAACCAGTTGGAAGCGAGAGAGAAGTAGAAATGCTGTTGCGGTTGCAAGAAGGATTTGAAGGAGCAATAGAAATTGAGGACGCACTTATTGACGAATACTTGAGCCTTGGCGAACAAATTAAAGAACTTGAGAGGAAGCAGAACGAGGTTAAAGCCAGAATTCTGCAGTTGCTCGAAGAAAACAACGCTAATCTCGGGATAGGAAGCTTATATATGGCAAAGGTTATCAAGGGTGTCAGGAAAGTAAAGCCAGTCTTAGAAGAGAAGGAAGTTCCATTTACACAATTGCGTGTTGTAAAACGAAAGGGAGGAGATGAACAATGAGAAGCCTTGTATATGAAATAGAACAGCTTTCTTTAGCGGACTTTACAAACAATGGAACAGCTCTATCTCCAAAGGCAGTATTCAAGCTCCTTGGGAAGATGGAATGGAAGGTTAGGTTTGACGTGACTTATCTGCAGGTTAGTGATGGGTTGGTTTTGACTTGTAGAGCGGTCATCTTTGGGGATAGTGGAACGGTGCAAGAAGGATTCGGTGTAATGCATGTACCAGCGGTAGAACTTGTAAATCTACAGAAACTTCTCGAACAAGCTCAGTACTTTGCACTAAACCAAGCTTTGACAATTCAAATGGCATTGAATGATTTTCCAGTTGATATGGCATACGAATACGCTCGGCTTAAGGAAGCGAAACAAAGAGATAATCTTGTAACAACAATTGAGAATATGCCAGAACCGTTTTCAACAGAAGACAAAGTAGTGACTACAGCTAAAGATGTTGAAACACCATCAGTTGATGCGTTACAGCAGAAGCGTGATGCGTTGCCAAGAAAAAATGATGCGTCAAAGCAATTGGATAAACAGACAGGTTACTTGTTCTCTTTACTGCAAAAACATGCAGTGCGGTCAAAAAAGTCAATAGATGAACTCAGAGCTCTGTTCTTGCCGATTGGTGATGAGTTTGACACGATAAAGAAGCGTTGGAAGAGTATGCTAATTAGTTACCTGAAGCTTTGCTCAAGATCAGAATGGCAAGATGCAACGAGGTTAATCGAAACAGCTGCGGTTAAATATGACGTGCCACTGGTACGTATTCTCGAAGAAGTGTTTGGTTACTTCCCTGACTTAGAAAATGCTGAGCCTTTAGAAGTAGAGAGGTTGGTGAAAGAAATCTATTTGCTGGGGTGATAGATTATGACGCACACGAAAAAGTACCAAAGCGGGCAATCTGAGATTTTGATGGAAGCGAATTCTGTCAGGGCAACCGAAAAGGGAATTTCTGGGGTTATCACATGCAGGTACAACGGAAGGTCACACACAAGCGTTTTGATACTTTCGGACGTACGAAGCATACAGAGTTATATAACGGTTGGCGCAAGACAATTGAAGTTGTCTGAGGTTACACTCGAAAGCATTGTGTTTGATTTCTTGCAAGAGGTTTTGGCACGCTTTTATGCACTACCACAACCCGAGATGCTTGAGCTTTTAGACAATCCACAACATCAGTTCTTGGTTGAGAATTTTATTCTCGAAAACAATTTCAATCTCTTGTTTGCACGAGGCGGAACTGGTAAATCATTTATCGCTCTCTTGGTTGCTGTTTTAGTTCAAAACGCTGACAAATTCAAAGATGCGATACTGAAACCGACGAAGAAAAAGAACGTGTTGTACTTAGACTGGGAATCGGATAAGCAAACAATTTCGGCAAGGTACACAAAGATAGTCCGAGGAATGTTCATGGAAAGTCTTGAACCGCCTTTATACATGCAGTTGTCGAGACCGTTGTTTGAACACGTAACCGAACTTACAAAGTTAATCGAAGAAAACGATATAGGACTTGTAATCATAGACTCAGTCGGTTTGGCTTGTGGCGGCTCGATTGAAGACCAGAGTGTTGCACTTGCGTTTTTCCAAGCGTCGAGGGAACTGATAACCCGTGGGTGTACTGTCTTGGCATTGACACACATGAGCAAAAGCGCACTTGAAGGCGAATTGAAGACACCTATTGGAAGCATCTATTTTGAAAACATGCCAAGGTTAACGTGGCAGATACTTTCAAGTGTAGAAGGTGACACAACGAGGCTGCGTGTGATTCTTAGGAAGTCAAACGTTGGTAAACTTGACAACTTCGGGCTAAATATCACATTTGATGATTATGCAAACAGAATATTCATCCAACCTGCTGACAACAGCGATTTAGACGATGAAGAAGAGTTATTGACACGTGAAGTGATAGAATACTTGCAAGAAAACAGTGGCGTTACATCGAAACAAATTAGTGAGGAGCTTGGTTATAGCGTAAGCGAAGTTAAAGAAGTTCTGAAGAAACTCAAGAAGAGCGGTAAGGTCGAATACAAAGAAAGGCGGTACTTTCTCAAGGTTGAGCTACCACCGTTTTGATGGGAGGAGGTGTGAGGTATGAACGTTGTACAGCAGGCTTTTCTTAGCCAGATGGCGCTTCACAGGATGAGGTTGAACAAGGTGAGAGAAGCTGTAAAGACTGAGGCAGACAAGTTGAAACTGGTTGAATGGTTCATAGAATGGCTTAATATAACACAGCTCAAGAAGAGGACTAAGAGCTTATATATCGCTGACCTGAACTTTATTTTGATCGCAGATGATGAGGCTGTCTTGTGGGCGTGTTCAACAACACAAAACACACGAACTGTTTTGAAGCATTTGGTCGAAATCATTGAGAGTAAAAAGAAGGCACGAAGGAAGTGAGAACGTGTCGAAGTCGGTGGTAGTTGGCGATTTTATGTTCCGTTGTTCGACTTTTGGTGAATTTAAGAAGTTTGTTAATCCGATTTGGAAAGATTACGTAGAGACGTTCTGGATTGGGGCACATTATTCAAAGCAAGCTAAACGTTATATTGAACAGCACATAGACATGCTAACACACGGAGTGATTGACAAAGAAGAAGACAGAATCAGTGTCTACATCGAGATTAGGAATTGGGAGCGTTTAGGCGAAGTTTTTAACTACTTCAAGAACATCGAAAGGACTCTTAGGCGTAAAAAAAGTAATTCTTTGGTGTACTATACAATCTCTCTCACGATGGTCGGGTCGTTTTCTAAGCTTGTGTGTAACTTAGGGACAGTTAAAAACCAAATTGAAAAAGGAGGAGCGAGATTATGTTGAGTGTGGGTCAAAAGACTGTACTTTACGGTGATTTAATCGAGGTGTTGGAAGCTGTCAAGTATTTCCTTCCTGACTTCGATGTGATAATTCAAGGAAGTTTTCGCAATCCTAAAAGGATACCAGTTTTGCCTGTTGATAAAGAAACAATCGAGGTAAAAGGCGAAAGAGTTGCGATAAAGTACGAAGTTAAGAATTTAGACGATTTAGAAAAGCTTGAGTGGTATTTTGAGGAAGTAAGTGAGTTTTTAGAACCGCAGGGCTATCAAGCGATTATGTTCTATGAAGGAACGTTTGAGGACTATAAGCGAACGATAGAGCTTTTAAGAGCGGTGATGATTTTTGGTGATAGCGATTTTGACTCAGAGTTTTGAGTAAGGCGGTTTCTTTGGATAACAACAACGAGTGAGAAGGAGGTTGGGTTGGTATGTCAGAAAAGGATATACTGAGGATGGTAACAGTTGAGAACGACAAACTTTATGTGAGCGGTACGGCGAAGATAGGCATGGAGAACTTTTCGAGTATTGACATATCAGTTGGGTTGACAAAAGTTCTTCCGCAAGATGAGGATTATCTTAAGATAGCTGATGAAGTTTTCTATCAGAAGATTCTGCCGAAACTTGAGGAATATGCAAAAGCAATGTCTGCGAAACTACAACCGCTAATTGATATTCAAAAACAGATTAAGGCTAATTCGCAAGCTCAGACACAAGCGCAGACTCAAACGCGGTATCAGTCGAAGTACACAGGCTACAACAAAGGAAGCTACGGCAACTACAAAAGCAATTACATGAAGAAAAGCACTGGACAATGAGAAAGTAGTAGTACATGCTTGAAACACGTACAGTTGGATGAACTATTAAATTGAGTTGGAGGTGAAGAGTATGTTGAAAGTTGCTACACGTTTGATGAGTATTGTAACGATGTTTTCGTTGTTTTACATGATACTTCAACCGTTGCTTAACCTACCGTTGACTTTCCAGCTTGGTTGTTCAGTGATAGGTGTTGCCTCGCTGTTATTCTTGTTTGTCGCCGCGGCAACGAGTTGGAACAACAGGGGTGAGTGACATGGGCAAGAAATCAAGAGATAAGGGCTATCGAGGTGAGTACAATCTGGTGAAGAGGCTTCACGAACTTGGAATTCAAGCAAAAAGAGTGCCACTCTCGGGTGGCACTTCTTTCCAGAAACACGATATAGTTTTTGACGATGTAGTTGCCGAGGTAAAAGTTAGAAAGAAACTACCACTTTATGAATGGCTTGGTGATGCAAACATACTCTTCGTCAAGCAAGACTACAGCGATTATCTTGTTGTGTTGAGGCTTGAAGATTTTGTAGAGTTGTACAAGAAAGCAAGAGGACACGAATAGGGAGGTGAGCTTATGTTTGGTTTGGCGTTAGCTTTTTTTGTAGGTTTTGTTGCTGGTGTATTCTACACAGCTTTACTAGCAGCAAACGAGGAAAAGAAAAGAGAGGATGATAAAGAATGATAATCACACCGCCACCGAAGGATTATAAAGTTGTAGAGCTTGCGACTGGTGTATCGGGAGATAAAGCGATAATCAGAGCTCAAGTGTTGCGTGGTTTTGTTGTGGTTGCTGATATAATGCTTCGGTTTGAATTCGGAAAGGGTGTTCAATACTACAACATCGAATACAAGAACAAGTTCATACCTGAGATTGTCGAGGCAATCAACGAGTTTGTTCGTACTGTTGCAGATGAGTTTGCCAAGAGTTTGAAACATACTTCGAACGTGGTTGTCGAGTTGGTACAGGTGAGAAAGTACGATTGGGACGAGCCTGTTTTACTTGGCGAGGAGGAGGTTGATGAGGAATGAGAGTAGAGTATCTCTTCGCCGCCATTAAAGTTAAATTTTATTTTTGCTATTGACTTTTAAACAAGTATCAGGTAAAATATACATAGAGGTTTCTCAATTACTAAAACAATGGGGGTAAGAAAATGGCGAGTTCAAAGCAACGAGCTAAATTACAAGCACAAATACGGAAAATTGCCAATGATGTTCGTGGATCAGTAGCTGTTTGGGACTTTAAACAATACGTATTAGGAATACTTTTTTATCGTTTTATTAGTGAAAATTTTGCTAATTACATGGAAGGTGTATATGAAGGCATTAACTATGCAGACCTTCCAGATGATGTTATAACTGATGAAATTAAAGAAGATGCCATTAGAGCAAAGGGTTATTTTATATATCCAAGCCAACTATTTTGTAACATT
>JBMFNR010000013.1:0-6064 GCA_049970055.1 Fervidobacterium sp.
ATTGATGAGGTCAACCACCTTAACCTCTTCGCCAAGGTATTTTAATTTTCCAAGCCACCCACGACTTCCGTCGTAATCAGGTTTATCCTCATTTTCGAAAAATGTACCCTCTAAAGCGAAGAATTCATCGAGATTATTTGTTACACGTGCTATCGTCACGTCCATTTCATCAAATTTCATGGCTGTTACTGGTGCCATGGTAAGCCATCCTTTTTCAGGATCATTAGGACCTGGATTAAAGTGTTTTTCCAGCTTAATTGTACCGTCTTTTGCGTAATGCTTACTCCCTATACCACAGTGCCACAAAAAGATCGAGTTGTCATTTCTGTCAAAATCGGACAAATCCATCAATATGGAAGGATAGCCTGCAATATATTCAAGTATCTTCATGCTTAACAAACTTACAATGTCTCCTTCACAAACAGTGGTTATACCTTCATCAGTTAAATACGCATAAGAAGAACAAGGTACCATTCCAAGTTCTGTTCTGAATCTTGGCCAGCATTGTATTGCGAACCCTTCATAATTTTCTTCCTCTTTAAGTTCACGAATTGTTTTAATGAGAGCTGCCATCTTTGATATCGAGTTTTGCGTGTAAGAATCTGCTATGGTGAATTTACTTTTTATTTCTTCAACGATAGGTTTGATCTTTTCTTCAGGCTGACTCTTTATTCTATCTCTTAAGTCCGCAAATTCCATTTCCTCAACGCTTACTCCGAATTTTGCTTTCAAAATCCGCGGGTCGTAGAAAAGATTATCGAAACCAGGTGCGCGACCTCCAATAAGTAAGAATTTAGACCTATCTAAGTTTATTATAGCACGCAATGCCCGAATAGTGATTTCAATGCGCTTCTTGAATAACTCATCATCAGAGTATCCATAAAACCATTTGGCATCTTTCCCAAGGTATTTTAAAAACCTATCAAGTTCACTCATATTCAGGTTCATGTTGCAAAAAGAATTCAAAGGTAGCGGTCCGGATTTTGTGGTTTCTGGCACCGCCCATAAACCGAGATAGGCTTTCGTTTGTGAAAGCTCTTGGATAAGATACCCCGAGGAAAACGATGTCGATTGTATGAGCAATAAATCAACGTTTTCTTCTTCCATCTGTTTTCTTGCAATTACGGCATCTTGTTTTGTCACAACAAAGTCTTCTCTGTATACAAATTCAAAACCGAGCTCCGTTGATAATTTTTTCATTTCAGATATGCTTTTTTTAAAGACCATTTCTTTGTTTCCCCTATAGTTAAGTTGAATAAGGCCTATTAGTCCAACTTTTATTTTTTTCATCTTTCAGCACCCTCTTTCACTTTTTCAAATAATGTTGCCCACTGACTATTTTTTCTATAAAAGGCGGGAGGATAACCAATGGGGGCGTCTACTAAATACTTCCCGCCCTCGTATAACTTCCCAGTCCACAGACCTATCCAATCATCATCTGGTAAGAATACTTCCCAGTTGGCCCTGTTTGGTTCTATTACGGGAGCAATAAGCAAATCCTCACCAAATAGGTATTCGTATTTGTATTTTTCTGCGTCGTCTATTTCGTATTTGAGAATTAGTGGGAGGTATATAGGTTTGCCATCGGTTACGTATTCTGTGACAAGGTGTTTAATGTAAGGCTTGAGGTTTGCGTGAATTTTTGACATTCTTGCAAAATGTGATAGTGTTTCTTCGTCGGAATCAAATTGCCAATTCTCATCAGGCCAATTTCCCTCGTGGGTGCGCATCACAACTGTAAATGCTGCTTGTTCGGCCCAACGCATGAATAGTTCTTTTGTACGTTTTGTCCATACAATTTCTGGCACGTTCTTTGCGAGTGTTGTGTATCCTCCAATGTCGGAATGTGTTAAGCTTACACCTGACAAACTCATTGATTGTGCAGCAATGATTACGGAAGGTAATCCATCATCTTTTGACCAATTAACTAATTGGTCGCCGTGCCAGAAAAGAGTTGAGTATTTTGCACTTTCTAAATTACCAGCTCTCATAAAGAAAACAATCTCTCCAAGCTTACCTGATTCTTCGATGGCTTCTCTATTTATCTCAGCCCATTCCACTGGATAACGATTATGGTATAGTTCAGCCGGTGTACCATTATACAAAATTGCATCAGTTGGTAAGTATTCGCCGAAATCCGCCATCCATCCTGAAAATCCGATACCAATCATGTGGTCTTTTATAACTTTTTTGATCCATTCTCTTGTATCAGCGTTTGTCAAATCAAGCATTGCTGCAGGAAAAGTTGTTACAACCACATGATATTCGCTTCCGTCAGTTTTCTTGACAAGCAAGTTTTTTTCGGACGCTTCTTTGTATAGGCTACCTTCTAATGCCAGGAATGGATTTATATACCCAAGTGTTCTGACTCCTATCTCTCTTAGTTGCTCAATTGTTCTTGGTAAATCAGGGTACATATTTTTGTCGTATACCCAATTCCACATCAATTGCTTTCCAAACGCAGTAATTCTTTTACCTTCCCAATCTTGTATCCACATACCAACAATCTTTAAGCCTTTGTCTAAAGCTTTTTGAATCTTTGGAATTACTATGTCTCTTCCACCTTGCAGTCCAACTATGACACCATCGTAAATCCAGTCAGGAAGAGCAGGTGGTGTTCCTATCGACTTTGTCAACTTTTTTACCACGTCAATTAAATTTTCACCGATTCCAAATGCGATGCTTTTCGGAATTTCGTGTATTTCGAGTTGGTGAAAATCTTTGTGTGTAAAGTCAAATTCGCTGTAGGCATATGTTTGTACTTTGCAGTAATAATTTTTATTTGAAATAAACGTTGTTTGTGGAAAATAAGTTGTGTACCAATCTCCCCCAGCGTCATCTTTATAATTTGCAAAGTGCGTGATAATGTCACGTTTGTTCCTACCAACCCCTTGTTCAGAGACCCACAAAGGTACTTTCTTGCCTCGCAAATTCAAATAAGAATATTGCTCACCACAGCCGTATATTTCTTCGTTTTCGCTTGCTGGAATATTTATCCATATTCGGTTTAAGTTGGGTGAATATTCTGTGATTTCTACAATCAAGTCATTGTACTCGGATTTCAATTTTAATTCACATACCACTTCATGACCTAGACCATTGTAAAAAAGTATACGAGCATCATTGATTATTTTGAAGAAATTCAACGGTACCTTCTCGACCATGAATTTTGAGATGCTAAAATTCCCGTGAGACATTTCGTAGTGATTTTCACCAGATCCTACGTAAAATAGTGGGAAATTGGTCTCGTGCTTTAAAAGAAAATTGCCCTTTGATATAGTTAATTTCTGGCCTTCAATGGATATGTTAAATGCCATCGCGAATCACCTCATTCGTTCAAAAAATCTTAAGTAGCTCTTTTGAAGCTACGTAAATATCTTTTGCGGTCATGTGATACTTCTCAAGTAGAAAATCAGTGGTACCTACTTCTCCAAAGTGATCCCTTACTCCTATTCGTTTCATTGGTACGGGGAAGTTTTCAACAACTACTTCTGCCACAGCACTTCCCCAACCGTTTATAATACTATGGTTTTCAGCAACAACTATTCTACTGGTTTCTTTGGCAGCCTTTATTATGGTTTCGTTGTCGACCGGTTTTAGTGTATGCATATTTAGCAATCTTACGCTAATTCCTTCACTTTTTAACATCTGAGTAGCCTTTATCGATTCTCTAAGCATCAGTCCTGAAGTGATTATTGTTACATCTCTTCCATCCTTTAATGTTGCAATTTTTCCTAATTCAAATTTCGCATCATCGATAAAATACCTATCTTTACGCCTTCTGTATAAACGCACATATATAGGTTTTTCATAGTATAGAATCTGCTCAAATAATGCCTTAAGTTGTACTTCATCCGCAGGCTCCACAACTGTCATGTTTGGAAGGTTTCTCATCATTCCGGCATCTTCGAAGCTCATATGAGTTCCACCGTTAAGCTCTGCAGTAACTCCTGGGTCTGTACCTATGATTTTTACTGGCAAGTCAGCATAAGCTATAGATATTGTAATTTGATCGAAAGCTCTTCTTGTTGAAAATGGCGTGAATGTATGGGTAAATGGTATCAAACCCATATTCGCAAGGCCTGATGCAATTCCCATCATATTCGCTTCGGCAACGCCAACATCGATGAATCTCTCTGGAAAAAGCTCTTTGAATTTCAACGTACTATCAGACCTTGCGAGATCTGCGTTTAAAACAACTAGACGTCTATCTTTATTTGCATATTCGAGTAATAATTGACCGTATACTTCTCTTATTTCTTTTTCAGATATTTCAGGTTTTGGTAGTATCATAAGTTGTTCACCTCTTTTTTTAGCATCTCAACGGCAGTCTTCCATTCTTCTTCTTTAATGGGCATATTATGACATGTGATTTTACCTTCAGCGAAATACGCTCCCTTGCCTTTTATGGTATGTAAAATTATCATTGTAGGTTTTTCATGTTGACTTTTGCCTTCCATAATAGCGTTATAAATTTCTTCAACGTTGTGTCCATTTACTTCGATAACATACCAGTTGAATGCACGCCATTTTTCTGCAAGAGGTTCAAGGTTATTTATCTCATGGATGTAGCCATCTATTTGCATTTTATTGTAGTCTGTAAACGCAATCAGATTGTTCAATCTATTATGTGCAGCAAACATTGCGGCTTCCCAAATCTGTCCTTCTTGTGATTCACCATCACCAATCAAAGTGTAAACATAGATATCTTTTTTCATAATCTTTGCACCAAGTGCCATACCAACTGCAGCCGACAGACCTTGACCAAGTGAGCCAGCAGTCATATCAACTCCTGGCGTCTTAAGCCTATCACAATGACTTGGTAAATTCGTGTTTGGTTTATTAAGTGTATCTATCCATTCGTATGGAAAATAGCCAAGATCGGCCAAAACCGAATAAAGTGCAGGACCAGCATGACCTTTTGAAAGTATAAACCTGTCTCTATACTCCCATTTTGGATTTTTCGGGTCTATTCGCATGACCTTGTAATATAGTACCGCGAGTACATCCGCAATAGAAAGAGAGCCTCCTATATGACCAACACCGAGCTTTCCTATCATTTCGATAGTGATCATCCTTATTTGCAAAGCTTTCTTTTTTAAAAAAGTGATTTCTTCGCTTGTTAATGCCAAGTTAATCAACTCCTTTCTTCTTTCTTTACTCATAAACTCTGTTCAAAATTTTTAATACGTCTTCGTGTTCTATGTCTCGTGGAGTTAACTTTATAATACTTGCTTTCATAGCTTCCTGTGCTATTTTCTCCAAATCTTCTTTCCTTACACCGTAGTCTTTAAGTTTAGTAGAACAACCACTTTTGTTAATTAAAGATATAATTTTACTAGAAAGCTCTTGTACATGAGTCATTCCGAGGTAAAATAACATTTCATCCATCTTTGTTTTAATTTTTTCGTAATTGAACAATAACAGCTCTGGCAAAGTTAATGCGCAAGCAAGCCCATGCTCTATATTGTAAAAACTTGTTAGCGGAAAGCTTATCGCGTGAGCCGCCGTCGTCCGTGTTTGACTAAATGCAACTCCAGCGATAGTTGAGGCTATCATCATCTCGTTTCTTGCCCATTCCTCACCTTCAATTGATTTCTCCAGACTTTCCAGTATCATTTTTGCGGCCCTAAGAGCTAGTCCTTCAGTGTAGGGCTGGGTACTTAAAGCCCAGTAACTTTCGATAGCGTGTGTGAGAGCATCAAGTCCTGTATACATGGTTATCCTTGGTGGCATAGAGTAAGTTAACTCGGGATCAACAACCGAAATATCAGCCCAAAAGTAATCACTTGTCATTGGTTTTTTAATACCAGCAACTGTGTAAACACCAACATTTGTGACCTCACTACCTGTCCCAGCCGTAGAAGGTATCAGGACGAGCTTTGTTCTTTTTGTAAATTTCTTCCCTTCAATGTATTCTTCGATCCTTCCACCGCAAGGTAAAAGGCCGCTCAATGCTTTGGCAATATCAAGGCTACTACCTCCACCTAGGCCAATAACCAGTTCTATTTCATTATATTTGTATTCTTCGTGAATTTTGTTGATTAGGTCGCATGATGGATTT
>JBMFNR010000014.1:0-5629 GCA_049970055.1 Fervidobacterium sp.
GGCTGGAGGTAGCTGTTGGCTAAACTTAAAATCCTCTCCGGCAAGCAAGTGTGCGACATTCTCGCAAAGCACGGATTCCAAGCGGTTCGTCAGCGCGGTAGTCACATAGTCATGCAGAAGAGAACGGAATCTTCCACCATCACGGTCCCTGTCCCCAACCACAAGGAGATACGAATAGGGACACTGAAATCGATCATCCGTCAGTCACAGCTTACGAGCAAGGAGTTTGAGGTCTGAACAGGTAAAATGCTCACGAGAGCATGTTGTGGCGGCGCACTTCACATAACAAGCAAAACACCGACGCTCCCTTTGTTGAAAAGGAATTATAGTGGTCGCTCCATTTCGCTCGCCGCATTGAATGAATCATTTGATAGCGGCTCGCTCAACGGCGGTGTTTTGCTAACCGTTAGGCGACATTTTGCTTGGCGCGTTAAAAGACCAAAATTAATAATTGGAGGTACCAAATGAAAAGTATAGCAACTGTCAATTTTAAGGGCGGCGTCGGAAAGACAACTGTTACTTGGCTTCTTGCCAAATATGCGGCAGAAAAGAAAAGAAAAAGGGTTTTAGTCGTGGACACGGACGCTCAAATGAGCTTGACATTGGCTATCCAACTTCAAGAAAGTGGTGCTATGTATGGCGATTTCGAAAATTGGTATGAAAGTCACCATCGAAATAAAAACAAAACGATTCTCAACGCATTAGAAAAATATGACCGAATGGAAGGAGGACATTTTGATTTTCCGATTGATTCTTCTTTTATCTACCAGATGAGTCCCAACCTTCATTTTGTTCCATCGGTCGTTGACCTTTATTGGCTTGAACTTGAGGTTTTTGACAGGGAAAAAGTAAAACATTTTATAAGGGCTTTGCTTGGTAAGATTGAGCACTCAAGAACTTTTAATTATGATTATGTTTTCTTTGATTGTCCACCTAACTTCACAGCGTTATCTTACTCCGTCCTAAGTTGCTCAAGTCTTATTCTCATACCAGTGAATCCAGATGTGTTTGCTTCACGTGGTATCGGACTGATGATAGATGGACTTCGGTATAGAATCCAACCGTGGCCTGACCCCCAAATTGCCATTTTTATGAATAAAGCCAAATTGTATAGGGGTAATCTAACGAGAGAAACAGAAAGATACTGGACAGAGTCAAAGGTTGTTTGTGATGATAAGCGACGAGATGGTGTGGCTATCCAATCCTGGGACTCGTATATCCCGGAAAGGGTAGACATCAAGAGGGCTATCGCTGGCAGATATTTTCCTTCTGAGTTTGAGGAACACTTTTCGAGCTTATGGAATAACATAGAAAGAATTTTGGGGTGACAGTAATGAATAGGATTAACAGCATCAAAACAAAGATAGAACAAATAGAAAGCCTCCTTGCTGCAATAAAAGGTGAATTGGATACTCTTAGCAAAGAGGACAAGGGCAAACCCAAGAAAGCACGTACAGAGGAGTCTTTGCCTTTAGAAGAAGAACTCCGAGGCGAGTATGAAAAGTTATACGAGCAATTTATTGTTGGAAACTCTAAGGCTATAGAGGAGTTTATTAAAGGTAAAAGCAAGAGTTATTTGAAGGCTTTTTGCAAGGCTAACAGTTTACCTGTGGACATAACTAAAGTTTCAAAGGATGGAATTGTTAATGAAGTTATGCAATGGCTGGCGCAACGAAAGGTGATAACAAAGAAGGTAACGTGAAAATAAGAATCACCGCCAAGCAAAACTTCTTTTATGTTGGGAACGTTATGTGAAATTAACACACATAATATACGAGGAGATGGGCAATGTACGAACAGTCAAAACTCAAGGAAGCCGGGTACTTCTACTCAAGAATGGCTTCAGAGACAGACAATCGCGACAATCTCCTTTTTGATCTAAGTGCATTTCTATCAGCCGCCCGATCTGTTTTACAGTATGCCCTTAACGAGGCTCAAACCAAATCTGGTGGTCAGCAATGGTATGATAATCACATGAAATCTAGCGAAGTGCTGGCTTTTTTCAAGGATAAGCGCGATATCAATGTACATGTGCACCCAATTCAAGTGAATCAGCATGCTTCTGTCCAATTGACGGAAGTTCTGCACCTCTCAGAAAGTATCCATATCAAACAATTCGATCGAACTGGTCGGCTCATTGATGAGTATTCATCTGAACCGTCCAAACCACCAGCAGCACCCGAAATTCCCCCTAAGGTCATGCATCGATTCACTTTTCCTGGTTGGTCTGGGACTGAGGATGTCTTTCAGCTTTGCCACCTATACTTAAGCGAACTTCAACGTGTAGTGCAGGATGGTCAGAATAATGGTTTTTGACAAAATGATACGATAAGAATTAACGCCGCCTAATAGCGGATAAAAGGGAAATCACGATTTCTCCAAATTCGCCTGTCGGCAAACTTCTTTTATCTGCAAAACATCTTGCCTTCAAATTTTTGCTTGACTTTTTATATAGTTGAACCAGTGTGGAATTTAAACGAAGTTGAAGAAATAGAAGATAAACTGCGCAGGGGGAAATTAAATAATGTTTCTGATGTTGTATTTGTAAAGTGAGAGTTTCGGAAAAACAAAAGGTTATTTTCAAAATGCAGGGGAAGGCATTTGTCTTATCTGCATTTCTATTTCTCAATTTGGGTTTTTCACAGGATGTCTTAAAAGAAGATGTGAAATCTGCGCTTGATTGCTGGAAGTATAACTTCGGATGGAAAACTCTGGGAGGGGGCTATATCAGACATATTTTGCTTTTTACGGAGTCAAACATCGTTGATATTGAGACAAATCAAACTTCCGCTGTCCCGGGTTATTCGGTGAGCGCTGTTTATGATGATGCAATTTTAACGGATCCAGATCTGGCTTTCGGCTTGATTTTAGAAAAAATTTTTGGCTCTCCGGATGAAAAGTTGAAAAATCAATTCAGAGAGATAATCAAGCTGGCTGGTGATAAGCCGAGCGTGCAAAGTTTAATCAATTCAATATCAGTCGTGCTTGGCAAAAGTGGGATAAAAAGCGAGGTGAAGCGAATTTATTCATATGGCGATGTTAAGGATGTGGAAGTGAAAAGGAAAAAGAAGGAAATTAGCTTGAGGTTTAAATCCGGGGGTAAGGAGCAGGTTTACATTTCAAGATATGGTGATGAAGATGAAGCGGTAAAGATTGAAATGGTGTTGAAGAAATTGTTTAAAGTTGGGGAGCTGGCTGAAGATGAGCAGAGAGATTATTTATCGGTTTATGAGCAAACCGTGGAGAAGAAAGATAAGTATTCAAAGCATAGCTTATTTGTTGAGTTTCTTGGGCAGGGGCTTTATCTTTCGTTTAATCAGGATTACAGGTTTCATCCGAATTTTAGTTTCAGGGTGGGAGTTGGGAGTGCTATATGGGCTTATAGTTTTCCGGCAACAGTAAACTTTTTGGCGGGGGCTGAATCTTCTCATCATTTTGAACTTGGTGGTGGAGTTATTATCGTTGGGGATGGTTTTGTCCCGACTGCAAATTTTGGATACAGGTTTCAGCGCAAAAATGGCGGACTTTTCTTCCGCCTCGCCTGGACGCCTATTTTCACGGGGGAAGACGATCTACCGTGGTGGAGATGGGGTGGCATTTCAATTGGGTACACATTTTAAAAAGTTGATTTTGTCTTTTAAATTTTTTATCTCAACTTTCCACACGTTCTATCTCTCACTGGGCCTCTCAATCGGGAACAATGGTTACGAGCCACCCGTGCCCACACCAGCATATTTAATCTTCAAGGTCATCAGGCTCTCGCATGCCTTCTGCGTCTCATCTGTTTTCCAATGTTTATGGTCATCTCGTTCTTCATAGGCGTGTACTATCTTACTGCTCATCCAAAACTTACTCCAAACTTCCTGAAATTTGCTCAAGATTTTGTGATTGAGCCGAAAGAAGGCTCTGCAATGCTGTTCATTCTTTCTATTGCGGTCATGATCATTGCATGCCTCTTCGTCGCTCTGAAACCCCAAGCGAAAATTCGTCTCACCAGTGAAGAACTTTTACCAAGGAAGGAACAAAATGGGGTCAACGGCACATAACAAGCAAAACACCGACGCCCCCCTTTGTTGGAAAGGATTAAAGAGGTCGCTCAATGGTTTTTGGTGCGGGTTGGTAAGCGAAGTTTGATCTGTGGATTTCTTTCATAGCACCAAAAACCACTGCGTGGTGCGGCGAGACGTTATACGCAATTGGTGGCTTGCAAAAGGAAGGAAAGTTTAATAAGATGTCATTGGCAAAATTTAATAGAAAAAGACAAAAAGGAGATGTTAAACAATGAGCCAACTTACATTTTTTAGAGAAGAAGGCAAGAATTTAGTTAATTTGAATGAGGCAAGTGTCTGGGCTTCTCGATACCTGAATCGTAAAGTAACCATTTCAAATATATCATATCTACTTCAATATGGTAGAATAAAAAAATACGGTAACGATCGAAATCCTCTTGTAAATATAGAGGAACTAAAAAATTATTATGATTCTTTTTCAAAAGAAAAAAACTGGCGAAAGGTATTAGGAAGGGATATCAATTGGCATTTATCATTTGCTCAATATACGGAAGCGGAAAGGACAAAACATGTTCATAGATTACATCCATACAAAGGAAAATTTATCCCTCAATTGGTTGAATATTTCCTTGATTCACATACGGATGAGTTTAAAAAGGAGGTATATTTTCATAAAGGCGATATAGTATTGGATCCATTTTGTGGTAGCGGAACAACGTTGGTCCAGGCAAATGAATTAGGAATGCATGCCATTGGAATAGATATTTCTTTCTTCAATAGCTTGATTTCAAATGTAAAAGTTGAAAAGCACAATTTAGTTTTAATTGAAGATACAATTCGTAAATTGAATTCAAGACTAAAAGAATTTCAGAAGCACAAAAATAATATTATTTTTGAAGAACATTTACTGTCAGAACTTGCGAAATTCAATAATAAATATTTCCCCTCACCGGAATATAAAAGAAAAGTTGCTAATGGAACAATAAAAGAAAATGAATATGCAAAAGATAAAGAAAAAGAATTTCTTACTATTTATAATGAGTTGGTACAAAAGTATCAAATCAAGATAAAACAGGATAAAAGTGAAACTTTTTTAGATAAATGGTTTTTAGATCCTGTGAGAAAAGAGATAAATTTTTTATCGGAAGAAATTAAGAAAATAGAAGATATCGGTGTAAAAAATGTTCTAATAATCATTCTAAGTAGAACTGCCCGTTCATGTAGAGCAACTACACATGCAGACTTGGCAACTTTAAAAGAACCTGTGGCTACTACCTACTACTGTAAAAAACACGGGAAAATCTGTAAACCAATATTTTCTATTAAAAAATGGTGGGATTTTTATACAAGAGATACACTCGCTCGGCTTAAAGAATTTGATAAGTTAAGGACCAATACATTTCAAATCTGTTTAACCGGGGATAGTAGAACCATAGATATTTATGAAGAAATTAAAAAAGCAAATCCGGAGTTTGGAGAATTGTTATTAAGGCAAAAGATAAAAGGAATATTTTCAAGTCCACCTTATGTTGGGCTTATTGATTACCACGAACAGCATGCGTATGCATATGAGATATTTGGATTTGAAAGGCTTGACGAATTAGAAATAGGTCCATTAT
>JBMFNR010000015.1:0-5165 GCA_049970055.1 Fervidobacterium sp.
CTCGCTACGTCTGCGAACCGCGGATGATGAGCATTGGCAAACAAAGCATAGCAACAAGTGAGCAAAAGCGTTGAGCGACCGCAATGACTCTTTATCAAAAAGAAGCGGCGTGCTTTTGCTTGTTAGGCGGAGTTCCTCACGTTTGTGGCGGTAGCGTTTGAGCTTGCTTTGCCGAAGCAAAATACAAATAGCCGTTGAGCACAACTGCACCAATGAACAATACAAAGACTAACCAAAACCGAGTTGCGTATTCTACTTGAATCATACCCTGACCTTGATTAGCCGCATCGGTCTCTATCTTCGATTTAAGCAACAGGAGCAAGATGAAACCTGCGAGACCGACAATGCTAGGTATAACCGACGACTTTGAGGTCTTGAGAAAGCTCAAGGCAAATCCGAGGATGGTGACAAGTAGAACAGCAACTGCCGATGGTTCAGAATCGACTTTTTGATTTTGACGCTCGCCGAACATACCTTGTTGCTGAATAGTTGTCCCAGTGACTAACTGGAGCCCCGTCAATGTCGCTATGTGTTGACCTCCGCAGGAAAAGTTCACCCAGGGAAGTACGAAGCAAATAAGGGCTATGCCAAATATGGCCGGGGAGAATTTCTTCAGTGATTCTTGCATATAGGTACACTCCTTTCCGATTGACTAGTGAGCAATGGCGCTTAACCGCTAGCGGAAAAAAGTCGTTGCACTCGCCCATATACAAATGTGGAGCGTCTTCTTTTTGGTTCTTAGCCGCCGTGGCCATTGCCTGAATCCTGATAATGAAATTCTATGTCTTCGTTAAAATCTATTCCGTAGGATGTCGTGTTAACCAGCCTAAGCCAACCTTCGCGACCGTGATTTGTTCTAATGAATAGCCACCAACTCATGAGAGGCTCGATAAGAAGTCGGGCTTGAAACTGAGGTAGGTCTTCGACATCCCAAAAACCTTCGACATTCAAAATATTTCCCTTGTACCATATATCCCAAGTACCTTCGCCGGTGTAACTGAGGACGTAGAAGGTGTCTTGAACATTGAAACCTTCGATTGGCTTGGTAACAACTGCTTTACCTAACCTTTCAATGTGCATGTTCATTATATAAGTCGGGTAGAGAGTATCACCGGGGGCGACAACGAAGGCAATGTGAGCGGTATCGCCTTCATTGGAGTAAATGGTCAGCGGGTCCTTGGTAGTAATACAACTGAAGTTGCAGCCGTACTCAAACGGACAAACGCCCTCTTCGACAAATGGGACCTCAGGTGGAGTCTGAGCCTGCGATAACACTGAAGTGGGGATTGCTACAAAGAGGACGAGAACAGCATTCATTGGAAAGCGGATTATCATTTATCGATTCCCTTGGACATGGCGGCTTACGTTCCCAGCATAAAAGAAGCCCGCCGAAAGCGGGTTCGGTTCAGTCTGCCTCTGGCGGGGGAACCTTTTGTGCTGTGTTAGGCGACCGTTTTGCTTAATTCTGTTCATATTTTCTGAGTATGTTCTTCCAAATAGTTTCTACCTTTTTCAGTAATTTCCCAAATGCCTCTTGGGGAATCTGACCGTAAAAGGCCAGCCTTTACCATAATATATCTTTGCCACTGAGCCATTTTCTGCCATCTCAGAGTATAACCATCTCTAAGAACCTGAAGGTCCAACTCATTAAATCGATTTTTCATTTTTCGTTGTATAATTTCTAAAACTTCCTTTTGCGTTGCTTTACCACCTTTTTCTAAAAGAGCTTGTAATATTGATAAACGATATTCTTTCTGGGGAGTGGCACCACGAACCCTATTAATTCGAGTTTCGGAAGCACCCTTAATGTCGAGCGTTCTTATCATCTCTTTAATGGGACGGTCGTAATCTTCTGCTTTTTTAATTACTTCTTTTTTCAGTTCTTCGAGGGATGCCTTGTTAATCCCGAGAAGCCTTCGTAGGACGTCGTTAGGTGTATCTTCAAATGGTCTGGCAAGCTTCGGGAGCGCTTGATATACTTCTTCATCTATCTCAATCCACCTCATTGTTTCGCTCCTTTCCTTTGTCTGTTCTTAGGAATATATCCACCCTCAAAACTAGCTACATAACTATCGAAAGATCTATTAGGGTCGATCATTTCGATGTCAGGATAATGTTTTCTGAAACGCTTACAACGCATTATTATTTTGTCAGATACGCCAACATCTCGCACTAAACATTTTATAACATTTTCCAATAATAAAGGATTTTTTTTATTTTGCTCTAAAAATTCTACAACTTTATCACCGAATTCCCAGTAAAGTAGCACCCTACCATTTTTCTGTTTCATAGAACGTAACGACTTTAAAATACCCTTCAGATGATCTACTAGGGTTAAGTAACTTAATTCGAACTTTGCTAATTCTTGCTCAAGCCATTTGGCATCAAAGTGTTTTTCAAATATAAGGTTCATTGGCACAGTTGCCTTCAACGTCTCTTTTCCACGGGGGTCTCTTACATTTTTTATCTGAACAGGTATCCTTATATTTTTCATTATAGCTCTCCCCAACGCTTAAAAAATTTCTGTTGAAGTTCAAAAACTTTTTGATATGTTGGTTCTGGTTCTTTTTCCAAATTAAATTCAATAAGGCTCAGAACCACAGATTTTAAAATATGGTAGTTCAATAATCCATTTGCTCTTGCTTTTATATAAGCTGGATGTGATTTATTAATTGTAACAGTCTCACCATCAAACCATGCTTCTTTATCCAAATCAGGTCTTTCATCCTCTGTTATTCTTATGCCGCCTCTGATAGTTCTTGGTTTAATTGCTGAACTAATACCTTCGCCTTTTTCCAGTGTAGGTGCTTCCCCAGGTTCTTCTCCGGGATGGATAGCAACTCCCTCTCCGGATGTTTCCCCACCGAGTGTTCCCTTAACTCTTTGAGTTCCTTCTGCTGTCTCCATTTGCTCACCATCCTTATCCGGTATTGCCACATCTCTTCTGATAGTAGTCCCAAAGAAAGAGAGTTCCGGAAGATTTTTTAAGATAGAGTTTATCTCCTTTTCCAGGTTAGCATAGTCTAATTCTCTCCTTGCTGGTCTCTCTATAAGCCCTATTTTCTCAATCCAATCGGAGAATTCCTTCTGTGCTTTTCTGAAGAATCCTTCCCAAACTTTGTTCCCTTTCTGAAATCTACATTTATCAGTTGTAACAGCCTCAATCAGATAAGGTGCTTCAATCCAACCGATTATTTTATCTTTCTCTTTTGGTTCTTTTTTAAAGTGTGTTCGCTCAACGACCTTTCCATAAGTACATATCATTACACCGGGCCAAACTGAATTTACATTTTCCCTTATAATACCTATTAGACCTAAAGCGTTAGGCTGACGATTTAATCTTATTATTATATCTTTCCTACTTTCTAAAAAATCCTCAATAGAAGGTTCAAGTTTTATTTCTCTGTCATTGATTAAGATTTTTATTCCGTCCTTGTAAAATACTTTGTATGCTTCTCTTAGCTTACAATCAATCAGTGGGAAATAATGCTCAATTATTGCATCTCTAATTAGCTCTTCAGTATAAAGATCAATACTTGCATTCTCTAACAAAAGGGCAACTTTGGTTCCGAATTCATTAAGAGTTAAAAGTTCATTATCAAAAATTCTATACGGGGCATCATTCCCTTTAAGATACCACTCTGAATATCCACGATAATTCACTGACCAGGTCTCAGTAATGACTTTTTTACAAAAGTTTAAAGCAAGCTTTGCACCCTGACCCGCAAATCCAATACCTTTTCCTCTTTCCTTTGTCGAAGCAGCAAAGTCATGATATTCTTTGAATTGTCTTTTATCCATTCCAATACCATTGTCCGTTACCTCCAGAACGCCTGTATCCTTGTCAAACTTAATTTGAATTTGAGATGCTTTTGCATCTAAAGCATTTGCTACCAACTCAACAATTGCGGCAATTTGTGGCTCAAATGGATACTGATCTGCGATGTTTTGGACAAGTCGTTTTACATTAACCCCGCTTTTTCCTTCAAGAAACGCACTCACTTCGTCCTCCTTTATTTCATCTTCTTTCGAGCTTCGGGCAATTTCGTATAACGTCTACCGTAGCAACGCAGCGCCGTACGCCACGCTTTCTATTAATGAGTGCGGCGCTGAGCGAGTTCAACATATCGAGCTCTCAACAAATGTACGAGCGACGTTGCTACTGCTGTTATGCGCCGTTGCCCGTGTTTGTTAATACCTTCCGATGAATCCTTCCAGAGGCTTGTACAACTCGTTCTCATCCGGATCGTAAGCGGCTAAAACAGATTCTCTCTCATCTTGTGTGAGAAATTATGCCCTCCGAACCGCTGGGAGACTGAATGAGAACAGAATCGGTTTCAGAGAGTTTGTGCAGCACACTTCCCAAACGTGACTCATCCCAACCGACAAGAGCTTGCAGAAGAAGATGTCGCTGAACCGTGAGTGTTTTGGTGAGTTCAAGATGGCAATAGGGCATCGTATTTTACTCCTGGTTGTTTTCAAGTTGTCTTCTTCTCATTCCAAACCCATATCCACCTAGAAGCGCACCGCCAAGACCGACGACAAGTTTGATTAGGTCCATCGCGTTGAGTCCCGTCCTAAATAAAAGAGAACGCCGCAGATGACAAGAAGCAATACAGCGATTGCGAACACGCCAATAGTGGTCAGTCGATTTTGCCGACTCATAGCTTGCAAGAGAGCTGTCTCATATTCCAACTCACGGCGATGCTTCTCGTTATCGTTCTGAGTCCATAGTTTCAGCAATGGCTCTACAAGCTTCATCAAGTCGGCAAGTGTAAGCTCGCTTGGTGTGGGCTGAACTGGCACCTGTTCTGGCAGCTTCTGAATCTCTTGCGACATATGTTCACTCCATAGGTTTGAAGGGCAATGGCGTACAGCTCCTCTATAACCTCACCCCCATTCCGTATATGCAGCCATTCCTGGTATGTTATACGCAGTATTGCGTTTATTTTACCACTTGCTCGAAAGGGCCCACAGTATTCAGCTGTCCGCATAATAAAAAATGTTTCGCCGAATCTCAAATTTTTCCCTCGGAGTCGGTATTCAGTTCATCTGTAGCGAGCCAGTTTCTGCATTAGACTGTTAGATAGTCTGAACCTGAACGGACTAATCTCCCGTCCTGCGCTTCTTCGTATGAGAAAGGTCCCTGGGGAATAAAATTTTCT
>JBMFNR010000016.1:0-5146 GCA_049970055.1 Fervidobacterium sp.
GGAATAGAAGTTGAGTGGAATGGAGTTGATGAAAAAGTTATAGTTAAAAGCGTAGAAGGTAAATGGAAAGATGTAGTCAAGCCTGGGGATACTATAATCAAAGTTGATCCGAGATATTTCAGGCCTACCGAAGTTGAATCGCTTTGCGCAGATATTACTAAAGCTAAAAATAGGCTTGGCTGGGAACCGATAGTCAAATTTTCAGATCTTGTTAAAATTATGGTTGATTATAATATGTTGCAGAACAACCTTGAAACAAAGGGAGAAGGAATTATGGCATCTCAAAAGAGTGGATATGGATGGACAAATCATGAATTTTCATTCCACGAAGGGATCAGGAAGAGAGAATGAATAAAGATTCTAAGATATATATAGCAGGACATAGAGGTTTAGTAGGTTCAGCAATCTTAAGAAAGCTTCAAGAAAAGGGATATAAAAATATGGTAGTAAGAACAAGTAAAGAGTTAGATTTAAGAAGGCAAGAGGATGTAGAAAGATTTTTTGAGAAAGAAAGACCAGAATATGTATTTCTTGCTGCAGCAAAGGTAGGGTAATACTTGCCAATAATACCTATAAAGCAGAGTTTATCTATGACAATATAATGATACTTGCAAACGTGATTCACTCAAGCTATAAATATGGAGTGAAGAAATTATTAAATTTAGGTTCTTCTTGTATATATCCAAAATATGCACCACAGCTTATGAAAGAGGAGTATTTATTAACAGGGACTTTAGAGCCAACAAATGAGCCATATGCCATAGCAAAGATAACAAGAATAAGGCTTTGTAGATACTATAATGAGCAGTATGGAACTAATTTTATTTCGGTAATGCCAACAAATCTATATGGACCAAGAGATAATTTTAATTTAGAAACATCTCATGTTTTACCTGCTCTTTTAGGGAAGTTTCACTTAGCTAAATTGTTAAGAAATAAAGATTTTGATGGGATAAGAAAAGATATAAAAAGGCATTCTTTGGGCTTTGGGTTAGATCAAAAAGTTGATCTTGGAAATGAAGATTCCATAAAGGAAGTATTGAGAGAAGTTGGGGTTACAGAGGATTATGCTATAATGTGGGAAGCGGAGAAGTATATAGAGAGTTTTTATATGTAGATGATCTTGCGGATGCATGTATATTTTTGATGGAAAGATTCAATTATAATTATAAAGATATAGGAGAGATAATAAAAATAGGAACAGGAGAAGATATGAAGCTAAAAGATTTAGTATTACTTATAAAGAATGTTGTTGGTTTTGAAGGAGAGATAAAATATGACCTTTCAAAGCCTGATGGAACTCCAAGAAAGCTTTTAGATGTGTCAAGGATAAAAGGATTAGGATGGAAGCCAAAAATAAGTTTGGAAGAAGAGATCAGAAATATTTATATAGAAGAAAGGAATGTGAAATAATGGTGAAAAAATTTTTTATGGACTACGATTTTTGGTTATGCATTTCTAAAAGAGGATATAAATTTTATCATTTACGTAGTATTTTAGCAGCTGGACATCATTATCCTAAAAGAAAGGTGCCTCCTCAAGCTGGGGGTATCTTAGTACATAATGTGGTGCTATGAAAATTGCTTTAATTGAGCCATATTTGGTTGATTACACAGGGCATTATTACAATTTTGTAACAGAACTTAGGAGAGGGATTAATGAAATTGATAGTAACGATGTAGTTGATGTTTTCGTCCCTAAAAAGTGTACTTTAGATGATTCATTTATAAGAATTCTACCAGCGGTTAGTGATCTAATTACGGGAAATTTTGCAGAGAGATTTTTGAAGAATGTGACGTTTTTTGTAGAGTTTTACAAAATATTGCGGACAATCGAAAATGATTACGATATAGTAGTTTTTACAACAGCCGATGGGTTTAGATTATTGCTTTTATTGCTCAACATCTCTTTTAAGAAGCCAGTTTTTCTTTATTCGCATATGTTCTTTTCGGAGAAAAAACAAAAACTCATTTTAAAACTCTCAAGACCTAGAAAAGATTGTGTTTATTTTCTTTCACCTTTAAGTCGACGAAGTGAAAATGCTTCTTTAATTGAAACTCTTCAAAGAAAACGTTTTAATTTAATATTAGATGCTCCTTGTCCTTTTAATTATGTTAAGAACTCTAAAATAAGCCAATCTTTTGACAGTGGTTTCTGTATTTCTTATCTGGGATCTGCAAGAAAAGAAAAAGGTTTTGTTGAGACGGTTGAATTTATTAGGTTTTGCGAAAGAAATAAGTTAGATTACGAGTTTATACTACAATGTAGCGGTGCGTACGAGCCTGAAGTGAAAGAGTACATTAGTATCATAAAGAATGGGCATTTTGCTGGAGTAAAGCTTATTGAACAATCTTTACCTCAACCTGAATATGAAAAAACTTTGCAAGAAAGTTCAGTCTTGCTTTTACTTTATGACCCAAGTCACTATAGTTGGTCTATTTCAGGTATTTTACTTGAAGCGTTTTCCATGAGTAAACCAGTCATTGTGCGTTCTGGTACGTGGCTCGCAGATCAGGTTCAAAAATACGGAGGAGGCATCGTTATTAGCGAATTAAATCCAGAAAGCATAAAGACAGCCATAGAAAAAATAAGGTTTAATTACGAAAAATTTTCTGTTGAGGCTTTTGAAGCAGGAAAAGAGCTTTACAAAAAGCATAATGGAAAGGAACTTGCATATCTAATAAAATCTTCAGTAGGAGTTTGTGCTTCACAAAATATTAACGAAGGTGAGTTATGAAACCCGATTTATTTGCTCCGGTAAGTGTTATTATTCCTTGCTATAATTGTAGGGAGACAATAGAGAGAGCAGTCAAATCAGTTTTTGAACAAATCTGGAGGCCTTCTGAAGTAATACTTGTAGATGATGCCAGTACAGATGGAACACCTGAGGTGCTTTTGGAATTACAGAAATTTTATGGACGTAAATGGGTCAAAGTTATTTTGAGAAAGAAAAATGGAGGACCAGGCGCAGCAAGAAATACAGGTTGGGATTTAGCTACCCAACCATATATTGCTTTTCTTGATGCGGATGATGCGTGGCATCCGGAAAAAATTGCAATTCAACTAAAGTACATGATGGAGCACTCTGATGTAGTAATTACAGGGCATGGTGTCAGATGGTTTCGTAGCGTTGATATAAGCATAACACCTCTTCCGACGCATTTTACTATCAAGCCAATTTCTCGATTGCAAATTTTATTGTCTAATCGTTTATCAACAATAAGTGTTATGCTTAAAAGAGAAATTGACTTTCGCTTTGAACCTACTAAAAGGTTTTCTGAAGATTACTTATTATGGCTTTCTATCATTTTGTCGGGAAATAAAGCAGCTTTTATCTATTTAGAGTTAGCATACACTTACAAAGCACTTTATGGCCAAGGAGGGTTAAGTGGTGATTTGTGGAATATGGAGAAAGGTGAGCTAGAGAACTATTATATTCTTTTCAGAAAGAAACTTATAAACTTTGTACTTTTCATATTTGTTAGTTTTTTTTCTTTAATTAAGTATTTAAGAAGATCTATAATTATTAGGTTTATGAATTTTATGGTTAAAGAGAAAAGATAAACATATGAAAATGAATATCATTTTTGGAGAAAAAGAAAGTTTTGATAAGTTAAAACCGTTAAAGAAATTTTTTATTTCACTTGTTTTTGGAATCATTTTTCTAAACGGGTTTGTTTTTGTTGAGCCTGCGCCTGTGGAATATCTATTGACACTTTCGATTCCATTTTTTCTCATCTTTGGGAAGATAAGAATGAAGCCTTTATTCATTTTTTTGTTCTTATCATTTATTAATCTTTTTTCTTTTCTAGTTACGGCAAACATAATTTCTACGATAAACATTAGGTTCTTGATTATAAATTTATATATGTTTTTAACATTTTTTCTGTTTTCAATGATAAATGTTAAAGAATTTGATAAGAGCTTTTCAGACAAATTATTTATGTTTTGGACTATCTCGGTATTTGTGAATTTTTTCTTCTATGTTGTAGGAGTAATAATTTCAAAAAATATATTTTTTGGTGCAACAGTAATAGGTTTTGGTATCAGGTTTCAAGGATTTTTCAAAGACCCAAATGTTATGGGGCCTTTCATAATAATTCCTTTAATGTATTGGATCAATAAATTTCTTGTAAAAAGAAATTTTGCAAGATTTCTAGTTGTATTATTTTTGTCTGTTTCTCTTTTATTGACCTTTTCTAGAGGCGCGTACATTAATTTTTTAGTTGCATTTTTATTTGATATCTTTTTAATTAAAAAATTATATTCGAAGGTCAAATTTAGAAATATTTTCACAATAGGAGTTGGTATGATTCTGATAATAGTTTTGATATTAATATTAAACCCAGTCATTTTTGGGGTCAGTATACGAGACTTTGCAATTCAAAGGTTTAGAATTATGCAATCCTATGATGTAGACCGATTTAAAGCTCAAAAAGCCGTAATTGATTTGATCAAAGAATCCCCCTTGTTTGGTATTGGCATTGGTAATTATAATATTAATGTTAACTATGCGGCCCATAACTCTTTTGTAAGGATTTTAGGTGAAACAGGCACAATCGGCTTTCTTTTGTCGATTTTAATGCTGATGTTTATTTTATCCGATAGGTGGCTCCAATTGAAAAATAAAACTAATAATATAGCCTTCGTTTTATATTCTTGTTTTGTAGGAATACTTGCAGAATCTTTTTTTATAGATACTTTGCACTGGCGTTTTCTTTGGATTATTTTAGGGTTATTGTATGCAATATAGCGTAATTTGAAAAAGGTGAGGTGAAATAGTGTATGGAGAGAATTCTTTTTCTTGCGACGGTTGATTCGCATATTTATTATTTCCATATTCCTTTTATGAAATTGTTGAGAGATATAGGCTACGAGGTTGAGGTTGCAGCATCTAATGTAGGATTCAGAGAGGAAATTGAACAAGAAGGATTCAAGGTTTATTCGATTCCTTTTAGTAGAAATCCATTTAGCATATCTAACATAAAGGCTTTTTTTATGCTTTTAAAATTAATGAAAGAAAGAAAATACATTATGGTTCACACTCACACCCCTGTTGCAAGTTTTTTGGGTAGGATTGCAGGTAGATTAGTGGGCATACCTCTTATTGTTTATACTGCTCACGGTTTTCACTTTCATGAATATG
>JBMFNR010000017.1:0-3313 GCA_049970055.1 Fervidobacterium sp.
CTGTGGGAAGAGGTTTGTATTAGAAGAAGCTTTCGAAAGAATGAAGAGCACGAAAAAGAATTAGAGAAATACTTGGCGGAAGGATGGCAATTTGTCAGCGTACTACCATCACAAAAAATCCTAATCAAAAAATAAGAATGAACTATCAATAGTATACCTTGCTACTTAATAAATTTCTTATAATAATAAGTGAGGCATTCCGAAAATTTAAAAAAGCGTCCTACTGAGATAAGAAAAAAGAAAATAACTTATTTGCCCGTGAGGTACTAGATGTGTCACGAATGGAAATAGCTGAAAAATTATACGCAATCCAGGGCAAGAAATGCTTTATTTGTGGTAGACCAATAGACTTAGCCTCACCTTATATGTGGTTTATACATGAGAGAAACTAAAAGAAGATATGAGCTAAGTGGACTATGGACGGTGATGTTCGAGATCACCCATAAATGTAATCAAAATTGTCCGCATTGTTATTTAGGAGATAAAAAAGAAGTTGAACTTGAGACAGCTATTATCCGTAAGGTCCTAAATGAGTGTAAAACTCTAGGGACGAGGGAGGTTGTTATTAGCGGTGGCGAACCGACTCTTCATAAAGACTGGCGTAGTATACTACGGTATGCATTGAAGCTTCAATTTTCCATACAATTAGAAACAACTAACACGAAATTAAAAGATGACGATATTAATCTTCTGCGGAAGATCAGCGAAGTTCATCTTAGTATTGATGCTCCTCCCGGGAGGGAAAGTGTAATAAGAACACCCAAGTACAACCATGAAATTGTTGAATTTACAAAAAAGTTGAAATTAAAGGGGTGTAATCCTTTTTGGTTTTGTACCTTACATAGAGAAAACATAAATTATATAGACGAGCTAATAAATTTATCAAATGAAATAGGAGTTCCTATAATGTTTAATTTTCTTTTACAGGAAGGAAACGCCATCAAATTGGAAGAACATCTTTTCCTTACAAAGCGGGAAATTAAAGATTTGTTTTTAAAATTATACAATGAATATAAAGGTGGCAAAATCCCTCGTACAAAAATTATATACCAATGTCTTGTTGACCCTGAGTGCCAAGACGTTTGTAAAAAAGCGACACGCCCCATCATTGGAGGGTGTGTAGCAGGAATCGCTATGTGTTGCATTACTCCTTTTGGTGAGGTAATCCCATGTCCACATCTTAGAATACCAGTAGGAAACGTTTATAATGAGAAACTTAGGGATTTATGGTTCAATGCACCTTTGTTTAATAAACTTAGGAATAGGGGCAACTATAAAGGTGGATGTAAAAGTTGTGAATATCGATCTATTTGTGGTGGCTGTCGTGCCGCAGCATATAATATGACAGGCGATATCCTTGGAGCGGACCCCTGGTGTTTCAAAGATCTGCTTTGAAGATAGTGTTTCAAATAACCAAAAAAAGAATCGAAAATGAGATCTGGTCACTTGTCAACGTGAAGGATCTAACAGTTATAGATTTCGGGATAGGAGAATCAACAGAAAGACTTGTAGATTTAGGGGCAAAGGTAATAGCAGTAGATAAAGATTTTGAAAAATTAAAAAAGTATAAGAATCTCGGTATAAGCTTAGTAAACTGTGACGTTACTAATCTTCCATTTAACAGGAGAATTGCCGACCTTGCTATCTTTTATTTCGCTCTCCATGAAATAAACCCGCTTCTTCATAAACAAGTTGTTTCTACTGCGCATAAAATCTCGTCAAGAATAATGGTGGTGGAACCATCACCGGATGGGTGTTCAGCATATCGACGGTACTCAGAAATATGGCGTAATGCAATGCATAGTATCGGTAAATTTGAAGATTATCAAACACTTTCTTACTGGAAAAAGCTAATTGAAAGCTGTAACTTTAAGATACTTGTTCTAAAAAGAGTTAAACAAAACACAGAAATACCCTTTGAGGAATTAGAGAAAATATTTCAAACAACAATAGAGAAGTGGAAGAAGTTACGGGTAGAAGATGAATACATAAACAAACTGCACGACCTCCTAAAGAACATCAGAGAAAATGGCATGAGGTGGTCTGATTTAACCGTGATTATTGGTGAATCGAACGTGGCAACTTAAGGCGAATATGATTTCTAATGCTTCACTCGCTGTTCTTAGAAAGGCTTTAGAAATTTGAGCTTTAGCTAAACTGACAAAGAAAACTTCCTTTCAGCTTCACGGGTTGCGTATGATTTTTCAACCCAGAAATCCTTAAGTTGCCACGTTCAAGAAGTGAAATATTACAACATATTCGAATGCCTTTCCGAAAAACTTTCTTTTGATGGAGAATAAACCAGCTCCCTCACGCTTTTCCTTTTATCCTAAAGCCGTTTAAGAATGGTTAACCGCAGGGGCTTCAGGCTTTGGTACGTTCTTAATCTCCTTCAGCAACGACTTAACTTCTTCCACGTTTCCGTATAAACTTTCGATCTAACGTAGATGGATCTTGGCACTTTTGATAATTTCTTCCGCTTTATCCTTAGCAATAGCAGATGAGGGGGTTCAAACTTACCTATTTCTTTATTAAAGTCTACATAAAACCCTCTGAGCTTTAGTGTTTCACATTTTTTGATAAGATCTGAAAGTTTCTTATTGAGTGTAAGTGTGAGTCCGAGAACTCCGGGACCGAGGGACCTTCCAAATTTGAATTCGTGATTGCGCCATCCTTTCCAGAACTCACTCCATCTGCTTTTCTCGTCTTTCTCAAAACAAGCTGCTCTCACTAGCATTGGTATCTTACCCATTTCTTCAACGCTAAGTACGGCTAGAGAAAACGCCCTAGGAAACTTCCCGTTATTAAAAAGTAGTTCTGCATCGTTGAGCAGGGATTCGGCGTTTTCGATGCAAAGCTTGATTCCTTCGGCTAACTCTTCTATATCAAGATGTCTCATTCCGTCCGCCTCTGCGTACGATCGAGCGCTCTTCTCGATTTTTCTTGTCAGCTTTTTGCTACCTCAAGAATTTTCGAGCTTTTTTAAATTGTTTGGAGATATAAATTAATTATGCTGTTAATTTGAGGAAGCCCTTGCCGAGCAGGTATGAGGAAGCCATCTACCGGATGCTTTCCGTTGAGATAAGTTTCAAAATGTTGTCTACAATCATCTTTCCATCGAGTTTTCTTCCGTTAGCAGCGACTAATGGAAATTTTAAGTTTTGTATTTGCGAATTTAGTGTTTGGAGGAGGTGTTTTGTGAGAAGGCGCGCGCTTGCAGTTTTCTCACGGTTGTCTTCGCCGTTACCGATCGCCACAGCGCTAACAAAAAAGGAAAGGGATGGGGGATAAAATTGGCTGAAGCATCTATACA
>JBMFNR010000018.1:0-2950 GCA_049970055.1 Fervidobacterium sp.
GCTTGCATCACTTTTTGAAAAATTGGCTTTTAGTTGCATGTAAAAAAGAAAGTAAAGATGGACCGGGAGGGATTCGAACCCTCGAACGCTATTAAGACTTAATAATATTAAAATATTGTTTTTCTAGATGATAAGTTGATTGTTTAAAAATTATAAGGTGAAGCATGTTGATAGAGAAAAAAGGAAAATGTGGCCTCAATTGTGAAGATTGCCCCTATTTTGGGAGGTTGTGTACAGGCTGTGTTATTGAATCATGCCTAGTAGATCATTGTATAAGGGGGACCTCCTACACTGGAATAACACATCCAACTGGGCTATGTGTTCTGCGTCCATACTGCCCAATTGGAGGTAAAGTTAGGCCGTCCCCTACACCGTCTCCATATATGAGGAAGAAATCAATGAAAAAAATAGACTTTCCAAGCTTTATACCGGAAATAGACCTTTTTGATCAAAAATCCTGGCTTTGGGAAGAAGGTGTGCAAACACCTATTGTTTCTGTACCGCTTTGGCAACTAATTACCAACAAGAGTAAGTTATCCCAAGCTTTAGATAAGGGCCTTCATGATTACTTAGGGTTTGGCGGGAAAATTTTATTGTCAACAATAATGCCAGATGAATTAATTGACAGATTGAAGAAAAATGATTACTTTGAGTTAATCAACGACCTGAAGCCAGATGCTACAATGATTCCTGACAACTACACGTATACCGATATGCCACTTTACCAATCTTGGTCGCAAACAATAAAGCTTGTAACTTTCGCAAATGATTTTCTTGACCTTGGTGTTTCATTAATTGGTATGATAAAAGGAGCAAATTTGCAACAAGTGTATTGGTCTTTTACCAAGGAGATAGAAGCGGGATATGTCTCATTTGCTATGCCTATTAGAGAGCTTTTTGAGGAAGAAAGACTAGATGAATTTCTTCCCTATATCATACAAACAATCAAAGAAAGAAGAAATAAAGATTTTGAGTTAGTTCTTTATGGAATTGGTCAAAGACTTAAAGGTTACAGAGATATTAGCTATAGTAATCTTTCTTGGTTTTTGAGGGCTAAACGTGGAGAATATTACAAAGATGGACTTTTTTACGATCTAAGAGATCCTTCAATTAGATTCGAAGAATGTTACTGCGATGCGTGCAAAGGAATAATGCCGCAAGACATAATTGATCTATGGTTTGAAAACAAAGAACGGGCTTTAAAGATACTTGCTATTCATAATTTCTTGGACTTAGGCCGTAAGTGGAAGAGATAAAAATGGGTGGCGGTTCTGCTATAAGACGAGTTAAAAGAAATTTTTTACAAGGAAAACCTGTAAGTACGGGTAAGAAGGAAGTATGTGCAAAAACACAAGGAACAGTAATAGTATTTGGAGAATATGGGGTGCATAAATCGGGAAAAGGCGAGTACGAATTGCTTAGGAAGGGTGTTACTATTGGCATTTTTTCTGAAGCACAGATTAAGGAAGACGAAGTTCTCTTTGCTTTGAGTCACGGCGTGATACTTGAAGTTTCGAAAGGAGGAATCAAAGAAATAATCACCCCTGAAAAAGCTACACTTCTTGGGTTGATAGCCGCAGATGGAAGTAACATGTTTCGTCGCGAACAACGCCTAAGAGGAAGTTATCGGACCGAATACTCGACTAGATTTTATTCTGATGATAAGGAACTAGCAAATCTTTTTAGTATGCTCTCTGAAGAGATTTATGGCATAACTCCTCACCACTACAACAGAAAAAAAGATAACTTAATTACTTCAGTTATATATAACAAAGGCATTTTCTATGACTTAACCGATCTTAATATTAAAGGAGGTCCTTATGAATTTCACGTACCTCGAGATCACTTAAACAATGATGGAAAGAAGGCATTTGTAAAGGGATTCTTCTCGGGAGATGGAAACGTTTCTATAGCAGGCGATAAAATTACGATACGTTTTTATTCGTCGTATAAAGAAGGATTAGAAGAATTGCGTCTGGTTCTTATAGACTTAGGCTTTCATCCACATGAGATCTTAGAATACGTACAGCCAACAGGCATAGTGTATTGTTTTAGTGTACCTAGAGAAGAGCACGTGAAGTTTATAAATGAGATTGGGAGTTATAAGCCTAGACATGTACGCATATTTGAAGAATATTTAAGGAAAAGTGGATATGAGGTTGAGAAAAGAGATGATGGGAGCTAAGGTCTGGGGATGGGGAGAGGATCCTGAACTAGCGGGGAAGAATGCTGAAATTTATATAAGCAAAAAGTGGAAAACTCTAACTAAGGAATGTTCTATTACAATTACTGGTAAGGATACTAGGGAAGATATACTATTTGGGATAACTACATACTTAAGTGAACCTAAAAAAGTGAGAAATTTAGTTGACGACCTATTGAAAGTGGCTTTAACTGGTGAGAGCAAATTATACTTTATTACGGTTAACCTATATGATTATCTAATTTCAAAAGAAAAAGTTTATAGAAATGATTTGCAAACTTTAAGAGAAAATTACAAAAAGCGAGAGCAGGTGCTTACACAAAAATTTCTGGAGCATCCAAAGGTTAAGGCTTTAATAGGTGATGGTAAGCCTCTTGTAACAATTTCCTCAACAAACATACTTTGCGAATTAGAAACCAAAAAAGTCAATAAAATAATTGTTAATGCAGGTAACTATGATTTTGACCAAATTCTCGACTCGCTTCACCGTCTTACGAATGAGTTAATTAAAAAGGAGATAGCTACTCGTATACTTGGATATGATCTGTGGAATGATGTTGAAAAATCAGAAATTGAAGATCTTTATGTAGAAAACGGAAAAGTATACTTATGGGTGAGGTATCCTGTAGTTAAACGTTAAAGTGGACCGGGAGGGATTCGAACCCTCGACACCCCGCATTTTGTCCAAGTTGAGCGCCAAGCGAGTACTCTACCAACTGAGCTACCGGCCCACAAGTATTTCTAAGC
>JBMFNR010000019.1:0-2935 GCA_049970055.1 Fervidobacterium sp.
GGCGGCCTGACAAGAGTTACTCCGCTACCTATAAATGAGAGATGAATTATCGGGAACATTCCGTTGCCGCGGATGAGTTGTTTGACAAAGGTTTGTCCCCAACTTCCACTTAAGTCAGATGCAAGGTTATAGAAAGGGGTAGGTCTGCCCCACACTGGAACGAATTCTGAGTAATGGGCGGCTTGGGCATATGCATCGTCGAACGACTGACCTTGAGCTGGGTTCGGCAACACTCCCATAAAGAATCCTCTTGATGGGAGTTGCGGAGAATCCACGGGAACAACTGTTTCTGGTTCGGTAGGTGTTGTTTCCTTTTTTGCACATCCGCTTATCAACACAACTCCAATTGAAAGCACTGCACAAAGTGCTATCACTGCAAATTTTTTGATCACTATTTCCATAACTTTACCTCCCTTTTAGATTTGAGAGTAGGCATGTATCGGAATTTTCCAATTGAACCAGTATGGAAATTGGTCTTTTTCTTCAACTGCCCAATAAACATTTCCGTACTGTCCACATCCACGCCCCAGGCTCTTTCATCCTGATTCAGAAGTCCGCGTGTGACGTACCAGAGTTGGGCGAAGGAGTTAAAAGCAAAAACCTGGAAAAGAAAAAGAAGTAAAACAAAACATCTATTTTTCATTTCAATACCACCATAGGTTTTGCTTCAGAAAATGTTGGTGTGGTCAAGCGATATAAATAAACACCTCTCGACAAACCATCGGCATCAAACACCACATCTTCATACCAATTACGAATGATTTTTTGGATGCTTTTGATTTTCTCGGGATTTATCACAATGGCAAGTCGCTGCTCTATACCCGAGTTAACCCCTTTAATAAGTTCCTCCTTTAAAAGTCCATTAACCGCCACGAGAAATTTCTCATTCCTTGGAGAAAAACAGTTAAGTGCATTAGCTAAGATGTAATTATTTGGCCACCTCAGCTCATAAAATTTATATAGTTCCTTCAAGATTATCGTTCTAAAAGACATGTTTTTTCACCTTTTTTCATTTGCAATGGTGTATAACGGTTGCGGTGTATGCGAATTTGTACCGAAGGTACAATTTTGGTGAGTGCAGCGAACTATATACACCGTGTTATCTGCTGTTGCGGGTATTTCAATATTAATAAGTCACATTTCATGAAATCTCTCATTTATTTCATTTTATCATAATAGATTCAATTGAAGTTCGTAAATCTGATTGATAACGAGGATAAATTTCTTTAGCTACTTTAAACAAAACTAAAAGATATACAGGGTCATGACGAATGTAAGTGTAATATTCCACTGCTTCTTCCAAATCTATTATTACTTCAATTGTTTCCTTTCCACATATTTGTTTAACTTCCTTATAAATTATCTGTTTGTATTCATTCTTTGTCGCTTCCTTCCCATAAATTTCATCTAAATACGCCTTCACTTCGTTTTCCACAAATTCGCTAAAATTCTTTCCTTTTAATTCTAGTGGGAGCTCTTCAACTCTTCCTCAGTTATCTTTCTTTTTTAAAAATTCAAAGAATTCACTTTTAAGGTGGGGTTGTGTCTGCCATCCATTAGGAAGTTGCATCATAAAAGTATAATCTTTACCCTTAAATTCAGCAATACTTGAACTCTCTCCTCGCTTTACTCTGTAAAAGGCAAGGTATTCTCGCAGAGTCCCAAATATTATGATAACGAAGAAAAATGTTATGAGGCTTAGAAATAGAAAGCCTTCCTTTATATATGTAAAAAGCAGATAAACAAGGCAACACCCAAAAACAAAGATAAACATCGGTAAAAGATATTTGTCTTTAATATCACGCCATTTTTCCTTTTTAAGAAAACTTACAGCTCCAATAAAAAGCATAAGTATGGGAACAAAGAGAAACAGAATATTCTCTAATTCACCTATTATCAATTTCTGGACAATTACAATTATTCCAAGAATACACCCAACGAAAAATAGTATAAAAAATATAATACCTAAATTAGACCAAATAATCTTCACCTCGCTTTCTTGCTCTCAATGAGCAGATAACGTCTTGCGGATAAAAGAAGTTGCCGAAGGCAATTTAAGCGTAGTGAAATGAAGCCTTTTATCCGATGTTGTGCGAAGTTGCAATATTATGTCACTCCATTTTTTTCTTAACATGTGCCAGGCATTTTTCATTTTTGCATTCTTTACAAACAAATAGTTTGATTTCAGCAAATGCAATAATAAACAATACCCAGAAGACAAACAATAAGATTTTGGTTTTCCAAAGCCAAAATTGAGGAAATACAAATAGGACTATCAGGGGTAGTATCACTCCTAATATATCCCAAAAAGTATAATTACTTTGTTTCCTTGATGGCAGCCACTTTGATAACTTACCTGGGAAAATATGACCACATGAATCTAACCTACAAATACACTTTGAGCAATAGGAGTAAATGACTATTGGTATAGAGATAAGAATGGCTGCAATGTACACTAATCCCATCAGAAAGGATTCGCCCAATATAGCTAATAATCCAATTAAAATTGACAAGAATATCAAAGACAAACTGGAAACACCATGAAATCTATTATTCATTTTAAATCCACTACCTATTTTTAGCAATGGCAGATAACGTTCCCAGCATAAAAGAAGTCTCGACGAAGTCGAGATTTGGGTGAGTGCCGTAAGGCACGAACCTTTTATGCTGTGTTATACGCCGTCGCTTAGAATTCAATAACATAAACCAACTCCTCATCGATTTTTTCAAGGTCTAATAAAACTTTTTCTCTTCTCGGTGAACCATCTGCATTTCTAAAATCTCTTTGAAATGATCCACATTTAACCAGGGTATCATCCGTTATTTTGATGAAAGAAATTTGCTGTAAATCAAAAGAAACCTTTCTTAATCTTGACCATGCCCCTCTCTTTATTCTTTCAATTGAATAATCTGATAATCCACCCTTCAATGCATC
>JBMFNR010000020.1:0-2850 GCA_049970055.1 Fervidobacterium sp.
ATCGACAATGTTTTTGCACCGTTTGTTCAGTTGCTTGAAGAAATTGGTATGACAATCGGTTACGCGTTGAAGCCGTGGGTAGAGGCAATTGGTGCGGTAATTCAGGGTTTGTTATTACCAGCTTTGAAGCTGGTAGTCGAACTGTCCAAGTTTTTTGGTAAGATTTTATACATTTTAGGTGGAATTGTGTATGATGTTTTCGCAATGCTTTACAACGCAATAGCTGCATTGTATAACAAAGCAAGCGAATTTTTGAGAACTATTTCGTTTGGGGTTATCAACCTTGGTGAGATGACTTACATGGATATAAAGTCACTGCAACAGCTGTGGGAAGAAGCTCAGAATCTGTTCCCAGCGAGTACATCTTCGTCGTCTGGTAGTGGTTACGGAGTTACGAGCAAGGTTGAAAACATAAACTACACAACATATGCAACACTCAACTTCAACGGTAGTATAATTGGTGATAAAGAAACATTCAAACAGCTGTTAATTGAAGTTCTTAAAGAGCTTAACATTGAGATAGGTAGACCGTAAGTGGAGGTGTTGTGAATGTATAATATTTCGGCAATCAGCAACAGCAAGCTTACTTCCACGAAAGTGTCTGACAAGACTTTTAAGGTGTATATCAAGTACAAAGACGGCACGTGGAAGGATATAAGCTCTTACGTAAAGGAAATAAACATTTACGAACAACTTGAGTACAGTAATGCCTCGCTGAGCAACAAAGCTGGCATTGTTCTTGTCAACACAGACGGGGTGTTCTCACCTGCAAAGGTGGGGACACCTTTTAATGAAGTTGTCAAGACTGGTGGCAACAGAACGTTTCTGAACACAAAATTCCCAATCAGGATAGAGGTTACAGCCAACAGCGCTACCTATACTCTGTTCCGTGGTTATGTTAACCGTGTGATTGATAAGGGTTTAGAAGCCGAGATGGAAGCGTACGACATACTTTTCTTACTTTCACGCAAAAGGTACACAAAACAACTTAACGTAGTCAGGAAGACGGTTAATGACGCAGTTAGCGAACTGCTTAACGATGGTGGTTTCTTAACTAAGTGGCAAACGGATTTTGGTACAGCTGTAACAGTATCTTATCTTCCCGACACGATGAATGATGATATAATATTAGTGTCTGACGCAAAAACCTACTTAGATGCTCTGAATAATATTTTTGAGCGCGTAGCTGGTTTTGTTAACTACAGAGCGATAGACAACACATTGTATGTTGTTTCTCTCTCTGACAAGAACTACACTTCACCTTCGGCTTCTATAACTCTATCGACAGACCAGATAAACAAGTTCGATATCGACCAAGAACCTGATGTTGTCAACAGGGTTATAGCAAAGACTAAGACGTATCAGGTAGAGACAACACCGAATGATGAATATTGGAAATTCCAGCCCGAGAGCATATCGGAAGATATTTTATTGCCGAAAGGTAGTAGTGGAAAGTGCAATATTGATTTTGGTAGACCGGGGTACAATCCAGATTTAACAAATGTTGCGTTTGCTATTACCACGTATGTTAAGACTGTTTCAGATGGCAATTTGGTTATTCAGCAGGGTGCTGGTGATGTGTTTGCTGGTACTGTTGACTTGTCTGTTTTGCCAGTTACGATAAAATCCAACGACGGTAACGACATGTTGAAGATTACTTCTGTAACGGTAGGGTTGAATGGTTTTGAGCTTGAATATCAGAATCTGCATCCGACGTATAACATTGCCATTCGTTTTGCCAAAGTTAAGGTTTACCCGCTTCTCGAAAGTGGCGAACTAACGCAGATATATGAAGTTTCTGATATCCCAAACGATGAACCGAGAATAGAGCAAGAGATAGAGAGTGCTTATTACAATATCAGCGACACAAACAACCCAATGAAAAGACAGGCTGAGGCATATCTGACATACAAAGCACCGCAGTACACAGTCAATCTGAGCTTGCTTGGTTTCTATCCGCACCTATCAGTTGGTGGTGTAGTGAATGTAACGCTTCAGGATACAAACTTCAACAACACAAAGTGCTACATCTCAGAAGCAAGGCATTCGGTTAAGAAAGACTCAGCTACAACAGAACTGACGGTTGTACCGATTACAGCACTGTCTACAACAGTTGCTTCTACTGTACCAACGGCATCAGTGATTTCTACGCCAACACCGTCGTTAGCACCAACACCATCATTGCCAACATCGCCAACATACGAGATAAGTGGACAGACTGTGGTTATTACATTCCCAGAACTGCCTGGCATTCCGTCTGGTAAGTATCTTGTTAAGGTGGTAATCAAAGATGAACAGTGAGGTGGTCGCATGCCAAAAGAATTTGTTTACGAATCGAAAGAACAAAAAATAGGCATTACACTGCCACCGAATGCGAAGGTTGATATATACTACGCTGTAGAGGATGAAGCTACTGGTAAACGGTCAGATTGGACACTGTTTGCAAGTGATTTATCTGTTTTCAAAGTTACGAATGCACAGATAGAAAGCTTATCAGCTGACAAGATAACAACTGGGACATTAGATGCAAGTAAGGTGAATGTCACTAATCTAACAGCTAGCAGCATTACATCTGGTACATTAACTTTGAAAGGTAACGGCTCTACTGGTGCAGAATTGAGAGTGGTTAATGATGCAGATACTGAAATTATCAGAATAAACGCTGCTGGTATTCAGGTAAAAAACTTGAGTACACCGCAAAACACAATCGTAACAATTAATCAGAGTGGTATTGTTGTAGACAAGGGCAGCATTGTTGTTAAAGATGGTAACGGTAGTACAATAATTGACTCAACAGGTATACTCAAAGTCAAAGATGGTGTTATCACTTCAGCTTCTCTATCATCATCA
>JBMFNR010000021.1:0-2216 GCA_049970055.1 Fervidobacterium sp.
CATCTCCATCTTCGCTACCCTGATTGGATTTACATTGTTAGGCCTATATGGCATAATCATTCCATCGCTCTCACCATATCACGTTCTCTTTGCCATAGGCTTTTCAGCACTATTCACCGTCGGAATTATAGATCCTTTTAAATATCTAGTTTTCAAAAAGCTCCAGCTTTAAGGCATAGCGCAGTTGGACATGACAACATACGACCTTTTTAATTAGTTTTTGTTATTTACCAAAAATTTGTGACACTGCTTCAGCGGCTCCGTTGATTATAAACTGAATTGCTATGGCTAATATTAATATGGACATCAACGCTGTCACCACGTGGAGGCCTTCTTCCCCTAACAGTCTGAAAAGTTTAGAAGAGTATATCATTCCAACATATGATATTGAAATTCCTAGGATAATACCAACAAAAACGAAGGAGACTTCTAAAAAATTATTCGCTTCTGAAAAGAGGAGCATCACTGTTGTCATGGTGCCTGGGCCGGCGGTGAGAGGAAAAGCTAGTGGGACGATTGCAATGTCTTCACGTTCATCGGTGGAATATTCACCTTTTTTAGGATATAGCATTCTTAACGAAACTGCGATAAGGAGGATACCGCCCGCAATCTTGAAGGCATAATCTGTAATATTAAACACTAAGAAAAGAAAATGGCCAGCTAATGCAAAAAACATTAGTGCAAGGAAGGATATTTCCATAGACTTTGCAGCGATTTTACGCTGTTTTCTTTGTTCCATATTCCTAGTTAAGGTTATGTAAACCGCTATAGTGCTAAACGGCTCCATTATGGCAATGATAGATGATATGGCTATTAACGCAAATTCAATCATTCCCAATCATTCCAACCAGCGTACAATTCAAAAGATCTTTATATATAAGGTTACTGGAAATATTTGCATTTCCCAGATTCAAGAACTACGAAAAACTTGGGAGTTATTTATGTATAGCAAGTCAGCTGAATTAACGCGATTTAAGCCAGTACATTGCGTTCTAATTTACGGGCAACATTTGGTAAATGGGAAATTTAGGAGATGCTACGAAAAGCAAAAATGGAGTACTTTGGATGACCCCCCAAAACTGGAAATTAATGTTACCATCGTTTACGGTAAAGACGATATGCTTCGCCGATGTGCAAGGAGAAATGTGAAGATTAGGATAATAACAGAGGAAAGAAAAGTCGATGACGTTATTATATTGGACAAATTTTGTAAAATGGGAATGCTCTGAATGTCTGTTGACTACAAAGGAATAATCATAGGCTCATCAGTACATTTTAGCGAAAGTTTAGACAATGAAGAATCGGGGCATAAACTGTGGACCAATGATTTAAATCACATTAATATTATGTGGGACTTCCTTTCTTTAAAAGATTTGGAGCAGTTCTACTCCTATAAAGTTAAAATGGAGCAGGTAAAAAGGAGATTAGCTGAGATAACTCGTATAGTACAAAAGTAAAACGAGTCCTTGTCATCTTGTCCCACGACTGGCACACATTTATGGAATTTAATGGTATTACAACTTTTTATGGTGTGAATAATAAGAAAAGCATTAGCACTAAAATTAGAGAGAATGAAAACAAATTCTGTAGGGTGATTTAAACTACTGTTTCTCAACGATGATAAAGCACCAATCAAGTAGAGGCCGAGAAAATCAACTTCCATGATTCAATGCGATCTGCAAAGGAGAGAATCCGTTCTCATTATTCTAAAGCTTACGGAAAACTTTTCAACAACTAAGAAAAGGTATGAAGAACCGGCTCTATGGTACTTCACCTTTGGCGAATTCTTTCTTTAAGTGGATTTTATAGTATAACGCACTTTTTGCGTTTTAGCGGAGAGCTTTGGCTTTTTCGTAGGCATACGCTATACTTTCACTTGTTAAGACACCTACAACTTTGTTGGGCATTTCTCTTTCAACCACTGGAACTAGGTCGATTTTTTCGCGAAACATTACCTTATAGGCTTCAAGTATTGATTCGTCAGAAAAAACCGAGACGTGTTTCACGGGTAACTGTTCCACTCGCAACTCGTTTCTCTGTTCTTGCTTAACTTTGATGATTTCGCTCCATGTGACGATTCCTCGGAAGACGCCGTCCTTCTCAACCAAAACATCATGGTATCGTGCTTTAAACATAACTTCTAAAGCCTCTGCGAGAGTGGTTTCCGGTTTAACAAAAGCTACCTCAGAGTACATAACATCTTTGACTCGGACTCG
>JBMFNR010000022.1:0-879 GCA_049970055.1 Fervidobacterium sp.
TAAAAGTTCACTAATCATATAACTTTGTTCTCCATCGTATTTAAGCTTGTACTCTTTCACTTGGTTGTCATCCATAATTGTGCCCCCATATTTATCAACAAAGCCTACACAAAAATTTCTTCAAAAAACCGTATGGTACGTTCATTCCAAGAGGAACAGAAGGTCTATTCGAACCGTGAAAATCACTACCGGCCGTTACTAACAGATCGTATTTTTTCGCTATCCTCAATAGATCAGCTGTTTGATTTTGCGTATGTGTCGAATAAAAAACCTCTATTCCATCGAGACCGATGTCAACAAGCTTTTTTATGTAGTTCTCCAAATAGGTCATATCATCTTCATTTGATTGCTTACCATGTAGGATCTCGTACGGATGCGCTAAAATAGCGATCCCACCAGCTTTCTTGATCAACTCAATTGATTCTTGTGGATTTAACCTTTTCTTTTCAACAAATAAAATACCCCCGTCCCTTAGGTATTTCTGAAAAGCCTCATCGATGGTCTGCACATATCCTTTTTCAACCATCAACCTAGCAAAGTGAGGCCTTCCAACGGCTTTACCCTTAGCTATTTGTAAAAGCTCGTCCATCGATGCATGAAAGCCAAGTTCATTCATCCTTTGAAGGATTATTTCATTTCTCTTGTTTCTGTAATTAATTAATTCGTTCAAAACTTCTTCAACACTTTCAATATCTGCAAAGTTGTACCCAAGTATGTGAAGTGAATCTGTGGGATACTCAACGCTAATCTCAACACCCCTAAGAACTACAATATTTGGATCATCAAAAACGTTATCTAACTCGTGGAAAGCGCTAATTGTATCATGATCAGTAATAGCAATGATTTCTAAATTTAATAATTTTGCTTTTTCGACCAATT
>JBMFNR010000023.1:0-806 GCA_049970055.1 Fervidobacterium sp.
AACCCTTATAGGGACGTAATAAACGAATTTACAACTGGCTCAATGCTCCAGAATGGGATAGTTTCTAACCCTTATAGGGACGTAATAAACCAGAAACCTATTCACTTGCCAAGTTCTTTACTGATAAATATTTTAATGCAATTCATTTCTTTTCATTTAAAATCTTTGAGAAGGGATAATTTCTATCCTTGCAGGGACGTAATAAACTCTCGTTCTTCCTGCTTTCGGACTTAGATTAGTGTCTTTTCTAACCCTTATAGGGACGTAATAAACAGAACTTTATTATTCAAAAGCAGACTACCTACCATTGTTTCTAACCCTTATAGGGACGTAATAAACCTGCATCAGGAGACAAAGAAAAAGAGAAGGAGACAGGTTTCTAACCCTTGTAGGGACGTAATAAACAATATGAAAAGGCTAATGCTAATGCTTTATGATGTCTGTTTCTAACCCTTACAGGGACGTAATAAACCTGCCTTTGTGCTGGTCTGCATATCCAATCCATATTTGTTTCTAACCCTTACAGGGACGTAATTAACCAGAAACTTATTCACTTGCCAAGTTCAAAATCCATACCCCTAATACTCTTTTTCAACTTTCTTCAATTCGCCATTTAGTAATTTCATGTTGAAGTTCTACAGAAGTATACTGTTCACGTAAATCTTCAAGAACTCCTGCCCATTCTAAAGTTGGTTTTTTCCTCAATCTTTTTACTCTTTTCTTCAACAAGAATTCTACAAAGTCCCTAACTTCTTGCTGAAGTTCTGGTGGCAACTCTTCTACTAATTCACTTAACTTTTTCATAA
>JBMFNR010000024.1:0-632 GCA_049970055.1 Fervidobacterium sp.
GTAGCAAGAGAGAAAGCTTAATGTGTGTTAAGTATCAAGAGATTAGTAGCGAGCCAAGCATAAACGAGCAACAATTTCCTTTCAGCGAGCCTACTTAATAAAAGCAACAAAAAACATCGAGCGAGCCAATGCTTAAAGAGCAACAACTTGAGTTTAGCGAGCCAAATCCTTAAAAGCAACAACAGGATTGCAGCGAGCCAAGCATAAATGAGCAACAATGGCATTTTAGCGAGCCAAGAGAGATGAAGCAACAATACCATTATATTAAAATTAGTTTAGGAGGATAATATAATGACAACCAAGAGACATCTTCACGATGATACCAAAGACGGAAAACTAATCTATGTAGCACCTCAGACAGCTAAGGAGTATATCTTTGATAAAACACTTTCAGGCTATACTGCTTCTGGAGACAAAGAAAAAGAGAAGGAGACAGTAATAAAGATACTACAAAAAGGAAGTATTCTCGGACTGGGATACCTTGGAGCAGTTGCAAGTCTTTTGATAACACCATTAGAAGATGTAGGGGCAAAAAACTTTATAGTATTTTTTGAAGGGAAGGCAGGAAAAGGAAAGACAACAACCGCGAAGTTTGGGATTTCTTTGTTTGGAAATCCATCAAAATTAATGAC
>JBMFNR010000025.1:0-618 GCA_049970055.1 Fervidobacterium sp.
ATCTGTTGTTCTTATGTAGAATTGAGGTCTGTATCCTGTGAAAAATGGTTTATGTCTTCCACCCTCTTCTTTTGAAAGGATGTAGATTTGAGCTTCAAACTTCTTATAGGGGTGAACAGTTCCTGGTTGAGCAACAACCTGACCTCTTTCTACTTCATCAAAGCCTATTCCTCTTAATAGGAGACCAACATTATCTCCTGCTAAACCTTCATCAAGGAGTTTTCTAAACATTTCAACTCCTGTTACTACTGTTTTCTTTCTCTCCATACCAAGACCAACTATCTCAACCTCTTCTCCTACTTTTATCTTTCCTCTTTCAATTCTTCCTGTTACTACTGTTCCTCTGCCTGTTATTGAGAAGATGTCTTCTATTGGCATAAGGAATGGTTTATCAACATCTCTTTTTGGGGTTGGGATATAGTTATCAACTGCATCCATAAGTTCCCATATCTTATCAATCCATTCATTCTTTCCACGGGATAGATCTCCTTCATATTCAAGGGCCTTAAGGGCTGAACCTCTTATAACTGGAATCTCATCACCTGGGAAGTTATACTTCTTAAGTAGATCTCTTACCTCTACCTCTACAAGGTCAACAAGTTCTGGGTCATCAACCAT
>JBMFNR010000026.1:0-524 GCA_049970055.1 Fervidobacterium sp.
CTATATTTGTTTGGTTTTCGTAGACAAATTCTTTGATGTATTCGGACATAAGCCAGACTGTAGCATCTCCGACCCATACTCCGTGTCTTTGAAAGAATTGTTTAGTATCCTTTTCCTGTGTCGGATATATAAATTCTTTCCCTGTTATTGTCCTTATCCTTACTCCTTCTATTCCGTCTAATCCCTCCACTATTGACTTGACTATGAAAAATTCTGTGATTGGGTGTCCTTTCTTTGTTTTGAGCCGTCCCCCTTCCCATAGAAAATCATTGGGGACCTTGATGTTCGATACTCCGAAAACTTCTTTGATTTGTTCTTGATACTTTTCTATGAGCCGTTTTTCTACATCTGTTCTCGCTGTCTTTATCCCGCTTTTAATTATCTTACTTTTTATACCTGCCCTATCTAAAATGAGTGATAAATTCTCTAAGCTTGCATCACTTTTGCTTGGTTGGAGTTCTAACACTCTCAGAAAGAAATTTTTGACTATATCCGAATCTTGCATTCTTTGTTCTACTCTGCAT